>CAVWAC010000001.1:0-383347 GCA_963752905.1 uncultured Solirubrobacterales bacterium
GGGAACGGGAACGGGAACGGGAACGGGAACGGGAAGAAGAGCACCGGCGGGGCCGGGATCAAGAAGCATTAGAGCCTCTAAGCTCTGCCCTGCTACGTTTTCCTCGCGGCTCGCCATCACGCGTGCCTGCACAACCCCCTGAAGCGAAGAGCAACCGCACACATGGCAAAGGAAGAGAAAGTCGAGCTGGAAGGCGAGGTCGTCGAGGCCCTGCCGAACGCGATGTTCCGCGTGAAGCTCGACAATATGGATCGCGTCGTGCTCGGCCACGTGGCCGGCAAGATGCGCCGCTTCCGGATCCGGATCCTGCCCGGGGACCGGGTCCGCGTCGAGCTCTCGCCCTACGACCTCGACCGCGCTCGGATCGTCTACCGCCACCGCTGATCGCGGCGGTGCGCGAACTCGAGCTCATCAGCGCGCTCGAGCAGGCGCTGGCGGCCGACGGCCCACGCCTCATCCGCGGAATCGGCGACGACGCCGCCGTCGTCCGCGCCCGGCCCTACGCCGTCACCTCTGTCGATGCGATGGTCGACGGCGTCCACTTCCGCAGTCGCGAGCTCAGCCACGCGGAGATCGGCCACCGCGCGCTGGCCGCCGCCCTGTCGGACCTCGCGGCGATGGGGGCCGACCCCGGGGAGGCGTACCTCGCGCTCGGCCTGCCGCCGGGCACCTCGCAGGATCAGGCGCTGGCGCTGATCGGGGGGGTGCGCGAGCTGGCCGCGCGCTGCGGCACGGTCGTCGCCGGCGGCGACGTCACCCGCGCCCCGGAGCTGACCGTGTCGGTGACCGTCGTCGGCTGGAGCGAGGACCCCGGAGCACTGGTGGGCCGTGACGGCGCGCAACCGGGCGACCTCGTGGCGGTGACCGGCCGGCTCGGGGGTGCCGCGGCCGGGCTCGCCCTGCTCGAGGGGCGCGCCGGACTGACCGGGGACGCCGCGGACGCGGCCCGGACTCGCTACGCCCGCCCGCTTCCGCGTCTCAGCGAAGGGCGGCTGCTCGCCGCGGGCGGCGCGCGGGCGATGATCGACCTCTCCGACGGCCTCGCCACCGATGCCGGCCATCTCGCGCAGCGCAGCGGCGTCCACATCGAGCTTTCGCTCGACGCGCTGCCGCTTGCCCCGGGCCTGCGCGAGGTCGCCGCGCAGCTCGGCACCGACGCGCGTCGGCTCGCGGCCACCGCGGGCGATGACTACGAGCTGTGCGTGAGCGTGCCGCCGAGCGCGCGCACGGTGCTCGCGACGCTGTGGGACAGCCTGCCGACGAGCGTCGAGCTGACCTTCATCGGACGCGTCCGCGCGGGGGCGCCGAAGGCGACATTTGCCGAGGCCGGCGCCCTGTCCGGATACGAGCACCACATGTGACCCGCGAGCTCCGCGGCCCAGGCCCGATCGCGGGAGGTGACCCGCTCACGGCGGGCGGCGGCGAGCTCGCGGAGCTGGCGCAGAAGCGCGTCCGCGACGGCGTCGGGTTCGACCCCGTATTCGCCTCGCTCGAGTTGTTCCTTGATTTCCGCCACCTTCTCTTCTTCCTTCATCCAGGGGCTCCCATTCTGCATCGGCAGCGTGCCAGGGCGACTCGATCCGGTCTGGACCCTATTGGACTACATACCCGATCACTGGGGGAAAAATGCCGCGCGTCAGCGGGACGCATGCAGAGCGGGCTACGCGGCGGTGAGGGCGGCGCGGGTGGGCTGAACCTCTTGCAGCCGCGCGAAGATGATGATCCGCTGCGCGGCGCTGTAGAGCGGGTTGCAGGCCGAGAGCACGAGCCGGTCATACCCCACGTTGCGCGTCACCCACAGGGCGGTGGGGAGCACGATCCTGTGGTACTGCACGACGTAGGTGAAGGTGCCGTAGGGCATGTGCAGCACGATCCGGTCCCCGGGGCGCAGCGAGTCGATGTGACGGAACGGGGCCAGGTAGGTCGTGCGGTGCCCGGCGATCGCCACCGTCTGCCCGAGCCCCGGCAGGGCCGTGCTCGGGTAGTGGCCGGGGCCCTTCTCGAGGCTCGCCTCGTCGGTCCCCTGCACGACGTCGAAGCTGATCCCGATCTTGTCGATGGTGATCCGGCCGACGGCCGCGCCGGTCGGGACCTGGCTCAGCTCACGGCGGGCGAGGAAGGCCATCCGCGCGTCCATCGAGCGGAGCGAGTCGAGCACGTGCTGATCGGCGCTGGTCAGCGGGTTGGACTGATAGCTGAGGTAGCGCTTGTTGATCTCGCTGCGCTTGATCATCGCCACGACGGCGGTGATCGGCTCCTGCCAGATCAGGGTCACGCCGGCGTCGAGCACCAGCAGGACGCCGGAGATGATCAACACCGAGGAGATATCTCTAATGAGCCGTCTCATCGCCTCAGGGCGGACTCCGTGCCGCCCAACGAGCCCGGTCCCGCGTAGGTGACCGGGCCCCGTACGGTAACCGGTTGGTCATCCGGTCGCGCCTGGCGCAGCGCGCGGACGCTGATCACGAGCACGCTGGCAAAGCAGCCCAGCACGACGCTCCACTCGAGCGCCGCGCGCAGCGGCACCGCACCGCCGGCGAACATCAGCACCCCGTTCCAGAGGGCCTGGCCCACCCCCGGCCCGAGCAGGTGCAGGCAGTAGAGGACCCCGAGGATGAACGGCACCAGCCCGAGCGCGAGGAACAGCGCCCGGACGGCGATCGGCAGGCGCAGGTCGGGGTCGACGAGCCACAGCCAGAAGTGCAGCGCGGGAATCAACAGCAGCGCCGCGAACGGATTGCCGAGCCACACGAGCAGCGACACGACGCAGAAGACGACGAGCGTCGCCGCCCCGGCTCCGGCGTTGACCGGTGAGCCGAGGCGCTGGCCGCCGCCGAGCAGGCGCATGACCGGTCGCCGGAGCGCGAAGCCGATGACGACGAGCAGCAGCGCCCCGACCATCAGGGCGATGCCGCCGGCATGAAGCGGCACGGCGTCGCCGGACACCGGCCCCGGCGGGGCGAAGTCGAGCAGGCCGGTGAGGCGGACGAACTTGACGAGGGCGAGGGCGAGCATGAACGGCACCGCGCCGAGCAGCACCCACAGCCCCCAGCGCAGAACCGGATAGCCCCGGCGGCGTGCGCGGGCAAGGCCGTCGACGGTGGCGAGGAACACGGGCAGCATCAGCGCGAGCACGAACAGCCTCACCGGCCACGCCGGGATGACCTTGCCCTGGTAGAGCAGATACGCCGACGGCGCCGGCACCGCGCCCGCGCCGTCGAGCGCGCCGACCGTCTGCAGCACCGAGCGGCCCAGGCCGGTGATCCGATCGACGCTCACCGGCTCATTCGGCGCCGGCGATCGCTCGCCGGAGACCGACAGGAGTACGGCCGGCTGACCGGCGGCTCCGAACGGTCCCTGCTCGGTCGTGGTCAGCGGGAGCGCGAGGTGGGCGATCTGGTCGGCCAGGCTGGCCCCGCCCGGCGCCAACCCGGCCTGCGCACCGAGCGCGCCGGCCAGCGTGTTGCGGAGCATTGTCGGCGCGACGAGCTGGCCGCTCGACCACGGGACGATCGTCGGCAGCGTTGTCCGTGTGCCGGCGAGATCTCCGAGCACGATCACGGCGTCCACCGGACCGGGGATGGTGGCGGCCAGCCGCGCTGCCCCGGCGGCTCCGGTCGAGCCGCTCGTCGAGGCGAGGACGATCGAGTGCTGCTGTGTCTCACCGGCGAGCACTCGCGTGAGCTCCATCTCGGTGGCCGTCCCGGACAGATCGGCCTCGGAAGGCGAGGACAGCGAGTCACGGTGGGCGACGACGAGGATCGTCCCGGTCTGCAATCCGACCCGCGTGGCGGTGACGTTCTCGAGCGTCCGCACGCCGTCAACCGTCCTGGCCCTGAACACGTCGGTGGCCACCGACCAGCCGTGGACCTGGCGGAACGCCTGGGCGACGGCGGTGGCCAGCGCGTCGTCACCGACGCTTCCCGGACGCCGGTGAGGGTAACTACGGGCCATGTTCTGCATCGTCGAGAACGCGTTGGTGCCGCTGAACGCCTCGGGCGCGAGGCTGGTGCCCGCGGGGCCCTGCTGGTTGAGCAGGGAGAACGCAAGCACGACGACAGCGAGGCCGACCGCGACGAAGCCTGTCCGGTAGATGCGCGGATCCAGCATCGCCAGAGAGGTTAACCGCGAAGCCGGGTCGAGCCCGACTGGCGCCGCACACTACGATTCCTCTCGAGGGAGTCTGAGAATGGTCGACCGCTCAGCGCGCATCCTGCTCGTGGACGATGAGCACTCGATTCAGACCCTGCTCTCCTACCCGCTGCGCAAGGAGGGCTACGACGTCGTCCAGGCGACCGACGGCCGGCAGGCGCTCGACCGCTTCGACGAGCAGCCGTTCGATCTCGTCGTGCTCGATCTGATGCTGCCCAAGGTCGACGGCCTCGAGGTCTGCCGGCGCATGCGGAGTCGCAGCTCGGTGCCGATCATCATGCTGACCGCCAAGTCCGAGGAGATCGACAAGGTCCTCGGGCTCGAGCTCGGCGCCGACGACTACATCACCAAGCCGTTCTCGGTGCGCGAGTTCTCGAGCCGGATCAAGGCCGCGTTGCGCCGGGCCGAGATGAGCCGGCCGTACGAGACCGCGCCCGACGAAGCTCCACTCGAGGTGCAGGACCTCCGCATCGACTTCCCCAAGCGGTCGGTCCGCGTCCGTGGATCCGAGGCTCAGCTCACCTTCGTCGAGTTCGAGATCCTCTCCGCGCTCGCCCGCGCGCCCGGCCGCGTGTTCACGCGGGACATGCTGCTCCTGCGCATCTGGGGCGACTCCGCCTACCGCGACCCCCGCACGATCGACGTCCACATCCGCCACCTGCGCGAGAAGATCGAGCACGACCCAAAGGACCCGGAGTACCTCTTCACCGTGCGCGGAGTCGGCTATCGCTTCCGCGACACCGAGCTCTGACGGCGCTCGGCGATGAGGATCTCGCTCAGCAACCGGCTCGCGCTGGTGTTCTCCGGGATCACGTTCCTGGCGATCGCCTTCCTCTACCTGTACGTCGCGCCAGGTCTCGAGCAGCGGCTGGTCAATCGCAAGCTGACTGAGCTGGCCGCGATCGCCGAGCGCCAGTCGGGGCCGATCGCCGGCACGGTCGGCGGCCCCGAGCCGCTGTCGGTCATCAAGACGCGGGTCGACGGCGCCGCGCTCGCGTCCGGGGTGCGGGTGACGCTCCTGTCGGTCTCGATGGCGGTCGCGCCGCACGGGCCGCAGCTCTCGCTTGTGGCCGACTCGAGCAACCTCAGCGCGACGCGGACGCTCGGCTTCCCGGTCGCCCGGCGGGCGCTCCGCCATGGCACGCTGCAGACCGGAACCGAGGTGGCGCCCGGCGGGACGGTGGCCGAGGCGGCCTACCCGGTCAGCTACGAGCACCGGATCGTGCGGGTCATCGTCTACTCCGACTCGGTCGCCGACGCGTTCGGGAACGTCGCCATCGTCCGCCATCAGATCCTCGTGGCGGGGGCGATCGCGCTCGCCCTCGCGCTCATCCTCGGCTACCTCGTCGCGCGGGCCATGGCCCAGCGGGTCAAGCGGCTCGAGCGGGCGGCCGAGCGCGTCGCCGCCGGCGAGTTCGAGCACCCGATCCCGGTCGACTCGACCGACGAGCTCGGCCAGCTCGCCGTCGCCTTCAACGAGATGCAGCGGCAGCTCGCCCAGCTCGACCTCACGCGCAAGAAGTTCATCGCGACCGCCTCGCACGAGCTCCGCACGCCGATCTTCTCCCTCGGGGGGTTCGTCGAACTGCTCGAGGACGAGGACCTCGACCCCGAGACGCGCCAGCGCTTTCTCGAGCAGGTCAAGGACCAGGTGGAGCGCCTGCGCAAGCTGTCGGTCGATCTGCTCGACCTCAGCCGGCTCGAGGCCGGGTCGCTCGAGCTGCGGCCGGAGCAGGTCGACCTCGGCGAGCTCACGCGTGCGGTGTCCGGAGAGTTCGAGCCGACGCTCGCCCAGCACGACTCGCGGATCGAGCTGCGTCTGCCGGCGCGGCGGATCGAGGCTCAGTGCGACCCTGTGCGCGTCGCCCAGATCATGCGCATCCTCATCGACAACGCCCTCACCCACACCGCGCCCGGCACGCAGATCATCGTCACGGCCGGACGCGACGACGGTCATGTGCGGCTCGTCGTGCGCGACGACGGCGAGGGCATCGACGCCCAGGCGGCCCAGCGGATCTTCGAGCCGTTCTACACCGCTGACGATGCGCAGGGCTCGGGCCTCGGGCTGGCCATCGCCAGCGAGCTGGCCGAGCCCATGTCCGGGCACCTCCAGGTTCAGTCCCAGCCCGGGGACACGATGTTCACCCTCGAGATCCCGACCGTAGGCGCGGGATAGCGGGCGGGATGCGCGCGTGATTGATCGCGGGGAGCTGATCCTCGAGCTCGCCCTCACGCTCCGGCAGCGCGTGCTGCCGGAGCTCGGGTCACAGGCGGGCCGGGCCGAGCAGGGCGACGGTGCCGGCGGCGACATCACCTTCGCGGTCGACGAGATGGCCGAGGCGGAGCTCGCCCGCTTCATCGCCGAGCGCGCGCCGCGGATGGCCTTCTACTCCGAGGACCGCGGGCTGATCGCCGCCCCCGAGGCCACCCACGTGCTCATCGTCGACCCGATCGACGGCACGCGGCCCGCGATGGCCGGGCTCGAGTCGGCCTGCGTCGCGGTCGCCCTCGCGCCGCTCGGCGACGGCGAGCCGACGATGGCCGACCTCGAGGCGGGCTGCGTCGTGGAGATCAAGACCGGCGACTGGTTCCTCGCCGCGCGCGGTGCCGGCGTGCGCGCGACACGGCCGATCGCGCCAACTCGCAACGCCGAGCTGCGCCGGATGTTCTGGGGCTACGGCTTCCGCGGCCGCCCGGCCCGTGCGACGGCCGAGGTGCTGGCCGAGCTGATCGACGCCTCGTCGGTTGGCGGGGGCACGTTCGAGCTCGGGTCCCAGGCCTTCGTCATGACCCGGATCGCCACCGGACAGCTCGACGCGGTGATCGAGGTGGGGTCGCGGCTGATCGACGACGTGCCGGGCATGCGCGCCGAGTTCGAGCGCGTCGGCGGGGGGCAGGTGCTCAACAACTCGCCGTATGACCTCGCGGCGCCGTGGCTGTGCCTCATCGAGGCCGGGGGCGTCGTCAGCGACGGCTGGGGCGAGCCACTCGACCGCCACCGCCTGCTCGGCTCCGGCCACGCGTTCCAGATGTCGTCGATCTCCGCCTCGAACCCCGAGTTGCACCGGCAGCTGGTCCGCGCCGTCGACGACGGGATCGCCCGGCTGCGAGCGCTGCGGGGCTGAGCGGCGCGGTTGGGTGCCGGGGCGGTCCGCTGCGCACGCTGAGCGCAGCGGGTTAGCCGATCGCCCGGCGCGGGTAATCGAAACCGCCTGCGCGAGTGAGCGACCGGCCGTGGATCGGGTGCGTGTTGACGGACCGATATCGTGGCGCCGCCGCCGCCCGCATCCGTCACCCCCCCACGAGGACATGCTCCAGTCCGTCATCGTTGCCCAGAAGCACCTCTCCGACTACGCCAGCATCGTCGGTCGTCCGCTCGTCGAGGAGATCCGCGAGCGCGCGCAGCGACTCGCCGGCAAGCGGATCCTGCACGTGTCGGCCACCGCGTTCGGCGGCGGCGTGTCGGAGATCCTCTACACCCTCGTGCCGCTGATGATCGACGTCGGCCTCGACTGCGAGTGGCAGATCATCTACGGGCGCGAGGAGTTCTTCAACGCCACGAAGGTGATGCACAACGCGCTCCAGGGCAATCCCCAGGACCTCACCCCCGAGCAGTGGGAGACCTGGGAGCGCTACAACGAGATCAACGCGCGCGAGCTGAGCGGCGACTGGGACCTCTGCATCATCCACGACCCGCAGCCGGCCGCGGTCTGCTCGCTCGTCCCGGAGAAGGCGCGCAACTGGGTGTGGCGCTGCCACATCGACCTCTCCACGCCCAACCCGGCGACACTCGAACGGCTCCTGCCCTCCCTCGACTGCTATCCGGCCGCGGTGTTCCACATCCCCGCCTACGTGCCCGCCGGCCTCACCGCCGAGCCTCACATCATCCCGCCGGCGATCGATCCGCTCGCGCCGAAGAACATGGCCTTCTCGCCGGAGGACGCCGTCTACATCTGCGGCCAGTTCGGGATCGACGTCGACCGGCCGCTACTGTGCCAGGTATCACGCTTCGACCCGTGGAAGGACCCGCTCGGGGTGATCGATGCCTACCGGATCGTCAAGCAGCAGATGCCCGAGGTTCAACTTGCGCTCGTCGGCTCGATGGCCACCGATGATCCGGAGGGCTGGGACTTCTTCAACGCCACCGTCGCGCACGCCGACGGCGACCCGGACATCCACATCCTCAACAACCTCAACAATGTAGGGGCGATCGAGGTCAACGCCTTCCAATCTCACTGCGACGTGGTGATCCAGAAGTCGACGCGTGAGGGCTTCGGCCTCACCGTCACCGAGGCGATCTGGAAGGCCCGCCCGTTCATCGGCGGCAACGTCGGCGGGATCCCGTTGCAGGTGACCGACGGCGAGACCGGCTTCCTCGTCTCGACCGTCGAGGAGTGCGCTCAGCGCTCCCTCGAGTTCCTGGCCGACCCCGGGCTCGGCAAGCGGCTCGGCCGGGCCGGCAAGGAGAGGGCGCGGCGCCACTTCCTCATGCCGCGGCTCCTGCGCGACTGGCTCGAGCTGTTCGAGCACATGGACGTCTGATGCCCCGGCCGCTCGTCCTCGTCTCCAATCGTGGCCCGGTGACCTTCCAGCCGGGCGGCGAGATCAAGCGGGGCACCGGCGGCCTGGTCACGGCGCTCACCGGGCTCGCCTCGCACCGCGAGGTGACCTGGATCGCCTCGGCGATGACCGAGGAGGACATCGAGTTCGCCGAGCGCCACGACGGCCGGCCGTTCCCCGTCCGGGCGCCCGACGGGGGCGAGTACAACGTCAAGCTCGTCGCCTCCGAGGCCGAGGCCTACGACCGCTTCTACAACATCATCGCCAACCCGATGCTGTGGTTCATCCAGCATTACCTCTGGGATCTCTCGAACGCGCCGGACGTCCGCCGCAACGAGACCGAGGCCTTCGAGTTCGGCTACAACGCCGTGAACGAGGACCTCGCGCGGGCGGTGCTCGAGGAGATCGAGGATGTCGAGGACCCGATCGTCATGGTCCACGACTATCACCTCTACACGCTGCCGGGGCTCATCCGCCGCGTGCGGCCCGACGCCTTCCTGCACCACTTCGTGCACATCCCGTGGAGCCAGTCGGACTCCTGGCGCGTGATGCCGTCGATGATGCGCGAGGAGATCTACACCGGGATCCTCGCCAACGACATCATCGGCTTCCACACACGCTCCTACCGGCGCAACTTCCTGCAGTGCTGCGAGGACCTGTTCGACTTCGAGGTCGATCACGCCGGCGGCGTCGTGCGCACCGAGGACCGCGAGGTGTGGGTCCGGAACTACCCCCTGCCGATCGACTGCGCGGCCATCCAGTCCGCCGCCCAGCGCGAGCGCACCCTCGCCTTCGAGGAGGAGCTCCTGCGCCGCCGGCGCGAGCACCTCATCCTCCGCGTCGACCGGGCGGATCTGTCCAAGAACGTCCTGCGCGGGTTCAGCGCCTTCGACGTGTTCCTCGACCAGCATCCCGAGTTCCACGAGCGCGTGACCTTCATCGCCCAGCTGATGCCGTCCCGGACCGACGTGCCCGAGTACGCCGAGTACCTCGAGCGGATCGAGGCGGTCGTCGCCGTCGTCAACCACCGCCACGGCTCGCCCGACTGGATGCCGATCCAGCTCAAGCTCCGCGACGACCTCGAGGAGGCCGTCGCCGCCTACAAGCACTACGACGTGCTGATGGTCAACGCGATGTTCGACGGCATGAACCTCGTGGCCAAGGAGGGCCCGATGGTCAACGAGCGGGCGGGGGTCTCGATCCTCTCGGAGAACACCGGCGCCCACGAGGAGCTCGGCGAGTACGCGCTGTCGGTGAATCCGTTCGACATCCAGGAGCTCGCGGACTCGATCCACGCGGCGCTGACGATGCCCGGGCACGAGCGCCGGCGGCGGCTCGAGGGCCTGCGCTCGATCGTCACCTCGCGCAACCCGGGCGACTGGATCGACGAGCAGCTGGCCGACATCTCGCACAAGGGTCACACGCCGAGCTGAGGTTGGTAGCGGGCCCGGGGCCGCGTCACAATCGACCACTCGACGTGGGCAGCACGCCGAGGGGACGCTTCTTCTCACTCCCCGAGCAGGGTGCGGCCCTCGGACAGCAGCGCGATGTAGTCGGCGATCCGTCGCGCGCGGTTCTCCGCCTGCTTGACGTGGTGCAGGCGGTGGAGGAAGGCGTAGCGGTTGCTTCCGGTCAGCGTCGTGAAGAACGCCTTCGCCTCGGGGTGGGCGTCGAGCGCGGCCTGAAGATCCGGCGGCACCTCGGCCTGGCTCTGCGCGGGGTAGGCCGCCGCCCAGCGGCCGTCCGCCTTGGCCCGCTCGACCTCGGCGAGGCCGGAGGGCGCCATCCGGCCCTCGTCGATCAGCTGCTGGGCCTTGGCGCGATTGATCTGCGACCAGCGGCTGCGAGGCCCGCGCGGGGTGAACCGCTGCAGGAAATAGTGCTCGTCGTGGCGGCGCCGCACGGCGTCGATCCAGCCGTAGCGGATGGCCACTTCGAGCGCCTCGGGATGCGTCGTCGTCTTCGCCGGGGCGCCCTTCTTGGCGATCTTCATCCAGATCCCGGTCGCGTCGGCGTGGTGGGCGTCGATCCAGCGCTCCCAGTCCCTCGGGTCGCCGAACTCGAGGATCGGCTCGTCGACGGTGGCCATGCCTTGGGTTGTACCGGCTGAGACGTGGCGGCGGAGCAGCGGGCCGTTGCTATAGTCGGCCGCCGCCCATCATGGGCACGTTTCCATGGCACGCGAATCCCACATCTACGACCTCGTCCTGCTCCTGTCCCGGTCCGCCTCGGACGAGGCGCGCGAGCGCATCCTCACTGAGGTCGACAACGCGATCGCCAACGACGGTGGCGTGGTCGAGCGCAGCATCGACTGGGGCACGCGCCCGCTCGCTTTCGAGATCCGCCACGAGGCGGAGGCCGATTACCACGTGCTGCAGTTCTCCGGCTCGCCCGCGCTGCTCGAGACGCTCGAGCACAGCCTGCGGATCGCCGACGAGGTGCTGCGGTTCCGGATCATCAAGGTCGTGCCCGGCACGCCTGAGCTAGCGGATGCGGCGCCCCCGGTGCTCGCCGGCAGCGCGGCCGCTCCCGCTCCCGCCCCCGCCGCTCCGTCGGGCGGCGACGAATCCGAGGCGTAGACGCACCGGAGCGTCCCCCGGCCGGTGGCCGCCCGGGACGATTCGGTGAGCGCCCGCCCCGACCGTCCGGCTGGCACCCGCCCCGGGGCCGAGATGTCACGACTTCGTTCCGCCGAGCGACGAGAGCGTGCCATGACGGCAACGTTTCCGTCCATTTTCCGCGGATCCCCGGGGTTGCCGTCCTAGACGGGCCTAGACTCGGCCAAGGCTTTCAATCCGCCTCGAAAGGAGCCGCGAGATGAACATCAACCGCGTCGTGCTCACCGGGAACCTGACCCGGGACCCCGAGCTGCGCAGCACGGGCAATGGCCTGGCGATCTGCAAGCTCGGGATCGCTTGCAACACGCGCAAGAAGAACAACCAGACCGGAACCTGGGAGGAGAAGCCCAACTACTTCCGCGTCACGGTGTTCGGCCAGCAGGGCGAGAACTGCGCGCAGTACCTCAAAAAGGGCCGGCCGGTGGCCATCGACGGTCGCCTCGAGTGGAGCGAGTACGAAGTCGAAGGACAAAAGCGCCAATCGATCGATATCATCGCTGATTCCGTGCAGTTCCTCGGCGGGCGTGACGACGTCTCCAACGGGAATGGCTTCTCCAGCAGCGTCCGTGCCGCAGAGAGCGATGTCCCGATCGACACCGGTGACTTCGAATCCGCCTCCGTGGGTGCCGGAGCCGCTGACGACGACATTCCGTTCTGAGATCAGCTGACCGAGAGCAAGAAGAGACCAGTTAGGTGATGCACTGTGGCGAAGCAACGTAGAAGGCCGGTTCGCCGGCGCGACAGAAAAGGTGGAGCGACTTCCGCTCGGCGGAAGCCGTGCCCGTACTGCCGCGATCGAGTCGACCAGGTTGACTACAAGGACCTGTCCTCGCTTCGCCGCTTCATCTCCGAGCGGGGGAAGATCCGTTCCCGTCGGATCACCGGCGCCTGCCGCCGCCACCAGAACCAGGTTGCGCGGGCGGTCAAGCGTGCGCGGGAGCTCGCCCTTCTGCCCTACGTGGCCGAGGGCGGCAGCGATCACCGTGAACGCGGTGGTCGTGACCGTGACCGTGACCGCGACCGGTAGGACGGAGCGGGACGATGCCTCAGGCCATTCTGCTCCAGGACGTGGAGTCTCTCGGCGAGCGCGGTGCGGTCGTCGACGTCTCCGCCGGCTACCTGCGTAATTACCTCCTGCCGCGCAAGCTCGCCGAGCCCGCCACCAAGGGCTCGATCGAGGCGGCCGCACACCGGCGCGAGCAGGCCGAGCGCGCGGTGCGCGAGGCCGTCGAGCGCGCCCAGGAGAACGCCGCCCTGCTCGGGCGCACGGTGCTGACGATCCCGCAGCAGGCCGGCGATGACGGCCGCCTGTTCGGCTCGGTGACGACCCAGGACATCGCCGACGCGATCCGCGACGCCCGCGGCATCAAGGTCGATCGGCGCAAGGTGCACCTCGAGGAGCCGATTCGCAACATCGGCACCTACATGGTTGTCGTCGAGGTCACCGACGAGGTGACGGCGACGATCAAGACGATGGTCGTCGCCGCGTAGGCGAGCGCGACCCTCGGCCTCGCCCGCATCGCGTCGGATCCCATCGCCTGAGGCGGTTGCTGGTCGCTACGGTCGCGCCGCTGCCCGAGGCGGTTGCTGGTCCCTGCCGTCGCGCGACCCGCCGCGGTGGATCGGTCCCAGGCCACGTCCCCGGTCGATCGGCGCCCGCAGATCCCTGGTCAAGGAACTCCCCGCTGCTTGCGGGAACGTCCTCCTCGCTGACGCCTCCCTCGAACCTACACTCGATCAGTCGTGAGCGCCGTCGAGAACATCGCCGTCCCGCCCCACAACCTCGACGCCGAGCGGTCGGTGCTCGGCGCCGTGCTGCTCGACGACCGCCACCTGTTCTCGCTGCTCGTTGAAGAGCACCTGCGCCCTGAGCATTTCTTCCGCGAGCAGCACGCGCTCGTGTTCGGCGCGATGCTCGACCTCCACAACAACGACCGCAAGATCGACCACCTCACCGTGGCCGAGTGGCTGCGTGCGGAGGGCAGGCTCGAGGACGTCGGCGGGCCGGCGGCGATCGAGGAACTGGCCGGCTGGGTCCCGGCCGCCGGGCACGCCCGGGACTACGGCCGCATCGTCCGGGACACGGCCCAGATGCGCGCGCTGCTCACCGCCTCGTACCAGATCCAGGCCAGCGTCCTCCAGCGCGAGGCGCCGGCCCGGGAGCTTGTCGAACGCGCCGAGCAGTCGATGCTCGAGGTGGCCCATGACGACCGCCAGAAGAAGATCCGGACGATCGCGGACATCCTCCACGAGGAGACCGACAAGCTGCACCGGCTGTCGGTGCTCAAGACCGCGCTCACCGGCACCCCGTCCGGCTTCAAGGACCTCGACGAGAAGACCGGCGGCTTCCAACCGGGCAACCTCGTCATCGTCGCCGCCCGCCCCTCGATGGGTAAGTCGGCGCTGGTGGCCAACGTCGCCGAGAACGCGGTGCTCGCCGGCCACGCCGTGGCCCTGTTCTCGCTCGAGATGTCCGAGTCCGAGCTCGCCCAGCGCTTCGTCGCCTCCCAGGCCCGGATCAAGGGCGAGGAGCTCCGGCGCGGCAAGGTCGCCGAGCACCGCTGGCCGAAGATCCTCGAGGCCTGTCAGCGACTCGCCGACGCCCCGCTATTCATCGACGACTCGAGCGACACTGGCGTCCTCGAGATCCGCGCCAAGGCCCGCCGTCTCCACCACCAGGTCGAGGGTGGCCTCGGGCTGGTCATCATCGACTACCTCCAGCTGATGCGCCACGAGGGCCGGGTCGAGTCTCGGGTCGAGCAGGTCGGCCAGATCTCGCGCGGGTTGAAGGGCCTCGCCCGTGAGCTCGAGGTGCCGGTCATCGCGCTGTCGCAGCTCAGCCGTGCCGTCGAGCAGCGCGGCGGCGACAAGAAGCCCGTGCTCTCCGATCTACGTGAATCAGGCGCGATCGAGCAGGACGCCGACCTCGTGATGTTCATCTACCGCGAGGAGTACTACGACAAGGAGTCCGAGCGCCAGGGCGAGGCGGACATCATCATCGCCAAACACCGCAACGGCCCGGTCGGCGACGTCGTCCTCAGCTTCCAGAAGGAGTACCCCAAGTTCATGAACTACGCGGGTGAGCGGTTCTCGGCATGAGCGAGTGCCCGTTCAACCTCTGCGATGGCTCCGGCTTCCTCTACGACGTCGAGACGAACACGGCCTACGACTGCCGCTGCCGGCCCCAGCGAGTGGCCCAGGCGAAGGCACGCAGCCTCTCGGCGGTCATCCCACGCCGCTACCGCGACGTCTCGTTCGACCGGCCGCCGGTGACCGAGATCGAGCCCGCCGTCGTCGTCGCCGAGACGCGCCGGTTCGTCGATCGCATCGACGAGAAGCTCGACGCCGGCCAGGGACTGTGGTTCGTCGGACCGACCGGGACCGGCAAGACGACGCTGGCCATGCTGGTCGCCCAGGCCGCGCTCAAGGCCGGGCGCTCAGTGGCCATCTACTCGCTCCCGCGGCTGCTCAACGAGATCCGGGACACCCACCGCGCCGAGCACTCTCACGTCGATCTGCTCGACCGGCTCACCGCCGTCGACCTGCTGCACATCGACGACGTCGGCGCCGAGCGGACGACCGAGTGGGTGCTCGAGGAGCTCTACTCGATCGTCAACGCCCGTTACGAGGACGAGCGCTCGATGGTCATCACCACCAACCTCGACCACGACCAACTGTCCGCGCAGATCTCCGAGCGGACGGTCTCCCGGCTGACCGAGATGTGCCTCCAGCTCCCGCTCCACGGTCACGACCGGCGGCTGGAACTGAAGCTCGCCTGATCGCGCACTACGCGCCCACGCCGTCGACCGGGCGCCCATCCTCGAGATAGACGCAGTGCGCGGCGGCGACCCCAGCGGCGACGCGGCGGCGGATCGGGCCGCGGAGAAGCTCGGCCGCCGCGGCAGGTTCGAGCAGGCGGTGCTCGGCGATCTCCCCGTCCTCGAGGCGGATGCCGGCGAGCTCAGCATCGGCCAGCACGCCGCAGTGGAACAGGAACCGGACGCCGCCGGGGCGATCCGGACGGGGGCGGCGGAAGTCGACGCACACGAGCCGACCGCGGCTGACCTCGAGCCCACATTCCTCGCGGGTCTCGCGCCGGCACGCCTCCCACGGGGACTCACCGACGGCGTCGATCTGGCCGCCGGGGATCGTCCAGCCCTTCTTGTAGGTCGGCTTGAGGATCAGCAGCCGTCCGGCGGCGTCGAAGATGAGGGCGCCGGCCGAGGCCGGAATCCGTGGGACCTCGTAGGCGATGTCGGATGGCGAGCTCGCGCTAGCCCCGCTCAGACTGCTCGCGCTGCTCGAGCTTCTCGCGCAGGTAGGCGGCCTTGGACGCGCGGCGTTCGTGCTGGGCGGTCTCATCGGGGTCCTGAGACGCGCGAGCCAACTCGGCCTCGTGACGCTCGCGCTCGCGCTGCTGCTCCCGCAGCTGGGCCGCCTCTCGATCCTCGTCCACGCGACGAACGGTAGCGCCGCCCCCGGCCCTCGTACACTCATTTGCGCGTATGCCAGGAATCGTGCTCGTGGGCGCCCAGTGGGGCGACGAAGGCAAAGGGAAGGTCACCGACCTGCTCGCCGAGCGGGCGGACGCGGTCGTTCGCTTCCAGGGCGGCAACAACGCCGGGCACACGATCGTGCGCGGCGGGCAGACGTGGAAGCTCCATCTCATGCCCTCGGGCATCCTGCATCCGGGCAAGCTGTGCGTGATCGGCAACGGCGTCGTGATCGACCCCAAGGTCCTCACCGATGAGCTCGACGAGCTGCGCCGGCGCCGCGTCGACACGAGCGCGCTGAAGATCTCCGCCAACGCGCACCTGATCATGCCCTACCACCTGCTGCTCGATCACGCGGGCGAGGCGAAGCTGGGCAAGCTGCAGATCGGGACGACCCGGCGGGGGATCGGCCCCTGCTACGCCGACAAGGCGGCGCGGCTCGGAATTCGCGTCCAGGACCTGCTCGACGAGAAGATCCTCAAGAAGAAGATCGTCGCCGCCCTCGACCCCAAGCGTCTGTCGCTGCGTCCGTTCGCGCGGGATCCGCGACTCGATCTGCAGGCGATGACCGACGAGTACCTCACGTATGGCCACCGGCTCGAGCGCTACATCGCCGACACGAGCCGGCTCGTCCTCGAGCGCCTCGACGCCGGCCAGCTCGTCGTTTTCGAAGGTGCCCAGGGCGCCATGCTCGACATCGATCACGGCACATATCCGTTCGTCACCTCCTCGAACCCGATCGCTGGGTCCGCCTGCATCGGCGCTGGCGTCGGGCCCAAGGACATCGACGAGATCTGGGGCGTGACCAAGGCCTACGGGACCCGCGTCGGCTCGGGGCCGTTCCCGACCGAGCTCGACGGGGAGATCGCCGAGGAGATCCGCGAGCGCGGGGGTGAGTACGGCACGACGACCGGGCGACCGCGGCGCGTCGGTTGGCTCGACCTTGTCGCGCTGCGCTACGCCGCGCGCATCAACTCGCTGACCGCCCTCGCCGTGACAAAGCTCGACGTGCTCTCGGGTATGGACACGATCCGCATCTGCACGCGCTACCGCGGCCCCGAGGGTCTCGAGCTCGACCACTTTCCCTATCACCAGACCGTGCTTCACCACTCGACCGGCGAGTACGAGGAGCTCCCGGGCTGGCGAGAGGATCTGCGCGAGTGCCGCACCGAGGAGGAGCTGCCGCAGGCCGCGCGCGACTACCTGCGATTCATCGCCGACTTCGTCCACGTCCCGATCACGCTCATCGGCGTCGGCCCCGGACGTGACGAGGTGATCTGGACCTCGGCGGCCGCGGACTCGCCCGGCTTCGGCGATCCCGCCGCGGCCTCGGCGAGCGCCTGACCGCGCCCGGCTCAGCGCCAGCGCTCGATCAGATCCTCGTCGGGAACCTCGCGCACGACGCGAGCGGGGACACCCATCACCACCGCGCGCGCGGCGACGTCACGGGTGACGAGCGCGCCCGCGGCGACGAACGCCTCCTCGCCGACGACGACGCCGGGGAGGAGAACGACGCCACCGCCGACCCGGCAGGCGCGCCGGAAGGTCGGGCCGCGCAGAGGCTCGCCGCGCGGATGACGGCCCATCGCGTCGTCGTTGGTCGTGTACACCCCGGGACCGAGGAAGACATCGTCCTCGACGACCGAGCCGCCGGTCACGTACACCCCGGTCTGGATCAGCACCCGGTCGCCGATGCGGGTGTCGAAGTCGACCGCCGACCCGCGCCCGATCACCGACCGCTCACCGACCTGCACGCGCTCGCGGACCTGCGTCTGGTCGCCCACGATCGCGGCCGCGCCGATCGTCGAGCCGGCGTAGAGCACCGCGCCGCAGCACACCGTGACGCCGTCGCCGAGCACGAGCTCGCCGAGCTCGCCGGCCGCACGTGAGCCGGGACGAAGCCGGGGGCGCTTGCCGAGCACGGCATGGTCCTCGACGAGGCACCCGGTCCCGACGGTCGTCCCGGTATGGATGACGGCGGCCGCGCCGATCGTGCAACCGGCGGCGATCCGCGTCCCGGCGTGGATGACGGCGCCGGGGCCGATCACCGCGTCGGCGGCGACCTCGGCGCCGGGATCGACGTGCGCGGTCGCGGCGCCGTCGCCGCTCACCGGGCACCGCCGTCGCCGCTCACCGGGCACCGCCGTCGCCGCTCACCGGGCACCGCCGTCGCCGCTCACCGGGCACCGCCGTCGCCGCTCACCGGGCACCGCCCGGGCCGGAGGCGCCGCGGCCGCCGCGGCGCGACTCGTCGAGCGAGAGCTGGAGCTGCTCGAGCACACGGACGACCCGCAGGCCGCTCGCGCCGTCCGAGCGCGGCTGCTCACCGGTGCGGACGCAGTGGACGAAGTGCTCGCACTCGATCCGCAGCGGCTCGACGTTCGGCACCCGCGGGCAGAAGATGTCCCCGCTGCGGGTGATGTACTCGCCGTAGCCGTGGGCGTCCTCGTCGAAGCCCTTGTCGTACACGGTGAGCTTGCCCTCGAGCGCCATGTCGTCGAAGGTCGCCATCCGCCGGGCGCCGACGACGGTGAAGCGCCGCTCCTTGTGGGGATCGAGCCACGACAGATGCAGATGGGCGGCGAGGCCCGACGGAAAGCGCAGGAAGCAGAACACGACGTCCTCGACGCCGTCGCGCACGTAGGACTCGCCGCGGGCGAGCACCTGCTCGGGCTCTTCCTCAGCGAGATGCAGGACGACGGAGACATCGTGCGCGCCGAGACTCCAGAGCGCGTTCTCGTCGGCCCGCAGCTTGCCGAGGTTCAGCCGGTTGCCGTAGATGTAATAGATGCTGCCGAGCTCCCCGGACTCGGCGAGCTCCTTGAGCTTGCGCACGCCGGGGTGGTACTCGAGCAGATGGCCGACCATGAGCACGCGTCCGGCGGTCTCGGCGGCGGCCACGGCGGTCTCGGCGGCGGCCACCGACTGCGCGAGTGGCTTCTCCACGAAGCAGTGCTTGCCGGCCTCGAGCACGCGCACCGCGAGGTCCGCGTGGGTCGGCACGGGGGTGGCGAGGACGATCGCGTCAAGAGCCGCGTCGCCGAGCAGGTCATCGAGATCGCCGGTGAAGCGGCTACCCGGGAAGCGATCCTGGACGCGCGCCCGCACCTCCTCGGCGGCGTCACAGCACCAGGCGAGCTCGCAGCCGGGCAGTGAGGCGAAGTTGCGGGCGAGGTTGGGGCCCCAGTAGCCGAGCCCCACGACGCCGATGCGCAGCGGCCGCTCGCTCATCTGGATGACCGGTGGTCGGCGGCCGAGCTCATCGGAGGTGCAGTGTAAGCGCGTCGCGGACGCGCGCTCCTGCCTGACCGTCGCCGTAGAGCGCGGGGCGCTCGCTGGGAGCGGGGCGGCGCAGCGCCGCGATCGCCGCCTCGGGATCGAGGTCGACAAGCGTGTTCCAGCCGTGCTCGACGGTCTCGACCCACTCGGTGCTCGGCCGCAGCGTCACGCACGGCACGCCGGCGAGATACGCCTCCTTCTGGAGGCCGCCCGAGTCGGTGAGCACCGCGCGCGCGTTGCACAGCAGGGCGGTGAGCTCGACGTAGCCGAGCGGCGGCGTGAGCCGCACGGTGCCGCTGTCCTCGAGCTGCTCGCGGAGGCCCGTCGCCTCGAGGCGCGCGGCGGTCCGCGGGTGCAGGGGCATGAGCACGGTCTCCGGCACCGCGCTGAGCAGCGCGACGAGGCGCGCGAGCCGCTCGGGGTCGTCGACGTTGCCGGCGCGGTGGGCGGTCGCGAGCACGTAGCCGTTCGGTTGCACGCCGCGGGCGCGGACGAGATCGAGGCGCTCCCGCGCCCGCGGCTGGACGGCGAGCGCGACGTCGACCATGACATCGCCGACGAGCTCGATCGCGCCGGTCACCGCCTCCCGCCGGAGGTTCGCGACCGCCGCCTCCGACGAGCAGAGCAGCAGCGCGCTGACGTGATCGGTGAGCACGCGGTTGACCTCCTCGGGCATCGCGCGGTCAAACGACCGCATCCCGGCCTCGACGTGCGCAACGGGAATCCCCTGCTGGGCGGCGGCGAGCGCTCCGGCGAGGGTCGAGTTCGTGTCGCCGTAGACGAGCGTGACGTCCGGACGCACGTCGCGCAGCAGCGGCTCGAGCGCGGTGAGCATCCGCGCGGTCTGGGAGGTGTTGCTCCCGAGCGAGATCCCGAGCTCACGGTCGGGCGCCGGGATCCCCAGCTCAGCGAAGAACACCGCCGAGAGCTCGTCGTCGAAGTGCTGGCCGGTGTGGACGAGGACCTCCTCGTGGTCCTGGCGCAGCACCGGGGAGACCGCCGCCGCCTTGATGAACTGCGGCCGGTTGCCGATGACGGTGAGGACTCTCACCCGCCGTCGAGCTCGGCCCGGATGCGCTCCCTGACGGCGCTCGCGGTCCGCTGCGTGAGCGGCCCGACGCCGTCGAACTCGAGCTCGTCGATCGCCGCCACCGGCGCCACCTCACGCGTCGTCGAGGCGAGGAACGCCTCGTCGGCCGCGGCGAGATCCTCAATCGTGCACGGCCGCTCCTGCGCGCCGATCGCCTCGATGACGAGCGCGCGGGTGATCGAGGCGAGAATGCGATCCTCGAGCGGCGGGGTGAGGATCGCGCCCCCGCTCACCCAGAACAGCGAGCTCGTCGGCGCCTCGAGCACGCGGCCGTGGGGGGTGACCAGCAGGGCCTCGTCGTACCCCTGCTCGCGGGCGAGCCGGCTCGCGAGCATGTTGGCGGCGTAGGACAACGACTTGACGCCGTCGAGCACCCGGGTCGGCGAGTAGGTGATCGTGCCGAGCCGGACGCGTTCCGGGCTGCGCGGCAGCGGCTCGGTGAGCAGCAGCCGCCGGCCGCCGCGGGTGAGCACGATGCGCAGGGCTTCGTGGGCGGGCGCGACGCCGGCCTGGGCGAGCAGGCGGTGGGCGTCGGCGCGGACGGCCTCGACGTCGACCTCGAGCCGGAGGTTGTGCGCCGACCGCTGCAGGCGCTGGAGATGTGCCTCGATCGCATACGGCAGCCCGTCGTAGACGCGGATGACCTCGAACACGCCGTCACCGCGCAGCAGCCCCTCGTCGGTGGCGGGGATCATCGCCTCGGCGGCGAGCATGATCTCCCCGTCGAGCGAGGCGAGTGACTCGGATGCGCTCACGATCGCGAGAGCCTACCCCCTCCGCGCCCAGACCTCGGCGAGATGGACGACGACCGCCGCGGCCGCCGCCATGTCCTGGAGCGAGGCCCACTCGCGCACCGAGTGGTATTCGTGACCGCCGGTGAAGATGTTCGGCGTCGGCAGGCCCATCTCGCTGAGGCGGGATCCGTCGGTTCCGCCGCGGATCGGCATCCGCTGCGGCTCGATGCCCTCGGCGCGGATCGCCTCCTCGGCCGCGGCCACGACCTCCGGCGTCGCGTCGAGGTAGGTGCGCATGTTGCGGTACTGACGGTGGACGTCGATGCGCAGCGCCGCGCGCGGATGGGTGGCGAGCACCTCACGCGCCGTCCGCTCAAGCAGGGCGACATGGGCCTGGAGCTGATCGTCGTCGAAGTCCCTGACGATCGCGCGGAGCTCGGCGTGCGCGGCGGTGCCCGAGAGCTCGTAGGGGTGAATGAACCCCTCGCGGCCCGAGGTGACCTCCGGAGCGAGCCGGTCGGCGGGAAGCGCCGCGACGATCTGGCCGGCGAGCCGCAGCGCGTTGACGAGCTTGCCGGCCGCCTGGCCGGGATGCACGTCGACACCGTCGATGCTCACCGTCACCTCGACGGCGCTGAAGCTCTCATCCTGCAACTCGCCGATCTCCGAGCCGTCGATCGTGTACGCGCAGCGGGCACCGAATCGCTCGACGTCGAACAGCGTGGCGCCCTCGCCGATCTCCTCGTCGGGGGTGAAGCAGACGCGCAGGGTCGGCCGCGGCCGCTCGGGCGCGGCCACGAGCGCGGCGAGCGCCGAGACGATGATCGCCACCCCGGCCTTGTCGTCAGCGCCGAGCAGCGTGTCGCCGCTCGAGCTGACGATGTCGTGACCGCGTTTGCGCTCGAGCTCGGGCATCGTCGCGGGGTCGAGGCGGGTGCCGCCGCGCGGCAGCTCGATCACGCCGCCGTCGTAGGCGCGATGCACGATCGGTTCGACGCCGGCCCCGGGAGCGTCCGGGCTCGTGTCCATATGGGCGACGAGACCGATGACGCTGCCGTTGGCGGAGCGACTGGCCGGGAGCGTGGCCGTCACGTAGCCGTTGTCGTCGAGCCGCACGTCGTCGAGACCGAGGTCGTCGAGCTCGGCGACGAGCACGCGGGCGAGGTCGAGCTGGCCGGGGGTGCTCGGCGAGCGTTCCCGGTCCCGCCGGGACTGGGTCTCGATCCGTACGTAGCGGGTGAACCGCTCGAGCAGATCCGGCGCGAGCGCCTCGCCGAGCGGAGAGGTGAAACCGGCGGACGAGCTCATGGGGTCTGAGTATGGCGGGGAGACACGTGACGATCGCCACACGAACGCACGTTTGGGTAGTAGAGGGCGGGGTAGGCCTCTTATGGACGACGAAATCGAGATCCGAAAGAGAGAGCACAAATGGCGGAACAGACCCGCACCCAAAGGCAGGCAACCGCGAAGAAAGCTGCGGCGACGCGCAAGCGGAACGCCGCGGCCCGGAGCGCGTCGACGACCAAGGGCTCGGCCCGCGCGACCGCGCGTTCGGCCCGGACGACGGCCCGCACGAGCACCCGCTCCGCGCAGCAGACGACCCGCGCGGCCGAGCGCACGACGCGTCAGGCGACCCGCACCGTCGGGCGCGGGCTCGAGGCCGCCGCGGCTCGGCTCGACGCCGTCGGCCGCCAGGCCGAGCGGGCGCTGCTGATCCAGCTCGGCGCCGCCGCTGAGCTGCGTGACTCGATCGCGCAGACGGCCCAGACGTACACCCGGCTCGACCGGGTGACCAAGGAGCTGAACCGCTTCGAGCGGCGCGGCGCGCGGATCCTCAACCGCAGCCAGCGCACGGTCAAGCGCCGCCGCCGTGACCTCGAGCACGACGTCAAGAGCGTGCGGCGCGAGGCGACGCGGCAGGCCAACAGCCTGCGCAGCGACGCCGGCGACGTCGCCGGGCGGATCACGAACCTCGCTTAGCGGCGGGGCTCGGGCTCCGCGCCGGGGCGGCGCCGGGCGCCACGCGGAGCTCCAACGCGTCGCCGGCCGTCGAATTGCCCGGAAGGCCCGCACCTCGGTGCGGGCCTTTCGCACGTCCGGCCGCGTTCGGCATGGAGCGGTGGCGCAGCGGCTGCATCTCCCGAGGGCCGTCCGGGTAGCGGGAACCGGTGACCGCGACCGCGCCACGTCGTCGCCTGCGACGCTCCGATTGCTCGGGGCCGGGTCTGCGGCGGGTGCGCCGCGGCCAGGGCTTCAGCTACCTCGAGGAAGACGGCAGGCGCGTCGACGCCGCCGACGTGCTCGAGCGCGTGCGGGCGCTCGCCATCCCACCGGCTTGGGAGGACGTCTGGATCTGCACCGATCCCTGGGGCCATCTCCAGGCCACCGGGGTCGACGCCGCCGGGCGCAAGCAGTACCTCTACCACCCGCACTGGCGCGAGCGGCGGGACCGCGAGAAGTTCGAGCGGATGCTCCGCTTCGGTCACGCTCTGCCCACGCTCCGGCGCCGTGTGTCACGGGACCTGCGCGGCGGTGAGCCGACCCGCGAGGCGTTGCTCGCCTGCTCGGTTCGCCTGCTCGATGTCGGCCTCTTCCGGGTCGGCAGCGAGCAATACGCTGACGAGGATCACGGCGTCGGACTGGCCACGGTGCGCCGCGACCACGTCAGCGTGCGCGGCGAGACGATCGTCTTCGACTACCCGGCCAAGGGCGGGATCCAGCGCGTGCAGGAGATCACCGATCCGCTGACCGGCGAGCTCGTGCGCACCCTCCGCCGGCGCCGCGGCGGCCCGCCGGAGCTGCTCGCCTACCGGGAGCGGGGACGGTGGCACCGCCTCCGGTCCAGCGACATCAACGACTACCTCAAGGCCGGCATCGGGGACGAGTTCAGCGCCAAGGACTTCCGGACCTGGAACGCGAGCGTCGTCGCTGCGGTCTCGGTGGCCGCCGATCGCGCCTCGGCGGCGACCAAGACCGCGCGCAAGCGGGTCGTCGACCGCGCCGTCCGCGGTGTGAGCGAGATGCTCGGCAACACGCCGACGGTGGCCCGGCGGTCGTACATCGACCCGCGCGTGTTCGATCGGTATCTCTCGGGCTGGACGATCGCCGGCGCGCTCGAGGAGCTCCAGAACATTGACCCGACCGACGATCGTGACCGACGGCGACTCGAGGCCGCCGTGCTCGACCTGCTCGAGGACGACCGCAGCTCGGACGCCCTCCAGCACGAGCCGCTGCGCTCGGCCACGTGAGCGCCGGCGCATGGGCGGCGGATCGCCTCAGGGCCCCGGGCGACAGCTGCCAAATAGACCCCGAACAGCAGTTGTCCGGTGTGCTAAAACAGACACGTCTGCACCTAACAGGGGGGTCAGCAATGACCGCAGCGGCTTCCGGAGCCCCGGCAGCAGCGGCTGGCTCGGAGGAACTATTCATACGGTGGCGACGACAGGAGGATCGCGCGGCTCGCGATGAGCTCGTCGCGCGGTATCTGCCGCTTGCCCGCAAACTGGCCCGGCGCTACTCCTCCTCGAGCGAGCCGTTCGAGGATCTCGTGCAGGTGGCCAGCCTCGGCCTGGTCAAGGCGGTCGAGCGCTTCGACCCCGAGCGTGGTTTTGCCTTCACCTCGTTCGCGGTGCCGACGATCGTCGGTGAGCTCAAGCGCTACTTCCGTGATGCCGGCTGGGCGCTCCACGTCGACCGCGGCGCCCAGGAGCGTGCCCGCAAGGTCCTCGACGCGCAGCGCAAGATGACCGTCGCCTCCGGCCACGCGCCGACCGTGCAGGAGCTTGCCCTCTACCTCGAGATGAGCGACGAGGATGTCCTCGACGCCCTCCAGGCCGCCGAGGCCTACGACGCCGTGTCGCTCGACGCGCCGGCCCAGTCCGACGAGGAGGGAGCGAACACGCGCCTCGACTCGCTCGGCGGTACCGACGAGCGCCTCGCGCTCGTCGACGACCAGGCGACAATCTTTGCCGCTGCCCGCCTGCTGCCCGAGCGTGAGCGGGAGATCCTCTTCCTGCGCTTCGGCCAGGACCTCACGCAGAGCGAGATCGCCGACCGGGTCGGTGTCTCGCAGATGCAGGTCTCGCGCCTGCTCCGCCGGTCACTCAAGCGCCTGCACGAGTTGACCGGCGACCGCACCGACTGACACCGGCGCGGCCGCCGTCAAGCTCGAGATCGTCTACCAGCGCCCGTACCAGCGGCGTCGGCCCACGCCGGATTCCACTCCTCCGACGAAGAAGCCGATGACCCACAGCACGAGGGCGACGATGAGGATGAACCACAGGAAGTGCGCGGCGAACCCGAGTCCGCCGAACAGCGCAAGAATCAACAGCAGTACCAGCAGAGCAACCATTTCGCCTCCTTGTCGGATGCCATCGGGCGCTCTCCGGCGCCGGAAGGGAGCTACCCGGTGGGGGCGGCTCTCAAGCAGATGGGCGGCGACGTACGCACCGCGCCGCTCAGATCAGTAGGCTCGCGCAGCGTGCAGAGCCACTTCCGCGTAGAGGTGCGTTACGAAGGCCACGCGAGTGTGATCGCCGTCAGCGGAGAGCTCGATCTCTCGACGAGCGGCGCGCTCGAGGAAGAGCTTCTCCGGGTGATGGACTCCGACGTGGAGCTTGTCGTCGTCGATCTCCACGGCCTCGATTTCATGGACTCGACCGGGTTGAGCGCGCTCGTCAAGGCCCAGCAGGCGGCCGTCAAGGCCGGCAAGCGCTTCGCCCTCATCCGCGGCCCGCAGCAGGTGCAGCGGTTGCTCACCCTCACCGGCGTGGCCGACCGTCTCGAGGTCGCCGCGTCGCTCGACGAGCTGCTCGGATCCTGAACGATCAGTCGGGGTCGCCGGCCGCCGCCCAGCGGCGGTGGTCGATCATCACGACGCGGAGCATCTCGGCGCCATTGAGCGGTTCGACCTCGAGCCGATCACTGAGCAGCTGCAGCGGCGATCGGGAGTTCTCGGCCGATGGCGCCGTGAGCTCGTTGCCGCTCCCGGCCCGGAGCGGACCGAGCACGAGCTCGAGCTGCCGCCCGCCGGCGGTCAGCGCAAACGACACCCGCTCTGTATCGGCAAAGCCCTCGGCGTGCGCGGCGATCGCGTCGGTCACGAGGTAGACGTCGGAGAACCGGTCGAGCGAGAAGCGTGCGTTGGCGGCCAGCGCCCGGGCGAGCCGCCCGAGCACGCCGGCCACGAGCGTCGGAGGTGACACCGACGCGACAGCGTCGCCGCGCAGCCTGTCAGCGAACCCGTCATCGGCCACCGCGTCGGCCGGCGGCTGGAACAGCGGCTTGCCATCCCGGGTGCCGGCAAAGGCCATCGTGACCTGGGTCCCACCCTCGGGCCGCGTCTGGAACTGTGCCGTCTCGGTCAGCGCGCGGATCACCGGCATCCCGACCCCCTGGAAGCGGTCGTCGTCGAGCGGCGTCGCGTCGAGCCCGGTGCCCGCGTCGCGCACGACGACGTGAATCTGCCCGTCGCCGAGGTAGAGCTCGACGTCGAGGGGCCCGGAGCCATCGGGGTAGGCGTGCAACACGACGTTGTTGCAGGCCTCGCTCACCGCCGTCTTGAGATCGTCGAGCAGCTCCGGGTCGATGGTCAGCCACTCGGCGACGCCGCCCAGCATTCCGCGTACGAGCGTCAGCGTCTCCGGCCGGCTCTCGAGCTCCAGGCGCACGCTCGGCCCGGTCGGCGTGATGGCGCTCCCGTCGAGCTCGCTCACGGCAGCTCCAACACCGAAAGATGTTGCGTGTCGATTTCGGGTAGTGACGACATCTCAGCCATGTCCGGGTGCGTCCGCGCCATATACAGAATCGAGCCCGGCCCCGATGGTCCCGCCTGGGCCCGACGGATTATCGACCGCGAGTGCTCGGGGCTGGTTTCGCGTCCCACGCTCGAGAAGCTTGAGCTCATGGTCAGCGAATTGGTGACCAACGGTATGCGATTTGGCCTCAAGGATAAGAACGAACCGATCTTCATCGATCTCCGGGTCGCCGGCAACGTCCGTTGCGTGGTGTCCGGCGCCGGTCTGGGGTTCGTTCTCGACGAGCAGCCGAGCGAGCCTGGACGCTGGGGCCTGCGGGTCCTGGACTGGCTGGCTGAGCGCTGGGGCGTCGCGCAAGTCGGGAACGCGACGCGGATCTGGTTCGAGCTGAGCACCACCCGGACGGCGGCGCGACACGGCTGAGATTGGGGGCTCTTTCGGCAAATGGGTCCACCGCGCGGGCCGGCCCGGCCTCAGAGCTGAAGCGTGCTGTCCTGGTCCGCGGGCCAGCTGTCACCGCCGGCGTCCCTGAGGGTGTCGGACCCCCACGCCTTACGAGTGTCGCTCGGATCGCGGTTGGTCAATGGCCCAGATACCCGTCTGATGTGGCGTGAAAACCGCGCCTCAGGCAGACGAAGGGCCCGCGCGTTGCGGCGCGGGCCCGGACACTGGCGAAGTGTGCTTCGCGAGACGTTCAGCCGGTGGTCTGCGTGTCGAGCTGGGTCAGCTCGCGCAGCTGATCGATCGCGCGGCGCAGGATGCGGGAAACCTGCATCTGCGAGACGCCGATCATGTCGGCGATCTGGCTCTGCGTCATGTCCTCGACGAAGCGCAGGACGAGCACGCGGCGCTCACGGGCGCCGAGATGCCGCGCCGCCGCCGCGATCGTGACCTGACTGTCGACGAGCTCGAAGCGCTCGTCGATCTGCCCGAAGGCATCGGCCAGCGTGCCCGACTCGTCCTCGCCATCGTCGCGCGGCGAATCCAGCGACGCGGTGTGATGCGCGCCGGCGGTCTCGAGCGCCTCGAGCACATCCTCGACGCTGAGCTCGAGGTACTGCGCGAGCTCGGGAACGGTCGGCGGCCGACCGGTCCGCGTCATCAGCTGCTGGCGTCCGTCCTCGACCTTGAGCGCCATCTCCTGGGCGCCGCGGGGAACGTGCACCGACCAGCCGAGATCCCGGAAGTAACGCTTCAGCTCACCGAGAATCGTCGGCACGGCAAACGACGAGAAGGCCGTTCCGCGACTGACGTCGAAGCGATCGATGGCTTTCACGAGCCCAAGGCTCGCCACCTGCATCAGGTCATCAAAGGGCTCGTGCGCACCGCTGTAGCGGCGGGCGAGCTTGCGCGCCAGCGGAAGGAACCGTGAGACGAGTTCCTCACGCGCGCGTTGGTCACCGCGTTGCTGCCAGCGGTGAAACAGTTCTCGGGAATCCAACCGTTCCGCGGCTGGGGGTGCTCCCAGCGCAGCCCGATTAGTCAAAGCAGTTGCCACGTCAGAAACCTCCTGAGGGATAATTCCCCGTGTCGCAGTCCCTTGCGGGTACCCGTCGTCACAATCTTCAAAACGGTGGCGGGTCAGCCCCCGGTCACCCCTCATGCCGCCTTGTCGACGGCCACCCACAGCTGTTGCAGGTAATCGGCGCCCGTGACGACGGCGAACAGGGTCGCCACCGCCCGCGTCAGCCGCGGCTGCCATAGGTAGGCCGCCAGCAGGCCGGTCGCCACCCATTGCCCGATGCAGTACGGACAGGTGAGCAACTCGCCGACGGCGCGGTGCAGACCGGTCCCCTCGGCCTTCTCGGACACCTCGGCCGGCCCGGCCGGACCCTCGTACTCGGGGAACGGCGCCCGTACGGCGGCGGTCACCTTGTCCTTGGTCACCAATCGGCTGACCTTGAACGTCCCGATGCTCATGAGCGCGACGTCCGCGGCCGGGATGCGCTCGGGCAGGCGCTTGCGCGAGCGCATGAACAACGCGGCGATGAGCGCCACGCCCACGTGGAAGATGAGCAGCAGGATCGCGTAGCCGCTCAGCGGCTTCGGATCGTCGGGAGAGTAGGAGGCGGTGCCGGACACCCGCTGTGGGATACCCACTCTCGGCCCGCGTTATCCGGCCGGCCGCCGCGGCGCCGCGGTCGACGCACGCGGTTGGTCGATCGCGCCCGCGGGGAGGAGTGTTCGGCGGCGGGGCGAACGTCTCCGTGCAGCGATCGGGAGGGGCGCTCGCTCGGTACAAAACCTCCACACACCTCACCCTCTCCTATCCCGATAGCTCATGACGCGCGTAGGGCAACCCCACCGGCGCGTGGTCCTCGGCGGTATCAAGGCCAGAGCCACCGCGTCCCCCGCCGTGACCCTCCCCCAGATGGAGCTGATCGACGCGTTGGGCATCGCGGCCGTCGCCACCGACCCGGCGGGGACGATCACCCACTGGACGACGGCGGCCGGTGAGCTGTACGGACGGACGGCGGCCGAGATGATCGGAGCCCCGATCACGTCGGTTGCCCTTGCCCCAGAGGACGAGATCATCGCGCCGGTCATCGCCGCGCGGCTGCTCGCCCTCGGCAGCTGGCGGGGCGAGCTCGAGATTCGCACCGCCGAGGACGACCCGCTGCGTCTCGCGGCGCGGTGTACGGTGCTGCGCGATCGTCGAGGCTCGCCGACCGCCGTGGCGGCGTGCTTCACCGCGATCGCGGCGCACCGGCGCCGGATCCCCGCCGCGCCGGCGATCACCGTCTCGGCCGGACCCGGTCGGTCCCCCGTGGCGGCGGACACGTCATGGGAGTGGGATCCCCACACAGACCGCATCCTCACCGCCGAGCCGTGCACCCTCATCCGCACCGTGCGCTCCGGCGAGATGACGATGCGCGACGTGCTGGCCGCGATGCCGGCCGAGGATCGACGCCGTGCGCGCAGCGCGATCAACCACCTGCTCGCCCGCGGGACCGGCGAGGGCCGCCTCGACTTTCGCCTCACCGCCCGTGACGGCTCCACCCACTGGCTCCGCAGCGATTTCCACTCCGTCTGCGACGAGCAGCGGGCGGTGTGCGCGGTCCGGGGCACGATCGACAACGTCACCGCGAGCGTGCTCACCGGCGAGCGCATCCATGACGGCGGCGACCTCTGGCAGGCCACGCTCGACAGCCTCTCCGCGCACATCGCGGTTCTCGACGAGCGCGGCGTGATCGTGGCCGTCAACGAGCGGTGGCGCGAGTTCGGCCGGCGCGAGGGTGGTCACGACGATCAGCTCGGCCGCAACTACCTCAGCGTCTGCCGGCGTGCGGGCGATCCCGCCGCGACTGAGGTGGAGAGTGGTCTGCGGGAGCTGCTCGCCGGCGAGCGCGACACCCTCGAGCTCGAATATCCGTGCCACGGCGCGTCCGAGCGCCGGTGGTTTCTTCTGCATGCCGCGCGCCGCCGACCCGGCGGGCCCCCCGGCGTCGTCGTCGCCCACCAGGACGTGACCGAGCGGCGCCTGGCCGAGGAGTACGCGCGGTTCGTGAGCGACGATGCCACCCGTGGAGACGCCGGGGTGCTCGAGGACGCCGACGAACGCCGGGCGGAGTCGGCGCGTCTGCGGCGGGAGCTGAAGACGCTCAATTGGGTGCAGCGCCTCCAGGAGGCGTTCAGCGACGAGAGCTTCGTCCTCTACGCTCAGCCGATCGTCGATCTCGCCGCGGGCGGGACGGTGCAGCACGAGCTGCTGTTGAGAATGCGCCTCCCCGAGGAAGACGCCGAGCCCGAGCTCGTGCTCCCCTCGACCTTCCTCCCGATCGCCGAGGAGTACGGGTTCGTCGCCGACATCGACCGCTGGGTGATCGACCGGGCGGCTGAGCTCGCCGCTCGAGGCGCGTCGGTCGAGCTCAACGTGTCGGCGCGGTCGATCAGCGACCCCCGCCTGCTCACACACATTCGACGCGCCCTCGCGCGCACGGGCGCCAACCCGTCCCGGCTCGTGTTCGAGATCACCGAGACGGCGCTGGTCAGCGATGAGCGCACCGCGCGCGAGTTCGTCGCTGAACTGCACGCGCTCGGCTGCGAGCTCGCGCTCGACGACTTCGGCACCGGCTACGGTAGCCTCACGTATCTCAAGCAGCTGCCGATCGACTACCTCAAGATCGACATCGAGTTCGTCCGCGACCTCGAACACGATCCCGCGAGCCGCAACGTCGTCCAGGCGATCGTCAACCTCGCCGCGGGGTTCAACATGTCGACCATCGCGGAGGGGGTGGAGAACGTCCGCACGCTCGAGCTCCTGCGAGAGATCGGCGTCGACCGCGCCCAGGGCTTCCACCTCGGACGACCGGCTCCGTTGGAGCCGATGGGCCTCAGGTGAGCGAGGCGGGCGGCAGCTCGGCGAGCCGCCGCTCGAGAAACGAGCGCTCGGGCGCGGAGTCGGTCAGCGCCAGCGCCCGGGAGTAAGCCGCAGCCGCCTCGCCCAGCCGGCCGAGACGACGGAGCAGCTCGGCACGCGTGGAGTGCAGGTAGCGGTACTGCTCGAGGTCGAGGGCGTCGACGATGGCGAGCGCCTGTGCGGGCGCGCCGGCCTCGGCGATCGCGACCGCCCGGTTGAGCGTGACCACCGGTGACCTGGTCAACGCCTGGAGCTCGCCGTAGAGCAGCGCGACCTGCGGCCAGTCGATGTCCGGCTCGCACTGCAGTGAGGCGATCGCCGCCTGGAGCAGGTAAGGGCCGCGGCCGCGGAGCGCGAGGCCGCGGTCGATCAGCCCTCGCGCCCGTTCGATCTGGTCCTCGTCCCACAGCGAGCGGTCCTGCTCGGGCAGGAGCTTGAGCTCGCCGCCGGAGGTGAGCCGGGCCTCGCGGCGTGCGTCGTGCAGGAGCATGAGTGCGCGTAGACCGTGCACCTCGGGTTCATCGGGCATCAGCTCGCCGAGCAGACCGCCGAGCACGAGCGCCTCGGTCGCGAGCTCCCCGTGACTGTCATAGCCCTCGTTGAAGATCAGGTAGATGACGGCGAGGACCGCCGCGAGCCGATCGGGGAGCGTCTCCGGCGGAGGCACGGCGAAGGCGATCCGCGTCGCCCGGATCTTCGTCTTCGCCCGCGTGAGGCGCCGCTTCATCGTCTCCTCGGGCACGAGGAAGCTCCGCGCGATCGCCGCCGTGCTCAGGCCCCCGACCGCTCGCAGCGTGAGCGCGACCTGTGCCTCCATGGCCAGCGCCGGATGGCAGCAGGTGAAGATCAGCTCGAGCCGCTCGTCTTCGATGGTCACGGTCGCCTCCTCCATCGGATCAGATGTGTCCTCGTCCTCACGCGGCGCCAGCTCTCGGGTCTTCTCGCTCAGGGTCCGCCGGCGCCGAAGTCGATCGATCGCCCGGTTGCGCCCGGTCGCCACCAGCCACGCGATCGGATTGGCGGGCTCGCCGTCACGCGGCCAGCGCTCCGCGGCGATGGCGAAGGCGTCCTGGGCGGACTCCTCGGCGAGATCGAAGTCCCGGAGATAACCGACGAGCGCCGCAAGCACGCGCGCCCAGTGCTCACGGAAGACGTCCTCGATCACCGCCGCAGCCACCTGACCGCCGCGCGGCTGTGCAACCCGGCCGCTGTTATCGCGCATCGTGCCGTCATTGACTGGGTGACGAACCGGCCGTCGCCGTCGGGACAGCTCGAGTGTAGGTTCGCGATAGCGTCCGCGGCATGCGCGACGTTCCGATCAGCACCGATTCGATCCGCCTCGGGCAGCTGCTCAAGCTGGCCGGGGTCATCGACAGCGGCGCCGAGGTCAAGGCCCTGCTCGGGCGTGAGACGGTGTCGGTCAACGGAGAGCCCGAGACGCGCCGCGGGCGCCGGCTCGTCGCCGGCGACGAGGTCCGCGTGGGCGAGGAGCACCTGCGGGTCGCCCGCGCCTGATCGCCGCCCCGCGGGTTTCGTCGGCGGTGTGTTGAAATGCCCGCCGTGACACGGGACCTCGTGATGATCGAGCGTGACGGGCCGGCCGCCCTGATCACGCTCAACCGCCCGGAGAAGCGCAATGCGCTGTCGATCGCGCTGCGGTTCGCCCTCGCCGCCGCGCTCGCCGAGCTCACCGCCGAGTCCGCGATCAATGCGATCGGCCTGACCGGCGCGGGCAGCGCCTTCTGCGCCGGGATGGACACAACCCAGTTCGGCGGCGATGACGCGCACCGCCAGGCGCTGCTCGACAGCAGTGTCCGCTGCTTCTCCGCCGTCGCCGAGTGCCCCAAGCCGCTGGTCGCGCTCGTCAACGGTCCCGCGGTCGCCGGCGGCTTCGCGCTCGCCCTGCTGTGTGATCTGCGCGTTGCCGCGCCGAGCGCGCGCTTCGGGTTTCCCGAGGTCGGCCGCTACATCCCGCCGAGTTACGCGGCGGCAGTGTCCGCCCTGCCACCGGCCGTCGCCGCCGATCTCTGCCTGACCGGCCGCATGATCGACGCCCACGAGGCGCTCGCCCTCGGCGTCGTGTCTCGGATCAGCACCGGGCGCGAGGCGCTCGCCGAGGTCGCGGGCGCCCCGGGTCCGGCCACGGCGGAGGTAAAGCGCCGCATCCTCATGCATCGCCGCGGCGCGGCGCCCGTCGATCTGCGCGGCCAGGAGGAGCGCGCGCTGCGCGCAGCGCTGTCGGCGGAGCCCGGAGCGAACCGAGAGCGATGATCAGCTTCACCGTCGAAACCGAGATCGTGCGCCCGCCGGAGGCGGTGTTCGCCCACGTCACCGATCCGAGCAAGCTTCCGACCTGGCAGCGCAACACGGTCTCCGCCCGGACCGAGGACGGCGGCGCGATGCGGCTCGGGGCGCGCGTCCGGGAGGTGCACCGCGGTCCCGGCGGAGCCGAGTTCACCTCGCTTGCCGAAGTGTCCGAGTTCGATCCGGCACGCGTCTTCGCCCTCACCATGCTCGAGGGACCGCTGCTCGTCGACGCGCGGGTCACCTTCGCTCCGACGGGCGCCGGCACGCTCGTCCGGTTCACCGTGCACGGACGGCCGGATGGGGCGATGCGACTCGCCGAGCCGCTGCTCGCGGTGACGCTCAAGCATCATTTCAGCGACCACTGCGCGGCCCTCAAGCGCGTTCTCGAGGAGGGCTCCCCCCGCCGCGGAGACCGCGGTCGAGGCTGACCGAGGGGCGCGCCCCACGCGGAGCGCCACCGGTCCTACGGCAGCTCCGCCGGCGAGCGCGTCGTGGCCAGGATCGTCCTTGTCCTGTTCCTCGCCTGCGTCACGCTCGCCCTCTACGACCTCGCGCTGGTCATGGCCGGGCTCGGCCACTGAGCCGGTGCCCACGGTCCCGCCCGTCGCGCGAGCTCAAACAGCGGCCTCGAGGCGCGTCACCATGGTGCGCGCCGCGTCGACGAGCTCCGGAGGGCCGAGCACCTCCATGGGCACGTCGAGCAGCGCCATCCAGACGAGGAAGTTGCGTGACCATCCCCCTCGCGTGGTGACCAGCGACCCACCCTCGCCGTCGGGTTCGACGGTGGCGTAACGACTCGGCACACGCGCGCGCAGGCGGCCGGCGTCGAGCGCGACCCGGATCTGGCCCGGGGTCGCTTCGAGTTCGCCGGCGGCGCCGCGCAGCGAGCGCTTGACGAAGTCGGAGGGGTCGCCACCCGGCGGGATCCGCCGGCGCCCGCGCTCGCCGGGGCGCACGCGCCCGCGGATCCGATCGATTCGGAAGGTGCGCCAGTCGTCCCGGTCGAGGTCGAAGGCGACGAGATACCAGCGGTAGCCGGTATGGACGACGGCGGACGGCTCGGTGTGGCGCTGTGAGGCACGATCGTCCTTGGCCACATAGGCGAACCGCAGCCGCAAGGTGTCGCGACACGCGGCGGCGATCGTCGCGAGCAGATCAGCATCGATCCTCGGGCCATCGACCGAGAACGACGACGTCGCGTCGCTGAGCGCGCTCACTCGGCGCCGCAGCCGGTTGGGCAGCACCTGCTCGAGTTTGGCCAGCGCGCGCACCGACGTCTCCTCGATTCCCTCGATCGTGCCGGACGCGGCCGTCCGCAGCCCGACCGCGACGGCCACAGCCTCGGCGTCGTCGAGCAGGAGTGGCGGCAACTCGCCGCCCGCCGCGAGCCGGTAGCCGCCCGCCACGCCCGGCGCCGCCTCGACCGGATAGCCGAGTGACCGGAGCTTGTCGACGTCCCGGCGGATCGTGCGCGGGCCGACCTCGAGCCGGTCGGCGAGCTCCTGGCCCGTCCATTCACGGCGAACCTGGAGCAGGGAGAGGAGGGCGAGCAGGCGAGCGGAGGTCTGCACCATCGTGAGCGGAAGCCTGACAGCTATTGCGGACAAAAGCTGTCCGCAAAGGCGCTCACGGAGCGGAATTGAGGACCGAATATGACCTCGTTTGACGAGAACCTGTGGCCATGTCAATCACCACCCTTTCTCCACCCCCCGCCGTCGCCGAGAGCCGGACCGGCGAGCGAGCCATGTGGCTCGGCTTCCTCGTCGTGCTCGCCGCCTCGGTGATGGATCTGCTCGATTCGACCATCGCGCAGACCGCCGCTCCCGCGATCCGCCGCGACCTCGGCGGATCGTTCGCGCAGCTCGAGTGGATCTCGGCCGCGTACACGCTCGCGATGTCGGTGACGCTGCTGCTCGGCAGCCGGCTCGGCGACCTATTCGGCCGGCGGCGGATGCTGCTCGCCGGGATGGGCGGCTTCATCGTGGCGTCCATGCTGTGCGCGCTCGCGCCATCGGCCGGGGCGCTCGTTGCCGCGCGCGCGCTGCAGGGCGCGGTCGCCGCGCTGATGGTGCCGCAGGGCTTCGGACTCATCCGCGAGCTGTTCGGCGATGAAGGGCAGCAGAAGGCATTCGGGGTGTTCGGGCCGGTCATGGGCCTGGCCGCCGTCGCCGGACCGCTCGTCGGCGGCGGACTGCTGAACCTCGACCCGTTCGGCACCGGCTGGCGATCGATCTTCCTCGTCAACGTCCCGCTCGGCGTCGCGGCGATCGTGGCCGGGCTTCGCTTCCTACCCCGCAGCGCTCCGTCGGCCCGAGGCGCCCGGCTGGACGCTCCGAGCGTCACGCTCGCGATGGTCGGCGGCGTCGCGCTCATCTACCCGCTCATCCAGGGACGCGAGCACGGGTGGCCGACGTGGTCGTTCGCGCTGCTCGCCGGGGGTGTCGCCGTCCTGTTTGCGTTCGCGGCGCTTCAGAGCCGCCGCAGCCGTCGCGGCGACACGCCGCTTGTCGAGCCCTCGATCCTCCGTCGCCGCCCCTACGTGGCCGGCCTCGCCGTGGTCGTCGGCTTCATCGGCGCGATGGGCGGCATGATGATCGCGCTCAACGTCATGTTCCAGGCTGGTCTCGGCCTCACGCCGCTGGCCTGCGCCGTGGCCACGGTGGCGATTCCGATCGCGGCCATCGGCGGCTCGATCACCTCCTCGGCGCTGCTCGCGCGCCTCGGGCGGACGACGATGCACATCGGGATCGTCACGATGGTGATCGGCCTCGTGATCGTCGACGTCGTCCTGCGGACGGCCGGCGGCTCGCTGGCGGCAATCGACCTCGCGGCGCCGCTGGCCGTGACCGGGTTCGGCATGGGCATGGTGTTCGTGCCGATGTTCGATGTGATCCTCGCCGGCGTCGCCCCGCACGAGATGGGCTCGGCCTCGGGCCTGCTCGAGTCGGTGCAGCAGCTCGCCATGTCGCTCGGCATCGCCGCGGTCGGGACGGTGTTGTTCGACCGGCTCGGCGGCGGGCACGGCGCGGGGGCGTTCGTCGGCGCGGCCGACCACGCGTTGCTCGTCGCGGTCGCGTTCCTTGGCGCGGCCTGCCTGGCCGTGTGCTGGCTGCCAAAGCACGCGCGCGGGCACTGACGCCGCACGCGTGATCGACATTGGGGGGTGGTGGCGGCGCCGGCGTGCGGAGAAATCACGCCGGCGCCGGCGCGCGGAGTCATAGTTGGAAGACACCCCGCCGGCGAGTGCGCAACCTGCCTGGGCGCCGGGGAGTCAGCTACCAGAGAGGAGCGCTGGGATGAGCTTTATCGAGACCGTGCCGGAGGCGGCCGCAGCCGGCGAGGTCGCGGAGATGTACAGCCGCGACGAGGACGCATTCGGCTACCTGCCCAACTTCACGCGGGCCTTCTCGCTGCGGCCGCAGGTGTACGCCGCCTGGCGGCAGCTCAACGGTGCCATCAAGGCGAACATGGAGCCTCGGCGCTATGAGCTCGCCACCGTCGCCGCTGCACGACGACTGCGGTCGAGCTACTGCACGCTCGCCCACGGCCAGGTGCTGCTGAACGGCCACCTGTCCGCCAACGAGCTCGGCGCGATCGTCGCCGACTTCCGCAGCGCCGGACTCGGCCCGGTCGATCTGGCGATCATGGAGCTCGCCGACACGGTCGCACGCGACGCGACCGCCGTGACCGAGGACGACCTCGACCGACTGCGTGAGCTCGGCCTCGCCGACGAGGAGATTCTCGACGTCGTTCTCGCCGCCGCCGCGCGCTGCTTCTTCAGCAAGACGCTCGACGCGCTCGGTGCCGAGCCCGACGGGCGCTACGCCGAGCTCGAGCCCGAGTTGCGGGACACGCTCACGGTGGGGCGGGCCATCGCCAGTTCGTGACGAGGTGAGGCAGAGCGGTCGAGCTCGCCCGATCTCCGACCGGCGCTCGCCGCACAGGGATCGCCGCCGCATGTGCAGAGCGCACCACCCCGCGAGCACCGCACACACGGCGGCGTCCACCAGCCCCCACTTCCAGATGAACGAGTACACAACGGAGCCGGCGGGAGGAAGTTGCGGGCCAGGGTCGGGGAAAAGGTCCGGCGAGCGACGGCGTCAGGGGCGTCGGCCGCGCCGATCGACCGGCAGCGCGCTCGGGCCGACGTGCTCGTCGAGCCAGGCGGTGACGGGCGCCGAGGCCTGCCACGTGCTCGTCACAAACGCGAGGCCGGCGTCCCGGCTCACCCCGCGCCCGGATTTCATCCTCGCTCCGAGGGTGAGGTTCTTGCGGCGCAGCAGCTCGAGCCGCTCATGGTCCTTCGGATAGCCGCGCGGCGCGGTGGCGAGCGTCTCGCCCCACAGCTCGAGCCCGGCCTCCTGCGCGGTGGCGACGCGCACCTCCAGGTCCGGACCGCGCCGGGCGTCGGCGACGGACTCCCGGTAGCGCTCGAGCTGATCGCGGGCCATCTGGTAGTACCCGGAGCCGGCCATCAGTCCGTCTGCGGAGATCGAGGCGTAGAGCCCGGGGGCGGCGATCTCCGTGCCGAGCAGCACGCCATAGGTGTTCGTCTTGTACGGCGACTTGTCGCCTGAGAAGCGCACGTCACGGTTCTGGCGGAACATCTTCACCTCGGCGCCGAACGTCTCGCGCAGCTCGGTGAGCAGCGCCTCCATCTGCCCGCGCACCGACTCGTCGTAGAAGTCCCGATGGGCGATGAAGTAGTCCTTGCTGTTGTCGGCCTCGAGACCCCGGAACCACGCGTGGACCTTCGGGCCGAAACCCTCGAACTGGGTCATCGAGCGATCCTTGCACGACGAAGCATGTCGTGCATCCGGAGCCGTAGGATCTCCGGGGTGAGCATCGTCAAGATCAATGCCATCACCGTGCCGCGCGAGCGGTTCGCCGAGTTCGCGCAGCGGTTCGCCGGCCGCGCCGGTCGGGTCGAGGAGGCCGAGGGCTTCGAGGGGTTCGAGCTCCTACGCCCCAACGACGAACGGAACGTGTGCCTCGTGCTGACACGCTGGCGCTCGGAGGAGGACTTCCAGACCTGGATGGCGAGTCGCGATTTCGCCGCGGGCCACTCCCAGCACCGGCAGAGTGGCCCGGTTGGCACGGCCAGCGAGTTGTGGTCGTTCGACGTGCTCGAGCGCGCGGCCGGCGACTGAGCCTCTAAAGCCGCGGCGTGGGCGGCCCGAACCAGGTGGTCAGCGCCTCGCGGAGCCCCAGCTCGCTGCCCTCTCCCACCCAGGCATCAGGGCGACGCTCGCCCGAACACGCTCATTCATCTCAACGTCACCGATATCGATGCCGTGGCGCAGGAGTTCGGGATGGCCGTAGACGAGGACGGGCTCGCCGGACGGGAATGCGATCTCGAAGACCCCGACGGCAACCGGCTCCGAGTGGCGACCCCACGGTCCTGACGTTGAGGATCACGGACGCCGATCGTGCGTTCGAACGCCGAGGCGATCACGCCCGCGCAGGTGGCGTTCGGATCATCGCCAAACCCTCCGGGTCGCCCTCGCGGCAGAGACGATGTGGAGCCATGAGCAGGCTCTTTGACCGCGATCGGAAACCGTCCCCCATGGCGAGGAAGCCATCGTCGTCCCCCGTCTCACCTGACTCACCGAAGGGTGGGCAGCTGAGCGACTCGTGGCGTCGTTCAGCTGCCCACCCTCGCCCCAGCCGTGGCAGAAATCGTCCGCCCCCGATCTACGCGCTGGGGGCGGCCGGACGCGTCGGATGGTCTACGCGGTGCTGCTTCAGGCGCCCGAGCCAAGGCCGCGGGAGCAGTGATCTCCGCACCCCGAGAAGCGGACCTCGGCGGGGATCGACTTGGTCGGCAGCGGCCGGTTGGGGAGATCCGCGAGCGCGCGCCCGCCCAGCAAAAAGCCCCGGCTCGCCGGGGCTCTTCAGTGGGCCGTGGAGGACTCGAACCTCCAACCTTGGGATTAAGAGTCCCCTGCTCTACCAGTTGAGCTAACGGCCCTTGACCGCGATGTTATCCAGCCCGGGGCGAGCGCGGCATCTCGCCGGACGCCGGTCCCGACGGGCCGGCTGGGGGCGTCGCCGCCCGGGCGGCGACGGCGCGAGAATGGGCTCGGACGGCCCTCTGGTCAGCAGCTCTGCGCGACGCTCGGGTTGGTCTTGGCCTGCGTGAGCGCGGCCTTGAGCGCGGTCTGCTGGGCCTTCGGCACGAGGCTCTCGGCCTTGGCGGCGGCGAGGTCGCCCTTACGGTTCTGCTTGGCCGCGTAGGCCGTGGCGGCCAGACACTCGAAACCCTTCGGGGCGGTCGGCGAGGCGCGGGCGACGATCTCCCAGGCCGAGGCCGCCTGGGCATAGTTGCCGAGCGCGGCGTAGGTGCGCGCGGCGAGTGTCGCGAGGTCGGGGCTCGGCGAATTCGTCAGCTTCAAGTACTGCTGCCAGGCCGCGGCCGCGCCGGCCAGCTCCTTCTTGCCGGTGGTGGTGAAGGTGCCGCTGGTGGCGTTGTAGTCGTTGCCCTGACCGGCCGAGGTCCAGCGGGCCTGCACGAGCGAGGCCCAGGCCGCGGGATCGTTCGGATTGGCCTTGGTCGCCTTGAGCGCGGTCTTCTCCTGCTGGCTGACGACCTGGTTCTGGGCGCCGCTGGAACCGTTGCCGGTGAAGGCGTTGAGCAGGCCGCCGAAGCCGTTGCCGGCGCCGACCCCGAACAGCACGAGGCCGAAGAACATGAGGACGGCGAGGCCGAGGTACACGACCTGGACGGTGCGTCGGCGGCCGCGGCTGCGAAGGTCGAAGAGCATGTGTTACGTGGAATCGAGGTCGTCGCCCATATCGGACATTGCCGCCGCCTCGCGAGCAGCTGCTCGGCGATCGACGATCTTCAACAGCACGATACTGGCGATATAGAGCAAAACGAGCGGAAGCATCTCCAGCCCGGTTGAGACCGGATCCGCCCCTGGCATCGCCGCGGCGATTACGGCGATGATGACGGTAGCGTAACGCCAGTTCTTGGTGAGCGTCCCGGCGTTGATCACCCCGAGCATGTCGAGCGAGAGCAGCGCGAGCGGCAGCTGAAAGGCGAGCCCGATCCCGAGCATCGTGAAGATCTCGAACTTGTAGTACGTCTTCGCCTGGACGAGGATGTCGAAGTGGGAGGAGTTGTAGCCCTGCAGGAAGTGGACCGCGGGCGGCAGGACGATGAAATAGGCGAACACGACGCCGGCCATGAACAACGCCGGCGCGAAGATCATCAGCGGCAGGGCGATCCGCCGCTCGTGGGGGTTGAGCGCCGGTATCACGAAGGCGTAGGCCTCGTAGATGATCACGGGTAAGGCGAATAGCAGCGCGAAGTACGCCGCGACGGTGAGCGTCGTCGTGAACGGCTCGCCGATGCCGATCGTGATTGGCAGCCGCTGGGGCGTCGATTGGGGCAGCGCCTCGGCGGCCGCCCGCTCGCCGGCGGCGAGCTGGGCGAAGTGCTGCCGATCGGCCGGTGACTGCTTCGGGGACGCGGCCAGGGCGGATGCGGCGGCGGCGGCCTGCTCGAGGCCACGCGCCGCCTTGACCTGATCACTCGTCAGGCCGGAGAGGTGATTGGCGCTCGTCTTCGGCGTGGAGGGCAGGGCCCGGTTGAGCACGGTGAGCAGCACCTGGTTCTGCCAGAAGCAGAAGGCAAAGGTGATCCCGAGGGCGATCACGCAGACGATCAACCGCGAGCGCAGCTCATCGAGGTGATCGATGATGCTCAGCCGATCCTCGTGCCCGATCGGGCGCAGAACCTTCGTGGTGGCCATGCTTGGCGCCTCCCGCCTCCCGCCTGCGGGCTAGGCGCGTGGCTCGGAGCGGATCTCAGCCGACTCGCGGTCCGGGGCCTGCTCCCCTGTCGCCGTGGTGGGGGCGGACTCGCCGCCGGGCACCGGGTTGCTGTTCGCCGAGGTCAGCTCGGGATGCTGCTCCTCAGGCTCGTCCTTCGATTCGCCGGTGATCGATTCCTTGAACTCCCGCATCCCCTGACCCAGCTGCTTGCCGAGTCCCGGCAGGCGCTTGGGACCGAAGATCAGCAGCACGATCACGAGGACGACGATGAGATCGGTGGTCGGATTACGAAACATGCTCAGCCCCTTGAGAGGTGGGCCTGCAAGGGTAGCGCCGCGGGCCCCGGAGGTCATGTAAGTCGGGCTCAAGGTCTTCTTCGGAGCCGCCGATAGAAACTCATCCCCGGAGGCCCGAGATGAATCAGAAATCCCACCAACACTCGGTGCGCAGGATCGTTCTCCCCAGCGGCCGGTCGATCGAGGTCGTCCGCTTTCCGGACGGCAATGCGCCCGCCCCCGCCGGCCTACATGTCTGCCCCGACTGCCGGTCCGAGCTCGTTCAGCCCCTCGACTGGGCGGAGACGCCCAATCACCGCTGGGACCTGACGCTCGGCTGTCCGAACTGCGGCTGGTGCGACCACGGCGTCTACGACCGCGACGAGATCGACCGGCTCGAGGAGAAGCTCGACGACGGCCTCGCGGCCATGCTCGACGATCTCCAGCGGCTCACGCACGCGAACATGGCCGAAGAGATCGAGCGCTTCGTCGCCGCGCTGTACGCCGACGGCATCCTGCCCGAAGACTTCTAGCCCGCCCTCAGGAGTACCGGTCGACGACCCCGGCCGCGACGAGCTCGAGCGCGCGGCGCTGACCGTCGCGCAGCCCGGCCAGCGGTGCCCGGGCGTCGGCAACCATCTCCAGGGCACGCGCCCGCGCGGTGTCGAGCGCGCCGGTCGCGGCGATCTGGTCGCAGATGACCGCGGCCTGCTCGGGCGTACGCACCGCGCGCAGGTCGACCGCCCGAAGTTCAGGATCGAGCTCGCGAGCGAGCAGCATGGGCAGCGTCACCGTGCCGTCGAGCAGGTCGGCGCCGCGAGGCTTCCCGGTGCGCTCCGGGGGGCCGGTGACGTCGAGGACATCGTCGAGGATCTGGAAGGCGACGCCGATCTGCTCGCCGAAGGCGCCGAGCGCATCGGGATCGAGCCCGCCGGCCCGGGCGCCGAGCTCGCAGGCGGCCCGGAAGAGGACCGCGGTCTTCAGCCGACAGCGTTCGAGGTAGCGCGCGACGGGCACGTCCGCGTTCCAGGCGTCGGCCCGCTGCATGAGCTCCCCGGAGGCGAGCTCCGAGGTGGCGCGGGAAAGCGTGCTGATCGCCGCCGTCGAACCCCCGCCGGCCAGCTCGGCAAACGCCCGCGAGAAGAGGAAGTCCCCGGTCGAGGTGGCGGTCCTCCGTCCGTCGGCCGCGAACACCGTCGGGCGGCCACGGCGCAGCGGCGAGCCGTCGAGGACATCGTCGTGGACGAGCGTCGCCGCGTGGACGAGCTCGACAGCCACCGCCGCGCGGATGAGGGCATCGCTCTGCGGCGGCGGCACCCCGGCGGCCAGGCAGACGAGCAGCGGTCGCAGCCGCTTGCCGCCGGCGGCGATCGTCTCGCCGGCGTAGCGCGCAAGCAGCGGCCCGTGGTCGGCCACGAGCGCAGCCATCCGCGCCTCGACCCGGTTCATGACCGGGGTGATCCCAGTTCCGCCGGCGTCGACGACCGCCTGGACGGCCGGAGTGCTCACACCCGCACCCCGCAGTGCAGCGCGATGATCCCGCCGGCGGTGATCACGTAGCGGATGTCGCGCAAACCGCTGCGCGACATGAGCGCGGCGAGCTCGACCGGGCCCGGGAACCGCTTGACCGAGTTCGGGAGGTAGCTGTAGGCGTCGGGATCGCCGGCCACCCGCCCGAGCGCCGGCACCGCGCGGTCGAACCACAGATCGAAGAAGGTCGCCAGCGGCGGCCGAGTCGGGGTCGTGATCTCGAGCACGACGACCCGACCGCCGGGACGCACGACGCGGGCCATCTCACCGAGTCCCTGAGGCAGGTCGGAGAAGTTGCGGGCGCCGAAGCCGACGGTGGCGGCGTCGAACTCGCCGTCGCGATAGGGCAGGGCGAGTGCGTTGGCCTGCTCGAAGCGCACGTGGGCCTCGGGTCGTCCGGACGCTTTCTCGCGCGCGATGTCGAGCATCCGGGGCGAGAAGTCGGTCGCGACGATCTCCCCGGTGGGGCCGACGCGACCGGCGAGCTCGAAGGCGAGGTCACCGGTCCCGGTGGCGACGTCGAGTGCCCGGCCGCCGACGGGCAGCGCCGCCAGGTCCGCCGCCCGGCGCCGCCAGGCGTGGTGCAGCCCGGCCGTCATCACCGTGTTCATGCGGTCGTAGAACCCGGCGATGCGGTCGAACATCGCCTGAACCTGCGGTTCCTCCAAGGTGCCGGACGCGGCGTTGGCGTTCGCCTTCACGGAGCGAACCTCCGGGTCTAGCGCAGCAATGCCAGGAAGTTGACCAGGTTCTGGAACTTCTGCGGATTCTGCAGAGCCAGGCTCCGGAACGACGGCATCGGCGCGGTCGGGTTGCGCAGCGTCGAGGCGATCGCTGCCGGGCGTAGCACCGAGCCGATGTGGGTGAGCGGCGGCCCCGGGCCGTTGTTGCCGTTCTCGCCGATCACGTGGCAGGCGAGACAGCCGGACTGTCCGACGACGAGCTCACCCGCTCGGAAGGTCGCCGCCTCGGCGGCCGAGAGACTGGCCGGGGGCGCCATGTCGACACTGTTCGGCGAGCCGGTCGCGGCGCCCTCGTAGGTGAGGTAGGCGATGGCGAGGATCGTCGTCAGGCCGGCGGCCAGCGCGATCGGGCGGCGCTGGATGCGGCGCTCCGGGCTGCGGTCGTAGAACGGCAGCAGGAAGAGCATGATCATGCAGACGGTCGGCACGCCGATGGTGGCGAAGGGGGTGAACTTCGGCACCGCCTTCATGACGCGCAGAACCTCGAAGAGGAAGAAGAAGTACCACTCCGGCCGCGGGACGTAGGTCGTCGTCGTCGGGTCGGCCTTCGGCCCGAGCTCGGCGCCGAACATCAGCGAGAGGAAGATGATCACGACCATCACGATCACCGCCATCGTCGCGTCCTTGGCGACGATGTACGGGAAGAACGGCTTGCCCTGGTTCTTCAGAATCGAGTAGTCGCGGAGGTAGGTCTCCTTCTCGTGCTGATTCACGCGCTCAGACCTCCACGCGCTCGGCCTGGAGCTCGGCGTCGGGGTCCGCCTCGGGCTCGACGGTCAGCCACGGCGGGGCCGAGATGCCCAGCTTCGTGACCAGCCACAGGTGGACGCCGATGAGCGCGGCGATCGCGCCAGGTATCAGCATCATGTGAATGGCGTAGAAGCGGGATAAGGTCGTCGCGCCGAACTCGGGGCCGGCGCGGAGGAAGTCGGACAGGAACGGACCGATGAACGGGCCGGTGCCGTTGATGGTGACGCCGACGACCGAGGCCCAGTAGGCCCGCTGGTCGAAGGGCAGCAGGTAGCCGGTGAACGACATCGCCATCGTGAGGATGAGCAGCGTCACGCCGACGACCCAGGTCAGCTCGCGGGGGTACTTGTAGGCGCCGAAGAAGAAGGTCCGCGCCATGTGCAGGAAGATGAGGATGACCATGACCGAGGAGCCCCACTTGTGCATCCCGCGCACGAACTGCCCGAGGAAGGCCTGGTCGGTGATGTAGCGGACCGACTCGTAGGCGCCGCCGTTGGCGTCGGGGCGGTAGTACATGGCGAGGAACACGCCGGTGATCGCCTGGGAGAGGAAGGCGAACATCGTCGCCGAGCCCAGGGTGTAGAACCAGTTGACCCCGCGCGGGACCTTGCGGAACAGCATCCAGCGGATGCCGGGCGAGAGCGAGGTGCGCTCGTCGATCCAGTCGACGACGGTGATGCCGGCCTCGGCGGCCGCCTTGCCCGGCGTCAGCTTGCCGTTGTCCCCCGGCTTCTTGGGAGCCGGCTTGAGCGTCTTGGGGAGCGGTGGGGAGGGAAGGCGAGGCATCGGCGGCTAGGCCCCTATGGCTTGGTGGGTGTGTCGAACCGAGCGGGATAGAGAAACTGTCCGATCCCGTCGAGCGGCTGGCCGGGATCGCGGGGCGAGAAGCGCTGCAGCTCGGAGTTGACCGAATAGCGCGGGCCGATCTCGACGTAGCCGTTGTTGAGACGGGTGTAGAAGCGGTCGAGCGGCCGGACCGGCGGGCCGCCGACGACGAGGCCGCGGAAGTCGTAGACGCCGCCGTGGCACGGACAGATGAAGCGCTGGGCGGCCGGGCTGAAGCGCACCGGGCAGCCGAGGTGCATGCACCGCGACGAGAGGGCGACGAACTGGTTGTACTGGTCGGCGTGCTCGGTGTCGATCGCCGGGTTGCGCGCGCGGACGTAGGCGATCGTCTTGCCCGCCTCGCCGATCGTCGGATCGACGGTGATCACCTTGATGACGTAGGTGCTGTCGGGGAAGTCGGCGGGGACGCCGATGACCTGCCAGGCCCACTGCTCGCGGCTGAAGATCGGGCCGACCGCGAAGCCGGCGGCCGGCAGCACGATCGCGACCGTCGCGATGATGCCGGCGGACTGGGCACCGACGTTCATGAACCGCCGGCGGGTAACGGTCTCGCCCTCGAACGCGCCCGGCATCCCGCGGTCGAGCGTGTACTTGGACTGGACTTGCTTGTGAGGATCGGGCACTTGCGCTTGGTTACCTAAACAGCGTGTTGAGGTCTCGCTCAACGGCTTGTGAAGAGGACCTCCACGAAGGGTACAACCAACGTGACCCCGGCGCGGCGCGATCGAGGCGCTGCGGACCGAAATCGGACGCTGCCCGCGGGATCATGCCCGACGGTGGGCGGCCGCGGCGCGGAGCGCGACCTCGGCCTGCGGATCGGCGTTGCGGGCCATCGCCTTGGCCGCCTCGAGCTCCTCGCTCGCACCCCAGCCGATGGCGGCGGCGCCGGCCTCCCAGACTGCGTCGATCAGCGCGGCGTCAGCGCGGGCGCCGGCGGCGGCGATCAGCGAGATGACGTCGGCGAGCTCGGCGGTGGCCTCGACGTCCCCGAGCGCGGCGAGCCGCCCGAGCCCGAGCGCATAGAGCTGATCGCCGAGCAGGAGGGCAAGATCCGGATCATCGAGGACGACGACGCGGGGCGTGCCGTAATGCAGGCGCGCGCCCTCGTCGATCATCTCGACGAGCAGTTCGTAGTCCGCGGCCCGGCCGGCCGTCCGCGGCCCCGAGGCGGCGACCTGCGCCGGTCCGGGAGCGTGCGCGTCCGGCGCGACGGCGTCGACGAGCAGCTCCGCGATCGTCCCGCCGGCCGAGGACAGCGCGGCATGCAGCGCCTCAGGGCCCCGCGCTGCGCTCATCGCGCCGTGATCTCCCGGAAGGCCGCGCTGGCCGCCGACACCGTGCGTTCGATGTGGTGCTCGCCGTGCGCGAGCGACGGGAACCACGCCTCGAACTGCGAGGCCGGCGGATATACGCCGTGGGCGAGCAGGGACCGGCACCAGGCCCCATAGGCCTCGAGGTCGCAGGCGGCGGCGTCGGCGTAGGAGCGGACGGGGACCGGCGAGAAGAACGGGGTGAGGAGCCCCGGAACGCTCTGGACGTGCACGGCGACCCCGGCGGTGCGAGCGGCGGCGGCCAGCCCGTCGGCGAGCGCGAGGGTGAGGTCCTGCAGGCGGGCGTAGGCGCGTGGATCGAGCAGCTCGAGCGTGGCCAGCCCGGCAGCGACGGCGAGCGGGTTGCCCGACAGCGTGCCGGCCTGGTAGACGTCCCCGGCCGGCGCGATCCGCTCCATCAGCACCGCGGCTCCGCAGTAGGCGGCCGCGGGGAGGCCGCCGCCGACGATCTTGCCGAGGATGGTGAGATCCGGCATCACGCCGAACAGCTCCTGGGCACCGCCACGGGCGACGCGGAAGCCGCTGATCACCTCGTCGAAGACGAGCAGCGCGCCGGTGTGATCGGCGCGCTCGCGGAGCAGCTCGAGGAAGCCCGGCGCCGCCGGCACGACCCCCATGTTGGCCGGCACCGGCTCGGCGAGGATCGCCGCGAGCTCGTAGCGCTCGGTGGCCTCGATCACCGCCTCGGGGTCGTTCCACGGCACGATCACGGTCGCGGCGGCCGCGGCCGCGGGCACCCCGGGACTGGCCGGGATCCCCTGCGTGGCCAGACCCGACCCGGCCTCCGCGAGCAGGCCGTCGACGTGACCGTGATAGGCGCCGGCGAACTTCAGCACCTTCTCGCGCCCGGTCGCGGCGCGGGCGAGGCGGATCGCGCTCATGGCCGCCTCCGTGCCCGAGCAGGTCATGCGGATCATCTGCGCGGAGGGGATCCGGCGGGCGACCTCGGCCGCGAGCACCACCTCGCGCTCGGTCGGGGCGCCGAACGACGTCCCCTGCGAGGCGACCGACGCGACGGCGTCGACCACCGCCGGGTGGGCGTGCCCGGCGATCAGCGGTCCCCACGAGCTGACCCAGTCGATGTACTCGTTGCCGTCGACGTCGACGATCGTCGCCCCCTGGCCCCGGGCGATGAAGATCGGATCACGCCCGATCGAGCGCATCGCGCGGACCGGCGAGTTGACCCCGCCGGGGAGCAACTCGAGCGCGCGGTGATAGAGCTCGTCAGAGCGGGCGGTGCGCAGTTCGGTGGTGCTCACACGCCTGCGTGCTCGCGCTCCCATGCGCGAAAGTCCTCGGTGAAGTAGAGGAGCCGGATCTTCTTGAACTCGGTCGAGGAGTAGAGCGTCGAGCGTTCGCTGATCCCGGTCGCCTCGGCGATCGAGTTGAGGATCGCGTCGCACTCCTCCTTGGAGCGGCCGTGGGCCATCGTGAACACCGAGTAGGGCCAGTCCGCGTACGTCGGGCGCTGGTAACAGTGGGAGATCCCTCGGAACGCGGCCATCCGCGCCCCGATCTCGAGCACCTGCTCGTCGGGCACCTTCCACACGCCCATCCCGTTGGCGCTGAACCCGGCGCGGCGGTGGAAGAGGATCGCCGCGACGCGCCGCAGCAACCGCCGCTCCCGCATCCCCCGCAGGTGGTCGAGCAGCCGCTCCTGCGGGATGCCGAGCTCGGCCGCGGCGGGCGCGTAGGGCTCGGCGATCACCGGCATGTCGCCCTGGAGCGCGCGGATGACCGCCTTGTCAAACTCGTCGTAGGGCTGGCGCTCGACCTCGGCCGGCTCGACCGCCGCGACCGCCGTGGCGAGGTCGGCCGTCGTCCCCTCCATCTCGAGATCCATACGGATCTTGAACAGCTTGAGCGTCGGCAGCTGGCGGATCGACTCGGCGCCGGCGAGACGCCCGAGCACGTCGAGCGTCCCCTCGAGCCCGAGCGGGGAGTCGGGCTCGGTGGCGATCGTGAACCAGATGTTGAACTCGTGATTGCGCAGGTAGTTGTGCGAGACACCAGGATGAGCGTTGATCACGTTGGCCGCCCGCCACGGGTTCTCGGGATCGACCTTGGCGGCGACGAGCATCGAGGAGTAGCCGAGCGCGCGCGTGTCGAAGATCGGCGTCACCTGGCGGATGATCCGCTCGTCGAGCAGGTGGCTGACGCGGGCCATCGCCTCGTCCTCGGTGATGCCCGCCTGCTCGGCGACGGCGCCGTAGGGCCGGGGGGCGATCGGAAAGGCGCCCTGCATTAGGTTGAGCAGCCGCCGGTCGAGATCGTCGAGCGGGATCGCGGCCCCGTGCTTGCGGCTCCGCAGCTTGGGTCCGTGGGCCGAGTTCTGCTTGCCGGCGGGCGAGGTCGAGCCTACTGCAGCCATCTCGCGGCCTCCTTCGCGTGGTAGGTGATGACGATGTCGGCCCCGGCGCGACGGATCCCGGTCAGCGCCTCGAGCACCGCGCTGCGCTCGTCGAGATAGCCCGCGGCGGCGGCGGCCTTGAGCATCGCGTACTCGCCGCTGACGTTGTAGGCGGCGAGCGGGATCGCCGTCTCGTCCTTGATCGTGCGGATGAGGTCGAGATACGGGAGCGCGGGCTTGACCATCAGGATGTCCGCCCCCTCCTCGACGTCGAGCCGCGCCTCACGCAGGGCCTCGGCGCCGTTGGCGGGATCCATCTGATAGCCGCGGCGGTCACCGAAGGCAGGGGTCGAGTCGGCCGCCTCGCGGAACGGCCCGTAGAACGCGGAGGCGAACTTCGCCGAATAGGCGAGGATCGGCGTCTCGCTCAGGCCCTCGTCGTCGAGCGCCGAGCGGAGCGTGCCGACGCGGCCGTCCATCATGTCGCTCGGGGCGACGACGTCGGCCCCGGCGCGGGCCTGCGAGACCGCCGTGCGCGCGAGCAGCTCGAGCGTCGCGTCGTTGTCGACGACGCCGTCGGAGCGCACGACGCCGCAGTGGCCGTGACTCGTGTACTCGCACAGGCAGAGATCGGTGATCACGAGCAGGTCGGGATGCGCATCCTTGATCGCCCGGGTGGCGAGTTGCACGACGCCCTCGTCATCCCAGGCCCCGGAGCCCTCCTCGTCCTTGCTCGCCGGCAGGCCGAACAGGAGCACGGCGGGGATGCCGAGCTCGGCGGCCTCATCGGCCTCCTGCACGGCGTGGGTGATCGACAGCCGGTCGACACCGGGCATCGCCTCGATCGGCTCGCGGCGATCGATGCCGTGGGCGACGAACATCGGCAGCACGAGGTCCCCCGGGTCCAGCCGGGTCTCGCGCACGAGCCCCCGGATGGCGCTGGTCCGCCGCAACCGGCGCGGGCGAGTCTGCGGGAAAGCCATCGGAGTTGAGCATACCCCCGGACGGACGCCGGATCGGGACCGCGGTCAGACGGTGTTCCAGCGCTCGATCCGCTGCCCGGTGACGAGTCCGGCCTCGACGTACGGGTCGCCCGCGGCGAAGCGCTCGATCGTCTCCGGCTCGCAGCAGGTGAATACGATCGCCGCCCCGTGGGGTGGGTCCCCGAGCGCTCCGGCCATGATGACGCGGCCGGCCTCGCGCTCGGCGGCGATCCTGGCCAGGTGCGCCTCCCGGTACGGGCCGCGGCGCTCGGCCATGTCGTCGACGTAGTCGTAGAAGAGGATGTGGTGGACGGCGGCCATGGCCACGGAGATTAGGAGACGGGTGCGAGGCGGTACGCTCCAGCCATGGCGAATCTCGACAAGCGCGGCAGCTACACGCCTCGGGCCGCACGTCAGAAGCGGGCCGAGCGGCTGGTTGCGGCCGCCGGGGTGACCGGGACGGTCGGCGTCCTCGGTGCCGTGCTCGCGCTCATCGGCGTGATCGGCTGGGGCCTGCCCATCATCGCGCTGATCATCGCGGCCGTGTGCATCGTGCTGTTCCGCTCGGTGACCGGCCAGCGCTGAGCCGCGCTCAGCGCCTGTCTCTCTAGACGAAGCGGCGCAGCGCGACTCGGCCGAGGGCCCAGAAGACGACGGTCAGCACCGCGAGGTGAACGAGCGGCCACCCGATTCCGGGTGAGCCGCCGGCGAAGGCGTTGCTCACCGCCTGCAGCGCCGAGCGGAAGGGGAACACGAACGAGACGACGTCGAGCACCGTCTTGAGCGCTCCGGAGACGGCGCTCGCCGGCACGAGCGCGACGAAGGCGATCGGCAGCGAGATGAGGAAGGCGAGGAGTGAGGCAGCGCTGAGCTCCCGCGCCACCGCGCCGAGCGCCGCGCCGAGCGCGCCGAACGCGAGCCCGGCGAAGGCGAGGGCGATCACCCACAACGGGAAGCGCGCCCACTCGAGGTGGACGAACAGCCCGACGAAGATCGCCATCGCCAGGGTGACGACGCCCGCGCAGGCAGCGGACAGGCCGACCTTCTCGCTGAGCAGTCGGCCCGGCGAGACGAGGCCACGGACCAGCCGGGCGTAGGCGTTCTCCGAGCGCTCGAGCGCGAGCAGGCCGGCGGCGAGCAGCAGCGTCACGAACATGAGCGAGATGACGACGGCGATCGCCGCGGCGTAGGTGTCGGTGGGCGTCGTGTTGCCGGCCAGCTCGGTCTGATCGACGGTCAGCGGGCTGCCGATCGACCCGAGCACGGGACTGGCGAAGCCGAGCCCCTGGATCGCGAGGTCGGAGAAGCCGATCACCTGCTGCAGCGGCGCGCGCAGGCTCGAGTTCTTCGGCAGCGAGGCGACCGTGCCCTGGAGGATCGTGCGGGAGTTGCGCAGTCCGAGCAGGGGGAAGTTCTGCCCCAGCAGCTGGATCGAGCCGCCGCCCAGCACCTGCTGGAGGTCGGTCACGGCGACCTTCAGCACCTGCCGGGAGACGGCCTGCTCGACCTCGCCCAGACGGGCGGTGATCGCCTGGTCGACGAACTGACGGTCGAGGGGGTCCTTGTTGTTGAGGATCAGCTCGACGGTCGGACTGCCGACCCCGCTGGTGACGAGGCTCTGGATCTGCGACGCGATGTCGCCGGGGATGATCAGCGCCGCGAGCGCCTCGCCGTCGCGAACCTTGGCGATCGCCTCCGCACGGGAGTGGACCTTGATCGGTTCGATCGACTGGAACAGCTGGCTTGCGTAGTCGGAGATGTTGACCCGCTGGTTGCCGAAGCTGATCCGGCCCTGGCCGGGCGCCACCTCGCTGTAGAACGCGACCTTCGGCTTGCCGGGCGGGCTCGAGAGGGCGAAGCCGATCATCAGCGCGATGACGATCGGATAGACGATCAGCAGGCTGACGAGGAGCGGCGAGCGCCGGAGGATCTGGAGGTCCTTGACGAACAGCCAGCGCATGCCGTCAGTGCCCGCGGGCGTGGAGGAAGCTCACGAACGAGTGCTCGAAGTCATGCGTGTCGCCGCCCACCTCGCGCTCGAGCCCGGCGGGCGTGCCGGTGAACAGGAGCTCGCCGTCGACGAGCACGAGCACGCGATCGGCGTAGCGTTCGACCTCGGCCACGTCGTGGGTCGAGAAGACCACGGTCGTGCCGCGATGGGCGAGGCCGCCGATGAACTCCCACAGGCGCTCGCGCTGGCGCGGGTCGAGCGAGGCCGAGGGCTCGTCGAGCAGCAGCACCGTCGGCTCGGAGAGCAGGCCGATGGCGATGTTGACCCGCTGCTGATTTCCGCCGGAAAGGCGGCCGACCTCCTCGTCGGCGCGGTCTTGGAGCCCGGTCTGCTCGAGCATCCGCGCAACGGTGGCCTCCGTATCGGAACGGTGCTCGAGCCGGGCGAACAGCCGCAGGTTCTCGGCGACCGACAGCTTCCGGTAGAGCGCCGGCTGCTGGGGCACCCACCCGATCTCGCCACCGGCGCTGGCCAGCTCGCCCTCGCTCGGCGCCAGCACGCCGGCGAGAATCGACAGCAGGGTCGTCTTGCCGGCGCCGTTGGGCCCGATGATCGCGGCCAGCTCGCCGGGTGTGAGCTCGAAGCTCACGGCGTTGAGCGCGGTCCGGGGGCCGAAGCGCTTGGTCAGCGAGCGCGCGGACAGGCTCGCGGGGCCGTCGCCGTTGGCGGCTGGAGTCGACAAGGTGGCGGAGGCTACCTGGGCGCCTTGACCCGGGGCTCAAGCGACGCGCCGCAGCGGCGGCAGAAGGCGTCGTCGGCCGATGAGACCTGGCCGCACTCGGGGCAGTGCTCGGGACTGAGCGGTAACACGCCGAGGCCGGGAGCGGCGACCGCCCACGGCTCGAGCACGAGATGGCGGCGGAGATAGAGGACGGTCTGGCGCAGGACCGCGGCCACGGGCAGTGCGAGCAGCGCCCCGGCGATTCCGTAGAGCTGATAGCCGATCAGCAGCCCGAGGATGATCAGGATCGGATTGATGCGCAGGGAGATCCGGAACACCTGCGGGGCGACGAAATGGCCCTCGAGCTGCTGCAGGGCAACGAACAGGAGGATCACCCACACCGCGCTCACGGGGTCGTTGAACAGGGCCACGAGCACGGCCGGGAGCGGCCCGATGATCGGCCCGATGTACGGGATGAACTCCATGAACCCGTAAAACGCCCCGAAGAACACGGCGTACTGCTGGCCGGCCGGGAAGATTCCTACGACGCCGAGGATCCACAGGGCGAGCGCGGCGCTCCCGCCCATGATCAGACTGAAGAGAATCTGCCCGCGGACATAGCCGAACACCGCCTGCTGGACGAGCAGCGGGAAATCGTCCTCGGGGGTGCCGTCTCCGGGCGGCATGACCCGCCGCACGAGGCGCCCGATCTGCTTGCCGTACACGAGCAGGTAGATCGAGAGGACGAGAATCAGGATCAGGTCGAACGACACGGTGACGACCTGCGAGAGCAGATCGCGGGAGAAGGTGAGGATGCTCCCGGAGCTCTTGAGCACGTTCTTCTGGAGCGTGTCGAGCGCGGTCTGGCCCTGCTGCTGGATGTGGATCCGGATGCCGTTGCGGTTGAGCCAGTGCTGGACGTTGGCCAGGTCCCGGTTCGCCGAGTGGATGAGGTGCGGGACGTCTCGCTGCAAGCGGCTGACCTGGGTGCTGATCGGGTCCGAGAGCAGCACGCCGATGCCGACGAGGATGGCGAGGATGGCGAGGTAGACGAGGGCGATGGCGATCCCGCGCGGCATGCGCGAGCGTTCGATGCGGCGAATGAGCGGGTTGAGGATGAGCGCGACGACGCTCGCTGCGGTGAGGACGAGCAGCACCGTGCCCGCGGCGCGGGCGAGTGCCCACAGGCCGAGCAGGGCGATCGGGAGCAGGACGAGCTGGATCCACCGGGGGACGATCACCGGGGCGACGACGTTCGGGGCCGCCGAGGGGTGGTCGGAGGGCACCGGGTCGGAGGGCACCGGGCCGCTCGCCCTCGGGTCGGGGTCGAGCGCGCCGCCCGGCGACTCGGACGTGTCCGGGCGGTCCCGAGCGACCCCGCCCGGCCCATCGTCCGGCGTTTGCCTGGGGGATGCGCCCGTTCCCCGATCGCGCCACGAAAGCCTCAAACGCATACAGGTGGAAGTATGCGCACCGACAAAGACATGAGCCAGGACGTCAACATCCTCTTCGTCGGCGACATCGTGGGCGGTATCGGGCGGCGCACGCTGCTCGCGCTACTCCCGTCGCTGCGCGAGCGCTTCGCGCTCACCTTCGTCGTCGTCAACGGCGAGAACGTCGCCGGGGGCATCGGGATCACGCCGAAGAACGCCGACGAGCTGTTCGCGGCCGGCGTCGACGTCATCACCCTCGGCAACCACACCTACCGCCACCGCGAGATCTATCCCTACCTCGACGCCCACGACCGGATCCTGCGGCCGGCCAACTTCCTCGTCAGTCAGCCCGGGCACGGCTCGTGCGTCGTCGAGCGCGACGGCGTGCGCCTCGGGGTGATCTCCGTGTCCGGCAACCTGTTCATGAACGCCGCGCGCCCGGCCTTCCCGGAGGCCGACGCCGCCCTTCACGGCCTCAAGGGCAAGGTCGACCACGTGCTCGTCGACGTCCACGCCGAGGCGACGAGCGAGAAGGTGGGCATGGGCTGGCACCTCGACGGCCGGGTCACCGCGGTCGTCGGCACGCACACCCACATCCCGACCGCCGACGCCCGCGTCCTCCCCGGCGGGACGGCCTACATCACCGACGTCGGCATGACCGGGCCGCGGGGCGGCGTGATCGGAGTCAAGCGCGAGCAGGCGCTCGAGGCGATGGTCACCAAGATGCCGGTGCGATTCGAGACCTCGCCCGACGACCCCTGGCTCAACGGGGTCGTCATCCGGGCGGCTGGGCCGATGCGAGCGCGCTCGATTGAGCAGGTGCTCGAGCCGGCCCCTGAGACTCGATAGCGCCGCGCGCCCCGGGGTCCTCGTCCGCGCGTCGGGGATGGGCGAGCATCAGGGCGAGCATTACGAGCGGGAAGAACCAGGGGATGTAGAGGTAGAACCAGTGGGTGATCCCGAGCTGGAGCGCGATCAGCACCGCCGCCCCGAGCGCGGCGAGCTCGAGCATCCCGCGCCGCTCGGGCACGAAGGCGACGGCGAGGGCGAGGCCGGCCGCGGCGCCCTGGATGAGGTGCTGCTCGACGCTCAGCCCGCCCCAGAGGCCCCAGATCGAGAACGGGGAGCCCCGGCCGGCCTGGTAGGAGATCGTGTCGTGCCAGAAGGCGTGCAGGTCGCTGCCGAACACTGGGATCATCACGACGACCACGGTGACGACGAAGGCGAGCACGAACGCCGCCGCCTGGCGCAGGCTCGGCCGCGGTCCGATGCCACGCAGGAGCAGGGGGGCAAGGGCGAGCGGGGCGAACTTCGTCAACCCGGCGAGGGCGGCGGCGGCCCCCCGGGCCGGGGCCCAGCGCACGACGAGCAACGCGAGGACGATGAGCAGCGCGACGAGCGCGTCGTTGCTGTTCGAGCTGAGGGCGTAGAAGGTGAAGGGATACGACGCCCAGGCGTAGGCGAGCACGATCCCCGTCGTCGGACCCCGGGTCAGTCGCCCGAGGAAGAACAGCCCCATCAGCGTGAGCAGGTCGAAGACGATCGCCGCGGCATGGGCGGCGGGCAGGTTGTCCCACACTCCGCTCCAGCCGAACAGCACCCGGAAGGGAACGTAGGCGTAGTAGTTGACCGGGCCGTAGGTGTCGCCGGCGGCGTTGTCCTTGGGCCAGTTGCCGTACAGAGGCTTGCCGTGGATCACCTTGTCGGCGCCGATCACCCCGGCATAGCCGACATCGATCACGTTGGAGTTGGCGATGTCGAGCCCGACGCGGAAGCCGACGAGAAAGATGACCCCGACCGCGAGCCAGGACACGGGCACGAGCAGCTGTAACGGGCGCCGGGGGCGCCCCCGTCCGCCGGCGAGCAGCAGCATCCGCACGAGCAGGTAGAGCAGCAGCGGATAGACGAACGGCACCGACAGCCCGATCCGGGCGTGGTTGAAGAAGGCGAGCGAGACCGAGAACGCGAGCAGCACCGCGATGTCGAGATGGAGCAGTCCGGGCCGCCGCCGCCAGGGGATGAACGGCAGCGCGAACAGCATGCACATCGGCAGCCACACGTACCAGGCGTTGACGCGTCGACCGAACGCGCCCGGATAGCCGCGGGCCATCGTCCAGGCGACCTGAAAGCCGGTCCACGCCTCGGTCACCCGGCCGCTGGCGTCGTCGACGTAGACCTGGGCGAGCTCCTTGCCGTTGCGTCCCGGCGAGAACCAGCTCACCTGCCAGCGCCCCGGGCCCTTCGTGTACTCGTAGGGGATGAGCCGTGGATGGCGGTGCAGCTCGGCGACTACCACCGGGGCCCGCGCGGCGATCGCACGAGCCTCACGAGCGGTGAGCCGGTAGCCCTTGGGCGGGGTGTCCTGCGTGGGGACGAGGACCGGCGTGCCCGGATCGGCGGCGGTGACGGTCGTCGTCGACCCAGCCGCCGAGGCCGGGGTCAGGAGCACCGCCGAGAGGAGGGCTGCCAGTAGCGCGAGGAGCGTCGCGAGCCGGGCGGCTACGCGCGGAAGCTCCAAAGCTTCTGTCCGAGGAACGACAGCGGCGTACCCGCGGCGATGGCGATCGCCTGGGCCGGCACCTTGCTCATCCCGGCGCTGTCGACGAGCACGATCAGCAGCACGTAGGTGAAGGCGAAGGTGAGCAGCGAGATGGCGAAGAAACGGGCGGCCTGGAACATCGGATGCTGGTGCTTGGCGTCGAAGGTCCAGTGCCGGTTGAGCCAGAAGTTGTTGAACACGGAGACGACGAAGGCGATCACCGCGGAGATCTTGTAGTTGATCCCGAGCAGGTGCACGCAGGCGGCGAAAACCCCGAGGTTGACGACGTAGCCGCTCGCGCCGACGGTGACGAAACGGATGAGCTGGAGCCAGTTCTCCGTCTGGCGCACGCCGTGTCGAACCCGGACGTGAAACGGGAGTTCGACCGTGTGTGTCAGGTCATCGGACATGGGCTGAATGTATCGGCGTTGCGTCGGAGGTCCGTAAGAGCACGAGCATGCTAACCGCGTCCTAATCCGCACGGAGCCCTGATTCAGACTCCGAAATGCCCCCTGACCAGCGGCGCGATATCGCGCAGCGTCCACTGCTCCTGGACGTCGCGGGAGGCCGGACCGGTGCCGCACCACAGCAGCGCGCCGAGCGAATCCGACCGGTGCAGAGAGCCGTGGCTGCCGCCGCCGACGTGGTCGGCGCCGCCCCAGTCGACGAACTCGAAGCCCGGGGCGGCGGACAGCTGCACGTCCCCGGAGGTCGGGCATTTGAGCGAGGACCAGATGCGGGCCAGAGCGTCCGGGTACTCCGGCGTGAGCAGGCGCCCGTCCTGCACCTCGGCGCCGAGCGCGGCGAGATCCCCCTCGACGCTCCACAGCGCCCCGCCGAGGTCCTCGAGCTCGCCGCCCGCGGTGAAGCGCAGCATGCCGCGCTCGCTGGCCACGACCGCCTCGTCGCCGTCGGCGTCGAGCCACAGCACGAGGTCGACGCCCTCGACCTCGCGGGCGGTGGCCACGGACCGCTCCATGACCGCATCGCGGCGCTCGTCGTCGAGCACGTAGATCATCGCCGAGCGCTGGGCCGGGCTGAGCGCGATCTCGGCCCCGGCGGAGCGCGCGGCGCTCGGGGTGGCCACGTCGAAGTCGGCGAACGCGCGGTCGAGCCGGATGCGCTCCTCAACCGCGGCCTGCGAGTGATCGGAGCAGACGATCACCGCGTGCTCCTCGAGGAAGGCATCCGGGCCGCCGGCCGCGTGCATGAGACGCTCGAGCTGGCGGTCGGCGGCGGCGATCGAGGTCACCTGGGCGAACGGCCCGTTCTTGTGGGAGAAGGCGTCGTTGTCGGGCAGCGAGAAGAGCATGAAGTCGAACAGGTCGTTCTCGACGAGGTAGGCGCCGACGCAGCCGGTGTGCTGGTCACGGATTCCGGGCATCCCGAGCTGTCCGCGGCAGCCCGTCTTGCGGCTCGCGTAAAGGTCGGCGTAGAACAGCTCGAGCGGACCGTCGATCGTGCGCCGGAACAGGGTCGAGGTGACGATCCGGGCGAGCGCCGTCTCCTGGGAGACCTCGTGCTGGTGGCGGCCGCGGTAGATGAGGTAGGTCGTGCCCGCCGTGCGCACGTCGGCGTCGTCGAGCGACTCGAACACCGTCTCGATGTCGCGGGAGAGGTGCTCGGCGTTCATCCGGTAGACGGTGTCGGTGAGCGAGCGCAGGACCCCGAACTGGCGGCTGGCCGAGAAGCTCGAGCCGTATTCGACGTAGCGCGCCTCCTCGCGGTGGTACCAGTTCATGCTCGGGATGAGGTGCTCGTCGGGGCCGGCCCCGGTGGTGATCGACGCAGCGCAGACCGGGGTGACTGAGGGGAAGGCGGCCACACAGTCCTCGACATAGGCGCCCTCCTCGCGGATCCGGGCGAGGGCTGGGGCCCGGCCGGTCGCGATCGCCCGCTCGAGCATCTCGGGCTTGAGCGCGTCGATCACCGTGAGGACGAGCTTCTTGCGACCGCTCACTTGAGGATCCGCAGGCCGGCGTACTTCTGGCCCTCGCGCCGGCGTCCGGCGATGAGCAGCCACACGAGCAGCAGGACGGCGATGAGGCCGAGCGGCGGGGCGACGACGGAGAGGATTGCTGTCAGCAGCGCGGTGCCCTCGGCGTAGAGCGGCACGGCGGCGGCGGCATCGTCATCGAGCCGGGCCCGCACCCGGGCGAACAGCGGCCGGGTGGCGGCCAGGCCGATCGCGGCGCACACGACGCCGCCGATGAAGCCCGGCCACACGAGGTAGTGACCGCGGCACAGCGACCCGGCGAAGAACAGGGCGCCGAGGGCGAGGGCGATGAGGGCGAGCACGACTCCGCCCGGGCCGCGGTGCAGCCGTTCCTCGGGGACCTTGCGCTCGGCGACGACGAGGATCACCGCGCCGACCGCCATGGCAAGCAGGAAAGCCGCGCTTTGCAGGAAAGAGTAGTCCGTGTGGTTGAAGTGGATCTCGACGCTCCCGTCGGCGAGCGCGCCGACCGCGAGCGCGGGCAGGAAGGGGCGAATCCCCACCGCGGCGGCGATCCCCATTCCCTGGAAGATGTCGAAGAGCAGATGCACCGTGCTGTACCGTGACCGGTCGTGACGATAGTGGAGAGGCACCGATGAGCCGTGGCTCCGGTGTTGACGCGTCTGGGGGGCGTAGTCGACGTCCGCGCTCGACCGCTCGCGACATCGAGCGCTACGCCGGGCTGTTCGCCGAGCGCACGACGGTGATGAAGTCCTCGGCGATGCGGGATCTGATGGCGCTCACCGAGCGCGACGATGTGATCTCGCTCGCCGGCGGGATGCCCGACACCTCGACCTTCCCGCCCGACTCTTACGCCTCGCTGATGGGGACGGTCGCGGCCGAGTCCTGCGCGCGGGCCCTCCAGTACGGACCGACCGAGGGGCTGAACCTCGTCAAGCGCTGCATCGTCCAGGTGATGCGCGCCGAGGGCATGGAGGTCGACGCCGACGAGATCCTCGTCACCACTGGCGGCCAGCAGGTCATCGACCTCGCGTGCAAGACGCTGCTCGACCCCGGCGACGTCGTCGTCGCCGAGGCCCCGACCTATCCCGGCGCCGTGCCGACGTTCTGCGCCTACCAGGCCGACGTCGTCCAGGTGGCGATGGACCGGGACGGGATGCGGATCGACGCGCTCGAGGAGACGCTCGACGGGCTCGAGCGCAGCGGCCGGCGACCCAAGTTCATCTACACGGTGCCGAACTTCCACAACCCGGCCGGCGTCACCCTGTCACTCGAGCGTCGCCGCGAGCTTGTCCGCATCGCCGGCGAGCGCGAGCTGCTCGTGCTCGAGGACAACCCCTACGGCCTGCTGCGCTACGAGGGCGACGCGCTGCCCGCGCTGCGCGCGCTCGACGACGAGTTCGTCATCTACGCGGGGACGTTCTCGAAGATCCTCTCGCCGGGGGTTCGGCTCGGCTGGACGGTGGCGCCCGCGCCGGTGCTGGCCAAGATGAACATCGGCAAGCAGGCGGCCGACCTGTGCTCGTCCTCGATCTCGCAGTATTTCGTCGCCGCCTACTTCGACTCCGGCGCCTGGGAGGGATACGTCCGCTCCCTGAACGAGATCTACCGCCGGCGCCGGGACGTGATGCTCGACGCGCTCGCCGAGAACCTGCCCCGCGAGGCCGAGTGGACCCATCCCCGCGGCGGCCTGTTCATCTGGGCGACGCTGCCCGCCTACATCGACACCACCGACCTGCTCGCGCGGGCGCTGCAGGAGCACGTCGCCTTCGTTCCCGGCCGGGCGGCGTTCACCGACGGTCGCGGGGGCTCGGAGATGCGGCTCAACTTCTCCGGCGTCGGCGAGGATGAGATCCGCGAGGGCGTCCGGCGGATCGGCGAGGTCGTCTGCGAGCAGGTTGAGCTGTGGAGCACGCTCACCGGCGGCGTCCCGGCGAGCCGGGCCAAGCGCACGTCCGCCCCGGCCGGCGACCCGCGGCGAACTCCGGCGTCGGGGGCGGGCGCGACGTCCGAGGCGGCGCTCCTCGCTCCCGAGCTGGCCAAGGTCGTGAGATTGCCGCGCAAGCGCGCCGGATGACACGCGTGGCGGTGCTCAAGGGCGGCCGATCGCTCGAGCGCCAGGTGTCGCTGAAGTCAGGAGCCAGGGTGCAGGACGCGCTCGAGCGTCTCGGTCATCACGTCGTCGCGATCGACGTCGGCGCTGACCTTGTCGAGCAGCTGACCCAGGCCCGGCCGGACATCGCCTTCGTGGCGCTCCACGGCCGCGACGGCGAGGACGGCACGGTCCAGGAGCTGCTCGAGGTGATGGGCGTCCCGTACACGGGCTCGGGCGTGTCGGCGTGCATCCGCGCGGCCGACAAGGTGCTCGCCAAGCACGCGATGCGCGACGCCGGGATCCCCACGCCGGACTTCTACGCCTTCAACGAGACCGCGTTCCGCGAGCTCGGCGCGGCCCGCGCCCTGCCGGCCATCGAGGAGCGCCTCGAGTTTCCGATTGTCGTCAAGCCAGCCGGCCAGGGGTCGGCGCTCGGGATCAAGTTCGCCCGCGCGGCGGGCGACATTCCGGCGGCGCTCGTCGCCGCCTTCTCCTACGACCGCAAGGTGCTGCTCGAGCGCTACGTCGCCGGTCGAGACCTCGCGGTGTCGATCATCGAGGAGGCTGGCGCCCCGCGGGCGCTGCCGATCGTCGAGGCCGTGCCCGAGCAGGAGGACTTCTACGACTTCGAGAGCCGCTACGAGATCGGCCGCACCCGCTTCGTGTGCCCGGCCGAGATCGGCGACGGCGCGGCGGAGCGGGCGGCGGAGCTCGCGCTCGCCGTCTACGAGCTGCTCGGCTGCTCGGGCTTCTCCCGCGTCGATCTCATGCTCGAGAACGAGACCGGCGAGCTCTACGTGCTCGAGGCCAACTCGATCCCCGGGCTCACCGAGACGAGCCTGCTCCCCCAGGCCGCCGATGCCGCCGGAATTGCCTTCGACGAGCTGATTGGGCGTATTCTGCGCGCCGCGGAGCGCAGAGATGAAGCTTGAGACCCAGCGCGCGATCCTGAAGCAGTTCTTCGCGCTGCGCTCGGCGCACACGACGACGATGGCCCCGGCCGTCTTCCGCCAGCCCTCGTCGGTCTACGTGGCCGCCGAGCGGCTGCGCGCCGAGACGGACGCGCTCTTCCGCGGCCGGCCGCTCGTCGTCGGGCTGAGCGCCGACATGCCCGACACCGGCGACGTCGTCGCCACCGAGGTGGCCGGCGTACCGCTGCTGCTGATCCGCGGCGAGGACGCCGAGGTACGCGCGTTCCTCAACATCTGCCGCCACCGCGGCGGCCGCGTGTTCACCGGCCGCGGACGCCCCGGGCGCGCGCTCAAGTGCCCGTACCACTCGTGGGCGTATGACCTCGACGGCGCGCTTCTCGGCCAGCCCCTCGCGCGCGACGCCTTCGCCGAGCTCGACCGCTGCGAGTTCGGGCTCGTCCCGGTGCCGGTGGCCGAGCGCTTTGGTGTGATCCTCGCGCGGGTCAGGGGCGAGGGGACGATCGACGTCGCCGGCGAGCTGGCCGGCCTCGGGCCCGAGCTCGCCGACTACGGCTTCGAGCGCTGGCACTTCCTTGCCGAGCGCAGCGGGCTCTTCGACGCCAACTGGAAGCTCATCCACGACACCTTTCTCGAGAGCTACCACGTGTTCTCGCTGCACCGCAACACGCTCGCCCCGGACATGCTCTCGACCCCGTTCGTGGGCGAGAACTTCGGTCCGCACACGCGCGGCGTGGTCATGCGCAAGGAGGTCACGAGCCTGCTCGAGCGGCCCGAGGCCGAGTGGGAGCTGCGGCCCTTCGCCTCGGTCGTCTACATCCTCTTCCCGAGCGTGGCCATCAACCTGCCAATGAGCGGCCACGCCGAGTTCTGGGAGATGTACCCCGAGCCCGACGATCCCCACCGCACCCGCGTGACGGTGCGCTTCTACGTACCCCGGCGCCCCACGACCGACGACGAGCGGTCGTTCTGGGATGCCAACGTGCGTTTCACGACGAAGGTGGTGTTCGAGGAGGACTTCGGCCAACAGCAGGACATCCACCGTTCGCTGCGGACCGGCCTGATGCCCGAGGTCGTCTACGGCCGCAACGAGCCGGCGCTCATCCACCACCACGAGCAGGTGGACCGGGCGCTGGCCGAGGCCGCGGCAGACCGGCCCGGCGGGACGGCGTCAGCCGTGGGCAGCAACGGCGGGGCTACTCGCCGGCGAAGTCCTCGGGCGTGACCCGATCGAGGAAGTCCTTGAACTTCTCGACGACTTCCTCGGTGTCCTCGACCTCGTGCTCGAACTCGATCGCCGACTCGGCGATGACCTCGTCGGCGGCGAAGATCGGCGCGCCGGCGCGCACGGCGAGGGCCAGGGCGTCGCTCGGCCGCGAGTCGATCTCGAGGTCCCGACCGGCCGCGCGGAGGGTGATCGAAGCGTAGAACGTGTTCTCCCGCAGCTCGGTGACGGCGACGCGCGTGCACTCGACCTCGAGCTCGCCGAGCATGTCCGAGAGCAGATCGTGGGTCATCGGCCGCGGCGTTGAGGCGCCCTGGAGCTTCATGAGGATCGCCGCCGCCTCCGGATGTCCGATCCAGATGGGCAGGAACTTGTTGCTCTCGACGGTCTTCAGCAGCACGATTGGCTGCTTGCCGACCATGTCGAAGCTCACTCCGTAGATCACCATCTCCTGCACTGTCGCGGCTCCCTATCTGAGGTCTGGCAAGTATAGGCTGCCCGGGGGAGGCTCCCGCGAAGCCCGGATGCGCCAGCGCAACCGCCACGCCGGCCGGTTCACCCGACCGGATGGCGCGTAACCACGCGGCCCCTAGACCGTACAGATAGTGAGCGTGTGCCCAGGGACTCCAGGGCCGGCGCCGCTCGAACCGATGTGACCGGGCGCACAGATGTCGCCCCAAGCAGGTTTGGCGGTCGCTGGGCGGGTAAACCCAGGGCTCGGAGGCGCGACCACCGCTACATCTGGGCGGCGGACGTGTTCGAGCTCACGACGAGATTTACGGTCGGCAGATGGTTCGACATCTGTCGTACAAGTGTTATAATTCGATACCTATCGAACATGCGATTTACGGAGCCAGAGCTGAATACCCCTGATACCCGCGATCGCGAGCCTGCCTCGCGTGGGCGAAGCGATCGCCACCAAACCCCCACAAGCGCCCGCGTGCGCAGCGGCCGCAAGGCCGCGACGGCGGGTGGCAACGGCCGCCAGATCAGGCGGCGCAGCGCCCACGCCGGAAGCCGCGGCGAGCTGAGCGAAATCCGCCCGGTCGCGAGCGAGCTGGCCTCGGGTGCCGCTGATTCCCTCGAGCTGTTCCTGCGAAGCGCACGGGCCCATCCGCTGCTCACCGCGGCGGAGGAGGTCGAGTTGGCCAAGCGGATCGAGCGCGGCGACCTCGCCGCCAAGGACCGCATGATCAACGCGAACCTTCGGCTCGTCGTCTCCCAGGCGCGGCGCTACCAGGGCCACGGTCTGCCGATGGAGGATCTCGTCCAGGAAGGCATGCTGGGGCTGATCCGCGCGGTCGAGAAGTTCGACTGGCGGCGCGGCTTCAAGTTCTCCACCTACGGGACCCTGTGGATTCGCCAGGCGATCCAGCGCGGGCTGCAGAACCACGGCCGCACGATCCGCGTTCCGGTGCACGTGGCGCAGCGGCAGGTCAAGGTCCGCAAGATCGAGAGCGACCTCAACACCAAGCTCGGTCGTGAGCCGACCGACGAGGAGATCGCCGCGGTCGCCGAGCTGACCGTCGATGAGGTCGCGGAGCTGCGCGAGCTGAGCCGAGGCCTCACGAGTCTCGATCAGCCGATCGGCGACGACGGCGAGACCGCGCTGGGCGACATGCTGGCCAGCGCGCGGCCGGAGCCCGCCGAGGAGATCGTCGAGTCCGACCGCGACAACCGGGTCAACCTGATCGTCGGCCAGCTGCCCGAGGCCGAGCGCAACGTCATCCGACTGCGCTTCGGACTCACCGGCGAGGAGCCCCGCACGCTGCGGCAGGTCGGCAGCGAGCTCGGCATCTCCGCCGAGCGGGCACGCGAGCTCGAGTCCCGCGGCCTCAGCCGGCTCGCCGGCAGCTCGGAGCTCGACGGCCTGCGCCGCGCGGCCTAAGCGCCTCCGCGGACACCTGAATTACTGCGGCACCGCGCCGCCGGTGGAGTTCTCGCCGGCGGCGCTTTGCCGTAGCGGCGTCCGTTTGCGCCTCGGTGGATCGGGAAGCCGTGAGCTAATCGACCACGGAGGCAGGGGATGGCCAACACAACCGAGCGGACGGGGGCTGATCGGCAGGAGCAGCTTCCCGTCGCCGAGCTCGTCAAGCAGCTGTCCGAGCAGACGAGCCGTCTCGCTCGGCAGGAGGTCGAGCTCGCCAAGGCGGAGCTGTCGCTCAAGGCCAAGCGTGCGGGCATCGGCGGCGGGATGTTCGGTGGCGCGGCGGTCGTCGGCCTCTACGCCGTCGGCGCGCTCGTCGCCGCTGCGATCGCGGGCCTGGCCACGGCCGTCGCCACCTGGGCGGCCGCGCTCATCATCGCCGCCGTGCTCGCGGCCGTTGCCGGCGTGCTCGCGTTGCGCGGGCGCACGAAGCTGCAGCAGGCAACCCCGCCGGTTCCCGAACAGACGGCGGAGAGCGTGAAGGAGGATGTGCAGTGGGCGAAGACGAAGGCTCAGGCGGGTCGGCAGTGACCAACTCAGGCGATCCAGAGCAGATCCAGCAGGAGATCGAAGCCACGCGCGAGGAGCTCGGCGACACCGTCGAGGCGCTCGCACGCAAGACCGACGTCAAGGCGCGGGCGGGCGCGAAGCTGCGTGAGACAAAGGCCTCGGTGTCCGAGGCGCGCGACGAGCTGATCGGCAAGGCGCAGCAGGCCTCGCCCGACTCGGCTCTCGACGCCGCCGGCCAGGCCTCGAGCGCGGTTCACCGCAATCCGTTGCCCCTCGCGCTCGCCGGCGCGCTGCTCGTCGGGTTCGTGGTCGGGCGCGCGAGCCGGCGCTGAGCCGTCACTGCTTCGGGAGTGCCCGGGCCCGGCGCCCGAGTCCGCGCCACGCGTCGCCTTCGGCCCGCAGCCGCGCGGCCGCATTGCGCGTCGTCCACCGGTCGGCGGCGAGCCGGCGGTCGTCGAGCTCCGCCCAGTGGATCGGCATCGCGACCGGGGCATTGGGGCGCGGCCGGACGGCGTAGGGCGCGACGGCGTGCTGGGCGTAGTTGATCCGGTTGACGTCGAGGTAGATGCGGCGGCCGCGGTCATCGCGGCGCCACTCGAGCGTGAGCCGACGTGGGTCGGCGGCGACGAGATCCTCGGCGACCGCACACGCGTAGGCGTGCACATCGGAGAACGATGGGCCGCGGCGCAGGGGGCAGACGACGTGGATGCCGCGTGAGCCGGTGACCATCGCGTGGGGCACGAGGCCGTCGTCGCGCAGCCGCTCGCCGGCCGCCCGCGCGGCGGCCCGCACCGTGGCGAAGCCGACGCCCGGCGAGGGGTCGAGGTCGATGATGAGGCGGTCGGGCTCACGCAGCGCGTCGACCCGGGAGAGCCAGATGTGCGGAGTGACGACGTTCTGCCCCGCGAGGTACACGAACGTCGCCGCGGGACCGGCGATCACCTGGGTCAGCGACCCGCCCTTCTTGGGGATCTCCGCCCGTTCGATCCAGTCGGGGAAGTGGGCGGGCATCGACTTCAGGAAGAACCCGCGCTGGTCGGTGCCCTGCGGGTAGGACTCGAGCGCGAGGGGCCGCCCGCGCACGTGGGGCAACATCGCGGCCGTCACCTGCTCGTAATGGCGGGCGAGGTCGCGCTTGGTCACCGGCGGCCGGGTGAACATCACCTTGTCGGGATGAGTGATCTCGATCGTGTGGCCTCCGACCCGCACGGTCTCGAGGCCCGCGGTCCCGCTGCGGCGCGTGCGCGGCGCACTCATCGCTCGCGCACGACCTCGCGCGCGGGCTTGTCGTCACGCAACCCGAGAAAGCGCGGGTGGCGCAGCCGTCCGTGTCCGGTCCACTCCGTGAACGCGACCTGGGCGACGAGCTCGGGCTCGACCCAGCTGACGGCGCGCTCGCGGATCTCTCCGGGCGCGGCGAACGGGGAGCGGTCACGGCGCCGGTCGCGCAGCGCGCCGCCAAGCTCGCGCAACGTCTGCTGATCGAAGCCGGTGCCGACCTTGCCGGCGTAGCGCAGACGGTCGCCGTCGTAGTAGCCGAGGAGCAGTGCGCCGAACTCCTCGCGCGAGCCGCGTGGGGCGGTGTAGCCGCCGATCACGAGCTCCTGGCCCTGCTCGCACTTGAGCTTCAGCCAGTCCCGCGACCGGCTCGCGGTATAGAGGCTGTCGGCGCGCTTGGCGATGACGCCCTCCCAGCCGTGGGCGCAGGCGTGGCGGAACAGCTCTTCGCCCGCCCCTTTGCGGTACGTCGTCAGACGCAGCGGATCGGCGAAGCTGAGCGTGCGGCGCAGCAGCTGCTTGCGGCGGCGCAGCGGCAGGCCGCGGAGGTCGTGGCCGTCGAGCCACAGGAGGTCGAACACGTACAGGTACACCGGGACGTAGTGCTGCCCGCGCTGGGCGAGCCGCGCAAAGCTCGTCGCCGAGCCGTCGAAGGCGACGACCTCACCGTCGACGGCGAAGCGGGAGCAATCCTGAGCGGAGATCGCCTCGGCGACCTCTGGATAGCGGCCATTGAGTGCGAGGTTGTTGCGCGACAGCAGCCGCGTCGACGATCCGTCGCGCACCGCGATGCAGCGGATGCCGTCGAGCTTGCGCTCGAAGATCCAATCGGGGTCGCTGAAGCGGTCGCGCGTGAGCGTCGCCTTCATCGCCTGCTCGCCGGACGGCGGCTCGGCGCGAGGCGCGTCGAGCACATCGGGAGCGCCGGACGGGTCGATCGAGGAGCGGGTGATGCCGGGCAAGTTACCCGCCCGCGGATTCACAGCCGCTGGTAGCGGGCTTCGAACAGTGAGAAGGTCGCGAACACGAGCAACCCGGCCGCGACGATGAGCAGCATCGGGGTGCCGAACGGCTGGTGATGGACCTGCGCGAGCGCCGTGTCGATCCCGGCCGCGCTGGCCGGCCGCGCGTCGACGGCGGCGCGGATCAGGAAGTAGCCGGCGAGCGCGAACACGATCGCCCGCGCGCTCAGCCCGACCCGGCCCGCGATCAGGAACGCGGTGCGCTCCTCTGGGCTCATCTCCCCGAGCTTGTTGTCTTCGGTGAACTGCCCGCGGACCGCGGTGTAGACCTGGTAGGCGCTGATCGCGATCAGCCCGGCCCCGGCGGCGATGACGATGACATGCCCGGCGGGCCAGTTGAGCACACTCGCGGCGGCGTGGCGCTGCGCGGCCGGCTCATTGCCCTTCGTGCCCGTGAGCACGCGCACGGCGACCCCACAGAAGCCAACGTAGACGACCGCCCCCGCGAGGTTCGAGATCCGGTCGAGGGCACCGGGATCCTGGCGGCCTTCCGGGCCTGACCCGACGACGGCGAGCACGAGCTTCCACAGCGCATAGGCGCCGAGTCCGATCGCGATCACGACAAGCGCGACACGTCCGAGCGGCGCCTGCGCGATCAGCGACAGGGCGCCCTGCTGATCAGGACGCGCACCGGGATTGCCGGTGTGCAGGGCGACGGCGACGACGATCGCCCCGATCAACCCGTAGGTGATCCCGCGCGCGGCAAATCCCGCGCGCACCAGCCAGCGCATCGGCGCCGGCCAGCGGCCCGCGACGGTCGCCTCGGCCCGGCCTGGCTGTCCTTGCGTCGTCACCCGGCTCGCGCGCGGGGATGCGGTCGTGCCGCTCACGCCTCGTCCTCCTCCTTGGCGACCTGCTCGATCGTCCGTCCCGTCTTCACCGATTGCGGCTGCGCGGTCTCGGGGTTGCGGCGCGCGTCGGCGCCGTCGTCACGACGCTTGATCAGCAGCCACTGTGGCTTTGCGCCCTGGTGGGTCCGCTGCAGCGTCCAGCCGCCGGTGAGCTTCTCGCCGTCGAGCCAGAACTTGGCGTGGCCGGCTTGGAGCGCCTGCGCCATCGTTCGCTCCTCGTCGAGGGTGCGGTAGGTGCCGGCGTCCCAGACGATCACCGCCCCGGCCCCGTAGATGCCGCGGCCGATGATGCCCTCGAAGTCGCCGTACTCGAGCGCGTGGTCCTCGACCTCGACGGCGAGTCGCTTCTCACGCGGGTCGGTCGACGGGCCCTTCGGGACCGCCCACGAACGCAGGACACCGTCGACCTCGAGGCGGAAGTCGTAGTGCAGCGTGCTCGCCGCGTGCTGCTGGATCACGAAGCGCGGACGCTCGTGGGGGTGGGTGTCGCCGCGGTCGGTCCCGGGGCGGCCGGTCCCGGGGCGGCCGGTCGGCTGGGCCATGCCCCCCTATTACCCGCGCGGGCAGGATCCGAGCCGTGCGAGCCGGCGGCGATAGATGTTCATGTCGGCGCGATTGAAGTCCGAGTGGGTCTGGGTCCGCAGCGCAGCGACCCGCTCGTGGTGGTAGGGACTGCTGAGACTCTCGTTGTGGCCGATCACGTTGGCAATCGTGATGCCGAACCGGCAGCGCAACCAGCGGACGAGGTGCAGGCTCGCCGCCATTTCCCGCGGGTCGCCCAGCACCTGGCCGTCGCTGTAGCCGACGTGCTCGATCCCGATCGCCGTCCAGTTGAGGCCGACGGTGTGCCGGCACATCGTGTTGAGCGCGACGAGCTGGTGAATGACCCCGGCGCGATCGATGACGAAGTGCGCGCACGTGTTCGGCCGCTCATGAAGCTCGGAGTCCGGATAGTCGGGCGCGAAGGTGTTGTACGTCGACTGGAAGTCCGGCGTCTCGGTGAAGTGGATGACGATCACATGGGGGTGGATCAGCCGCCAGGTGTGCAGGCCGTAGTGGCGCTCGGCGTACGCGACCATCTCGGCCCGCCGGGTCGGTCCGAACGGGATCGGGTCCCAGACGATCCGCGGCTTGGGGACCTGGGGCGCGGCGGACGTCGTGTGCGCCGTCGTGTGCGCGGTCGTCGTGGTGCTCTTGGTCGTGGTGGACGAACTATTGACCGCGGTCGTGCGCGCAGCGGTGGTCACCGGCTGCGCGGCTGCGGCGAGCGCGGGCGTTCCGGATGCCGCCGTCGTCGTCGAGGTGCCCGACCCGCCACACCCAGCAATGGCGACGGCGAGCGCGAGCGCCAGTCCCGAGCTGGGTCCCGAGGCGATGAGCGGCCGGTGCCTCACGGCCCCGCTCCGCCCGGCGCAAGCGCCATCCGTCTCGCGTCGGCGGGTGCACGCATTTCGGTGCGCTCGACCGCCTTCCTGGGTCGAGACGGCAATCGTGTCCCCTCATTGGACGAAATCGCCGCCTCGACGGCGAGCCCGTATCGAGACGGACGTTCTGACCGAGCCCGCGGCGCGCTCACGTCAGCCCCGGAACCGCAGCGTCACGACCGGGCGGCGAGGAACTCGCCGAGCATCTGCTTGCCGCCGCGCGCGACGGGCAGCCCGTGGGCGAACAGCAGCGTGTCGAATTCCTCGTCGAGCAGCGGCCGCAGGCCCTCGGCGATGTCCGCCTTGATCGCCTCTGGGTCGTCGCCGATGTACTGGTCAGGCGGATGACCGAGGCCACCGTAGTTGAGCAGGCCATCCCCGAACGCTAAGACTCCATTTCCCAGTGCAATGTGGAGAACGGCGTCATCGGGACAGATCCGGCCGAAGGGGAGCACGCGCACCCCGGGGGCGAGCTCGTCGCCGGTGTCATAGCCGATGACCTCGACGTCTCGGCCCTCGAACTCGTGCAGTCCGGCACGGTGGGCGAAGATCGGGACATCGAAGCTCTGAGCGCTGCGCAAGTGGTGACGGACGGTGAGCACGATCCGCTCGACGTCGTGACCGATCCACTCGGGCCCCTCGCCCTCGGGAAGAATGGGATCGAGCAGCGTGCCAGTGTCGAGCAGGAGATACGAGCTGACATCGACGCCGATGTGGGGATGGCGCGCCTGCCAGTGCAATACGCCGGGGATGACCTCGTCCATCGACGGGAGTATGACCCCTGTGATGGTGGGCGGCGCCCCGGCTACCTCGTCGCCGAGCGCGCCCGCCGTCGGAGGCGCCCGGTGTGCGCGCACCTCCGGCATCGCCGCCGCGGGCGACGTTCGTGGTTGTCAGTGGGTGGTTGCCGTGAAGGTCCTCCTCACCGCCTTAGGGCAGCCGTGGTTGAGGCCCGGGGCGGTTTGGGACTGGAAGAGAGTGATCTTGCCCGTGGCCTTCTTGGCGGTCTTGAACGTGCCGCTGACCGTCGTGGTGGTGACGGTCTTGAGCTTTCCCCCGGCCACCGTGACCGAATGCACGGTCTTGACGTTCTTGATCGAGAATGTCCCCTTGGACACGGCGATCGTCCCGATCCTGTGGACCCAGCCCGCCTGTAGATACGGATTGCCCGGCGGGATGATGCTGACGAAGCAGCCCACGTCTCCGTACTGGCCACGCCTCTCGGCGGAAAGAAGTACGCGGGGACGACGAGTCAGAAGGTCAACGGCTATGCGGCGCCGGTCACGTTCACCGTCTCGGGGAACCGGAAGCAGTTGCGCGGCTTCCCCGCAACGGCGGCGCCTGCGATGACAAGGGTCAGAATCGCGACGGCGATCGCAGCGCGAGGCCTGTGAGAACTGAGCATCGGAGGCTCCTTTCCGATCGTCCGCAACGTCCTAACGGGCGGACGATTCGTGGTCCGACACCACCACCCTCGCCCCGGCATGTGGGCCGGGCAACAGTAGTTACAGCGACGGCGCTCGGGGAGAAGTACGCATTGCCCGACTCCGGGGGCGATTTCTCCCGGCCCGCGGAGAAATGGGCGATCCAGGACTCGAACCTGGGACCTCTTCCTTATCAGAGAAGCGGAGCGCCACCCGCTGACCGCGAATGTCCAGTGTTTATGGGCGATTCGGGGTGCGGCGGGTGGCACGAGAGGCCCCGAGGTGGCGGCTGGTGTTCCGCCAGAGTTCCGCGGGTGTTATAGCTGGTCATAAACGTCCCGAGGGCCTTCGCACTGCTTACACAAGGCATACACTTTTACGTATACACTACGTTGAAGTTTGGAGGGACCGTTTGCCGTCTGATCGTCTTACCCGCCCCGTCACGGCTCGACTCGCGCACGCCGACTTCGCCGCGCTTCGCCGCGCCGCCCAACAGCACAAGTCAAGCGTGAGCGCCGAGATCGCCAAGGCCGTCCGCGTCGCGGTTCACGATCACCCAGCGCCGGCGAGTCCCGGATCCAATGAGGAGCGTCGGCGATGAGCAGCAGGGCCGCGCTCGCCGCTCACCGGGCCCTACAACGCGCCGATGAGACAGTCATCGAGGCCCAGTCCGCTCGCGACGAGGCCGCCGCCGAACTCGATCGGCAACTCGCCGCCGTTGGCTGGAAAAGACTCAGGGGGCGCTTTCAACCCCGACGCAACACCGCTCTATGTCAACTCGATGTTCACGCTCGCCGGCGCCGTCCCGATCAACGACGTGCTCGAGCAGCCGCACCGTGAGGCGGCCACCCGTTGAGCTGGCAAATCTTTGTTCCGTTCCGCCGGCGCGATGAGTCGCTGACCGCCGTGGCTGGGCACGTTCGGGAACTGCCGGGACAAGACGAGGATCGTGCGGCCGCGCGGCAGCTCGTGCTCGCGGCGCGTCTCGATGGCTTAGCCACGGCCGGTCAGCTCATCGACCATCTCGAGGCGCTCACGCCGACCGAGCGCCGCGAGATGCTCGACGCCGCCCGCGCCGAGCAGGGTCTCGAGCCGACCGGGATGGTTGATGCCCGCGTGCGGCTGGCGAAGACGGCCACCGCGGTGGAGCTGGTGTGCTGCGCCGCGCCGGGGTGTCTGAACGCGCCGACGCGGCTCGGCATCCCGTACTTCCCGAATGTTCGACGGTGGTGGTGCGCAGCCCATGTCAATGAGGCCGCGCCCGGCGACATGGAGCCCATCGGCTCGGGCCTGCGCCTCTCGCCCGCAGGCGTGCCCATTCCGGTCGACCCGGCGGACGATGCGCGCGAGGCCGCGGTGGCTGAATCCGACCGCCGCCAGCGTGAGGCGCGGCACGCCGAGCGCGAGCACGATGCGCGCGAGGCCGCCGAGCACGAGGAGGCGCTCCGCGAGCAACTCCGCACCGAACTACCCGCCCATCCGAAGGAGGCAGTATGAGCGCCCGCATGGAAGCCGCGATGGCTCGCCTCGATGAGGTGCTCACCGCGCCTGTCCCCACTCGCGCGCCGAGCAAGCAATATCTGTTGATCAAGGCCGCGACAATCGCGGCGACGGACAGGGGCACCTTCGATGCCGTCATCAGCGCCTCGGCCGTCGATCGCGAGAAGGACATCGTCCCTGCCGACGTGATGGTCAAGGCGCTTCGCGCATGGATCGGCTCCGGCAAGATGATCCCGCTCGCATGGATGCACGGCCGGACCCCCGACGACGTCATCGGGCACGTCGACCCCGCATCCGTCAAGGCCGTCGACGGGGAAGTGATCGCCTCCGGCTGGATCGACCAGGGCACCCCCGCGGCGAGCAGGCGTGGCGATTGATCAAGTCCAACACGTTGGGATTCTCCTTCGGCTACCTCGTGCTCGACGCGACCAAGCGCCAGGGTGGCGGCCGGGTGCTCAACGAGATCGACGTGTTTGAAATCAGCACGACACACACACCAGTGAACGGCGCAACACGCGTGCTCGCCTGGAAGTCTGCCGACGCCAGCCGCGAACCACCGACGCTCGATCAACTGCGCCGACAGGAAGCGGACCTTGGACTCGGCGACCCGAAGATGGCGAAACTCCGCACCGAGATGCGAGACGCGATGCTCGTCGCGCTCGGCTGTCAGCCCTTCAACCCCGACATCGCTGGCGGTAGCGAGCCGAAGTCGCTGACGGCGACTGCGTTGCGCGAGAAGTGCCGCAGCATCGAGGCCGCGTTCGCGCCGGTCACCATCGCGGTCTTCGAGTGCTGACCCCGAGGAATCCGGGTGCTTATAGCGAACGTACGTCGCGGGGCGGCACCAGTCATTGCCCAAGGGTGGTGCCGCCCCACGATCGTCGGTCAGGACGGCACCGCGGTTTCCCGTGGATACCGCCGGACGAACCATCGGCAGGATGGCGGTTTGCCCTGAGCCAGACCTTATCGTCGGTCGTGATCGAGGCCCCCGGAGCTCTGTCTAAGCCTTGCCGCCCTGGTCGCCCACGGGTCAGGATCAAGTTGGTACAGGAGCCATGAGAGCGCGTGCAGCAGAGCACCCTTTACAACCATGCCCGACCCCTCGTCCATTCCGTTGCGAAGCATTCCAGCCCCCTCGCTATTTGAATATCGAAGGGTTACTTCCTCACCCGGAGCATGGCATCCGTATTTTCTCGCAGTTTGCTGGGGTAAAACGCCGCCCGGCCGAGAATCTCTCGCAGGTGGGTACGGAGGGTCACGACGCCAAAGTGCTGCCCGTGGGGAGCGCCAAGCAGCCGACCGGACGCACCCGATGAGATCGTGTTTCTGCAGCATCCGCGAGGCGGGGTGAGGTGTGAGAGTCCATCGGATTAGCGTCAAGCTCACGCCCGACGAGTATTCGCGGCTCGAGGAATTGCGGCCAGATGGCATGTCGGAATCTGCGTTCTTTCGCGATTTGCTACGCCGGGCGGGGCCGGTGGCGGAGATCCCGTCCCGGCTGGAGGCGCTGCGGTTGCTGGCGTCGTCGGCACGCGCCGGCAAGGTGCAGGCGCAGGTCGCGCTCGAGCGTGCGCTGCGCGAACACTCCGAGCGCGACTTGATGGAGTGGATTAGAGATGGATGAACTCGAAATGTCGCTGGCGTTGATGCTCGGTCCGCTCGAGGGGGGGCCCTCCGAGGGCCAGTTGCATCGCGGATGGCGAGCGTTTCGCGATGAACTGATGAGGGACCGCGCGGATGGTGGACGGGTCGCGGGTTCGCGGCCGTGGGCTTATTGGCACTTCGAGCTCGGTGAGGATCCGCCCGAGGAACTTGACGAGCAGACCGTTCGCCTGGCTGAGATCGGCAAGCTGACCGCCCGTGAGGCCGGCGAGGTTCGTGGGCGTGGCCCCGCGTCGAAGGCGTGGCGGCTGATGGCGCTGCGCGGGCTGATCGAGCCGAGTTCGGACGAGTTGGCCGAAGTTGAGCGGCGTGGCCGTGAGGCGAAGTCGACTCTTGATGCGCGCATTGAGCGATCGCCGGCCTGGCGGGCGGTGAGAACCTCTCCGCCGGCGTCTACTTAGGGCGGCTTTCCGTTCCGCCTAGGACCCACGCCCGCCATGCCGTAACCGCGATCTCACGTTCCCACCAGTGCCCGCGGGGCAGCTTCCCCTCTGGACCGAAGGCCGCCCACGGCCAGCCGTGAGCCTGTGCCAGCAGCCTGCGGCCGTGTCCGCGATGACGACTTAGAGTTTTCGCCTCATCGTCGTACAGGCGGTCCGGGGGGTGCAAGCCAGCGATGTCGATGTCATACGCGGCGACTAGGTACAGGATGTCTTCATAGCGGCTGCCGGAGACCCCCCGGCCGTAAGTCAGCTTCCGTGGCACCACGGTGAAGGGTGGCGCCCATTGTCCGCGACTGCCCCGCGTTGGACGAGCCAGCACGGGAACGGGCCGGTCCCACGGCGTGGGGAAGACGGGTCTCGTTCGGCCCAGTTCGGTGATCGCGGCAACGAGCTCGCCCCCCGGCGGCGGTGGATAGTCACTGAATTTAGGGACAGGTTTCCCCGAAAAGTTGTCCTTCCGCAGGGCATCCATAACCGCCACTGTACACAGCGTTATGGACACCACATTCGTTAGTGACCTCAGGGCTCGCCGACTCGCTGCCGGTGTCAGTCAGGAGCGCATCGCGCGTGGCGCGGAGTGTTCCGTCAACACCGTTCGGATAGCCGAGAAAGGCTTCGGCAGCGAGGCAATGCTGGCGCGCATCGAGAAGGCGCTAGCTGAAGCCACAGAGCACGTCAAAGACTTGCCCTAAAACGCAAACCGCCGCCGAGCGGAAAGGAGGTGAACTCACAAGCTCGGCGGCGGACCCGTAAATCAATCGAGTTGCCGGTGTGGGTGCCACACGTCCACAACCGGCTGAAAGGGACGACATGTCCAACTACTCAACTAGCAGCATCGTACCGAATCCCTGGCCGGAATTGCTGAACAGCCAAGAGGCGACGTGGGAATTCGTCGCGGATTTCGGGCAGGGGTCTATCTGGCACCGTGACGGTGAGGCGGTCTACCTTCGCTGCGACCGGCGCCTGTATTACCCGACGTGCGAGGGGCAGGAGTACCTCGCGGATGATGGTGTCTACCGCGTCGTCGACGGCTGCTGGCTCAAGGACCACGACGATGAGTGAGGGAACGATCGTGATCCACGACCGCTCCCCACTCCCGCACAACGTCCGCGAGCTCATCGAAACGCGGATTGGCGAGCTCGAGGAGCAAATCGCGGACCTCGAAAAGGACCGGGAACGCGCGCTCGACGCGGCCAACGACGCCAACGCGCAAGCAGGCGAGCTCAAAGGGCTGGTGGCACAGCTCAAGAACGGGCTCGGAGCGATCGAGCGGGGACTTACCACCTAAGAAGCAACTAGGGCGCCGGCCCGACCAGGGCCGGCGCCCGACCAATCACCAAAAACGAAAGGAACAACAAACATGGAAGCAGACACCACCCAGCAAAGCGCGAGCACGAGCCTCTCGCTCGCCGAGCGCTCCGCCGAACTCGCACCGTACCGGAGCGCCGCCGAGACAATCGACGCCTCGGATCTCGCAGTCCCGAGGATGATGATCGCGCAGCCAACGTCCAGCGCGGTCCAAGACGGCCTGGTTCCGGCGGGCGCGATCTTTATCGCCTCGGACTCCAACGACCCCGAGCCAACGATCGTGCACGAGCCGGGTAAGCCCGGCGGCGTGCTCATCCACCCGATCACGCTACGCAAGCAGTGGGCCTACACCGACGAGGCGGGAGATTTCCGGCTCGCCGATTACCTCGCCGAGGACGTGCCCGAGGACGCGCAGCTCGCTTATCAATTCGTGCTGCTCGTGCCGGAGTACGACCCGGAGTTGCCGGTGTCACTGATGTTGAAGTCCACCGCGACGCAGACCGCGAAGAAGATCTGTCTCGCAATCAAGCGCGCGGAGCCGTCGCCGCCCTGGTCAATCGCGATCAGGCTCACCACGACCGGGCGCCAGCACGATCGTGGCCGCTGGTTCGTGCCGCAAGCGGCGTCCACCGAAGCCACCCCCGAGCATGTCGCACAAGGAACACGGCTCGCCACGATGCTCGGCATCGCGGCCGCTGACAGCAAGATCGCCAGCGACACGCCGGCCGCGGACGATGATCGCCTGCCGTTCTAGCTAGGCCGCAAGCATTGGGGGGCGTCGGCTCGCCGGCGCCTTCCAGCGAGATCCTCGAGGCCGCGCTGCGCTATTTGCCTCGAACGATCCCGCTCGTCGGCAAATCGCCACAACGCGCGGTCGGGAAAGGCTGGCCGAACTGGGTCGCGACCCAAGAGACCGTAACCAGCTACTTCACCACCCACCCGGACGCGAACGTCGGGATACGCTGCGGACGGGGGCTCGTGGTGCTCGACCGCGACGATTGGGACGGCGGCCAAGAGTCACTCGCCCGGCTGGAGCGCGCACACGGCCCGCTGCCGGCCACGCCGACCGTGATTACTGGCAGCGGGTCGCGACACTTCTACTTCCGCGGCCCGCCCGGACTGCGCTCGCGCAACCTACGCGCCGTCGAGATCGCCGGCCTTGAGATCAAAGCCGCTGGCACGCAAGTCGTCGCGCCGCCGAGCGTGCATGACAGCGGGCGCCTGTACGCCTGGGATCCCGCGCACCCGCTGATCGAGTCTGAGATCGCGCCGCTACCGGGGTGGCTCGCCGAACTCGCCGGCGAACGCCGGACCGTCAGCCAAACCACGCCTGCCAACGCCGACGATCCGTTGCGCGCAATCCCGGCGACCGTGTACGTGCCGTCACTGCTCGGCGTCATCGTCGGACGCGACCACAAATGTCTCGTTCCACGCGGAGACCGAACCGAGCCTGCATGTCTATGACGGCGATCGCGGATGGTGGTGTTTTGGCTGCGACCGCGGCGGAAGCATCATCGACCTCGCCGGACTGGTTCTCGGGATCGAGCCGCGCGGCGCCGGCTACTGGCGGATCAGGGAGCGGCTCGAGCGATACCTCGGGATGGTCTCGTGAGCTTCGGCGACTTCGACTCGATCAGGCGTGACCGGCAGCCGAGCGAGCTGCGGCTGCGCGTCGCGAACCTCGAACGTTCCAAACCGTTCCAATGGGCATGGTCGCGGCGAATCGTGATCGGCCGCCTAAACCTGCTGCTCGGTAACGAAGGGATCGGCAAAGGGGCACTGATCGCCTGGGTGATCGCACGACTGACACTCGGCGAGCTCGATGGCGATTTGAAGGGAACCAAGATCAACGTCGGGATCGTCGGCGACGAGGACGATCTCGACTCCACCTGGACCCCGGGGCTACACGCGGCGGGCGCCGAGCTCGAGCGGGTCTGCCAGATCGAGCGCCCCGACGGCGGCTTGGTGAACGTCGGCGAGGACCGCGACCGGCTGACACGTCTGGTTCGCGACTCGGGCATCCGGGTCCTCTATTTTGACCAGTTGCTCGACAACCTCGGCGGAGGGGTTGATGACTGGAGACAAAAGGCGGTTCGTGACGCGCTGGCACCGCTCAGAGCACTAGCGCGCGAGCTTGACGTCGCCGCCGTCGGAACCTTGCACCCAAATAGGCGTGGACGCTCGTTCCGCGAGCTGTGCTCGGGAACACCCGCGTTCAACGCGGCGTCGCGATCATCGCTGCTGCTTGCACAACACCCCGAAGACGAGCAGCTGCGCATCCTGGCCAGGGGAAAAGGCAATTTGTCGCAGCGACCGACGCCGCTCGAGTTCGAGATCGCCTCGCACATGTTCACCGCCAACGGACACCAGTTCGCGGTTCCGCTTGTGGCGAACATGCGGCCGAGCGACATTGACGTCGACGAGTTGCTTGACGCCGACAAGCAGCCGGCCGTGGTCGGCAAGACGAGTGACGCGCGGGAGATCATCGAACTGTTGCTCCCGCGCGACGGCGAATGGCACGAGTCGAAGCCGGTCTATACGGCGTGCGAGGCGGACGGAATCAGTGAACGCACGATCCAGCGCGCGAAGGATCAGCTGGGCGTCGAGCATCGGCGGGTCGCGGCGTTCCCGTCAACCATGACCGAATGGCGATGGTCGCCACCCTCCGACAGTCCCGCCACAGTGCCGCCAACGACTGTCACGCCAACAGTTCCGTCTAGTGAAAACGATGGCGGCACTGTCGCCACTGGCGGGACTGTAAACCCGCGAAAGCCCTTTGTATTTAGCAGTCCCGCTAGTAACGACAGTACCGCCATCGAAAACGCGAGCGGGACTGGTGGCGGGAGCGGCAGCCTGGCCGCCGATGGTGCCGCGGCCGACCCGCCCGACGACGCGCTGGCAGCGTTCGAGCGCCGGCTGAATGAGGCTCGCGGTGGGTTGTGACGATGCTCGCCGCGTCGTGCTCGACGCGATCGCGCGCGGCGATATACCGCCCGGTGGACCGAGCGAACTTGCGGCATACGATCTGGTCGATGACGCGCCGGCGCGCTACTGGCAGCGGTGGACGGATGACGCCGCAGCACGGGTCGGCGAGCAGTCACGCGCGCGTCGCCTCGAGGCGCTTCCCATCGAGGACTTCCCCGTGGACGATCCGCCCGACGAGGCTCCCGCACGTCGGCGCAGAATCCGGCGCGAGTCCACTCCGACGAGGCGCGGATCATGTTCGGGCCGCGTTGTGAGCGCTGCGGGCGCAAGCGCGGCCATCGGGAAACGTTCGCCGGCTCCTATCGTGCCGACGGGACGCGCATCGCAACCTGCTTTGCCTGCCACTTCGGGCCGTCGACCACGAGGCGATCCGCCGATCACGTCAACAACGCCGCCGCCCGCGATCGGCTCGCCGCAACGGTCGACGTCATCCACTGCTCGCTACTTGGATGGCGGCGCGTCGCGCCTGGCGAGTTCTGCAGCTGGCGACCAATCCGTAACGGCCTCGCCCGAGTTGAGCTCGATGATCTGGAACTCATCGACCGGGCGTGCGAACTGCTCTGCGTCGAGCGGCGCCGCTGCGGCGCTGGCGAGCGGTGGAGGCTGGCGCCATGACCGGCCGGCAGGCCGCCCACCGCGAACGTCAAGAGGGCCGCGACGCGACCGAGCAGCTGCAATTCGACATCGAGTGCGCGTGCGCGCTGCTCAGCGACCATCTCAAGGACCATCGAAGGACCCCGAACAGTGGCGCTGAGCGGCTCCTGAAAACACTCGTACAGCGCGGACTCTCCAAAGACGCGCTGCCGGCCGCCGCCGGCCTGGCGCTCGAACTCGACCGCGTATCAGAGCGGAACCCGGCGCCGTGACCGACCTCGAGCCGATCGCGGAACTTAGGGTACCGGCGTTGCTGTCGGTCGGGACGACCGCGCGGCTGCTCGGATGCTCGGATGCTCGGATGCTCGGATGCTCGGATGCTCGGATGCTCGTCAAGGACGGTACGCCGGCGGATCGCGGAGCGGTCGCTTCCGGCGGTGATCGAGCACGGCCGGACGATGATCCGCGCCGACGAACTGCGCGCCTACATCAATGGCCTCGAGCGCGTGGGCGCCGCACCGACCCGCCGCCGGTCTCAGCCAGGCCGGAGCTTCGACTTCCTGCGCGAATGAGAGGCGACCCGCCATCCGGCCTGGCGGGGGCCTGTAGGTCTGCACGGGCGCCGGTCTCGGATGGCCGCAGAAGGCCGGAGGACGCGCGAGAGGACACAAATCTGCATGCGTGAGCATGCGGATGCTAGCCTTACAGGCATGACCCCAGCAAAGCAACCACCACCGAAGTCTCTTCTGGTTCGGATCGACCATGCGCTCGTCGACCGTGTCGACGCGCTCCGCGGTCCGCTCGTGCCACGAGAGCCCTTCATCCGCCAGCTACTCACCCAGGCCGTCGAGGCCGAGGAGAAGGCGGCGAAGAAACGAGGCAAACGATGAGCGTTCATAGAGACCGAAATCAATGGAGGGTCCGATACAGGATCGGCGGACGGCAACGCAGCCGGAGCTTCGCCAGAAAAGGCGACGCGGTCCGCTTCGACGCTGACATCACCCGGCGCCGGGCACTCGGGCCGCAGCTCGCCGCCGAGCTGGCCCGCGAGAGGATGACCCTCGACGAGTTCATCCGCGGCCCGTGGCGCACCCACGCCGCGACGCTCGCGGCGCCGACCCGCGCCAAGTACGCGTGGGCGCTGGAGAAGCATCTCCGCGAGCTGCTCGACGAGCCGCTCGTTGGCCTCGACGTCGCCGGCCTGGCCGAGCACCAGCGACTGCTCCTCGACCGTGGCGCGAGCCCGACCACCGTCCGCGAGGTGATGACCCGCCTGTCCGGGATCCTGCAGTCCGCCGTCGAGCGCGGGTTCATCCAGGCCAACGCCGCCCGCGCGCTGCGGAAGGTCCCCGCCGCGCCGTCCGAGGAGGTCGAGCCGCTCTCGCCGGTCGAGCTGGAGCGGCTGCTCGCGAGCCTCACCGGCCGCGACCGGGCGATCGCTCTGCTCGCCGGGCACCTCGGGCTGAGGCCGGTCGAGATCCGCAGCGCGCCGTGGAGCGCGCTCCAGGGGCAGACGTTCACCGTCGGCCGGACCCGGACAAAGAAGACCGCGAGCCGGACGCGCGTGCTTGCGGTGCCGGACGTCACCGCCCACGAGCTGAAGGCGTGGCGGCTGGAGTCCGGCCGCCCCGGCGCCGAGGAGCCGATCGTCGGCCCGATGACCGCCAACGCGCTCCGGCTGTGGGGCGCCAAGCGACTCCGGCCCGCGGTCGCCGCCGCGACCGGCGGCCGGATCACCGACGCGACCGTCCACACGCTCAGGCACACCGCCGCGAGCGCGCTGCACTACGCGGGGTTCACGCCGCCCGAGGCCGCCGAGCGGATGGGCCACGGGCTCGGCCTGCACTGGCGGACCTACGCGCATGTCGTCGCCCAGATCAGTGGCACCCGGTACGACGGGCTCGACGAGCTGATCGCGGCGGCGCGGGCCGATCTCGACGGCGAGAGGGTTGGTCTGGTGTTCCGCCAGAGTTCCGCAAGGACCGATCGGTGAGCAAAGCTACCGTTGTATCTTTGCCCGAAAGCCCCGCATTAGCGGGGCTTTCTTTAGGTGGGCGATCCAGGACTCGAACCTGGGACCTCTTCCTTATCAGAGAAGCGCTCTAACCGACTGAGCTAATCGCCCGTGGAGGGTGAATTCTAGATGGTCGATTCGCGACGCCGCGCGCCGGATGCATCCGGCACATCGGGGCCGGGGAAGTACGCAGCTCGCGGTCAGGCCACGGAGCGCACCCGGAGCCTCCGGGCGAGGTCGAGCGCGTCGTCGAGTGAGGCGAAGGTGATCTCGGCGCGGTACTCCGACCCGCGGGCGCTGACGTCGATGTCTCGGCCGAGGGCGAGGCCGAAGGCATCGGTGATCTGCTCGATCGCCGCCTGTTGATCGGGGTGGATAACGGCCCGGCGGCGGCGGCGCGGACGGCGCTCGGCCGTGGGAGCGGTCGCCGTGCGCGCCCGAGCCTCGAGCTCGCGCACCGACCAGCCCTGGGCGGCGGCGTCCCGCGCGAGCTGTCGGCGGACCGCGTGGTCATCGCTGGTCAGCAGCGCCCGGCCGTGACCCTCGCTGAGCTCGCCGCGCTCGAGCAGCGCGATCGCCTCGTCGGGCAGGTCGAGCAGCCGGATGAGGTTCGACACCGCCACTCGGCTGCGGCCGACTCGTAGGCCGACGTCCTCGCGACTGAGGCCAAGCTCCTCGACGAGCGCCGCGCAGGCTCGGGCCTCCTCGACGGGATTGAGGTCCTCGCGGGCCATGTTCTCGATCAGCGCGACCTCGAGCGAGCCGGCGTCGTCCTGGCTGCGGATGACCGCCGGGATCATCTCGAGGTCGGCGAGCCGGGCCGCGCGCCAGCGCCGTTCCCCGGCGACCAGCTCGTAGCGGCCACCGACCACCGGGCGAACGAGGACCGGCTGCAGGACGCCGCGCACCCGGATTGACTCCGCGAGCGCAAGCAGCGCCTCCTCGTCGAAGGCGCGGCGCGGCTGGTTGGGATTGGGCGAGATCAGCTCGACGGGGAGCTGACGGAGCTCCTCGTGGCCGTCTTTCGGTGTGACGGAGAGGATTGCGGCGAGGCCGCGTCCCATCCCCTTCTGCTTCTCAGCCACGGGCGGCGACCTCCTTGGCCAGCTCGAAGTAGGCGTCAGCGCCGGCGCAATGCGGGTCATGATGGATGACCGGCTTGCCGAAGCTCGGCGACTCGCCGATGCGGACGTTGCGCGGAATGACCGTGTTGAAGACCAATTCGGGGAAATGCTCGCGCACCTCGCGCTCGACGTCCTGCGCGAGCCGGGTGCGGCCGTCGTGCATGGTCAGCAGCATCCCGGCCACGGTGAGGCGTGGATTGAGCTCCCGCTGGATGAGCGAGAGCGTATCGAGGAGCCCGGCGAGCCCCTCGAGCGCGAAGTATTCGGCCTGCACCGGCACAATCACCCGATCGGCGGCGACGAGAGCGTTCACCGTCAGCGGGCCCAGCGAGGGCGGGCAGTCGAGCAGCGTGAAGGCGAAGCGCTCGCGGACCGGGTCCAGGGCATCGCGCAGGCGCGTCTCGGACCCGGGCTGGCGCGGAAGCTCGACCGTCGCGCCGGCCAGGTCCGGGCCGGCGGGGGCCACCCACAGATGCTCGATCGCCGACGGGAGCAGCACCTCCTCGAGCGAGGCCGAGCCGACGAGCACGTCGTACACCGTCCGCTCGGCGTCCTTGGGCAGACCGAGCCCGAGCGTGGCATTGCACTGCGGATCGATGTCGACGAGCAGGGCCTCGTAGCCCGCCTCGGCGACGCACGCGGCGAGGTTGACGGCGGTCGTCGTCTTCCCGACCCCGCCCTTCTGGTTGGCAATCGCGTACACCGTGCCCATGACGAGCCTGAAGCTAGCGCGGAGAGCGGTCAGATCGGGCGCTCGGGCCGCCAAGCGGTCGCTTGGCCGCAACCCCCGGACGCCGAGGGAATCGGGGCGGGGTTTCGGCCACCTTCACCATCAAGTGAAGGTAACGATTCCGCGCCTCCGGGTAGGGCTCGACGCGGAGGGTCCGGACCGGCTCGAGCCCGAGCTCGGCCGCCGCACGCTCGCCGGCCTGCTCCGCGTCGGGGTCGCGGATTCCGCGCCAGAGCAGGAGAAAACCTCCGATCCGCAACAGCGGCGCCGCGTATTCGGCGACGACGGCCGGTGCGGCAAGCGCCCGTGCGGTAACGAGATCGTGGCGGTCTCGACCTTCGGTCCAGGCTTCGGCTCGGGTGCAGATGGCCGTCGCGTTGTCGAGCTGGCTCGCCTCGATCGCCCGGGCGATGAACGCGCATTTGCGCCGACTGCTCTCGACGAGGGCCACGTGCGCCTCGGGCAGGGCGGCGGCGAGAACGAGTCCCGGCATGCCCGCCCCGGCGCCGAGATCCGCTACCAACCGGGCGCTCCTCACCTCGGGCAACTCGAGCGCGACGAGCGAGTCGGCGAGATGATCGTCGATGACCGCGGGCCAGTCGCGCACGGTCGTCGGGGCTTCGGGATCCTCGGCCAGGAGTTCGGTCAGGCGCTCGAGTCGCGTTGCGGTGGCGCCCGACAGGTCAAAGCGGGCGGCGAGGTCGGCCACGTCCCGGCCGGCGGCCGGGGTCATTCCGCGGCGCGCTCACGCGCGATATAGCCGGCGTAGCGCTCGCACATGAGACGAAATCGCTCGGCGGCGTGGCCGTCGATCTCGGGCGTCAGCTCACGCTCGAGCAGGGGCAGGAGGTCACGCACCAGCGTCCGGCCCCGGGCCATCCACTGGTAATACGACCGCCCGCCGTGGTGGTAGGGCCCATAGAGGCGGGTCTCCGGCAATCGCGCCACGAGCCACTGGAAGAGGGCCTCGTGGCGGGTGTGCATCCGCAGCGTCACCTGCGGCTGCTTGCCATCGCCACCGAACGATCCCTCCCCGACGAGAAGCCCGACGAGCAGGCCCCGATCAAAGTCGCTGAGGGCATCCACGATCCACAGCCTACCGGCCGGTGGTCCTGTTTCACCGTCAAGAAACACGTGAAACGTCCCGGGTCGAATCGGCCGGCCAACGCCGGCGGACGCGCCTCAGCCGACGAGCGGGGCGACGACGAGCTTGCGCGCGGGTTCCTGGCCCTCGCTGTAGGTCTCGACGTCGTGGCGTGACTTCAAGTGCTCGTGGACGACCTTGCGCTCGACCGCGCTCATCGCCTCGAGGGCAACCGGCCGGCCATCGTGAACCGCGGCCTCGGCGGCCTGATCGGCGGCGGCCCGGAGCGCGACAGCGCGGCGCTCGCGATATCCGGCGGCGTCGACCACGACCCGCTTGCGCTCGTCCGAGCCGCGGAAGGCGATGCGGTAGGCCAGGTGCTGGATCGCATCGAGTGTCTGGCCGTGATGGCCGATCAGCAGCCCGAGGTCATCGCCCCGGAGCTCGCCGAGCACCTCATCCGCGTCCTCACGCACGTCGACGGTCGCCTCGAGCTCGGTGTCGCCGACGATCCGCTCGAGAAGTTCGCGGACGCGCTCGCCCGCCTCGCTCACACCACTGCTCACGGTCTTACCTCCGCCGTCCGGAACGTTTCTTCTTCTTGCGTGGCGGCGGCGGCGGCGCGCTGCGCGGACGGCTGCTCGCGTTCGTGGACGCGTCCTCCGCGGGCTTGCGACGCAGCAGCCCAGCAAGACCGCCGGTCGTCGCCGTCTTCTCCGCCGTGTTGTCCGCCACATCGCCACCATTGGCCGTCGCCGCGGGCTTCTTGGCCACCGTCGTCGAGGCCGTCTTGCCGTCGACGACCGCTGCGGCGCCGACCGGAACCGGCGCCCCCATGGGGCCGAGTCTTCGTTTGACGATGTACTGCTGACCGATCGTCCAGGTGTTCGTCGTGATCCAGTAGACGATGACGCCGGCCGGGAAGTTGATGATGAAGACGACGAAGAACAGCGGCATGACCAGCATGATCCGACGCTGCGTCTGGTCCATCGTCGGGCTCGACATCAGCAGGCTGGAGCCGAGCTGGGTGCCGACATAGAGCACGATGAGCACGATGAGCACGGCGCCCGTCGCCTTATTCGTCAGGTCTGGGATGAAGAGGAACTGCGCGCCATTGTTCGGCCCGCACGGGATCGTGTGCGTGTGGCCGAGGTGGTGCGCGAGTTGGTACTCGGCCTGCGTCTTGGGGCAGATATCCCAGCGCAAGCTCTGGCGCAACATGTAGAAGAGCGAGATGAAGACCGGCAACTGAGCGACGAGCGGCAGGCACGACCCCAGGGGGTTGACCTGGTTCTCCTTGTAGAACTTCATCAACTCCTGCTGTTGGCGCTGCTTGTCGTCCTTGTACTTGGCCTGAATCGCCTTCAGCTCGGGTTGAAGCCGCTGGAGACGTTGCATCGAGTGGAACTGCTTGAGCGTGAGCGGCAGCAGCAGCGCGCGGATGAACACGGTGAGCAGCACGATCGACCAGCCCCAGGAACCCCCGATCGTGCTGTGGATCGCCTTGAGGATCGTCTCGAAGACGTCGATCAGGGGCTGGAAGATGTTCGCGAGTTCAAGCATGGTCAGTCGCTTGTCGCCGGCGTCCGTGGTTTGAACAGACCCTGGTTCTCCACGGGGTCGAATCCTCCATGACTCCAGGGGTTGCAACGCAGCAACCGCCAGCCGGCCAGAACAAGCCCGCGGAGTATGCCGAATCTGGAAATCGCCTGCGCGGCGTACTCAGAACAGGACGGGTAGTACTTGCAGCGGGATCCGAACGCCGGGGAGAGGATCCGCTGGTAGAGCCGGATCGGAGCGATGGCGGCCGTGCGCAGCGGGCTCATACCGGCTCGCCCTCGCGCTCCCCCGCAAATCGCCCTGGCGCCGCCGACTCGCGGTCGCCGGCCGGCATCGCCGTGTCACTGTCGTCCGGGCCATCGGCGATGCTCTCTCCGGGCGCGGCCTCCGGCCTCCCCGAACCATCGCCCGCCGCTGGCGTGCCCGGCGCCTCTCGGCCGCCATCCCTGCCCCCGACCCGATCGATGAGATCCCCCAGGGCGCGGCGGATTCCGGCCAGTCCCTCACGTTCAGCTAGAGCCCTAGCCTCTCGCCGGGCCACGATGACAGCATCCATCCCCGCCGGCAGCCGCTCGCCCTCCACCGCGAAGGCCTCGCGCAACAGGCGCTTGACACGATTCCGTTCCACGGCGCCGCCCACCTTCCGCGAGACGGACAGGCCGAGCCGCCGCGCGCCCTCCTCACCGCGCGGAAATACGTACAGCACAAACTCGCGGCCGCCGTATGAGCGGCCACTGCGGAACACGCGGTCGAAGTCGGCGCTGCGTGAGAGACGCCCCCGACCCGGGCGCGGCCGTGAACCGGCCGACGACTGCATCAGACCGTAAGGCGCTTGCGGCCCTTGTCGCGGCGACGCTTGAGCGTCAGCCGACCGGCCCGAGTCTGCATGCGGGCGCGGAACCCATGCGTGCGGGCGCGCTTTCGCTTTTTCGGCTGGTAGGTGCGTTTCATGACTCACGACCCTTCACAAAGGGTGGACGGCTGAGTATACGCAGACCGCTGATCCTCGCCACAGGGCGCTCGGCAAGCCGATACCGACCACCTGGCCAGGCCCTCAGGGCCGCCGTTTCGCATTTTCCCGCGCTTTGCGCCAACACCGCCCGAGGGTTCGCCGGGGCCCCCACCTCCCGTTGTATATTCGCCGCCCCGGACGGACGAGCCCGGGGCCTCGTAAATGACTGAACCGCGACGCTCCGGGGAGGGAGTCGCTTGGAGCTGCCTGCGCACCTCGAGCCGACGTCCGCATGGCGTGAGATCAGCGCCGAACTGCGGAAACGGGTCGGTGAGTCGACCTATGACATCTGGATCGCCCCCCTCGAGGTGCGCGCTTGGGACGGCGCCCAACTTCTCCTCGAGGCGCCGCCGGCCACTCAGGCGTGGGTGGCCAAGCGCTTTGGCCGAATCCTCGAGAGCGCTGCTCGGTCGGCGCTTGGCACGGCGATCGAGGTCACGTTCGCCGATGGGGCAGACGACGGCCGGCCACAATCCAGCTCCCCGCGCGTCACCAGGCCGGCGCGCTCGAGCAGCAGCGACGCGCCCGCCGCCGAGCCGACGGGGACCCTCATGCCCCGCTACAGCTTCGACCAGTTCATCATCGGCGACGGCAATCGCCTCGCGCACGCCGCGGCCCTCGCCGTCGCCGAGCTCCCCGGCCAGGCCTACAACCCACTCTTCCTCCATGCACCCCCCGGCCTCGGCAAGACCCACCTCCTGCACGCCATCGGCAACTACGTCGAGGCCTTTGGCGGCGGCGCCACGGTCCGCTACACGACCGTCGAAGCGTTCACCAACCACTTCATCACCGCGCTGAGTACCCGCTCGCTCGACCCCTTCAAGCACGCCTACCGCGACGCCGACGTCCTGCTCATCGACGATGTCCAGTTCCTGGCCAGTAAGGCGAAGACCGAGGAGGAGTTCTTCCACACCTTCAACGCGCTCTACGAGACCGGTCGCCAGCTCGTCCTCACCTGCGACCGCCTCCCGCGCCAACTGCACACTGTCGAGGAGCGCCTCCGCGAGCGCTTCGAGTCTGGCCTCGTCGCCGAACTCGCGCCCCCCGACCATGCGACCCGCGTCGCCATCCTCCGCAAGCGCGCAGCCCTCGACGGCGTCACGATCCCCGATCCCGCCGTCCTCGAGCTCATCGCCGACCGCGTGACCGACAACGTCCGCGCCCTCGAGGGCGCCCTCATCCGGATCGTCGCTCACCACTCGCTGACCAGCCGGCCGATCACCGTCGAGCTCGCCCGCAGCGTCCTCGACCAGATCCACCCCGAACACGACGACCCCACCATTTCGATCGAATCGATCCAGACTGCCGTCGCCGGGTACTACGGCATCTCGGTCGGCGAACTCGTCTCGGCCGGCCGGGCTGCCCGCATCTCCTGGCCCCGCCAGGTCGCCCTCTACCTCGCGCGCGACCTCACTGAGACACCCCTGACCGCGATCGGCAGCGCCTTCGGTGGCCGCAACCACGCCACCGTCGTCCACGCCTGCAAGCGCGTGTCCGCACGACAACTCGACGATCAACAGACTGTTGACGACATCCGTCAGCTCACCGCGACGATCCGTCGTGAGGAAGCCGACCGGAACTGCTGACACACTTGCCGGTCCGGCCCGACAGACAAGTTCCCCGCTACCTGCGGTCGAATCCGCAGTTATCCACAGCTTCCATTCGCCCTATGACTCCTACCTTCCTCCTGAGGTACCCATCGTGAAGATCTCCCTCGAGCGAGACGTTCTGCTCGGACAGCTCCAGAGCGTCAGTCGCGTCGCCTCGACGCGGAGCGCAATCCAGGCGCTGTCCGGTATTCAGCTTGACGCCGGCGCGGGCGCATGCGAGCTCCGCGCGACCGACATGGAGGTTGGCCTGCGGGTGCCCCTCGACGCCGATGTCGCCCGGGAGGGGGTTGTCGTGCTCCCAGCCCGACTGCTCGTCGACGTCGTCCGCTCCCTACCCCCGGGAACCGTGTCGCTTGAGCTCCGAGCGGCCGAGCAGGATGTCGAGCTCGCCGCGGGCAAGGCGACGTTCCACATTCGTACGTTGCGCACCGAGGACTTCCCGCCCTTCCCCGAGCCGGACCCGGACCGGGCGATCTCGATTCCCGCGAAGGTGTTCGTCGACACGGCGCGGAAGGTCGCCGGTTCGGCGTCGCGCGACGAGACGCGGCCGGTGCTGACCGGTATCAGTGTCGCGGCGCACGGCCGCGAGCTGCGCATGGTCGCCACCGATTCCTACCGCCTGAGCGTCAAAGAGACGCAGCTCGACGCGGACCTTTCGGCCCCCTTCGAGGCCAACGTGCCAGCGCGCGCGCTGACGGAGCTTGGCCGTGTCGTTGACAGCGCCGAGGATGATGATGTCCTGAGTGTGAGCATCGGCCATAACCAGGTGCTCTTCGTGCTCGGCCGGGTGATTCTCTCCTCACGGCTGATCGACGGGCAGTTCCCCAATTACCGCCAGCTCCTCCCGGAGAGCTTCGAGCATGAGCTGCACCTGGCCGGCGGCGAGTTCACCGACGTCGTGCGGCGGGTCAGCCTCCTGGCCCAGAAGAACGCACCACTGCGACTGGCGTTCACTCCCGGCGAGCTCACCGTCTCGGCCCAGACCCCCGACGTCGGCGAGGCGCTCGAGTCGCTGCCGGTCGCCTTCCAGGGTGAGCCGCTCGAGATCGGCTTCAACCCCGAGTTCCTTCGGGCTGGGCTCGAGGCGATTGACGAGGGAGATGTCGTCCTCAAGCTGATCAGCCCCCTGCGCCCCGGTCTCATCGAGGCGGCCGACGGGAGCCGCTTCCAGTACCTGATCATGCCCATTCGCCTCAACGTGTAGCGGTCGTGATGCGGGTCGGCGCCGTCGGTCTCCGTGACTTTCGCGGCTACCACGCGGCGGAGGCGACGCTCGGGCCCGGTCTCACGGTGGTCTCCGGCCCGAACGGCGCCGGCAAGACGAACCTGCTCGAGGCGATCTACTTCGCCTGCACCGGGCGCTCGTGCCGCACGAACAATGAGCGGGAGGTCGTGCGCTTTGGCGCGCCGGCGACGCGCGTCGTGCTTGAGGCCGAGGGAGAGGACGGCCGCCACGAGCTCGCCGTCGGCTTTGCTCCCGGGCAGCCGAAGCACATGCGGGTCGACGGTGCGTCCGTCGAAAGACTGCTCGACGTCGAACAGCGTCCGCTCGTGAGCGTCTTCCTGCCCGACCGGCTCGAGCTCGTCAAGGGCGCTCCGGCCCTCCGGCGCTCGCATCTCGATCAGTTCGTCGCGGCGATGTGGCCGGCGCGTACGGTGACGCGTCGCTCCTACGCCCAGACGCTCGCCCAGCGCAACGCCCTGATCTCCGCGATCCGTGCGGGCCGCTCGTCGGCCACCTCCCTCGAGAGCTGGGACCTCCAGCTCGCGCGGCTCGGCATCGCCCTGATGGCCGACCGCCGGTCGGCGGTCGATGCCCTCGCGCCGCTGTTCACGCGCCTGGCCGGCGAGATCGGCCTCGGCGAGCAGACGGAGATCGCCTACCGGCCGCGCTCGCGCGCGGACGATGTCGATGGATTGGTCGCGGAGCTCGCCGAGCGGCGGGCGGGTGACCTCGATCGGGGGTTCAGCGGGCACGGTCCCCACCGGGACGACGTCGCGCTGCTGCGCGAGCGCCGCGAGTTGCGAGCGTACGGCTCACAGGGCCAGCAGCGCCTCGGTCTGCTCGCGCTGCTGCTCGCCGAGCGTGAGGCGATCGCCGTCACCCGTGACGGCGCTCCGCTAATGCTGCTCGACGACGTGATGAGCGAGCTCGACGGTGACCGCCGCCGGTCGCTCGTCACCCTGCTGCAATCCGGCGGCGGGCAGTCGGTCATCACCACGACCGATGTCGAGCACGTTCCCGGCGCGCGGGAGCCCGACGTCAAGCGCATCACCGTCGCCTCGGGGCGGATCCTCCAGGACGCGCTCGCCGCGTGAGTCGGATGACGACCCCGCAAGCGCGGAACACAGCGTCCGGTCCGAGCGGATGACGCGCTACCGCCGCAGTCCGCGACGACTGGCCGTCGCGCTCGATCAGGCGCGCGACGGGTGGGCGCCGGCGACGCTGCTCGCCGACGTGCAGCGCGTGTGGCCGACGGTCGTCGGTTCGGCGATCGCCGCCGAGGCGAACCCGACCGCCGAGCGTGGGGGGGTGTTGACGGTGACCTGCTCGGCGTCGGTGTGGGCCCAGGAGCTCGACCTCATGGGGCCCGAGATCCTCGCCCGATTGAACACCGCGATCGGCTCGGTTCGGCTCACGCGGCTGCGTTGCACGGCCGCGTCAGTCTCGCGGCGCTAGCTCCCTCGACGGGCATTTCGGGACCGGGCGCGGACCCGGGCTGGGCGGCCATCGGCAACCACAGTTGCGATCCTCGTGATATCCCGGCGCAGAGCCGTCACTTGGCGATAGGTTTTTGCCACATTTGCAGGCAAATCATCTGGCGCCGAGACCGGGTTTCCGGGGGTAGCTGTGCTATTCTTCTGTCTACCCCCTTTCGACGCCCCGGCGCGCCTTCGTTGCGCGGAGCCCGGGGCGTCTCAACGTCATCGGAGGATCGTTGACGAACGAGAATGGCGCTCCCGAGCGCTCGCAGAAGAAAAGCAGTTACGACGCCCAGGACATCACCGTCCTTGAGGGCCTGGAGGCCGTCCGCAAGCGTCCCGGCATGTACATCGGCTCCACCGGAGTGCGAGGCCTGCACCACCTCGTCTATGAGGTTGTTGACAACTCTGTTGACGAGGCGCTCGCCGGGTATTGCGACTCGGTCACGGTGACCATCCATCCCGACGACTCGGTCACGGTGATCGACAACGGGCGCGGCATCCCGGTCGCGATCATGGAGAAGGAGCAGCGGCCCGCGGTCGAGGTCGTCCTCACCGTCCTGCACGCCGGCGGCAAGTTCGGCGACGGCGGCGGCTATAAGGTCTCCGGCGGGCTCCACGGCGTCGGCGTGTCGGTGGTTAACGCGCTGTCCGAGCGACTCGACGTTGACGTCCGGCGCGACGGTTACCGCTGGACGCAGTGGTACGAGCGCGGCAAGCCTCAGCAGCCTCTCGAGCGAGGCGAGGAGACGAAGGACACCGGCACGACGATCACCTTCCTCCCCGACGCCGACATCTTCGAGACCCTCGAGCTCGACTTCAAGACGCTCGAGGAGCGCATGCGGGAGACCGCGTTCCTCACCCGTGGCCTGCGGATCGCGCTCGTCGACGAGCGCGGGGAGGGCCACCGGGCCGAGTTCCAGTACGACGGGGGCATCGTCGACTTCGTCAGCTACCTCAACGAGAACAAGGAGCCGATCCACAAGAAGGTCGTCTCGTTCTCCGGTGAGAGCGACGAGGGCGCCCTCGAGGTGGCGATGCAATGGAACGCCTCCTACCAGGAGTCGGTGTTCTCATTCGCCAACAACATTCACACGCACGAGGGCGGCTCGCACCTCTCCGGCTTCCGCTCGGCCCTGACGAGCGCGCTCAACAAGTACGCGCGCGAGAAGGGCGAGCTCAAGGAGAAGGATGAGAACCTCACCGGCGAGGATGTGCGCGAGGGCCTCACCGCGGTTATCTCCGCCAAGCTCAGCGATCCGCAGTTCGAGGGCCAGACGAAGACCAAGCTCGGCAATCCGGGCATGCAGGGTTTCGTGCACTCGATCGTCAACGCGCGGCTGGCCGAGTTCCTCGAGGAGAACCCCCAGGATGCCCGCGCGGTCATCCGGAAGGCCGTCTCGGCCGCCCAGGCCCGAGCCGCGGCTCGCAAGGCGCGCGACCTCACCCGGCGCAAGTCGGCGCTCGAGAACTCGACGCTGCCGGGCAAGCTCGCCGACTGCTCGGTCAAGGACCCGTCGCTCGCCGAGTTGTTCATCGTCGAGGGTGACTCGGCCGGCGGCTCGGCGGTGAGCGCCCGCGATCGCAACACGCAGGCGATCCTCCCGCTCCGCGGCAAGATCCTCAACGTCGAGAAGAGCCGCATCGACAAGGTCCTCGCCAACACCGAGGTCCAGGCACTGATCACCGCGATCGGCACCGGAGTGCGCGACGAGTTCGACCTCGAGAAGGCGCGCTACCACAAGATCGTGCTGCTCACAGACGCCGACGTCGACGGCGCGCACATCCGCACGCTCGCGCTCACACTCCTGTTCCGGGAGATGCAGCCGCTGCTCGAGGCCGGCTACGTGTACATCGCCAAGCCGCCGCTCTATCGGCTCACCCGCGGGCAGAAGCACCGCTACCTCGAGCGCGAGAGCGAGCTCGAGGACATCCTGCTCGGCGACAAGTTCGAAAAGATCGACGTCTTCGACCGCTACAACAAGCCGTTCAAGCTCACCGAGTCGCGCTGGAAGCGCTTCTCGCGCCTGCTCAAGCAGTACGAGGGGTGGTCGGCGGCGCTACGGGCCGCACACGGGCACGGCGTCGTCGAGTTCCTCCAGCAGGCCCGCTTCCTCGAGCAGCAGATCACCGAGGTCGATCAGATGCTCCGCCAGATCGCCAAGGACGGCCAGAACGGCGAGAGCGGTGCGGCGTACAAGATCGAGCTCGTGGCCGAGGAGCCGGAGATCGTCGTCGTGCGGACGATCGAGGCGAAGACCGGGCTGGCCACGACGCACCGGGTGCGCCACGCGACGCTCGCGGCGACCGAGTACCGGCGCCTCGCCGAGGTCCACCGCGAGCTCGAGGCGCTGGCCGGCGCGCCGCCGTTCGAGATCCGGCTCGGCGAGACCCGCTCGGACGCGAGCAACTTCGAGGACCTGCGCGCCGCGATCCTCGGGATCGCCCAGCGCGGCATCGACTACTACCGCTTCAAGGGTCTCGGCGAGATGGACGCCGACGAACTCCGGGAGACGACGATGGATCCGGCGACGCGCACGCTCGTCAAGGTGACGATGGAGGACGCGGCCTCGGCCGACCTCGTGTTCTCGATGTTGATGGGCGACCAGGTCGAGCCCCGGCGGGCGTTCATCGAGGAGAACGCGCGGCTCGTGACCAACCTCGACGTATAGGAGGCTGAGCCATGTCTGCGATTGACACCATCGGCGGCGGCAACATCGAGCCCCGCGGGCTCGAGGAGGAGATGCGCTCGGCGTATCTCGACTACGCCATGTCGGTCATCGTCGGGCGCGCGCTGCCCGACGTCCGCGACGGCCTGAAGCCCGTCCACCGCCGCGTGCTGTACGTGATGAACGAACTCGGCCTGCAGCCGAACCGCAAGCACGTCAAGTGCGCGCAGATCGTCGGCGAGGTCATGGGCAAGTACCACCCGCACGGCGACTCGGCGATCTACGACACGCTCGTGCGCCTCGCCCAGGACTTCTCGATGCGCTATCCGCTCGTCGACGGGCACGGGAACTTCGGCAACATCGACGGCTACTCGGCCGCGGCCATGCGCTACACCGAGGCCCGTCTCGACCGCCTGGCCACCGAGATGTTGCGCGACATCGACGCCGAGACGGTCGACTACACGCCGACATACGACGGCAGCCGACAGGAGCCGGTCGTCCTGCCCTCGCGGTTCCCCAACCTGCTCATCAACGGCGGCTCGGGCATCGCCGTCGGCATGGCGACGAACATCCCGCCGCACAACCTGCGCGAGGTGATCGACGCGACGGTCGCCTACATCGACGACCCGAGCATCGACGTCGACGGCCTGATGAAGCACATCAAGGGCCCGGACTTCCCGACCGCCGGCACGATCCTCGGCCGCGAGGGGATCCGCGACGCCTACGCCACCGGGCGCGGTCGCATCCGCGTCCAGGCCAAGGCCCACATCGAGCCGATCGGCCAGGGCAAGGAGGCGATCATCGTCACCGAGCTGCCCTACCAGGTCCGCAAGGGCGGCGACGGTGGCCTGATCCTCAAGATCCGCGACCTCGTCGTCGACAAGAAGATCCCGGAGATCACCGACCTGCGGGACGAGTCCGACCGCCACGGCATGCGGATCGTCATCGAGCTCAAGCGCGACGCGATCCCCAAGGTCGTGCTCAACAAGCTCTACAAGCACACGCCGATGCAGACGACGTTCGGCGTCAACATGGTCGCGCTCGTCGACAACGTTCCGCGCACGCTCTCGCTGCGCGAGGTGATCGGCCACTACGTCGACCACCAGCGCGAGATCATCGTGCGGCGAACGAAGTACGAGCTGCGCCGCGCCGAGGAGCGCGCGCACGTCCTCGAGGGACTGCTGATCGCGCTCGGCAACCTCGACGAGGTCATCGCGCTGATCCGCGGATCGCGGGATCCCGAGAGCGCGCGCCGGGGCCTCGTCGAGCGCTTCGAGCTGTCGATCATCCAGGCCCAGGCGATCCTCCAGATGACCCTCGGCCGGCTCACCGCGCTCGAGGCCGACAAGATCAAGCAGGAGCACGCCGACCTCACCGAGCGGATCAAGGAGCTCCGCGAGATCCTCGGCGACGAGCTGCGGGTCTTCGGGATCGTCAAGGACGAGCTGGGCGAGATCGCCGAGGCCTACGGCGACGAGCGCCGCACCGAGATCACCCACGCCGAGGGTGAGATCGACATCGAGGACCTGATCGCCGACCAGCAGATGGTCATCTCGATCACCCACTCGGGCTACATCAAGTCGCTGCCGCTCTCGACCTACCGTCAGCAGCGCCGCGGCGGCGTCGGGGTGACCGGCATGGACATGAAGGAGGACGACTACATCGAGCATCTGTTCGTCTGCTCGACGCACGACTACCTCCTCTTCTTCACCAACCGGGGCAAGGTCTACCGGCTCAAGGTCTACGAGCTGCCCGAGGCTTCGCGCACGGCGAAGGGCCGGGCGCTCGTCAACCTGCTGCCGCTCCGCGAGGGCGAGCGCGTCCAGTCGGTGCTCTCCACCCGCGACTTCAACGAGGGCAGGTACCTCGTATTCGCGACCCGCAAGGGCGTGATCAAGAAGACCGAGTTCGGCGCCTACAACACGCCGATCAAGGCCGACGGCATCATCGCGATCAACATCCGCGACGACGACGAGCTGATCGCCGTCCGTCGGACGGGCGGGCACGACGACATCATCATGGTCTCGCGCTCGGGCCAGGCCGCCCGCTTCAGCGAGGACGCGGTGCGCGCGATGGGCCGCGACACGAGCGGCGTGCGCGGCATGAACGTCTCGCAGAAGGGCAATTCGGTGCTCGCGATGGACGTCGCCCGCGACGACCAGGAGCTGCTCGTCGTCACCGAGAACGGCTACGGCAAGCGCACGCCGATCCCCGACTACCCGGTCAAGGGCCGCGGCACGATGGGCGTCAAGACGATCACCCTCACCGAGAACAAGGGCCAGCTCGCCGGCGCGCTCGTCGTGCGCGAGCATCAGGAGCTCGTGTTCATCTCCCAGAACGGCATGGTGCAGCGCACATCGGTGCGGGGCATCAACCGCTATGGCCGCTCCTCCCAGGGCGTGAAGGTCATGAACATCCGGGATGACGACCAGGTCAGCGCGGTCGCGCTGGTCGCGGAATCGGAGACCTCGACGGCCGCGCCGGTGATCAGCGCGGACGACGTCGCGCCGCCGGTGGGCGGCGGTGACGCCGGGGTGATCGAGCCGCTCGAGGACGAGCCGGACGCCGACGAGTAGCCGGGGGGCGTTCGCTTCGGCCGGGCCCGGCCCCGGGGTCGCCCCGATGCCCCGACGAGGCGATTTGGCTCGTCAGAGGTGTTCGCTATTCTTCCGCCTACCAGAGAAAGGAGGTGGTCCGAAGTTGTCTGACAGTTTTTGCGGGACCCTGGAGGTGTCCGGCCGCTAGGTCGGAGCTGGCCCCGCTTAGCGGAGTCCAACCCGAGACACCGTCGGTTGGGTGCCGGGACTAGTCCCTCCGGCATACGCAACCCGAACCGGCACAGCCAGTTGAAGTTCAGTGAAGGGCGCCGACGTCGACGGCGCCCTTCACGCGTTAAGGCGACGGGGGCCGAAGGGGTCTGCCTCCCGCGACCCTGCAGTTTTGCCCGCATAGCACAAGTTTCTGGATGGCGACCGCGGCCACACCCCAGCGCGCGTCTAGGCTTCAACCCATGTGCCGAAACATTCGAACCCTCTACAACTTCGAGCCGCCCGCGAGCGAGGACGAGGTCCGCGCCGCCGCGCTCCAGTACGTGCGGAAGATCAGCGGCTTCACCAAGCCCTCCAAGGTCAACGAGGCGGCGTTCGAGCACGCCGTCGAGGCGGTCGCGGCGATCTCGAGCGAGCTGCTCGCCGAGCTGCGGACCGCGGCGCCGCCGAAGAACCGCGAGGAGGAGGCGGCCAAGGCGCGCGCCCGGTCGGCGCAGCGCTACGCGGCCTGACGCGTGCCGCGTCGGCGCTAGGGGTGCGTGAACCGCCAGCCCAGGTCCGGGAACACGAGTGCCCCGAGCGTGGCCTGCACCGGCGTCGAGGTGAAGCGCGCGTCGTGCAGGTAGGTGTCGATGAAGCTGCGGGCCTGGGCGGGGAGGCTTGACAGCCGGGCCAGCGTCGCCGCGGGCACCTCGATCGTGCCCTGGAGCGTGCGCGGGTTGTTGTCGAGTCCGGCCGCCCGCGGCGTCAGGTGGATGCTGTCGACGGTGTGGAGGACGAGGTCGAGTCGCTCTCCGTCTGAGAAGCGCACCTCGAGCGGGGTGGGTGTGCAGTAGACGTTGAAGTTCGGGACCGTCCCCGTCCAGCCGCCGCCGGTGGCCGTGCCGGCGTAGGCGCGATCGCCGGACGGGCCGAGGGCCCGGGCCGAGCTGTCGCCCGCAGCGTTGTCGAGCAGTCGGCCCTGCAGCGGCTGATCGGTGCGGTGGAAGCGCCAGGCCCCGGATCCGCGCTGGGTGATGTCCTTCTGCCAGAACCCCGTGTGGCCACGCCGGTCGAGGCCCTCGACGCGCAGGATGCGATGCACGGCGCCGACGCCGACCTTCTCGACGCTGATGATGTTCGTGATACGGCCGGGGACCTTCGGCTGCTGTACCCAATCGGGCGAGGGGAGTTGGATCGCCGGGTGCGCGACGTGGCGCTGGCTGTAGTAGCTGTAGTGGAAGAAGGCCGGGTCGTTGCCGGCGATGTCGAAGTCGTACAGTCGCGTGTACATGTCGCCGAAGCGGTCGATGACGAAGATCGTCGAGCCGCTCGCCGACAGGTTGACCGCCTGCAGTCGGCCGCGCCGGGGGCCGCACATCTCATAGCTCATGTCGGCCGACAGCCAGGGATCGTTGTAGGTGAGCCGCTGGCCGCCGCCGCTGAGCATCCAGATGTGCGAGACCTTGTCGGCGCCGACGGCCTGGTGGTTGCCGGCGGTGTCGACCCAGAATCGGTCCTCACGCGGGGAGATGACCGACCAGGACCAGGCCATCAGGCCACGCGGCAGCTGCCGTCCCGGTCCGTGCCAGAAGTTCGTCCAGCGCCGGGTCCAGTTGAAGTACTTGGGGTCCCGGAGGGCGTAGTCCAGCGTGTACACGTGCCGCTGGCGATCGAGCGCGATCGTCTCGTCGTCATCGGCCGAGATCGACCTCACGAGCCCGGCGAAGCAGGCCGGCAGCGGCAGCGCCTTCCACGGCTGCCGGATGCCGGTCACCTCGGCGTTTGACTTGAACCAGATGCGTCCCCGGTCGACGACGAAGTCGTAGCGGCGGTTGAACGTCTGCGTGGCGGTGCGCAGGTAGACGAGTATCGGGAGGCTCTTCGGGGCATTCGTCCTCACGCCGGGCGCGAGCCCGTTCCCGCGGTCGGGGGTGCTCTGCACCCACGTCTCGCGAACGCCGGCGGTGCCGCCGCCGAGGGCTCGGCAGCTCTGCGCGCGGGTGAGCGCTGAGATCGCGGTACTCGCAGTGGGACCGCCTGCGCCCGCAGCCCCTGCGCCCGATGCCCCGATCGCCGTCGCGCCGACCACGCCGCATGCCGCACAGAGGGCGGCCGCGCGACGCATGGTGACGACCGGCGCTCGTAGGCGGCTGGGCATGGGGCCGCGCGAGTATAGATCGGCACCTGCGCCGCCGCGGCCCGGGTCCAGGCGCGCCGCGAGGCCAAAGGCGCGCCGCGCGGCGCGAGGCCAGGGCGGGGTCGGTGCGCTACGCGGCCGCGAGGTACTGGTGCCAGGCCGCCGGGATGGTCGGGCTGGCCACGTGAATGAACACGTGCGGGCTCGGAGTGCGCGGGGGCTTGCGCAGCTGCATCCCGACCTGGCGCAACAGGGCGTTGCCCTTGCGCCGATTACAGGGCGCGCACGAGGCGACGATGTTGTCCCACGTCGAGAGGCCGCCCTTGGAGCGTGGCACGACGTGGTCGACGGTGAGGTTCGAACGGGCGCCGCAGTACTGGCAGGTCCAGTCGTCGCGGGCGAAGACGGCGCGGCGGGTGATCTTGCGGCGGTGGGTGTCGCGCGGGATCCGCACGTAACTCACCAGGCGGATGACGACCGGTCGGGCGAGGCTGGTCGTGGCCGAATGGAGCTCCCACTCGGAGTGCTCGATCACCTCCGCCTTGGCCTTGAGCAGGAGCACGACGGCGCGCCGCACCGTGCACACGTTGATCGGCTCGTAGGTCGCGTTGAGCACGAGCACCCGGCCAACCTCCCGCCCGCGTCGCTGGTGCTCAGAAAGCGACGCGGACCTTGCTGGGTCTGATACCAGGCCGGCCATGCGCTGGCGGAAAGTGTACTGGGGTCCGGCCCGGAACTGGGCGGGTCCGCGGGGCCCCCGCGGTCAGGCTGACGGGAACGACCCGAGGACCCGCAGCACCTCGACATGGTCGCGCAACCCCTGCAGCGCCTCGGTGACGTGCGGCTCGCTATCCCGCCCCTCGAGGTCGGCGAAGAACATGTAGTGGCCGAGTCCCTGCTTGCGGGGCCGCGACTCGATCCGGGTGAGATTGACCTCACGGTCGGCGAATTCCGCCAGGCACGCGACCAGCCAGCCGGGCGCCTCGGACCCGGGGCCCCAGAAGACGATCGCGGTCTTCCACGGCCCCCGGGCCTCGGCCACCCCGGGCGGACCGGGCGGTGAGTCGAGCGGCGCGAGCCAGACGAAGCGCGTCTCGTTGCCGGCCACGTCCTCGACCCCGTCGAGCAGCACGCGGCAGCCGTAGAGGTCGGCGGCGACGCGCGTCCCGAGCGCCGCCCACGGTCCCTCGTGCTCGGCGACCATGCGCACCGCGTCCGCGGTCGAGCCGCCGGCGAGGACGCGCGCGCGCTTCAGGCGGGTGCGGATGAACCGCGCGCACTGGGCGGTGGCCTGCGGATGGGAGACGACGACCTCGATGTCGGGGAGCTCGAGCTCGGTGCGCGCGACCAGGCAGTGCCGGATCGGGTGAACGACCTCGCCGACGATCTGGACGTCCTCGGTCTCGAAGGCGAGCGTGTCGAGGGTGGCGTTCACCGAGCCCTCGAGCGAGTTCTCGATCGGCACCAGCGAGCGCTCGACCGCGCCGGAATGCACCGCCATCACCGTGTCGTAGATCGTCGCGAACGGGACGAGGTCGAGCTCGAGCCCGGTCGTCGCCCGGATGAGCGCCTCCTGGGTGAACGTGCCCTCGGGGCCGAAGTAGCCGACGCGCACGTGACTCAGCTCGGCGTGCCGTCGCCCTCGAGCGCGAGGCGGATCGCCTCGTCCTCCTCGGGCGAGAGCTCGAGCTCCGGCTGGCCCTCGAACACCTGCTTGGCGTACAGGCGTGCCTGGTCGCGGTGGTGGATCGAGGACAGGATCACCCCGGACCGGCGGGCGTCGAGCAGGGCGATCGAGGTCGACTGGCGGCCGGACATCTCGCCGTAGGCGTCGTAGCGGACCAGCGCGCGGTAGGCGACGGCATGATCGAGGCGGCCCTCGGCCGCCTTCATGCGGCCGTCGAGCCGATCGGCGGCGTCCTGCACGTAGTCCGAGAGCACCTGAAACTGCTCCTGCAGCGCGGCCGCGTGAGCGACGAGATCCCGGTTGGAATCGCCGAGAACCGCCCGCTGATCGGCGCGGACACGGCGGAGCCGCACGGCCAGGACAAGGGCCGTGATGAGGGCGATGACCGCGACCGCGGCAGCGGCGATCGCGACGATCCCCACGGTGCTGGTGAGGTCGTGCACCCGCGGAAGCATAGGCGGGACGCCGCCGGGCCGGTCGCTACTGGAAGGTGACCGGGAAGGACAGGGTGTTGTTGGCGGTGTTCTTCTCGCCCGGTACCGGCTCGACCGTCGCCGTCACCGTGGACGACCCAGCGGACGGCGAGGAGCTGAGCTGCACGTTGCAGCTGCTCGACTGCCCGGCGGTGCTGAGCGGCACCGTCTGCTGGCCGCTCGCGCTCGAGCCGCCGCTGCCGCTCACGGTCACCTTGCAGATCACGTTGTGCTCGTTGTTCTGGCCGCTGTTGGTGAAGTTGAGCGTGAACGTCGGAGCGGGGCTCGCCGACAGCGTGTTCGTCGAGCCGGCCTGGAGCTGGGTGCCGTTGACGCTCACCGAGTCGAGCGAGTGTCCGTGCGTTCCCGGAGCGGGCTTGCCGCCTGAGGTCGTCGCCTGAGCGCCGAGCTTGCCGGCGATGAACGACGGTGTCAGCCAGCCGATGTCGGGTAGGAACTGGCCGCCCTCGATCGTGACCCCGTTCACGCCGCCGACCGCGATGCTGGCGTTATGCAGGGCATTTGCGATCTGCGTCGTCGTGTAGCCCTTGTAGACGACGTCGGAGGCGTAGAAGCGCGCCATGTCGGCGGCCATCGCGTTGAGCGCGTCGTGGTTGGTCGAGTTGCCGAGCGCGGGCTGGATCTGTGCGGCGATGCTGGCGATCCCGTCGGCCCGCATCTGAAGGGCGAGCAGCAGGTTCTGCTGGGCGCCGCTCATCTCGCCTGGCACGTCGAAGTCCTTGGCGCGCTTGAGCTCGTTGACCGCAGCCACGCGCGTCTGGTCGATCTGGTTCTGGAGGTTGGTCGGGTTGCTGCTGTTGCCGCCCGACAGTTGGCTGAACAGCTGGGTGCCGGTCTGGTCGGACTGCTGAATGACCGAGGCGACGTTGTTGTTGTAGTCCTTGAGCGAGCTGTTGCGGGCGCTGACCTGACAGCTGTGGACCCCGAGGACGACGACGATGAGCAGGATGACGACGGCAACGGCGGCGATCACCCGCCGGACGAAGATCGCCTGCTGATCGCCGGGCCCATTGCCGCCGGAGCCTCGTGAGCGGGTTCGATCGCCGCCGCCTCCACCGCGGCGGGCGCTCGGGGCGGCGCGACGGGTGCGCGGTGATGGCTGCGTGGCCCGAGGCTCATCGGCCTCGTCGAAGAACGACAAAACTCGCTCCTTGCCGGAATCGAACAGTCTGAGTATGACCGGACGGGCGGCCAGATCGTCACGGCGGGCGTGGCGAATCGCGTCCAGATCGTGGCGCCGGGTGCGCAGGGACGCCGCGCCACGCGTGGAAAGACGCACGCATGAGGGCGAGTCAGCTGCCCACGACCGGGCAGGTCGCCACCCAACCCACCAGGAATCGCTCGCCGACGGCGCCGACCGCGACCGCCGCCACCCGCACCCCGTCGTCGGCCGGGCCACCGCCCGGCACCCCGAGCTCACTCGTCCTCGATCGCTACCGCCTGCAGCGGCGCCTCGGATCCGGGGCGTTCGGCACCGTGTGGATGGCCCATGACGAGCGCCTCGACCGTGAGGTGGCGGTCAAGATGGTCCCGCGCGAGCGGGTCATGGCCGCGCGCTTCGAGCGCGAGGCGCGCGCCGCCGCCCGGCTCGGGCATCCGGCCATCGTCACCCTCTACGAGGCGGCGATGGACGACGACGGGGCCTACCTCGTCTCCGAGCTCGTCCGGGGGACGACCCTCGACCGGGCGCTCGAGGAGGGCCGGCTGTCGGACCGCGGCGTCGCGGCAATCGCGATCGCGCTCTGCGACGCGCTCGGCCACGCCCACGAGCAGGGGGTCGTCCACCGCGACGTCAAGCCCTCGAACGTGCTCGTGCCCCGCCACCGGAGCCAGGGCGCCTATCCCGCCAAGCTCACCGACTTCGGGGTGGCCCGGGTGATCGGCGGGGATTCCCTCACCCGCACCGGCGACGTCGTCGGCACGGCCGCCTACATGGCGCCCGAGCAGGCCGAGGGACGCGAGGTGGGCGCCTCGGCCGACCTCTACGCGCTCGCGCTCATCACCTACGAGGCGCTCACCGGGATCAACCCGATCCGGACGGGGACCGGAGCGATCCGCGCCCGCCGCCTCGGCACCCACCTGCCCCCGCTCCGTCGCCAGCGCCGCGACCTCCCGCGGGCGCTCGGCGCCGCGGTCGATCTCGCCCTGCGGCCCCGCCCCCGCGAGCGCGGCACGATCGAGGAGCTCCGCGCCGCCCTCGTCGCGTCGCAGCCGGAGCTCAGCGACCAGCCCGGCGTCGTCGCCGCGCCTTGGCGCCCCCGCGCCCTCACCCAGGCGACGGAGTCCGGGCCCGCGCTCGCCACCGCGGCCACCCGCCGGCGCACGCGCCGGGACGACGACGACGAGCTCGGCGCTGAGCACCGGGCCGACCCTGACTCCGGCCCCGAGCACCGTGCCCACCCCGGAGCCGGCGCCGCGCCGTACCATCGCCCGCGCTGGCCCGCGCGGGCTTTGGCCGCGACCGGCGCGGCGCTGCTCGCCGGATGGCTCGCCGCCCATCTGCTCGCCGCCTCGCCGCTCGCGCCGGTGGCCGCCGGACTCGTCGCGGCCGGACTCGTGCTCGTCCTGCCCCGGATCGGCTTCGTGCTCACCGTCGGCGCGGTGCTCGTCACCGCGCTCATCCAGCAGCGAACGGGAGGAGCGCTCGTGCTCGTCGTCGCGGCCGTCGTGCCGATCGTGCTGATGCCCCTCGGCGCACTCGCCTGGCCCGTCGGTGCCGGGGCGCCCGCCCTCGGGCTGGTCGGCTTGGCCGGGGCCTGGCCGGCGGTGGCCGGCCGCGCGGGGCGCCACCCCTGGACCCGCGGCGCGATCGCCGCGGTCGGGTGGATCTGGCTGCTGCTCGCGGCTCCGCTGGCCGGGGTCGATCTCTATCTGCGCCACCCCGTGGGCGCGCCGCCGGCGGCGACCTGGACTGGGTCGGCCGCTGTCGCCGCCCGCGACGTACTCGTGCCGATCGTCACATCCGGAGTGCTCGCCGGCGCCCTCGTCTGGGCGCTGGCCGCGCTGGCCGTCCCCTGGCTCGTGCGGGGCCGCTCACTGCTCAGTGACGTTCTCCGCGTGCTCATCTGGGCTGCGGTCACCGCTACGGCCACCCAGGCCGTCATCGACGCCCTCGCCGGGCCGGATAGACTTGCTACTTCGGCGACCGCGTTGCTCGGCGTCCTCGCCGCGTCCGTCGTCCTCCTCGCCGCCCCGGTGTCAAGGGCGCTGAGAACGGGCAATCACCCACCGGGTCCTGGGCCGGAACTTCCGTAGCATGGGCTCGGCCTCCGGGCCTATCTATGAGTGTCCTCCGAAGTATCGAGAGCAAGATCGCCGGCCTCGTCGAAGGCACGTTCAGCCGTGCCTTCCGGTCCGAAGTGCGCCCGGTGGAGATTGCGCGCAAGCTTGCGCGTGAGATGGAGGAGCACAAGTCCCAGTCGGTCAATCGGACCTATGTGCCCAACGAATACCGGGTGTTCCTCTCGCCTCGGGACCGCGAGCGCTTCGCGTCCTACGAGGACGCCCTGGCCACCGAGCTCGCCGGCTATCTGCTCGAGCACGCGCGCCGCGAGCGCCTCGCGCTCATCTCCCGCCCGGTGATCGAGTTCGAGACCGACGATCGCCTGGGCCTCGGCGAGTTCGGCATCCAGACCCGGGTCGTGCAGCCCGAGCACGAGCCGGCCGCGCCGGTCCCGCAGGAGGAGGAGTCGGGCCGGACGATGATCTACAGCACGGCCGGTCGCGTCGCCGAGCCGCTCGAGGAGCGCGCCCGAGTCCGCCAGCAGAACGCGCTGCTGCTCTACGACGGGCGCCGCCTCGTCGTCGGCCCGACCGGCGTCACCATCGGGCGCAGCCGCGAGTGCGACATCACGCTCAGCGATCCCAACATCTCCCGCCAGCACGCGGACATCCGGCCGCGGGGCGGCTCCTGGGTGCTCACCGACCTCGGCTCGACCAACGGCTCCTGCCTGAACGGGACGCGGATCGACCGGCCCGAGGTGCTCAAGCCCGGCGACGAGGTGGAGCTCGGAACCACGACCATTCGCTTCGAGCTGGAGTAGGACCCAATGCTGGAACCTGTCTCGGTCGGACTCAAATTCGGCTTTCTCGCCGTTCTCTACCTGTTTCTCCTCTGGGTCGCGCGCAGCGCGCTCAAGGACCTGCGCCGGGCGGGAGCGTTGCCCGCCCCCGAGTACGAGCCGCCACCGGACGCGACCGGCATGTACGCCGCCGCCGACGGGCTCGGAGGGGTCGAGGACGAGTTCGAGCCCCACCTCCGCGTCGAGCGGGCGATGGGCTACGAGTCCGGGACCTCCTACGACCTCGGGCAGGGCGCTACCCTCGGCCGCGGCGACGTCGAGATCCAGCTCGATGACCCGTTTGCCTCCTCGCGCCACGCCCGCATCACCCGGCAGGGACATGTGTTGGTCATCGAGGACCTCGGCTCGACCAACGGCACGTACCTGAACGACGAGTCGCTGACCGGCCCGCAGCCGCTGCATCCCGGCGATCGCATCCGGATCGGCGATTGCGAGTTCTCCTACCAGCAATGAGCGACCGTCGCCGCTAGCCATGCTCCGTGCCGCTGAAACCACCGAGAGGACCGATACCGGCCGCCAGCGCCGGGGGAACGAGGACAACTACTTCGCGCGGGCGCCCCTGTTCGTCGTCGCCGACGGAATGGGCGGCGCCCAGGCGGGCGAGGTCGCCTCGAAGATCGCCGTCGAGGTGTTCGAGCAGGGCCTGCCCGAGGACGGCAGCCCCGAGGAGCGCCTCGCGCGCCGCGTGCAGGACGCGAACCGGCTCATCTACGAACGCTCGGTGGCCGAGCACGAGCAGGCCGGCATGGGCACGACTCTCACCGCCGCGCTGCTCGACGAGCAGCAGCTCGCGATCGCCCACGTCGGCGACAGCCGGGCCTACCTCTTCCGGGACCACGCCCTCCAGCGCCTGACCAGCGACCACTCGCTCGTCGGCGAGCTCGTGCGCCAGGGCAAGCTCACCGAGGAGCAGGCCGAGGAGCATCCTCAGCGTTCGATCATCACGCGCGCCCTCGGCCCCGAGCCGACCGTCGACGTCGACACCTGGACGTATCCGGTCCGGGCCGGGGACGTGCTGCTGCTGTGCAGCGACGGCCTCACCTCGATGATCGCCGAGGAGCGGATCGCCGACGTGCTGAGCACCTCTGCGGACCTCCGCGTCGCGGCCGACCGGCTGATCGACGAGGCCAACGCCGCAGGCGGACGCGACAACATCACCGTCGTCCTCTTCCGCCTCGAGGACGTCGGCGACGGCGCGCTCGACCAGGCGACGATGCTCGGCGTGCCCGCCGCGGCCGTCAGGGACCATCCGGCGCCCGAGACGGACGCCGTGCCCGCCGCCGCGCCGCCGCCGGTAACGCCCGCCCCGGCGCCGGAGCGCCGGGCCACGCGTGCGCTGCGGCCACGGCCGCCGTCGGAGTCGCGCGACCGCGGCGGGTCCGCGCCGCCCGCGCGCCGCCGCGCGCCGCGCTGGGGCAAGCCGCTGGCCGCCGTCGTCTCGGCGGTCATCGTGCTCGGCCTGATCGGCGCCGGCGGTTACCTCGCCACGCGGCAGCTGTACTTCATCGGCACCGACGCTCAGGGCATCGTCACGATCTACCGCGGGCTGCCCTACGACCTGCCGGCCGGGATCCACCTCTACGAGACGTACTACGTCTCCGGTGTGCCGGCCTCGCTGATCCCGCCCGACCGCCGGGCGAGTCTGCTCAACCACAACCTCCGTTCCCAGACCGACGCTTCGAATCTGGTCCGGAGCCTCGAACTCGGTCAGATCTCCCGATGAGCGCGCGCAACCGCGAGCTGATCGGCCTGATCCCGGCCTCCCTGCTGGTCACGGCCGGATTCGCCGGCGTGTTCATCCAGCGCTCGAACGCGCTCTCCAACGTGTCGCTCACCTACGGCGCGATCTTCCTCGGACTGTGCGTGGTCGGCCACGTGTTCATCCGCATGACGCTCCCCAACGCCGACCCGTATATGTTCCCGCTCGTCGCGCTGCTGGCGAGCTTCGGGATCGTGATGGTCTACCGGATCGACGCGACCCTCGCGCGCCAGCAGGCCCAATGGTTCGTGCTCGGCCTCGTGCTGTTCGCCGCGACGATCATCGCGTTCCGCGACTACCGCAAGCTCGAGCGCTACCGGTACACGATCGTGTTCATCTCGCTCGGGTTGCTGATCCTGCCGCGACTGCCGGGGATCGGCTACCAGGCCAACGGCGCCTATCTCGGCGTGCGCATCCCCGGTCTGTTCGTCTTTCAGCCGGCCGAGTTCGCCAAGATCGGGCTCGTCATCTTCCTGGCCAGCTATCTGCGCGACACCCGGCAGGTGATGGTCATGGGCGCGCGCCGCATCCTCGGGGTGACGATCCCGCCGATCAAGCACTTCGGCCCGGTCGTCGTCATCTGGGGGCTGGCCATGCTGATCATGTTCATCCTCCACGACATCGGCTCGTCGCTGATGTTCTACGGCGGCCTGCTGGCGATGCTCTACGTGGCCACGAGCCGGTTGTCGTTCGTCGTCGTCGGCCTGCTCGCGTTCGCCATCGGGGCGTGGTACGTCGGCGCCCATGTTCCCCACGTGCACGATCGCGTCGAGGCGTGGCTGCATCCGTTCAACCCGATCCTCTACAACCGCGTCGGCGGCAGCTACCAGCTCGCCAACTCGCTCTTTGCGCAGGCGGCCGGCGGGTTCTTCGGCCAGGGCTTCGGCCAGGCGACGCTGACCATCCCGGGCTTCGCCACGCCCCACTACCTGCTGCCCGCGCCGCAGACCGACATGATCTATGCCGTCATCACCGACGAGCTCGGCCTGTTCGGCGCCTGTGCCGTGCTGATCGCCTATCTGCTGTTCGTCGCCCGTGGCTTCAAGACGGCGCTGATGGCGCGCGACTCGTTCTCGACCCTGCTCGCCGTGGGACTCAGCGCGATGTTCGCCCTCCAGGTGTTCGTGATCGTCGGCGGGGTGACGCGGGTGATCCCGCTCACCGGCGTCACGTTGCCGTTCATCTCCTACGGCGGCTCGTCGATAATCGCCAACTTCGTGCTGCTCGCGCTGCTCCTGCTCGTCTCCGACCGCGCACGGAGGCCGACGCCATGAGCGGTCCGATCGTCCGCCTGTTCGGCGTCGTGGTCGTGCTGTTCGCGCTGTTGATCGGCTGGACGTCGCGCTGGACGGTGTTCGAGGCGAGCTCGCTCAACAACGACCCGCTCAACAAGCGGGTCCTGTTCGCCGAGCTCAGGATCAAGCGCGGCCGGATCATCGCCGACGACGGCACCGTGCTCGCCCGCTCTGTCCCGGCACCGGGAGGGACGTGGACCCGCCGCTACCCGACCGGGTCGCTGTTCGCCCAACCGGTCGGCTACCTGATCGCGGCCGAGGGCCGCGCCGCCGGCCTCGAGCGCTCCCGCGCCGACGCGCTGCGCGGCCTCCAGACCGGGCTGGGCTCGATCTTCGGCCAGCTCACGCCGCAGCGGGTCGGGGACGACGTCTACACGACGCTCGATCCCAAGGCCCAGCAGGTCGCCCTCCAGCAGCTCGCGGGGCGGGCCGGATCGGTCGTCGCACTCGATCCCCGCACCGGCGCCGTCAAGGTGATGGTCGCGATCCCCGGCTACGACGACAACCATCCCGACGCGACCGGCCCGAACATCTCGACCTACAACCGCTCGACCCAGGCCGGCTACCCGCCTGGATCGACGTTCAAGGTCGTGACCGCGACGGCAGCGATCGACAGCGGCCAGTACACGCCGAGCTCGACGGTCAACGGCAACTCGCCGGTGACGATTTCCGGCGTCCCGCTCAGCAACGACTACAACCAGAGCTTCGGCAGCATCGACCTCACGACGGCGCTCACCTACTCGGTCAACACGGTGTGGGCGCAGGTCGCCGAGCACCTCGGGCGGGCGACCATGACCGAGTACATGAAGCGCTTCGGCTTCTACCGCAAGCCGCCCCTCGACTACCCGCCCGACGAGCTCAACGCGAGCCGCCCGTTCTCGCCCACCGGCCGCCCCTATCCGCCCGGCAGTCCCAATGAGGACATCGGCCGCATCGGCATCGGCCAGGGCGGCCTCGAGGTCACGCCGCTGCAGATGGCGATGGTCGCGGCCGCGGTGGCGAACCACGGCACGCTGATGGCCCCGCGGCTCACCGCGCGGATCGTCGACCAGGACGGCCGCACGGTGGAGACGATCAACCCGACCGTGATGAGCCAGGTGATGAAGCCCTCGACCGCCGCCGCGGTCACGCAGATGATGACCAAGGTGGTCGAGGAGGGCACGGGCCAGGCGGTCCAGCTCACCGGGGTGAGCGTCGCCGGCAAGACCGGCACGGCGTCGGTCGGCGTGGCCGGGGCGAACATCACCCAACCCTGGTTCATCGCCTTCGCGCCGGTCGATCATCCGCGGGTGGCGATCGCGGTCACCGTCGAGCGGACCCAGGGCGGGTTCGGCGGCACGGTCGCCGCGCCGATCGCCAAGGCCGTCATCCAGACCCTGCTGGCGGAGGGCCACTGATGCCCGATCTTGACACCGGGGCACTCGTCGACAGCCGCTACAAGGTCATCTCGCGACTCGGCGCGGGCGGGATGGCCGACGTGTATCTCGCCGAAGACCAGCAGCTCGGGCGCAAGATCGCGCTCAAGCTCCTGCACCGTCGCTTCGCCGAGGACCCCGACTTCGTCGAGCGCTTCCGCCGCGAGGCCCAGGCCGCGGCCGGGCTCCAGCACCCCAATGTGGTCAGCGTCTACGACCGCGGCGACTACGACGGCACCTACTACATCGCGATGGAGTACCTGCCGGGGCGCTCGCTCAAGCAGCTCATCCGCGATGAGGCGCCGCTCGACCCGGTACGGGCGATCGACATCACGATCCAGATCCTCAAGGCTGCCCGCTTCGCACACCGGCGCGGGGTCATCCACCGCGACCTCAAGCCGCACAACGTGATCGTCGACGACGCCGACCAGGCCAAGGTCACCGACTTCGGTATCGCCCGGGCCGGGGCCTCGGACATGACCGAGACCGGCTCGATCATGGGCACCGCCCAGTACCTCTCCCCCGAGCAGGCCCAGGGTCACGCCGTCAGTCCTGGCTCCGACGTCTACTCGATCGGCGTCGTGCTCTACGAGATGCTCACCGGGCGGGTGCCGTTCGACGGCGAGGCGGCGGTGACGATCGCCATCAAGCACGTCTCCGAGGCGCCGACCGCGCCGACGCGCGTCAATCCCTACATCCCGCCGGAGCTCGAGCAGGTGGTGCTGTGGGCGCTCAACAAGAACCCCGCCGACCGTCCCGCTGACGCCGACCAGATGATCACCGCGCTCGAGTCGGTGCGGGCCTCGCTGGTCTCCGGGCAGACCGGCCAGCGGACGGCGAGCATGGCCGCGCTCGCCGTCGCCGGTGCCGCCGCTCCCGAGCCGTTCGTGCCAGTCGACGCCGCGCCGGCCGTCTACCCGGCCGCGGTGCCCGACGAGCTGCCGCCCGAGGACCGCGGAGGCGGCTGGGTGCCGTGGCTGATCGCCCTGCTCGTGCTGCTGCTGATCGGCGGCGGCGTCGCGGCCTTCCTGCTCACGCGCACCCAGAAGGTCGTCGTGCCGACCGTCGTGAACGAGCAGGTGAGCATCGCCCAGGCGCAGCTGCAGAACGCGGGCTTCACGCCCAACCTCGTCTACCGCTCCGACTCCCACCCCAACAACACGGTGATCGGCCAGAGCCCGCTCGGGGGCACGAAGGCGTCGGACGGGTCGACGGTGACGCTCACCGTGTCCCAGGGCCCGGGTCAGGTCGGCGTCCCCTCGGTGACCGGCCTGTCCCAGCAGGAGGCGGTCAAGGCGATCCAACAGGTAAAGCTCAAGGTCGGGCGGATCGAGAGCGAGAACTCGGACAACGTCGCCTCCGGCCAGGCGACGCGCACCGACCCCGCGGCCGGGATCGCCGTGCCGGTCGGATCCGCGGTCACCCTGTTCATCTCCTCGGGTAAGGCACAGATCCCGATCCCCGACGTCACCGGGCAATCGCAGGCGGCAGCCACGGCGACGCTGCGCGGCGCGGGCTTCAGCGTCAGCTCCTCGACGCAGCAGTCGAGCACGGTCACCCCGGGGAATGTCATCAGTCAGACCCCGGCCGGCGGGACGACGGCCGCGAAGGGCTCGAACGTCAACATCGTCGTGGCCACCGCGCCGACGACGGCCAAGGTCCCCGACGTCCGCGGCGACACGACGAGCGGCGCGACGAACGCGCTCATCGCCGCCGGCTTCAGCGTGACCAAGAAGACGCAGACGACGAACAAGCAGAACGAGGACGGGATCGTCCTCTCGCAGAGCCCGGGTCCGAACACGTCCCAGACGAAGGGCACCGGCGTGACGATCGTCGTCGGGCAGTACAAGGCGCCGACCATCTCAACCACGACCACGTCGCCGACGACCTCGACCACCACGACGACGTCCTCGAGCGGATGAGCACCCTGCGCGTGGCCGTCCTTGGCGGCGGCCGATCCTCCGAGCACGACGTCTCGCTCGCCTCCTCGGCCTCGGTCGCGGCCGGGCTCGAGACCGCCGGGCATGCCGTGCGCCGCATCGAGATCGGCCGCGACGGCGTGTGGCGCGAGGACGGCACGCTCGTGACGCTCACCCCGGGCCGGGGCATCGAAGGGGTTGACGTCGTCTTCCCGGTCCTGCACGGTCCCTTCGGGGAGGACGGCACCGTGCAGGGACTGCTCGAGTGCCTCGGCACGCCCTACGTCGGCGCCGGGGTGCTCGCCTCGGCGGTGTGCATGGACAAGGTCGTCTTCAAGGAGCTGATGGCGCAGGCCGGCTTTCCCCAGGTCGATTACCGGGCGCTCCGCGCCGCCGCCTACGCGGCCGATCCCGCCCGCGAGGCCGCCCGCGTGGCCGAGCTCGGGCTGGCCGGTGTTCGTCAAGCCGGCCGCGCTCGGGTCGTCGGTCGGCATCGCCCGGGTCGCTGCCCCCGAGGAGCTCGACGGCGCGCTGCGGTCCGCGTTCGCCCACGACGCGCTCGTCATCGCCGAGGCGACCTCGACCGGCATCGAGGTCGAGTGCTCGGTCCTCGGCAACGGCGATCCGGTCGCCTCCGAGCCGGGCGAGATCACGCTTGCGGCCGGCGAGGGCGGCTGGTACGACTATGAGGCCAAGTACACGCCCGGTGGCATGCAGCTGATCGTGCCCGCCCGGATTCCCGGCCACGTCCGCGAGCGGGTGCGGGGGCTCGCCGTCGACACCTTCCTGCAGGCCGGCTGCAGCGGGATGGCCCGGGTCGACTTCTTCGTCGAGGGCGAGCGCGTGCTCGTCAACGAGCTCAACACGATTCCCGGGTTCACCCAGACGAGCGTGTTCGGGAGCCTGTTCGCGGCCAGCGGGGTGCCGTATCCCGAGCTGCTCGACCGCCTGCTCACGCTCGCCCTCGAGCGCCACGCGGCCGAGCAGCGGCTCAGCCACTGAGGCGCCCGCCCGCTCTAGCGGTAGATGGTGATCTCGTTGATCGCCAGCTCGTTGTGGCTGCCGAGGCTGGTGATCCACACGAGGTAGTAGCGGTACGGCGTCGAGCCGCTCGTCAGCGGGATGTTCTGCGTGGCGGCGATCGTCGTCGGCTTGGAGATCGCCGTCCAGCCCGAGTCGGGCCACTTGATCGGCGGGGTCGACGTCCGGGCATAGATCGTCGCGCTGAATCCGGGGGTGGCCGTCGTGATGCGGATCACCCGGGCCGTCGTCTGCGGACGCGCGTCGAGATAGATCCCCACCCCGGCCTTGTTGAGGGTGCCGCTGTAGTAGGTCTGGGTGTTCCAGAACGTGTTCGCCTGGTTGTCGATGGCGAAGTCGGCGTCGGGATGCTCGTCGGTCGGGTTGCCGAGCGGGTTGAAGCCGTGGGCGCAGGACTGGCAGAGGATGACGGCCTGGAGCGCTCGGGTCGGTGGCGGCTGTGCCGGCTCGCCCGTTCCGGTGTGCGTGCGGGTGCCGAGCCAGACGACGATGCCGGCGACCCCGGCGAGGACGACGAGCACCGCGAGGATGGCGATCACGCGGTGCCGCAGGCGGAAGGGAACGCGCCGCTGGGTCTGAGAGGGCAGCGTGCGCAGCACCGTCGTCACCTCGCCGGTCGCGCTTCCCGCCCGTGAGGTCTCGATCGCGAGGACGTCCTCGAGATCGGCGATCAGCTCGGCGTCGTTGGCGTAGCGCTCGTCCTGGCGCTTGGCGGTCGCGGTATCGACGACTGCGGCGAGCGCGGCCGAAACCTCGGGACGCTTGGACTGGACGTCGGGCAGCTCCTCGCGGACATGCTTCATCGCCACGGCGACCTGGTTGTCGCCGGTGAACGGGACCTCGCCGGTGAGCATCTCGTAGAGCACGACGCCGAGCGAGTACAGATCGGATTGGCCGGTGACCGGCTGGCCGAGCGCCTGCTCGGGCGAGACGTAGTCGGTCGTGCCGAGCACCCGCCCGTCGGCGGTGAGGCCCTCCTCGTCGAGCGTGCGGGCGATCCCGAAATCGGTGACCTTGGCCGAGCCCTCCTCGTCGATGAGCACGTTCTGGGGCTTGACGTCGCGATGGACGATGTGGCGGGCGTGGGCGGCGCCGAGCGCGCGCGCGATCTCGATCGCGTAGGCGACGGCTTCGTTGATCGGCAGTCGCCCGAGCCGGCGGATGCGGTCCTTGAGCGTCTCGCCCTCGACGTACTCGAAGACGATGTACGGCCGGCCCTCGTCCTCGCCCGTGTCGATCACCCCGACGATGTGGGGATGCGAGAGCTGGGCGACGGCCCGCGCCTCGCGCCGGAAGCGCTCGAGCTGGTCGGAGTCGGAGGCGATCTCGCGGTTCATCAGCTTGATCGCGACCTGGCGCTGGAGCGTCTCGTCGAGGGCCCGGTAGACGGTCGACATCCCGCCCGCGCCGATCCGGGCCTCCAGTCGATAGCGGCCACTGAGCGTCGTTCCGAGGATCGTGCTCATCGGATCCGCTCTATTTTGAGGCACGTGCCCGTCATTGCCCTCTCTTACTACACCGATCCCACGTGCCCTTGGTCCTGGGCCCTCGAACCATCTTTACGCAAGCTCCTTCGCGTCTTCTCCGAGAGCCTACGCGTCAGCTACGTCATGTGCGGTATCGCCCGCGAGTTCGGCGATCCGATCGGCCCCGCTCGAGGTGCGCTCGAGGCCTCAGCGGCGAGCGGCATGCCGGTCGACGTCCGGCTCTGGTTCGAGGGTCCACCTCGTAGCTCCCATCCCGCGTGCATCGCCGTCAAGGCCGCCGCCGAGCAGGGCGACCCCGGGCCGTATCTCCGCCGTCTGCGCGAGGGGCTGCTCGCCCGGCGTCGCAAGCTCGACACCGCCGAGTCGCTTGTCGACGAGGCCCGGGCGGTGGCCGGGCTCGACATCGAGCGCTTCCGCATCGACCTCTCCTCGCACGCCATTCTCGAGACGTTCGGGGCCGATCTCGACCGCGCCCGAGCGGCCGCCCCCGAGCATCATGAGCCCGGAACCGACCGGGTGACGGTGCCCTCGCTCGAGTTCCGGGGGGCCGACGGCACGAGCGACGGCGTCTACGGCTGGGCGGACTACGAGGCGCTCGAGGCAGCGGCCCTCGCTGCGGGGGCCGAGCCGGCCCCGGGACCGCCGCCGGCGCCGGTGGAGGCGCTGCGGCGATTCGGGACGATGGCCACGGCTGAGGTGGCGGCGGTCTGCGAGCTGCCGGGGCCGCGGGCACCGGCCGAGCTCTGGCGCCTGGCCACCGAATGGCGGATCCGGAGCGAGCCGGTGGGTGGCGGGGAGCTGTGGACCGTGGCCTGAGGCGGCTGGCCCTGTGCGGCCTGTTCGCCCTCGCCGTCCGCCTCATCTACGTCCTCGCCATCGCGCGGGCGCCGGTCGGCGTCGGCGGTGACGCGGGCTTCTACAACAGCGCCGCCAACCTCGCCGCCCACGGGCATTTCCTCTCGCGCACGATCCTCGGGCACTCCTACCGGACGGCCGAGCATCCGCCTCTGTTCCCGCTCGTGCTCGCGGTCGTCTCGCGGCTCGGCGGCGAGAGCCTGCTCGCCCACCGGATCGCCGGCTGCGTCATCGGCTCCGCCGCCGTCGTGCTCATCGGCATGGTCGGCACCCGCGTCGCGGGTCCGCGAGCGGGGCTGCTCGCCGCGGTGCTCGCGGCCGTCTACCCGCCGTTCGTCACCGCCGACGGGCTCGTCATGAGCGAGCCGCTGTTCGTCGCCCTCGTCGCGGCCGCGCTGCTCGTCGCCATGCGGGCGCGGGCGAGCCGGCGCCTGGGCTGGGCGCTCGGGCTCGGCGTCGTGATCGCGCTCGCGACCCTGACGCGCGGCGAGGGGCTGTTGCTCGTCCCGCTGCTCGGCTGGCCGGCGGTGTGGGGTGCCCGCGCCGGACGCGCGGGGCGGGTGGTGACGCTCACCGTGGCGTTCGCGCTCGTGCTCGCGCCGTGGGTCGTCCGCAACGTGATCGTCTTTCACCGCGTGATGCTCGCCGCCGACGCGAACACCCTGATCGCGGGCGCCAACTGCCCGGACACCTACTACGGCCACGACATCGGCTGGTGGAGCCTGCGGTGCCTCGAGCGGGCCCGGACGCCGGCCCAGCTGCACAGCGGCGATGCCTCGACCGCCGCCGCGTTCACCTACGCCGGCGACCACGTCGGCCGGCTTCCGCTCGTCGCCGCCGTCCGGGTGCTGCGGACCTTCGACCTCTATCAGCCGATGCGCCAGGGCAACCTCGAGCCGCGACGGCAGTGGGTCGACATCGTCGGGCTCGTCTTCTACTACCCGCTGCTGGTGCTGGCCATCGTCGGGCTCGTGCGGCTGCGGCACTGGCGCTGGCTGCTGCTCGCGCCGGTGTGGATGGTCGTCATCGTCAGCCTGCTCGGCTGGGGCATCGGCCGCTTCCGCGTCGCGGCCGACATCTCGATCCTCGTGCTCGCCGCCTCGGTGCTGGCAGGAGAGCGGGCCCGGTCAGGCCGTCGGCCGCAGTCCGCCTGAGTCCCCGGCGAGGCCGAGAGTGGGCAGGCTCACCCGCCCGGCCTGATCGGAGAGCTGGCCGACACCGCGGTGCCGGGGTGGCGCTCGGCGAGGATCGCCACCGCCTCCTCGGCGTGCTCGGCGGCGACCATCGCGCAGAACCCGCAGCCCATGTTGAACACCTCCCACATCTCGGCCGCGCTCACCGCGCCGAGCCGGGCGATGAGCCCGAACACGGGTGAGACGGGCAGCGGTGCGTCGATCTCGTAGCCGATCCCCTCGCCGATGCGCAGCAGGTTGAGCAGTCCGCCCCCGGTGATGTGCGCGAGGCCGTGGACGGCGAGGCCGCTGCGCAGGAGGTCGAGCACCGCGCGCACGTAGATGACCGTCGGCTCGATCAGGGCGTCCCCGACGGTGACTCCGCCGAGCTCCTCCGGCGCATCCTGGAGCCCCAGTCCGCCCTGCTCGAGCAGCGCCCGGCGGGCGAGCGTCAGCCCATTGGAATGTACGCCGGAGGCGGGCAGGCCGATGAGCGCGTCCCCTGGGCGGCAGGCGCGGCCATCGAGGATCTGGTCGAGCGCGACCGTGCCGAACGCCGAGCCGACGAGGTCGAAGCCGAGCGGCGAGGGATGGCCGCGGATGACCTCGGGCAGTTGGCACACCTCGCCGCCGGGGATCTCGACGCCGGCGAGTTCGGCCCCTGCCCGGAGGCCGACGGCCAGCTCGCGGAGCTGCCCGGGCTCGGCGCGCTCGACGGCGATGTAGTCGAGCAGCGCGAGCGGCTCCGCGCCGACGCAGATGAGGTCGTTGACGTTCATCGCCACGCAGTCGATCCCGATCGTGTCGAACCGGCCGAGCGCCTCGGCGACCATCACCTTCGAGCCGACGCTGTCGGTGGCGAGGGCGATCCCGAGCTCCGGGGTGATCCGCAGCACGCTCGCGTAGTGGCCGGGCAGCGGGATCGCGAGCGGCGAGCGCCCGGGGTCGATCGCGCGGAGGATGCCGACGAGCGCCTCGACGCCGCGGTCGGCCTCGGTGGTGTCGACGCCGGCTGACGCGTAGGCTCCGCTCACCGGCCCATTCTCCTGCATCGCCCGGACCCTCGTCGCGTGCGCCGGTCCGCCCGCACCAGCTTCCGGGCGGCCACTCCGGCGAGGGCGACGCGATACACGGCGTAGGGCAGCAGCGAGCGGTCGCGCTCGACCTGGCGGATGAGCCACGTCGACCCGAGCGTCGAGGCGAACGAGGCGCTCGCGCCCGCCCACAGGGCGGTGCGCGTCCCCGGCGGCAGCCCCCGGTGGCGGAGGCGGATCGTCTTGAGCAGCGTCGCGCCGGCGATCACCGGCAGCGCGACATGGCGGGAGAGGCGGTTGGAGTCCTCCCGGGTGAAGTGACGCAGCCGCGCGGCGGCGAGCGTCGCCCCGTTGCGGGACACCCCGGGCACGAGCGCGCAGGCCTGTGCGACCCCGAGCCAGAGCGCGTCGGCGGCGCCCGCGTCCTCGTGTGTGCGGGTCTGCGGAGCGCGATCGGCGATGGCCATCGCCACGGAGCCGATGAGCAGCCCGGCGATGATCGTCGGCGGCGTGCCGAGCCGCGCCTCGATCGGCCGCTCGAGCGTGTACCCGACGAGCGCCGGCGGCGCGAACGACAACGCGATGAGCATGACCGTCCGCCAGTTGACCCCGCGCACCGCCTGGTCGACCTCGCGGCGCAGGGTGATCAGCAGCGCCGCTGCCGTGCCGGCATGGAGCGCGACCTCGAAGGACTTGCGCAGCTCGTCGTCGCGATCGACGTAGCTCCAGCCGAGTAGCCAGGGGACGAGCTCGATGTGGCCCGAGGAGGAGATGGGGAGTAGCTCGGCCGGACCATGCAAGGCGCCGAGCGCGACCGCCTGGCCGAGCGGAAGGGATGCGTCCGAGCGGCTACTTGCGGACGACATCCGCAGCCGGCCCGGGCTCCTTGCTGCTGCGATTGCGGCGCACGATGAGGTAGACGATGAGCGCGATTACGATCGCGGCGCCGATGTAGTCGACGTACTCGAGATTGCGGCGCCAGTGCTCCCAGTCACTGCCGACTGCGCGTCCGAGGATGCCGAGCCCGGAGATCCAGATCACCGAGCCGGCGGTGGCGAAGGCGAAGAAGCGCCCGAACGGCATCTCGGCCACCCCCGCGGCATACGGGAACACCGCGCGGACGATCGGGATCAACCGCGAGATGAAGATCACCGGCGACCCGTAGCGGTCGAACCATCGGTGGGCGAGCTCGAGCCTTCGCTGGCTGATGTGGAGCTTGTTGCCATGGCGTTCGATCAGCTCGGTGCGGCCGAAGCGGCCGATCCCGTAGGCGATCGAGGCTCCGGCCATGTCGCCGATCACCCCCGCGATGATGATCCCGAGCAGGGTCTGATGGCCTTCGAAGACGTTGAAGCCGGCGAACAGCATCGTCGGCTCGGTGCCGGGGAGGCCGATGACCGCCGAGCTCAGGGTCAGCAGCGTGACCCCGGCGAGACCGAGGTCACGGATGACATGTGTGGCCAGCGTGACCAGCGAATCCGTAACGGAGGCAGCTTCCAGCAAGGGGGCAAGCGTAGCGGTCGGCCGCCGGTAGGGTTATCCGCCGACATGAGCATTCCTTTATTCGACACGGGCACACCGCTGGCCCCGCTGATGGATGACATCGAGCGGCGGGTGGTCGAGGTTCTCCGCGCCGGCCGCTACATCCTCGGCCCCGAGGTCCAGGTCTTCGAGCGTGAATTCGCCGACTATCTCGGCGTCCGCCATGTCGTCGGGGTGGCCAACGGCACCGACGCGATCACCATCGCCCTGCGCGCAATGGGAATCGAGCCCGGGGACGAGGTCATCGTGCCGTCGCTGACCTTCTACGCCTCGGCCGAGGCGGTGGCCTCCGCCGGCGCCCGCCCGGTGTTCTGCGACATCGATCCCGGAACCCGCAACGTCAGCCTCGCGACCGTGCGCGCCGCCGTGACCCCGCGCACGAAGGCGGTGCTCGCCGTCGACCTGTTCGGTTGCCCGGCACCGATCCCCGAGCTCCGCGAGCTCGGCCTGCCGGTGCTCGAGGACGCCGCCCAGGCGGCCGGCGCGACGCTCGACGGTGTGCGCGCGGGCGCGCTCGGCGATGCCGCGACGTTCTCCTTCTACCCCTCCAAGAACCTCGGCTGCTTCGGCGACGGCGGCGCGATCGCCACCGATGACGACGCGGTCGCGGAACTCGCCCGGGCGCTGCGCTTCCACGGCTCGCGGGACAAGCAGAGCTTCCAGTACGTCGGCTACAACTCGCGCCTGGACGAGGTGCAGGCGGCGATCCTCCGGGTACTGCTGCCCCATCTCGACGCCTGGACGGCGGGCCGCCGGGCCGCCGCTGCCGCCTACGCGGACGCCGGCCTCGCCGAGCACGTCGGTCTGCCGGTCGTGCCCGCGGGCGCCGAGCCCGCCTGGCACCTGTACGTCGTCACCCATCCCGACGCCGACGGCCTGCTGGCCCGGCTCGGCGAGGCGGGGGTCACCGCGCGTCCGTACTACCGCACGCCGCTGCACCGCCAGCCGGCAATGGCGCCCTACGCCGGCGTCGGCCTCGAACTGCCCGCGACCGAGGAGGTCGCCCGCAGCAACCTCGCGCTGCCGATCAGCCCGGCACTCACCGCCGAGCAGGCGCAGGAGGTCGTGGCGGCCGTGTCCGCCGCCGTGGCGAGCATGCCCGCCGGCTCGCCGTGAAGGTCTGGATCGACCTCACCAACTCGCCGCACGTCCTCGTCATGCGTCCGGTGATCGAGGACCTCCAGGCCCGCGGCCACGAGGTCCAGGTCACCGCGCGGGACTTCGCCCAGACGCTCGGGCTGTGCGAGCGCTTCGGGATCGCCCATACCGCGATCGGTCATCACCGCGGGGGCGGCCTCGCCGCCAAGGCCTGGGGGCTCGCCGCCCGCTCGGCGACGCTCACCCGCTGGGCGGCGCGCCGCCACTTCGACCTCGCCCTCGGCCATGGATCCAACGACATCAGCGTCGCCGCCGCGGTGTTGCGGATCCCGTGCGCGACGACGTTTGATTACGAGTGGGCGACCGTCCAGCACAACGTCAACTGCCGGCTCGCGCAGGCCGTCGTCGTGCCGGCCGCGATCCCGCCCGAGCGCCTCTATCGCTACGGCGCGCGGGGCAAGATCCGCGCCTATGAGGGCCTCAAGGAGGAGTACTACCTCGCCGACTTCGAGCCCGACCCGGCCGTGCTCGGCGGGCTCGGCCTCGATCCGGCGCGGCCGATCGCCGTCGTCCGCACGCCCCCTGCGGTGTCGCTGTACCACCGCTTCGAGAACGATCTCTTTGCCGGCGTGCTCGACCGCCTCCGCGGGCAGCAGACGGTGGTCATGCCGCGCACCTCCGAGCAGCACGCCGAGCTCGAGCGCTCGGGTGGGTTCATCGTTCCGCGGGAGGCGATCGACGCCCAGTCGCTGATCGCCTACGCCGACCTCGTCGTCTCGGCGGGGGGAACGATGAACCGGGAGGCGGTGGCGCTCGGGACGCCGGTGTTCACCGTGTTCGAGGGCCGGCTCGGGGCGGTCGACGAGGCGTTGATCGTCGAGGGGCGGCTGCGGTTGCTGCGGTCAGCGGACGAGGTCGTGCTTGAGAAGCGGGTGGATGGGGGCGTGGCGGGCGGTGGCGGGGGCGAACGCGTGCGGCGGGATCCGCGGGTGTTCACGGATTTGTTGTTGTCGGCTCTGCGGTAGGGGGCCCGTCTGCGGTCCGTTCGGCCGGGATCGCGGGCGGGCGGCGTGGGATGGGCTGGGGAAGGGTGTGGCTGCGGCGGGTCACCCGGGCGGTTCGTTCTCTCCCCCGACGCGACAAGTTGCTCGAATGGTCGCTTGAGAGGTAGTCGGCTCCGAGTTCGCTCCTCGACGCGGCGAGGACGGACATACGAGCCAAGAATTGACCGTCGTCGGGGCGAAAGATGCCCGAACTGCCGCCAGACGACGGTTCCAGCATCGAATGCCGATTGGAGCAGCAAATCTTGGCCCGAGCGGTCGCCCACGACCGCTTTCCGACTTCGCACCCCTTCCCCAGCGCCGTTCCCAGGCCGTTCACCACGCCAAACCGCCCCGGAAGAACGCAAAGCGCGCAAGTGAACGCGATCTTGCCAATCCAGGCCATCTAACGCTCCCTTAGCCGCGGTAAAGGCCGCCCCGACTAGAATCCAGGCGTCTATGCGCCGGCGGCTCAGATCCGCGGCCTTCCCCGTTCACCGCCATTCGGTGCCCCAGCTGCTGGTGGACGGCGTGCTGGTCGCGCTCGCATACTTCCTCGCCTTCCGGCTGAGGTTCGATGACGCGGTACCCACGCGGTACAGCCATCTGCTCGACGCCACCATCTGGTGGGTCGTGCCGGTCGTGCTCGTGGTGCTCGCGGCGTTTGGGCTCTACCAGCGGCTGTGGACCTACGTCGGGCAGCGGGAATACGAGGCGATCGCCAAGGGCGTCGTCGTTGCCACGTTCGTTGTCGTCGGTGCGATCACGTTCCTGCACCCGGTGCAGACACCGCCGCAGTTCGTCGTCAAACACAACACCTTCCGGCTCGAATCGACGACGGTCACGCTGCCGGCCGGCGTCATCGCGCTCACGCTACTGCTGATGCTCGCGCTGCTCGTCGGCGTGAGGTTCATCGTCCATCTCGTCGTCGAAGGCCGGGTCCGGAGCTTCCGGGTGGCCAAGGGCGCCCGGGACGTGCTGATCGTCGGCGGCGGCGAGGGCGGCCGCCTCGTCGTCCGCGAGCTCGTCCGCAACCCGCAGCTGCGCCTGCGTCCGGTCGGCTACGTCGATGATGATCCCCGCAAGCAGGGGATCAAGGACGAGTTTGGCCTGCGCGTGCTCGGCACGACCTCGGCCGAGGATCTCACCCGGGTGCTCGACGAGGTTGAGCCCGAACAGGTCGTGATCGCCATTCCCTCGGCTCCGGGTACGGTCCGGGCGCGCGTCGTCACCGCCTGCCGCGAGCGCGGTATCCCGGTGCGTACGACGCCGACGGTGTTCGAGCTGCTCAAGGACGGATCCGGACAGCTGCGGGTCACCCGGCAGCTGCGCGAGGTCCGGGTCGAGGACATCCTCGGCCGTGAGCCCGTGCGGATGGAGCTCGAGCGCGTCGGCTCCTACCTCGCCGGCCAAGTCGTGCTCGTCACCGGCGCCGGTGGCTCGATCGGCGGCGAGCTCTGCCGTCAGATCGCCCGCGTCGGCCCACGGAAGCTCGTGCTCGTCGACCACGCCGAGGACAACCTGTTCGAGATCCTGCGCGAGCTCGAGGAGGAGCGCCACGTGCGCACGGCGGTCCCGGTGCTCGCCGACTGCAAGGAGGAGGAGCGGATGCGGGAGGTGCTCGGCGAGCATCACCCGACGGTTGTCTTCCACGCCGCCGCCTACAAGCACGTGACGATGATGGAGCTCAATCCCGTCGAGGCGGTTCGCAACAACGCGCTCGCCACCCGGCTGATGGCCCGAATCGCCGGCGAGCTCGGGGTCGAGACGTTCGTCCTCGTCTCCACCGACAAGGCCGTCAAGCCGGCGACGGTGATGGGCGCCTCGAAGGCGCTGGCCGAGTGGGCGGTCGAGGCCGCGGCGGCGAGGTACCCGCGGACGATGTTCTCCACCGTGCGGTTCGGGAACGTGCTCGCGTCCTCGGGCTCGGTGGTCCCGATCTTCCGCCGCCAGATCGCCGGCGGCGGCCCGGTGACCGTCACCGACCCTCGCATGAGCCGCTACTTCATGACGATTCCCGAGGCCGTCCAGCTCATCATCCGGGCGGGCTCCCTGAGCGAGGGCAGCGGCGGAGTGTTCGTGCTCGAGATGGGCGAGCCGGTCAAGATCATCGAGCTCGCCGAGACGATGATCCGCCTCTCCGGCCTCGAGCCCGAGCGCGACATCGCGATCGAGATCGTTGGCGCGCGTCCCGGGGAGAAGTTCCACGAGGACCTCTTCAACCCCCACGAGCGGGCGCGGCCGACCCCGGCCCAGAAGATCATCAAGGCCGCGCACGACCCGCTCGACCCCGCCTGGGTCGAGGAGACCTTCAGCCGAATCAACCTGCAGGTGCTCGAAGGGGATGCGGCGGTCCTGGCCGAACATGTCAGCAGGCTTGCCAACGACCGCGCGATGGGGGCCGAAGATCAAAGCGCCCGCATCGCCACGTAGACTGCGCACGGATTTATGGGCCCCATCCCCTTCGCCTTCTCCGTCCACAACTTTGTCAACTCAGTGGGCGCATACGCAGGCTTTGCCGCGATCGTCGGCCTGGCCATCCTCATCCTGCTCTATTTCGCCCAGGCGCGGGAGACGGCCACCCTGCGCGAGCACGCGTATGAGGCCGCCCAGCGAATCCAGCAGCTCGAAGCCCGCATCGCCCAGCTGAGCCGCCGGGGGGCAGGCGAGCCCGCCCGCCAGCCCACGGTGGCTCCGGCCCCCGCGGCGATCACCGCCTCGCGGGGGGTGCCCGCCGCGGCCCCGCTTGCCGCGACCGCGGCAGCGGCGACCGCCGCCGCCGTCGCCACACGCCGCACCGCCTCCCCGGCCCCGGCCCTCGCCGGTGCACCCGCCGGCGTCGGGGCGCCGGCGCTGAGCGCGGCCACCCGGCTCATCCCCGTCGTCGGCCCGGAGCATGGGGAGCTCGAGCCCGGCACCGACTCGGCCACCGCCGTCGTCCCGCGGCCGGCAACCGTCGCCGCCGCGACGGCCGCCGGTGGAGCCATGGCCGCGGGCGCGAACGGCCGCTCGAATGACGCCGAACGGCCGGTCCCAGTGGGCGCCGGACCGGTACAGGCGCCGCCGCGCCGGGCCTCGGGCCCGAGCGGCAACGGCGCGGCGCAGCGGCCGCTGCTGCCGCCGCGCAACGAGCCGCCGCGTGGCCCCTCGACGCTGCGCAAGGTGCTCGCCGTTGTCGTTGTGCTGCTCGCGCTCGCCGCGGTCGTCGTCGCCCTGCTGCTGCTCACGTCCTCGAGCGGGAGCACGAAGTCGTCCGGCTCGACCTCGAGCGCGTCCAGCAACGCGCCCAAGCACAACAAGACGACGGTCAAGGTGGCCACGATCAACCCGGCGACGGTCACCGTGTCGGTGCTCAACGGCACCGCGACGGCCGGCCTGGCTCACCGCGTGTCGGTCGAGCTCACCGGCGTCGGCTTCAAGCAGGGCGCGGTCGCCACCGCCGCCGACCAGACGCGGACGGCGACGATCGTCGGCTATCAGCCGGGCCACCGCACTCAGGCGCTCGCCGTGGCCAAGTCGCTCAAGCTCGGCCCCGCCGTCGTGCAGCCGGTCGACCAGAGCACGTTGGCGGTAGCCTGTCCGCCGCCGACCCCGTGCACGTCGACCGTGTTCGTGACGGTCGGCTCGGATCTCCAGAACACCCCCTAGCCTCCAGCGCGACCCATGATGGACCTGCTCGACCTTCCGGATCGAAGTGAAAAGCCTCGCCAGCGAGGCATCACCCACGTGCTTGACCGCGGCCTCTCGGTCGCGCAGGCCGACGGCCTGATCGAAGTGGCCGGCGATTTCGTCGACCTCGTCAAGCTCGGCTGGGGCACCGGCGTGGTGACCGGAAACCTCCAGCCGAAGCTCGCGCGCTACCGCGAGGCGGGAATCCCTGTGATGTTCGGGGGCACGCTCACCGAGCTGACCATCGAGCAGAACCGTCTCGAGCGCTTCGTCGAGTCACTGCGTGAGCTCGGCATCGAGTACGTCGAGATCTCCGACGGGACGATCACCATGGCCCACGAGGAGAAGCTCGAGCTGATCACCCGACTCGCCGAGGAGTTCACCGTCCTGTCCGAGGTCGGGTCCAAGGACAACACCCGGATCATGGCCCCGTACCGCTGGGTCGAGCTCATTGAGAAGGAGCTCGCCGCCGGCGCCTGGAAGGTGATCGCCGAGGCGCGCGAGAGCGGCAACGTCGGCATCTACCGCCATGACGGCGAGGTCCGCATGGGGCTGATCGACGAGATCGCCCACGCCGTCGACCCGGAGCTGATCCTGTTCGAGGCGCCGCGCAAGGAGCAGCAGGTGTGGTTCGTGCGCCGCTTCGGGGTCAACGTCAACCTCGGAAACATTCCTCCCGAGGACGTCCTCTCGCTGGAGACGATCCGCCTCGGGCTGCGCTCCGACACGGCGGCGGCGGGCGCGGTCGTAGCCGCGGATGAATGACGCGCCGCCGGGGGCAGGGAACGGGCCCGGCGAGCTGATAGGCATTCTGCTCGCGCGCCACGGCGAGACGAACGACAACCGCGAGCCGATCCGGGTGCAGGGCTTCACCGACACCCCGCTCAACGACACCGGTCGAGCCCAGGCCCAAGAGCTGGCCGAGCGCATGGCCGCCGAGACGATTGGCTCGCTCTGGTGCTCAGACCTCTCCCGGGCGCGGGAGACGGCGGGGATCGTCGGGGCGCGAATCGGACTGGAGCCGCGCCCGGATTCGCGGCTGCGCGAGGCCAATCGCGGCGCATGGGAGGGCCACCGCTTCATCGACATCGAACGCGAGGATCCCGACGGGTACGCCGCCTGGCGGCAGGCCGGCGCGGCCTTCCGTTTCCCCGGTGGTGAGTCGCTGCAGGACCAGCAGGACCGGGTCCTCGCCGCGTTGCGGGACATCCACGCCACCGCCGAGCTGCCGGCGCTCGTCGTCTGCCACGGCGGCTCGATCCGCGTGATGCTGTGCCGCGACGACCCGCGCGGCCTCGCCGCCTTCCACACCTTCGAGGTGCCGAACGTGGCGGTGGTCAGGCTGTGAGACGGCTGCCCGCGGTGGCATTTGCGGCGCTGGTCGTCGCGACCGTGGGCGCCTTCTTCGTGACTCAGCACCTCAAGGTCTCGACGCCGCTCATCGCCGGGGACCCCCACCCCTACCCGGCGGCGATCTCCCCGCGCAACACGGCCTGCGCCGGCTTCCACCAGACCACCCGCTTCTCGTTCTACCTGCTGCATCGCACCGACGACGTGTCGGTCTACGTCGTCTCCTCCGACGGCACGATCGTCCGCACGCTCGCCTCCTCGCGCCACATGCGCCGCGGGGTGCGCACGCCGGACGGACAGTTCCCGTGGAACGGCCGCGAGGACAACGGCTGGGTCGCACCGAGCGGCACGTACTACTTCCGGATCGCGCTGCTCGGGCAGGGCCGGACGATCGAGCTCACCAAGACGCCGGTGACGGTGATCAACACGTCGCCGCGGCCGGTGGTCACCGACGTCTCGCCCTCGCTCATCCCGCAGGAGACGACACCGGTGACGATCCATTACGCCGGCAACGAGCAGCGCGGCGGGACGATCCGCATCTATCGCACCGACCTGCCCGGCGCGCCCCGGCTGGTCAAGAGCTTCCTCACGCCGTGGAACGGGCAGACGGCGACCTGGGACGGCACGATCGGCGGTCGTCCCGTCCCCGCCGGCACCTACCTCATCGGCCTCGACGTCACCGATGCGGCCTGCAACACCGGGCACTTCCCCACCGAGCTCCCACCGGCCCGGGGCACGACCCCGCACGCCGGGGTCACCGTCCGCCACCTCGCGGCGCAGCCACCGCTGCACCCGGTCACCGCCGGCACGATCGCCTCGGTGTACGTCGACTCACGCCAGCGGCCGTACACGTGGACGCTGCATCGTGCCGGCACGCGGCGGCCGTTCATCCGCGGCACCGGCCACGGTTACAGCCTCGGCGTCCGCATCCCCGGCTCTCAGGCCGGGCTCTACATCCTCGGGCTGCACGCCGGCGGCGACCAGACCGCGGTGCCGATCGTCGCCAGCGCGGCCCCGCCCGCGAGCCCGCGGATCCTCGTCGTCCTGCCGGCGCTCACCTGGCAGGGGGAGAACCCGGTCGACGACAACGGCGACGGCATGCCGAACACGCTCGAGACCGGCGGACCGGTCAACCTCAGCCGACCGCTCGCCGACGGGCTCCCCGCGGGCATCGACGACGAGGCGGCGCTGCTCGCCTACCTCGATCACGCTCACCTCAGCTACGACCTGACCACCGACCTCGGGCTGATCGACGGCGTCGGACCGACCCTGGGCGGGCACGCCGCGGTCGTGTTCGCCGGCGCCGAACGCTGGCTGCCCCCGTCGTTCGGCGCCGAGCTGCGCGCGTACGTGACGAAGGGCGGCAACGTCCTCTCGATCGGCGGCGACTCGATGCTCCGCGGCGTCCAGATCTCCGGCGCGGTGGCCAGCAACCCGTCGGCGCCCGCGTCCGCGGACGTGTTCGGGGCGCAGCCCGGGCCGACCGTCGTGCACTCCCACGACCTGATCACGGTGCTGCGCGACGGCCTTGGCATCTTCACGACCACCTCGGGCGCGTTCACCGGCTATCCGGCATTCGCAACCGTGGCCCGCGGCGATCCGCCCGGGCGACTCGCGTCGGCGGCAGGCACGAGCAACAGCAGCCAGACCATCGTCGGCTTCCGCCTCGGCAACGGGATCGTCGTCGAGATCGGGCTCGGCGGCTTCGGCACGAGCCTGCGCCACAACGTCGACGCCCAGGAGCTGATCGCACGCCTGTGGAAGGTGCTCGGCACTCCGGGAGCTCCCTGATCTCGGGACGTCCGGACGGTGAGAAGGCACTGGTAGTCGGACGACATCCGTACCGTTCTCCTGCGTGAGCGGCTATCTCAAGCGCCTGGTCAGCGCGCTCGCGGCCTACCAGGTCGCGGACGTCGTCTCGAAGTTCATCGCCGTGCTGCTGCTGCCGGTGTACACGTGGTACATCACGCCGAGCGGCTACGGCGTCGTCGAGCTGCTCGCCAACGGCGTCATCTTCGTCAGCATCGTCGTCCGCTTCGGGATCATCGAGGCGTTCCTGCGCTTCTACTTCACCGACGAGGACGCCGACCGGCGCGACGCCCTCGCCCGGCGCGCAGTCCGGTTCCTGCTGCTGACGAGCACGCTCACCGCGATCGTGCTCGCCGCCTTCGCCGGTCCGCTGTCGAAGCTGATCCTCGGCTACCGCGCCGTGCCGATCTTCCTCATCGCCGTGCTCGGCCTGTGGGCGTTCACCAATCTCGAGCTCGCCTACGGGCTGCTCCGGGTCGAGGAGCGCATCCGCACCTACGCCGTCGCCTCGCTGGTCAACGTGCTGATGACGATTGCCTTCTCGCTCGTCCTCGTCGTTGGCCTGCACAAGGGCGCCCGCGGGCTGCTGCTCGGCAACTACGCCGCCTCGACGATCGTGCTCCTCGGCCTCTGGTGGACGATGCGCCACCGGCTGCGTCCGCGGCCCCACACCGGCGAGCGGCTGCGCTCGCTGCTGCGCTTCGGCCTGCCGACGATGCCGGCGGAGATCTCCGTCTACGCGCTCAGCATCGTCGACCGCTACTACATCTACCACGCGCGCAGCCCGTCGCAGGCGGGGCTCTACTCGATCGCCGTCAAGCTCGCCGGCGGCGTCGCCTTCATTGTCCGCGCCTTCCAGTACGCGTGGCCGCCGCTCGCCTACTCGGTGACCGATGACGAGGAGGCCGCGCGCCTGTACGGGCTCGTCACCACGTACTACGTGCTGATCAGCGGCGTCGCCGTCGCCGGCCTCGCCCTGTTCGGCCGCTGGATCGTGCGGATCCTCACCGCGCCCGCCTACTACGACTCCTACACCGCCCTGACCTGGGTCGGCCTCGGCTGGGCGATGTATGGCCTGTGGGTCGTGTTCCTCGTCATCGCCGGACGCGCCAAGGTGACGACCCGCAACCTCCCGGCGGCGCTCGCCGGCCTCGTCGCCAACATCGTGCTCATCGTCGTGCTCGTGCCGCCGCTCGGGATCGCCGGCGCCGGCCTCGCCCTATGCGGGGCCTACGTCGTCATGCTCGGCGTCATGCACATGCTCACCCGAGACGCCTTCACGGTCGGCTTCGAGTGGCGCCGGCTGGCCCACATCGTGCTCGTCGTCGGGGGGCTCGCCGCGCTCGGCGATGTCCTGCTGCCGACCCACGGCGCGGTCGGGCTGATCGCGCGCGTGGCCGTGTTCGCGCTGATCCCGGTCGTCCTGCACTTCACCCGCTTCGCCCATCCCCACGAACTCGATCAGCTCCGCACGCTCGGGACGCGCGCGCGGTCGCTGATCGCCCGTCCGGCGGGAGACGCGGCATGAGCGGGCGCCGGAGGAACTCGCGATGAGCCGGCCGGCGGTCAGCGTCGTGATGCCGTTCGCGGGCGACGCCGCGGCGGCCGAGGCCGCGCTCGACACGCTCGGGTCGCTGGACGCCGGTCCGGGCGATGAGCTGATCCTCGCCGACAACGCCGGCGCCGCGAGCGCCCGCGCGGGGATCGTGGTCGTGCCCGCGACGGGAGAGCGCTCCCCAGCCCACGCTCGCAACGCCGGCGCCGCCGCCGCCCACAACGACTGGATCCTGTTCATCGACGCCGACTGCACGGTGCCGCCCGGTCTGCTCGACGCCTATTTCGTCCGCCCCGTCGCCCCCACCGTTGGCGCCCTCGCCGGCGAAGTGCACGCGGATGAGGGCACGACGCTCGCCGCCCGTTACGGCGCCGCCCGCGGCTTCCTCGGCCAGCAGGCCCACCTCGCTCATCCCTTCCTGGCCCGGGCGGTGGCGGCCAACCTGCTCGTGCGCCGCGACGCGTTTGTCGTCCTCGGCGGCTTCTACGAAGGCGTCCGGGCGGCCGAGGACACCGATTTCAGCTGGCGGCTGCAACGGGCGGGGTGGACACTCGAGCTGCGTCCCGAGGCCTCGGTCCGACACCGCTATCGCGCCTCGGTGCGCGAGCTGCGCCGCCAGTGGCGAGGCTACGCCGCCGGACGGGCCTGGCTCGCGCGCCGCTACGACGGGTTCACCCCCGAGCCCGGCCTGCGCCGCGCGGCCGCACGCGCCGGCCGTCATCTCCGTCACCGCTCGGTGAACGGCGCGCCGACCGCGGCCGTCCGCCTGGAGCCCGACGCTCACGGCGGCACAGCGGCTGAGGTCGGCGCGCTCGAACGTGCCGCGTACCTGGGGCTCGACGTCGTCCTCGGACTCGAGGAGCTCCGCGGCCTGTTGCAGTCCAACCGGCCGGCCGATGGCGACGCCGCGCCTGCGCCCGCCCGGGTCGTCGTCATCGCCGAGCGCTTCCCGGTGGCCGGCGATCCGCTCGTCGACCTCACCCGCGCGCTCGACGCCGCCCGGGTCGAGGCCGCGGCCCGGCCCGAGCGGATCGGCCCCGACGCCGCCGGGGTGCTCGAGATCGACTACCGCGAGGATGACGGCGCCGCGGCCCGCGGTCGCGCCGTCGCGCTGCTCATCGCCCGCCATCCGTGGCGCGCCGGGCGTGACCTGCTCGGCCGTCCACCCGCCGCGCCGCCGCTGCGCGCGCTCGCCCCGGCCGCGATCCGGCTCGAGCATGACCCGGACGCCCGCCTCCACGCCCTCGGCGGTGAGTCGCTGCCCACTGCGCGGCGGCTCGCGCAGCTCACCGGCCGGCCGCTGCACGACCCGGAGCGCTGAGAGCCGTGCGCGTGCAGGTGGTCGACCCGTCGGCGTTCACGCCGCCCTACGACCACGCGCTGTGCGCGGCGCTGGCCGCGGAGGGGGCCGAGGTCGAGCTGGTCACGAGCCGCTTCGCCTACGGCGCGGTGCCGCCCGCGGACGGGTACCGGCTGAGCGAGCGCTTCTACCGCCACGCCCGCGGTCCGGCCGGGTCCCGCCGCCGGCGCGCGCTCAAGCTCGCCGAGCACGTGCCCGACATGCTCGCGCTGCGCCGGAGCGCCGGGCGCCGCGACGTCATCCACTTTCAGTGGCTCGACGTGCAGTGGCTCGACGGCTACCTGCTGGGACCGAGTCCTGTCGTGCTCACCGCGCATGATCTGCTGCCGCGCGAGGCCCGCCGCGGGCAGGCTCACGCCCAGCGCCGCCTCTACGAGCGGGTCGATGCGATCGTCGTCCACTCCGACTACGGTCGCCGTCAGCTCATCGATACGCTCGCCGTCGCGGCCGATCGCGTCCACGTCATCCCGCACGGCGCCTTCACCCACCTGCTCGACCTTCCGGGCGCCCGCCCGCTCCCGCCCGAGCTCGCCGCGGGCGAGCGCCCGGTCGTCCTGTTCTTCGGCCTGTTGCGTCCCTACAAGGGCCTCGACGTCCTCCTCGAGGCCTGGCGGACGATCGCCGACGCCGAGCTGTGGATCGTCGGCCGCCCGCGGATGGACCTCGGGCCGCTGCGGGCGGTGGCGACCCCGGGCGTCCGCTTCGTGCCCCGCTTCATCGCCGACGAGGAGCTCGGGGCCTACCTGCGCCGCGCGGACATCGTCGTCCTTCCGTATTCACGGACCGAGCGCTTCGACCAATCCGGCGTGCTCGCCACCGCGCTCGCCTTCGGCAAGCCGGTCGTGCTCAGCGACATCGGCGGCTTCGGCGAGGTCGCGGCGACCGGCGCCGGCAGGCTCGTTCCGCCGGATGACCCCGCGGCCCTGCGGGCGGCTCTGCAGGAGCTGCTCGCCGATCCAGCGGCCCGCGAGCGCCTCGCGACCGCGGCCGCCGCCGCGGCGGCGGGCCCGTACTCGTGGACCGAGGCCGCGCGGCGCACGCTATCGCTCTACCGGTCCCTCACGGGCTGAGGCCACGGCGAGAGACGCCCTCGATGCCCCGGGTGCTGCACAATCCGCCGCCGTGACCCCGCTCGTCATCGTCTTCTGGATCTCGGCCGGCCTGCTGCTCTACACGCACGTCGGCTACCCGCTGCTGCTCGGGCTGTTGGCCCGGTTGCGCCGCCCGCGCGGCGAGCGCGCGGCCGGCGAGTTGCCGTCGGTGTCGGTGATCGTCCCCGCCTACGCCGAGGAGACCGTGATCGCGGCGCGGGTGGAGAACCTGCGCGCGCTCGACTACCCGCCAGAGCTGCTCGAGGTCATCGTCACCTGCGACGGGTCACCCGACGACACCGTGGCGCGGGCCCGGGCGGCGGGCGCCGACCTCGTCCTCGCCCGCCCGCGCGAGGGCAAGATCCGCGCCCAGGACGCCGCCGTCGCCGCGGCGCACGGCGAGATCGTCGCCTTCTCCGATGCCAACGTCAGCTGGGATCCCGGCGCGCTGCGCAGCCTCGTCGCGCCGTTCGGCGATCCCGCCGTCGGCTACGTGTGCGGCGACGTTCGCTTCGTCAACGACCGCGGCACCAACCAGGAGGGGCTGTACTGGCGCTACGAGATGGCGCTGCGCTCGCTCGAGTCGCGGCTACGCTCGGTGACCGGCGGCAACGGGGCGATCTACGCCACCCGCCGCGAGAGCTATCTGATCGTCGATCCGATCATGGGCCACGACCTGTCGTTCCCGTTCAACATGGTCAAGCGCGGGTGGCGGGCGGTGTACGCCTCCGACGCGCACGCGAGCGAGAAGATGGTGCCCTCGATCGAGGGCGAGTTCGCCCGCAAGCGGCGGATGATGAGCCACGGCTGGCCGATCGTCGTGCGGGGCGGGATGCTCTCGCCGCGCGGCTATGACCCCCTGTACGCGCTGATGATCTTCTCCCACCGCGTGCTGCGCTACCTCTCGCCGTTCCTGCATCTCATCGCGCTCGGCGCGAGCATCGCGCTCGTTGGGCAGGGGTGGGTGTACATCGCGGCCGTCGCGGTGCAGCTCGGTGTGCTCGTGGCGGCGCTGCTCGCCCCCGTGCTCCCCGCCCGCCCGCTGCTCGTCGCCCGCTACTACGTGCTGACGACGGCGTCGCTCGCCGCCGGTCTGTGGGATTGGCTCTCGCACGGGACCGCCGCGGGCTGGGAGCCGGCCGAGGGCACGCGATGATCAAGCGCGGCCTCGATCTCGTTATCGGCCTCGTCGGCACGGCGATCACGGCGCCTGTCGTCGCGGTGCTCGCGCTCGCGATCCGGCTCGAGTCGCCGGGCCACCCGATCTACCGGCAGACGCGGGCGGGCAAGGACGGCGAGCCGTTCTCGATCTACAAGCTGCGGACGATGGTCTGCGGCGCCGAGTTCACCGGGGCCGGGCTGGCCATCGCCGAGGGCGATGACCGCATCACCCGACTCGGGGGGGTGCTGCGGCGCTACTCGCTCGATGAGCTGCCGAACTTCTGGAACGTCGTCCGGGGCGAGATGTCGATCGTCGGGCCGCGTCCCACCGTGCCCGTCCAGGTCGAGCAGTACACGCCGCACCAGCGCGGGCGGCTCGCGGTCAAGCCCGGGATCACCGGCTGGGCGCAGATCAACGGCCGGGCCTCGCTGCCGTGGTCGGAGCGGATCGAGCTTGACCTCTGGTACGTCGAGCACCGCTCGCTGCGGCTCGACCTCATGATCCTCTCCCGGACCGCCCGGATGGTGCTGAGCGGCGACGGCATCTACAAAGGAAAGCAAGGCGGATGGCACCCCCCGGCATAGGCGACCGACCCGGCGTGCTGCTCACCGGCGTCGGCAAGCGCTACGACATCGTCTCGGCATTCGCCCAGCACACGACGGTCGTCGCCGCCGATCCCAACCCGCTCGCCCCGGCCCAGTACGCGGCTCATCACCGGCGGGCCGTGCCGCGGATCGACGATCCGGCCTACGTCCCCGCGCTGCGCGCGCTGTGCGACGAGTTCGGTCTTGGGGTGGTCGTGCCGCTCACCGACCTCGACCTCGAGGTGCTCGCCCACGCCCGGCGCGAGGGTGCCCTGCCGGCGCTCGTGCCCGCCCCGGAGATCGCCCGCGCCACCTTCGACAAGTACGAGGCCCATCTCCTGCTCGAGCGGCTCGGGCTGCCCTCGCCGCCCACCGTGTTGCCCGGCGAGGACGTGGCGCACTATCCGGCGATGATCAAGCCGCGGCAGGGCTCGGGCGCGCGCTCGATCCACCGCGCCGACGATGCCACCGCGGCCGCCTTCTTCGTCGACTACGTCAAGGAGCCGGTGATGATCCAGTGGTGGATGGACGGCCCCGAGTTCTCGATCGACTGCCTGTGCGACCTCGACGGCCGTTGCCTGAACGCGATTCCCCGCACGATGCTCGAGTCCCGGGGTGGCGAGTCGATCAAGGGGACGGTGATCGCCGATCCCGAGCTGATCGATCTCGGCCGGCGGGTCGTCGAGGCGCTCGAGGTCCGCGGGCCGTGCACGGTGCAGGTGTTCCGCGACAAGGAGATCGGGCTCGGGCTGACCGACGTCAACACCCGCTTCGGCGGGGCCTTCCCGGCGCCGATGTACGCCGCGCTCCCCGGCCGTACCTATCCCGAGCTGATCGTGCGGATGGCTTCCGGCGAGCGGATCGAGCCGCACGTCGGCGAGTTCCGCGCCGGGGTGACGTTCACCCGGTACTACTGGCAGCTCGAGCTCGACGAGCAGCTGCAGCCGACCCGACGGGACATCGTGCAGCCGCCCGGTCCGCCCGCCCCGCGCTGACCCCCCGAGGCCCGCGCCGACCCTGACCGTGGTGCGGACCCGCCGCGCGGTACCTTCTACGGGCTCCGAACGGCGTCCGCCGAGCGGGCGCGACCAAGGAGGATTGTTCCCATGGCGAAACCCCTACGCTCGCTCTCCGGTCAGGTGGTGGCGATCACCGGCGGTGCCCGGGGCATCGGCCGCGCTACCGCTGCCGCGCTCATCCGTCAGGGGGCGCGCGTCGCGATCGGCGACATCGACGCCGACCTGGGGGAGCGCACCGCTCAGGAGCTCGGCGCCGGCACGGTGGGCCTGCCCGTCGATGTCACCGACCGTGACAGCTTTGCCGCGTTCCTCGACGGCGTCGAGGGCCGGCTCGGGCCGCTCGACGTGCTCGTCAACAACGCCGGCATCATGCCGATCGGGCCGTTCATCGAGGAGACCGACGCCACCGCGCAGCGGTTGGTCGACATCAACGTGCACGGCGTCATCTACGGGTCGAAGCTCGCCCTTGAGCGCTTCCTCCCGCGCCGCCGCGGCCATCTCGTGCAGCTCGCCTCGGTCGCGGGCAAGGCCGGCTTCCCCGGGGGTGCGACGTACTGCGCGACCAAGCACGCCGTCGTCGGGCTCAGCGAGGCGATCCGCGCCGAGGTGCGGGACACGAACATCGACATCAGCGTGGTCATGCCGGTCGTCGTCAACACCGAGCTCGGCTCGGGGCTGCCCGAGGCGCGAGGCTTCAAGGCCGTGCAGCCCGAGGACGTCGCCAACGCGATCGTCGAGGCGCTGCAGACCGGCCGCTACGAGGTCTACGTGCCGAAGTCGGTCGGCGGCATGGCGCGCTTCAACGCGCTGATGCCGCGCAAGCTCGTCGAAGCGATGGGCCGTGCGCTCAAGAGCGACCAGGTGCTGATGCAACCCGATCACGGTCGTCGCGCCGCCTACGTGGCGCGCATGGCCGAGACGGTCGCCCCGGCCGAGACGCCTGCGCCCGAGCCAATCAGCGCCGAGCGCGAGGCCGAGCCGGTCTAGGACTGCGGGTCGTTGGGTCGGGGCGCGGCGCGCTCCGACCCGCCCGCTCAGCCCGCCCGCAGCCAGTCGGCGATCAGCCCGCCGATCTCGGCGCCGGCGTCCTCCTGGAGGAAGTGGCTGGCCTCGGCGATGACATGGGCGACGTCGGTGCCGATCGCCGCCGCGAACCGGCGTCCCACCTCGAGCGGCAGGACCGGATCGGAGTCCGCCCACAGCACGAGCTTCGGCCGCTCGTCGGTGCGGAGCGCGTCGAGGACCCGCTGGCCGGCCTCGGCGCCCGGCATGTCGGGAGCCGTCGGCAGCATCAGCGGGAAGGCGCGGGCGCCCGCCTTGGCGGCAGCGTTCGGGTAGGGCGCCTCGTAGGCGCTGATGACCTCGTCGCCGGGGTCGTGCTTGCACGCGCCGCGGACGAGCATCCCGACCGGCAGGTCCTCGGTGCGGTCGACGAAGCTGCGGAAGGCGAGCCAGGCCTCGGTCATCTGCTGATGCCCGGTGAACAGGCCCGTGTCGAGCACGACGATCCGCGCCACCCGATCCGCGTGTTCGACGGCGAGCCGCAGGCCGATCGGCCCGCCCCAGTCGTGGACGACGAAGGTGGCGTCGCGGAGATCGAGCTCCTCGAGCAGCGGCGCGATCGCGGCCACGTGCCGGTCGTAGCTGTACCACGAGAAGTCGACCGGCTTGTCCGAGCGGCCGAAGCCGGGAAGGTCGGGGGCGATGCAGCGAAAGCCGGCGTCGCGCACCGGCGGGATCACCTTGCGCCACAGGAACGACCACGTCGGTTCGCCGTGGAAGAAGACGACCGGAGGCCCGTCACCCTCGTCGAGATGAGCGAGGCGCAGGCCGTCGAACTCGCGGTAGTGGGGGGCGAAGGGGAAGTCAGGCAGCCCTTCGAGCAGTGGATCGGGTGTTCTGATCGCGTCGGTCACGCAGGCAACCTATCCGAAACCGGGCAGCGGGTTACGGACCGTCGACGATCACGCGCGAGGCATCGCCGGCGACGGTCACCTCGATCGTCGAGGGATACCGCGTCCATGCGATCAGGTTGAGCGCCTGGAGGCGGTCGAGCATCGCCTGCAGCGCGTCGGCCTGGGCGCTGCTCGCGTAGCGGCGGTCGATCGAGAAGCTGTAGCCCGTGGCGGCCGGAGGGTCGGTGACGCCGATCTGCTGCTGATAGCGGCGATCGGTCACCGCGGAGGCAACGATCAGCGGCGCGCTCGAGCCCGACAGCGCCCGGACCCGCGCGGCGAGCTCGATCAGGAGGTCGATCGCGGGGCCGCGCAGACCGCGGTAGAGCGACGGCGGCGCGTCGAGCTTGCGGGCCTGCGCGCCGATCGCCGAGTCGTAGCTGAGGCCGAGCTGCGCCGCGTTGGCCGGGAGCGGCAGGAGCGCGCGGGAAGCGTAGGCGGCGGAGAGATCCTCGGGGGTGGCGAAGGACTGGGTGCGGTCGGGCGGGTGCAGAACCGTGGCCGATGAGTCCCAGCTCGTCTGCAGCGAATCGAGCCGATGGAGCGCCGCGGGATCGCTGCGGTACATGTGCATGATCGCCTCCGCCCCGAGCACGCGCCAGTAGTAGAGCGACGACTGGTCGCCGAACCCGGCGAGCAGGCGGAAGGCGTCGCCGTGATGATCCGGGGCGGTGTCGAAGTACAGCTGCGCGTACGGGACCGGCGTGCCGCCGTCGTAGAGGCCGAGGACCTGCTGGAGGTTGCCGATTCCCATGTGGTAGGAGACCACGGCGAGGTCGCTGCGGCCGAAGCGCGACTGGGCGTCCTGCAGGTAGCGGACCGTGGCGGCGAGCGCCTTGCGGGGGTTGAAGCGCTCATCCGCGGCGGCGAGCTGCGCGAGCAGCCGGTTGGCCTGGGCCGGTGACTGGGCGTTGTTGACCGCGGCGATCAGCTTGCGGCTGCGGGCGAGGTCGATGTGCATGCCGAGCAGCGACTGGCCGGTGGCGGCGAGGATCTGGGTGAGCCCGGCGGCGGCCGTCGGATCGGAACCGGCCATCGCGTCGGGGCGACCGGCGCTCTCGACGAACACGATCGCCTCGAGCAGGTTCGGGTCGATGCCGGAGCCGTTCGTGGCCGCGTTGATCATCCCGCGGAACGCCGCGACCCGCGCGGCCGTGGCCACGGCGCCCCCGGGGCTGGCGGTGAAGAGGACGTGGGCGTTGCCCGCCGTGCCGCGCGCGACGAAGCTCGCCTCGCGGCTCGCCAGGTAGCCGAACGGGTCCCCCGCGCGCGCCGGCCGGCCGATCCCCGGCAGCGGTGGTCCCTTGACCGCGCTCCCGCCCGAGGCGAGGACGACGACGAGCACGAGCACGAGGATGGCGAGAACACCCGCGACCAGACGGCGGCGGGCGTATGGCGGTCGGGTCCCGCGGCTCAGGACCGGTACAGCAGGCGAAGTCCGTGGCACCGCGCGTGCTCGGCGGCGGTGGTCAGGTGCTCGGGGACGACCTTCCAGCCGTTGGACAGGGGGAAGAAGGCGACCACCGGATGGGGGTGCGACTTGTCGTAGGTCGGGCTGTAGTAGAGCGCGCCGATCTTCACGCCCATGTACCAGGCGAGCACGCTCTGGTAGCCGATCGGCATGTTCGGCTGCCCGCAGGCCATGATCCGGCTCGCGCCGAGGCGGTTGACGACGACCGAGAGGCGGTTGATCTCCCGGGTCCGGGCCCGCTCGTGGGTGAGATCCTTGCGCTCGATGTGGTAGCGCTGGCGGGCTGCCGGGAGCATCGAGCCGGCGAAGGCGAGCACGAGCAGGCCGGTGGCCCAGCCGATGACCGACGGCGAGAGCCGCGGCATGACGCGGGCCAGGAGCGGCGGCAGGTCGAGGATCACGCGGCCGACGGCGACTCCGGCGAGCACGGCGACGATCCCGACCGGCTCGAACAGGTAGCGCGGCACCGCCGGGAAGCCATGGAGGGCGAACGCGCACTCGACGAGCACCCAGATGACCGCTCCGGCGGCGAGCAACAGGACCTGACGGCTCGCCTGACGGCGCCGCTGCACGACCGCAAAGGCGACCGCGAGCAGCGAGCCGAGCCAGATCGGCATCTCGTGCAGGTCGAGGAAGCGATCGAGCGTGCCGAAGAACTTGTTGTTCTTCAGCTCGCGGGGCGAGTTGAAGGCGTTGTGGCCGGCGACGAACGGCGTCTTGGCGGTGAACGCCGGGATCCCGAACCACATCACCGGGATGACGAGGAAGCCGGCGACGACGTGCCGGCGGTACTCCGGTCGGCGGAACCACATCCACAGTCCCTGGGCGCCGAGGAAGGGCCACACCTCGGGCCGGCCGAGCGCGGCCAGCACCCACAGCCAGAGGGCCCAGCGCTGGCGGCCGCTGAAGTAGCAGTCGACCGCGGCGAGCACGAGCGAGACGATCATCGTGTCCGACTGCGCGCTGAGGATGAAGTGGGTGTAGTCGCGGATGCCGAACAGCGCGAGCGCCGCGAACAGGCCGGCAGCATAGGCGGCGTAACGACGCTCCGGCGGGGCGTCGACGAGGCGCCAGGCGATCCGCCAGGCGAAGACCCCGCCGCTCAGCGAGACGGCGACCGAGAACACCATCCACAACCACAGGGCGTAGTGCCCGAACAGCGCGAAGACGACCGTGAACGGGTAGGGCAGCGGCTTCCACGACGGCGCGCCGTTGGTGTCGAGGTTGAGGTGCAGCGTGAGCTTGCCCCACACGAGCCAGCCGTAGGGGTCGTAGCCGGGACGCGTCCCGCCCCAGAGCACGACGCCGAGGGAGATGACGAGCAGCGCGGCGGCGGCCAGCCACCACGCGTAGCGGCGGGCGAACGCGGTCAGCGAGTCGCGCGTGCGCGGGGCGCGCGGCGACGGAGCGCTCGCGGCGCGCGGCGATGGGGCTTCGAGAGTTTCCTGTGACACGGTGAGAACCGGCGGGACGGCTGGGGCGGCGCAGGCCGATACGCGCCGCGGGGAGTGCCGAGCACGGTAGCAGTCGCGCACGCGTGAAGGAGCGGTGCCAACGGGCCACCGCTCGGCGGATAACACGCCGCGTTCGCTGCGGTTAACACACTACATAAAGATCACGTAACCTTCCGCCCGCTGAGCCTGCTTGACCAGGTTTTCTCGGCTAATCTCGTCCGCTCTCGGGTCCACGAACACGCGCTGGCACCGGACGGCGGAGAACCGGATGCGCCGAGCGCGCTGGCGATTCCCACGAAAACGTTTGAGTAGGTACGGAGCTTCCCTATGCACATTCTCATCCCCGAGCTGACCGGAACGGCGTCGTGAGCGCGGGCGCAGAGCTGAACGGCCGCCGCGTGCTCATCACCGGCGGGTCCGGCTTCATCGGCCGGCACATGGTCGCCGAGCTGCGCGCGGCCGGCGCGACCGTCCGGGTCATCGACCTCAAGCCGCATCCCGACCCCGACGTCGACATCGTCCGCGGCGACCTCGCCGAGCCCGACGTGCTCGCGGCGGCGCTCGAGGGCGGGTTCGACGCCGTCGTGCACCTCGCCGCCGTCACCTCGGTGCTGCGCTCGATCGAGCAGCCCGAGCTCACCTACCGCACGAACGTCGCCGCCACCGCCGGGACTGCTCGAGGGCGCGCGCAAGGCCGGAGTCAAGGCGCTCGCCTTCGCCTCGACGAACGCCGTCACCGGTCCGATGGACGCGCCGGCGATCACCGAGTCCGCAACCCTGCGCCCGCTCACGCCGTACGGCTCGACGAAGGCCGCCGGCGAGATGCTGATGTCGGCCTACACCGCCGTCTACGGCGTCCGCTGCGCCTGTTTGCGCCTCACCAACGTCTACGGTCTCGGCATGCAGGCCAAGGACAGCATTGTCGCCCGGCTGATGCGCGCGATCCGCACCGGCGGATCGTTCGAGATCTACGGCGACGGCACCCAGGTCCGCGACTACGTCAACGCCGCCGATGTCGTCGCCGCCTTCCGGCTCGCCCTCGGCGACGAGCGCTGGGCGGGACCGACGGTGATCGGGACCGGCAGCTCGCTGTCGGTGCTCGACGTCGTCGACGCCGTCCGCCGCGTGACCGGGGCCGAGCTCGACGTCGGACACGGCCCGGCCAAGGCCGGCGAGATGCCCGCGGTGATCGTCGATCCCAGTCGGGCCAAGGCCGCGGGCTGGGCCCCGCGCTACACCTTCGAGGAGGGCCTCGTCGGCGTCTGGGACGAGTGGTCGCGGGCCGATCTCGACGCCATCACCGCGGGAGCGCCCGCCGCTCCCGTCCAGGCCGGAGGCCAGTGATGGCGCTCGCCCCGCCGCGTCCGTTCGTGCTCGAGGACGAGCTCGCCCGGCTTGCCCCTGAGGAGCGCGATGCCGCGTCCGCGTTCCTTGCTGCCCACCCTGCGGGCGCCGGGGCGCCGCTGGCCATCGTCATCCCCGCCTACAACGAGGAGCCGACGGTCGCCGAGGTGATCGCTGAGATCCCGCACGAGGCGGCCGGCCTCGCCGCTGAGACGATCGTCGTCGTCGACGGCGCCAAGGACGCGACCGCGGCCGAGGCCACGCGGGCCGGCGCGCTCGTCTGCGACGTCACGGTCAACCGCGGCCAAGGTGCCGCGCTCCGGCTCGGCTACTGGCTCGCCCGCGCCCGCGGCGCCCAGGTGATCGTCACGATCGACGCCGACGGCCAGTACGAGCCGCACGAGATCGCGCGCGTCGTGCAACCGATCCTCGATGGCCGAGCCGATTTCGTCTCCGGCTCGCGGCGTCTCGGCAGTGAGCTCACGACCGACAAGGTCCGGCATACCGGCGTGATCGTGTTCGGGGCGCTGATCAGCGTGCTCGTGCGACACCGGGTCACCGACCCGGCCTGCGGCCTGCGGGCGATGCGCGCGGACCTCACCGGCGTCGTCACGCTCGAGCAGCCGCAGTACCAGGCCTCAGAGCTGATGATCAGCGCGGCCATGAACGGCTACCGCCTCGGCGAGGTGCCGACGACGATGCGCGATCGCGGCACACACGCCACGAAGACGAAGAAGGGCGGGAACTTCGGCTACGGCGTGCGGTTCGCCCGCGCCGCCGTCCACACCTGGTGGCGCGACCGCAACGCCGCGCGGATGCGCGAGCGGCCCGAGAAGATCCAGCGCTCGTAGAGCAGGTAGCGGAGCCCGTAGAGGACGGCGAGGACGCCGAAGTACGAGGCGGTGACGAGCGCGACGCGGATGCCGTGGCCAGCCGGGATGCTCTGCACCTTTTGATGGGTCCAGCCGGTGACGAGCGAGAGCACGATCAGCGTCGAGGCCGACACGAGGACATAGGCGATGATCTCGCGGCCGAAGGCGACGCGGCCCTCGACCTTCCACGTCCAACGGCGGTTCATCGTCCAGTTCGGAATCGCGCCGGCGGCGAAGGCGGCGATCGAGCAGGCGGTCGTCGAGGCCCCGAGCACGTACAGCACCGGGAATACGATCGCGCTCGTTCCGGCGGCGACCATCGAGGAGATCGCAAAGCGTGCGACTCTCTTCTGCAGCACGCGTTGGCGCAGATTCTCGATGATGGCGAAGCTCAAGACCCTTGCATCGTAGCGTTTCCAGCGTCAGCCGCGCGTAAGAGTAGGGTGCCCGAAGTCGTGCGCATCCAGTCTCCCGAGCAGGTTTCACGCCTCGATGACGACCTCCTGCTCGTCGGCGACAACCTCCCGATCATGCGCGGCCTGCCGCTCGCGACGTTCGATCTCATCTACATGGATCCGCCGTTCAACACCGGCCGGGTCCAGGCCCGCCGGACGCTGCAGATGCGCCCGGACCCCGCCGGCGATCACGTCGGCTTCGGCGGCCGGCGCTACCGCTCGACGCTGCTCGACCGGGTCAGCTACGACGACGCCTTCGACGACTACCTCGGGTTCCTCGCGGAGCGGCTCGAGCTCGCGCGGTCCCTGCTCGCCGCGCACGGGACCCTCTACTTCCATATCGACTACCGCGAGGCCCACTACTGCAAGCTCCTGCTCGACGAGATCTTCGGCCGGGCGGCGTTCCTCAACGAGCTCATCTGGAGCTACGACTACGGCGCCAAGCCGCGCCGCCGTTGGCCGGCCAAGCACGACACGATCCTCGTCTACGTCCGCACGCCGGGTGCGCACCACTTCGACGCCGATGCCGTCGAGCGGGAGCCCTACATGGCACCGGGGCTCGTGACTCCGGAGAAGGCGGCGCGCGGCAAGCGCCCCACCGACGTGTGGTTCCACACCATCGTGCCGACCAACGGCCGCGAGAAGACCGGCTACCCCACCCAGAAGCCCGAGGGGGTGCTGCGGCGGATGGTGGCGGCCTCCTCGCGTCCGGGCGGCTGGTGCCTGGACCCGTTCGCGGGCTCGGGCACGCTCGGCGCCGTGTGCCGGGAACTCGGGCGCCGCTTCGTGCTCATCGACGAGAACCCCGTGGCGATCGACGTCATGGCTCGGCGGCTCGGGGCCGGGGCGGGGCCGGGGGACGCAGCGGAGGCCGGGATCGCGACCGAGTCCGGGGTCGCCGCGGTCAGCCCCGCACGAGCGGCACGAACCTGACCGGCTCGAGCCGGGCGCGATCGAGCCGTTCGCCGTGGCGGACGATCAGCGTGAGGTACTGGTCGCGCTCGCCGACCGGCGCAACGAGGCGGCCACCATCGGCGAGCTGCGCCTCGAGCGCCTCCGGCACCGCGCTCCCGGTCGCCGCGGCGACGTTCACGGCCTGAAACGGCGCGTGGGCGGGCAGACCGTCCCAGCCGTCGGCGACGAACAACTCGACGTTGGCGATCCCCAGCTCGTCGAAAACGGCGCGGGCCTGCTCGACGAGGGCGGCGTGGCGCTCGACGCCGAAGACGTGCCCGCCGAGGTGGGCGAGCAGGGCGGCGTGATAGCCGGAACCGCTGCCGACGTCGAGCACGCGGTCCCCGGGACGGATGTCGAGCAGCTCGAGCATCCGGGCGACGACAAGCGGCTGGGAGATCGTCTGTCCGCAGTCGATCGGCAGGGCGATGTTGTCGTACGCCCGCTTCTGCTCGCGGGCGGGGACGAAGCGCTCCCGGGGCAACTCGGCGATCGCCCTGAGCACCCGCTCGTCGCGCACCCACGGCCGCAGCGAGGCGGCGAGATCGGCGGCCTGGCTCATAGACGGCCGATTGTCGCGGGTCGCACGCGGCCGCGCGAGCGAAATGGCAGTATGAGACCGGATGACCTCGACGAGCGGGATGCTGTCCACCCCCTCGGTCGCCTCGGCATGAGCCGGCGCCGTCGCGCCAGCCTGCCCGCGCTCCTCGCCCTTCTCCTGATCGCGATCGTGTGTGCCGGGTGCGGGTCGAGCTCTCACAGCTCGAGCGCCACGACGACGACTGGCTCGCACAGCCTGCGGCTGCCGATCGCCGCCGGCTCGATCTCGCAGTACACCGTGCCGCCGCTGCCCGACCCGAGCAACGTCTACGGAGCCGACATGGCCGGCGACCTCTCGCCGGTGGTCAAGAACGACCGGCCGCTCATCTACGTCCCCAACGCCGGCTCGAACACGGTCGACGAGATCGACCCGACGACCTACCGGATCGTGCGCCACTTCGCCGTCGGCACGCTGCCGCAGCACGTCGTCCCCGCCTACGACCTGCGCACCCTGTGGGTGACCAACGATGAGGGCAACAGCCTCACCGCGATCAACCCGGTCGACGGCGCCCCCGAGCGCACCGTGCCGGTCACCGACCCCTACAACCTCTACTTCACCCCCGATGGGCGCTACGCGATCGTGATGGCCGAGCGGCTGCGGCGGATGGACTTCCGCGACGCCCACACGATGAAGCTGCACCACTCGCTCGCGGTTCCGCAGTGCGCGGGCGTCAACCACGCCGACTTCACCGCCGACGGCCGCTACATGCTCGTCTCCTGCGAGTTCGGCTCGGCGATGATTGTCGTCAACGTCGCCACCGAGCGCGTGGTCAAGACGATCCCGCTCCCCTCCGAGGCCTCGCCGCAGGACGTCATCATCTCTCCCGACGGCAACGTCTTCTACGTCGCCGACCTCACCTACGGCGGCCTCTGGGTGTTCGACGCCCACAGCTTCCGCCGGATCGGCTTCATCCGCACCGGCGCGGGGGCGCACGGCCTGTACCCGAGCCGCGATGCCACCTCGCTGTACGTCTCCAACCGCACCGCGGGCACGATCTCGGTGGTCGACTTCGCCACCCGCCGCTTGACCGCGACCTGGACGATCCCGGGCAGCAGTCCGGACATGGGTGGAGTGTCCGCCGACGGTCGCGTGCTCTGGCTCTCAGGACGCTACGCCGCCGCGGTCTACGCGATCGACACCCACACCGGGAAGCTGATCAAGGCCGTCCCGGTCGGGTTCCAGCCCCACGGGGTGTGCGTGTGGCCGCAGCCCGGGCGCTATTCGCTCGGGCACACCCAGCTGTTCCGCTGAGGCCGCGCGCGCTCAGTCGCCCGTCGCCCGGTGGGGCCCTCAGTCGCCCGTGTGGCGCTCGACGACCGGCTCGAGCCTGGCGTGGAGCTGCTCAGGGGTGAGCCCGGGGATCTGGAAGGCGGCGTCCCCGCGGCTCGTGCGGATGACGAGCTCGGCCTGCGGGGCGTCACGTCGCCGTCGGCGGCGCTGACGCGGGGCGGGGACCTCGATCGCGGTGATCTCCGGCCACGGCACACGCGCGATGAGATGATCGCCGTCGACGATGTCGAGGCCGGCGGGACCGAGATTGACCGACAGGCCGGCGGATGGGGTGAGCCCGGCCACCCCGCGGAGATGGACCGCGGCCAGGGCGAGCGACTCGTCGCGTCGCCGCGTGACCGAGGCGTGGCCGGCCAGCTCCTGGGCGCGCGCGACGACCGGGTGGGACAGCGCTTCGCTGAACCCGAGCCCGAGCTGCGGCGCCGCCTCCCGCGCCACCGCCCGGCCCCAGAGGACGGCATCGGCAGCGTCGGCCCCCCGTTGGGCCATCGCCTCGAGCGCCTCCGGAGCGAGAACGAGATCGGCGGCGTAACGCTCACGGGTCGCGGCGAGCGCCGTGCGCAGCCGAGCGAGCAGCCGCTCGCGACCGCGCTCGGCGAGCCGGGCCGCGACCTCGTCGGTCAGAGCTCGCCCTCGCTGAGCAGGCCGGTGACCGTGGTGAGGAAGCGCGCCGCCTCGGCCCCAAACAGGATGCGATGGTCGCTGGCCAGGGTGACGGTGATCGCGGTCGCGGCGGCCAGGCCGCCGTCCCGGGCCACCGCGATCGCCCGCGGCGCGCCGGCGCTGACCGCGGCGGCCTGCGGCGGGATGATCACCGGCGTCGAGCTCGCGATCCCCAGCGCGCCCGGGTTCCACACCGTCATCGTCGCACCCGACAGCTCGGGTGCCAGCAGCTCGCCACGGAGCGCCCGCGTGCGGAGATCGGCGATCTCGGCCTCGAGCGCGAGCAGCGGCTTGGTGTCGGCGTCGAAGATCGTCGGCACCGCGTAGGTCTCGGCGGCGGTCACCGTGAGGCCGATGTTGACCCGGCCGTAGAGCTCGTAGTGCCCGTCGCGGTAGGCAGCGTTGGCGTGTGGGACGCGCCCGAGCGCGAGCGCGCAGGCCCGGACGAGCACGGCGTCGAAGGACACGCCGAGCTCCTGCCGGCGGGCGAGCACGCGGTCGACGACCGCCTCCGCCCGCAGCTCGAGGTCCGGGACCGTGGCCCGCGACTCGGCGCTGCGCCGGGCCACCGTGCGCTCGCCGCGGGTTGGCTCCTCGATGCGCACCTCGCCCTTGGCGCCGATGCTTGGGATGGCGGGGGTGTCGGCCATGGCGCTCAACATAGCCTCTCAGTCGCCGGCCGCGTCGTCGGCGCCCTGCCAGGTGTCGATGAACTCCTCGGCGTCCATGCTCGCGAGGTCGGCCCGAAGCGCGCGCAGCAGCCGCGAGGCCTCACGCGGTGGGAGGTCCCACAGCAGCATCACCTCGCCGTCGTCGATGTTGACGAGCTCGACGCGGTCGCGGCGGCCGGGGTCGGCGAACAGGGCCGGTTCGTGGCTCTCGCGGTGGACGATCAGCCGGTAGGCCCGATTAGCCTTCATCGGCCTCCCTCGCGCAGCGCCCCGAGCGTCTCGGCGGCGCGCTCGAGCGCCCCCTCGCCGGTGAACACTCGCTCGCCCACCGCGATCGCCGGCAGCTGATCGACCCCCGCCGTCCGCGCCCGGTCGTGGGCCTCGGCGAGAGCGTCGATCGTCGAGCGCAGGGTGATGCCCTTGAGCACCGCAGCCGGATGCATCTCCGAGGCCGCAGCCGCGAGCAGCACGGTGTCCTCCGATCCGAGGTCGCGACCGCCGGCGAAGGCCTGGCGGAAGGCGGCCAGGGAGAAGGCGACCGCGCGGCCGATCCGCTTGGCGTATGCGGCGGTGAGCGTCGCCGTCGTCGTGTCGGGCGGACAGGGGTCGGGCCAGCGCAGCGGCTGGAGGCCGAGCTCGGCGACCCGGCGAGCGACGGCGTCGCGGCCGGGCTCGCGCAGCTCGATGCCGAGCGCGCTCGCCTGTACCGGCTCCCATTCCGGGACGACCGGGAGCGCGCCGAGGATGCACTCGGCGACGAGGTAGCAGCTGGGGCTGCCGAGGTCGTAGTAGAAGATGGGCTGGCTGGGGTCCTGCGGCGAGAGCGCCACGGGATCAGCCGTGGATCAGCCAGCCATCGGCAGCCCGAGCTGCCTCCATCACGCCTTCCGACAGGGTCGGATGGCCGTGGATGATCCGTGCGAGCTCGGGATAGCCGCCCTCGAGCGCCCGGGTGTTGACCAGCTCCTGAATGAGTTCCGTGGCCCGCGTGCCGACGATGTGGGCGCCGAGCACCTCGCCGTACTGCTTCTCGCCGACGATCTTGAACAGTCCGGTGCGGTCGCCGTAGACGGTGCCGGCGCCGACAGCTCCGTACGGGACCTTGCCGACGGTGACGTCGTGGCCGGCCTCGCGGGCCTGGGCCTCGGTGAGGCCGAAGCTGCCGACGTTGGGGGTGCAGAAGGTCGCCCGCGGGATGTCGATGTACTCGATCGGATGGGTCGTCAACCCGGCGGCATCCTCGACGGCGATCACGCCCTCGTCGGATGCCTTGTGGGCGAGCGCGGGGCCGTGAACAAGATCGCCGATCGCGTACACGCCGGCCGCGCTCGTGCGCAGCGCGCCGTCGACCTCGATCAGCCCGGTGTCGGCGAGCTTGACCCCGGCGGCGTCGAGCCCAAGTCCCTCGAGGTCGGGCCCGCGACCGGCGGCGATGACCAGCCAGTCGACGGTGGCCAACTCGTCGCCGTACTTGAAGGTGACCTCGCCGTCGCTCGACTCCACGTCGGTGACCAGCGTCTTGGTGAACACCTTCATGCCCTGGCGCTTGAGGCCGCGCTCGGCGAGCTTGGAGATGTCGGCGTCCTCGGTCGGCAGCACGCGGTCGAGCGCCTCGAACAGCATCACCTCCGTGCCGAGCCGGGCGTAGGCCGAGGCGATCTCCGAGCCCGACGCGCCGGCGCCGACGACGGCCATCGTCTTCGGCAGCTCGCTGAGCGCCCACGCCTCCTCGGTGCCGATCACCCGGCCGCCGAACTGCGTGCCCGGGATCGGCTTCTTGACCGATCCGGTGGCGATGAGGATCGTCTTGGCCTGCAGCGGCTGGCCGCCGACGGTGACGGCGCCGTTGCCGGCCAGTGCGCCGTCGCCCTCGATCAGCTCGATGCCGTTCTTCTTGAACAGGCCGGACACGCCGCCGGTGAGGGTGGTGATGACCTTCTCACGGCGGACGCCGACGGCAGCGAAGTCGACCTCGGGCTCGCCGACCTTGATGCCGAACTCGCCGGCCTCGCGGACCTCGGCGAGCACGTCGGCGACGCGCAGGACCGCCTTGGCGGGGATGCAGGCGTAGTTGAGACAGCGGCCGCCGACGCGGTCCTTTTCGATGACCGCGGTCTTCATGCCGAGCTGTGCGGCGCGGATCGCGGCGACGTAGCCGCCGGGTCCCGAGCCGATGACGATGCAGTCGTAAGCGGTGTCAGGCATGGCGACGGTTGAGCCTAGCTGAATCTCGCTCAGCTGCCCGGGTACTGGGGCATCTGCAGGCGGCTGAGGACGCGCACGAGCTTGTAGAAGAGGTAGCCGCCCCCGCCGACCACCGCGACGCCCACGATGAGGCCCAGCACGTTGCTCGCGCGGATCAACAGCAGCGAGAAGAGCAGGATGACGATCGCCAGGATGGCCTGGAAGCCGAGCACCGCCCAGTAGCGCAGCTGCCACATGCCCCACGCGCAGACGAGCATCATCACCGAGAAGAGCACCACGCCGCCGGCACCGGCGTGGCTGTGACCGAACGAGATCCGGCCGCCGACGATCACGTCGATGAGGTCGCCGACCCCGACGAGCAGCGCGATCACCACGGCGATCTTCAGCGCCCACGGCCGCTCCCCCGGCGCGATCGGGGTGAGCGTCGCGCGCACGGCGGCGTTGCGCTCCTCCGAGCGGCTGCGGCCCCTCGCGTCCTCCGCGGGCGGCGGCTTCGGTGTCGTCGCGGAGGCCCCGGGCCTCGTCGCCGTCGTGCGCCGGCCGCGCTTACGGCTGCGCTGGGCCAACTTCGACCTCGTCTCGGGTCTCGGCGGTGATCGTCGCGCGCAGCCGACGGGCCGCCCCGGCGGGATCCTCGGCCTCGGTCACCGCGCGCACGACCGCGATCCGCTCGGCCCCGGCGGCCCGCACGGCCGCCACGTTGCCGAGGTTGATGCCGCCGATGGCAAAGAACGGCGTCACCGCGTGTGCGGCCGCGTAGCTGACGAGCTCGAGCCCGACCGCGGGACGCCCGGGCTTGGTCGGCGTGGCGTGCACGGGGCCGACCCCGATGTAGTCGACCGCGAGCGCGGCGGCGGCATCGATCTGCGCCGGGCTGTGCGTCGAGCGCCCGATCAGCGGCTTCGGTCCAAGGAGCTCGCGTGCCTTCGCGACCGCCATGTCGTCCTGGCCGAGATGCACGCCGTCGGCCCCGGCCCGCGCCGCGAGGTCCGGCCGGTCGTTGAGGATGAACAGCGCGTCGTGAGCGGCGCAGATGCGGGCGGTGGTCTCGGCCGCGCGCAGCACTGCGCCCTCGTCCGCGGTCTTCATCCGCAGCTGCACGATGTCGACGCCGGCGGCGAGCACGGCCTCGAGCAGCGGCGCCGGGAGAGCCGCGCCGACGAGATACAGGCGCGCCTCGGAGAGCCGCTCGCGGAGTTCGTCCATGCCCTCAGTCTGCCAGGGACGGGCCGCTAGCATTGACGCTACGGGAGCCCTACCGCTGGGCTGAGAGGGCGGGCGCGAGACCCGCCGACCGTCTGAACCTGACCCGGGTAATGCCGGCGCAGGGAGGTATCCGTGGAAGCGAAACCCCGACCATCAGCAGACGCAGTCGTCATCGGCGGCGGCGCCGTCGGCCTGTCGGTGGCCTGGCAGGCGGCCCGGCGCGGCGTCCGGGTCACGGTGCTCGAGCGCGACGAGGTCGGCCGCGGCACATCACGCGTCGCGGGCGGCATGCTCGCTCCCGTCTCCGAGGCCGACGCCTCCGAGCAGGACCTGCTCCGTCTCGGGATGGCCTCCGCGGCCGCCTACCCCGGGTTCATCGCCGAGCTCGGCGCGGCGACCGACCGCGACCCCGGCTACCTCCGCTGCGGCACGCTGCTCATCGCACGCGACGCCGACGAGGCCGGCGCCCTCGAGCGAGCCGAGAGCCTGCGTGAGCGGCTCGGCCTCGCGGTGCGCCGTCTGCTCCCAAGTCAGGCGCGGGGGCTTGAACCGTCGCTGGCCCCGACGGTTCGACTCGCCCTCGAGCTCGCCGATGACCACGCCATCGACCCCGAGGCGCTGGTGGGGGCGCTGCGGGCGGCATTCGTCGCCGCCGGCGGGACGGTGCGGACCGCGGCCAAGGTCGAACGCGTGCTGTGCGGCCCGGAGGGCGTTCGGGGCGTCCAGCTCGCCGGCGGCGAACGGGTCGACGCCGAGCAGGTCGTGATCGCCGCGGGTGTCTGGTCCTCGGCGCTCGGCGGCCTGCCCGAGGGCGAGGGTTTTCCGAGCCGTCCCGTCAAGGGCCAGGTGATCCGGCTGCACGACCCGGCCGGGCCAGGGCTGCTCACGCGCATCCTGCGCCTCGAGCGGGGCTATCTCGTCCCCCGCGGCGACGGCCGCTACGTGATCGGCGCGACGATGGAAGAGCGCGGCTTCGACACGACCGTCACCGCAGGAGCGGTGTTCGAGCTGTTGCGCGATGCCGGCGAACTCGTCCCCGGCATCTCCGAGCTGGTCGTCGACGAGCTCGTCGCCGGCCTGCGTCCCGGCACGCCGGACAACGCCCCGGTCATCGGCCCCGGCTCGGTGCCCGGCCTGCACTGGGCGACGGGTCATTACCGCGGCGGAATCCTGATGGCGCCGCTCACCGGGCAGCTCGTCGCCGCAGCCCTGTGCGGCGAGACCTACCCTGAGGAGCTTGTCCCGTTCTCCCCGTCCCGCTTCTCCCGGCCACCCGTCGGAGCGCCGCGATGAACATCGTCGTCAACGGTGAGTCGCGGTCGGTGCCGGTCGGATGCACGGTGGCCGGTCTCGTCGGCTCGCTCAGTGCCGCCCCGGACGGCCGCGGTCTCGCCGTCGCCGTCGGCGGGGAGGTCGTGCCGCGCGCGGCCTGGACGGACACCGCGCTCGGCGAGGGCGCCCGGGTCGAGCTCGTGACGGCGGTGCAGGGCGGATGATCACCGCCGCGCAGCCTCTCGTCATCGGCGGCCGCGAGCTCACCTCGCGGCTGATCCTCGGCACCGGTGGCTTCAACAACCACGACGTGCTCGCCCGGGCGCTGGCCGCGTCCGGCGCCGAGCTCTGCACGGTCGCCCTTCGGCGGCTGGACCCGAGCGCCCGCGGCTCGATCCTCGAGGTCCTCGACGCCGCCGGGGTCGAGGTGCTGCCGAACACCGCCGGCTGTTACACCGCCCGCGACGCCGTGCTGACCGCGCAGCTCGCCCGCGACGCGTTCGAGACCGACCTGATCAAGCTCGAGGTGATCGGCGACGACCGCACGCTTCTCCCCGACGCTGTCGAGCTCGTTGCCGCGGCCGAGACGCTCGTCGCCGACGGGTTCACCGTGTTGCCGTACACGACGGACGATCCCGTGCTTGCCCGGCGGCTCGAGCACGCGGGCTGCGCTGCCGTGATGCCCCTCGGCTCGCCGATCGGCAGCGGCATGGGCATCAGCAATCCGTACAACCTCTCGATCATCGTCGAGCACGCCGGCGTGCCGGTGGTCCTCGACGCCGGCGTCGGCACGGCGTCCGATGCCGCCCTGGCCATGGAGCTCGGCTGCGACGCCGTGCTGTGCGCGAGCGCGATCTCTCGCGCGCATGACCCGGTGGCGATGGCGACGGCGATCCGGCTCGGGGTGGAGGGCGGCCTGCTCGCTCGCGGCGCCGGTCGCATCCCGCGGCGGCGATATGCCGAGGCCTCGACGTCCGAGGCGGGTAAGCCCGAGTTCGACGCGTGACCATCGACGAGCTCATCGACGGCTGGGAGGCCGCCTGGTCCGGCAAGGACACCGACGCCTTCGCCGACGTCTGCTCGATCGACATCCACTACGAGGATCCGATCACCGACGAGCCGCTCGAGGGCCTCTACGCGCTCGGCCGCCATGCCGAGCGCCTGTGGGCGGCGTTCCCCGACGCGCGCCTCGAGCGCACCGGCGAGCGCCCGGCCAGCGGCGGCTTCGTCGCCGCCCCGAGCAAGCTGCTCGCCACCCATCGCGGCGCCCTCGAGGGCCTGCCGGCCAGCAACCGCTTCATCGTCGTCCACGCCGTCTTCTACTGCGAGGTCGCCGACGGCCGGCTCCTGCGGGTGCGGGCGTTCTTCGACCTCTACGACGCCGCGACCCAGCTCGGCGTGCTGCCCGCCCGGGGCACCCTGGGGGAGAAGGCGCTGCTGATGCTGCGCGGGTTCGGTCTCCGCGCCGGGCGGGGATAGGCGCGGGCGCTCCGGGGCGCTCCTGGGGCGAGCGCCGCCCGATGCCCGACCGCTGTTTCACCGGGGGGGTGGGCAGCTGAGCGACTCGTGGCGTCGTTCAGCTGCCCACCCTCGCCCCGGATGTGGCAGAAATCGTCCGGCCAAGGTCATTGCGGCCAGGACGAACTGGCGCGATCATCCGGGCCATGACCCCTCGCCGCCCCCGCCGCGTCGTCATCGTCGCCTTTCCCGACGTCCAGTCGCTCGACGTCACCGGACCGGCCGAGGCGTTCTCGCTCGCCGACCGGACCGCCGCCACGCCGGGCGACGGCTACACGATCGAGCTCGTCGCCGCCCGGGCGCAGGAGCTCATCACCTCGAGCGGGCTGCGGCTCGCCCCGCACAGCGGCATCGACGCCTGCGACGGCCCGATCGACACGCTGATCGTCGCCGGGGGCAGGGGCGCGCGGCAGGCTTGCGGGGACGATGCCCTCGTCGCCTGGCTGCGGAGTGCAGCGACCCGTACCCGCCGGGTGTGCTCGGTCTGCACCGGCGCCTTCCTGCTCGCCCGCGCGGGGCTGCTCGATGGCCGGCGGGCGACGACGCACTGGTCGGCGTGCGCGGCCCTCGCGCGCACCTATTCCCTCGTGCGCGTCGAGCCCGAGCCGATCTTCGTCCGCGACGGGAACGTGTACACGTCCGCCGGGGTGACCGCCGGGATCGACCTCGCGCTCGCGCTCGTCGAGGAGGACCTCGGGCGCGACGCCTCGCTGCGGGTCGCCCGCGAGCTGGTGCTGTTCATCCGCCGCGGCGGCGCCCAGGCCCAGTTCAGCCTCGGCCTCGCCGGCCAGGAGGCCCAGCGCGCGTCCCTGCGCGAGCTCCAGGGGTGGATGGCCGACCACCTGGACAGCGATCTCAGCGTCCCGGTGCTCGCCGAGCAGGCGTTCATGAGCCCGCGCAACTTCGCCCGCGTGTTCACGCGGGAGACCGGAACCACGCCGGCGGCCTACGTGGAACAGCTGCGCCTCGAACGGGCGCGCACGTTGCTCGAGACGACCGATCTCCAGCTCGCGGAGATCGCACGCCGCTGCGGGTTCGGAACCGTCGAGACGCTCCGCCGCGGGTTCGCCCGGCGGCTGCGGGTCAGCCCGAGCGACTACCGCGAGCGCTTCGCCGCCGTCAGCACCGCCGACAACGTCATCTCGATTGGGAGGGCCCTGCCGTGAACATCGCGATCCCCATCTTCGACCGCCTCACCGCTCTCGACGCCGTCGGGCCGTATGAGGTGCTCTCGCGCCTGCCGGACGCGACCGTCCACTTCCTCGCCGCCGAGCCAGGGCCCAAGCGCACCGAGACCGGGATGCTCGCGCTCGTCGCCGACCGCTCGCTCGACGAGCTCACCGACCCCGACGTGATCGTCGTCCCCGGGGGCTTCGGCACCCGCGCGCTGATGCAGGACGACGCGATGCTCGACTGGCTGCGTGCGGCCGACGCGACCTCGAGTTGGACGACGTCGGTGTGCACCGGCTCGCTGGTGCTCGGCGCGGCCGGGCTGCTCGAGGGACGCCGCGCGACAACGCACTGGATGCTGCTCGACGCCCTCGCCGAGCTCGGCGCGACGCCGGTCAGCGATCGCGTCGTGCGCGAGGGCAAGCTCATCACCGCGGCCGGCGTGTCGGCCGGGATCGACATGGCGCTCGTGCTCGCGGCGCAGATCGCCGGCGAGGAGTACGCGCAGGCGATCCAGCTCGGCATCGAGTACGACCCGCAGCCACCGTTCCGGTCCGGATCCACGGCCACCGCCCCGCCGGCGATCGTCGCGCTCGTGCGCGGCAACGCCGACCGCCTCGGCTGACCGCTCAGTCGTCGTCGACCTCGACGAGCAGCGGGGCGTGGTCGGATAAGCGCCCGCGCTCGAGCGCCTGTTGGCCGTCCGGCCCCGCCCGCAGTCCGCGGACGAACACCTGGTCCACGCCGTGGCCACCGGCGAACGTGAACCCCGGCAGGTCCGGGGCGTGGAGATTGAAGTCCCCGCCGAGCGCGACCGGCGACCCCGCCGCCCACGTGAGCACCGCTCCGGCTGCGCGGCCGCAGTCGCGCTGCGCGGCCGCGTCGCCGTTGCCGACGTGCAGGTTGGCGATCCACGTCCCGCGCGCCAGCCGCACGGCGTGCACCCAACGCTGCTCGGGCAGCCACCGCAGCCGGAGGGTGCGATGCTCGCGCACGCCGCCGCCGCGCACGAGGATCGCGTTGGCCCCGCCGCCGTTTGACTTGATGAGGTCCGGATGGCGGACGGCGATCGCGCGCCGGAGCGGGAGGCCGAGGTTGCGTGAGGTGAGCACGGTCCGGGCGTCGGCCCGCAGGTGCGCCCCGAGTCGCGCCGGCCACCACGGCGGCACCTCCTGGAGGAGAGCCACGTCCCACGGCCAGCGCTCGAGCGCGGCCGCGAATTCCTCGTAGAGGTCGTGCCCGGCCGACGGCACGGAGCGGCCGTGGAGCAGGTTCCAGGTCAGCAGCCGCAGGGCCACCGGGGCACCGTACACTCACCCGCTTGCCTCGCCACTTCCTCACAGGTACCGAGCTCTCCGGGACGGAGCTGTCGTCCCTGCTCGAGCGGGCGCGCGAGCTGAAGGCAGCGCCGCTGTCCTCCGACATCCTGCGCCGCCGCACCGTCGCGCTCATCTTCCACCGGCCATCGACCCGGACGCGGGTCTCGTTCGAGTCTGGGGTCGTGGAGCTCGGCGGGCACCCGATGGTCCTGCGCATCGACGACCTCCAGCTCACGCGCGGCGAGGCGGTTCGCGACACGGCCTACGTCCTCTCCCGTCATGTCGCCGCGATCGGCATCCGCACCGGTCCCGACGCGTTCGTGGAGGAGCTCGCGGAGCACGCGTCGGTGCCGGTGATCAACATGCTCACCGCCGATCACCATCCATGCCAGGCACTCGCCGACCTGCTGACGATGCTCGAGACCTTCGGCCGGCTCGAGGGGCTGAAGCTCGCCTACGTCGGCGACGGCAACAACGTCGCGCGCTCACTGGCCATCGTCGGGGCACTGGCCGGCGTCGAGGTGCGCATCGCCGCCCCCGCCGGCTACCAGATCGAGCCGGTCGCCGGCGCGGTGCTGACCGACGATCCGCGTGAGGCGGCGGACGGCGCGGACGCGCTGTACACCGACGTGTGGGTGAGCATGAACGACGATCCGGAGACGGCGTCCGAGCGCCGCCGCGCGCTCGAGCCCTACCGGCTCGACGACGCGCTGATGGACCTCGCGGCGCCGCACGCGATCGCCCTGCACTGCCTGCCGGCACACGCCGGCGAGGAGATCACCGCGGACGTCCTCTACGGGCCGCGGCAGCGCATCTGGGACGAGGCGGAGAACCGCCGCCATGCCCAGAAAGCCCTGCTCGAGTTGCTCGTCACGACCTGAGCGCGGGCCCCGCGGGGTGGAGTAGCCTCTCGCGGCGAAGGGTCCAGGTTTCAGAGGAGGAAGACATGCCGGCAGCGAGGTCCACGTCGGGGGCCGGGAAGGGCAGCGGCGCCAAGCGCTCCGGTGCGGGACAGGGCGGCGGGGGGAAGACCACGACGCCGCGGGCGAAGGCGACCGCGAAGGCCGCCAGGCCGCCCAAGGCCGCCAAGCCGGCCAGAGCCGTGAAGCCGGCCAAGGCTGCCAAGCCCACCAGTCCGGCCACGCTCGCCACCGACTCCGAGACCGTGGCCGCCCAGCTCTCCGATCTCGCCGAGCAGGTCACCCAGGGCGTGGTCAGCCCGCGTGACCTCGTCGTGCTCACCCGCGACCGCATTCAGCAGACGCTTGACGAGGCGGCCGAGCGCGGCCGCGTGACCCGCACCGACGCGAACATGCTCGTCTCCGAGCTCGTGCGCCGCGGCCGTCAGCAGACCGGCGGTCTGCTGGCCGAGATCGAGCAGCTCCTCGACCGCGGCCGCGATCAGATCGGCTCGGTGACTCGGCGCGCCCGGGACAGCGGCTCGGTCGAGAAGATCGTCCGCGGCGCCGACCGCGCGCGCCGTTCGGCCGGCGTCGGTCCGGGCCTGCCGATCCTCGGCTACGACGAGCTGACCTCGACCCAGGTGTGCGAGCAGCTCGGCGCGCTCAGCCCGGCCGAGCTGCGCAAGCTGCACGAGCACGAGCGCCGGCACGCCAACCGCAAGTCGGTGCTTGACGCAGTCGAGCGCGCGCTCGACTGACGCGGCGAATCCGGCCGGGCGCCACCGGGCTGCCATGCTAGGTGGATGGATCCCAACGCCCCGGTGAGAACCCGGCCCTCGCGCGGCGAGGAGCTCGAGCTCGAGATCGACTCCCTCGCTTTCGGTGGCGCGGGCGTCGCGCGCCGTGACGGTTACGTCGTGTTCGTGCAGGACGCCGTGCCCGGCGACCGCGTGCGCGCGGTGGTCGGCAAGGCCAAGCGGGCGTACGCCGAAGCGCGCACCGTCGAGGTGCTCGAGCCGGGCCCTGATCGCATCGCGCCGGTCGCCGACCACCCGGGCGCCCCGTGGCAGGTGTTGCCCTACGAGCGCCAGCTCGAGGTCAAGCACGCCCAGGTCGCCGATGCGCTCGTGCGGATCGGCAAGCTCGAGGGGTACGCGCTCGAGGACATCGTCCCCGCCGTCGAACAGTGGCGCTACCGCAACAAGCTCGAGTACTCCTTCGGCGCCGACGCATCAGGCCGCCTCGTCTGCGGGTTCCATGCGCCGGGGAGCTGGGAGCAGATCGTCGAGGTCCGCGATTGCCTGCTCGCCTCCGAAGCGGGCAATGTGGCGCGCGAGGCGGTCGTCGCCTGGTGCCGCGCAGAGGGCCTCACCCCCTATGACCGCCGTAGCGGCGAGGGTTTGCTGCGCAATCTCGTCGTGCGCGAGGGACGGCGCACCGGCGAGCTCCAGGTCCGGCTCGTGACCAGCCCGGGCGAGATCGACCGAGACGGCCTCGTCGGCGCCGCCGCCGACGCCGCCGGCGTGCTCTGGACCCGAGTCGACAGCGTGGGCGAGACGACCCAGGGCGGCGACACCGAGCTGCTCGCCGGGGCCGATCGGCTCGACGAGCGCCTCGGCGATCTCACCGTCCGCATCTCGCCCCAGGCGTTCTTCCAGACCAACACCGAGATGGCCGAGCAGCTGTACGGGATCGCCGTCGAGCTCGCCGAGCTCCGCGGACACGAGCGGCTCTACGACCTCTACTGCGGGATCGGCACGATCGGCCTGCTGATGGCCCCGCGGGTGGCCGAGGTGTGGGGGCTCGAGATCGTCGAGGAGGCGATCGGCGACGCGATCGCCAACGCGCGCTCCAACGAGATCGAGAACGCCCACTTCTTCGCCGGCGACGTCCGGCTCGCCCTCCGCGAGCTCGTCGAGCGCGCCAAGAAGCCCGACGTGCTCGTCGTCGACCCGCCGCGGGCCGGTCTCTCACAGAAGGTCGTGCGCCGGATCATCGAGACGGCGCCGAAGCGGATCGTCTACGTGTCCTGCAACCCGACGACGCTCGCTCCCAACGCCGCCCAGCTCGTCGAGGCCGGCTACCGGCTTGTCCGCGTGCGCCCGGTCGACATGTTCCCGCAGACGCCCCACATCGAGTGCGTCGCGGTGCTCGTGCGCTAGCAGCTAGCCCGAGCAGGTCGCGCTGTAGCCGACGTGCACGCGCGGTGTACCGATCACGCCGGTCTTCGGCGCAGAGCCCCCCGCGGCCCCGTGCCCGGTTTCCGCGGCGCGATAGACCGCCGCACCGTCGGCGCGGTAGCGGAACGAAAAGCCGGTCTGCCCGACGTAGCGGCGCAATCGCGGATTCCCCTTGGTCCAGACGATGACCCAGCCGACGTGCATCCGCCGGGCGTCGGCCCGGGCCGCCGGAATCGTGGCCGCACGGACCCGACCGCCGGACTGGGCGACGAGCATGTCGGCGTAGAACGGGTGCCGGCAGAGCGCGTCGAGCGTGCTCAGCGGGATCCTGGCCACGTATGCGATGGCCCGGGGATGGCCATCCGAGACCGCGTTGAGAAGCGCCTGGGGCGGGAATGGCGGGCCCAGCTTGTTGCCGCCGCCGCGGATGCCGAGCGGCACGTCGACGACGAGCGAGGAGGAGCGATCGGCAGCGATTGCTCGGTCGACAGCCGGGAACGTCGTCGGCATCCGGCCTTCAGGGCCGATGGTGGACCATCCGAGCTCCAACGCGGCAAGCGCCGCCACAAGCAGCACCGCCGGCGCGAACCGTGTGTGGATCCATGCGACCGCGCTCCCGGCGAGCAGGGCGGCGGGGATCAGCGCAAGCGGTATGAAGCGGTTGGCCTCGCGGAACCCGGCCAGGCCCGGGAGCCGGACGAACCACGTATACGGCATCAGGAGCGACATCTCGTGCCCGCCGTACGGACTCGGCAGCGGGATGTAGGTCCGTGATCCGACGTGGAGCACAGGCCCGAGCGCCAAGGCGGCGACGCCGAGCCACAGCACGAGCCAGATCCGCTCCGGCCGGTTTCGCCACCCAAGGGCTGCGCCAAGCAGGGCGAGCGCCGTCAGCGTGACGCCGAACGTCGGCATGACCTCGGTCCCTCCGTCGTAGACGAGATGACTCAGCCCGGTCAGGCCGAAGGCGGCGAGCCGCGGGGAGGGACTGAACATGTGCGGCAGCGCGACGTTGTAGTTCACGTAATCATTCGCGAGCTCGCGTGCATTCGCGGCGGTCGCGAAAGCCTGCGAGACCAGCCCGATCACCTCCGGAGCGGCGACGAGCAGGCACACCACGCCGGCGGCGGCGCTAACCCCGACCTTCGCCCACGCCGGTCTGATGATCAGCCACGGCACGAGCACGGCGGCGACGAGCATCAGCGCCAGAAGTGCCGACTCGAGGTCCACCAGCATGCACAACCCGATGACCACTCCGAGCAGGGCGCCCCGCTTCCAGGATGGGTCACGGCGTAGCCGGATGACCGCTTCGAGGGTAATGGGGAGAAACAGCACTCCTGCCGCGACGTTGAGGTGAAAGAACGAGCGGTAGGCGTACACCGACGAAAGCCCGAAGAGGGCGCCCGCCGCGAGTGCGCCGATGGGTGGGAGCCACAGTCGGGCCGCTCGGTACATGGCATAGCCCGCCAATCCGGGCAGAAGCACGGACAGCAGATTGACGGCGAAGGCGGCACCCGCGGTAACCGAGATCGGCAGCAGCACAAGGCCGACGAGCGGCATCAGAGCGTGGTAGGCGAGCGGCACCCCGACCGGAGCGGCCATGTAATGGCTGGTGAAAGGATTCCCGAGATGTTCAATCTGATGCGCGAACCACCAGACGACCCAGGCGTACGAGGCCTGGTCACGGGTCGCAGGCATCAGGCCCTTCAGGTACGTGGCTCGCGGCCAGGTGACGAGGATTCCAATGGCCACGTACCCGAGGAGGATCCCGGTCTGCTGCAGCATGGGGTGTCGGGCTCCCCATCGGCCCTCCGCAGTCGGGCCGTCGCGCAGCAGCAGGTGGTTCGACTCGTGTAAGCGTTCTGAAGTCAGGTCAGCGGCTCCCAGACGCGCGCCGCTGCTGCATCCTGCCTCCGCGGCCATGTGATGGTACGGGCCCTCGGAATCCTGCGCGCGCTCGCTAGGGTTCGCTCCTGATGCGCGCAGTGACCATCAGAGACAGCGAGCTGACCGTGGAGGACCACCCGGATCCCGAGCCCGGGCCGGGGCAGGTGCTCGTCCAGATCCGCGGCGCGGGTCTCAACGGCGCCGACATGATGCAGCGCCGCGGCCGCTATCCCGCCCCCCACGGCTCGCCGCAGGACATCCCGGGTCTCGAGCTGGCCGGCGAGGTCGCCGAGTGCGGCCCGGGCGCGGACCGCTTCGCCATCGGCGACCGGGTGATGTCGATCGTCGGCGGCGGTGGCCAGGCCGAGCTCGCCGTCGTCCACGAGCGGATGCTGATGCCGGTGCCGGAGTGCCTCGGCTGGGCCGAGGCCGGTGGCGTGCCCGAGGTTTTCACCACCGCCCACGACGCCGTCTTCACCCAAGCCGGTCTGCGCTCCGGTGAGCGCCTGCTCGTCCACGGCGGCGCCGGCGGCGTCGGCACGGCCGCGATCCAGCTCGGCCGCCAGGCCGGCGCCAGAGTGACCGCGACCGTACGCAACCCCGACCATCGCGCCCAGGTGGCCGAGCTCGGCGCCGAGGTGGTCGCCCCCGAGGGGTTCGGTGAGCACGGCCCGTTCGACGTCATCCTCGAGCTCGTCGGCGCGCCCAACCTCGGCGAGAACCTCACCGCGCTCAACACCCTCGGGCGGATCGTCACGATCGGCATCGCCGCCGGGGCGAAGGGCGAGCTCAATCTCGCCGTCCTGATGGCCAAGCGTGCCCGGATCCACGGTTCGATGCTCCGGGCCCGTCCGCTCGAGGAGAAGGCGCTCACCGCCCGGGCGGTCGAGCGCTCGGTGCTCCCGCTGCTCGCCAGTCAGGCCGTGCGCGTGCCGGTCGCCGCCACCTATCCGCTCGAGCGGGCGGTCGAGGCGTACGACCACTTTGCCGCGGGCGGCAAGCTCGGCAAGATCGTCCTCGAAGCGGGTTAGCGCGCCGACCGGCGGCTAACGCCTACTGGCCGGACTGAAAGTCGGCCTCATCCGCCTCGAGCCCGGGCTCGTCCTCGGCCGCATGCACCGAGCACAGCGCGGGACCGCCTGACTCCATCGCGGCCTGCAGCTCGGCCGGGGTCAGCTTCGCCCCGCACTCCTCGCAGCGGTCGCTCGTCTTCTCAAGCGTCTGTTCCTCGAGGTCCATGCTACGAGTCTACCCCTGGGTGGAATCCCCGGCGGGCCGGTTCTGAGCCCGAGCGCATCGGCTCGGGGTCCCGGGCCGCTCGGTCAGTACGGCGGGAGGTCCGACCACCACTGCCCGAGGACGCGGAAGGCCGACCAGAACTCGCGCTTGGCCCCCTCCTCGTCGAGGGCCTCATCGATGTTCGGGACGTACAGGGCCTCGCTCGACGGGGTGAGACGCTGGACGACACCGGGATCGGCCTCGAGCTCCCGGGCGAGCGGCAACTTGAGTTCGTTGACGACTCCGAGCGCGTCCTCACCCATGACCACGACCATCTTCGGGGAGACGATGGCCAGCTCCTCGGAGAGCCGGCCGACGCAGGCCGGATCGGCCATCGTCGGGTCGACCACCGGGCACTTGACGCACAGCGTCCCGTACACGGCGAGCGGGTCGATGTTGAGCCGCTTGAGCGACTTCATCAGCGCGTTGCCCGTACGGCCGTAGAAGGCGACCCCCTCCTCGACCTCCGAGGGCCGCGCGGAGTGCTTGATGAGGAAGATGTCCGCCTGCGGGTGGCCGGAGCCGAGCACGGGCATGAGCCCGCCGCGTGGGCAGTGCGGACAGGCCTGGAGCTCACGAGCAAAGTGGTTCAGCTCACGAATCGCGCGCTCGAGGTACTTCTCCTTGATCTCGTCGTCGGTAGCCGGCATCGCACCCGGATTGGACGACGAGGCGGCTTGTCCTTGCGGATGCATCAGGACTTGCGAGCCGCTCGGCGCACGCGGCGGTCCCGAGCGGCCTTGCGGGCGGTGGCCGGCATCGCCTTTGTCTGCAGGAACTTCAGGGCCTGAACGTAGAGAAGGCTGGCCGGATTCCGCACGATGTCGGCGTCCCGGAGCGACTGCAGGAACTCCTGCGGGCCGTCGAACTCGCGCATCCGGATGCGCACCGAGCCGAGTCCTTGCGGCACGTGGGCGTCGGAGCCGGCGCCCGCCGGAATCCGGTACTTGGCGGCGAAGCGCACCGCCTCCTCGTTGAACTCGCTGATCGCGATCCGGGGGTTGAAGACTTCGATCGCGTCGACGTCGTCGAGCACGTCGAGCAGGTGCTCGTAGTCGGGGACCGAGTGCAGCCGGTCGAAGGGATGGGGCACGTAGACGAGGCCGCCCTGGCGTTTGATCTCGGCGATCGTCTCCTGCAGCGTGAGCCCGCGCGGGATCTTCTCTTGCAGGAACAGGCCGATGACCTCGCCCTGCTCGGCGGTCTTGACCTCCTCGCCGACGATCACCTGCAGGTCCGCGCCGGTCTTCGCCTGCGCCTCGAGAGCGCCGGAGATCTCGTTGTGATCGGTGACGGCGATTGCTCCGAGCCCCCGCGCCCGGGCCTCGGCGAGCAGCACCTCGACCGGCGTCGCGCAGTCGTGGGAATGGTCGGTGTGCATGTGCAGATCGACGTCGATCAGCCGCCGCGCGGCGAGCGTGCGCCGCAGCGCGGGGACGCCGCGTCCGTCGTGCCGCCGCGTGACGAGGCCGCGGTAGACGTGCTCGAGGTCGTCGCTCACCCGGCGCCAGGTGAAGGCCTTGCGCAGCTCAGCGGCATCGTCGCGGAGACGGTCGCGCAGGGACGCGTCCTCGATCAGCCGCGTGAGGTGCGCCGCGAGCGTCTCGTGGTCCCCGGGTTCGAACTCGAGCCCGTTGTGGCCCTCGGCGAGCAGCTCCTCGTAGGCGCTCAGGCGCGAGGCGACCGGGACGACACCGGCGGCGAGCGAGCGGACGAGCACCCCCGGGGTGACCCGGACGCCCTCGGAGGCGAGCACCGAGATCGTCGCCCGGCGCAGCACCTCGGCCTCATCCGTCTCCCGGGCGTCGACGAAGCTGACCCGGTCGCGCAGCGCGGCGGTCAGCGACGTCGGCCGAGCGAGCGGCCGCACGGAGAACACGGTCGCGTGCCACGGCAGCTCGGCCGGCAGCGCCCGCAGCGCGCGCAGGAAGATGCGCAGCGCCGCGCGCTCCTCGCGGGCGACCATCACGATCTCGATCGTGTCGCTCGGTTGCGCGGCCGGCGGCTGGTCGGCGGCCGGGAGCACGACGTCGTAGTGCGCGGGGAAGAAGCGCTGCATCAGCTCCGCGGTGGCGTGGTAGCTGGCCAGCCGGGCGTCGAGCCGGCCGAACATCAGCCGGGTGAGCGGTCGCGTGAGCTGGGTGGAGAGGATCCGCTCGGTCGGGGCATGGAAGCTGCCGACGTTGAGCGCGCGCGAGTGGCGCAGGGCGACGCTCGAGGCGCTCGGCGCGAACGGCTCATGGACGTGGACGACGTCGAGTGGCAGCGAGATGAACGCGTCCTCGATCGTCCGCGCGACGTCGACCGGCAGCGACGCGGTCCGGCGCTGCGTCGGCGAGAACGGCAGCACCTCGCCGACGCCGAGCACGAGCGGCTCGCCCTCGGCGCGGTCGAGCAGCGCCTCCGGGGAATCGCGCAGCGCGCGGCGGGTGTCACGGACGAGGCCCGGCGACTGCGAGGGGGCGATCACGAGCACACTGTGACCGCGCCGGGAGAGCTCGCCGGCGACCCGGCCCACGTACTGGTTGACATCATTCGCGGCCTCCCAGGCGAACGGAGTCACCTGCGCGATCGCCAAGCGCTCAGCGGACACCGCGTCAGTGTAGAAACAGAGGGGCCGCTTGCGCGGCCCCCGTGTTACTTGCTCGCCTTGGCTGCGACCGGCTTCTTGGCGGGCCGCTTGGCGTCGCGGCGGTACTTGGCGATGAACTTGTCCGTCAGCTCCCGAGCCTCGTCGTCGGGCCGCTGGTGCATCGGGGACTTCATCAGGTACGAGCTCGGGCCATCGAGCTGGCCACTGAGGCCGTGGTCGAGCGCGAGCTTGCAGCAGCGCACCGCGTCGATGACGATGCCGGCCGAGTTGGGCGAGTCCCACACCTCGAGCTTGAGCTCGGCGATCAGTGGCACGTCGCCGAAGGCCTCGCCCTCGAGGCGGATGTGCGCCCACTTGCGGTCGGTGAGCCACGGCACGTAGTCCGAGGGGCCGACGTGGACGTCCTCCTTGGGCAGGGTGTGGCCCATGATCGACGTCACCGCGTTGGTCTTGGAGATCTTCTTGGACTCGAGCCGCTCACGCTCGAGCATGTTGTAGAAGTCCATGTTACCGCCGACGTTGAGCTGCGAGGTCCGCATCAGCTTCACGCCGCGGTCGTGGAACAGACGGGCGAGCGAACGGTGGACGATCGTCGCGCCGACCTGGGACTTGATGTCATCGCCGACGATCGGCACGCCGGCCTTCTTGAAGCGGCGGTTCCAGTAGTCCTCGCGGGCGATGAACACCGGGATGCAGTTGACGAAGCCGCAGCCGGCCTCGAGCACCTGCTCGACGTACCACTTCGTGGCCTGCTCGGAGCCGACCGGCAGATAGGAGACGACGACGTCGGTCTTGGTCGCCTTGAGCACCTCGACGATGTCGACCGTCGGGCCGGGGGCCTTGGTGATCTTCTCCTTGAGGTACTTGCCGAGGCCGTCGTGGGTCATCCCGCGCTGCACCTCGACGCCGAGGCTGGGGACCTTGCCGGCGAAGTTGAGGGTGTTGTTCTGCCCGGCGAAGATCGCCTCGGAGAGGTCCTTGCCGACCTTGTCGGCGTCGATGTCGAAGGCGGCGCTGAATTCGATGTCACGCACGTGGTAGCCGCCGAGGTCGACGTGCATGAGGCCGGGCACCGAATCCGCTGGGTCGGCGTCGCGGTAGTACTGGACGCCCTGGACGAACGAACTGGCGCAGTTCCCGACGCCGATGATCGCGACGCGGACCTTGTCCGAGCGCGAGCCGGCGGCGCCGTTGGCCGAACCGTTGGTTGTACTCACTGTGAAGTCTTTCCCTTCTCGAAGGTGGGCCTGCGCGGGGCGGCGCAGGCGACGCTTTACGTATTCCTCGCGGCGCGGTTAGTTACACCTGCGGGCGCCGCGCCGCACCGCTGATCAGGCCGTCCGCAGCTCCCGGCGGACGTGGAGGATGCGCTGAATCGTGGTCAGCACGGTGAGCGCCGCGAGCACGTACACGGCCGGCGCGAGCAGCTCGAAGTGAGCGATCCCGGCGCCCTTGGCGAACACGAGCCCCGCGGCGAGGATGACGACGCGGACCGGGCGGGTGGCGAAGCCGACTTTGCAGGCGACGCCGAGGGCCTCGGCCCGGGCGCGGGTGTAGGACACCATCAGCGAGAACAGCACCGCGATGACCACCGCGGCCACGGCGACCTCCATGTGCCGCGTGGCGAAGTACGCCGCCACGGCGGTGAGCACGATCCCCTCCTCGAGTCGGTCGAGCGTCGAGTCGAGGAAGGCGCCGAACGGCGTCCCCTTGCCGGACATCCGCGAGTAGCGGCCGTCGAGCGTGTCCATCACCGAGCCGATGATGAAGGCGAGACCGGCGAGGAAGAACATCCGGTCGAGCACGAGCAGCGCCGCGACGATGTTGAGGAGGAATCCGGTGAGCGAGATCGCGTTCGGGGTGAGCCGCGACTCGATCAACCGCTCGCGCATCAGCTCCTGGGTCGTCGGCCCCTCGCGCCGCGGCCGGGGCCGGCGGGAGGCAGGGGGGCGTTTGCGGACCGGCGGTGTGCTCGGAGGCATGAGCTAGGCCGCCGCCTGCTGGAAGGCCCAGGCGTCCGGCCGGGCCCGGGCGAGGAGGCGGTCGGCGAGCATCGCCGCGGTCAGCGCGGTCATGCCGCCGAGGAAGACGTCGGTGAGGTAGTGGTTGCCGGTCGCGATCACCACGAAGCTGATGAGGACGGGATAGAGCAGCCACAGCACCTTCGCCGGCCAGCGTGTCGTCAGGCGGCTCATCGGCACCCCGACCATGAGCGCGAAGCAGACGTGCATCGAGGGCACGGCGGCGTAGAAGTTGAGCAGCGCGCTCCCCGGGCCCTTTTCGACGGTGATGCCGGTGAACTGCTGGATCGAGTCGGTGAAGCCCCACTCGGGCAGCAGCCGCGGCGGCGCGGTCGGGTAGACGGCATAGCCGACGAGCGCGATCGCCATGGCGATCATGAACATGTTGCGCACGAAGTAGAAGGAGTCGTTGCGGCGCAGGTAGATGAAGACAAGCGCGCCGAGGGTCACGAAGTAGTGCGCGTTGAGATACGTCCAGTCGGCGAAGTCCATCAGCCAGTGCTTGTTCGCCGCCCAGGCCTGGATGCTCGGCTCGACGAAGACGTGCAGCGCGCGCTCGAGATTGATGATCTTCGTCGCGTCGCCGAACGGCTTGTAGCCGCCGCCGCCCACGAGATCTCGGACGAGCTGATAGAGCGCGTAGGCGAGGACGAAGAGCAGCAGCTGGCGGAGGACATCAACCCAGCCGCGTGGCAGCACCCGCGCCTCGATTGTGCGAAGTCGACGCCGCATGGCAGCAATGATCCTATCGGGGCGGCGATCAGATCTCGGTCAATTCACGTCAGGTGCAGCGCGGGGAGCGTGCCCCTATCCGCCCGAGCGAGAAGCGGATGACGAGTTTCGCGGGGCCGGCCTGACGGAGCGTCACGCCGGTGAAGTCGCCCTCGGGCGCGACGCAGCCGCGGCCGAGGCCGAGCGCCCAGTAAGGGGTGAAGCGGACGCGGACGAACACGTGCCCGGGGCGGCTCGCGCGCAGGGTGACAGAGTTCGGCCCGAGGGCGACGAGCTGGGCCGGCCCGGAGACGATCGGCGTCGCGTGGGCGACCTCGTAGACCCGCCAGTGGCGCGAGCGCATGACGAGCCGCAGGTAGGGCAGGCCGCGGTCGATGAGCGCCTGCTCCCTGACGCCGGCGTAGTCGAGCGGCGCGTCGGAGACGGCGACGTAGCGCACCGCGAGCTCGTGCAGCCAGGCCTCGTAGCGCGCCGAGGTCAGCGCGCCCTCGTAGAACAGCGGGTTGTACTTGATGTCGAGCTGCCGCTCCCAGCCCCGGGCGAGCGGGAAGCGCGGCGCGACCTTGTAGACCTCGTAGTGGAACTGCGTGAACGGGATCTCGACCCGGAACGGCGGACCCGGCTGGCGGGCGAGGAACGTCAGCAGCGGCGTCCAGTACGAGGCCGAGGCCGACGGGTCGCCCGCGGCCGTGCTCACGTCGCGGATCGGGGCCTGCCATTCGAGGTAGATGAACGGCACCGCGAGCACCGCGAGCAGCACCATCCGCCGCCGCCACCACAGCAGCGCGGCGATCGGCCCCCCGAGGAGCGCGCCGAGGCGCGCGATGTTGCTGCCGACGGGCGTGGTCAGCGCGAAGGCGCCCAGGCACCCGAGGATGTACAGCGCGAGCCCGGCCTGGAGGACGCGCTCGCCGGGATCGAGCGTGACGAGCATCACGACCGCGATCAACAGCAGGGGCCACAGCGTCGAGAACGCGAATGGCTCGGAGCCACCCTCGGGGAAGGCGACGGCGAGCACGAGCACGGGGAGGAGCGCGGCGGCGACGGTCGCGGCACCGGAGAGCAGTGCGGCGCGGTCACGGTCGGCGATCCAGCCGCCGATCCCGTAGGCGGCGCCGGCGAGGGCGGCGAACAGCGCCGCCACCGGGCTGGCCAGCGCGGTGAGAACGGCGAGCACGGCCGCGAGCACCGGCCGCCGGCGCTGCATGGCCAGCGCCGTGGCCACGGCGGGCAGCAGGCCGAAGGCGAAGGTGAGCCGGCCGGTGTAGAGGTCGACCGCGGTCGCGGCGCCGAACCACACCGTGCCGAGGAAGGCCCGTCGCCCAAAGTGGTGGAAGGCGAGCACCTCGAAGCAGGCCGCGGTGCCGACGGCGGCGAGCGCGGCGGCCAGCTGGGGGGTGAGCAGCGCGGCGAACGGCGGGAAGAGGACGCTGTAGCCGGGGACGTGGTGGCCGCCGTACCACCAGTTGTTCCACAGGCCGAAGCCCTCGGCCGAGAACAGCCGCGCGCGCAGCAGGTGGGCGGCGAGGTCGAGGCTCGGCGGCGAGACGATCACGTAGACGAGGGCCAGCGCCGCGGCGACCGCCGTCGGGATGAGCCGGCGCGGGTCGGCCCGCATCAGGTCTGCTCCAGGAACGACGCGACCAGATCGATCGCGTCGGGCCGGTCGAGCCACGGCCAATGGCCCGCGTCCGGCAGGGTCTGCAGTTGGGCGTGCAGGACGTCGGCGTAGCGGCGACCGAACTCCGCCGGGATCCAGGGGTCGCGGCCGCCCCAGACGACGAGCGCGGGAGCGTCGACCTCCGGGAGGTCGAGCCCGGCCTGGGCGAGCTGGTCCTCGCTCGCGCTGCGGTGCAGGCGCAGGATCGCGCGCTGGGTCCCCTGGTCGAACTGCCCCCACACGGCGTCGATCTGCTCCGGGTCCCACGCGTCCTCGCGCACGGCGCCGCGACGCAGTCCGCGGGCGAGCAGCCGCCGGTTGACGGTGCCCATCGCGACCTCGCCGACCCCGCGCGTCCGCCACAGGCGCGCGCTAAGGCTGTAGCGAAAGCCGCTCAGCAGCGGCAGCGCGTTGAGCAGCACGATCCCCTCGATCCGCGAGGGGTCGCGCTGGGCGAACACGAGGCCTCCTGCCGCCCCCCAGCCGTTCATGACGAGTCGGATGCGGCGGATGTCGAGGTGGTCGAGCAGCGCCTCGATGAAGTCGGCGTGGCCCGCCGGTGAGTAGTCGAGATGGCCGGCCTTGCCGCTGCGGCCGAAGCCGAGGAGGTCGGGGGCGATGCCGCCGGTGCGCGGCAGGAAGGCCGTCCAGTCGTCGGAGCTCGTGGGCACTCCGTGCAGGTAGAGAACCGGGGGCGCGTCGCTCGGTGCATGCCGATAGAAGACGGGGCTCCCGGCGAGTTCAATCGTGTGCTCGTCGACGCGCACCCGCCGGCGAGGATAACGTCCTCGCTCGTGAGCACGACGACGCGTACCGAGGTGACCGTGCGGCCCACCCGCACGCTGTGTCTCGGCGAGCCGCTCGTCGATCTCATCTGCGAGCGCCCGGCGGAGACGCTCGCCGACGCCGGCGCGTTCGTCCCCCACTTCGGCGGCGTCGTGGCCAACGTCGCGGCGGTCGCGGCGCGCGCCGGTGCCGACGTCGGCCTGGCCGGCTGCGCGGGCGACGACGACTGGGGCTGGTGGCTGCGCGACCAGCTCGAGGCCGACGGCGTCGATCTCTCGCTGTTCGACCTGCTCCCCGAGCGGCCGACGCGGCTCGCGCTGGTCACCGTCGAGCCCCGCGGCGAGGCGGTCTACCGGGTCTACGGCGATCCCCTCCCACCGGTCGCGCCCGGCCGGGTGGAGGCGCTCGAGGACGCGGTGCGCGAGGCCGCCGCTCTGTTCCTGAGCTCGAACACGATGGTCGGCGAGTCCGACCGGGCGCTGAGCATGCGGGCGCGGGAGCTTGCGCTCGAGCACGAGCGGCCGGTCATCTTCGATCCCAACCTGCGTCTGCATCGCTGGCGCTCGGCGGCCGACGCCGCGGCGACCGCGAACGCGTGCGTCCCCGGGGCGCTGCTCGTCCGCGCCAACCACGCCGAGGCCACGCTGATGACCGGCGAGGACGACCCCGAGCGCGCCGCCCAGGCGCTGGTCAAGGCCGGCGCGCGCCTCGTCGTCATCACCTTCGGCGCCGACGGCGCGATGTTGCGTGGCGAGCTGCGCCGCGACGTCCCCGGCGTGAGCAGCGAGGTGGTGAGCACGGTCGGCGCCGGCGACGTCCTGACCGGGTTCCTGCTCGCCAAGCTCGCGCTCAGCGGGTTCTACCCCGCGGCGGTGGCCGCCGGCCTCGGCGAGGCGGTCGCCCGCGGGTCGCTGGCCTGCGAGCGCTGGGGAGCGCTCGACTGACGATGGCGCCATGGCGGCGGCCCCCGGCGCGGCGCGTGCGGGCGATCCGCGACCGGCTGCGCGAGGTCTACGGCATCCCGGTCGCGCCGCCGCACGGCCACCCGATCGCCGAGCTGATCCTCACCGTCCTCTCGCAGTCGACCAACGATCGCAATCGCGACGTCGCCTACCTCGGGCTGCGGGCGCGCTTCCCGGACTGGGCGGCGGTGCGCGACGCGCCGGTCGACGAGATCGAGGAGGCGATCCGGCCCGGCGGGATCTCGAAGGTGAAGTCGGCTCGGATCAAGGCGATCCTGCGGGCGATTACCGACACAGCGCCCGGGCATGAGCTGTCCTTGGACTGGCTGGCCGAGCGCTCGGTGCTCGAGGCCCAGGCCTATCTGTGCTCGCTGCCCGGCGTCGGGCGCAAGACCGCGGCGTGCGTGCTGCTGTTCGCGCTCGGGATGCGCGACGTCCCGGTCGACACCCACGTCTCCCGGGTCGGCACGCGGCTCGGACTGTTCCGCCCGGGGGCGCCGTTCGAGGAGCTGCACGACGAGATGCTCGCGCTCACCCCGCCCGGCGAGGAGCTCGAGTTCCACCTCAACCTGCTGCGCCACGGGCGGCGGACCTGTCACGCCCGCCGGCCGGAGTGCGCCGGCTGCGCCCTGCGGCGGATGTGCCCGAGCGCCGGCGAGTGGGGCTGAGCGCGCCGCTTGCCTGCGTCGCCGGCGGCGTGAAAACCCCCGTCTTGTGGGTAGTTCGATGACGTGGAGACGCTCACTGCGGCCCAGCCGGAGCACTTACGCGCGCTGTGTGGACGCGAGGAGTTCTTCTGGCTCGACCTCGATGACCCCGACGCCGAGACGCTGAACCGAATCGGCACGATGCTCGGGCTGCACGAGCTCGCGCTCGAGGACACGCGCAAGTTCGGGCAGCGGCCGAAGGTCGAGTCCTACGGCGACAAGCTGCTGCTCGTCTTCTACGGAGCCCGGTTCGACGACGATGGCGTGCCGGTGCCGGTCGAGGTTCACCTCCACATCTGCGGCGACTTCGTGCTCAGCGTCCACCGCGACCGCTGCCGCAAGTTCGAGCTCGTGCGCCTCGAGGAGATCGTCTTTCACCGGCCACGGGCTCGCGACCGCGACCGCATGGCCCTGCTGCGCCGCTCGCTCGGCACACTGCGGCGGCTGCTCGTCACCCAGAAGCACGTCCTCGGCCGACTCGTCGAATCGATCGAGGACCTCCCGCGCCTCAGCCGCGGCGTGTCCGCCTACTACCGCGACGTCGCCGACCACCTCGCCCGCGCCGTCGACGACGCCGAGGCCGCGCGCGACGCGCTTCAGGGGATGATGGAGACCTACACCAACGAGGTGCAGGAGCGGCTGACGGTCGTGGCCACGATCTTCCTCCCGCTCACGGTGATCACCGGCTTCTTCGGCCAGAACTTCACCTGGATGGTCAACCACATCGGCGCGGCATGGGCCTTCTGGGGCCTCGGCGTCGGCGGCCTGCTCATCTCGATCGCCACGATCGTCTTCTGGCTGCGCCACAGCGGGCTCAGCCACGGTCGGCGGCGGTAGCGGGGCGCGGGCGAAGCTGCAGTTCCGTCCGCATAGCGGACACAACGGTGGGTGCGCGACCCTGCGAGCCAGGACCCCGACGGACCGGCGGCCGGGACGATCCAAATCTGCTAGATTGCCACTAAGATTTTTGCGAACGCAGAGGAGTAGAACGACATATGGGTAAGACGATCGGAATCGACCTCGGGACCACGAACAGCTGCATGGCTGTGCTCGAGGGCGGCGAGCCGACCGTGATCGAGAACGCCGAGGGCGGCCGCACGACGCCGTCCGTGGTTGCCTTCACCGGCTCCGGAGAGCGTCTCGTCGGCACGGTCGCCAAGCGCCAGGCAGTGACCAACCCGCAGAACACGATCTTCTCGATCAAGCGCTTCATGGGCCGCAAGGAGGCCGAGGTGCGCGAGGAGGAGTCGATCGTGCCGTACAAGGTCGTCGCGGGACCGGGCGGGGACGCTCGGGTCGAGGCGGCCGGCAAGCAGTACTCCCCGCCCGAGATCAGCGCGATGATCCTCCAGAAGCTGAAGGCCGACGCCGAGGCATACCTGGGCGAGACCGTCGACAGCGCCGTGATCACCGTCCCGGCGTACTTCAACGACGACCAGCGCCAGGCCACCAAGGACGCCGGCAAGGTCGCCGGACTCGACGTCAAGCGGATCATCAACGAGCCGACCGCGGCCTCCCTGGCCTACGGGCTCGACAAGGAGTCCGACCAGACGATCCTGATCTTCGACCTCGGCGGCGGCACGTTCGACGTGTCGGTGCTCGAGATCGGCGACGGCGTGTTCGAGGTCAAGGCGACCGCGGGCGACAACCATCTCGGCGGCGACAACTTCGACAAGGCGCTCGTCGACTGGCTGGTGGGCGAGTTCAAGAAGTCCCAGGGCATCGACCTGGCCGCCGACCCGATGGCTCTCCAGCGGCTCTACGAGGCGGCTGAGAAGGCAAAGATCGAGCTCTCCACCACGCAGGAGACGCAGATCAACCTGCCGTTCATCACCGCGGACGCCAGCGGCCCCAAGCATCTCGACACCCGGCTCACCCGGGCGAAGCTCAACGAGCTCACCTCCGGCCTGCTCGACCGCACGGTCGCGCCGGTGCGCCAGGCGCTCGACGACGCCAAGGAGAAGGGCGCTGCGAACATCGACCACGTCGTCCTCGTCGGCGGCATGACCCGCATGCCCTCCGTCCAGGAGAAGGTCAAGGAGCTGACCGGCAAGGAGCCCCATCGGGGCGTCAACCCCGATGAGGTCGTCGCCGTCGGCGCCGCGATCCAGGCCGGCGTGCTCGCCGGCGACGTCAAGGACGTGCTGCTGCTCGACGTCACCCCGCTCACCCTCGGCATCGAGACCAAGGGCGGCGTGATGACCAAGCTGATCGAGCGCAACACGACGATCCCGACCCGCAAGGCCGAGGTGTTCTCGACCGCCGAGGACAACCAGCCGAGCGTCGAGATCCACGTGCTCCAGGGCGAGCGCGAGATGGCGACGTACAACAAGTCGCTGGGCAAGTTCCAGCTGACCGGCATCCCGCCCGCCCCGCGCGGCATCCCGCAGATCGAAGTGGCCTTCGACATCGACGCCAACGGCATCCTCAACGTCTCGGCCAAGGATCTCGGCACCGGCAAGGAGCAGAAGATCGAGATCAAGGCGGGCTCCGGCCTGTCCGACGACGAGATCAAGCGGATGGTGACCGACGCCGAGTCTCACGCCGACGAGGATCGCCGCCTGCGCGAGCTCGCCGAGGCGCGGAACAACGGCGAGAACGCCGCCTACCAGGCCGAGCGCCAGCTCAAGGACCTCGGCGAGACCGTCGACGCCTCCTCCAAGGAGGAGATCGAGGCGGCCATCAAGGCGGTCCGCGACGTGCTCACCTCCGAGGACGCGGCCGACATCAACGCCAAGACCGAGGCGCTGCAGTCGTCCTTCCACAAGGTGTCCGAGGCCATGTACCAGCGCGCCCAGGAGCAGGCTGCCCAGCAGCAGCCGACCGACGGCGCCGGCGCGGCCAACGGCGCGGGTGCTGAGGAGGACGTCGTGGATGCCGAAGTGGTGGACGAGGGCAAGTAAGCGATGCGTCACGACGACAACACGGTGATCTCCTCCGAGACCGGCAACTCGGATGCAGGCACCGCCCCAGAGACCACGACGCGAGTGGCCTCTGGGGCAGACGCACCCGCGTCGCCTGAGCCCGGCCACGAGGGCCCCGGGCCGCATGGCCTGGGCACCGCGCACTCGCACGAGGTGGAGGCCAACGATTACGTGCCGAGCGGCGATCCGGAGGCGCCGACCGGGCCGGCCGGGCACATGCACGCCGCGCCGGCGACGGACGGCGGGCCGGTCGACGTCGCTGCGCTGACCGCGAAGGCCCACAAGGCCGACGAGTACCTCCAGCTCGCCCAGCGCACCCAGGCCGACTTCGAGAACTACCGCAAGCGCGCGGCCCGCGAGGGTGCGGCGGCGCAGGATCGTGGGGTCGCGAAGCTGGCCAAGGAGCTGCTGCCCGCGATCGACAACCTCGACCGCGCGCTCGACGCCGCCGAGACCCACGGTGCCGGCGAGCCGGAGGCCGGCAACGGCGCCGGATCGCTCATGTCCGGGATCAAGCTCGTGCACGCCGACGTGCTCGCTGCGCTGTCCCGGGTGGGGATCGAGCGCTTCTCGCCTGAGGGCGAGCTGTTCGACCCCCAGCATCACGAGGCGGTCGCCCAGCAGCCGGTCGAGGGTGCCGAGTCGGGGACGGTCGTCGAGGTCTACCAGCGCGGCTACCGGCTCGGCGAGACCGTGCTCCGGCCCGCGCGCGTGGTCGTCGCGCAGTAGGGGAGGTGACACGCGGTGGCTGAGCGGCCCGACTACTACAAGGTCCTCGGCGTGGGCAAGAACGCCAGCGACGATGAGATCAAGAAGGCGTACCGCAAGCTCGCGCGCAAGTACCACCCTGACCGCAACCAGGGGGACAAGCAGGCCGAGGAGCGCTTCAAGGAGATCTCGGCCGCGTACGACACGCTGTCGGATGCCGACAAGCGCAAGCAGTACGACCGCGGCAGCAGCCCGCTCGGCGGCTTCAACATGCCGGGCGGGTTCGACGCCGGCTCGTTCGGCGGCTTCGGCGACATCCTCTCCAACCTGTTTGGGGGTGGGGCCGGACCGGCCGGCGGTGGCCGCCCGAGCGGCGTCCGCGGCGGCCGGACGCGGGAGGCTCCGGGACGCGACCTCGAGACCGAGGTCTCGCTCACCTTCGACCAGGCGGTGAACGGTGCGCAGGTGCCGCTCGCCGTGCCGACCACCCAGCCCTGCCCGACATGTCAGGGCAGCGGCGCCCGGCCGGGCACGAGCCCGAAGATCTGCCCCGTCTGCGAGGGCCGGGGGGTCGAGGCCCAGAGCCAGGGGATCTTCTCGATCTCCCAGCCGTGCTCGAACTGCCACGGCTCGGGCACGGTGATCGACGATCCCTGCCCGACGTGTCACGGCACCGGCGCCGAGCGCAGCGTGCGGCGGCTGCGGGTCAACATCCCCGCCGGCGTGCGCGAGGGCAGCCGCATCCGGCTCGCCGGAAAGGGTGAGCCGGGGCTGCGGGGCGGGCCGCCCGGCGATCTCTACGTCATCACCCGGGTGAGCGACTCGCCGGTTTTCAAGCGCGTCGGCGACAACCTCGAGGTCGAGGTGCCGCTCACGATTCCCGAGGCGATCCGCGGCGCGGTCGTCGAGGTGCCGACGCTGGCGGGCTCCAAGCGGCTGCGCGTGCCCCGGGGCACGAAGCACGGCACCGTCCAGCGGTTGCGTGGCGAGGGCCCGGCGCGGCTGTCCGGCAAGGGCCACGGCGACCTCCACTACCGGTTCGTGATCGACGTCCCCGCGTCGCTCTCACCCGAGCAGACCGAGGCGGTGGACCGCCTCTCCGAGGTGATGAACGGCAATCCCCGCGCCAAGCTGTTCACGGCGGCGGGTCGCCCTGCCGGAGGTGAGAAGTGATGCCCGAGCCTCGCGACCAGGGTGGCATCCGCCGGGTACGGACGACGACGCGCGTCGAGGTGTCCTCGGACCGCGGCGTGTTCATGATCTCCGTCGCCGCCGAGCTCGCCGACATGCACCCGCAGACCCTGCGGATGTACGAGGCGCGGGGACTGATCGAGCCCAAGCGCTCGCCGAAGGGCACGCGGCTGTACTCACACGAGGACGTCGAGCGGTTGCGGCGCATCCAGGAGATGACCGCCGAGCTGGGTATGAACCTCGCCGGGGTCGAGCGCGTGTTCGAGCTCGAGGACGAGCTGGCCTCGATGGCTCGCAAGGTCGCGGGTCTTGAGAAGCGCGCCCGGGAGCTCAAGGCCGAGGTTGAGCGCCTCGAGGCGCTGCGCCGGGAGCTGCGAGCCGAGATCGTGCCCTACGAGCGGGGCGGCGAGATCGTCCGTCGCGCCGATCTCCAGCGCGTGCGGATCCCGATCGAGCGCACCGACCGCTGACGCCGACGGTCGACACCGGCGCCTGACAGCGGCGCCTGACGCCGACATCCGTCGCCGACGGCCAAACGTCCGCACGGTCCCGCATCGCCGCCCCCATGTGCCAGCATGCCCGCATGGGCGTGAAGTCCCTTGGGGCCGCGATCGCTGTGCTGCTGGCATTCGGGCCGGCGGCGTCCGCATCGCCGCGCGCGAGCGTCGCTCGGGTCGGCGCCGCCCCGGCGGGCGCGCCGCTCACCCTCGTCTTCCCGCTGCGGGCCGACCTCGCAGGCCTGCGCGCGCAGGCCCGCGCCGTGTCGACCCCGGGCAGCCCCGAGTACGGCCACTACGACTCCGTCGCCGCCCTTGCCCACCGCTACGGCGCCAGCCTCGCGACCCGGCGCGGCGTCCGCACCTACCTCGACGAGGCGGGTGGCCGGGGCGTGCGGATCGACGCGACCGGCCTGTTCGCGGTGGCGACCTTCCCCGCGGCCCGCGCCGAGCGCCTGTTCGCGACCCCGCTGGCCACGTTCCGGACCGCCCGTGGCGCCCGCTTCATCGCGCCGGCCGCGACCACGGCCGCCGCCCCGCGCCTACCGGCCGGGTTGCGGCGCTACGCCACCGGCGTCGTCGGTCTCGACACGCGCCCGCTCGCCGCTCCCGCGCCAGCCCGGGCCGCGGGCCCGGTCGCGCACGCCGCGCAGGCGAGCTCGGTGCGCAACCCGAGCGGCACCCCGGCCGGCTGCCCGGCCGCGCAGAACACCGGCGGCTTCACCCCCAACCAGTACCTGACCGCGTACGGCTACGACCCGCTGCACGCCGCGCGGCTGGCCGGGCAGGGCGAGCGGGTCGCGCTGATCGAGATCGACGGCTTCCGCTACGCCGACATCCGCACGTTCGCGAACTGCTTCGGGCTTGGCATCCCCGCGCTCAACGGCTTCGGCATCGGGGTGGCCAAGCCGCTCGCGCCGGGTGGGGAGGCAACCCTCGACCTCGAGGTGCTGCTCAGCGCCGCTCCGAGCCTCAAGTCGATCGATGTCTACGAGACCCACGCGAGCGCCGCCGACACCCTGCGGGCGCTGACCGCGCCGCTGGGCAATGCCCAGAAGCCCCAGGTCATCTCCGCCTCGCTCGGACTGTGCGAGCCCGTCCTCTACGAGTCGGTGCACGCGTCCGGAATCGCCACCGCCGAGGCGTCGCTCCAGATGGCCGCCGCCGCCGGAGTCACCGTGCTCGCCTCGAGCGGCGATCAGGGCTCGGCCGATTGCACCGGAGTCGACGGGATCCCGCTCCCCGACCTCGCCGTCAACTACCCGGCCTCGTCGTGGTGGGTCACCGGGGTCGGCGGGACGAACCTCGTGCTCGACAGCGGCAACGTCATCACCTCCCAGGTCGTGTGGAACGACGGCGCCGACCAGCCGGGCTCGGCGGGGGGCGGCGGGGTGAGCGACCTGTTCGCGCGGCCGAACTATCAGGACGGGGCGAGCGGCGCCTCTGGGCGCGGCGTGCCCGACGTCGCGATGCTCGCCGACGTCGAGCCCGGGTACGCGATCTACTGCACGGCCGCACCGTCGTGCGTGACCCCGGCGCTGCCCGACCCGTGGCAGACCGTGGGAGGCACGAGCGCGTCGACGCCCCTCCTCGCCGGCGGGTTCGCGCTTATCGACCAGGCGCTCCACACCGCCCACCGGCAGGACCTCGGGCTCGTCAACCCGCTGCTCTACCGCGCCGCCCGCGCGGCGCCGGAGAGCTTTAATGACGTCACGGGCGGCAGCAACGACATCGGCCCGCAGATCACCAGCGACGGGCACCTGCTCGGGTGCTGCACGGCGAAGGCCGGCTATGACCTCGCCTCCGGGCTCGGCAGCGTCAACCTCGGCGCGTTCAGCAACTACGCCGTCCACATGCAGGCCGCCCCGGTGAGCATCGGGCTGTCGATCCCCAAGGGCCAGTCGCCGGTCCGCAGTCATCAGCTGCGGGTCACGGTGTCGTGCAGCGGCCTCTGCCGTGTCGGCGCCTACGCCGAGGTGACGATCCGCCATCACGGCTCCTTCGAGGTCGACTCGGCGATCGTGCGGCTCGCCGGGCGCGGATCACGGACGCTCGCGCTGCGCTTCAGCGGCGCCGAGCTGAACCGCCTGCGCGCGGGCCTGCGCGGCCACAACCGGATCACCGCCAGCGTGTCCGGGGTGCTCATCAACGGGGTTGTGTACGGCGTGCTCCCGGTCGCCGGAACGTCGATCGAGAAGACGACGCCGGCGCGGACACTCGTCATCCACGGCTGAACCGCCGGCGCGTCAGCCGGCCGGGCGGCCCGGGCCAATCCAGGCAGGGGACCGTCCGAAATGCGCTTGCCGTACCGGGTCTCGCGTGTCATAATCTTAGTCACCCACACTAAGATTTATCCGGATTCCCGAACGAGAGCGAGAACCTGACACGAATGCAGCCAGACCGATTCACGATCAAATCCCAGGAGGCGCTGCAGGCTGCCCAGCGGCTGGCCGATGAACGCCGCAACCCGCAGACGACCCCCGAGCACCTGCTCGCGGTCCTGCTCGAGCAGCAGGAGGGCGTCGTCCCCGCGGTGCTGCGCAAGCTCGGAGTCGAGCCCGGCGGCGTGCGCCAGCAGCTCGGTGCCGCGCTGGACGCGCTGCCAAAGCTGAGCACGAGCGGCGAGCCGGCCGGCGGCTCGAGCGAGCTCGTCCAGGTGATCCGCGCCGCTGAGGGCGAGATGCGCGAGCTCGGCGACGAATACGTCTCCACCGAGCACCTGATGCTCGCCATCGCCGTGCATCCGGGCGCGGCCGGCGACGCTCTGCGCGCGGCCGGCGCGAGCCGCGACGCGCTGCTCAAGGCGCTCAGCGAGCTCCCGGGGCGCCAGCGGGTCACCGACGAGAACCCCGAGGACAAGTTTCAGGCGCTCCAGCGCTTTGGCCGTGACCTCACCGAGGCCGCCGAACAGGGCAAGCTCGATCCGGTCATCGGCCGCGACGACGAGATTCGTCGCACGATCCAGGTGCTGAGCCGCCGGACGAAGAACAACCCGGTGCTGATCGGCGAGCCCGGCGTGGGCAAGACCGCGATCGCCGAGGGCCTCGCCCAGCGGATCGTCAAGGGCGACGTGCCCGAGGGGTTGAAGGACCGCCGTCTCGTCTCGCTCGACCTCAGCGCGATGGTCGCGGGCTCGAAGTACCGCGGCGAGTTCGAGGACCGGCTCAAGGCCGTGCTCAAGGAGATCGCCGAGGCCCGTGGCCAGATCATCGTCTTCATCGACGAGCTGCACACGATCGTCGGAGCGGGCGCGGCCGAGGGCGCGATGGACGCCGGCAACATGCTCAAGCCGATGCTCGCCCGCGGCGAACTGCGCTGCATCGGCGCGACGACGCTCGACGAGTACCGCAAGCACATCGAGAAGGACCCGGCGCTCGAGCGCCGCTTCCAGCCCGTGCTCGTCGGCGAGCCGACTCTCGAGGACACGATCGCGATCCTGCGCGGGCTCAAGGAGCGCTACCAGGAGCACCACAAGGTGAAGATCCTCGACTCCGCGCTCGTCGCTGCCGCGGCCCTCAGCGACCGCTACATCGCCGACCGCTTCCTGCCCGACAAGGCGATCGACCTCGTCGACGAGGCGGCCTCGCGGATCCGCATGGAGATCGACTCCAAGCCGACCGAGATCGATGAGGTCGACCGGCACATCATGCAGCTCGAGATCGAGCTCGAGTCACTCAAGGGCGACGAGGACCCGGGCACGGCCGCCCGCCGCGAGCAGCTCGAGCGGGCGCTCGCCGACGAGCAGGAGCGCGCGGCCGCGATGGGCGCCGAGTGGCAGCGTGAGAAGGCGGCCGCCGACGCCGTCGGCGAGCTCCAGACAGAGCTCGTCCAGGCGCGGACCGAGCTCGAGCGGGCCCAGCGCGAGGCCGACCTCGGCCGCGCCGCCGAGCTTCAGTACGGCACGATCCCCGAGCTCGAAAAGCAGCTGCGTGAGGCCGAGTCGGCCGAGGCGACAGTCGAGGCCGCCGCCCCGCCCCGGTTCCTCAAGGACCATGTCGACGGCGAGGATGTCGCCGAGGTCGTGGCCAAGTGGACCGGGATCCCCGTCTCGCGCCTGGTGGAGGGCGAGATCGAGAAGCTCGTCCACATGGAGGAGCGGCTGCACCGCCGGGTCATCGGCCAGGCCGAGGCCGTCGAGGCGGTTTCGGCCGCGCTGCGCCGCTCGCGGGCCGGCCTGCAGGATCCCGATCGGCCGATCGGCACCTTCCTGTTTCTCGGTCCGACCGGCGTGGGCAAGACCGAGCTCGCGCGGGCGCTCGCCGAGTTCATGTTCGACAGTCAGGACGCGATGATCCGGATCGACATGTCCGAGTACATGGAGAAGCACGCCGTCTCGCGCCTCGTCGGGGCGCCCCCCGGCTATGTCGGCTACGAGGAGGGCGGCCAGCTGACCGAGGCCGTCCGCCGCCGGCCGTACTCGGTCGTGCTCCTCGACGAGATCGAGAAGGCCCATCCCGACGCGTTCAACACGCTCCTGCAGGTGATGGACGACGGGCGCCTGACCGACGGCCAGGGCCGCACGGTGTCGTTCAAGAACACGGTGCTGATCATGACCTCGAACATTCCTGGCGGCCGCGCCGGCGTCGAGGCCAACTTCAAGCCCGAGTTCGTCAACCGGCTCGACGACATCGTCGAGTTCCACACGCTCACCCGCGAGCAGATCGGCGAGATCGTCGACCTCCAGGTGCAGCGGCTGATCACCCGCGTGCGCGAGCGCGAGATCGAGGTCGAGCTCACCGACGACGCGCGCACGCTGCTCGGCAACCTCGGCTACGACCCGACGTACGGCGCGCGGCCGCTGAAGCGCGTCATCCAGAAGCGGCTCGTCGATCCGCTCGCCCTTGCCATCCTCGAGGGCCGCTTCGTGCCCGGCGACACGGTGCGCGTCGACGCCCGTGACGGCGAGCTCGTGCTCGAGCGGGCGACCGCCGCGGCGCAGGTCTGATCCGTCGGCACCCCGTCGGGCCGGGCGACCGGCCCGACGGGCGCTGCCGTGGTACAAGTCGCGCTTGACCACTTCGAGAAGGAGGCTGCGGTGCCGACCTACATACTCCTGACCACGCTGACCCCCGAGGGCGTTCAGACGATCAAGAACAATCCCGGCCGGATCCGCGAGGTCAATCGCGAGGTCGAGCAGCTGGGGGCGACCGTCAAGGCCCAATGGGCGACGCTCGGGCAGTTTGACTTCATCAACGTCGTCGAGGCGCCCGACGAGAAGACGATCGCGCGGGTCTCGCTCGAGCTCGGCTCCCGGGGGACGGGGAAGTACGAGACGCTGACGGCGATCCCGATCGACGATTTCATTGGCTCCATCTGAGGCCGGCCCGCGCGTCCTCGTCGTCGGCGCCGGGGCGCGCGAGCACGCGATCGTCCAGGCGCTTGCCCGCTCGCCGCGGGCGCCACAGCTGCTGTGCGCGCCGGGCAATCCGGGCATCGCCGCCGACGCCCGGCTGATCGACGCCGGCGCCCACGACGTACCCGCGGTCGTCGCCGCCGCCACGCGTGAGCAGGTCGACCTCGTGGTCGTCGGACCCGAGGCGCCGCTCGTCGCCGGCCTCGCCGACGCGCTCGCGCAGGCCGGTCTCCGCTGCTTCGGCCCCGGCGTGGGCGCGGCGGCGCTCGAGGGGTCGAAGGCATTCTGCAAGGAGGTGATGGAGGCCGCCGGCGTCCCGACGGCGAGCTACGAGGTCGTCACCGACCCCGACGCCGGTATGGCGGCGATCACCGGCTACCCGACGGTGATCAAGGCCGACGGCCTCGCCGCCGGCAAGGGGGTGATCATCGCCACAGACGAGTCCGAGGCCCGCGCCGCCCTCGAGCAGCTGCTCGTCGAGCGCCGCTTCGGGACCGAGCGGGTCGTCGTCGAGGAGTTCCTGGTCGGCGAGGAGCTCTCGCTACTCGCCCTGTGCGACGGGCAGCGCGCGCTGCCGCTCGCCTCCGCCCAGGATTACAAGCGGATCTTCGACGGCGATCGCGGGCCGAACACCGGCGGCATGGGCTCGTACTCGCCGGTGCCTGCTGTCGACGCCGGGCGGGCGCAGGACATCTGCGCCGCCGTCCACCAACCGGTGCTCGAGGAGCTCGCCCGCCGCGGGACCCCGTTCTCCGGGGTGCTCTACGCCGGGCTGATGATGACTGCGGCCGGGGCGAAGGTACTCGAGTTCAACGTCCGCTTCGGCGACCCCGAGACGCAGGCGATCCTGCCCCGGCTGCGCAGCGATCTGCTCGACCTGCTCGAGGCGGCCACCGTGCCGGGCGGCCTCGACGGGGCCAAGCTCGACTGGGCACCGGACACGGCGGTGACCGTCGTATTGGCGAGCGGCGGCTATCCGGCGAGCGCGTCGCTCGGCGACGCGATCTCCGGTCTGGACCGGGTCCCGGCGGGCGTCTACGTGACCCACGCCGGCACGGCCCGCGACGACGACGGCCCGTTCGTGACCGCCGGTGGCCGCGTCCTCAGCGTCACCGGGCTCGGTCCCGATGCCGCGGCCGCCCGGGCCGCGGCCTATGCTGCCGCCGACACCATCGACTTCGCGGGAAAGCAGGTGCGGCGGGATATCGCCCTGCGCGCGGTCCAACCATGAACGAAGGAGCGAGCAGTGATGAGCGAGCAGGGTGATGCACCGGAGGTGGTCGCCGAACCGGTGGCCGAGTTCGAGGAGCTCGAGGTCGACGCTCCGCTCGTCGGCATCGTGATGGGCTCCAAGAGCGACCTCCCGGCGATGGAATCGGCCGAGAAGGAGCTCACCCAGAGGGGCATCCGCTCCGAGACCCGGGTGATGTCGGCCCACCGCGAGCCCGACAAGGTCGCCGAGTACGCCAAGAACGCCCGGCTGCGCGGCCTCAAGGTGATCATCGCCGGCGCGGGACTGTCGGCGGCCCTGCCCGGCGTCGTCGCCGCCCACTCCGACCTGCCGGTCATCGGCGTGCCGCTCACGAGCCGGATGTCGGTCGCCGGTGGCCTCGACGCGCTCCTGTCGATCGCCCAGATGCCGCCCGGCGTGCCGGTCGCCTGCGTCGGCGTCGACAACGCCCGCAACGCCGCCGTGCTCGCGGCACGGATTCTCGGCGCCTGAGGATCTCCGCGCTACCCTTGAGCGCCATCGGCTGATGACCGAAACGATCGTTCACGTGTCGTCGCTGGCTGGGAGTCCGCTCCTCGATTCCGCCGGAGAACGCCTGGGCAAGATCGAGGACGTCGTCGCGCGTCTCGACGGCTCCGAGCCGCTGCCGGCCGTCGTCGGGCTCAAGGTCCGGATCGGCGGCCGTGAGCTGTTCGTCCCCATCGGGCGGATCGAGAAGCTCGAGGCGGCCGGCGCCCGCACGGCGACGACGAAGCTCAACCTCGCCCAGTTCGAGCGTCGGGAGGGCGAGGTGCTGCTCCGCGCCGATCTGCTCGACCACAGCCTGATCAACGTCAACACCGCTCGCCTCGTCACCGCGCGGGAGGTCGAGCTCGCCTGCCAGGACGGCGTCTGGCGGGTCGCGGGCATCGACGCGAGCCTGCGCCCGCGCATCTGGCGGCTGCTGCCACGCGGCTTCCGCGGCCACGACAGCGAGCACACCCAGTTCGTCGCCTGGACCGACCTCGAGCCGTTCGTCGCCCACGTCCCGACCTCGCGGCTGAAGCTCGCCTCGCGCCGCCTCACCCGCCTGCACCCGGCGCAGATCGCCGACCTCGTCGAGGCCGCCTCGCACGAGGAGGGGGAGGAGATCCTCGAGGCCGTCGGCCAGGACAAGGAGCTCGAGGCCGACGTGTTCGAGGAGCTCGACGACGAGCATCAGGTCGAGTTCCTGCGCGAGCGCTCCGACGCCGAGGTCGCCGGCGTCCTCTCGCGCATGGCGAGCGACGACGTCGCCGACCTGCTGCTTGAGATCGAGCAGGACCGCCGCCTGCCGATCCTCGGGCTGTTGCCGATCGGCAAGCAGCGCAAGGTGCGCCAGCTGCTCGGCTACAACCCCTCGACCGCCGGCGGCCTGATGAATCCCGACTTCCTCTCGCTGCGCGGTCGGGAGACAGTCGCCGACGCCGTCGCGCGGGTCCGGGCGACCGACCTCATGCCCCAGCAGGCGGCGACGATCTGCGTCGTCGACGACGACGGCGTGCTGCTCGGCGCGCTCGCGCTCTCGCAGATCATCCGTGGCGAGCCGACGACGGCGCTCAGCAAGCTGATCGAGTCGTCGCGGACACCGTCGGTGCCCGCCGAGGAGGAGCTCCCCGAGGTCGCCCGCCTGATGAGCGACTACAACCTGATCGCGATGCCGGTGCTCGACGCCGAGGGCAAGCCGATCGGGATCGTCGCCGTCGACGACATCCTCGAGCAGCTGCTGCCCGAGGAATGGCGCTGGCGGGCCGGCACCGCCCGGGACTGAAGCCGCGGCGACGCTGATAGGCTCAGAACCGGCCGCAGGGTGGCCGTTTACACAGGTTTTTCACGATGAGTGACCCAGGCGTATATCAAGACAGCGACTTACCGCGAAGTAGCAGCTCGTGGCGGCTGCGCCGTGAGGATCACCGCGTGGCGCGGAGCTTGATCTCCCGCACGTAGACGAGGCCTCCGGTTCACCGCCGCGACCGCGAGCGGGACAGGAAGGAGGTCGAGCAGATGGCAACCAATCCGCCCACGGGCCTCCCGCCCGTGTCGCCCCCCGCGGCCACGCAGGGCGCGCCCGAGCCGCCCGTGCTCGACACCTCCCACGGCGACATCAAGGGCGCCTTCGGCACGATCCGCCAGCACGACGAGGCCCACCGCGGCCTGCGCTCACGCTCACTCGCGCTCCTCGCCATCATCGGCCCCGGGCTGATCGTCATGGTCGGCGACAACGACGCCGGCGGCGTCTCCACCTACGCCCAGGCCGGCCAGAACTACGGCACCAGCCTCCTGTGGGTGCTCGGTCTGCTGATCCCGGTGCTGATCGTCAACCAGGAGATGGTCGTCCGGCTCGGGGCGGTCACCGGCGTCGGGCATGCGCGGCTGATCATCGAGCGCTTCGGCCGCGGCTGGGGATGGTTCGAGGCCGGCTTCCTGCTGCTCCAGAACTTCCTCATCATCGTCACCGAGTTCATCGGTGTCAGCCTCGCGCTCGGCTACCTCGGCGTCTCCCAGGACATCTCGGTGCCGGTCGCCGCCCTCGCGCTCATCGCGGTGACCGCGAGCGGCAGCTTCCGGGCCTGGGAGCGCTCGATGTTCGTGTTCGTGTTTGCGAACCTGCTCGTCATCCCGCTGTTCTTCATGGCCCATCCCCAGGGCAGCCAGATCGTCCATCACACCTTCATCCCGGGCATCCAGGGCGGCGCGAGCGCAAACGCCGTGCTGCTGATCATCGCGATCGTCGGTACGACGGTCGCGCCCTGGCAGCTGTTCTTCCAGCAGTCGAACATCGTCGACAAGCGGATCACCCCGCGCTGGGTCAACTACGAGCGGGTCGACACGCTGCTCGGCGCGGTCGTCGTCGTGCTCGGCGCCGGTGCGCTCATCTGCGCGACCGGCTTCGCCCTCGCCGGCACGCCGTACTTCGGCCACTTCACCGACGCCGGCGGCGTCGCGGTCGCCCTCGACCACACGATCGGCTCGACCGCGGGGGCGTTCTTCGCGATCGTGCTGCTCAACGCCTCGCTGATCGGGGCTGGGGCGGTGACCCTGGCCACGAGCTACGTCGTTGGCGACGTGTTCGGCACGCGCGGCTCGCTGCACCGCAGCTTCACGGAGGCGAAGGGCTTTTACTCCGTGTTCATCGTGCTGATCGTCGGCGCGGCGGCGATCGTGCTCGTCCCCGGAGCGCCGCTCGGGGTGATCACCGAGGCGGTGCAGGCGCTGTGCGGGATCGTGCTGCCGATGACGACGCTGTTCCTGCTCATGCTCTGCAACGACCGCGAGGTCCTCGGGCCGTGGGTCAATCCGACATGGCTCAAGGCGCTGGCCAGCGTGATCGTCGGTGTGCTCATCCTGCTCTCGCTGATCCTCACCCTGACGACGATCTTCCCGTCGATCGACGTCACGAGCCTCGCCGTCGGCGGCGGCGTCCTGCTCGCCGTCGCGCTTGTCGCGATGGGGGTGTCGGCGCTCCGCGGCCGGGTGCGCGATCCCGACGCGATCACGGTGATCGCCAGCGGCCCCCAGGTCCCCAAGGAGCAGTGGACGATGCCGCCCGCCACGCTGCTCTCCCGCCCGCAGTTCTCCGGGCCGAAGCGCGCGGCCCTGCTCCTGCTCGGCAGCTACATGGTCGTCGCGCTCGTGATGCTGTTCGTCAAGTCGATCCAGCTCGCCGGTGGCTGAGCGGTGACGGGGCCCGTGTCACCGCGCCCCCGCGCGCCGCTGTCCGATAATCGCGGACGATGATCGACCGCTACACACGTCCCATCCTCGGCGAGATCTGGTCCGACCACGCCCGTTTCGAGGCGATGCGGGAGGTCGAGGTCGCCACCTGCGAGGAGATGGAGGGGCCGACGCCCGAGGAGCTCGCGGCGATCCGCGCGGCGACCTTCACCGTCGCGGCGATCAACGAGCGCGAGAAGGTCACCGACCACGACACGGCCGCGTTCGTCGACGTGCTCGCCGAGTCGGCCGGCCCGGCCGGCCGCTGGATCCATCACGGGCTCACCTCCAGCGACGTGCTCGACACCGGCCTCGCGCTCCAGCTGCGCCGCGTCGCCGAGGTCGTCCTACCCGATGCCCGCCGGCTCGTCGGCGTGTTCGCCGCCAAGGCCCGCGAGCACGTCGACACCCTGTGCGTCGGGCGCACCCACGGCATCCATGCGGAGCCGACGACCTTCGGGATCAAGCTCGCCGGCTTCGCCTTCGAGGCCGAGCGCAACCGTCAGCGGCTCGAGCGCGCGTTCGACCAGGCGACCGTCGGCGCCCTCTCGGGCGCGGTCGGGACCTACGCCGCGACCTCGCCCGACTTCGAGGAGCGCGTGCTCCAGCGGCTGGGCCTCGAGCGCGAGCCGGTCTCCACTCAGGTCGTCGCCCGGGACCGTCACGCCGAGCTGCTGCAGGCGATCGCCCTCGCCGGCGCCGGGCTCGAGCGCTTCGCCACCGAGCTGCGGCATCTCGCCCGCACCGAGGTCTCCGAGGCGCGCGAGCCGTTCGGCGCCGGCCAGAAGGGCTCGAGTGCGATGCCGCACAAGCGCAACCCGATCAAGTCCGAGCAGGTGAGCGGCCTCGCCCGGGTGCTGCGCGGCAACGCCTCCGCCGCCGTCGAGGATGTCGCCCTCTGGCACGAGCGCGACATCTCCCACTCCTCGGTCGAGCGCGTCATCCTGCCCGACTCGACGATCCTGCTCGACCACCTCCAGCGCCGGGTCATCGCGCTCGTCGAGGGGATGGTCGTCGACGCCGGCCGCATGCGCGAGAACCTCGAGCTCACCTGCGGGGCGCTGTTCTCTCAGCGGGTGCTGCTCGCGCTCGTCGCCGAGGGCCGCACCCGCGACGAGGCCTACCGCATCGTCCAGCGCCTCGCCCAACGCGCCCTCGACGAGCGCACCCCGCTGCGCGAGCTGCTCGCCGTCGATCCGGCCGGGGCCGAGCTCGACCTCGATGCGACCTTCGACTACGCGCCGTTCGTGCGTTACGCCCCGGAGATCGTCGCCCGGCTCGACGCGATCGCCTAGCCGGGAAACTGAACTGGGCCGACATGGTTATTCCCGAGTACGTCTCCAGCGGGCACCTGCCGCCCTCCGACCGGGTCCAGTCCCTCATTGACGAGGCCTACGAGCGCTTTCGCACATCGGACGGCGGGACGAATGCCCAGATCTACCCCGCGCTCGCCGCGGCGAGCCGCGACCTGTTCGGGATCTGCGTGTGCGAGACGAGCGGCGCGATCCACGCCGCGGGCGACGCGATCGTCGAGTTCGCGCTGATGAGCGTCTCCAAGCCGTTCGTGTTCGCCCTCGTCTGCCAGGTTCTCGGCCCGGTCGACGCCCGCGCACGCCTTGGCGTCAACGCGACCGGCCTGCCGTTCAACTCGCTCGAGGCCGTGCAGCGCAGCCCGGACGGGCGCACCAACCCGATGGTCAACTCGGGCGCGATCACGGCCACGAGCCTCGTCCCCGGCGACTCGGTCGAGGACAAGTGGCGGGCGATCCAGAACGGCCTGAGCCGCTTCGCGGGGCGTGAGCTCGACCTCGACCACGAGGTCTACGACTCGGCGTCGCGCACCAACCAGGTCAACCGCGGCCTCGCCGCCGAGCTCGCGCAGCGTGGCCAGCTCGCCTGCTCGCCCGAGGCGTCGACCGAGCTCTACACGCGGCAGTGCTCGCTCAGCGTCAGCGCGCGCGACCTCGCCGTGATGGGCGCGACCCTCGCCGACGGCGGCGTCAACCCGCTCACCCGGGAGCGGGTCGTCGACCAGGAGGTGTGCCGGTACTCGCTCGCGGTGATGACGACCGCCGGCCTGTATGAGACCTCGGGCGACTGGCTCTACGACGTCGGCCTGCCCGGCAAGAGCGGGATCGGGGGCGGGATCGTCACCGTCTCGCCCGGCAAGGGCGGCCTCGGCACCTACGCGCCGCCCCTCGACGCGGCCGGCAACAGCGTCCGTGGCCAACTCGCCGCCCGCTTCCTCTCGCGGCGGCTCGGCCTCGATCTGTTCGCCTCCGAACCGGAGGAATGAGCCCTTCCGGAGCCGTTGCTACGCTCGCCCCGTGAGCCCCCTCGCCGACCTGCCCCTCATCGCCTCGGGGAAGGTCCGGGAGATCTACGACCTCGGTGATTCTCTGCTGCTGGTCGCCTCGGACCGCATCTCCACCTATGACGTCGTCCACCCGACCCCGATCCCGGGCAAGGGGAGCGTCCTGACCGGACTCTCGACCTTCTGGTTCGAGACGACCGGCGCGATCGTCCCCAACCACATGCTGTCGGTCGCCGACGGCGTGCCCGCCGAGGCCCGTGGCCGTGGGATGCGGGTCAAGCGCCTGAAGATGCTTCCGGTCGAGTGCGTCGTGCGCGGCTATCTGAGCGGGTCGGGTTGGAAGGATTACCAGGCGACCGGCGCCGTCTCCGGGATCGCGCTGCCGGATGGGCTGCGTGAGTCTGACCGGCTGCCCGAGCCGATCTTCACCCCGAGCACCAAGGCCGACGTCGGCCACGACGAAGCGATCGACTTCGACGGGGCCGCGGAGCTCGTCGGCGACCGCGGACTCGCCGAGCGCCTGCGCGACGTGTCGCTCGCCGTCTACAACCGCGCCGCCGAGCACGCGCGCGGCCGCGGGATCATCCTCGCCGACACGAAGTTCGAGTTCGGCCACGACGAGAACGGCGAGCTGACCCTCGGCGACGAGGTGTGCACGCCGGACTCCTCACGCTTCTGGCCCGCCGACCAGTACGAGCCCGGGCGCGCCCAGCCGAGCTTCGACAAGCAGTTCGTCCGCGACTGGGCCTCCGGCACCGGCTGGGACCGCAACCCGCCCGCCCCGGCGATCCCCGAGGACATCGTCGAGGCCACGCGGGCCAAGTACGTCGAGGCCTACGAGCTGATCACCGGGCAGTCATTCGACGACTGGGCGCGGCGGACCCAGGCCTGATGCGGGCCCGGGTCCTCGTCCGGCCGAAGCAGGGAATCCTCGACCCCCAAGGCCAGGCCGTCGAGCGGGCGCTGCCCGCGCTCGGCTTCTCCGGGGTGAGCAACGTGCACGTCGGCCGGCTGATCGAGCTCGACGTCGAGGATCCGGCCCAGCTGCCGGAGATGTGCGAGCGGTTGCTCGCCAATCCGCTCATCGAGGACTTTGAGATCGTCGAGGACGCGGCGTGAAGTTCGGCGTCGTCCGCTTCCCCGGCTCCTGTGACGACGTCGACGCCCTGCTCGCCGCCCAGCGCGTCGCCGACGCCGTCATCCTTTGGCACGGCGATCACGACCTCAAGGGGGTCGACGCGGTCGTCGTCCCCGGCGGCTTCTCCTACGGCGACTATCTGCGGGCCGGTGCGATCGCCCGCTTCGCCCCGGTCATGGAGGAGGTGGCCGCCTTCGCCCGCGACGGCGGGCTCGTGCTCGGGATCTGCAATGGCTTCCAGGTGCTGTGCGAGGCCGGGCTCCTCCCCGGCGCGCTGCTGCCCAACGTCTCGCTGCGCTTCGTCTTCCGCCAGGTCGACCTCGCGCTCACCGGGCACGAGAGCCCGTTCACGCGGGCGTGTGCCCCGGGCGAGCGACTGTCGATCCCGGTCAAGCACACGACCGGCCGCTTCTATGCCCCCGAGGCGGAGCTCGATCGTCTCGAGGCCGCCGGCCAGGTTCTCCTGCGCTACGCCCCCGGCCACAATCCCAACGGCTCGCTGCGGGATATCGCGGGGGTGTGCAACGAGCCGGGCAACGTGTTCGGCCTGATGCCGCACCCCGAGCACGCGGTCGACGCGCTCACGGGCTCGACCGACGGGCTGAAGATCTTCGAATCGATGCGCGCGCACATTGCCGACCGAGTCCTCGTCTAGCGCCGTCAGCAAGCACCGCGAGCTCGGGCTCACCGACCACGAGTACGAGCTGATCTGCGAGGGGCTCGGCCGCGAGCCCGGCGACGTCGAGCTGGCCATGCTCTCGCTGATGTGGTCCGAGCACTGCGCCTACAAGCACTCGCGCAAGCTGCTGCGGCGGCTGCCGACCGACGGCCCGCACGTCGTCATGGGCCCGGGGGAGAACGCCGGCGCGGTCGACGTCGGCGGCGGCCTCGCCGTCGCCTTCAAGGTCGAGTCCCACAACCACCCGAGCGCGGTCGAGCCCTTCCAGGGCGCGGCCACCGGTGTCGGCGGCATTCTCCGCGACGTGTTCGCCGTCGGGGCCCGGCCGATCGCCGTGCTCGATTCGCTGCGCTTCGGCGAGCCGAGCGAGTCCTCGCGATCGCGCTACCTGCTCGAGCACGCCGTCGCCGGGATCGGCCACTACGGCAACTCGATCGGCGTCCCGACGGTCGGCGGCGAGATCTACTTCGAGTCGAGCTACGAGCAGAACTGCCTCATCAACGCGATGTGCCTCGGGCTCGCCCCGCAGCAGCGGCTCATCCGCAGCGCCGCCGCCGGTCCGGGCAACGTGCTCGTGCTGCTCGGGGCGCTCACCGGCCGCGACGGGATCGGCGGCGCGTCCGTGCTCGCAAGCGCCGAGCTCGGCGAGGGCGACGCCGCCAAGCGGCCGTCGGTGCAGATCGGCGACCCGTTCGCCGAGAAGAAGCTGCTCGAGTGCTGCCTCGAGCTGCTCGACCGCGACCTGCTCGTCTCGCTCCAGGACCTCGGCGCCGCCGGCCTCACCTCCTCGGCCTCGGAGATGGCGAGCAAGGGCGGCGTCGGCCTCGACATCGACGTCTCCAACGTGCCGCTGCGCGAGCCGGGCATGGAGCCGTTCGAGATCATGGTGAGTGAATCCCAGGAGCGGATGCTGTGCGTCGTCGCCCCCGAGCGGGTGCATGCCGTGCTCGAGGTGTGTGAGCACTGGGAGGTGCTCGCCACGCCGATCGGGACGGTGACGAGCGGCGATCGCTTCCGCGTCCTCTACCGCGGCGAATCGGTCGCCGACGTGCCGGTGAGCATTCTCGTCGATGACTGCCCGCTCTACGACCTCGAGCCTGCGGCGCCGAGCGAGCCGATCTACCCGGCGCCGCCGGCCCGGCTCACCGGCGGCGAGTCGCCCGCCGACACCCTCCGCGCGCTGCTGCGCTCGGCCAACCTCGCCTCGCGCCGGCCGGTGTTCGAGCAGTACGACCCGGTTGTCGGCTCGCGCACCGTGCGCCGTCCCGACGACGCCGACGCCGCGGTGCTGATGCTCCCCGACGGCAGCGCGATCGCCGTCTCGATCGACGGCAACGGTCGCCGCGTCGCCTGCGACCCCCATGCCGGCGCCGTCGAGGCGGTGTACGAGTGCGCGGCCAACCTCGCCTGCGTCGGCGCCGAGCCGCTCGGCCTCACCAACTGCCTCAACTTCGGCAATCCCGAGAAGCCGCACGTCGCCTGGCAGCTGAGCGAGGCGGTCGCCGGCCTCGCCGAGGCCTGCGAGCAGCTCGGGGTGCCGGTCGTCGGCGGCAACGTCTCGCTCTACAACGAGGCGCCGAGCGGCCCGATCTTCCCCACCCCCGTCGTCGGCATCGTCGGCCGCCTGCCCGATGCCGCCCACGCCGGCCGCTCGGGCTTCGCCCAGGCCGGCGACGCGATCGCGCTCGTCGGCCCCTTCGCTCCCTCGGCGGTCGGCTCCGAGCTCGCCAAGCTGCGCGGCGAGGCACCGGCCGGTGACCTGCCGACGCTCGACGCCGCGTCGGCCGCCGAGGCCCACGCGACGGTACGCGCGCTCGTCCAGGCCGGCCGCGTGCGGAGCGCCCACGACATCGCCGAGGGCGGCATCGCCGTCGCGCTCGCCGAGAGCTGTATCGCCGGCGGGATCGGGGCATCGGTGGCGGTGCCGGACGGGATCGGCCTGTTCGACGAGGCCCCCGGCCGCGGCTTCCTCGTCTCCGGCGACGAGGCCGAGCTCGCGGGCCTTCGGATCATCGGCCGGGTCGGCGGGGACGCCCTCGAGGTCGGCGGCGCGGTGAAGCTCGCAGTTTCCGAGTTGAGCAACCTCCGCGAGGTTGGACTCGCGGAAATGGTCTAGGACCGCTGCTAGCCTTGCCTTCGGGCGCCGGCATGCCTTCTCCCACCGACCATCGAGACGGTCCGCGCGACGAATGTGGTGTCTTCGGGCTTTACGGTCCCGAGCACGACGTCGCCCGGCTCGCCTATTTCGCGCTGTTCGCGCTGCAGCACCGCGGCCAGGAGTCCGCGGGGATTGCGACTGCCTCGCGCGGCGGCAGCATCATGGCGATCCGCGACCAGGGCCTCGTCTCCCAGGTGTTCAACGAGCACACCCTGCGCTCGCTCGTCGGCGACATGGCGATCGGGCACGTCCGCTACTCGACGACCGGCTCCTCGGAATGGGAGAACGCCCAGCCGATCGTCCGCGACGATCACCGTACGCTCGCGCTCGCCCACAACGGCAACCTCATCAACGCCGTCGAGCTCCACGCCGAGCTGCGCGGCCGCGACGTCCCCTTCCGCTCGACCTCGGACTCCGAGATCATCGCCGCGCTGCTCGCCACCCACCCGGCCGAGCGCATCGAGGACGCCGTCGCCGACGTGCTTCCTCGCCTCCAGGGCGCGTTCTCGACTGTCGTCATGACCGAGGACGCCGTCGTCGCCTTCCGCGATCCCCACGGGCTGCGTCCGCTCGCGCTCGGGATGATCGAGGACGCAGCCACGGGCAATGCCGCGTACTGCGTGGCCAGCGAGTCGTGCGCCTTCGACCTGATCGGCGCCAGGTACCTGCGTGACGTCCAGCCCGGCGAGATGGTCACCCTCACTGCCGGCGGGATCCGCACCCGGATGGTCACCGAGGGCGCCCGTCGCGCGTTCTGCATCTTCGAGTACATCTACTTCGCCCGGCCGGACTCGCGCATGGCCGGCACCGTGCTCCAGGTCGCGCGGGCGAAGATGGGCGAGATCCTCTGGCGCGAGGCGCCGGTCGAGGCCGACCTCGTCATCCCGGTGCCGGACTCCGGCAACGCCGCCGCCCGCGGCCTCGCCCGTGCCGCCGGGCTGCCCCAGGACGACGGCTTCATCAAGAATCGCTACGTCGCCCGCACCTTCATCCAGCCCGGTCAGGAGCTCCGCCGCCAAGGCCTGCGGCTCAAGTTCAACCCGCTGCCCGAGGTCGTGGCCGGCCAGCGGCTGATCGTCGTCGACGACTCGATCGTCCGCGGCAACACGACCCGGCAGATCGTCAAGATGCTGCGCGAGGCAGGGGCCGCCGAGGTCCACCTGCGGATCTCCGCGCCGCCGATCAAGCATCCCTGTCACTACGGGATCGACATGTCGACGCGCGAGGAGATGATCGCCCACGGCCGCAGCGTGCAGGAGGTCGCCGACGAACTCGCCGCCGACTCGCTGCACTACCTCTCGCTCGACGGCGTCTACGAGGCGGTCGGCGCGACGCGTGAGACCCACTGCGACGCCTGCTTCAGCGGCGAGTACCCGTTGCAGGGGACCGAGGAGGCGAACGGCAAGTTCGCCCTCGAGTCCTCGCTCCCGCTCGTCCGAGCGTAAGCTCCGTTCGGCCGCCCGGCGGCGACCGAACGCGGCGCTATCGTCGCCCGCCCATGGATCCACGCGAGGCGCTGCGCCGCATCTTCGGCCACGAGCAGTTCCGACCCGGCCAGGCGGCCGCGGTTTCCGCCGCGCTCGCCGACCGCGACGCGCTCGTCGTCATGCCGACCGGGGCCGGCAAGTCGCTCTGCTACCAGCTGCCGGCGCTCATGCGCGGCGACCTCACGATCGTCGTCTCGCCGCTCGTCTCGCTCATGCACGACCAGGTCCAGGCGTTGGGCGCGCTCGCGCCCGGCGAGGTCGAGGTCGTCAACGCCCAGCGAGCCGGAGCCCTCAACGTCGAGGCCGTCGGCCGCGCCGTCCGCGGCGAGAGCCGGATCCTCTACGTCGCCCCGGAGCGCTTCGCGGCGCCGCGGTTCCTGGCCGCGATCCGTCAGGCCGACGTCGGCCTGTTCGTCGTCGACGAGGCCCATTGCGTCTCGCAATGGGGTCACGACTTCCGCCCGGACTACTTCGCGCTCGCCGACGCCGCCCAGGCGATCGGCGCCAAGGCGACGATCGCCCTCACCGCGACGGCCACCCCGGCCGTCGCCCAGGACATTGCGCGGCGCCTCGACCTCCGCGACCCCGTCCGGATCACGACCGGCTTCGACCGGCCCAACCTCTCCTTCGCCGTCATCCCGTGCGCCACTGCGGCGGTCAAGCGCCGCCGGCTCGCCGCCGCGCTGTCGGCCCCCGACAGCCTGCCCGCGATCGTCTACGCCGGCACCCGCAACGCGAGCGAGGATGTGGCCGGCGAGCTCGCACGCACGCTCGGCTGCGAGGTCGGCGTCTACCACGCCGGGATGAGCCGGGACGCACGCGCCGCCGCCCAGGAGCGCTTCATGTCCGGCCAGGTCCCGGTGATCGTCGCCACCAACGCCTTCGGCATGGGCATCGACAAGGCCGACGTGCGCACGGTCTGCCACGCGAGCGTCCCCGGCTCCCTCGAGGCCTACTACCAGGAGGCCGGCCGCGCGGGCCGCGACGGGCGCGCCGCCCGCTGCCTGCTGTTCGCCGAGCAGCGCGACAAGGGCCTGCACGTGTTCTTCATCGAGCGCTCGCGGATCGACGACGGCGCGCTCGAGCGCGTCGCCGAGCGGCTGCGCTGGGCCGGGCTCGACGGCCGTTATGACCTCGAGCTGCGTGAGCTCGCCGGACTCGTCGGCGCCCGGGGCGAGGACGAGGTCGCCCGCGCGATCATCGGTCATCTCGCCCGCGCCCGGCTCATCGCCCCCGAGCCCTCGCCGCCCGATCGGGTCGCCGGCCGGGTGCTCGGCGAGTGGAGCGGCCAGGCGCTCGCCGCCTGCCGAAGTTCAGCGCGTGACGCCGAGCGGGCGCGCTGGAACCAGTACCGCGCGATCTGGGGCTACGTCGAGTCCAGCGACTGCCGCCGCCGGCGGCTGCTTGACCACTTCGGCGACGCCACGCACCCGGCGCCGGTCGTGGCCTGCTGCGACGTGTGCGATCCCGAGCTGCGCGACGGGCTCGTCGAACGCGCGGGCGCCCAGCCGGTCGCCGGCCCGGAGCTCGACGACGCGATCCTCGCGCTCGTCGTCTCGGCCCGCCCCGCGATCGGTCGCACGCGGGCGGTCGAGATCCTCCGCGGCGGTCGCTCGAAGGTGATCGCCGAGCACGGCTATGACCGGCTCGCCGGCTACGGGACCTTCGGGCACCTGCGCTCGGGCGAGGTGCTCGACCGCGTCGATCAGCTCCTCGGCACGGGCGCGCTGCGCTCGACCGGTGGCCGTTTCCCCAAGCTGCGTCGCGGTACTCCCCCGGGCACCGGCGTTCCCCCGAACCGGCAGGCGGCATGAGGGTCGGTGTCCTCGCCTCGGGGGCGGGCACGAACCTCCAGGCCCTGCTCGACCGCGCCCAGGGCCACGACGGCGTCGAGATCGTCGCCGTCGCCTCCGACAAGTCGGGGGCGCTCGCGCTCGAGCGGGCGCGCGGCGCCGGCGTGGCCACCGAGGTGTTCACGCGCGGCGCGCATCCCGACCGCGCCGCTCGGGACCGCGCGATCGCCGACTGGCTGACCGGGCGGGAGGTCGAGCTCGTCGTGCTCGCCGGCTACATGCAGCTGCTCGCCCCCGCGTTCCTCGCCCGCTTCCCCCAGCGTGTCATCAACGTCCATCCCGCGCTGCTGCCGGCCTTCCCCGGACTCAACGCCGTCGAGCAGGCCCTCGCCTACGGGGTCAAGGTGTTCGGGGTCACGGTGCACTTCGTCGACGAGGGGGTCGACACCGGCCCGGTCATCCTCCAGCGCGCGATCGAGCTCCCGGATGCCCGCGAGCCAGGCGATGTCCTCGATGCCCTCCACGCCGTCGAGCACGAGCTGCTGCCCGAGGCCGTACGGCTCATCGCTCGCGGCGCCGTGCGGCCCGATCCGGCCAATCCGAGGCGAGTCCTCGTGGAGCGATAGAGTCGGGCCGGCATGGAGAAGGGGAGTCACTCCGCAACTGGGTCGTCGTCCTCGCTCGAGGTCACCGCGCCGGCCGAGGTCCAGATCGTCCGCGCGCTGCTGTCGGTCTCGGACAAGACGGGGATCGTCGAGTTCGCCCGCGGCCTCGCCGAGCTCGGCGTGGAGATCATCTCGACCGGCGGCACCGCCGGAGCGCTCGAGGAGGCCGGCATCCCGGTCCGCTCGATCACCGACCTCACCGGTTTCCCGGAGATCATGGACGGTCGGGTCAAGACGCTTCACCCGAAGCTGTACGCCGGGCTGCTCGCGGTGCGTGACAACCCCGAGCACATCGAGGCCGCCCGCGAGCACGACGTCGCCCCCGTCGACCTCGTGTGTGTGAACCTGTACCCGTTCGAGCGCACGGCGGCGTCGCGCGGGGTGGCCGACTCCGAGGTGATCGAGAACATCGACATCGGCGGCCCGACGATGATCCGCGCCGCGGCCAAGAACTACGCGTTCGCCGCCCCGGTGACGAGCCCCGAGAGCTACGACGCGGTGCTCGCCGAGCTGCGCGAGTCCGACCGACGGCTGTCGATGACCACGCGGGAGAGCCTCGCCGCCGAGGCGTTCGCCTACACCGCCCGCTACGACACCGCGATCGCCCGCTGGTTCCAGGAGCGCAGCGAGGACTTCCCGCCGCTCATGGTCCGCGCGTTCGAGAAGGTGCTCGAGCTGCCGTACGGCGAGAACCCCCATCAGCGCGCCGCCTACTACTCCCAGGTCGGCACCCGCACCCACGTCCTCTCGATGGTCTCCCAGCTCGGCGGCAAGGAGCTGTCGTTCAACAACCTGCTCGACCTCGACGCCGCCCGCCTGCTGCTGAGCGAGTTCCAGATCCCGGCCTGCGTGATCGTCAAGCACAACAATCCGTGCGGGGTGGCCGTCGCGCCGACCCCGATCGAGGCATACCGGCGCGCCTTCGCCTGCGACCCGATGTCCGCCTTCGGCGGGGTCGTGTGCCTCAACGGCCGGGTCGACAAGGAGCTTGCCGAGGCGATCGTCGGCCAGTTCGTCGAGGTGCTGTTCGCCCGGGGATACGACGACGACGCGCTCGAGGTGCTCGCCACCAAGCCGAACGCGCGCATCCTCGATGATCGGGAGCGGCGCACGGCGAACCTGATCGAGCCCCACCTCCACCAGGTCATCGGCGGCATGCTCGTCCAGGACCGCGACGTCTCGCTTGAGGAGACGACGGACTGGGAGGTCGTCTCCGAGCGCCGCCCGACCGAGGCCGAGCGCAGCGAGCTCGCCTTCGCCTGGAAGGTGTGCAAGCACGTGCGCTCGAACGCGATCGTTCTGACCAAGGACCTCGCCACGATCGGTATAGGGGCCGGCCAGATGAGCCGCGTGGATTCGGTCCGCCTCGCGCTCGAGAAGACCCAGACCGTGCCGACCGGCGCGGCGCTCGCCTCCGACGCCTACTTCCCGTTCGCGGATGGTCCCCAGCTCGCCATGGACGCCGGCGTCACCGCGATCATCCAGCCCGGCGGCTCGGTCCGTGACCCCGAGGTCATCGAGGCGATCGACGCCGCGGACTGCGCGATGGTGTTCACCAGTCGCCGCCACTTCCGCCACTGATGGACGCCGAGCCGGACCCCGGCCGCGCCGCGATCACCCGACTCAGCGGCGACCCGCCATCGCCCTACGAGGTGCCCAACGGCTTTTGTCGCGTCGTCATCGCCGGCCCGCTCGTCATCATCGCCGGCACGACCTCGATCAACGAGTACGGCGTCGTCGAGGGGGCGACCCCCTACGAGCAGACCGCCGTGATCCTCCGCAAACTCGGCCACGAGCTCGCCCGCGCCGGCGCCGGCCCCGCGAACGTGATCCAGACCAGGATCTATGTCATCGACGCCTCGCGCTCGGAGGAGGTCGGCCGCGCCCACGGCGAGTTCTTCGGCGAGCACCGCCCAGCGATGACCCTCCTCGAGATCAGCGCCCTCATCGACCCGCGGATGCTCGTCGAGATCGAGGCCACGGCCTACCTCGGCTAAACCGAGCCTCCGCTGGCGGGCGTGCGGGCCCCGCGCTGGTCTCGGCGCAGCCGAGACGGTGCGGCCCCGGCCGGCCCGGGTGCGCGATCATGGCGGTCGAGCCGCCGTAGCTCAGCTGGCAGAGCAGCGGACTTTTAATCCGAAGGTCGTGGGTTCGATCCCCACCGGCGGCATCGGCTGGGCCGTGCGTGCGTTGGCTTGGCGCACTGAGCCGACCCATCCGTAGACTCGCGCCCCGGCCGTGCAGCCATCTTCGGGGCGGTTCGCCAGCCGCGGATAACGTGTCGCGGGATCTGCCGAGTCTATGGTCGGCTTCCGCTCTCCCTCGCGAACGAGCGGCGCGGCGGCAAAATGGCCCCGAGGCCGCCGGGACCTCGAGCTGATCGCTCGGTCGCAGAGGCCGGAGCTGCTCTGCGGGCTTAGGCCATTTGTCACACAGGTTGAGCTGCCTGAATCGGCGCTCGCGTGACGGTGCTTAGCTCTTGATCCACGTCGAAGTAGCGGACCTCGATGTTGCTGATGCCGGGATGCGCTGACAGCGCTGGCACCATCGCCCCGTCGCCCCATGCTCGTGCGTGCGACTCGCTGTTGAACAGGTAGATGCTGGTGGCGACGCGCCGGTCGTCGTCATAGCCCCACAGCTTCCAGACCAGGCCCGGCATGCCGGCGATCTTCTCGGCGGCCTGCCTGAAACCGGCGCGGCCTGTTCAGGGTCGTCGTGACCGCGTTCGCGTCCGTATCGCACGATGAGGAGCTTCATGTCTGTGTCCTTTCGAATTGTCGACGCCCGGTGCGAGCGTGTTCCTGGTCCTGATCAGAGCAACGAGTCGCGAAGCGCTCGATCTCGGTGAGGAGAGCGCAGGCGAGCGGATCCGGGTGGGTCAGCGGCACCATGTGGCCGGCGCCCTGGATCAGCGTGTGCTGCGCGTGCGGCACGTGCCGTCGGACGACGTCGCAGATCGCGTGGTCGACGGCGGACGTCTGCGATCCCTCGACGACATGCACGGGCGCGGTCACCCCGGCGAGCGCGTCGAGTGTGAGCGGGCCGTCGAAGAGAACGTCCCACAGGTCTCCCCGGGCCTGCTGGACAGCAAGGAACGCCTCGCGCCGCTGGGACGGCCAGCGCGCGAATGAGCCGGCGCCGTTGTAGAAGTCGATGAACCCCTCGAACGCCTCGTACCACCGCCCCGCGCGAGCGTGCGCGCGCCACCCGTCGCGCATGCCACAGATCTGGGTGTAGGCGACGGCGTCCTGGGTGCGCAGCAACGCGTATGCCTCGGGCTCGATCACGGCGAGCGAGTCCACGAGCCCGGGTGCCGCAGCGGCGACGTGCAGGGCGGTTGCACCGCCCCAAGAGAACCCGACTAAGTGGACAGGCACGCCGACGTGCTCTACGACGGCGTAGACCTGATCGGCGTAGTCGTCGAGGCTCCGGCGGCCGGCCACGCCTGGGCCGGTGCCGTCGCGGTAGGCCTCGATGGCGACGAGCCGGTAGCCCTCCGGCCAGCGCGTGAAGACCTGCTTCCACTCGCCAGCACTGCCTACCCCGCTGTGGAGGAACACGACCGGCGTCCCAGTGCCCTGCTCGATTACCTTGACGCGGCGGTCCAGCGGCGTCCGGAGTGCGATGGCCGCCGCCATTCAGCCGACCGCGTTCTGGCTTCGCGTCAGGTCCTCAGGTGTGACCACCCGCGAGTCAACAATCCCCGCTCCGTCGCTCAGTAGACGTCGCAGCTCGCCGACCGCGGCGACTGCGGAGTCGTGATCGCTGGCGCAGGGGATCACGTTGAACGTGGAGCAGCCGGCCTCTACGTATGGCCACAGGAACTCTGCGACGTGCTGTGGTGTCCCGTAGGGCGAGTAGCGCTCGAACGGCTCGAATGGCGTCTGGTACATGGCCTGCATCCCAGCCGCGAGCGGCGCGCGCGCGGCCTCGCGTGTGGCGCCAAAGCCACACCAGACGTTGATCGCATGCTGGAAGCCGCTTGCGTCTCTGCCTGCGCTGGCGGCCTCCTCACTGATCTGGTCAACCACGGTCGCGAACCGCTTCGGTGAGACCCATATTCCGAGCCAGCCGTCGCCGAGCCGTCCGGCGCGCCTGACTGCCGCCTCGGACCTTCCTCCGACCACGAGCGGGATCGGCGGTGACGGCGCGGGAATGATGAGCGCATCGCTGAGGGAGAAGAACTCGCCCTCGAAGGTCACCGGCCCGCCGCTGGCAAGCGAGCGCAGGATCTGCAGACACTCGTCCATTCGGCGCCCGCGCGTCCGGGGGTCGACTCCGCAGACCTCGATCTCGTGTCTGTCCTCGCCGCCGATACCGACGCCGAACGTCAGTCTGCCCGGCGCGAGTTCCGCGGTACTCGCGAGCTGCCGCGCCACCGTCACCGGGTGGCGCAACGGAAGCAGGTACAGCCCGACATACACCGGCAGGACTTGTTGCAGGCTGAGCAGCGCTGTCGCGGTGATCAACCCGTCCGAACCGGCGCCGACAAAGAAGCTGACGTGATCGCCGACACAGCAGTGGTCGACGCCCGCTTCGGCAGCGCGAGCCAGCGCCGCACCGTGCTCGGCAGCGGGCTGTCCGAGCGGAAGGAACGTCCCGACCCGAACGGGACTCACGCTTCCTGACCTCTCGTCGCGGCGATGGTGGCCCGGCCGATGGCCAGCGGGCGGATGATCGGTGGCATGGCCCGCCACGCGGTGGGACGCGCCTTGAGCTTGAACCCGCAGGCGTCCATTAGCTCGAGGGTGGCGCGGTTGCACCGGCACCCCTCGGCGAACCGCTGCCATGGCCTGACCAGGCGGTCCTGCCAGCGGGCGAGGGTCGCTGAGTCGGATCGCACATGCTCGATGAACAGGAGCTGCCCGTCGGGGCGCAGCACCCGCGCGATCTCGCGCAATGCCAGATCGGGAGCGTTCACCGTGCATAGGACGAGCGTCGAGACGACAGTGTCGATGCTTGTGTCGGCGAAAGGCAGCTGCTCGGCATGGGCGTCGATCACCCGCGCGTTGTGCTCGCTGCGGCGCACTGCGGTCTGGAGGCGCTTGCGCATTGACGGGTTCGGCTCGGCGAGGACGAGGTCGTCGACGTCGTCCGGGTAATGGGGGAGATTCATTCCGGTGCCGCTGCCGATCTCCAACGTCCGTCCGCGCGCCTGGGTGAGGAGGTCGTGGCGATGGCGGCGCATACCAGCGCGCTCGCCGATCCACAACGACGGGTCGTAAATCGCTGCGAACACGCGTGCCCACGTGCGCGAGTTGGCGACGGGATGCAGTTGCAAAGTGTCGGTTGTCATGGCGGCAACGGTAGGCGTGGGCCACCAGGTGCGCATCGCCCGAAACGTCCATTGGTGAGAGATGGCCCGTTCGGGTCATCGAGGCACGTGGCGGAGTGCTGTGGGGTGGTTCCGCCGCCGTAGGGTGGGTTTAGAGCAGACCGAGGCGAGCGGCTTCGGCGACCGCCGCCGTCCGAGATCCGCGGCCGAGCTTGTGACGGATGTTCGCCACGTGCCGATGGACCGTGTGCGGGCTCACGATCAACTGCTCGGCGATCTCGCGGTCGCTGAGACCGATCGCGACGAGCCCGAGCACCTCGCGCTCGCGTCGCGACAGCAGGACCTCCGCCGGTTCCCCGGCCGGGCGCTCCGGCTCGCTCTCCACTGTCAGCACCGCGCGAACCGTCCTGACCACGCTGTCGGCGTCGCCAGCCCACGGGAAGTGGGCGCTCCCCCCCAGCGCAACAAGCCTCGCGCCCCTGATCCCCGCGGCGACCTCGCGACCGAGCCGGTACGGGATGGCCCGATCCCCACGGCGGTGGACAACCAGCGTGGGGGCCTTCACGAGTGGCAGCTGGGCGCGAACGTCGTTGCGATACACCTGCTCGAGCAAGGCCGCCGCCGTGTCGGCACTGGTCGCCAGCCGCTGAAACCGCGCGAACGACTCCTGCTCCTTACTGCTCGCCTCACCGAGAAAGATGTCCGACAGCAGCCGCGACCCAAGGCCCCAGTGCGAACGCACCGCAGCCACGATCGCCGCGCGCGCCGCCGGCGGCGAGATCGAGGGCCCATCCGCGTAGGAACCGTAGAGCACCAGCCGCTCGACCCGCTCGGGAAAACGCGCCGCGAACGCGATCGCCGCACATCCGCCCGACGAGCCTCCAAACAAAGTGATCCGCTCCGCGCCGAGCTCATCTAACAGCGCGCCGATCAGCGAGACCTCGCCATCCACACTCAAGTCCTGCTCGCACAACTCACGCTCCGACTCCCCTACTCCCAGCCGGTCATAGCGGACCACGGAGTACCCACAACCGATCGTCTCCCAGAAGCGCGCGAACCCCTCGTTGTCCCGATCAAGCTCCAAATGGCTAACCCACCACGCCGGACACAGCAACAGCGACCCCTCACCGGCGACCTCATAAGCGAGGCGGCGACCATCAACCGTCATGAACCGGATCTCAGCGATCGGCGACACCGCGCCCCAAAGGTTATGCCGCGTGACCGCGGCCTGCGAGCCGATCCGCTCATCAGCCACACACACGACTCGTCCGCGACTCGGCTCCCGTCGGTCCCGGCTGGTAGGTTGGCCCGGGGCGCACAAAGCGAAAGGTATGCGTTGTGTTCGACAAGGTCGATGTCTCCCGTCGCGAACTCCTCCGGGCGGGCGTCGCGCTCGGCGCCTCGGGACTGGCCTACGAGTCACTGGCGGGCAGCCTGCTGGCCGGGGCGAGCGCCCAGAGCCGCGGCTGCGGAGCCAACCTCGGTGACATCGAGCACATCGTCGTGCTGATGCAGGAGAACCGCTCCTTCGATGGGCTGTTCGGCACCTACCCGGGCGTCCGCGGCTTCGATGATCGGACCAACCGCCAGGCCTTCGCCCAGCCGGGATACCACGGCCCCGGCGCCCGCAACGGGCACCTCCTGCCCTACCACCTCAACGGCCGCAAGCCGGTGGGTCAGTGCCTCACCGACCCGACCCACGACTGGGCGCCGCAGCATCTCAGCTGGAACAACGGGCGCAACGATCGCTTCTACGAGATCCACTCCCAGCCGCAGTGGGATGGCGCGGCCGGCGCCAACATCATGGGCTACTACGAGAAGCAGGACGTCCCGTACTTCTGGGCCCTCGCGCGTGCCTACACGTTGTGCGACATGTACTTCTGCTCGGTGCTCGGCCCGACCGAGCCCAACCGCCTGTACTCGGTGTCGGCCACCCTCGATCCGGCGGGGACGCACGGCGGCCCGAGCCTCGAGACCGTCTTCAACGGTCAGGGCCTGGTCGGCGACTTCCGCTGGACGACGATGCCCGAGCAGCTCCAGTCGCGTCGGATCAGCTGGAAGAGCTACACCGCCGCGCTCGGCCAGTTCGACAGCCCGTTCCCGGCCTTTCGCCAGTTCCGCACCAATCCGACGCTCAACCGCCTCGGCATCCAGCCGACGTATCCGAATGACTTCGAGACCGACCTCAACCGCGACCAGTTGCCCGCGGTGTCATGGATCCAGGTCCCGTTCTCCCAGTCCGAACATGCCGCCTTCCCGGTCGCCACGGGCGAGTACGCCATCGACCAGGTCCTCCGCGCGATCTGGCGACATCCGAACGTCTGGCGCAAGACGGCAGTGATCATCAACCACGACGAGAACGGCGGCTTCTTCGACCACGTCGCGCCGCCGGTGCCACCGCGGGGCACGAAGGGCGAGTTCCTCACCGTCGACCCACTGCCCGCGGCGGCGGGCGGGATCCGCGGGCCGATCGGCCTCGGCTTCCGGGTGCCGTGCATCGTCGTCTCCCCCTGGTCCCGCGGCGGACTCGTGTGCTCGGACACGTTCGACCACACCTCGGTGCTGCGGCTGATCGAACGACGCTTCGGCGCCGAGGTGCCGAACCTCAGCCACTGGCGGCGCTCGGTCACGGGCGACATGACCTCGGCGTTCAACTTCGCCGCCAAGCCCAACTACTCGGTCCCCAAGCTCCCCCCCACCAGCGCGACCTCGCCGCTCGTCACCACGGCGGAATGCGCGATGACGACGCCTCCGCCGTACCCCGTGCCGGCCAACATCCCGGTGCCGCGCCAGCAGCCCGGGCGGGCGCGGAGACCGAGCGGTGTCTGCAAGACGGTGCGTCGCGAGCCGCATCCACCGACTCCAACGCCTCCCATCGGCCTGGGCTAACGGCGTTTATGGCCACCGAGTCGTGCGCGCCTACCGTACCGATGCCCACGTTGCCGACCAGCTCCCGCTCTACAGGCGGTCATTACGCCCGTTCCCCAAGGCTGAGGGGTCGTCAGGGGTGACGGCGATGGACAGCGACGGCGCCGGCCGATCACCAACAGAGGGAGTGGTCCGGCGTCTGTCCGCGGAGGATCTGAGCATCCTCGCGCTCGAGAACGAGACCGTGGCGGGGCATACCTGCAAGGTGATCGTGCTCGGCGCCAGCGTCGATCTCGATCTCCTGCGAGCTTCGATCTCCGCTCGGCTTCATCGCGCGCCAGCCTTGTGCATGCGGTTGGGCACCGTCGACGGTGAGGCGTGCTGGGTATCGGAGCGGCAGGTGGACGTGAGCGCTCATGTGGTCCTCTGCGATCAGGCCGACACGTGTGACGAGGCGGCGCTGCGGGCCGCGGTTGCACGAAGCTTCGAGCAGCGCCTCGATCGCTCGCGGCCGTTGTGGCGCATCGAGGTGGTTCCGCGGCTCGCCGGAGGCGGGTCGGCATTGATCTGGCGCATCCACCACGCATTGGCGGATGGGTGGACCGCGATGCACATGGCCGGCTCGGTGCTGTGGCAGGAAGGGCCGAACGCCGCCGCACACACGCGCAAGCACTCCCCCGTGACCACGGATCCTCGCTCGCCTGCTCACCACCGGCTCGGGATCATGCGAACGGCTGCGCGGGAGGCGCCGGAGCCCTGGCTGCGATCGCCGTTTGATGGACACATCAGCGCGCGACGCGAGGTGGCCTTCGCCACGGCCGACCTAGACCGACTGGCCCAGGTGGCCCATGCCACCAACCACGCGACGGTCAACGATGCCGTGCTCACGGTCGTGGCAGGCGGCCTGCGGCGCTGGCTTGAGGCGCGTCACGGCCACGTCGGGTCGGTCCGGGTAAAGGTTCCGGTGAGCCTGCACAACTCGTCGCTGCCTTCGAGCGGCCAACCGCAGGCGGGGAACCGCGACTCCTTCTTCTGCGTCGATCTTCCGCTGGAAACCGCCGACCCGATCGAGCGGTTGGATGCAATCAGGCGTGGGACCGTGGCCCGCAAGGAGGGCCATGATGCCGAGCATCTCGATGCCCTGATGCGCGAGCTGGCCTGCGTTCCCCGCCTCCGACACTTCGCAGAGCGGGTCTTGGCTCATCCCCGCTCGTTTGCCTTGAACGTGTCCAACGTGCCCGGTCCCCACCGGCCAATCTACGTGCTGGAGGCACCGGTACACCGGCTCTTTTCGATGGCGGAGATCCGCGAGCTCCACGCGCTCCGGGTCGCCGTGGTATCGCACGCGAATACGCTGAGCTTTGGGCTGGTTGCCGACCCAACGATCCTGCCCGACGTCGATGCCCTCGCCGCTGACTTCCAAGCGGAAGCCGCCGCGCTGACCGCTCGCCTCACGCCCGGCTTGAGGGGAGCGCAAACGAACGGGCGCGCTGCCCCAGCGCGATCCGAACCCTCGGAGTGAGCCGACCCGGAAGGGGCAGCGAAGTGCGGGCACCGGGTTCGAGACCCAAAAGAAGCCTGCGCCCCGGTCTCGCCCCCCTTACGTGAACCCGCGCGCCCGCACAAATTCCCGCCAACCGTGACAAGACCTCCAGCGCGAATCAATCGAACATCCGTTGATCAGCCCAGCGCGCGAGCGGGTCTGAGCGCAGGGGTCAACACCCCCCCGAGGCCCCCCGGTCAGAGTCCCTTCTCCCGGGGGACCGATGCGCGCCGCTTGGGGGGGCGCGGTGCGACGCGCAGCGAGGTCGGCCCCGGCACCTCAGGGAGCAGGTTCCGGTCCCGGGCCTCGTTTAACAACGACTCCCGGCCGCCTGGAATTGCGCCCGGACAGCCCGAGCTCGCTGCCTCGGGGCGAAAATGCCCACCCCGACGGTGGCATGCGGACACCTCAGCGAGGCCGGAATCCTCAGGTTGCGTTCTTCCCCAGGAGGCCGCGGCCGCACTCTGGGCAGAGACCGTTCATGACTGGGTCATCCAGCCCCGCGTTACCGGGCTCGAAAAACACCCGGTGACGGCCGCCGCCAAAGACGCGCAGGATATGGCCGCACTGACAGCGGTACTCATTTCGTCGATCGGGAATGTCTGCCACCGGCGCGCGGCCGGCTGGCGCGATCAGTGTTCCGCCGACATGCCCGGTGGTACGGCCCTGCTTTGTTGCGGTGGCCATGGCCGGCCGCCTCTCTGCCCTTTCTGGCTGAAAACGTCGCCCGGGAAGCGAGAAGAGCTGGCTCTCTGAGCGCACCAACCAGCTCTCTGAGCGCACCAACCAGGTTACCATATTCCGACCGCTGCACTCGGATTTGGCGGCGACCGTGCTACGGTGAAACAGTCCATCGCGTTCTCCCCGGGGATCAGCGGTCGTGCGCTCGCTCGGTCCTTCCCGACCTCTCTGCCCTGCGAGGACCCTGCCCGAGAGGCACGTCAGGAGCGTCGATGGATACTGTGACCCGAGCGCCGGCCGGGCGCTCGCATCGTGAGCTGTGGCGCCGGGCCAGGGTGGGCGGCACGCCCAACCGCTCGGCGGCAGGCCCACACAGAGGTCCGCCCGGAGCGCCGCTGCGCGTCGCGATGCTGGCGCCACCCTGGATCTCGGTCCCGGCACCCGGATACGGTGGCGTGGAGTCGGTCGTCAGCTCGCTCACCGAGGCACTCGTTCGCCGCGGGCACGCGGTGACGCTGTTCTGCGCGCCGGGGTCCGTATCGGACGCGGACGTTGTGACGTTGCTCGACGAGTCTCACCCCGACGAGATCGAGCGTTCCCTATATGAGGTCGACCACGTCGGGCGAGCGTTCGACCACATCGACATCGCTACCGATCAAGATCCGTTCGACGTCGTTCACGACCATTGCGGCTTCACCGGGCTGGCCATGGCAAACCGCATCGATACACCGCTGGTGCACACCCTTCACGGGCCGTTCACGCCGGAGACCGGAGCCTTCTACGCGCGACATGGGCCTAAGGCGGCGACGCTCGTTGGTATCAGCCGCGCCCAGCTCGCCTCGGCACCCCCCGGCCTGGGCGAGATCGCCTCGATCCCCAATCCGATCGACTTGTCGGCGTGGCCGCTGGAGGAGCGCAAGGGCGACTACCTGCTCTGGATCGGACGGATGACCCCCGAGAAGGGGCCGCACCGCGCGATCGCAGTCGCCCGGACCGTGGACGTGCCGCTCGTCCTCGCCGGCGTCATCCAGCCCGGACAGGAGGCGTTCTTCGAGCGCGAGGTTGCTCCCCACATCGACGGCGGGCGTGTCCGCTTCGTAGGCGAGGTGGGCGGGGCGGCTAAGCGCTCGCTGTTCGCCCACGCCCGGGGATTGCTTATGCCAATCCGTTGGGATGAGCCGTTCGGGATGGTGATGGTCGAGGCGCTCGCCTGCGGGACACCCGTGATCGCCTTCCCAGAGGGCGCGGCGTGCGAACTGGTGCTCGACGGGACGACCGGATTCCTGGTCGACAACGAGCAGGCGATGTCCGAAGCGATCGGTCGGTTGCCGCGAATCGCTGCTCGAGACTGTCGAGCCTGGGTGAGCCAACATTGCGACGTGGACGTCGTGGCCGCCGCATACGAGCAAACCTATCGATCCGTGGCGCTCCCGCGCGCGGTGAGGGCCCTCGCCAGTGTCTGAGCGCACCCTGGCGGTCCTGGACGGAAGCACGTTCGTGATCGGAGACCGGCTCGGCGACGTCCATTCCGGCGCGGGTCGAGAGCACGGCTTCTTCTCCGAGGACACCCGCTTCGTGTCGCGTTGGATCCTCCGCGTCGGCGCGCTTCCGCTTGACCTGCTGAGTCTCCATCAGAGGGCGCACTTCGACGCCGAGTTCATCCTGACCCCCAGGGTCGGGCCGGACGAGCAGGCACCGTGCTCGGTCGTGCGCAACCGACTCGTTGACCACGTCTGGATGGAGCAGATCACCGTCACGAACCACCTTCACGAGACGAGCCGACTACGCGTTGCGGTCGATGTCGATGCCGACTTTGCCGACCTGTTCGAGGTCAAGGACGGCGTGGTTGGCGAGCGAGAGGTCACGTACACCCACGACCGTGCGAGCTTGACGCTGGCTTACGAGCACGGCGAGTTTCGGCGCTCGGTCACGATTGCCACCAGCTCACCGGCGACGATTACCCGCGCCGGCTTCGAGTACAGCTTGGAGCTGGCTCCCGGCGCGCAGTGGTCGACCGACTTCACGATCTCCCCCGCCGCTGCACAACCGGGATTTGCGTTTGCGCATCGCATGCCGCGCGGTCTGCCCGAGGACGTGCGGAAGGCACGGTCGGCCGAGCTCGAGGTTTGGTTGGCCGGGGCGCCGGCCTTGCAGTCCGACGATCCGGCGCTCTTGCGCACCTACCGCGCGAGTCTCAGCGATCTCGGCGCGCTGCGCATGCATCCTGATCTGGACAAGCGCGCCACCCTGCCTGCGGCAGGGCTTCCGTGGTTCATGGCGCCGTTCGGTCGGGACAGCTTGATCACGAGCTTCCAGGCCCTGCCCTACCTGCCGGGCTTGGCCGCGACGACGTTGCACGTGCTCGCCGCCAGACAGGCGCGGGTGCGAGATGACTTCCACGAGCAGGAGCCCGGCAAGATCCTGCACGAGTTGCGGTTCGGTGAACTGACCGCTCGTGGCGAGCGACCACATTCCCCCTACTTCGGGAGTGCCGACGCGACGCCGCTGTTCCTGGTGCTCCTCGACGAGTACCACCGCTGGTCCGGCGACGACGACCTCGTCCACGAGTTGGAGGCGAACGCCCGCGCGGCGCTGGCGTGGATCGAGAAGAGTGGCGACGCCGACGGCGATGGCTACGTGGAGTACGAATGCCGCAACTCGACCACGGGACTGGTCAATCAGTGCTGGAAGGACAGCTGGAACTCAATCCAATTCGCGGACGGTACGCTCGCCCGGGGGCCGGTCGCGACCTGCGAGATCCAGGGCTATGTCTACGACGCCCAGCGACGCTCAGCGCGTCTCGCCCGTGAGGTCTGGGGCGACGAGGCGCTCAGTGCGCGCCTCGAGCAACGCGCGGATGACCTCCGAGTGCGCTTTCGCCGCGACTTCTGGATGCCCGAACGCGGCTGTCACGCCCTCGCGCTCGATGGCGACAAGCGGCAGGTCGATAGCCTGACGTCCAACATCGGCCACCTCCTCTGGTCGGGAATCATGAACGACGGCGACGCCGCTGCCACCGCCGATCGCCTGCTCGACGACGAGCTGTACTCCGGCTGGGGGGTTCGCACTCTCGGCGCGCGCGAGACCGGTTACAACCCACTCGGCTATCACACCGGCACGATCTGGCCACACGACAACTCGCTCATCGCCGCCGGCCTCGCGCGCTACGGACACCATGACGCGGCCGGCGCGATCGCCTCCGCGATCCTCGCCGCCGCCCCGTACTTCGAGCATCGGCTGCCCGAGGTGTTCGCCGGCTTCCCGCTTGCCGCGACCTCAGTCCCAGTCGCCTTCCCGACGGCATCACGTCCCCAAGCGTGGGCCGCCGGTGCTCCGTTGCTGCTCCTGACGACCATGCTCGACCTCCAACCCGGCCGTACGGACGGCGCGGCATACCTCCCGGACCCGATCGGGCATGTCGCCATCCAGCGGCAACCCGGCCCCAGGCCACAATTGCCGCCACCCGCTACGGTGTGACCAGTGGACGATCTCGAGATCAACGCGCTGATCAGGAGACTGTCGCGTCCGCACGCCTCGGGGGGAGTTGTCATCGAGCGTGCGGCGATCCTCGCCGCCGGTGCCGACTACCCGGCGGTCATGGACTGGATCATCGCCCACTCCGGCACGCCAGACGCGGCTGTGGCCACGCCGCGCAATCACGGGCTCCACGGCTCGCGCCTCAACGACGGCGACGCCGCTGCAACGCCGAAGCCGCTGCGCTTCGTCCTCCCGGCCGGCACGCTGACCTGACCGCCAGCTGTCCACGCGACGCGAGTCGTCACGATGATCCTCGGACTCAGCCTCGCTCTCGTGTGTGCGCTGGGCACGAACCTGAGTGCCTTGTTCAAGGCCCGCGGTGCGGTGCTCGCTCGACCGATCCATGCACGACATCCGGTGCGGAGCGCCACCGATCTGTTTCGCCAGCGGTGGTTCGCCATCGGCTGGATCCTGGCGCTGTTCGCGTGGGGGCTGCACATCGAGGCGCTGGCGCTTGCCCCCCTCTCGCTCGTGCAGGTCGTCCTGTCCGGCGGTCTGGTGTTTCTCGCCGTCCTCGCCGAGCGGTTCTTTGGATACCACCTAGGCCGACGTCAATGGGCTGGAGTGATGATCACCGCCATAGGACTTGTGGTGATCGGCCTCACCGCGAGAGCCGAGGGCCCGCAACGCTCGTCCTTGGCTGCCCTGATCGCCGTCGAGACCGGCATTCTGGCGCTTGGGGTCGGGCTGGTGAGGATCTCGATGCGCCGGGACATCCAGCACCGTCGCGAGGCTCTCCTGCTGGCCATCGCGGCCGGCGTGCTGTTCGGCGTCTCTGACGTCGCGATCAAGTACCTCACCCACGCGCACGGTCCGGTGTTCGGCTTGCTCAGCCCCTGGACGCTCACTGCGCTGGTCGCGTTCGTGGTCTCCTTCTATGCGTCCGCGCGCAGCCTGCAGATCGGCCTCGCGGTCGAGGTGATTGCGCTCACCTCGGTGGCCGCGAATCTCTCAGCAATCCTCGGCGGCGTTCTTGTCTTCGGAGAGCCGATCGGCTCCGGGGCCGTCGGGATCGTCGGCCGTCTGCTCGCGTTCGGACTCGTCATCGCGGGAGCCGCGCTCGTGCCCGCCCCGCTGCGGGCCACGTCGAACGAGCTCGACCCGCAATCGGCCGGCTCCCCGCGCGTGGGGACCAACCCGCAGGCGAAGGAGCCTATTGGACCGTGACGGGGTGCTCGCGGGTCACACTGGCGAGCGCGGTGATGATCTCGTCCGCGAGTCGGGCGCCGTGGCTGGCGTGCTCGGGCGTGGCTTGGACGCGCAGTACGACGTTCTCGCCGTCGATCTCTTCCAGCAGAACGCGTGGCTCCGACCGCGTTGGGGTGCCGACCCGTTCGTCGAGGATCGCCTGGACGTGGCTCGGGCGGATCCCGGCCGCGATGCGGACTTTGACGTCGACGGGGTCGGGTTCACGCAGTGGCACGATCGCGGCCGAGAGCACGACGCTATTGGGGATCATGATCCGATCCTCCCCGCGTGCGAGCGTGGTGTAGAGGAGTCCGAGCGAGCTCACAACGCCCTCGGTCCGTCCTGCCAGGGGGCCAGCCTGGAGGCGCACCCGTTCGCCGACCCGGAACGGCCGTGCGCTGAGCAGGACGATGCCGGCGATCAGGTTACCGAGCGTCTGCTGCGCAGCGAGACCAAGCACGACCGCCGTGAACGCCCCGCCGACGACGAGTGTCTGCGGCTTCAGCCCGGCGATCCGCAGGGCGGCAAGGCCCGTGATCAGCAGGGTGAGGAGCCGGATCAGAAAACCGACGGTGCCCGCGGTCGCGGGGTCCATCCGGCGAAAGAACGTCGGCGCAGCTGCGTGGCCGATGTCCCGTGCGAACGCCCACCCGAGGACCACGAGTGCCAGCACCGTCGCAATCCGCACCGGCGTGTCGAGGCCGTGACCGAAGAACCGCGTGCGATTCGCGTATACGACACCGACTCCGGCGAGCAACAGCAACAGGAACACGGCCTGCCGGCGTGCCCGGCCCACCGTGTCGGGGGCGACCTGCTCGGCGAGCCCGGCCTTCTCCCAGGCGTAGCTGCGCGTCTCGAACATCCGCTCCAGCTTCAGGTCTCTGGGGTCTCGGTCCCTGCGCTTTCGCGACGGTTTCAGCGATGGTTTCAAGGCTGGATCGCCTGCTGCCGCTGCTCGGCGTCCGCGAGGGCCCAGCCCATCTTTGGAAACCGGGGTCGTGGGTCGACCAGGTCTGCCGCCGCCGAGGCGGTCAGGCGTCGCCGGGCGTGGATCGCGGGCGAGAGCGCCCGCCAGGTGTGCGCGCTGAGCGGGGACCGATTGTTGCCTGGTCTGCGTGCGGACGTCTCGTGGAGTCTGCGCAAGACTGGCGAGGAGGCTCGACGACGCGAGGCTCCTCGCTGACGCTGAACGGCTGCGACGCTCTTAGGCTTCAACGAGCTCGCGCGTCTTGTGGACGACGACCTCGCCGCTGGTGATCTTCGGGCGGTTCGGCAGTGCCGCCGCGCGCTTCTCCTCGCCCACCCAGTCGGATGCGACGCGCGTTGACGCCTCGGCATGCTCAGCCGTGTCGAAGAAGCCGACGGAGCTGATCACGCCGTTGTCGGCTTTGATCAGGTAGTAGCTATGGAAGCCCGGCAGCGCGCTCAAGCGCGGAAGCAGGCTGTCATCGGCCTTCTTGGCGATCTCGTTCGTGCGGGCTTGGTCGGTCGCTTCGTAGCGACGAATGGTGGCGTACATAGGTGATGCTCCCGGCTCTCATTCTCAGGTGGGGACACTCGGTTGAGCCATCCCGGGGCAGATCGACCTCAAGTGGACGGCGAGGGAGCGTGGAAGCTCGGCGGCGTCGGCGAGGGCCTTTGACTGCATGACGTAGCCTATCATCTTTAGGAAGGACATAGGCCCACAGTTATACGTTCATCTACGTTATCTATGTAAGCTTGCCAAGATGCCCTTCTCCGTGACCGTGCAGAACGTGCCCGACCGGGAGCTCGGCGCGCTGCTGACCCAGCTCTCCCGGGCCGGCTTCGACAACCCGACCATTGCGCTCCTCGCCGCCGACGGCGCCACCGACATAGCGGGCACGCCGGCTCCCCGCCGGACACCCGACCTCCCGGACGACTGGCGCGTGGTACGGGAGCGGGAGGGAGAGGCGTATCGATGGCCGAGCGGACGCGATCAGTACTCCCGCTATCGCGTGTTCATCGGCACGACCCGCACCGAGGGTGCGGTTCAGATCGGGCTCGGGGAGACGATTCGCGAGAACAAATGGGGCCGAGACCGGAAGTACGTCGTTGCCTTCCTGAGCGGCGGATCCCCGCAGCAGCCGCTGGTCGAGTTCGTCGCTGCCGACGACTACGAACAGACGCTCGAGCTCGTCGCGGTCATTCGCGGTAGCGACGGCGGCCGGCGAATGTATGGCGCGGGTGACGTCCTCCCCGCGCTCTACACGGAGCGTTTTCGGACCCAGACCTACAGCGATCGCGTCGACCATCCCGGCGCTTGGAACAAGATCGCCGTCGTCGCCCGAGAAGACGACGATCACGCGATTCTCAACCACGCGCTCATCCAAAGCCGACGGCGCCACCGGACCTAGCCGAGGACGGCTTGGCGGCGTCGCGCTCGGTGCTCGCTACTCGACGAGCGGGGGTTCGAGCAGCGACGCGTTGATGTGCTCGGACAGCGCGGTGGCAGCGGCCCGCTCCGCCGCCAACCGTTGTTCGTCGTCGTGGGCGCTCAGCAGCGCAGCTGCGTAGGCAGTGGAGGCGGCTTCCCAGTTCCCGCGGAGACGGTCGGTGTCCAGCCGCGCTTGGCGGCGCATCGTCTCGACAGCCGCGGCGATCACCTCGGCTGGGGTGTCGGAGTCGTAGGTCCTCTCGTTGTCCGTTTCACGCACGAACGTGAACGTGTGCCGCGCCGTCAGCACTGGCTGGTGCAGCACACGTGCGACACGCGTCGAGGCGTCATCGAGAACGCTGGTCGAGACGCTGAACCGCGGGTACGGCTGAATCTCTGACAGCCAGTCTCGCCTGCGTGCGTCAGCCGCGCGTTGCTGATGTTCGTCGATCGTCAGGCCGACGTACTCGGCGACGTGCACCCACCCCCAGTGGGTTCCCACCAGGAGGATTCCGACCAGGGCGAGGACGGCGTCGAACGCGCCTCCGGCATTGAACAGAAGCTGCCAACCACCGTAGAGCGCCATCGCCGCCCCACCGATCAACGTCACGCCGGTGAGGAGCGAGCCCGCGGCCACCAGTCGGTCATGCCTGTCGGTGGAGATGGCCGGCTCCTGACGCTGCTCGGCATCGGGCAGGTTGAACAGGTCCTCGTTCAGCAGACGCGGGTCCGGGGCGACCCCGAGGAACGCCACCATGCCATGGCGTTCGAGGCTCGTCATCGGGGATGCCGTCGCAGTGGTCCTAGGACCGGTGACCCCCGGCGCCTGGCGGGAGCGGCTGCGGCGACGGACTCGGCTTGCGGGTCATGCCGTTGCCGCCGCTCCTCGCGGCGTCCGCGGCGAGGTTGCCCGTGAGCATCCCCTGCTGGACTTGGTCCATCAACGAGCCGACCGAGGCAGGCGAATGGGGCAGCAGCAGGGTCGTCATGTTGCCGTGCTCGCCCACTGACCGGATCGTGTCCATGTACTGAGTCAGAGCGACCAGCCCCATCGCTTCCTTGGGGTCGATGCCCTGTTCGTCCGCGAGTACCGCCAGCGAGTCCTTGAGGCCCTGGGCGATCGCCCGGCGCTCGGCCGCCACCCCTTCGCCGTGCAGACGCATGGATTCGGACTCCGCCTCGGCCTTCTTGATCCGCAGCGTCTTGTCGCCCTCTCCCTGGGCCGTGGCGGCCTCCTGGTTTCGCCGGGCGGCGTTGATGTTGTTCATCGCATCCTTGACCCGCTGGTCCGGCTCGATGTTCGTGATCAGCGCCTTGATGATCTCGTAGCCGTAGTCGGCCATCTGCGTCTGCAGGGTGTCCTGGATGTGCTTGGCGATCGTGTCCGCGTCGGCGTAGGCCTCGTCGAGGTCCATCGTTGGGATGTGCGAGCGGACCACGTCGAAGGCGTAGGACTTCATCTGCACCTCCGGGTCATCCAGCTTGTAGAAGGCGTCCTTGACCTTGTCCTGGTCGGAGCCGACCATGTATTGGATCGCGAGCTTGACCACCACGAACACGTTGTCCTGGGTCTTCGTCTCGATATCCGCGTTGAGCTGCTCGACCTGCAGACTCATCCGCCCCGCCACCTTCTCGACAAACGGTGACTTGCGCTGAAGGCCAGGGCCGGCAACGCGCACGAACTTGCCGAACCGTTCGACGATGGCACGCTCCTGCTGCTCGACGGTGAAGAAGAAGAGAGGCATACGCCGTCCTTTCAAGTCTCAGATGGTGGGCCGCTGGATGCGACGCCTTGCCTCCGTTGGGGCCGGCTCTCCCGTCGCTGAGGACGAAACTGTCCGTGAGGTCGCCGTACGGCTGTTGGCCGGCGGTGCTCTGCGCGAAATCGCTTCGCAAAAGCGGTGAAATGGCCTGGCACTCAGCTTACTCCCTCGGTGAGCTGGGTCTGTGACGAGTGTCAGCGAGTTCCGGTGTCTGGCTTCGCAAGGATGGCGAGCAAGTCGCCCACGCTCTGCTGGTGGACGAGGCTGTCGGGGAGCGGGGCTGCTCGGTCGACCGCGTACCGGTTACGTCGGCCGATGCGCGTCCGGGAGATGTACCCGGCATCGACAAGCTCGTCGACGATCCGGTGGGCAGCGCGCTCGGTGATACCAACACGATCGCCGATCTCCCGGAGGCGCACACCGGGGTCTTCGGCGATGCAGAGCAGAACCTGGGCATGGGTGGTGAGAAGCGACCACGTCGGGCGCTCGGCGGAAGCCATGTTCGCCAGAATACCGTTTCATGATTCAGATTTCATGTATAGTCCGTCATGTAATCGAACGAAAGCGGGCACCATGCCCCACTACAAATGCGAAGGTTGCAAGGCCCGCATGCACGCGTCCGGCGCGCCTGCCGAACTTGTCGGGAACCTTTGCCCCGAGTGCGGCGCCCTGCTCGAGCCGGTAACCGAGCTCACAGAGCTCGTCGGGCTCCGATCGATCACGCCGCGAACCGGGGCCGCTGTGGAACGGTCGGAACCACACCAGCGGATCGCCGATCTCCTGGAGGAGATCGCCGCGCGCCGAGCTGGGATTCTCGAGCAAGATCGTCTGACCGCCGAGCGCTGGCTCGACGACAGCAACGAGCCGAAAGCCGCAGCGGTGGCCGCTACTCCGAGCTTGCCCGTCCCGCGCTCACACATCCCATGATCTCGACGACCGGCCACGCCTACCAGCGCACACTCCCGGGCACCGCCCCGGCCTAGCCCGAGGAAGATCATCCATGGACGACGACGCGATCCAGGCCTTGGTAACCCGCTTGGTGCGACCACACCGCTCCGGCGGTCAGGTCATTGAACGCGCAGCGATCATGGCCGCAGGTGCCGACTCCGCCGCGGTCATCGACTGGATCCTTGCCCACGCCGGTACGCCTGAACAGGTCGCCCCCGCAACGACGCGGCACGGGCTGCACGGCCCCAGACTCAGCGGGGCTGCGGGGGAGTCACGCCCGCCGCAGCGGTTCGTGCTTCCGGCCGGCGCTCTCTGACCTCAGCTGCTGAGTACCTGGTCACAGCGATGTCGGCCTGCGGGAGACCCTCCCGGATGCGAGCAGGCCGTTCGCGGGCGCATCGTCGAGCGACCCACAGACGGTTGCGTCCTCTCTCCAGCGCGATCCCGTGCAGAGCATCGGAGTGCCAGCGGGGTCCTTCACGGCGCTGTCGATGACTCAGATCAGCTCGCTGCGGGCCGAGATCGGAAGGCTCGATCCGGGCCGCCTCTGGATCATGGTCGTCGCGCCACGGAGCGATTCATCGCTCGGCAACCTCGCCGATCCGGTGTTCGGCGATCTTCCCGCCGGCACGCTCATCGCGGTCGCCGAGGACCCGCAACGCTCCAGCGTGACCCACTTCTGGGTCGGAGCCACCTGGAAGTCCAGTGATGCGGCTCAAACTGAGCTGAACAACGTCATCGACGGGTTCCACCACGGCCAGGGCTCGCTGTTCGATGACCTGCGACTTGAAATCCAGAGCTTTGCGAATGGCGACGCGGCGGCGGGTCATCTGACCGGCGCTTCCTCGGGCAGTGCCGGCTCGGCGGCAACAGGTGGCGGCAGCGACGTCGTCCTGATCGCGGTCCTGGCGGTCGCCGCGATCCTCGTGCTGGTCGGCGCGGTGATCGGCGGTGGACGCTTGCGTGGCGCCCGGCGCGCATCGCATCGGCGCCGCGAGGAGCTGGCGGACGCCCACACGCGGGCGAACAGGAACCTGACCGAGCTCGCCGAGCAGATCGAGGCGCTCGACATCACGAGTTCGATGCCCGCGGCCAGCGCCGCGGGCAAGGACGAATACGCGAAGGCGCTCGATAGCTTCGAGGACGCGCAGCAGCGGATGCGACGCCCGCGGGATGCCTACCAGTTCGAACAGGCGGTCCAGGCGATCGATCGCGGCCTTGCGCACGTCGCCAATGCGGATCGGCTCTTCAACCCTCGGCGCACGACCCGCCAGGCGTCGGCTCCGACCCGATCGGACCCGACGACCCGAGTTCCAAGCAACCCTGAGTACATATGATCCCCGGTTCCGGAAGGCAGCGAAAGGGGCGGCATGTTCGGCAATCACAACCTCCTCAGCGACGGCGCTCAGACCGAGGGCGTCGTGCTCGAGAGCAGCATGACTCACCAGCGGAGCAAGATGAAGGTGCACATCGCCGTCAAGTTCGATGACGGCGAGAAGGCCGAGTTCGCTGAGGTCCTGACCAACTACTACGTACCGAAGGGTCAGGGACTCAGGGGGCTCACGGATAAGACCGTGATCCCGATCTCGTTCACGACCGGCATGAAGATTCCGGTCCGCTACGACCCGGCCGACCACAAGCACCTCGCCGTCGACGTGCCGGCTCTTCACGAGCGGCGGCTCCAGTCCTACACGGAGGGACAGAACGCGCTCCGTGCGCAGGCCGAGGCGTCGCTCGATAGTTGACCCCCGCCGGGGTCTACCGTGCCACGATGGCGAGCCGAGCCCATCCCCGCAGCTGCGGCACGGTCTTCAACAAGATCGCCGCCGACTACGACCGACACCGTCCGCGCTACCCGGACGCGCTCGTCGACCAGGCGTGTGAGGTGGCCGGTATCGGCCCCGGGGCCCCGGTACTCGAGATCGGCTGTGGCACCGGGCAACTGACGCGCTCGCTGCTCGCGCGGGGGCTGCGGGTGACCGCAGTCGAGCCCGGTGACCAGCTCCTCGCGAGGGCCCGAGCCCAGCTACAGGCGCTCGGCGAGGTGCAGTTCATACCCGCGCGCCTGGAGGACGCGTCGCTCGCGCACGCCCACTACCGGGCGGTGTTCTCCGCCTCGGCGATTCACTGGGTCGATCCCGACGTGAGCTGGCACGTTGCGGCCGATGCGCTCGTCGACGGCGGGAGCCTCGCGCTCATTTCCTACTTCGGGCTCGAGGACCCGCGCAGCGCCGAGCATCAACAGGCGCTACGCACCGTCCTGGCCGAGGTCGCACCCGACGAAACCGTCGGGTGGCCGACGTACCGAGCCCTCGACGGCATCCTTGCCGGCGTCGCGGCACGGCGCGCCAACGTATCCGAGGTCTGGGCGTGGCTCGGTGGCTATGACCTGGCGCGTCCGTACGCTGCGCCGCTGTTCGAGGATGTGCAGCTGACCGCGCTGCCGGCGCTCCACGAGCACACGGGCGAGGAGCTCAACGGCCTGCTGGGCACGATGTCGTTCTGGTCGCGCCTGTCACCTCGACAGCGCGACGCTCTGACCGCCAAGAACATCGCACTGTGCCAACGACTCGGCCGGCTGATCCGCTCGAGTAGCGTCGCCTGTCTCGTGACCGCGCGGCGCGCACCACCCACCTGACCGGCGCGCCTTCGAGGTCGATGAAGATCGCGTCGACCAGCCGGTCACGTGGATGACACATCCTGGTCGTTGCTGACTCGGCGCCCGAGGTTGGGGAGTAACGTGGCGGCCAGGAGAGTCTTGGCGAACGAGGCCACGGCGGAATCCTAGGAGGGAGGGAGATGAGTGAACGGGGACAGCCTCGGGCGCACGCACGTTTCGCCGCATCCCCGTACGGACAACGGTTAGCAAGACGCTTTTCCGTGAGCACTCTCAGAGCCGAGAACGGTGCTCCTGGGGCGAGGACACCAGTCCGGCGATGTACTGGACTAAGGGAGAGATATGTCTTCGCGTCTTCGCAGGCGGCTGCAGCTCTGGCTGCCCGTCGCCGCGGCCATCGTGGTGGCCAGCGCCGCTCCGCTCGGGTTCGCATCTGCCAGCCAGCGGCCGAGCGCGGCGGCTCCGTCCGATTCCCATGGTGCGCGTTGGGTCGCCACCTGGGGCGGGAGCCCTGTCGACATGGGCAACCACAACTACACCGGGACGATCCGCAACGTGGTGTTTTCCTCGGTTCGCGGCAACACCGTCCGTGTCCGTCTCACGAACACTTTCGGCGACCAGCCATTGCAGATCGGCGATGCCTACATCGGGGTCTCGGGGGCTGACGGAACCATCAGTGGCCCCAATGTGCCCCTGACATTCTCAGGCGCGCGCTCGATCACGATTCCACAGGGGGCGGAGGCACTCAGCGATCCAGCTCGCCTGTCGGTACCAGCCCTGACTGACCTCGCGGTCAGCGTCTACATCCCACACCCAACCGAGCAGACCGGTCATTCCGACTCGCAGGAGACGACCTACATCACGTTCGGAACGGATCAAGCGGGAGACTCGACCACCGCCGGCTGGACGCCGATTAGCTCCTGGTGGTTTGTTGACAGTGTGGATGTGATCGCGAAACAGCCCGTCCAGGGAACCGTCGTCGCGTTTGGCGACTCGATCACCGATGGCTACCAGTCGACGGTCGACGCCAACGCGCGCTGGCCCAACGACCTGGCGCGTCGCCTCGATGCGCTCCACGGGGCCACGCTCAGCGTCGCCGATGAGGGCATCAGCGCGAATCAGGTCCTCAACGACACGTTCGGTCCGACGGCCGGCGTTCCGGCCCTGGCTCGCCTTGACCGAGACGTACTCGAGCGAGCCGGCGTCAAGGACGTCATTCTGCTCGAGGGCATCAACGACATCGGCGGCAACGACACTCAGGCGGCCGACCTCATTGCCGGCTATGAGCAGATCATCGCTCAGGCCCACGCTGCCGGCCTGAGGATCTTCGGCGGCACGCTCACGCCGTTCAAGGGGTCGGGCTACTGGTCTGCGGAGAAGGAGCAAACCCGCGAGGCCGTGAACCATTGGATCCTCACCAGCGGCGCCTTCGACGGGGTCATCGACTTTGCCAAGGCGACCGCGGATCCCAGCGACCCGCAGACGTTCAATTCCGCGTACGACAGCGGCGACCATCTGCACCCGAACGACGCCGGCTACCGGGCAATGGCCAACGCCATTGACCTGGGCATGCTCCTGCACGCCCACTAGCTCAGCGGTGGCGCCGCGCCTCCCCGGAGGCGCGGCGCCACCCCGCACCTCCCCACAATCCCGGTTCCGGCTCCCGGAAGTCCTCGATGGGGCTCATGCCGCGCCGCTCGCGGCCGCGGAGGCGATGAACTCGAGTCCGTTGATGCCGGGGACGAAGAAGTACTCGCCTCCCCTCACGGTGACGACCCGCTGGAGGGGACCGAGAAAGAACGGCGGGTTGCCCGGGACGGTCATCTTGTGGGGGCCCGCGCCGTCCTGTGGGCCGACGAGGACGTCCTCGTCCTCGCCGAGCGTGAAGGCGTTGCCGCGGTTCAGCCACTGGCTCTGGATGAACTCGAACTGCCGGGCGATGCTCGCCTGCAGGCACATGAAGATGACTCCCCGGTCCTGGCCGTCGTCATCTGCGCCCTCGGGCAGGGGCCGCCCGTAGGGGATGCCGCGCCGGATGAGCCGGTGGCGGTTGACCAGCTTGCCTTCGAACGGGAGGCTGTCGCGCGGGTTGGCGCGGCGGACGTGGGCACCGATCGGGCAGCGCAGACCGTCGGCGTCGGCGGAGTAGGAGAACGCGTTGTTGTGGTTCGGATCGGCGACGATGGCCGGATCGGGGTGCGTGGGCGAGAGGTCGATCGGCGTGCCGTCGCGCCAGCGACCGACAATCTTGGCCGCGAGGAGCTCCTCACCGCCCGGGTAGAGGTTCGCCGCCGCGGCGAGCTGGCCGCGGAAGGTGGCGACGTCCTGGTGCAGCTTTCGATACACGAGGAACGAGCCGTTCGTCGCGAGCCGGTCAGGCGACGGGGCGGTTGGCTCGACGTTCTCCTCGTCGGGATAGCCGAGGATGAACTCGCCGGCCCGGATCGGCCGCCATTGGTCCTCGCGCAGCGGGGCGCCATCGCCCGGCTCGGAGGGAAGTCCGGCCCCCTCGATGTCCGGCTGGGCGAACCCGTCCGCGTAACCGAAGTGCTCGCGATTCTGCGGGAGGGCGTTGCCGGCGTCCTGGTGGACAACGGTCAGCCCGCCGGCGCGCTCGATGCTCGCGTGAATGCGCTCGTCGTGCGCGGTCAGCGCCTGTGGGTGGGCGGCCGAGATCATGACGAGTGCGTGCACGTCACTGGTCCCGAGCGGCGCCTCCCAGCTCTCGGGCGCGCTGTCGCCCTCGTCCCCGAGCAGGTTGGCCCGGGCGGCCATGCCCTCACGGAACTCCTCTGGGAAGCTGGCCAGGCAGGAGGTCGGAAGCTGCAAGGCCGCGAGTCCGGCGTAGGTGAAGGCGAGGTTCACGCCCGAGCTCGGCTTCTCCGACCACGGCGCGGCGGTCAGCACCTCGTTGGCGATCTCCGAGATCCAGGTCGCCGCCCGCGCCGGGTCATCGATGCGCAGAAAGATGTAGCCGGCGAGCGGCAGGCGGTATCCCCGCACGACGAAGCCCTGGATGCGGTCGAGGTCAAGGTCGGTCACGCCCCGAACTCCTGCAGGAACGCGCTCTTGAGCTCGGCCGCCGGGAGCCCCTGGGTGCGCAGGACGAAATCGATGAACGCCGTCCGACGGGTCAGGCTGCGCTTGACCTCGGCGACCGTGCGGTCGCCGTAGGCGGCGAAGAACAACGAACTATCGATCTGATGGCGGCGGAGATAGTCGGCAAATGCGTCGCGGTCATCCGAGCCGGGGTACCCGATGCAGTGACCCCAGATCGTGTCGACGCTGTCCCCCAGCCCGGTGCGGAGCGCCTCGAAATACGGGGCGCGATCCCCGTCGAAGTTGCTCGTGAACAGGAGGCGGGAGTGCTCAAGATGCTCGCGCTCGCCCTGCTGGGGTCCCTCGTAGATCACGTCGTCGATGACCACCCAGCGCGCGAAGTGCGTGCCGGGCACCCCGGCCAGGGGACTCTGCTCACCGGCCTCTAGGCCATTCAGGTACTGGGCGAGCTCCGTCTCGCGGCCATCGATGATCGGGGTGAGAACGGTCAACGAGTAGGCCTGACCGCAGACGTTGTCGTCGCGGCTCATAGGTCGTGCTGGATCGTGGTCAGAAGAGACTCGTAGGCCGCCTTGAACGCCTCGGGTTCAAGCTCGCCGGCGTGGGCGCGGAACTCGTCGACCGCCGCCTCGACGTGCTCGGCGGAGATGATCTCCGTGGTCGTAAACCCGGGATACGCCGACCAGTAATGGTTGGCGACGTACTCGTTGCGACGGATGTAGTCCTTGAACGGCTCAACCGGATCCGGACCGGGGAAGCCGTAGGAAGTGCCCCAGATCGCCTTCATGCGGAACGGAACGACCTCGGAGAACGCGTCGATGTACTGATCCCACGTGCCGTTGAAATTGCTTTCGAACAGCAGATAGTCATGGCCGAGCTTCTCGCCACCGTCCAGGTCCGGGAAGCGGTCGATGACCGCCCAGCGGGCGTAATGGATGAACGAGAGCTGCTCGAGCTTCGTCAGCGTCTCCTTGATGTGCCGCCCGGCCCAGAACACGGCCAGCAGCACGAGCGGGCCCTCGCGCTTGATGGGCGTCAGCACGGTGATGGCGGTGGCCTTGCCCTCGACGTTCGCCATGGTCAGGCGGGGGTCGCCGCGACCGCGGTGGCCGGCAACGACAAACGCGCCCGCGGGCGCAGCGACGTCGACCGTCCGCCCTCACAGACGGGATCTACGGGTGCATCGTTGATGCCGATCAGAGCCACCCCCTGCTGGTGCGCCGAGAGGCAGGACCCTAATGGCGCTCCCGATCTACGTCAAGACCGTGGCTTGTCACACGTCCAACCGTTGTTTGTCTGTGACACAACCGACCAGCCATGTTGCCTGGCGCACCACTTCGATGCGCTTCGCCCCGCCACTTAACGGCGACCGAGGTGACTGCCTCAATCAGTCATCGCCAGACGCTCGAGCGTGTCGAGATCGCTCAGATACTGCTGCATGAACGTGATCCGGCCGGCGGCGAGCCGGTGCAGCGCGCAGTACGGCGCGAGCTGCGTCGGCCCGAGGAGGAGATACCCGGCAGCGACCACATCCGTGCTCGGCGCGAGGTGGATATCGGCGAGGTCGATCTGAAGCTCCGGGTCGAGTGCGAGCCGCTCGTACCACTGGCGCAGTCCGTCGTGGCCGCGGTAGCAGCCGCTCACGCCGGTCAGCCTCAGCGGATGGAAGTCGATGTCGTCGTCAACCCGGTTGAGCATTCCGGCGAGGTCGCGCAGGTTGAACGCCTGCACCCAGCCGCCCACGACGTCGGCGGACAAGGACGACGATGCGCCGGCTGCGCCCATCATCCGCTGCCACGCCCGGTGTGGCGTGTGTTCGCGCGCCGTAGCGGTCGTGTGTGGCGTCTGGTTGCGCGGTCCACGGGGCCATCCCGTCTACGGACCGTGCCCTGTCAGCCACTCAGGGTGACCGTCGAATCGTTCCGCTGCTCCAGCACAGCCCATCGCGTCGATCGGTGATCGCGCGCGGTGCGCTGCTGCTCGCACTGTAGCTCTGCGGTGGGTCGTCGTGCAAGCGTTTCCGCTCGTCATTGTCTGCGTCTCTCCAGGCTGGGCCGGTGCGCGCCGCCCGTGCGACGTCAAGGGCGATTGGATCGCTGCTACAGTCCGTCAATCAGGTCGGGTGGTTTCTGCCCGAGAAAGCAGTGCCAGCGCTCGTAGCCGTTGCTCAAAGCACCCTCCGCGTTCGCAGCACATCACCACGCCGGAGGAAACAATGGCTACAGGTACAGTGAAATGGTTCAGCGACGACAAGGGCTTCGGGTTCATCACGCCCGATGACCAGTCCAAGGACCTGTTCGTTCACCACTCTGCGATCGTCGGCGACGGCTATCGCTCGCTAGCCGAGGGCGCGAAGGTCTCCTACGACGCCGAGGCCGGCGACAAGGGTCCGAAGGCCGTCAACGTTCGAGCCGTCTGAGGCGCTGAGCCCTGGCGGCCGTGATCGGCCGCCAGGCCGACACACGACGGACCGGGACTGCAGTGGGGCTCCGCCGCGGGCGGTCGCGCCGGACCCGGTGCGTGTTCGGGCGCGGTAACGTGCGGTCCATGCCACAGAGCTCCGCCCAGAACGACGAAACTCCATCTCAGCTGATCGACGCCAAGATCGAGGAGCTGGGCGACTGGCGGGGGGCGACCCTGTCCAGGCTCCGCGCCCTCATCAAGCAGGCCGCTCCCGACGTGGTCGAGGAATGGAAGTGGCGAAAGGCGACCAATCCAGGCGTTCCGGTCTGGTCTGACAGAGGGCCGATCTGCACCGGGGAGACCTACAAGAGCGTCGTAAAGCTGACCTTCTTCAAGGGGGCCTCACTCGAGGACCCGTCCGGGCTGTTCAACTCGAGCCTCGAAGGCAACACGCGCCGTGCGATCGACGTCCACGAGGAGGATGAGATCGACGAGAAGGCTTTCGTCGCCCTCATCCGCGCGGCCGTGAGCCTCAACGAGTCCCGCGCGTAGACAGGACGGCGGGCGGCTCTCAGGTGCCGTTACGCGGCGCGGTGCTGCTCCGCGGTCGGGGCCGCACTGAGGGTCTGAGCTCATCGCGTAGGCTTCCGGCGATGGCCGCGTCAACGGATGACCGCACGCTGATCGTCGGCGGGGGCCGCATGGGCGAGGCGCTGCTCGGCGGTCTGCTCGCGGCCGGCCAGGGCGCGGGTGCGCTCGTCGTCGCGGAGGTGTCGCCGTCCCGCCGTCGCGAGCTCGCCGCAGCCCATCCGGGCGTCGAGGTCGTCGCTTCGGTCGTGCCCGCCGTCGCCGCCGTGCTGGCCGTCAAGCCAGGTGACGTCCCCGCCGCTGCGCGCGCCGTCGCCGAGGCGGGTGTCCGACGCGTGCTGTCGGTCGCGGCGGGTGTGACGACGAGGGCGATCGAGGAGGCTGCCGGGCGGCGGCTCGCCGTCGTGCGCGCGATGCCGAACACTCCCGCCTTGATCGGTGCCGGCGCGGCCGCGATCAGCCCGGGCTCGGCGGCCGAGGAGGAGGACCTCGCGTGGGCCGAGGAGATCCTCGGCGCGGTCGGCGTCGTCGTCCGGGTACCGGAGTCCGCGCTCGACGCCGTGACCGGCCTCTCCGGATCGGGGCCGGCGTACGTGTTCCTCGTCGCCGAGGCGCTCGTCGAGGCCGGCGTTCTCGCCGGCCTGGCGCGAGACGTCGCTGAGACGCTCGCCTTCCAGACCCTGCTGGGATCCTCGCGTCTGCTGGTCGAGGGCGCCGAAGGCCCCGCGGGGCTCCGAGCCGCGGTCACCTCGCCCGGCGGCACGACCGCCGCCGGGCTGCGCGAGCTCGAACGCGGTGGCGTGCGGGCCGCGTTCCTTGACGCCGTGTCCGCCGCCGCGACGCGCTCGCGCGAGCTCGGTGGATGAGCCTGCGCTGACCCGACGCCCGCCCCGCGACCGCGCTAACGGTCCGGCCAGCCGCGCGCACGCCACCCGTAGCCACGGCGCGCGAACCGGAAGAACACGAAGAACATCAGCGGCCAGGCGAACCACAGGACATGCGCCGAGGTGACGACCGCGATGAGGACGAGCGCCACGAGGATCGGAGCGACGAGCGGCGGTGGCCAGGCCAGCCGACGTGTTCGCTGCGGTCCGTCGTCGCCCGTCCGCGACCGCGGCAGGTCGCCGAACAGCTGGTCGAGTTCGCCGCGCGTCGTGGCCGCATACGCGCGCTCCGTGCGCTCCTCGAGCTCCTCGGTGGTCAGCCGACCATCGGTGTGGTGCCGGCGGAGCGTGTCCGCGGCACGTTCGCGTTCGGCGTCGGATGCCCGCAGCCCCGCGCCGGCCCCGGGCAGAGCCAGTGAGCGCAGCAGGGTCGCCTCCGCTGGATCGATGTACGGGCGTCGCATGGTCCCTCTCCTTCCTGATCGATCGCTGGGCCTCAGCCGAGGATCAGGCCTCGGTGTCCTCGCCCAGCAGGCTGTAGACGCGCCGCCGCGCGTCGCCGAGGATGTCTCGCGTCTTGGCGATCTGGTCCTCGTTGCCGGTCCGCGCCACCTGGATGATCGCGGCGCCGAGCTGAAAGGCGGCGTCACGCAGGCTCGACGCGGGACCCTCGCCCTCGTCGGTGACCTCCTCCCACGGCGGCCGCTCGAGCTTCTCCGCCTCCGCGCGCCCGGCGTCGGTCAGTGAGAAGCGTCGCTTCCCGCCCGACTCCTCGCCGGTGACCAGCCCCTCGTCCTCGAGCAGCTGAAGCGTGGGATAGATCGATCCCGCGCTCGGTCGCCACAGCCCGTTGGTGCGCGCCTCGAGCTCTTGGATCATCTCGTAGCCGTGCATCGGCCGCTCGGCGAGCAGCGCGAGGATCGCGGCCCGGACGTTGCCGCGCCGCACGCGCGGACCACCGCCGCGGCCGCCGAACGGCGGTCCCCACGGGCCAAAGCCGCCCCATGGGCCGCCCCGCTGCCACCCGCCGCGCGGGCCGCCGCCCCAGTCACCGTGGAAGTGTGCTCGTTGACCGAACATGTGCCGACTCCTTCGATCTGACGTGACCTAACGCGATATATCGTAAACATATCGGCAGGGATGTGTCAAGAGGGCGACATCGGCAGGGATGTCAAGAGGGCGCCCGCGAGTAAACGACGGCAAGCGCCGCTGACGAGCGTCCGCGTGCTGCGCCCCCGCGCGGAGTCAGTACACCCGAGGCACGAACGTCTGCTCCTCCATCGGCGGCCGGACGTAGGGATCGTCGGCGCGCGGGGGGAGCTCGAGTGGAGGCGGGGTGAGATCTTCGTACTTGACGAGCGAGAGCAGATGGGCGATGCAGTTGAGCCGCGCGCGACGTTTGTCGTCGGCCTCGACGACGTACCACGGCGCGACCTTGATGTCGGTGTAGCGGAACATCTCATCCTTGGCGCGCGAGTACGCGACCCACTTGGCGCGCGCCTCGAGGTCCATCGGGCTGAGCTTCCAGCGGCGCATCGGATCGTGCACGCGCGCGCGGAAGCGGCGCTCCTGTTCCTCGTCGGACACCGAGAACCAGTACTTGATCAGCTGGATGCCCGAGCGCACGAGCATGCGCTCGAACTCCGGGCATGAGCGCATGAACTCCTCGTACTCGCGCTCAGTGCAGAACTCCATGACCCGCTCGACGCCGGCGCGGTTGTACCACGAGCGGTCGAACAGGACGATCTCACCGGCGGCGGGCAGATGCGCGACGTAGCGCTGGAAGTACCACTGCGTCTTCTCGCGCTCCGTCGGCGCCGGGAGCGCGACGACGCGGCAGACACGGGGGTTCGTCCGCTCGGCGATGCGCTTGATCACCCCGCCCTTGCCGGCGGCGTCCCGGCCCTCGAAGATGATCACGACGCGCAGGCCCTGTGCGCGGACGTACTCCTGCATGATCACAAGCTCGCGCTGGAGCTTGAGGAGTTCCTTCTCGAAGCGCTTGCGGCGGAGGCCGTCGCCCTTGGTCTCCGGGGCATCGCCGGTGTAGGCGGACGTCGGCGGCAGCCCCTCCCTCACGTCGCCTGGCGTGCCGTCGCTCCCAGATTTCGCCTTCGCCATTGATCGCCCTCCGTGGGAAAGTCTAGACCCGACCGGGCCGGGCGCGGCGACGACGCGTGAGAAGGGCGCGGCGACTGGGCCGGCCCTCCTCACGCTGCTCTCTCAGGCGCCCGGTGCGCCCTGGCCAGCAGGGGCCTGGCCGGCCGTGCCTGGCATGTGACCCGGGCCGCCGGGCATCCCGCCACGCCCACCGGGGCCGTGGAGGACCTTGAACGAGCTGTCGAGATGAACCTCGACCTTGGTGCCGTTCGACTTGGTGACCGTGGTCTCGTAGCCGGAGCCCGAGTAGTCGGTGGTCACCGCGCCGGCCGTGCCGCCGCCGACCGCCTTGACCGCAGCCGCCTGGGCCTTGGTCGCGGCCGCGCCGGTCACGGCCTTCTCCGCGTCCTCATGTGCCGCGGTGCCGGGAGCCGGGCCGTTGAAATGCGGCGCGGACTGGCCCGTGGACAGCGTCGAGGAGCTCGACGATGTCGTCGTCGAGGTCGCGGCATTGGCGATTGCTCCGCCACCGATTGCTACCGCTCCCACGGCCGCCCCGGTGACGAGCATCGATCTCATATTCCTCATGTGACTCCTTTGCAGGGTTGATTTGTGAGGACGAATTGAGCGTGCTCCGCGGAGATGAGGAAGCCGCGAGAGAGGCGTGAGATTTACGTCGGAGTCCGTCGCCGGCGATTTCTTAGGGAATTGCGTGATCCGTCTATCGGTCCGCTTACGCAACGGAGGGAAGCTTCGGCCATGACCTCCTCTGTTCTCATCAACACCCACGCGGGGCCGCGCAGCCTCACGTCGGGGCCGCTTCTCGGTGCGGTCGTCGCCGTGCCGCGGCTCCGACTGCTACCCAGCGGCGACGGCTGGTCTCTGATCGGCGACGACGGCCGGCTCGTGTTCTCGGCGCTCGGCCTCGGCGGCCGCCGGCGCTGCCTCGAATACGCGCAGAGCCACGGCGTCGTCGCGCTGATCAGCTGATCGCCGCACCGGCGTCGTCACATCAGAGAAGCTCGGCGAGCATCGCCGCCGCGCGCGCCGCACCGTCCGACCTGACCGGCCGGAAGTCGACCTCGCGGCCGATCTCCTCCGCGATCGCCAGGGCGATCGCATCCGGTGGCGAATCGTCGAAGTCCATCCGCCGCCCAGCGCGGTAGCGCGCAAGGCGGTGATGGACGTGATGGTTCTGCTCGAAGTGGTGCCCGAGCGGGAAGTAGATGAACGGCCGCTGATTGGCGGTGAGCTCCATCGCCGTGGTCAGGCCGCCCTGCACGAGGGCGAGGTCGCAGGCGGCAAGGTGTTGGTAGAGGTCGGGCACGTAGGCGCGGACCTCGAGACCGTCGGACGCCGGGAGCGATGCCGGGTCGATTCGCGGACCGGTCACCGCGATCATCCGCAGCTCGGGAACGAGGCGCTTCGCATCCGGGAAGCTGGCGATGACGCGCCGGAGCAGATCGGCGCCAACGCCGGAGCCGCCGACCGTGACGATGCACAGCCGTTCGTCTGCCCGGTACCCGAGGCGCTCACGGAGCGCGTCGCGATCCGTGAATGCCGCCGGGTCAAAGCCGGTGACGTAGCCGGGGAAGCTGTAGTGCTGCTCGGTCCAGTCGCGAATCGCCGGCAGGCCGGCGCCGAAGCGCGCGTCGACGATGTCGTCGGGCTCGCCGACGAACAGGGCACGATCGCGCAGGCGAGGGTAACGCGCGATCTGCTGGATCATCTCGGCGTTGTAGTCGGCGGTCAGCCAGGCCTCATGCTCGCCGCCGTCGGCCATCGGCAGCCAGCCGACGAAGTCGGTCATCCATACGTACGGCGCGCGCTTGAGCTCGGGATTCTCATGCAGGAAGTAGTCGAGATCCCATGCCTCGTCGCCGATCCACAGGTCGTAGCGCTCGCTCGAGACGAGGTCGTGAAAGACCATGAAGTTCGCGACGAGGATCTCGTCCATCCGGCGCCAGGCGTGGAAGCAATGGAGGTCGTGCTCGGCCGACTCGGACTCGAAGTGGCCGGACTCGCTCGCGAGATGGGCGCTCGCCGGGTGGATCCGCTCGCCGCGCGCCTGCAGCAGTTCGGTGACCGGATGTTGAGCCAGCCAGTCGATCTGGAGATCCGGTCGCCGCCGACGCAGCTCATCGGCGATGGCCACGTCCCGCATCGCGTGACCCAGCCCGATCGGCGATGAGACGTAGAGGGCGCGGCGGCGTTGGGCGTCGGCGCGGGTCCAGGCCGAGGTCCGAGGCCGCCGGACGAAGTCGGAGATGAGCAGATTGATCCGCACCGGATCGCGCGCCTGGGGGATGTGCCCGGAGCCGTGCAGCGTGACCAGGTCACCTCCGGTCGCGAGCGCGAGGGCCTCGCCCTGGGCGTGGGGGCGCACGCGGTCATCGTCGCCGTGAATGACGAGCGTCGGGCAGCGCACCCGCACACAGGTCGTCCGGAATGGCTCGTTTCCCGTCAGCCCGATCCCGCGGGTCGCGTCGGCGAGCGCCGGCGGCGTCGTGTCGAGCGCCCAGCCGATGCAGTCTTCGATCTGCTTGCTCGAGTGGGGCTCGGTGAAGCACTGGGCGAAGAAGAACTCGAGGAAGCCGAGGTAATCGCGCTCCCAGTAGTGGCGGTTGTACTTCGCCCAGCCGGCGTCGGTCTCGACCGCGTCCTCGAATGGGAACAGCTCGCGCTCGGGGTGGCCCGGCGCGAGCGCGACGGCGGGGCCGAGATAGACGATGCCATCGACGCGCTCGGGGTGATCGGCGGCGAGAATCGTGGCCCACAGCGCGCCGCACGACAGCGCCACCAGGATTGCGCGTTCCGTGTCGGTGGCGTCCATGACGGCGCGCGCGTCATCCGCGAACTCGGTGATCCGATATCGCTCGCCGCCGAGCGGACGATCCGAGCGGCCGTTGCCACGGCCGTCGAAGGTGACGACGCGGAAATGTCGCGCGAGGTAGGGGATCTGCAGCTTCCACACGCGCGAGTGGACGATCGACCAGGTCGGGAGCAACACGATCGTGGGATCGCCGTCCCCGTAGACCTCATAGAACACGCGCACGCCGTCGCGCGCGATGTGCCCCTCGCGGTCCGGGGAGCGCGCCCGCGTCTGCTCGCGCCGAGCGGTGCCCGCGTGGCCCGCGGGCACCGCCGGTGGCGCGACCAGCTCGGTCACGGGCGCGCCTCGTAGACGAGGTTGAACGGCGTCTCGGCCACGCGCCGGAAGCGCGTGAAGCCGGCGGCCTGCACAACATCGCGGATGCGCGCCTCTCCGGCCTGCGCGCCGAGCGCCAGCCCGACCTCCTGCGACAGCGATGCCGGCGTGCACAGCAGCGTCGAGAACGCGTAGTACGCGCGGCCGACCGGGTTGAAGTTGTCCTCGACCCGGTCGCCGGCCTGGGGCTCGACGATCAGCCACGTCCCGTCCGGTTTCAGCGTCGAGTGCACGTGCCGCGCGGCGCCGACCGGATCGCCCATGTCATGCAGGCAGTCGAACATCGTCACGAGGTCGTATCCCGTGCCACTGTACGCCGCCGCGGGCGCGATTTGGAAATCGACGCGGTCGCCGACGCCGGCGTCCTGCGCCCGCGCGCGAGCGGTCTCGATCGAGTCGGCGTAATAGTCCGACCCTACGAACCTCGAGCGCGGGAACGCCTGCGCCATGAGGACGGTCGACGCCCCGTGCCCGCAGCCGACGTCGGCGACCGTTGCACCATTCTTGAGCTTCTCGACGACGCCGTCGAGCGCGGGCAGCCACTCGGCGACGAGATGGGCGTTGTAGCCTGGGCGGAAGAACCGCTCGCAGCCATCGTGGACATCGTGGACGTGCTCGTGCCAGCCGAAGCCGTCGCCGTGGCGGGCGATCTCGGTGATCTTGGGAGAGTCGATCACCGATCCGAGCGCGATCTGGAAGAAGCCGGGCAGATACGCCGGGCTGTCCTGGTCGGTGAGCGCGACCGCCTGCTCGGGCGGCAGCGCGTAGCGGCCGCTGTCCGGGTCGTACGCGACGAAGCCGCCCGCGGCCTGGGCGTTCAGCCACTCGCGCACGTAGCGCTCGGCGGTGCCGGTGCGCGCGGCCAGCTCCGCGGGCGAGAGCGCGCCGCCGTCGGCGAGCGCGCGGTAGAGACCGAGCTTGTCGCCCATCACGACGAGCGCGGTGTTGAGGGTCGCGCCGACCTCGTCGACGGCACGGAAGACGAACTGCATCAGCTTGTCGCCGTCGACCTCGACGGCCTGCTCCACTGCACTCACGGTGCCCCTCCTGGGTTGGGTTTCGGCGAGCCTAGGCCGGCGGCAAACGGGTCGCATCAGGGGCCCCCCTAATCCTTCCCGCCCTCGCATCGGGGGGTGTCAGAATCGGCTCTATGCTGGTGGGGCGAGGGCCCGAGCGGAGCGAGGTCGATGCGGTGCTCGAATGCGCGCGGTCAGGCGAGAGCGCGACGCTGGCGCTCGTCGGTGAGCCCGGGATCGGCAAGACCGCCCTGCTCGACTACGCCGGCGAGCGGGCCGGCGGAATGCGGGTGCTGAGAGCCCGCGGAGTCGAGTCAGAGGCCGAGATCCCGTTTGCCTCGCTGCTCGAGCTCGTCCGCCCCGCGCTCGGGCTGCTCGAGCGCATCCCGGAGCCACAGGCCGTCGCGCTCGAGGGTGCGCTCGCGCTGCGCCCGGCGCGGGCGCAGGAGCGCTTCGCGATCGGCGCGGCGACGCTCAGCCTCCTCGCCGCCTACGCCGAGGCCGGGCCGGTGGCCGTGCTCATCGATGACGCTCACTGGCTCGATGACGCCAGCGCCGGGGCGCTGCTGTTTGCCGTGCGCCGCCTCGTCGCCGACCCGATCGCGGTGCTCATCGCCGTCCGCGCTGGGGAAGCCTCGCTGCTCGACGGGGCTGACCTGCCGGTGCTCACCGTCCGGGGCCTCAGCCCGGATGAGGCGGCGCTGCTGCTCGGCGACTTGGCGCCCGAGGCGGCCGGGCGGCTTCATCAGGCGACCGCGGGCAATCCGCTCGCCTTGCTCGAGCTGGCCGACGACGCCGACGCCCTTGCCTTCACGCCGGAAGGGGCGCCGCTGCTCGTCTCGAGGCGGATCGCCGACGCCTTCCTCCGGCGGGTCGGAAAGCTGGGCGAGCCCGAGCGGCGCGCCCTGCTGCTGGCTGCGACGAGCGATAGCGGGGATCTGCGGCTGCTCGCACGCGCGGCCGCTCTGCTCGGGGTTGATCTCTCCCCGCTCACCGCCGCCGAGGCCGCAGGGCTCGTCGCGGTACGGGCCGGCGCGGTCGAGTTCCGCCATCCGCTGGCTCGCTCGGCGATCTACGCCGAGGCGCCCCGCGAGGCACGACGCCAGGCCCATCGGGCGCTTGCGGCCGCCCTGCCCGATCGCGACGTCGACCGCAGAGCGTGGCACCTCGCGGCCGCGGCCGTCGGCGTCGATGCGGCGGCAGCGGCCGCTCTCGAGCAGGCCGGGACGCGTGCCCGCGATCGCAGCGCGTACGCAAGCGCGACGGCCGCGTTCGAACGTGCGGCGCGGCTGTCTCCCGATCCGGCCCGGCGCGCGCGCCTTCTGCGGGTCGCCGCCGAGGCGAGCTGGGACTCCGGACGGGCCGAGGCTGCGGTCGCGCTGCTCGACGAAGCCCGAACCGCCACCGACGATCCCGCGCTGTCGCTCGAGATCGACGAGCTGGCCGGTCACATCGCCGCGCGCCGGGGGCCGGTCATGCGTGGCCACGCCATCCTGACCGCCGCCGCCGCGCGGGCAGATCCCGAGCGGGCCGTGTCGATGCTCGCGGAGTCCGGGTACGCGTGCTTTCTCGCCGGGAACCCGGCGGAGATGCTGTCCGTCGCCGAGCGGGCGTGGTCGGAAATGCCGGTCGGTGCCTCGGACCGGACGCGCTTCATCGCGACGACAGCGCTCGGCATGGCCCGCATCGCCGGCGGCGACGCCGCCACCGGCGCCGACGCCATCCAGCGGGCGATCACCCTCGCCGAGACAACCCCGGACCTCGACGACGACGTTCGGCTGCTGCCGTGGCTCGCCGTGGCTCCGATCTTCCTGCGTGAGGCGGGAACCGGCCGGGGTCTGCTCGAGCGGGCGCTCGACAGCGCCCGTGCCCGCGCGGCGATCGGCGCGCTCCCTTTCGTGCTCAACCTGATCGCGCGTGACCAGGCGACGACCGACCGGCTCGCGATCGCCGAGGCGACGTATCGCGAGGCGATCGAGCTCGCGCGTGAGAGCGACCAGCGCACCGACCTCGTCTTCGGGCTCAGCGGGCTCGCCTGGTTGGAGGCGCGGCGCGGACGTGAGCCCGAGTGCCGCGCGCACGCGGCCGAGGCGCGAGCGCTCTGCGATGAGCTCGGGACGCGGCTGATGGAGGTGTGGCTGGCCGCCGCCCTCGGGGAGCTGGCGGTCGGCCTCGGCGAGACGGATGCCGCTGCCCGGTGCTTCGAGCATCAGCGTCAGCTGCTGGCAGAGCTCGGGATCACCGACGCCGATCTGTCGCCGGCGCCCGAGCTCGTCGACGTGTACCTGCGGTTGGGGCGCAGGGGGGAGGCCGAGCGGCTCGCCGTCGAGTTCACCCTCGCGGCGGAGGCCAAGGGCCAGCCGTGGTCCCTGGCCCGCGCCCTGCGCTGCCAGGGGTCGGTCGCCGACGAGGGAGCCTTCGCCGCCTGTTTCGGGCGTGCGCTCGAGGAGCATGCCAAGACTCCCGACGCGTTCGAGACGGCGCGGACGCGGTTGGCCTTCGGCGAGCGCCTACGCCGTGCGCGACAGCGCGCGCAGGCCCGCGAGCAGCTCCGCGCGGCTACGGCGACATTCGAGCGACTCGACGCGCGTCTGCTCGCCGGCCGAGCCCGGCTCGAGCTGCAGGCGACCGGCGAGACAGCGCGGCGCCGGGATCCCAGCACGCTCGACGAACTCACGCCACAGGAGCTGCGGATCGCCCTGCTGCTCGCCCGCGGCCGCACGACGCGGGAGGCGGCGGCCGCACTGTTCCTCAGCCCGAAGACGATCGAGTACCACCTGCGCCACGTCTACCAGAAGCTCGACGTGCACTCGCGCGCCGAGCTCGCCGAGGCGTTCGCCGAGCCCGAGTCCGATCCGGGCGCCGCGACGGCGGCCGCGCCTACTTGATGCCGACGACCATCGAGTCGGGGCCGGCCAGGGGCGCGACGTAGGTCTCGCTGAAGCCGGTCTCGTGCATCCAGCGCTGACAGTCGGCGCCGGTGTAGTCGAAGCCGGACGGCGTCTCGATCAGCATGTTGAGGCTCATCAGCAGGCCAAATGTGTTCTCACGCCGGGCGTCGTCGATGATCGCCTCGAAGACGATCACCGCACCGCCGGCGGGGAGGGCGTCATAGGCCTTCGCGAGCAGCTGGCGCTTCTCGGCCAGGCCCCAGTCGTGGAGGATGTGGCCGAGCGTGATCACGTCGGCGCTGGGGAGCGCGTCGGAGAAGAAGTCGCCGGCGACGAAGCCGATCCGCTGCTCGAGCCCGGCGGACCGGACATGCCGCTCGAAGGCATCCCGCGCGGGCGGAAGATCGAAGCCGGTGCCGCTCAGATGGGGATGGGCCGCCGCGAGTTGGACGAGCAGACCGCCCTTGGCGCACCCGAGATCGAGGACCGACCGATAGCGCTCGAACGGGAACTGGGCGGCGATCGCGGCTCCGGCACCCGCGCTGAGTCCTGTCATCGCGTGGAGGAACTGCTTGAGCCGCTCGGGATCGCCGTAGAGCGCGGCGAAGAAGTCACCGCCGGTCCGGGCCTCGTTCTGGGGCTCGCCCGTCTTCAGGGCGTCGGTCAACCAGCCCCAGAACGGGTACAGCCGTGCGTTCGCCATCTCGAGCATGCCACCGATGTAGCCGGGCTTTCCGCGATCGAGGAACAGCTCGGTCTCGGCTGTGTTCGCATACACGCCGTCCTCACGCGTGAGCATCCCGAGCGCGACCAGGGCGTCGAGGAAGTCCAGCGCCCCGCGGGGATGCAGTCCGAGTCGGCGGGCAAGCGCGTCTGCGTCCTGCGGGCCGGTGGCGAGCTCAGTGAACAGCCCGAGCTCGACCGCGCTCAGCAGCGTCTTCGAGCCCCAGAACGCCAGCCCGAGCTCCATGATCCGACCCGGGGTCACGTGCGTGTCGGCGCCGGCGGTCGAAAGTGTCTCTGCGGTGGTGGACATCCCGATCCTCTCTTCTGTACTGATACCCTGAGCATCAGTCTTTTCGCGAACAGTACTGCCAAGAACAGTTGTAGCGCGTACTATCGCGTGGCGAACGAACTGTGTCAACCCCTTCACCCGATCGTCTCCGCGCCTGGCGGCTCTACTTCGAGAGCTCGCTCGCGTTGATCGACGTGCTCGGGCGTGATTTCGAGCGCGACGTGGGCTTTCCCGTCGAGTGGTACGACGTCCTCGTGCACCTCGAGGAGACGCCCGACGGTCTGCGGATGAACGAGCTCGCCGAGAAGATCCTGTACAGCAAGAGCGGACTGACGCGTGTCGTCGACCGGATGGTCGCCGCCGGGCTGATCCGCCGTCACCGGCCGGAGAACGATCGCCGCTCGGTGCTCATCTTCCAGACCGAGGCCGGGGCCGCGGCGATGAAGCGGGCGCGGCGCCAGCACCATGTGTGGCTCGAGGAGCACTTCTCCGCGCCGCTGTCCGACGCCGACATCAAGGCTCTCAGCCGCGCCTTCGGGAAGCTCAATGCACGGCTCACGCAACTGCGGCCGGGTCGGATCAGCGGCTGACCATGGCGCGATGAGCCGAGGCGCGGTGAGATGAGGGCCTACGTCTCGCTGTGGTCCGCCGACCAGCTCGCGCTCGGCGCCGCGGTGCAGGCGCTCGATCGCCACGTCGAGGGATTCCACCTCGACGTCATGGACGGCCACTTCACGCCGGAGCTCCTATTCGGCGCAGAGACCGTGCGGGCGCTCGCCGCCCGCCGTCCGGCCGGGCTTATCGACGTGCATCTCGTCGTCGGCGACGCCGACCGGTGGATCGCCTCGTTCGCTGCGGCCGGCGCCGGCATGCTCACGGTCTTCCCGGAGAGCTGCGCCGATGTCGCCGCCACGCTGCGGGCGATCGACGCTCATGGGGTTCGGCCCGGGCTCGCGCTCTCCCTCGATCAGCCGATCGAGGCCGCGCTCGGGCGGCTCGAGAGCGTCGACCGCATCCTCGTCATGGGCACGGCGGTCGGCATCAAGGGTGCGGACCTCGCCCCCGAGGCGTGTACCCGGGTGGGGCAGCTCCGCGCGGCCCGCGACGCGAGTCACCGCCGGCCGGAGATCGTCGTCGACGGCGGCATCCGCGCGCACACCGTCGCGGGGATCGCCCGGGCAGGGGCGGACGGTGTCGTGCCCGGCTCGCTCGTGTTCGGCGACGCCGACTGGCTCGCCGGGGTCCGCTTCATCCACGCCCAACCGACCGCGGAGACGCCGTGACGCTTCGCACCGTGGCGGCGCCGTGACGCTCCGCCTCGGGGTGCTGACCAGCGGCGGTGACGCGCCCGGGATGAACGCAGCCGTCGTCGGCGTGTGCGAAGCGGCCGAAGGCGGGGGCGCCGAGGTCCTCGGCTACGCGCGGGGGTATCAGGGCGTCAGCACCGGCGAGTACTCCGCGATCACCGCGTCCCTCGCGCGGCGCTTTCTACATGAGGCGGGCACGTGGCTCGGCTCGTCCCGCCATGCCGAGATGCGGACCCCGGACGGCCTGCGACGAGTCAGGCAGGGCCTCGACGCGGAGCAGGTCGGCGGCCTCGCCGTGATCGGCGGCGGCGGCTCGCTCGCCGGCGCGCGGGCACTGAGCGGCCTCGGCGTGCCGGTCGCCTTCGTCCCGGCGACGATCGACAACGACATCCCCGGGACCGAGGCGACGATCGGGATGGACTCGGCGGTCAACGACGCCGTCGCCGTGATCGACCAGCTGCGCGTCACCGGGCGCGCGCTGCCCGGCCGAGCGTTCGTCGTGGAGACGCTCGGCGGGGATACCGATCATCTCGCCGTCGCGGTCGCCGCGGCGGCCGGACTCGGTGCTCCGCTGCTCAGCCTCGACTCGGCCGAGATCACGCGCGTCGCGGCGGGACTACCGGGGGCCGCCGAGGTGGGCGAGGCGATCGTCGTCATGTCCGAGGGCATCGGCGACGCGGTGACCGTCGCCGCGGCCCTCCAGCGTGCCTCCGGCGTCCGCGTGCATCCGACCATCCTCGGCCACGCTCAGCGTGCTGCTCGCCCGAGCGCGCGCGACCTCGCTCTCGGCTTCGCCGGCGGACGAGCGGCCGCGGCGGCGCTGCTCGAGGTCCGCTCCGCATTCATCGCCCTCGGCGCGCGCGGCGCGCGCGCCATCGACCTTGTGGCGCCCTAGCCGTTTCGCCGCGGTGCGGCTCGGGTAGCTGGCGAGCTAGTCGCGCCGAGGGAGGAGAGGGAGATGCGAACGCCACAGACCATGGGCGCTCGCGCGCTTGCCGTCATGCTCGCCGGGCTCGCTGTCTGGGCGAGCGCGATGACCGCGTCGGCGGCGGACTCCGCCGGCGGCGCTCCGGGAGGTCCCGGCGCGCAGTCCTACCTCGACCTCGCCCGCAAGGACTGCTTCGCGACCGCGCACAGCGCCGCCTCGAAGGTGTGGTTCACCGTTGCCAACGGCGTGCTGTCGGACACCTTCAGTCCGACGATCGAGACCAGTAACGTCAGCACGGTCCAGTACATCGTCACCGACGGGCACTCGTTCGCCGACCTCCAGCAGCGTGACATGAGCTACACGGTGAGCTCCCCTGATCCCAGCGGGATGCTCTGCCGGGTCATCAGCCGCGACCGGCGCCGCGGCTTCGCCCTGGTCACCGACTACTCGACCGACCCCGCGCGCGCGAGCGTGCTCATCCACACGGCGCTCGCACCCCTCGCCGGGGCGCCCGCGGCCTCGCTGCGCCGCCTCAAGGTGTACGTGCGCTATGACCCGACGATCGACAACACGGGCGGCGGCGGCGCGACGAACGCCTTGCCCAACAACGCGGTCGTTGACCCAGCCAGCGGCGCGCTCGTCGCCACCGACACCGTCACCCCGACCGGTCCGTTCGCCGCGCAGGTCGCGGGTGCGCTGGTCGCGGACCGCCGTTTCGTGCGTGCCTCGAGCGGCTACGCCGGCACGCCGAGCGACGGGCTCAGCCAGCTCGACACGTATCACCGGCTGCGCTTCGACCACCGGACCGCGACCGCCGGCAATGTCGTCCAGACGGCGCAGATCAGCGACCCGGTGCGTCCGTTCACCGTCGTGCTCGGGTTCGGCCGCACCCCGGCCGCGGCGATCGGCGCCGCCCAGCGCAGCGCGGCCACGCCGTATGCGACTACGCTGCGGCGCTACCTCGCTTGCTGGCGCGCCTACGACGCCTCGCTGCGCTCGCCGCCGGCCAACGCAGCGCACGCGTACTGCTCGCGGCCAACGTGATCAAGGCCGCCGAGGACAAGACCTATCCGGGAGCGTTCGTCGCGGCGCCGGCCGATCCCTGGGGCCAGTCGATGTTCGCGCTCACCACGCACGCCGGCTACACCTACCGGTCGGTCTTCGCGCGGGACAGCTACGAGACGTTCACCGGACTGCTCGCCGACGGCGACCGCGCGAGCGCCCGGGAGATGGTGCGCTTCCTGTTCGACCGTGCCCAGCAGCCCGACGGCAGCTTCCCCCGCGACTCGCTCGTGAACGGAGCGGTCGCCCCCGACACGTACGGCCTCTTCGAGATCGATGAGGACGCCTATCCGCTGCTGATGGCCTGGCAGGCCGGCGTCGCCGGGAACCGGGCGCTGTACGCGGCGCATCTGCGCCCGGACGCCGACTTCGTCGTCAGCCACGGTCCCGCCTATGGCGAGGAGCGCTGGGAGGAGCACATGGGCTACTCACCCGCCTCGATCGCCTCGGAGATCGCCGGGCTCACCGCCGCCGCCCATCTCGCGCAGGCCGCCGGCGACCCGGCCCGCGCCCGGCTCTACCAGGCGACCGCCGACGATTACCAGCGCCACGTCAAGGCGTGGACAGTGACTGACAGCGGGCCCTACGGCGATCATCGCTACTTCCTGCGTCTGGCCGTGGACGGCGACCCGAACGCCGCCACCACCTACAACCTCAACAACGGCAGCCTCAGCAACGTCGACCAGCGCCGGGTCGTCGACGCGGGCTTCCTCGAGCTCACCCGGCTCGGGGTGCTCAGCGCGCACGATGCCGACGTCACGCGCTCGCCGTCGTCGACTCCGTGCTGCGGCGCGCGACGCCCTCGGGTCCCGGCTGGCACCGCTACGGGGTCGCGGCCAACGGCAGCACCGACGGGTATGGCGACTGCTACGAACCCGACCCGACGAACTGCTCGCCGAGCGGCGCGCCGTCCTACAACGCCGTCGGCTCCGGCCATCTGTGGCCGATCCTCGACGGGGAGCGGGCCGAGCAGGCGATGCAGACCGGTGGCATGGCCGCCGCCGGCGCCCTCGCGCTGGCGATGCGCCGCATGTCGTGGGGCATCGGGCTGATGCCCGAGCAGGCCTGGGAGGACCCGAACATCCCGCGCGCGCCCTACGGGTCGAACCCGGCGACGGCCTCGATCGGCTTCGTCGACGGCAAGGCGGCCGGATCGACGACGCCGCTCATCTGGGCGGAGGGGCAGTACGTGCGCCTGGTCCGCGACCTCCAGACCGGAACGCTCGTCGATCAGCCCTCGATCACCCGCGGGCGGTATCTGAGCGGCGGCGGAACGAGCACGCTGCCGGTTGCGATCACCGCGCCGGCGCCGGGCGCTCCCGTCGGCGGGACGACAGTTGTGAGCGGTACGACGTCGCCGGGGGCGGCGGTATCGGTGAGCTCGACGCTCGCCGGCGCCTCGACGGACGCCATGACGGTGCGTGCCGCTTCCGCCCCCGACGGCCACTTCTCCGTGACGGTGCCGACGCCCGCCGGCAGCGATCTCATCACCGTGGCGGCGAGCGCCGGACCGCGCGCCTCGGGGTGGGCACAGGAGGTCGTGACCAGCGCCTAAGCTGCCTAAGCTCCGCACCGGCGGCTGCGCCAAAGGCGGGTAGGCTTGCCGCGTGTCCAAGGCCGACGCAGGCAGCCCAGAGACGGTCCGCTTCACCCGGATGGCCGACGGGACCCGGGAGGACTATGAGCTGCTCGGGCGCCTCGAGGAGCCCTACAACGCTGCGCTGCCCGACCGTCTGCTCGGCGCCGTCAAGGCGCTCGAGCATTCGTTCGGCGGCTATCAGGTGTCCCGCTGCGAGCACTCGCTGCAGTCGGCCACCCGGGCCCGGCGCGACGGCCGTGACGACGAGTACGTGGCCGCGGCGCTCCTGCACGACATCGGCGACGAGCTCGCCCCCTACAGCCACGGCGAGATGGTTGCGGCGGTCCTGCGCCCGTTCGTGCGCGAGGAGCTGTGCTGGGTCGTCGGCCACCACGGCGTCTTCCAGGCCTACTACTACGCCCACCACTACGGCGAGGATCGCAATGCCCGCGATCGCTTCCGCGACCATCCCCACTACGCGGCCTGCGTCGAGTTCTGCGAGCGGTATGACCAGAACTGCTTCGACCCCGCCTACGATTCGCTGCCGCTCGAGTCCTTCGCGCCGGTCATCCGCTCGGTGTTCGCCGAGCCGCGGTACCTCGAGCGGGACTGAGCCCGTCCGCGTCAGTCCGCAGGAGCCTGGACGTCGGCGATCACGAGGTAGTAGCCGAAGTGAAGCTCGGACAGCCCCACAAGGTCGCGGTGGGCTCGCTCCCACGCCCCCCGTGCGCGCGTCGCCGACGGCGGCCCCGATCGCGGCTTCGAGGCGCTGATCTGACTGGCGGGTTGCCGAATACGTCGGGCCGATGTCGTCGTAGGAGAGGCCAGTCATCGTGCCTTCGTTCTACCCACTCGTCCGGTGCGGTGCGCGGGGTGGCTAGCCTCGGGTATCGATGTTCGCTCATGTCACGATCCGCGCCGGTGACCGGCCGGAGTCCGAGCGGTTCTACCGGTGCGTGCTGCCTACCCTCGGTGTTAAGCCGACCCACGAACGCGAGGATCTCGTGGCCTGGGACGACTTCGCCCTGCTCGCCGCCCAGACCGAGGCCGCGGTCACCCGGCATCTCCACGTCGGCTTCGTCGCGCCATCTCGCGCGCACGTCGACGCCTTCTGGCAGGCCGGGATCGACGCCGGCTACCCCGACGCCGGGCGTCCCGGCGAGCGCGCCCAGTACCGACCGGACTATTACGGCGCCTTCCTGCTCGACCCTGACGGCAACAGCATCGAGGCGGTGCACCACGGCGACACGCGCCGCGGCGGCCACATCGATCACCTGTGGATCGGCGTGGCCGACCTCGACGACGCCGAGCGCTTCTACGCGACGATCGCCCGCCACACCGGGCTCCGGCCCGGTCCCCGCCGAGACGAGCGCGTCCTGTTCAGCGGCGCCTGGGCGACCTTCTCGCTCGTCGCCGACGGCCGGGCGCCGACGGAGCATCTGCACCTCGCCTTCCCGGCGCCGGATCGCACGACGGTCGACGAGTTCCACCGCGCCGCGACCGCGGCCGGCTACCGGGACAATGGCGCGCCCGGCGAGCGCCCGCAGTATGGGGCGGGCTACTACGCCGCCTACGTGCTCGACCCCGACGGCACGAACGTCGAATCGGTCAGCCGCGCGCCTCGCTGACGGCGCGCCATGGTGCGCCGGGCTTAACCCGACTTGCGCCCTACGACGCCGCCGCGTCGACCGGACGCTCGAAGGTGTCGAAGCGAAACCGGGGCGACATCCCGCAGCGCTCGTAGAGCCGCAGGGCGCGCGGGTTGTCCGAGGCGACGCCGAGCTGGGCCTCGCGCAGGCCCCGCTGCGCGCCGAGGGAAAAGGTCGACTGCAGCAGCGAGGTCGCGAGCCCGGCGCCGCGGTGGGCCGGGTGGACCCCGAGGAGGTCGATGAACGTCACGCCTTCGCTGCCCCATCGACGGGCGAGCAGGTAGCCGACGAGCTCGCCGTCGCGCTCGGCGATGCGGCTCAGCTCCGGGTCGAGATCGTGGGCGCGCAGGTGCTCTTCGCGGAAGGCCTCCGGCGATTCCGAGTGGTAATCCGGATTGCCGCCAAAGGTCGTGTCGTGGAGCGCGTGCAGCGTCGCCGCGTCGGCCGCCGGGTCGAGCGCGCGCAGGCGCACACCGGCGGGCGGGGGCGAGACGGAGATCGCCTCACCGCCGTCGAGTGGACGCACGAAGCGCCAGTAGCTCCGCACCGGCTCGTAGCCCGCGCGGAGCAGGAGCGCACAGCCGCGCTCGTTGCTTGCGGCGACCCACTGCCGGTGGCGCTCCTCGCCGCGCTCGCGGGCGCGTCCCTCAACCCACGCGAGCAACTGCGTGCCGATGCCCTGGCCCTCGTGGTCGGGCGCGACGATCGCGAGCGTCCCGACCGACCGGACGATCGCGTATCCGACGATCTCCCCAGCGGGTCCCGTGGCGTCGAGCTCGGCGACGACGACGTCCCTCGAGAGGTCGACCTCGGACAGGCCCCACTCCTCGGTGAGGTCCTCGAGCGTGTAGTCGGGCGCCCCGATGTCGGCGGTGTCACGCGCCGCCATCAGCGCGAACACTGCATTCAGGTCGTTTTGCACGGGCGCGCGGAGCCTCATACCCGGGGGTTGTAGCGCGGTCGAGCGTCGAGGGGAAATGGCTCGGCGCCCGAACCGTGTCCGAGCTCTGACAGACACCGTCAAGGCCTCGCGAGGCAGGTCGATGAGAGCGTATGAGTGCAGGGGAGGGAGCGGTGTGCGCGTCCCGGCTACCGCTACTGCAGCGTCTGCGTGATCGCGGCGCCGAGGAGCACGACGGCCGCCCCGACCGGCTGATACCAGGCGACCGACTCACCCAACACGACGACGCCGGCCACGGTCGAGACGATGGGCATGAGGTAGGCGACGGTCGACGCGATCGTCGCGCTGGCGTCGCGGATGATCGAGTAGTTGAGGATGTAGGCGATGCCCGTTCGGAGCGCGCCGAGAATGGCCACCGCGGCGAGCGGTCCGGCCGGCGTCGCCTCGGGGAGGCCGGCCACGACAAGGGTCACGAGTGCCAGCTCAGCGGTCCCGCAGATGAGTTGTCCGCAGGCGAGGCCGAGGGGTCCCTCGGGACGCGCCGCGAGGAAACGGCGGGCGTAGGGGAACCCGAGGCCGTAACACGCCGCCGCCCCGAGGCACAGGAGCGTGCCCGCGGCTGACCCCGCGCCGAGGCCGCGCCACACGCCGAGCACGGTGAGCACACCGGCGAAGCCGACGAGCACCCCCGCGGCCCGCCGGTTCGAGGCCCGCTCCTCGCCGATCAGGACCACGGCCACCGGCAACGTGAACAGCGGCGTCGTGGCGTTCCAGATCCCGGCGGCCACGCTTGAGACGTGGCGCTCGCCGTAGGCGATGAGCGAGAACGGCAGAGCGTTGAGCAGCAGTGCCGCGACCGCGAGGTGCCCCCAGACGCGCGTCTGTCGGCAGCCGCTGGCGCGCGGCCACAACGACGGTCAACAGCGTGGCCGTCCCGGCGAGCATCCGCCCGAGGCAGACCTCGAGCGGCGCAAACGCCCGCTCGCCGACCTTCACGAGGAGAAACGACAGTCCCCAGATGACGGCGAGCGCCACAAGGCGAAGCGGCCATCGCGACCGGGACGCCACGGACATGACGGAGGTGCTCACGCCATGCAGAACGCACGGTCATCACCACTTGTGAGGCGCGCGGCGGCTACTGCCTGTGGTCTCTCGGCCCGGTCGTACTGCGGACCGCGGGCCCGCCGGCGTCATGCGACCTTCGGCCGCACCTCCTGCACGAGCCACTGGTTGCCGTCCGGATCGCGGAAGGACAGGAACGAGCCGTAGTCGCGGCGCTCCGGGTCGGGACCGGGCCGCTGCTCGCCGTCGACGAAGTGAAAGACATCCGTCGGCCCGGCACCGCCACTGACGAGCTGCTCCCTCGCCGCGTCTATGTCGGAGACGATCAGGTGCAGCCCGTTCAGCGTGCCGGCTCGATCGGGCATCTTCATCAGGGTGATCGAGCACGCCGAGCCAGGTGGCGTGAGCTGTATGACGCGGAAGTCCTCACCGCCACGATGGTCGACATCGAGCCGGAAGCCGACCTTCTCGGCGTAGAACTCCTTGGCGACATCCTGGTCGGAGACGGGGACGACGACGACCTCGAGCTTCCAGTCCATCTGGGTTCTCCTTCGGTGGTGGGGCGGTGTCGGGTAGGACTCGCGTCGGGAACGGAAATCATCGCGGCAACCCAGCCGTGATCGCGTGCCCGCCTCCATGGATGGTTGCGTCCGACTCCGCTGGACGGCGGAGCACGCCGCGTACGGTCAGCTTCACCATCCTCCCCCGCTGAGTCACCCCGGCCCGAGATCGGCGCCCGCGGCCATCGCGGGCCTGGCGCCGAGACCTACAATCCCGTGCACGCCCCCATGGTCTAGCGGTTAGGACGCCTGCCTTTCACGCAGGAGATCGCCGGTTCGAGTCCGGCTGGGGGTACTACTCCGGGTTTGTGCCTCAGATCCGGGTTGTGGAGTCGCCAAAAGTCACGCTGCAACCAGGACAAACGACATTCGACGTGGCCCCGAACACCTTCCAGGCAACGTGCCCAGATGGGTGGACGGTCGTCGGCACCTCGTTTGACGGTGGAGGAGGCACGGTCTGGTCTGTAACCGACTACGGCGGATACTTCGTCGGCGGGTTCATCGCAAACGACCTGTCGGTGGCGACCAACCCGGCGTGCGTGGTCGCGCAGTGCGCTCGGGTCCCGGCGGGGAGCGTTGGCGGTGAGGCGAAGGATCTCGGTGCCTCAGGAAGCGCTCTTGAGGCCATGGAGCGAAACGACAACCAACAGGCTGAGGCGAAGGCCAGAGCAGCACGCGGGTAGCCGAGCAGTTTCGCGGCCGAGGCTGGTGTCGGTTCAACCATCCAGCCTCGGCCGCCGGAAGCGCGAAAGGCGGGACGTGATCGTGTCGTTCGCGCTCGTCCGTGAGTGGCGGCGGTGAAGCAAAGTCGAGCGCCATCCGGGGGCCATCCCGCTCACGTCACCGAAGGTGAACCGCGTCGCGGGCGGGATCGCCTGCGCGCTGCTCGCGGCTGTCCTCGCGCTGATCGCGCTCGTGATCATCGTCGTCATCGTGCTGTCGGTGACATCAGAACGCGTGCACGCTTCTACGGATGCGCCCACTGTCTATGCGCGCTTACGTTGGCTTGGAAAGGAGCGCCATGCGCAAGCTCATCCAGAGGCTCATGCCCAGCTTTCGTGGGGCGTACGACATTCTCTACGACGCCGCCTACAAGCTGTCGCACCGCAACACCCGTCGCCCGCCAGCCGGTGGCCCGGCTTTCAGGACGGACGAGGACGGCAAGCGGGTCTACATCCAGCAGTCCGACCGCCACTGAAGCGAGAGCCGCAGAGCGTTGGCATCGCCCCCTCCGTACTCCGCCGGGGTGCCGGTGTTCAACTCGCCGCGCGGCTTTCCGATTCACTGAGCAGGGCCTCCCGGGCTCTGTATAACCGCTTGGCCGGGCCGGCCGGGTCTCCAGTCGGATCAGCATCGGAGAAGGAGCAACGCCACGAGTCGTACCGTTGCTCCTTCGGAACCGATGCGCACCGCTTGCGGGCGCAACGCGACGCGCTGCCGAGGTCGGCCCCGTCGCCCTCAGGGAGAAGACGTTCCGGTCCCGGACCTCCTGAAAGAACGGCCCCCGGCCGCCTGGAATTGCGACCGGATCGCGAGTCGACCGGCGCGCCCAGGTCCTGCGGCCCCCGGGGGAGATGCGACCGGCCGCAGCGCTGATTTCCGCGTGCGGTTGGGGGCGACAGCTCGCGGGCGCGCTGCGGCCGGTTGGGGGCTGGCCGTCGGCGTCGCTGCCTTGGGCCCGCTCCGATCCTCACCGCTTGACGGCCTCGCCGCAACGGACGCTTGGCACACAGTTCGGAACCGATGGGTGTGCTGAGTGGCTAGCGCAAAACGTACGCGCTTGTCCGCAGTCTGGCCGGTCCGCGACCGCTCTCGCAGAAGTCGAGGTGCGGGCGTGTGTCACGAACATCGAAGGAGGCTGATGGAGTAGGCGGTCTTCATAGGTGGTGCTGTGCGAGAGATGGAGGCTTGTTGGCCCTCCGGCGTCGGCCCTGCGGGGGTGGGCGTCAAACCACCCGGTGCTGCGTTGGCTGAAGACCGTCGTGGTGAGCGATCCGGGAGAAGGCTGGGCTTGATCCGGTCAGGTGGGGACCAGGAAGGCGTTCCAGAAGCATCCGGCTCGGCTGGTTGTGGGTCGGGTGTCGTCGTTGAGGCGTCGAAATTCGAATCAGATGGCATCGAAACCGGGGAGCGCCTGCGTTCCCGGGATGAGCCTGGCGGCTGCCCGCGTTGTTGGCCAGGTGGTGTCCGGCGTAGAGGCGGCGCGAGCCTGGTCTGCGGCTCTTGCACGGGAACGTGAGAAAGCGAGTGTTCTAAAGCGGCCGTCCGGGCCTGCGGGTCAGTTCGACGGGCGGCGAGAGGGAGCGTGCCAACAGCGGCAACTGGAGGCATTGAGTACCGGTTGAGACGCTCGCTGGCGGACCGGCTCGTAGTAGCTGTGAAGCCGCTGCTTGCTGGGGTGGTGGTGGAGCGAAGGGGCCGGCTCATTGGTGATGTCGAATCGAACAACCGGGGCCGTGAGGTTCTGGGAGGAAGCGAGGACGCATGACAAGGCTGAAGGACAAGTCGTTTGCGATTCCCAAGCTGCTGGTGTGGGAGGCGTGGCGGCAGGTCAAGGCCAACAAGGGCGCTCCCGGCGTTGATGAGCAGGATCTCGACGCGTTCGAGAAGGATCTTGAGAACAACCTCTTCAAGGTCTGGAATCGGATGAGTTCGGGGACCTGGTTCCCGCCGCCGGTGAGAGCGGTCGTGATTCCCAAGCCGCATGGCGATGGGGTCCGGATGCTCGGGGTGCCGACGATCGCAGACCGGGTCGCGCAAACGACCGTGGCCAAGTTCCTGGAGCCGTTGGTGGAACCGCGGTTTCACCCGGACTCCTACGGCTATCGGCCGGACCGCTCGCCCCATGACGCGCTCGCGGCATGCCGGGAGCGGTGCTGGAAGTACGACTGGGCGATCGATCTTGACGTCCAGAAGTTCTTCGACGAGGTGCCGTGGGACCTGATCGTCAAAGCGGTGATGGCGGTCACCGACTGCCGCTGGGTGCTGCTCTACGTCAAGCGGTGGCTGGAGGCCCCGCTGCAGCATCCGGACGGGACCCTTGAGCAGCGCACGAGGGGAACTCCGCAAGGGTCGGCGATTTCGCCGTGCCTGGCGAACCTGTTCATGCACTACGCGTTCGATGCGTGGATGGCCCGGGAGTTCCCCGGCTGTCCTTTCGAACGGTTCGCCGACGACGCGATCGTGCACTGCACGACGCTCAGTCAGGCGGAGCACGTGCTGGCCAGGATCGCCGTGCGGATGAGCGAGGTTGGGCTACGGCTGCATCCCACCAAGACGAGGATCGTCTATTGCAAGGACGATAATCGTCGGGGTCAGCACGAGCACACCGCGTTCACGTTCCTCGGGTACGCGTTCCGTGCCCGGGGAGCGCTCAGCAGCAGGACCGGCAAGCCGTTCGTCGCGTTCCTGCCCGCGATCAGCCCGCAAGCGCTGAAAGCCAAAAGCGATCGGCTCCGCGAGATGCGGATCCATCGCCGCACCGACCTGACGCTCGATGACCTCGCCGGATGGCTGAACCCCATCGTCGGCGGGTGGATCGGCTACTACGGCCGGTATAACCGGTCGGCGTTGCTGCCCCTCCTATGGCGCGTCAACTACTACCTGAGGCGCTGGGCTGGGAAGAAATATCGACGGCTACGGAGCGAGACCAGCTTCGTGGCGTGGTGGAACGGGCTGCACAAACGACAGCCCGACCTCTTCGTCCACTGGCGCTGGGCCCGCCGCTCCTACCTGTATTGACCAACAGCCGGATGAGAAGAGCCGGGTGACGGGAGACTGTCACGCCCGGATCCGTGGGAGCCGGGAGCTGAAACGCTCCCGGCGACCCGACCACCGAGTTGAGACCAAAGCTGCCTTACGCCCCCGGTCTCACCCCCTTCGGTGACCCTGCGCCCGCACCAGGAATGTCAACTTTGACCAGAGCTTTGCAGCGAAACAATCGAACATCCGTCGATTAACCGCCTGCGAACGGGGTCTGGGCGCAGGGGCGAGCAACCCGCAATGTGGCCCCCCGGTGAGAGTCCCTTCTTCCGGGGGACCGATGCGCGCCGCTCGGGGGGCGCGTGCGACGCACAGCGAGGTCGGCCCGGACGCCTCGGTAAAAGGTTCCGGTCCCAGACCTCATTCGAAGAAACGACCTCTGGCCGCCTGGACTTGCGACCGATTGGTCCGATTCCTGACGCGCCTCCGGCCAGGCGAGCAGCTCGACCCGTTGCCTCGTAGTCGCCGGGGAGGCGGACGGCGAGTGCCTCGTGCTCGGCGGCCCTGAAAACGCCTCAACTGGCCCGCCGTCCACCGTTCCAAACCACAACGTGATCGGCCCCGTGCCTGAATAACGCCGAGCACAACCACCGCCTTGCACGGCACCCGCCACGAGGAGACAGTTCTTCCGCTAGGACGACAAGCCGAAGGAACCTGCTCCGCCGAGCATCTGGGACGGGGAGATCCCGCTGCCCGAGATTTCCGAATAGCTCGGGACGTCCCGCCTAGGGGACGACCGAGATGCGCTGCCGCACCGGCCCTGCCGAGCTATCGCTGTTAGCCGTCGCGGTCGAGCGCGTCCGCGACCTCGCGGAGAACAGTCGCGAACCGGCGACGCTCGTCGGCGGTCATCGTGGGGACGCGAACGCGAACGACGTCGCCCTCGACAGTGACCGTCGCGCTCTGGTCGGCGTTGTCGTCTGCGGCCTCGGACGACTCCGCGCCGCTCGTCGCGACGACGAACGCATCAAGGTCGTGCCGTCTGACCCGGACGCGGCGCGAGCCAACCCGAACGGCGGGACGCTCGCCGCGATCGATCCAGCTGCGAACCGTCTGCTCGTTGACCTTCAACTCGGACGCGACCTCGGCGACCGTCAAATACTCGTCGGCCATTCGGGCGCGGGATATTGCCCGGTGGTACCGCCTGGTGGTCAGGCGCTCAGCGCCCGCTCGATCCGCTCGGCCCCGCGCTCCCCGGCCACTCCGGGCCGTCCTGCCACGGGTCAAGTTGGACCGTCCAGCGCGGCAGCAACATCATTTCGGTGAACACACGGGTTCTGACCGCACGCGACCCCTATCTCGCGGCCCGGCAGGACGGCGCTACCAAGCGCTACCGGTAGGTCCCCTTGTAGTGGAACGTATAGACCCTGGTGTTCGGGTCATACGTTCCCGTGAACGTGGCGGTCAGGGAGTGCCCTTTCTGGCCGCCCGAACCGTGCGTCAGCGACAGCTTGCCCTGACTGACGGCGGCCCCCGAGGGCGTGATCGTCTGGGTACCCCAGGCGGTGCCTGTGAGCGCCCCGTCACGCGTGTGGAGCGTGACCGTCTTTGCCGTGCCCTGGGAAGTCCCCGGTTGCGCAGATCCGATGGTGACGACGTATGTCAGTCTTGTCGCGCCAAACAGCTTGTCGTGGTCGTAGCCACCGGCATACAGCAGCTGACCGGACACGTGGACGATCGAGGTATATGCGGTCCCACTGTCTGCCCTGCCTTCGCTCTTGGCCCGGACCCCAGCTGCGCTGATCGCGACGAACGCGCAGGCAGCAAACAGTGCTGTGCCCATGGTGAGCGAACGTGTCAATTTGCCCATAACTCCTCCTTGGTAGCGTGGCTCCCGCCCCAGCGACCACTACGGTGAACATAACTTCGAACGGCCTCGGAAAGCTATCCGTACTTGTCCACAAACCTCGCAAAAGCTGACTGCGTCCACCCGCCAGGATACGTCCCTGGGAGCGCCCCCGGCCGCAGCTTCGTCGCCTTCCGGCGTCCCTGCCTGGCCCACGCCCGCGGCCAACCGCGTGACGGGCGCGCCGGAGAAGGAACGCAGCGGCCGGGTAGCCACGGGCTCACCCGACCCGCATGCGGAAGACTGACGTCTCCTCTGGACCCGCGGGGGGGGCCGCTAGCAGGCCCTCGGAGGTGATGGTCGGGCGGTAGGGCGGGTCGGGGCCGTCGCCGACCTCTAAGGCGCAGGGCGGAGACGGCCGGACGGTCAGTCGGGCTTCGGTTTCGGCTGCCACTCCGACGACGTCGCCGTCGCGGCGATGCGGTGGATCGCGAGTTGCAGGCGAGGGTCGGTCCGGCCCTGCGCCGCCGAGTCCATCTGGGCGATGTGGGCCGTGACGAGCAGGAGGCGGAGGTCCTCGCGGACGAGGGTCACGCCGACGATCTCGTCATCCTCGGCGAAAGGTTGGTCGAGCGGGTTGGTCATGTCGGCGAGTGTGAGGACGGGCGCGGACGATAGGCGCGGGGTTCCCGCTCGCTGCAGGAAACTCGCGCGGCCGGGGGCGTAAGTAGCCGCCATCGCCCGCTCGATCCGCTCGGCCTCGCGCTCCCCGACCGAGGCCGAAACGTACTCCGGGGACCCTCGCCGCTCTGGCCCAATAGTGGCCCAAACGTCCCCGGAACCGCTCCCCGTGGACGTTGGCGATCGGGTTTCCGAACCCCTCGGATCCCGTGTGTTTATGGGCGATTAGGCGCCTTGCGTCGTCGGGAGGCGTGACCGCCGTCGCTGCCTTTCACGCAGGAGATCGCCGGTTCGAGTCCGGCTGGGGGTACTAGAGGACCTCCCTGCGTGCGCCAGGGCTCGGTCGCTGCCACGCCTGGGCGTACCGACCCACTTTTGTCCGCTCCGGAGCTGCGGATCCGCGGGGTGAGGCGGAGCTGCGGGTCCCGCGTGTGTTGGCATCGTGCCTGCGGCCGGTCTCATACCGCCTGATAGCTTCAGACCACAACCGCCGGAGCTAAGGAGAGCCATGAGTGAGGAGAGCATCGAGTTCGTCAAGGGTGTCTACGGGGCGTTCGCGCGAGGCGACGTGCCCGCTGTGCTTGGCGCATTCGCTGACGACATCGAATGGTACGAGGCCGAGGGTATGCCGTACGGGGGCCTGCACCGCGGCGGCGAGGCCGTCGCGCAGAGGGTCTTTGGCCCGATCGCCGAGGACGTCGAAGGCTTCGCCGTCGTACCCCAGGAGTTCATCGGATCCGGTGAAACCGTCGCCGCGGTCGTCCGGTATCAGGGGACCGGGAAGGCGACTGGGAAGGCGCTGGACCTACCTGTCGTCCACGTCTGGGATATCCGTGACGGCAAGCTTGCGCGTTTCCGGCAGTTCATCGACACGGTGAAGTTCGCCGAGGTCGTCCCGGTTCCGGCGGCGGTCTGACGGCCACGTAGCGCCCGGGCCCGCCGCCTCACCTTGCGCGAGGGGCGGTGGGTTGCGGCGTGCGCCGCCGGGTCCCTGCCAGCCCTGGGCGTACCGATCACCTGTTGTCAATTCTCCGGAGCTACGGATTCCGTATAGGAGGCCTCCGGGAGCGAGGCCGAGGTCGGCAAGCGGGCGCTCGCGGTCCCCCTTCCCTGCCACGGCGACGCGGAACATGAGCTCGACAGCGGGGGGACCAAGGCGCGTTGGCATGCCGGCAATGAGGAGGTTATGGTCGCCGGCGTGGCGCCGCTCATCGATTGCAACGTCCATCTGTGGGACCAGAACACGAATCAGGTCTTCTGGCTGACGGACCGCACCCTGGTCCGCGACATGCTCGGCAACTATGACTCGCTGCCCGACACCTACACGTTGGCTGACTACCGGCGTGAGATCGCCGGGCACGACGTTGGCGGGATCGTTTGGTCAGATGCCGGCGCCGACGATCCAATTGCAGCGGCCGCGTGGGTTCAGCGCCAATGCGACGAGATGGAGGTGCCGGCGGCGCTGGTGACGCTTGGCGATCCGGCCGACGAGGGCTTCGCGGCGCTCGTCGAACGCTTCCGTGCCCTACCCCTCGCTCGTAGCGTGCGGGTGCGGCTGGTGGCCGCGCTTGCTCAAGGTGCAGGCGACCGGACGATGCTCGACGACGACCGCGCGATGGCCAACCTCGAGCTGCTTGCCAAGCACGAGCTAGCGGTCACACTCGAGGCGACGGGTGAGCAGCTCGAGGTTGTCGCGCAGCTCGCCAGCGCCCTGCCGACGTTGCGGATCGTGCTCGACCACTTCGGCTGGCCAGAGAATCCGAGCGACGAGGAGCTCCCGCGCCACCGCGAGCGGCTCGCCGCCATCGCTGCGGCGTCCAACACCGCGACGCGCATCGACGCGATCGGGACGATCTTCGGGGACTGGACGACCGACCGCGTGCGCCCGTGGCTGCGCGCGGCGACCGGCACGTTTGGCCCAGACCGCTGCATGCTCGGGTCCGATATGCCGATCGAGCGTCTGCGGTCCGGCTTCGGTCGGCTGTACGACGCCTACCGGGACATCTTCTCCGATCTCAGCGATGACGCTCGCGACGCGTTGTTCGGAGCGACCGCAAAGCGCTGGTATCGGATCGGCGCGTAGCGGACCATTAGCCGCATGCAGCCGCCGGGGTATCCGGAGCTGCGGGCTTACGTACAGGGTGATCGCGCAGACGGAACTTCGGCGGTTGCTCGGTCGCGGTGTCCCGCCGGGCGTGACCCGTTCGTCATCAGAACAAAGAGCCGGTATCCGACCGGCCGCGACCGAAGGGTGGAGGAGATGGCGAATTACATGTTCGCGTACAGCGGCGGGAACGGTATGGCCGCCGACGAGGCCGAGCGCGACGCCCAGATGGCCAAGTGGGGTCAGTGGTTCGGACAGCTCGGTCCGGCCATCGTTGACGGTGGCGCCCCGACCGGGACCGCGAAGACGGTCGGCACGGGCGGCACGGTCAGTGATGGCGGTTCGCGTGGCCTGACGGGCTACTCGATCGTGTCGGCCGACAGCCTCGATTCCGCGGTCGAGCTCGCAAAGGGCTGCCCGGTTCTCGAGGGCGGTGGCGCGGTCGACGTGTACGAAGCGATCGCGATGTAACGGGCGCACGGGGCGCGGGGGCAGGAAGGCGACCGTTCGCACATTGGGAGTGAACCACGTCTGATGCTGGGCTGAAGCTGCCCGCGTTCGCCGGCGCGCCTCGCAGCCCAACGCTGAGCCAACGGAGCCACGCGCTACTTCCGCTCCGCCATGCAGCGAAGGAGTGCGCCGGTCCTTGCCAAGCAGGCCAGATTGTAGGACAATCGCAAATTGTCCGACAATTCTGCATCATGTCACGGTTCTGGATCCTGCTCGCTGCGTTCGCCGCCTACCTTCCCTCCGCAGGGCTTCCTGTGCTCGCGCACCGGTCCGATGTGCCTGGCGGCCCGCTGGATCCGTCGGTGCTCGTGGTGCCGTTCTGTCTGGCGTTCGCGGCGGCATTTCCGCTCTGGGGTTGGGTGGCCGACCGGCTTGCCCCGGTGCGGGTGATCGCGGTTGCGCTGGGGCTGACCGCGCTCGCCGGTGGCGCCGTGGCGCTCGCACCCAACGAGGCGGCGTTGGTCCTCGCCCGCGCGGTGCAGGGCGCCGCTGCGGCGGGGGTGCCTCCGGCCGCGCAGGCGGCGATCGCCGGCGCGAGCGCCGAGCGCAAGGCGGGCCGAGCGATGAGCCCGATGATGCTTGCGGTTGCCTTCGCTGTGCTGGGTGGGCCAGCCGTGGCCAGCCTCGTGGCGGACGCGGCCGGATGGACAGCCGCGGCGCTCGTCATCGGATCTGCGTTGCCGCTCGCGCTGGCGGGTGCGGGCGCGCGTGCGGGGGCGCGCGGGGGCGGTGAGCGCGGTGCCGACAGCCGCGTTTCCATCGCCCGCTACACCGACGCGCGGGGTGTCCGTGCGGGCTGGATCGTCAGTGCCTGTGTCCTCGCGGGACACTGGACCGTGCTCACGCGCATCGCCGAGGCACTCGGCCCCGGCGGCCTCGGCGCTGACGATCGCTGGATCCCAGCGGCGCCGCTGATCGGCGCGCTCGGGCTGCCGCTCGTCGTGTTGGCGGCGCGCGCCTGCGACCGCGTCGGCCCACGCGCGCCGATGGTGGCGACGCTCGCCGTCGGTGCTCTCGGCTTCGCCCTGGCGGCCACTGCCGCAAGCGCCGGCGTGTTCCTCGCCGCAGCGGGCGTCGGGCTCGCCGTCTACTGGGCGTACCTGCCGGTCGTCGCGGCGCAGGTGCAGCGCAGCGCAGGGACCGGTGCACGTGGGCGTGCGGCGGGCGGTCTGTACGCCTCGATGTGGTTTGCCGCGGCGCTGGCGGGCGCGCTGGCGTCGCTTGCGCCGTCTTGGCAGGTGGTGCTCGCCGGCGCCGCGCTCAGCTGGGGCACCGGCGCGATCGTCGCCTGGAGGCGCTTCATCAGCGCGCCCGCGATGGCCAACGCAGATGTCGCCGCCGCGCCGCGCACGGCATGATCCGTCCATGGCTTCGTCCGCCACCGCCGTTGCCGCGCTGACGACGGCACTTCGCGATCGCATCCTCAACGGGGAGCTCCCTCCCGGCACGCGGCTCGTCGAGCGGGCGCTCGTCGAGACCTACGACGTCGCCCGCGTGACGGTGCGCAGCGCACTGCAGCGGCTCGCCGCCGAGGGACTCGTCTTGATCGAGTCCCACCGCGGCGCGCGCGTGGCAGCGCTCGACACCAAACAGCTGCACGACCTGTTCGCGCTGCGCACGGCGCTCGAGGTCGAGGCGGCACGGATCGCACTCGCAGAGCGCCCGCAGGAGCTCGACGCCGAGTTGGGCGACGCCGTCGCCGCGCTGACCCGTGTGTGCCGCGCCAAGCGGGTCCTCTGGCGACGCGTCGTCGATGCTCACGAGGAGGTCCATCGGGCGCTGGTGGACGCCGCGGACAGCTCGCGCATCTCTGCCGTACATCGCTCACTGGCCGGCGAGCTGCGCCTGTTCGTCGTCGCGCTGCGCCCGGTGTGGTCGCCCGACGAGATGGTCACCCACCACGTGAAGCTGCGCCGCGACCTCCAGATCGACGGCCCCGAGGCGGTGCGTCGCCACCTCAGCGAGGGGGAGCACTCGGTCGCCGGCATGGACGGTCCCGGGCCGCCGGTAGGATGAGCGTCCGGCTCCAGGTTCTGGCCATGTCGCGTCCGCTCGTCCGCATATCCGCATTCGGCGCCGTTGTGCTCGCCACGCTCGTCGGCCTTGCGGAGGCGAAGGCGCCGTCGCCGGCGGCGCACATGCAGGCCGCTCTCTGCCGGCCGAGCGTGACCATGATCGCCCACGGTGAGGGGTCGCCCGACGACCTCGTCTGGGACGGGAGCCGGCTGCTGGTCAGCGACATCAACGGCGGCACGATCGGTGTCGTCACCCACGGCCACGTGCGCACGCTCGCCAGTCACATCCGCGAGCCCGAGGGCATCGTGCCCGGCCCCGGGGGGTCACTGATCGTGGCCGAGCAGGCGACGAACAGCGTCCTCGAGATCAAGCTCCCCAGCGGTCGGCGGACAACCCTCGCCAAGCTGCCGCTGCCGAAGGGCAAGTCCGGCATCGACGGCATCAACGCCGACGGGACCGGCGCGGTGTTCGTGCCCGACAGTGCGCGCGGGCGCCTCTACACGCTCGACCTTCGCACGCACACGCTGCGCCTCGTCGCGCGGGGGATGAACCGCCCGGTGGCCGCGATCCGCTGGGCGGGCGGGACCGCCATCGCCGATGAATACGCGAACGCCGTCTGGCGGCTCGGTCATACGCGCACCCGCCTCGCCCCTGTGCCCGTGCCCGACGACCTCGCGATCGTCTCCCGCCATCTCATTGCGGTCAGCCTGATCGGTCAGGTCTGGGAGGTGGCGCCCCATCCGCGGAAGCTCTCCTCTGCCTTCGCGCCGACGACGTCGGACCCGCAGGGGCTCGTCGCCGACGGCCCCGACGCCGTGATCGTCGCCGATGAGTCGCGCAACGCGATCTACCGGCTGTCGCGCCTCGGCGGCTGCCTGTAACGCAGGTCAGGCATCGCGCGCTGCGGCCAGCGCGCGGGTGAAGCTGAAGGCGCCGAGATCGATGTCCCGTTGCTTCCCGGTTACCCATTGCGCGACCGCCTCGCCGATCGCCGGGGAGTGCTTGAAGCCGTGCCCCGAGCAGGCCGAGACGATGAGCACCGCGGCGTGCTCGGGATGGCGGTCGATCACGAAGCGGCTGCCGCGCGTGCTTGTGTACAGACACGAGACCGTCCTCAGCGGGTGTTCGCCAAGCCATGGCAGGTATGGGCCGATGCAGCGGCGATACATGTCTCCGGCCTCGGCGGCCGTTGCAGGATGCTGGCGGCCGTCGGGCGTGGTCACCGCCTCATACGACTCCGACGCGACCTTCACCCCGCCGGCCGGGCCGTCGACGGCGGGGAAGCCGTAGAAGCCGTCGAGGTGGACGAAGCCCTCGCGGTGGCCGGTGAGATCCCACACGAACGTCGGCATGTCACGCAGCGCCGCGTAGCCCTCGCGAATCGGGAACCAATAGAGGAGCTGGCGGTAGACCGCGAATACGTCGCGACCCTGGGGAAGCAGCTCGCCGATCCACGCTCCCGCGCACAGCAGCAGCTGGTCCGCCGCGTAGACGGCGGCATCGGTGGCGACGGTGACGCCGTTCGCCGAGGCCGACCAGCACTCGACCCGCTCGCCGAGCTGCAGCCGCGCACCGTCCCGGCGGGCGAGCGCGAGCTGCGCGGCAACGGCCGCCTCGGGCCGCACGTAGCCACCCTGCGGTTCGTAGTAGGCGACGGTCTGCTCGTCGGCGGCGAACATCGGGAACCGGTCGCGGAGCTCGTCGTGCGTGAGGTCGGTGTGCGCGATCCCGTACGCGCTCGCGGCCGCCCGCGTCTCGGCGAGGAACGCACTCGCGGGGGTCGAGAGGATCACGGTCCCCACCTCGCTCAGCAGCTCGACGCGGCACTCGGCCTCGAGCTCGCGCCAGAGCTCGTGTGATCGGCGCACGAGGGGCACGTACTCGCGTCCCTCGCCGATGGCCAGGCGGGTGATCCGCGTCTCGCCGTGAGTCGAGCCCCAGGGGTGCGGCGGAGCGAATTGGTCGATCCCGGTGACCGACAGGCCGCGCGCAGCGAGCTGCCGGCACGCCGCGCTGCCCATCGCGCCGAGCCCGACGACGATCACATCGGTCGCATCGATGGCGGCATCATCGCGCACGATGAATGGCGATTCACTTCGGAGGGGCCGAAGCAAATCGCCAAAGTTCGCCGCCAAGCGCGGCCGTTCAGTCGTCGGCGAGCACCGCGCCCGCCTGCGGCCCGGCAAGGATCGAAGCGCTACGCCCGGGCCAGGCCCGGGATGCGGAACATCGAGACGAGCCTCGCCGCGGCCATGATGTCGCCGGTGAGGCGGAGCTGGCCGCTGAAGTAGGCCCGCATCGGGTCCGAGCTGCCGGTGGCGATGCGCAGGAACTCGGCGCCGTCGACGGTGACGCTCAGCCGGGGCTCGCGCTCGCCCTCGCCGCGGATGACGCGACAGCGTTCGTCCTTGACCTCGAGCTGGAACACATCCTCGCCGCCGTCGGGCCGACCGGTGATGTGCCAGCGAACGGCGGCGTCGGCCCCGGCGGCGAGCCGGTCGTCGAGATGGCGTGGCATCTGCCAGAAGATCGCCTCGAGGATGACCCGCCGAGCCGGCGAGCGCATCAGCTGGTCGACCCGCTCGGGCGGTGCCGTGCGCAGAGCATGGGCGACGCGACCGGCGGCCTGCTCGGAGGTCTCGACCGCCTTCTTGCCGACGCGGTCGGAGAGCTCGCGCGTGCGCGCGAGGAAGCTGGACTCGTCAGACACTGCGCGAGGCACCCCCGTCGACGAGCAGCGTCGTCCCGGTGATGTACGAAGCGGGCTCCGAGCAGAGGAACGCGGCCGCGGCGGCGAACTCCTGCACCGTGCCGAGTCGCCGGGTGGGGATCGTCGCCGTGCGATCCGGGGCGTCGGCGCCGAGCTCGCGCGTGCGGTCGGTGAGGATCAGGCCCGGCAGCAACGTGTTGATGGTGACGCCGTCGGGCGCGACCTGGCGGGCGATCGTCTTGAGCGCCGCGAGCAGTCCCGCCCGGTGCGCCGAGGACAGCACGAGCACCTCGCTCGGCTCGCGGATGACGCTCGAGGACAGCGACAGAACGCGGCCCCAGCCGCGGCTCCGCATCCCCTCGAGTGCCGTCTCGATCAGCGAGATCTGCCCGACGAGGAGCAGCTCGTAGGCCTCGCGCCACTGGTCGAGGCTGAAGCTGAGCGCGTCCGGCGACGCTGGCGGTCCGCCGCTGTTGGCCACGAGGATGTCGACCGGACCGAGCTCGGCCTCGACCCGGCGAATGAGCTCCGGGGCGGCGTCGGCGTCGCGGGCGTCGTGGACGAACGGCGTCGCCCCGATGCTCGCCGCGGCCGCCTCGATCCGCTCACTCGAGCGTGAGCTCACGGCCACCTTCGCGCCCTCGCGGGCGAGGGCCGTCGCGACCCCGAGCCCGAGGCCTTTCGAGGCGCCGGTGACCAGCGCTACACGTCCGTCAATCCCGAGGTCCACAGCCCGGTCGATCCTAGCGGGACCGATAGCATCGGCCGCAGTCGGGGCGGTTAGCTCAGCTGGAAGAGCGCCTGCCTTACAAGCAGGAGGTCACTGGTTCGAGCCCAGTACCGCCCATTCTTCGCGAATCTCGAGGACGATTGACCCGACGGCGGCATCACGTGAGGCGATGCTCGAGCACTTGGGTCACTGGTTCGGGTCGGCGACGAGCGACCAGTTGATGGTGGTGGTGTTATCCGGCGTGTTCGCCTCGTTCGCCGCGTCGTGGTAGGTGTACTTACCGTTCAGTTCGGTACCGCTCAGCGGCGTCGAGGTCATGTGTTGCGGATCGGCGGTGGAAAACCAGATGGTGTCGAACGGCCAGTTCGCGGGAATCGGGCCCTCAGGGCAGGACTGGGTGTAGTCGATCCCTCCGAAATCCTCCTCCTGATAGGGGTCGCCTCCCTGGTAGGACGGTGGTTTCAGTTCCTGTGCCCAGGTCGGCTCGACGTTCGCCGTGGCGATCTGCCCCTGCGTGGAGTCGAGCGAGAAGTCGGTCGCCGGCACGCTGTCGGTGCAGCCGTCGGTTGACGAGCCGCTCATGCCGGCGTAGTGCAGGGTGGTCGGGTCGAGCGTAAAGAAGCTGAGCGTCTGCCCGTTGATGACGGTGGTCTCGCTGCGGGTGAAGTGCGCCGATGCATGCCACGTGTCGGAGAACGACATGCCGGTCGAGGCTGACGTCGACGCGCGGGATCCGCTGATCGTGCCGGAGAAGCCGAGGCACGGCGAGTCGTTACCGCCGACTTCGGGCTGCTCGTCATCCGGAAGCGCCGGCAGCTTCGCGGTGGACGCGTTCGTGATCACGACGATCATCTCCTGGACCCGCTCGGAGGTCTGCTGGCGGCAGTAGAACCGGGACTCAAGCTGCGTCCAGTCTTCGACGCTCCACGAGCCGTTGATCTTCACGAGGCCCTGCACGGTCAAGCCTGTCGGCGGGGTGCGGCCGTTCGCCGCCCACGCGTTGAAGAACGCGGTCGACCGCGTCGAGGTCGGGAACGACCCGTACTCCCCACCGTTGTATGTGAAGTACCCGAACTGGATCGACAGCCTGGGAAGCGCCCACGACGACGACCACAGATCATCGAGGCGCAGGTCGTCGTCGTCGACGCTGGTGGAGAACCCTCCCGCGGTTTCTTCGGGCAGGCCGAGCTCCGTCTGCAGCGTGTTGTACGGCGGCACGTCCGCGATCTGAAGCGCGAACGCGGGGAGCACCTGCGCAAGCCCACCGTCCGGTGCGAGCGCCGCATCGATCGCGTTGTCGGCGATCTGCGAGCCGGCCTGCGCCCAGGTCTGGCGGATGACGTCGGGACCGAACTCGCGGGCAAGGTAGGCCGCAAACAGAGTGCGGGAATAGCCCCCGTCGCTGGAGTTGTCAAGCGGCCGCGGGTACCCGTAGAGAGCGTTCGCCTGCTGATACTTCTCGGCGTCGCTTCGGAACTTTTCGCCGGAGTGGCCGGTCAGGCCGTACACGTACGTCGACGCCCACGTCGCGGTCGCCTCGTCCCACCACGCATCCGCGCCGCAATTCAGCTGTGGGTACGCCGCCACCAGCGCGTGGAAGAACTCATGCGACACGACCGCTTCGTCAGCAGCGTCGGCATTGATCACGATGAACCGCGGCCCGGTGTTGCAGGTTCCGTCGTACGGCAGCGTCAGCCCGATTGCACAGCCGGAGCAGTCCGCGAGATACACGTCAAACCGCTCGTCGCCGCCGTGCGGTTCGGATACACCGCCGTCGGAGATCGGCGTTGTTTGCATCAGGCTCGTCTCCTTCGGCCAGATCGTGCCGACCAGCTCGTTCAGGACGGAACGGGCCTGCGCGGCGCCACCCGGTCTGGACTCCTCGTACCACACGCGGACACGACTGGACGAGACCACGCCCCATTGGGCGCCGCCCGGCGAGGGCGTTGCTGCCGCCGGCGCGGCGCGCGCGGCAACGCTCGCGTTGAACCTGCTGGCGCGCGTCGTCGGCGGTTCGAACACGCGGCCGACGACACGCCTCGCCGCGGCGGGAAGCGACCGGTAGTGGGCCTCGATGTCAGCGAGCGCGACCGCGTCATCGTCGCCGGTCGGAGCGCCGACCAGAACAGGCGGGATGCCACCGGCGCCGGTCAGGAGTGCCGCCTCGTACAGCACCGCCTGCGTCTGGGTGATGCGGTGCTCGGCGAGGGCGTGTTGGATCACCTCGTCGGTCGGTGCGATGCCAGCCGGCGGCGGGCCTGACGCCTCGAACCGGTCGACCGCGACCACGCCGACGGCGACGCGCAGGGTAAGGGTGTGCGTCGCGGCGCGCAGCCCGGCAATCCGCGTCACGACGAGCGCGCGGCGTGACGCGCGGAGCGTCACGCTGCCGCGCTGATGGTTATCGACAATTACCTTCACACGGCCGTACCTCGGCCCGTGCGCGAGCGCGACGCTGACGGCGGAACCCGCGAACACAAACCGGAGCGTCGCGCCGGGACGGGAGGCTTGGAGCACCCGCAGGCCGCTCGCGCCAGGAAGCCGGGTCTCGACCCAGCCGGAGGTGTGCGTCACCGCGGGGCTTGTCTCCTCCGCCGCCGGCGCGGCGGTGAACACCCACGACGCGGGGGCGCTCCCCGGCAGCGTGACCGTCGCGACGTACCCGCCACCCGGTGCCAGCGGAGCCCGGGGTGAGACAGTTGCCGTCGCCACCGGGCCAGCGGCGCAGTTGACGGACCGCCGGTACGTGTCGCGGCACGCGATGCGCGTCGGTACCAGGCTTCCTCCGACGTGCCGGAGCATCACGCGCTGCGTCGTGACCCCGCTCGTCGGTGATGCGAACGTAATAAGGATCGGCGCGGTGAGCGTGCTCGGCGCGGTGATGTCAACCGGCGGCGCAACCGCCGACGCGCCGAACGCCACGGGCGCGGCGACGCTCGCCGAGACGCCGACGAGCAGCCCCAACCACCCACCGGCGCGTGTCAGTGCACGCCGTTTCCGAGCAGTCACGGCGGAGAGCCTACTTCGACGACGCGCCGCGCGGCAAGCCATCTGCCGGCTTCATTTCACAGTGCGATGGGACGGCCCAGGACTCGATGTCCTGCAGCCGCATACGACCAGAGGCCTACGTCAGCCTGACCGTCGGCTTCGAGACCGCCGGCCGATCCGTGCGAGGCGCACCTCGATCAGCTTCTCGACCAGCGCCTTGGGTAGGGGGCGGTCAGCGGGGAAGTGGAGGGAGGATTTGGTCATCGAGTAGCCGTCGAGGTCATCGGCGAGCTGCGGGAGGACCGAGCCGCTGAACGGCAGGTAGCTGAGGTGATTCGTGAATGCGGCGAAGCCGGCGACCGTCTGACCGCGTGCCCGGAACGCCGGCACCCGGTAGGAGATCATCTGCTCCGCGTTCGGGATGATCTCGAGGATCGTGACCCGCAGCGCCTGCAACGTGCTGCGGCCCGGCTCGGAGACACCACGGAGGTACGCGTCGACCTCGTCGGAACCCGCCGGCACAGGTCGATGGCCACGTCCGGGACTCTCGGCCCGGAACGAGAGGCTGCGCTCATCGAGAGCGTCGCGCAGGGCGGCGATCGCCTTCGCCCCCATGCCGTGCAGCTGCATGAGCTCGGCCTCCGAGACCTGGGCGAGCTGATCGAGCCGCGTGTAGCCGGCCGCTGACAGTGCGCGGCGGGCCGGCGCTGCGAGCTTGGGAAAGCCGGTCTCATCATCGGTGGGCAACGTGTCCTCCCAGATCCAGTGTCGTGGTGCACGTGATGAGACCGCGATGCCGAGCGAAAGTCATCGGCCGGATCACCCCAACCGCGGCCGGCGCGTGACCCCGAGCCCGTCGACGACCGAATAGGCCAGTCGCCGCTGGAGGCGGAGGATGAGGCGCCTGCGCTCCTCGACCTCGTCGGGGTTCGCGCCCTCCTGCTCCATCCGGCGGAGCTCGGCCACGTGGGCGCGGATGTGGACCATCAGGCGGTTGAGTGTGCGCTCGTCGGTCATGAGCCCGGCTCCAGAGCGGGCTCGAGAGCGGGGCGCCGGGCGGGGCCGCGCTCGGCCTCGATCGCCACTCGGGGAAGCCGCCGCTCGAGCCAATACGGCAGCTTCCAGGTCGCGCTGCCCATCAGCTGAAGGACGGCGGGCAGCAACAGCATCCGGACGACGAGGGCGTCGAGGAACACGGCGGCGGCCATGGCCAGGCCGAACATCTCGAGCACGCGGTTGCCGCTGATCGCGAAGGCGCCGAACACGGCGACCATGACGGCGGCGGCCGCGGTGATCACCCGGCCGGTACGAGCGAGTCCCTCCTTCACGGCGGCGCTCGCGTCTCCGTGCGCCTGCCATTCCTCGTGCACTCGTGAGATGAGGAACACCTCGTAGTCCATCGAGAGCCCGAAGACGATCGCGAATGCGAGCACGGGGATGAATGCATCGATCGGCCCGGACTGGACGCCGAAGACGGAGCCGAGCCATCCGCGCTCGAACACGGCCTGGATGACCCCGAGCGCGGCGGCGATCGAGAGCAGGTTCATGACCGCAGCCTGTACCGGGATCACCACCGAGCGGAACACGACGAGGAGCAGCAGGGCGGCGAGACCGATGACGACGGCGATGAACAGCGGGAGCTTGCTCGACAGGACATGGGCGAAGTCCACCTGCGCCGCGGTGGCGCCGCCCACGTAGACGCGGGCTCCGCTGGCGCGCTCGACTGGGGGAATGACCGACCCGCGCAGGTTCGCGACGAGGCTCGAGGTCTGCGCGCTCTGTGGCGACGTCGTCGGGTAGGCGACCAGCGCCGCGGCGGTTCCGGTCGCATTGAGCTGCGGCGCGGCCACCGCCGCGATCCCCGGCGTGCTGCGTACTGCCTGGCTCAGCTGGGCGAGCGCGGCGGAGTCGTGCGGACGGGGGAGGGCGACCGCGAGCTGGAGCGGGCCGTTCGAACCGGGCCCGAAGCCCTTGGCGAGCAGGTCGTAGGCCTCCCGGGTCGTCTGGCTTGACGGGTCGTTGCCGGCATCGCTCGAGGCGAGCCGGAGCCCCAGCGCGGGCGCGGCCAGCGCGAGCATCAGCGCCGTGGCCGCGATCGCGATCGCCGCCGGGCGCCGCTGCACGCGGGCGACCCAGCGCACCCAGAAGCCGGACTCCGAATCGTCAGAGCCGGCCTGGCGAGTGCCGATCCGCCCGACTCGATGCCCGACGAGGCTGAGCAGCGCGGGCAGCAGGGTCAGCGACGCGCCGAGGACGAGGACGACGCCGATCGCGGCGGCGACGGCCGCGCCGTTGAGCAGGCTGACGCCGAGGGCGAACATCCCGAGCAGGGCGATGACGACCGTCGCACCCGCGAACAGCACCGCCCGCCCGGAGGTGTTCATCGCGGCCTCGACGGCGGACCGCACATCGCCGCCGTTGCTGCGGTAGTTCTCGCGGAAGCGGGTGACGATGAAGAGCGCGTAGTCGACTCCGACGCCGAGGCCGATCATCAGCGCGAGCTCGGAGGCGAAGCTCGGCATGTCGATGACGTGGCTGGCCAGGGTGATCACCCCGACGCCGGCCCCGAGTCCGAGGAGTGCGGTGGCGATCGGCAGGCCCATCGCGCTGAATGACCCGAAGCTGATCAGGAGGATCACGATCGCGGCCAGGATCCCGACGACCGTCGCGAAGCCGAGCGAGGCCTGCTGGGCCTGCTCGATCGCCTGACCACCGAGCTGAACGTCGAGCGTCGCCGAGCGAGCGGACGCGGCGGTGGTGATCACCTTCTGTGCGGCGGCCTTGGGCAACGCGTTCGCGAGCTCGTCGAAGGTGACGGTGGCAAAGGCGATCGTGCCGTCGCGCGACACGGCGTGCTGGCCGGGCGCGAACGGGCTGACCACGCCGCTCACGTGGGGAAGCCGCGCGATGCGCGCCAGTATGGCGGCGATCGCCTCGCGGTTGGAGCTCGTGCCCAGCGTGCCGGCGCGAGCGTGAAAGACGATCTGGTCGGCATCGCCGGCCTGGGCGGGGAAGCGGCTCGTGAGCAGGTCGACCGCGTGCTGCGAGTTGGTTCCGGGCAGCGTGAAGCTGCTCGCGGTCTGCTTCCCGACCGAACCGGCGAGGGCGAAGATCCCCACGGTCGCGACGATCCAGGCGGTCACGACGATTCGGCGGTGAGCCATGGTCCAGCGGGCGATTCGCGGCATCGGTGTCCCCTGACTTTCAAGAGTGGCAAAACTGCAACGGCTGCAGTTATAGACCGACTGCAAGTAAAAGTCAACACTCACTGCAAAATTTCTCGAAATGAAGAAATATTGGTAACGTAGGCCTCGATGGAAGCCGTCGATGCATCCCGTCCGAAGCCCGGACTGCGCGAGCGCAAGAAGCAGCAGACGCGCGAGACGATCGAGCGCGTCGCACTGAAGCTGTTCGCCGAACGCGGTTACGACGAGACGACGCTCGCCGACATCGCGGAAGCCGCCGACATCTCCCCGCGGACGATCTTTGCCTACTTCGAGAGCAAGGACGACATCCTCTTCTGCGAGGAGGACTCGTTCCTGGAGCGGATGAAGGAGACGCTCGACCGCCGGCCGCCGGGGTCGACCACGGTCGACGCCCTCCGCGACTTCATCTCCTCATTCCCGCCGCCGGATGCGCAGGCCATGCTGCGCAAGAAGGTGATCATGGTCACCCCGGACCTGCAGATGCGGATGCGCGCCCACCTCGGCCAGCTCGAGCCGCTGCTGGTCCAGTCGATCGCCAAGGACCTCGGGGCTGGGCCCGGTGACGTTCGCCCACCGCTTATCGCCGCGTCGATGACCGCGGCCTTCGCGACCGTGCGGGACCGGCTCGAGTCGAGCACCGACGAGCCCAACCACGAGGACGTGATGGAGATCATCGAGCAGATGCTCGAGTTCCTCCAGGGCGGCCTCGAAGCGCTGCAGAACAGCTAACGCCCCGGCGGCGGTCCGCCGGAGGGGATGACCGTCAGCACCGGAGCCGTGCCGCCCGGCCCGGGCCGCACCTCAGTGACCGCGTCATCCGGCAGCCCGTCGAGGCGCGCGTGAAACGCCGTGGCGACACGCATGGCATGCGACTTGGCCAGCTCGGCCCGCTCACCGGCGAACAGCTCGTCGACGGTCGTGCCCCACAGCCAGAGCCACCGCTCGAAATGTCCCCGACGCAGGCGGACCTGGGTGTGCAGCATCGCGTGGGGCCGGAACGCGCCCCCGGCATACGACTGGGCGCCGAGCAGGATCGTCTCCCAGAACGCCGTGATCCGGGGAACGTGCGCCTCGAGGTCGAGGTGGGCGACGTCGACGAAGATGAAGCCGATGATCGGGTCGGCGAGCGCGCGGCTGTAGAAGGCGCGGACGAGACGTTCACAGTCCTCGCGGGTCTCGATGTCGGCTGGCTCGCTCACCCCGTCACCGAGGATAGGGCTGCCCGCGTGGTCCCGCGGGCGGTCGGCAGCGCGGTCAGCCGGCAACGCGTCAGCGCATGATCGCGTCGACGAGCTGGTGGCCGAGGTCGTACGTGCTGCCGGGGTAGGGCAGCCCGGCCTCCTCGTACCAGGAGCGATCGGCCTCGGGGTGGGGGCCGATGACGCCGACGGTCCCGCGGCCGAAAGGGGCGACCATGGCCGCGATGTGATCGTTCGTGTAGCGGGCGAGGACGTGCGCCCGCACGCCGTGGTTCAGCCAGAAATACGGGCCGTCCTGGTAGTAGACCTTCCGCGCGGGGCCGCCGGGCGCGCCCGGCCAGCGGACGGTGATGACGGCGTCGTCGGCGCCGTGCACCTCGGCGCCCCGGGTGTCGGTGTAGTCGGCGCAGTTGCCGGGCAGGAAACCGAAGCCCGGGTCGGAGCCGGCCAGGTAGCCGCCCATGCAGATCCCCAGATAACGACCGCCGCCGTGGATGAACGAGCGCAGCGGGCCGGCGTAGGCCTTGACCGCGCTCCAGGAGCCGGTGAAGTCCTGCCCGCCGCCCGGCTGCACGTAGAGCGCCGCCCGGGCGAGCGTCGCCGCATCAACCGGCAGGTCGCCACGCCCCGGCCCGCAGAACGCAACCCGGAAGCGCTGGGAGCACGTGCGCAGGAACGCGGCGGTGTCCTCGGGGATCCCGGGCGACGCCGCCGGTCCGCGGTAGACGAGGGCGAGCGGCCGCGAGGACCCCGACCGGGCCGGGTCCCAGACGCCACCGGCGCCCAGCGCGATGCCAGAGGCCGCGGCCACCGAGGTGACAAGGAACGCGCGGCGAGTTGTGACCAGATGCCGGGCAGGGCCGTCGTCCTCGCCTAGGGCGTCGCACTTGTCCCCAGCGTCGCTCGTCACCTCCCTGTCTTCGGCATCCGGGCCGCGGAGGGTGAGCGTGAGCGACGAGAAACCCGGTTAGATACAGGTCGTGCCCGACCGGACCCAGGTCGTGATCGTCGGCGCCGGCCCTGCTGGGCTGCTGCTGGGCCGACTGCTCGATCGGCAGAGCGTCGACAACGTGATCCTCGAGGCGCGCAGCCGCGAGTACTGCGAGGCGCGCATCCGCGCGGGGGTGCTCGAGCAGAGCACCCGCGAGCTGCTGATCGAGGCCGGGATCGGCGAGCGGATGGAGCACGATGGCCTCGTCCACGGCGGCATCCATCTCCGTTTCGACGGCGAGAGCCATCGCATCCCGATGGACGAGCTGACCGGCGGACGGTGCGTGACGGTCTACGGACAGACCGAGGTGGTCAAGGACCTCATCGGCGCGCGCGTGGCCGACGGCGGCGCGCTCGTCTTCGACTGTGGCGGGGTCGAGATTCTCGACCTCGGGGCGCCGCGGGTCCGCTACCGCGACGGTGGCGAGCCGCGCGAGCTCGACGCTGAGCTGATCGCCGGCTGTGACGGCTTCCACGGCGCATGCCGACAGGCGATCCCCACCGAGGTGCTCCGCGTCTGGGAGCGGATGTACCCGTACGCCTGGCTTGGGATTCTCGCTGACGTCGCGCCTTCGACCGACGAGCTCATCTACGCGCGGCACGATCGCGGCTTCGCGCTACATAGCATGCGCTCGCCGGCCGTCAGCCGCCTGTACATCCAGGTCGATCCGGATGAGGACATTGCCGACTGGCCGGACGCCCGCATCTGGGAGGAGTTGCACATCCGCCTCGGCGTCGACGGCTGGAGCCTGAACGAGGGTCCGGTGCGGGACAAGTCGGTCACGCCAATGCGAAGCTTCGTCGCGGCGCCGATGCGACACCGCGCCCTGTTCCTCGCCGGGGACGCCGCCCACATCGTTCCCCCTACCGGCGCAAAGGGGCTCAACCTCGCCGTCGCGGATGTCGCCGTCCTCGCCGAGGCGCTCATCGATCGCTTCGCTACGGGTTCGCGCACCGGCCTCGGTGAGTACTCGGACCGCTGCCTGCGCCGCGTGTGGCGGGCGCAGCACTTCTCGTGGTGGATGACCTCGATGCTGCATGTCGCCGGCGATGACGACGCCTACGGAGCCGAGCTGCAGCGCTCGCAGCTGCGCTACGTGTGCAGCTCGGATGCGGCCGCGACGTCGCTGTCCGAGAACTACGTCGGGTTGCCGTTCGAGACGCGGGTAGGGTGGGGTCGTGGCTGAGGCCTACCTGTATGACGGGGTGCGCACGCCGTTCGGCCGCTACGGCGGGGCGCTCGCCGGGGTGCGGCCGGATGACCTCGCCGCCCACGTCGTGACCGAGCTGCTCGCCCGTCGGCCCGAGCTCGACCCGGCCAAGATCGACGAGGTCATCTTCGGCGACGCCAATCAGGCCGGTGAGGACAATCGCAACCTGGCGCGGATGGCGGTGCTGCTCGCCGGTCTGCCGACGAGCGTGCCGGGAACGACCGTCAACCGGCTATGCGGATCCTCGCTGGACGCCGCGATGCAGGCGAGCCGAATGATCGAGACCGGCGACGCCCGCTGCGTGCTCGTTGGCGGCGTGGAGTCGATGTCGCGGGCGCCGGGGATTCTGCTCAAGGCGCCGCGGCCGTTCGCGAGCGGCGACCAGACGCTGTACTCGTCGACCCTCGGCTGGCGGATGGTCAATCCGAAGATGCCCTCGCAGTGGACGATCTCGCTCGGGGCGAGCACCGAGAAGCTCGCCGGCATCCACGGGATCTCGCGTGAGGCCCAGGACGCGTTCGCCGTCCGCAGCCATGCGCTCACCGCGCGCGCCTGGGATGCCGGTTTCTATGAGGGGTGGGTGGTGCCGGTGCCCGGGGGCGAGCTGCGCGAGGACGAGAACCTCCGCCGGGACACCTCGCTCGAGAAGCTCGCCAAGCTGCGACCCGCGTTCGTGGCCGACGGGTCCGGGACGGTGACGGCCGGGAACGCGTCGTCGCTCAACGATGGCGCCGGCGCGGTGCTGATCGGCGATGACTCGCTGCCCGGGGAGCCGCTCGCGCGGATCGCCGGTCGTGGCGCGCATGCCGTCGATCCCGACGTCTTCGGGATCGCGCCGGTGCAGGCGGCCAACCGGGCGCTCGAGCGGGCGGGGATCGGGTGGGGGGAGGTGAAGGTGGTCGAGCTCAACGAGGCGTTCGCCGCCCAGTCGCTGGCCTGCCTGAAGGAGTGGACTGAGCTTGAGCCCGAGCGGGTCAACGTCAACGGGGGCGCGATCGCGATCGGGCATCCGCTGGGCGCCTCCGGTGTTCGGATCCTGGCCGGGTTGGCCTACGAGCTCAAGCGGCGCGGTGGCGGTTACGGCGTCGCCGCGATCTGTATCGGAGTCGGCCAGGGCCTGGCCGTCGTACTGGAGGCATGACATGAGCGCCACGCAGCGGCCGGCCGACGAACGGGCGATCTATGACCCGGTGGCCGAGACCCCGACGAGCTATCTGCGCGAGGGGCCGGATGGCCATCCTCGCCTCGACGATCCCAACTATCGCTCGACGCGGTTGCGCCACCCGAGGGAGCCGTTGGTCTACCTGCCGCACACGCGGACCGAGATCACCGGTCCGCGCCTCGGGCCGACCCGGATCCTCGGCGAGCACGACAACGATCTCACCGTTCAGCATGCCGAGATGCCGGTCGGCGAGCGGATCATCGTCTCCGGGGTCGTGCGCGACACCGAGGGCAAGCCGCTGCGGGACACCCTGGTCGAGATCTGGCAGGCCAACGCCGCCGGGCGCTACCGCCACCGCTGGGATCGCTGGCCGGCGCCGCTTGACCCGAACTTCTCCGGGGCGGGGCGGTGCGTGTCCGACTCCGAGGGTCGGTATGAGTTCACGACGATCCGGCCGGGTCCGTATCCGTGGGGCAACCACTACAACGCCTGGCGCCCCGCGCACATCCATTTCTCGCTCATGGGCCGCGCGTTCGCGCAGCGCCTCGTCACCCAGATGTACTTCCCCGGCGACCCGTTCTTCCCCTATGACCCGATCTTCAACTCGGTGCGTGACGAGCAGGCCCGCGAGCGCATGATCTCGCGGTTTGACATCCACGGGACGGTCCCGAACTGGGCGCAGGCCTACGTGTTCGACATCGTGTTGCGCGGCCCGGGCGCGACGCCGTTCGAGGAGGCCCACTGATGATCTTCGGAACTACGCCCTCCCAGACCGTCGGGCCGTATCTCGCGATCGGCCTCCCGTTCGAGGCGGGGCCGTTCGCGGTCCCCGACGGGACGCCGGGCCAGATCCGGATCACCGGCACCGTCTACGACGGCGAGGGCGTCCCGATCCCCGACAACCTGATCGAGACCTGGCAGGCCGACGGCGACGGGCGCTTCGCCGACCTCCATGGCCACGGCGGCGAGTCCGAGCTCGAGGGCTTCCGCGGCTTCGCCCGGGTCGGCTTCGAGGGCGGCGATGGGACGTTCGAGATCCTCACCATCAAGCCGGGGCGGGTGCCGGGACCCCGCGGGGCCCTCCAGGCACCGCACATCGACGTCTCGGTGTTCGCCCGCGGACTGCTGCACCGGGTCGTGACCCGGATCTACTTCGCCGACGAGCCGCAGGCCAATGCCGAGGACCCCGTCCTCGCTCACGTTCCGGCCGCGCGCCGTGAGACATTGCTCGCGCAGCCGACCGACGACGGCTACCGATTCGACATCCGGCTCCAAGGACCGGGCGAAACTGTCTTCTTCGACGTCTGAGCTGTTTGGCGGCATCTACAGCCGCGGGGCCGTCGCTGAACAGGTCAGCGATGTGGCCTGGCTTCAGGCGATGCTCGACGTCGAGGCGGCCCTCGGCGGCCGGGCGCTCGACGCCGCCGAGATCGATCTCGCCGAGCTCGGCCGGGCCGCAGCCGACCATGCCTCGCCGGTCGTGCCGCTCGCCGAGCGGTTCGGAGACACGCATCGCGGCGCGACATCGCAGGACATCATCGACACGGCGATGATGCTCGTCGCCCAGCGCGCGCTCGCGCCGCTGCTCGACGACGCCCGCGCCGCCGCCGACGCTGCGGCGCGCCTGGCCGAGGACCACAAGGCGACGCCGGTGATGGGGCTGACGCTGCTCCAGCCCGCGCTCCCGACCTCGTTCGGGCTCAAGGCGGCGGGGTGGATGACGGCGATCGACGAGGCGGCGGCCGACCTCAGCGCCGTCCCGCTCGCCGTGCAGATGGGCGGGCCGGTCGGCCGGCGGGACCCGGCGGTCGCCGCCCACGTCGCCGCGACGCTCGGGCTGCAGGCGCCGGTCATCCCCTGGCACACCGACCGCGTCCGCCCGGCGCGGCTGGCCTGCGCGCTCGGCGTGCTCGCCGGGTCGCTCGGCAAGGTCACGCGGGACGTCACTCTCTCACCCCACCTCCGCGAGGGCGTCCCCGGCCGGGGCGGTTCCTCGGCGATGGCCCACAAGCGCAACCCGGTCGCGGCCGTCTCCGCGCTCGCGTGCGTCAAGCGCGTTCCCGGGCTCGTCGCGACGATGCTCGCCGCGATGGAGCAGGAGCACGAGCGCGCCGCCGGGGCCTGGCAGGCCGAGTGGGGGACGATCACCGACCTGCTGCGCCTCACCGGCTCGGCCGCGGCGTGGACGCGGGACCTGCTCGAGCACCTCGAGGTCGACGCGGCCGCGATGGCCGCCGGGGCGGGCGAGGACCCCGACCTTGGCGACGCCGGCGCGCTCGTCGACCGTGCGCTCGCCGCCCACCGCCGATGACCGGTCTGCATCATCGCGTCGACGGGCCGGGCACCGGGCCGGGGCTCGTGCTCGGCGGCTCCCTCGGGACGGACGTGTCGATGTGGGACGGGCAGCTCCCGCTCGGCGTGCGCCATCGCCTCGTCCGTTACGACCATCCCGGTCATGGCGGGTCGCCGACGCCGCCCGGGCCGTACACGATCGACGGGCTCGGCCGTGACGTGCTCGCCCTGCTCGACGCGCTCGGTCTCGAGCGCGTGTCGTACGCCGGGCTGTCCCTCGGCGGCATGATCGGCATGTGGTTGGCCGTCCATGCGCCCGAGCGGATCGACCGCCTCGTCCTGCTCTGCACGACCGCGTTCATGCCGACCGGAGACCTGTACCGCGAGCGGGCGGCGGCGGTCCGGCGTGCGGGGACGGTCGAGGCGATCGCCGATGGGGTGCTCGCACGCTGGCTCACGCCGGACTTCGCCTCCGAGCATCCGGACGTGCGCGCGGCGCTGCGGTCGATGTTGGTCGCCACCCGGGCCGAGGGCTACGCCGGGTGCTGTGAGGCGATCGCCGGCCTCGACCTACGCGACGCGCTCGGTGGCGTCCGTGCGCGGACGCTCGTCATCTCCGGGGCCGAGGATCCGGCCACACCGGTCGCCCTCCAGACCGAGATCGCCGCCGCCATCCCCGGCGCTCGGCACGAGGTTCTCGCCCGGGCCGCCCACCTCGCAACCGCCGAGCAACCTGCACGCATCAACGAGCTGATCGGAGAGCACCTGTCATGACCGACGAGGACCACGAGGCCGGCCTGCGCGTCCGGCGCGAGGTGCTCGGCGACGAACACGTCGACCGGGCGATCGCCACCACGACCGAGCTCACCGCGCCGTTTCAGGAGTTCATCACCCGCTACGCGTGGGGCGCGGTGTGGACCCGTGACGGCCTCGACCGCCGTACGCGCAGCGCGATCACGCTCGCCGTGCTCACCGCCCTCGGCCGCGAGCACGAGCTGCGATTGCACCTGCGCGCGGCGCGCACTAACGGCCTGAGCGTCGAGGAGATCGGCGAGGTGCTGCTCCACACCGCGGTGTACGCCGGGGTGCCGGCGGCGAACGCGGCGTTCGCGATCGCCCAGGACGTGTTCGCGCAGGAGTGACGAGCCGGTGAGGGAGGAGTGAGCGATGAAGCGGTGGCTCGGGGTAACGGTGGCCGTGGTCGGCGTGGCGGCGTTCTTCGGCGGCCGGGCGTCGGTCACGCGGCCGAGCCGCCCCGTCGGCAACGACTTCGATGCCGGCTATCTCGCCGGCCGCGAGGCGGCGTTCGGCAACTACGACGGCGGCTGGGTGTACGGGACGCCCTACATCGTCGTCCTTGAGCGCGGCGGTCCGGGCATCACGTACCGGATCGCGCAGCGCACCCCGATGGCGACCGGCGTGGCCTACCGGGCGTGCAGGCACGCGGTGTGCACGGCCCCGGGGCCCTGAGGTCAGTCTCGGGGGGAGTCCTGCGGCGTCGGGAAGGCCCCGCCGTCGATGAGCTCGATCCGGTAGCCGTCCGGATCGGCGACGAAGGCGATCAGCGGGAGCTCCTCGCGGCCGCCCGGATGGTAGGGCGGCTTCTCGGGCGCGACTCCGATGGCCTCGAGTTCAGCGAGCGTCTCGTCGATGTCCTCGACGGTGATCGCCATGTGGTTGTAGCCGGTCCCGAGGTCATAGGGCTCGGCCTGGTCACGGTTGACGGTCAACTCGAGCACGTCACCGTCGCCGGGCAGCCCGAGGTAGACGTTGTAGGCGGTCTCGAACTCGAGCCGGCCCCGCGGCTCGAAGCCGAGCACGCCGTAGAAGCGCTGCGACGCCTCGGGGTCGCGGACGCGTACGCAGGTGTGGACATAGCGCCTGGCCATGTGTTGCTTCCGATCCTACCCGCCGTGCGTCACGATGGCGTCACATGAAGCACTGGGTCAACACGATCAGCCGTGACCACGTTCAGCGTGGCGTGGCCGGTGGGTTCACCCAGGCGGGGCACGGCAAGGCCTCCGGGTTGCGGCGGCTGAGCGCAGGGGACTGGCTCGTGTTCTACTCGTCCGCTTCGGTCTGTTCGAGATCCCCGCGGACGACCTCACGCTGATCCGGCGCGCGATGGCGGCCGCGTAGGTCTCTCCGGTCGGCGGTCGACCGGCGCAGTCACGACACCGCGCGCTCGAACTTGACCTCGCACGTGTCGACGGAGACGCGGGTGCCCGGCGTCTCCGAGGCGTCCATCGCGCTGAAGGCGCGCGCACCCGCCTCCATGTCCTGCGCGGTCGCGAACGACTGCATGACCACGGCAGTGCCCTGCGCCTCGTCGAACAACACCTCCAGGCCGGTGGCGGCGATGCCCGGCGGCGGCCCGCCCGCGTCCTCGATCTGCGCGAGAACCTTCTCCATCTGGTCCGCGGTGACATCCGTGAACCTCACGACGCGTACATACATCGTTCATGCCCTCCTCGGTCGCTATCCCGCGACGATAGTTCGCTCGCGGCTCCGCGTGTGAGTTCGTTTTACGCGGGGAGGCCGGTCAGCGCTCGCGCCGGGCCTCCCGCCGGTCCCGATTGATCCGGTGGGCGATCGTGTCGGCGATCGCTGTCGTGATCCAGATGATGATCGTCGCCGGGATGAACGTGCCCGCGCCGCTGACGTGGAGACCGGGGATGATCAGCGCGACGATGATCAGCGCGATGATCGTCGAGGCGAGCGCGAGCAGGCCGGCGAGGGCGATCGACGGCTGGCGGACGAGGACCCGCAGGGCGATGAACTGCACGATGATGTGGACGCCCCAGAACAGCAGGGTCGACTCGACGAGGGCCGCGGCCGAGATCTTGAACTTGCTGAGCACGGCGGAGCACAGCAGCAGCCCGATGGCGATCCCGATGAGCGATGCTCCGAGCCTGATGCCCCAGCGCCTCAGCATCGCGCGAGTATAGGTCCGCGTGCGACCCGCCCGGCGTCACCCATGGGTCGGCACGCTTCCGCTCACCGTCGTCCCAGCACCCGGCGCCGAGGTGATCGTCAGCTCGCCGCCGACCGCGGCGATCCGGTCGCGCATGTTCGTCAGCCCGCGGGAGCCCGCCGTGCGGCCGGCGTCGAACCCGGGGCCGTCGTCGATGATCGTGAAGCGGAGATGCCCGCGCTGCGCGGACAGCGACAGGCTCGCGCGGGCATCCGGGCCGGCATGCTTGGCCACGTTCTGCAGCGCCTCGAGGCAGGTGAAGTAGATCGCGGTCTCCACCTCCGGGGCAAAGCGCGGCGGCCGTCCGCGGAGGGTGAGGACGACCGGAAGGTCGCGGGCGACCGCGGACAGGGCGGCGTGGAGGCCGAGGTCGCGCAGCACGGACGGGTAGATCCCCTTGGCGAGGTCGCGGATGTGGGCGATGGCGAGGTCGATCCGCCGCCCGGCATCGGCGATGCCGCGGCCGAGCGCAGCGGGATCGCTGGCCACGAGCGACTCGAGCCGGTCGAGCTTGATCCGCAGCCCGATGAGATCCTGCTGGGCGCCGTCGTGGAGGTCCTGCTCGATCCGCCGTCGCTCCTCGTCCGCGGCCCAGGCGACCCGCTGGCGTGAGGCCTCGAGCTCCCGGATGTAGGCCGAGAGGTCGGTCTGCAGGCGCGCGTTGTCGAGCGTCAGGCGGATCGCCGTGCCCGCGGCGTCGAGCACGTCGGGATCGTCGGACAGCACCGGATCATGCACGGCCGCCGCAACGCTGTAGCCGGCGTCGTCGTCAAAGCGCGTGACCGCGCGGCCCGCGCCGACCGCGGACAGTTCGACCGCGTGACCGCGGGAGTCGAGGTACTGCCCCCGCGCCGGATGCCAGACGTACAGGGCGAGGGTCGGGTCGGCGAAGGCGCGCGCCGTCGTGCGCTCGAGCTCGGTCAGAGTCGGATGGCCGCCGAGCGCGGCGATCATGTGCTCGAGTCCGCCGATCGCGAGGACGCGGCCGCGGGCGATCCCGACGGCGATGGCCAGGGGCATGGCCGCGAGCAGGCCGGCGACGATGGCCGCGGCCGGCACGAGCAGCTCAGCGTGGCCGTCGAGGGCGCGCAGCGCGACGAACGACCCATAGGCGAGCGCGGCGACGATGTTCCACACGCACACCGGAGCCAGGGTGCGGCGCCGCAGGCGGCTGGCCTTGACCGTGCGCCGCGCGATCACGAACGCGGCAGCGCACGCGGCCAGCGCGGTGGCGACGGCGAGCGCCGCTGACAGGGCGTCGCTCGTCCGATCGGCGACGCTGAGAAGCCTGAACGGGTTGGCCGGGCAGCCCGCGCCGGTGCAGCGGACGAACGGCCCGGCGACCGGGGCCATATCGGACAGCAGCACGGCGGCGGCCTGCAGAGCGGTGAGGACGACGGCGCCGGTCGTGAAGACGACGCGTGCGAGCCGCTCCTCGATCCGGCCGCTCGGATAGGCGCAGGACAGATACAGCGTGAGCAGGACCGCCGCGGTGACGGCGACGCGGCCGAGGGTGAACAACCCCGGCGAGACGACGCCGGTCAGGCCGGTGAGCGCGAACGCATAGGCAAGCGCAACGAGCAGGCCGGCGAGGCGACGGTTCGGCCCGCGGGCGAGGACGACGAGCGCGAGCAGCGCGAGACCGACGGCGAGGATCGTGCGCAGGGTGATGAACAACGCCGGGCGGTCGATGAGCGAGCCGCCGGCGCCGATCACCGCGGTCACCGCGGCGAGGATCGCGACCCCCGCGCACGCCGCGCCGACGAGCAATCGCTCCTCGGGCGCGCGTGCCGCCAGGCCCGGACGAAGGCGACCGCCGGTCACCGTGACCACGGGAACCTCCACTGGTCACGTCCCTCGGCACCTGTTCGTGATCGCCCTGACGTCAATCTGCTCTCCCACAGACTCCCCGACGGCGAACCGTGTATGAGGCACTCTAGACCGCGGCGTGCGGGTCCCCGGCCCCGCTCACCAGATGTTCACGTTTTCCGTGCGCGGCGCCGGCATTCGCCGCGCCCGCGTCCCGATGCCACATCGGCTTCCGGTGCATCGTAGGCTGCCGCGCGCAGCAGGAGTGGGTTTGCCGCGGCGGCGCCGCGGCTATTTGGAGAGAGAACAGAATGAGCTCAGAGCCGCATTTCGGGCTGACCGGGCTGGCCACGATGGGCGCGAACCTCGCGCGCAACGTCGCGCATCACGACATCCCGGTCGCCGTCCACAACCGTACCTACAGCCGCACCGAGCGCTTCATCGACGAGCATCGCGCCGAGGGGCCGCTGACCGCGCACGAGTCGGTCGAGGATTGGATCGGGGCGCTCAGCCGGCCCCGGGTGCTGATGAGCATGGTCCAGGCCGGGCCGGCCACCGACGCCGTGATCGACGAGATCGCACCGCACCTCGACCGCGGCGACATCCTCATCGACGGCGGCAACGCCAACTTCCGTGACACCCAGCGTCGGCACGCGGCGCTCGCCGATCACGGCATCCACTTCCTCGGCGTCGGCGTGTCCGGTGGCGAGGAGGGCGCGCTCAACGGCCCGAGCATCATGCCGGGCGGTGATCGAGGCCCCTACGACGAGTCGGTCAAGCCGATCTTCGAGGCGATCGCCGCCGACGTCGGCGGCACGCCGTGCTGCACGTATGTCGGTCCCGACGGCGCGGGGCACTACGTGAAGATGGTCCACAACGGCATCGAGTACGCCGACATGCAGCTGATCGCCGAGTGCTACGACCTGCTGCGCCACGGCGCTGGGCTCGAGGTGCCGGAGATCGCCGAGCGCTTCCGGGCCTGGAACGACACCGAGCTCGAGTCGTTCCTGATCGAGATCACCGCCCGGGTGCTCGCCCACACCGACGAGGCCACCGGCAAGCCTCTCGTCGACGTCATCCTCGACGCCGCCGAGCAGAAGGGCACCGGCCGCTGGACGGCGCAGAATGCGCTCGAGCTCGGCGTCCCGCTCACCGGGATCACCGAGGCGGTGTTCGCGCGGACGCTGAGCGCGCTCAAGGACCAGCGTGTCGCGGCCGCCGACCGTCTCCGGGGGCCGCGCGGGTCGGGCGCCGACGGGCAGGCGCTCGTCGACGATCTCCAGCACGCGCTCTATGCATCGAAGATCGTCTCCTACGCGCAGGGCTTCGCCCAGATGGCCGCGGCTGCCGACGACGAGGGCTGGGACGTCCACCTCGGGTCGATGGCGACGATCTGGCGCGGCGGCTGCATCATCCGCGCCCGGTTCCTCGACCGCATCCGCGAGGCCTACGACGACGAGCCGACGCTGGCGAACCTGATGCTCGCCGACTTCTTCGCCTCGGCGCTCGAGGAGGCGCAGGATCCGTGGCGGCGGGTGGTCGCGAGGGCGGCCGAGCTCGGCATCCCGACGCCCGCCTTCTCGTCCTCGCTGGCCTACTACGACGGCTATCGGCGCGCCCGCGGGCCCGCCAGCCTCATCCAGGGCCTGCGTGACCTGTTCGGCGCGCATACCTACCGCCGCATCGATCGCGAGGGCGCCTTCCATGTCATGTGGGGCGAGGATGGACGCGAGGTGGAGGCATGAACGGCGCCACCGTGGTGCTCATGCACGCGCTCGCCGCCGTCGTCGCCACGGCGGTGATCTATGGGCTGATCGGCTGGGGGCTGCTGGCGATCGTGCGCCGTCGGCGAACGCCGCACGAGCTGCGCGGCGACTGGTGGACCCCGTTCGAGCGGGAATTCCGCGCCTACGCCGCCGCGGTGAGCGGCGCGGCCGAGGGTCACGGCCGGCGTCGGCCGGGTGCCGGCCCACCACCCTCTGCCGCTGCGCCGTAGACTGCCGCGCGGTGGCGCGGACTTCGTTCATCACCGGCTTCCCCGGGTTCATCGGCCGTCGCCTCGTGCGGGCGCTGCTCGCCGACGATGCCGCGACGACGATCGTCGCCCTCGTCGAGGCCTCACAGGAGCAACGGGCCCGGGAGACCGCGGCGGCGATCGACCCCGATCGCATCGAGATCCTCACCGGCGACATCGGCCGCCGGGACCTCGGGCTCAGCGCCGAGGTTCGCGAGCGGCTTGAGGCCGAGATCAACCAGGTGTTTCACCTCGCGGCGATCTACAACCTCGCCGTGCCGCTCGAGCTCGCCCAGAAGGTCAACGTCGAGGGCACCGGCAACGTCCTCGACCTGTGCGCGCGGGCCAAGAACCTCGAGCGTCTCAACTACGTGAGCACCGCCTACGTCGCCGGCGACCGCAAGGGCGTCGTCTACGAGCACGAGCTCGTGCTCGGTCAGGGCTTCAAGAACCACTACGAGTCGACGAAGTTCCAGGCCGAGCTGTGGGTCCAGGAGCGCCGGCGCGACATCCCGACGACGATCTACCGCCCGGCGATCGTCGTCGGCGACTCGCGCACCGGCGAGACGGAGAAGTTCGACGGGCCGTACTACCTGCTGCGCACGATCGCGCGCGCGGCCGAGCGCGGCGGACCGATCCCTCAGCTCGGCAATCCCCACTCACCGTTCAACGTCGTCCCGGTCGACTTCATCGTCGCGGCGATCGTCGCGGCGAGCGGCGATCAGGAGGCCGAGGGCGAGACGCTCCACCTCGTCGATCCCGAGCCGATCAGCGCGGCCGAGCTCGCCCGCACCCTGAGCCGCGAGTACGCGGGCAAGGACCCCTCGTTCCCCGTCCCCGGCGCAGTGCTCGACGTCGGCCTGCGCAGCAAGTGGATGCGGGCCTACTTCTCCGGCGCGCCGCGGGAGTCGATCGTCTACCTCAACCACCCGGTTCGGTTCGACACCCGCAAGGCGTCGGAGCTGCTCGCCCGCCACGACCTGCACTGCCCGCGCTTCGATGCGTACATCGCCAACGTCGTGCGCTTCTTCCGCGAGCACGAGCGCGACCCGGCGTACGTGCCCCCCGCCGCCCGCTGATCGCGGTCACTCCGCCGCGGCCGCGCCCTGGCGGCGCCAGAGGCTCGCGAACCATCGCTCGAAGGCGATCGCGATCAGCACGCCGAGGATGATCAGCACGATCGTGCGGGCCGATCCGGCCCCCGGGGCATCGACGACGGCGACCGCGCTGCACACCCCGCCGACGAAGCTCCCGGTCGTGGGGACGCCAAGCGGGGCCCGGGCGTTGAGATAGGAGAGGTTGTCCGACGGCACGCAGCTCCAGACCGGCGCGAGGCGCGCGGCGTTTCCGGTCACGAAGCCGTTGATGCGCTGGAGCTCGCTGCCGCGGGTGCCGTAGCCGGACGCCTCGAAGTTGACTGGCGGCGGCATCGTGTCGGCGAGCGACACCGACCCGGTCGTCACCAGCGCGACCCGGCCGTAGCTCGGCGGCTGGGCTTCGGATTCGAGCCGAACCTGGCGCGTGCCGCGCAGGTGCGCCTGGATGAGCGCGTCGAGCGCGTTCTGCGTGCCCTGGAAGGAGCCGTTCCCGAGGAAGCTCGGCACGAGCACATAGCAGCTGCCCCAGCCGCGCGGACGCAGCCAGTTGGCGGTGAAGTGCAGATGGAGCGGGCTCTCGGCGGCGTTGTGGAGATCGCCCCAGTTGATGATCTGGGTGCGCAACCCGAGCGGGTGCGTCGCGGGGAACGGAACCGATCCGGTCGGATCGGCGATGTCGGTGTCGGTGTAGAGCCCAGGATGCAGCGCGGCCTGCGGGTCGTCGGGGACGAGTCCCGTCCGGGCCGGCGAGTGGAGCTGGTTCGCCGGGACCGGCACATCGGTGGGCGCCGTGATCGTCGTGGCCGGGTCCCAGCCGACCGCGATCTGGGTCACCACCTTGTGGGGGTCACGCGCTCCGCCGGGCCTCAGCCGGTCGTGCTGCTCCCAGAAGCCGCGCGTGCCGGAGATGACCATGTCGACGGTCGCCATGCCGCAGGGCGTGTACACCCACGGGAACAGATGCGGGTGGACGCTGATCACCATGTCGACGCGGAGACCGTCGCCGGGCTCGTAGCGGATCAGGTCAGACCCATTCACGCATGCGGCGCACGCGCCCGCCGCCGGCAGGTTGCGACCGGCCTGCGGGCCGCCGCCGAGTACCCGGGCGACGATGCCGAGGCTGTGGACCTCGGCCGGCGGATCGTTCGTCCGCACGGCGAACCACCAGGCGAGCCAGACGAGGAAGGCGGCGAGGAGCGCCCACCCGGCCGGGGCCAGGCGCGCCCGGATCGGTGCGCCGCGTCGCGCCCGTGATTTCGGACTTCCCACCCACATTCCGTCGAACCCCTGGTCCGTCCTCGTTGCCCTCGCGGGCCATCGTTTCTCGCGTCCGCAGCGAAGTCAAGGCGCCCGGCGTCCAGAGCTGCGCAAAGCTCACAGAAGCTCGGGCCGGCATCCGTATTTCCCCGCAACGGCGGGGCGGGGATGCGCGGATGTGAGCCGGCGCGTGGGCGACGATGGTGATCTCAGGTATGACGCTCAGCGCGCAGAACCGGATGTCCCGCCTGCTCGGCACCGAGGTGAGCTGGTCGCGCATCGTGCATACCGACTGGCTGACCTGGCTCTCCCGCGGGCTCAGCCTCACCGGCTTCCTCATCGCCGCATACCTCACGACCGTCTACCTCGAGCACGTCCCTCCGCTGTGCGGCACCTCGGGCGGCTGCGTCGTCGTGCAGCACTCGCAGTACGCCCATGTCGGCGGCATCCCGCTACCGGTGTTAGGCCTGTTCGGCTACACGATGCTGTTCGTCACCGCGTGCCTGCCCGGCCAGCGCGCTCGCACGGCGGGGATGTTCTTCACCGTGCTGGCGATCAGCGCCTCGGCCGTGCTCACCTACCTCGAGCTCGAGGTCATTCACGCGATCTGCTACTGGTGTGTGGCCTCGGCCGTCTGCGCCACGCTGCACGTGATCGTCAACTCGACGCGCTTCGTGCGCGGCGAGCCGACGGTCGGTTCGCCTGAGCGCGGGGCGGCTGCGGCCGTGCCCGGCTCAGCATCGGCCTGACGGCTCGGTGCCGCCCCGCGGGGTTACGGCAGCTTGCCCTGAAGGGCCTTGGCGAACGTATAGAAGGCCGGGCGCAGTCCCCCCAGGGGTCCGAGCAGCGCCGAGTCCCACGGCACCTTCGCACTCGCCTGCCACTGGTAGTGGTAGATCCGCGTGATCCGGTGGAAGCGCTTGGGCAGGCTGAACAGGAACTGCTCGTCGCGTCCCTGCGCCGCCACCGACTGGTTCGGATAGGTCCAATGGCCGCGCTTGACGACGCCTGCGACCTCGTCGAGCCAGATCGGGCCCGAGGTGTTGGCCTCCATCGCTCGCAGCTGTCCGGTCGAATGCGAGCGGATGTCGAGATAGTCGTGGAGCGCCCAGGCCGCCGGCCGGTAGTGCAGACCCGCCTTGTAGGCGCGGATCCACTTCCCGAGTGAGGAGGCCGGCAGGTGCAGGTCGCCGGCCGCGACCGTGCAGCCGTGACAGACCTTGACGAGCGCGTTGAAGTACGCGGCGGCGAGTCGCGGGTTGCGGCTCAGCGAGCGGTAGATCCAGTCGGGCTCATCCCACGCGGTGTACAGCTTGACCGAGGGGAACTCGTGAATGAACGCCTTGACCGCCGCGGTGTACTGAGCCACGGTGGGGATGTAGTTGCCCTTGCCGCCGAAGGAGATCAGCGGCGCGGCGTGCGACTGCTCGGCGAGCGTGATGTAGGTGCGGACCGCCTGTAACTGGCGTTTGTCCTTGATCACCGCCACGTTCCACGACACCCCATCCCGGACCGTCGGCACATGCAGCTTCTGGTACTGGCGCTGGGCGAACATGTAGAAGTTGTTGTCGCTGACGCCGACGACGAGCTTCGCGCTCGCCGCCGGCGCCGACGCGGCCACGCCGAGCGCGCACAGCGCGACGACGGGCAACAGTCTTCTCAGCCGAGTGAGCATGGCTGGGACCGCCAAGTCGACTACGGCAGCTTGCCGTGGAGAGCATCCACGAACGTGTAGTACGCGGGGCGCGGGGCGCCGAGCGGACCGATCAGCGCCGAATCCCACGGCGTCTTGGGGCTGGCCTGCCATTGGTAGTGGTAGATCCGCGCGATCCGGGGGAAGCGCTTGGGCAGGCTGAACAGGAACTTCTCGTCGCGACCGGCGGCCACGACCCCCTGGTTGCGGTACTGCCAATGGCCGCGGACCTCGACGCCGCTGATCTCATCGAGCCAGATCGGGCCCGAGGTGTTGGCCTCCATCGTCCGGATCTGGCTGGTGGTGTGCGAGCGGATGTCGTCATAGGGATGCAGGGCCCAGGCCGCCGGCCGGTAGTGCAGTCCGGCCTTGTAGGCCCGGATCCACGGGCCAAGCTCCGAGGCCGGCCGGTACAGGTCGCCGGCGACGATCGTGCAGCCACGGCAGGCCTTGACGAGCGCGTTGAAGTACGCGGCGGCGAGTCGCGGGTTGCGGCTCAGCGAGTGGTAGATCCAGTCCGGCTCGTTCCAGGCCGTGTAGAGCTTGACCGAGGGGAAGTCCCGGATGAACGCCTTGACCGCCGCGGTGTACTGGGCAACGGTGGGGATGTAGTTGCCGTTGCCGGTGAAGGAGATGAGCGGGGTGGCGCCGGTCTCCTTGGCCAGGGTGATCCACGTGCGGGCCGTGTTGAGGGCGGTCTTGTTCTTCGTGACCGCGGCGTTCCAGAAGACGATGTCGCGAGCGGTCGACACGTGCAGCTTCTGGAATCGCGGCGCGCCGAACATGTAGAAGTTGTTATCGCTCACGCCGACCATGAGCTTGGCGCTGGCGGCGGCGGGCGCCGCCGCGACGGCGAGGACGCACAGGCAGGTCAGGGGCAGCAGTCTTCTCAGTCGGTGAAGCATCTCTCGGTCGTCGCCTCCTGGATCGTGGGTGTCGAACGAGGCCCTTGCTTGGTCGACGCGTGAACCTGGTCGACCACGCTAGCGAGGCCTACGCGAAGCGAGGGATCGGGTACTAAGACCCCGCCGGACGGCTCGAGTTGCGCCCGGGACGGAGAATTTCAACTCTGTCAGGTCCGTTCGCGGACCATCGCGCCCTCGATGCGCTACACACGAGGTGATGGCTGTGCTCGGTCTGACCCTGTTCCCCCGTCTGGTCGCCACCGTGCTGAGCGTCGGAGCGAGCGTCACCGGCGGCGCTTCGCTCGGCCCGACAAAGCCGGCGGATCCGCTCCCCTCGCTCTCGACGGCCCAGTTGGCCGGGCAGCGGATCATCTACGCCTATTCCGGTCTGCAGCCCCCGGCCTCGCTGCTGAGCGCGATCCGCGCTGGCGAGGCGGCGGGCGTGATCCTGTTCGGCGACAACATCGCGAGCGGCAGTCAGATCCGGGGCGCGATCGCGAGCCTCCAGCGGGCCAACCGCGCGAGCCCGATCCACGCGCCGCTGCTCATCCTCACCGACCAGGAGGGCGGCCAGGTGCGCCGGCTTCCGGGCGCCCCGACGCTCTCCGAGCGGCAGATCGGCAACGCCGCCAACGCCGCGAGCCTCGCCGGCCAGGCCGGCACGGGCGCGGGCCGCAACCTGCACGGTGACGGCCTCAACGTCAACCTCGCGCCGGTCCTCGACGTGTTCCGCCGCCCGGGCAACTTCATCGACGAGTACGGTCGCGCCTACGCGAGCAACCCGGGTACCGTCGCCCGCCTCGGCGCCGCCTTCATCACCGCGCAGCAGCGCATCGGCGTGGCCGCGACGGCGAAGCACTTCCCGGGCCTCGGCGCCGCCGGCACCGCTCAGAACACCGATGAGCAGCCGGTGACGCTCGGCCTCTCGCTCGCCCAGCTGCGGAGCGTCGACGAATACCCCTACCGCAGCGCGATTGCCGCTGGCGTCAAGCTCGTCATGAGCTCGTGGGCGGTGTATCCGGCGCTCGACCGCCACCTGCCCGCCGGCCTCTCGCCCACCGTCCTGGAGGGCGAGCTGCGCGGCCGCCTCGGCTACCGCGGCGTCACCATCACCGACGCGATCTCCGCCGGAGCGCTCCGCGCCTATGGAGGCCTGCCCGCCCGCGGCGTGCTCGCGGCCCGGGCCGGCGCGGACCTGATCATCTGCACGGGCACGGCGGCCGACGATCCCTCGGCCGGGACCGCTGTGCTGGGTGGCCTCGCGTCCGCGCTCCGCCACGGCCGCCTCAGCCGCTCGGCCTCGCTCCAAGCCGCCGAGCGAGTCCTCGCCCTGCGCCTGCGTCTGTAGGAATCGGCGCCGAGCTCTGACTCAGCCGGCCCCGAGCTCGGGGGGCGCGAGGCGGTAGCTCGCCGGCGTTTCCGAGAGCCGGATCGGGTTGCGGGTGAGGCGGACCTCGCGCCCCTCGCCCTTGCCCACGGTGACCACCGGCTCGAGCCCGAGCTCGGCGGCCAGAGCAAACGCGCCGCCGATGTCGTTGACCCGGCCTGCCGGGACGCCGGCGGCGGTGAGCGCCGTCACCCACGCCTCGACGCCGTCCACGGCGAGCGCCTGCTCGAGCGTCACGCGCAGCGCCTCGCGGTTGGCGACGCGCTCCGGATTGGTGGCAAAGCGCGGATCCTGCGCGAGCTCGGGCCGGCCGAGCACCTCGCACAGCGCGACGAACTGACGGTCGTTGCCGACGGCGAGCACCATGTCGCCGTCGCGGGCGACGTACACCTCGTAGGGGGCGATGCTCGGGTGGGCGTTGCCCATGCGCCGGCCGATGACCCCGGCCTGGGTGAACGCCGAGCCCTGGTTGACGAGGGCGGCGAGGAGCGCCGAGAGGAGGTCGACCTCGACCCGCTGTCCACGGCCGGTGCGCTCGCGATGGCGGAGCGCGATGAGGATGCCGTTGCAGGCGAACAGCCCCGCGATCACGTCGACGAGGGCGACGCCGACCTTCTGCGGCTCGTCCCCCGGCGGGCCGGTGATGCTCATCAGGCCGCCGAGGGCCTGGACGAGCAGGTCGTACCCCGGCAGCGCGGCGCCACCGTCGCTGCCGAAGCCGGTGATCGAGCAGAACACGAGCCGCGGGTTGATCGCGACGAGGTCGGCATAGCCGAGACCGAGGCGCTCCATCACGCCGGGCCGGAAGTTCTCGACGACGACATCGGCCTCGGCCGCCAGCTCGCGGGTCCGGGCCAGTCCCTCCTCGCTGCCGAGGTCGAGGGCGAGGCTGTGCTTGTTGCGGTTGACCGACTGGAAGTAGGTCGCCTGCCCATCGGCGGCGTACGGCGGCCCCCACGCTCGCGTGTCGTCGCCGGCGCCGGGTCGCTCGACCTTCACCACCCGGGCGCCGAAGTCGGCGAGCACCATCGTGGCCAGCGGTCCGGCGAGCACGCGTGAGAAATCGAGCACGACGAGCTCATCGAGGGCCTCGGCCATGGCCTGTTCATATCAGGCGCGCGGCCGAGGTGGGGGCGCTCACACCGCCACCGGGGCCTTGCGGCTCTCCCGCGACGCGCCGATCGAGGCGGCCACGACGAGGCCGATACCGACGAGGGTACGGGCGCTCAGGCTCTGGCCGAGGATCAGCCAGCCGGCGAGGGCGGCCATCGCCGGCTCGAGACTCATGAGCACACCGAACACCGCGGTGGCCATGCGCCGCAGAGCCTCGAGCTCGAGCGAGTAGGGGATCGCCGAGGACAGCATTCCCACCGCCGAGCCGACGAGCAGCGAATGCGGGCGAAGCAGCTTCACGCCACCCTGAATGAGGCCCGCCGGCAGCGCGACGATCGAGGCGACGCACATGGCCAGGGCGAGTCCCGCGCCGCCCTCGAAGGCCCGCCCGATCCGGGCGTTGAGCAGGATGTAGCCGGCCCAGAAGGCGCCCGCGAGGAGGGCGAAGAACACGCCGAGAACGTCGAGTCCATGGGTGCTGCCGCGGGACATCGCGACGATTCCGGCGGCGGCGAGGAGCACCCACAGCCCGTCGATCGCCCGCCGCGAGCCGCTCACCGCGACGGCGAGTGGGCCGATGAACTCGAACGTGACGGCGATGCCGAGCGGGATGCGATGCAGCGCGGTGTAGAAGCTCAGGTTCATCCCCGCGAGCACCACGCCGAATGCGATGGCGAGGAGATACTCCCGGCGCGTGCGGCCGCGCACGGACGGCCTCCAGACGAGCATGAGCACGACACTTGCCGACACGAGCCGCAACAACACGGCCCCGCCGGGACCGATCGTCTTGAACAGCGTTGCCGCGATCGCCGAGCCGAACTGGACCGAAGCGATGCCGCCGATGACGAGTGCGACCGGCGGTGTGCGGGCCAGCAGCCCTTGATCGCGCCCCCCGCCCGGCGCCGAAGTGCGCATCGTGCGAGGCTATCTCAGGGATGGACACCTCGAGCAGAGCCGCAGGCACGGTCGGCGAGCTGCTGGCCGAGCTCGCCGCGCCCGACGGGCAGGCGAACCCGTACCCGATCTACGCGCGGCTGCGCACGCTCGGGGACTCCGTCACGGCCCCCGACGGCGCGCTCGTCGTCACCGGCTATCGGCCCTGTTCGGCGCTGTTGCGTGACAACCGCCTGCGCAAGAACCCCGCCCGGCTGCTCGTCGGGGCCGGTTATAAGAACTGGCAGGAGCGCCCCGGGCTGGAGTCGATGTTCAACAGCCTGCTGATGATCAACCCGCCCGACCACACCCGCCTGCGGAGGATCGTGGCCGGCGCGTTCACCGCGCGCCGGGTGGCCGGGCTCTCCGGCGCGGTCTCGGCGATCGCCGACGAGTTGCTTGACGGGCTTGGCGAGCGCGACGGCGAGGTCGACTTCGTCGACGCGATCGCCTTCCCGTTCCCGGTCACAGTCATCGGCGAGCTGCTCGGCATCCCTCCGGCCGACCGGGCGAAGTTCCAGCAGCTCGTCCACGACTGGTCGATGGTCCTCGAGATCCTCAGCCCTCCGTCGGTCGACCGCGCCGACGCGGCCGCCCTGGAGATCCGCGACTACCTGGGCGCGCTCGCGCAGGAGCGGCGCGCCGCCCCGCGCGACGATCTCATCTCGGCGCTCGTTGCTGCCGAGGACGAGGAGGCCCGCCTCAGCGAGCACGAGCTCGTGACGATGGCCGCGCTGATCCTCGCGGCCGGGTTCGAGACGACGACCGGGCTGCTGGCCAATGGACTGCTCGCGCTGCTCGCCCATCCCGCGGAGGCCGCGCGTCTGCGCGAGGACTCGACCGTGGCCAAGTCCGGCGCCGAGGAGCTCCTGCGCTACGACAGCCCGGTGCAGATGATCTATGGCCGGTCCGCGCCCGAGGACATGACGGTGGGGGCGACGACGGTCCAGGCCGGCCAGCGGGTGATCACCGTGCTCGGAGCCGCCAACCGCGACCCGGCCGTGTTCACCGCGCCCGATGCGCTCGACCTCCGTCGCCACGAGGCGCCGGTGCTGTCCTTCGGCGCGGGGATCCATCACTGCCTCGGGGCCGCGCTCGCTCGGCTCGAGGCGCAGGTCATGCTCCCCCGCCTGCTCCAGCGCTTCCCGTCGATCGCGCTCGCCGGCGACCCGGTTCCCCGCGGCGGCAACTCGCTCCACGGCTACACCGCGGTCCCGGTCACGCTCACCTGAGAACGCCGGTGACGGTCCCGGGCGGACGGGCCCGGGACCTGGTCCGGGGCCGGCTACATCGCGACGATCGGGCGGACCTCGACCGAGCCGCCCATCCGGGCGGCGGGAATCCGCGCGGCGGTCGCGAGCGCGGCATCGAGCGTGTCGGCCTCGAGCAGGTAGAACCCGCCGAAGACCTCCTTGGTGTCGGCAAACGGCCCGTCGGTGATGAGCGTCTGCCCGTCGGCGACGCGCACCGTCGTCGCGGTGTCGATGCCCTGCAGCTGCTCGCCGCCGACGGTCGCGGCCTCACGAGCGATCGTCATGTACTCGCCGTGGGCCGACTCCTGCTCAGCCGGGCTGAGCTCCTCCCAGGCTCCGGGCTTGAGGTAGATCAACAGCGCGTACTTCATGTGCCGACTCCCTTCATCGAGGTTGCAGTCGCCCGGTGGACGAGCGAGCGTCGGCGTTGGGGACAGCTCCGGCGGACACCTCGGCCTCGATCTCGTCCTCCTGCTCCCAGGTGCGCACCTTCTTGCGCAGGGCGAAGTACCCGGCGATGCCCGGCAGCGTCGGCAACCAGAACGAGATCGCCCGGTAGGCGAGCACGGCAACGACGGCCTGTCCGCCGGGCACGCCGAAGGCGACGAACGCTCCGATCATGCCGCCCTCGACCCCTCCGATCCCGCCGGGCAGCGGCAGCAGGCTGCCGAGCGTCCCGAGGAAGTAGCCCATGATGAGCACGGCGAGCGGCACGATCGTCCCGAAGGCGCGGAAGCTCACCCCGAGCACGGCGATGTCGAAGCCCCAGTAGGCGAGCGCGCCGAGCAGGCCCCAGCGCTTCTCGCGGGTGAGCTCGATCGCCGTCCGCACGCCGCTGCCGACGGTGGCGGGGGCCGTGGCGAGCCGGGCGGCGAGCCGCCCCACGCGTCCGCTGCGGGTGGCGAGCCGATCGAGCCGGCGCTCGAAGTCGGCGGGCACGAGTGCCAGGCTGGCCACGAGCACGATCACCGCCGCCGAGAGGATCGCCGGGATGACGGTGAGCGCGAACGGCGCCTTGCCCGAGAACACCCCGTACCAGAGCCCGAGGCCGCAGATGAGCAGGGCGAGCAGATAGACGGCGTACTGGACGACGTAGCTGGCCACCATCCGGCAGGCGATCGTGCGCGTCGACATCCCCGCCTTGTACAGCGCCCATGCGGTGACGGCGACGCCACCCATCCCCGCCGCGGCGAGCAGGCGGATCGCCGCGATCCCGGCCAGCGGGATCTCGATGCTCGCCCACCAGTCGAGCCGGGGCAGGCCGCGGCCGAACACGGTGCGGAAGAGCACGATGTAGCCGGCGATCGAGAAGCACTCGAGACCCGCCCCGAGGGCCAGCCACAGCGCGTCGCCATGGCGCAGCCGCCCCCAGGTCTGGTTGAGGCCCGCGAGCTTCGGAACGAGGAAGTACAGGCCGCCGATGGCGGCGACGATGAACACCGCCCCGACGATGATCTGACGGCGGCTGACGGGGCCCCCGCCGCCGGGTCCGCGGGGTTCCCCACCGTCGCTCGCGGAGGACCGGAGCTCGTTCGCTGGGTTGGCACTCGGCATCGTCATGGGAGATTCTCTCTCGCAGGACTACCCGTAACCCTGCCAGGCCCCGCAAGTCCGGGTGTTCTCGTGCGCCGTCCGGTCCGTTCGGCACCATGCCCGGCCCGATGTCTGCCGTCCGCCACACCGCTACCGCGGCCGCCCACTCCCTGCGTGAGTGGCAGGAGCATGCGCTCGCCGAGATGGCGAGCTGGACGACCGGGCCGTTCCTTCTCTCGGCTGCGCCCGGGGCGGGCAAGACGCGCCCGTCGCTCGAGCTCGCCCGGCGCGAGCTCTCCGATGGGACCGTCGACGCCGTCGTCGTCGCCTGTCCGACCGGCCCGCTCACCCGTCAGTGGGCGCGGGCGGCGAATCAGCTCGGGCTCAACCTCGCGCCGGACGCCGATTCGCCGCGACCGCCGCGTGGCTTCCACGGCGTCTCGGTCACCTACGCCCGGATCGCCAAGGCGCCGGTGCGCTGGGCGAGCGCTCCCGGGCGGACGCTCGTCATCGCCGACGAGGCCCACCACCTCGGCGAGGAGCTCGCCTGGGGCGAGAGCTTCAGCCGCGCGTTCCGCGGCGCCTCCCGCTGGCTGCTGCTGTCCGGCACGCCGTTTCGGTCCGACGCCACCCCAATCCCCGGCGTGCGCTACGACGCCCAGGGCCTCGCCGAGCCCGACGTCTCCTACACCTACGCCGATGCCGTCCGCGACGGCATCTGCCGGCCGGTGTGCTTTGTCGCCTACGACGGGACGCTGTCCTGGCGCAGCGGTGACGACATCATCGAGTCGAGCTTCGAGACGGTGCTCTCGACGCGGGAGGCGAGCCGGCGCTACCGCACGGCGATCTCGACCGAGTTGCCCGACGGCCTCCCGCGGATCCTCAAGGAGGCCGATGCGCGGCTGCAGGCGCTCCGCGTCGACGGTCATCGCGACGCCGGCGGTCTCGTCATCGCCGCCGACTCGAGCCACGCGCGGCGGATCGCCCAGCTCCTGCGTGAGGCGACCGGGCGCACCCCGGTCGTCGTCCTGCATCAAGAGGCGCGCGCAGCGGAGAAGCTCGCCGCCTTCACGCACTCGCGCGAGCGCTGGATCGTGGCCGTCAACATGGTCTCCGAGGGGGTCGATATCCCGCGCCTGCGCGTGGGCGTGTACGCGACCGCGGCCAAGACGCCGCTCATCTTCCGCCAGATCGTCGGCCGCTTCGTGCGCACGATCCCCGGCCGACCGGTCGACACGAGCTGGCTCTACATCCCCGCCGACACGGTCCTGCGCGACCACGCGGCCTCGGTCGAGCAGGAGCTCCGACACATCCTGCGGCCGGCCGGGGAAGCCGAGGCGAGCTTCGAGGAGCAGGCCGAGCGCCGGCAGAGCGAGCGCAGCGAGGAGCCAACCTTCGTCCCCCTCAGTGCGGACGTCGCCCCGCAGATGACGCTGTTCGGCCCCGCGCCGGCCGCGCCCGACCGCGCGGCCTGGCCGCCGGCGTCGGGGCCCACCGTGTCGGCGGCCCCGGCACCGGTCGAGGAGATGCCCGCGTTCGAACGGCGAGCGATGCTCCGCGCCGAGCGCCACCGGCTGGTCTCCGAGCTCACCCGGCGGGATCGCACGAGTCACCGCGAGGTCAACCAATGGCTCAACCACAGGGTCGGAGTCACCCGCGTCGACGAGGCGACGCTGACCCAGCTCGAGCGATCCGTGGACCTGCTCGTCGGTCGGCTCACCGGTCGCCCGGTTCCCGCCCGGCGGTCCGCCTGATGTCCTCGGTCCGGCCGGCGCCTTAGCTGCTCGCGCCCGCGGTCGCCCGGCGGCGGCTCGTCGTCGAGCGTGACCGCGTCGTCCGGGTCGAGCCGCGGCCGCTCGCCGTCCGCCGCCGCGCCGGGGTCGCGCGCTGGTCGCGCGGGATCTCGGCCCGCACGACGTCCTTGACGAGCCGCTTGAGCTCGGCGTCGAGGAAGCGGGCCATCCGCTCCTCGTCGCGGCGAATCGCACGGGCGAGCTGCGCGGTGTCGCTGTCCCCGACCGCGGTGGCGAGCGTCTCGATGCGCGTGTAGAGGGCGATCTCGACGTGCTCCTCGCGGAGCTCCTCCTGGGCGTTGCGCAGGTGGGTCCCGGTCTGGTCGGTCACCGCGGCGCGGACCGTGCCGACCTGGCCCTTGACCGCGGCCACCGCCTTGCCGGCCGCCTCGCCGACGAGGTTGGGGACGACGGGGATGCTCGGGGCGGTCGTCGCCGTGCCGCCGAGCTGCTTGATCCGGGCGGCCACCCGGCGCTTGTGAGCGCGCGTTTCGGTGAGGTGCTCCCGCAGGCGCTTCTTGTAGGCCGGCTTCTCGGTAAGCGCGATGTGCGCGGTGAGGTCGGCCTCGAGCTCGGCCTCCTTGGCGTAGGCCTCGCCGAGCCACTCGGTCAGCTTGCGGTCACGCTCGTTCTGCGTCTTGTCCTTCGCCACTGGTCACTGCTCCTTTGTTGTCTGTCGTCAGTCGCCGGCAGACCCAGCGGTGCGAATGCGAAGCGCGCGTTCGACGGCGCTCAGCACGGTCTCGCGCCGGCGATGGGTCGCCTCGTAGAGCTGCACGGCGCCGGCGCCGTCCTCGCCGCCCGGCTCGGCGAACGACTCGACGAGCTCGGGCTCCTCGGACACGTGGGTCGGCGGCACCGGCGTGGGTTCCCACTCGGCCTCGGCCTCGACGATGATCGGGGGCGCGGCTGGCGGGCGCTCGGGAGCGGCGGGTGCGGGTTCGGGCGCGGCAGATGCGGGCTCGGCTGCCCGGCTCTCGGCCGGCCGTCGGTGCGGCTGCGCCGGAGCGGACTGTTCGTGCGGCGTCACCAGCTTCGCCACCTGGCCGGCGAGGGCGAGCGCCTGCTCGGTCGCCTGCAGCGAACCACGTACGGCGAGGCTCGCTGCGCGCAGGCCGATTCGAACCGGCAAGGTGATGAGTTCCCCGACCATCGTGAGCCCTATTGCTACCCCGTGATGTGGAGCAGTGAAACGGGTAAGGTCAGGGCGTCGCGGGAACGCGGAGGTCCCGCCCAAGCCGAGGAGAACCCATCGTCGATCTAGATCCCAGGGCGCTGGTGAGCGAAGCGCTCAGCGACCCGAAGGCACTGCTCGGCGGCGCGCTGAAGCTCGTCGAGCGGTTCGGCGACGAGGCGTATTTTGCGGCGCTCTGCCTCCGCAGCGGGATGGTCGGCCCCGAGCTGCCGCACCGGACTGCGCGGATGCTGCTCGCGCTCGAACGCTACGGCATGCTCGGCGGAGCGATCGCCATCGGCGGGATGCGTCACGGCGACCGCCTCGCGGTCATCGACGAGCGCGGCGAGCTCAGCTACCGCGAGCTCGATCGCCGCTCCAACGCACTCGCCAACGCGTGGCGTGAACGGGGCCTCGAACCCGGCGAGGGCGTCGCGATCCTCGCGCGCAACCATCGCGGCTTTCTCGAGGCGGTATTCGCCGGTGCCAAGTGCGGCGCGCGCATCATCCTCCTCAACACCTCCTTCGCCGGCCCGCAGATCCGCGAGGTCGCCGGCCGTGAGGGCACCGATCTCCTCGTCTTCGACGACGAGTACGCGGAGATGCTCGCCGACATCGAGCCGCCGCGAGGACGCTTCCGGGCCTGGACCGACGACGATGACGACGGCGAGGGCACGCTCGAGGGGCTGATCGCCGACGCCGATGACAGCGCCCCGCCCAAGCCGAGGACCTCGGCGCGGATCACGATCCTGACCAGCGGGACGACGGGCACGCCCAAAGGCGCCCCGCGCGGACAGCCGAAGTCGCTGGCGCTGATCGGCGGACTGCTGAGCAAGGTCCCGTTCAAGGCCCGTGAGGTCACCGAGCTCCCCGTGCCGATGTTTCACGCCCTCGGCTTCATGCAGGCGATCGTCGGCATCGGGCTCGGTTCGACGCTCGTCATCCGCCGCCGCTTCGACCCCGAGGTGACGCTCGACAGCCTCAAGGAGCACCGAGCCACGGCGATGGTCGTCGTGCCGGTCATGCTCCAGCGCATGGTCGACCTCGGCCATGACGCGATCGCCGAGCGCTCGCTCGAAGACCTGAGGATCATCTTCGTGTCCGGCTCGGCCCTCGGCGTCGACCTCGCCAAGCGAGCGATGACGGCGTTCGGGCCGGTCGTCTACAACCTGTACGGCTCGACCGAGGTTGCCTACGCGACGATCGCGACGCCGGAGGACCTCGAGACCGACGCCTCCTCCGTCGGCAAGGTCGTGCGCGGCTCGGTGGTGAAGATCTTCGACGAGCACGGCAACGAGGTCCCCAAGGGTGAGACCGGCCGGATCTTCGTCGGCAACTTCTCTCAGTTCGAGGGCTACACCGGCGGCGGCGACAAGGACTCGCTCCAGGGGCTGATGTCCTCCGGCGATGTCGGGCACTTCGACGAGAGCGACCGTCTGTTCATTGACGGCCGTGACGACGAGATGATCGTCTCCGGGGGCGAGAACGTGTTCCCGGCCGAGATCGAGGAGCTGCTCGCCGGCCACGAAAAGATCACCGAGGCCGCCGCCATCGGCGTCGAGGACGAGAAGTTCGGTCAGCGCCTCAAGGCGTTCGTCGTGGTCCGCAACGGCGGCGAGCTGAGCGAGGACGAGGTCAAGGGCTACGTCAAGGACAACCTCGCCAACTACAAGGTCCCGCGTGAGGTCGTGTTCGTCGACGAGTTGCCGCGCAATCCGACCGGCAAGGTGCTCAAGCGTGAGCTCGAGGAGGAGCACACGGACGGCGAGCAGTAGCCGCCGTACACTGCGGCGGCGTGCTGATCCTTCCGCCCGGACACGCTCAGACGGTCTCCACGGGGTACCGGTTCTCCCGCCGCGAGCGCTGGATGCTCGGCGGCGTGCTCACCACGGTCGCGGTGCTCGCCGTCGTGGTGATCGTCGCGCTTGCCACCTCCTCGCAGTCGAGCGGCAACGGCTGCGTGCACGTCTACCTGCCGTACTCGACCGGGGGTCAGGAGTTCTACGAGTGCGGGGCGAAGGCAAAGGCGCTGTGCTCCGGCGTCAACAAGCCCGGCGGGATCACCGGCGCGACTGCCACGGCGGTGGCCACGCAGTGTCGGCGCGCCGGTCTCGCGGTCGGTTAACGCGCCGTCTCAGAACCCAGGAAGCCGAGCATCCGCCGCCAGGCGTCCGCGGCTGCCTCGGCGTGTTCGTCGGCGCGCCGGTCGAAGAACGAGTGGGGCGCGCCGGGATAGACGTGGATCTCGTGCTCGACCCCAGCCTCGCTCAGCGCCCGGTCGTAGGCCTCGACCTGCTCGACGGGGATCGCCTGATCCTCGCCGCCGAACAGCCCGAGCACCGGACAGCGCGTCGCCGCCGCGCGCTCGATCGGTCCCTCGACGCCGAAGCGCTCGCCGTTGAGGATCCCGTAGAAGCCGACGGCCCGGTCGAGGTCGAGCCGTTCGCTGGTCGCAGCGAGAAAGGACTCGAAGCCGCCCAGGCAGAAGCCGACCGAGGCGACCCGGTCGCAGCCGGTCCGCTCGCGCAGCGCCGCGATCGCCGCCCCGGCGTCGGCCTGGACCTGCGGTACTTTGAGCTGCCCGACGTGCGGCGCGTACTCGAAGTCCTCCCCACGCGGGCCGAGGCCCGCGGTCCGGCCGAAGTAATCGATCGTGATCGCGGGGTGGCCCGCCTCGGCGAAGCGCTCGGTGAGCTCCACGTAAAACGGATAGAGGCCGCGGACGTCGGGGAGGATCACGACTCCGGTCCTGGCGGCGCCGGCAGAGCTCCCGGCGAGCGCGGCTGAGAACCGCGTCCCGTCGGCGCTGTGCAGCTCGAGCAGCTCGGCGCCGGCGCCCCCGGCGATCGGGGACAGCCGCAGCTCGGCCGGCAGCTCAGGGGGTCGGGCATCGAAGGCGAAACACATGCGCCAAATCTACCCATGCCGCGACCCGCGAATCCAGCCCGCTAGGCTGCCGAGCAGCCGATGACCGACGCCAGCGCGTTCCGCAGCCAGTTCCCCGTCCTCGATCGGCTGCATTACCTCAACGCCGGCACCGAGGGCCCCGTGCCCCGGGCGACCGCCGGGGCCGTGCAGCGCCGCGTCGAGCTCGAGGCGACGGGCGGGCGCTGCGGCAAGACCTACTTCGAGGGCGTCATGGACCTCGCGCGCCAGGCGCGCGAAGGCTATGCCGGCGTGCTCGGCTGCGCCCCGGACGCGGTCGCGCTGACCGGGTCGACGACCGACGGTGTCAACACCGTGATCGCCGGACTCGATCTGCGGGCCGGCGACGAGGTGCTCACGACCGACGAGGAGCATCCGGGCCTGCTCGCGCCGCTCGGGCGCGCTCGCAAGCGGCACGGAATCACCGTCCGTGTCGTGCCCTTCGCCGAGATCGCCGGAGAGGTCACCGCCTCGACCCGGTTGGTCGCGTGCTCGCATGTGTCGTGGGTCGGCGGCAAGATCGTCGATGCCGCGGCGCTGGCCGCGAGTGACGTGCCGGTGCTGCTCGATGCGGCGCAGGGAATCGGCGCGGTCCCCGTCGACGTGCAGGCGCTCGGCTGCGACTTCTACGCCGCGTCGGGGCAGAAGTGGATGTGCGGGCCCGAGGGCAGCGGCTGTCTGTACGTGCGCCCCGAGCGACTCGAGGAGCTGCTCGTCCCCTGGCCCGGCTACGGGTCGCTCGCCGATCCTCACGAGCCGCTTGCGTTCGAGCCCGCGGCCGGCGCCGCTCGCCTCGACCACGGCTTCCCGGCGGGTGTCCGCAGCACCTGGGCGCTCGCCTCGATGCAGGTGTTCGCGCAGGCAAGCTGGGAGTGGGTCCACGAGCGGGCGGCGACGCTCGCGGCGCAGCTCGCCGACGACCTCAGTGAGCGGGGCCTCGACGTCGCCCCGCGGGCCCGTTCGACCCTCGTCTCGTGGGCGGTCGAGGATGCCGAGGCCGAGGTCGCCCGGCTCGCCGAGCACGGCTTCGTCGTGCGCAGCATCCCGGCGGCCGGACTCGTCCGCGCCTCGGTTGGCGCGTGGAGCTCCGAGGAGGAGCTCGCGGCGCTGGTCGATCTCGTCGCGGGCTGAGCGGGCCGGCTCCCACCGCGCCCGACCCGGGGCTATCCGTCCACCCGTTGCGGGTGGCTGTAGACATTGATCCGATCGCCGCGAGCGAAGCCGCACAGCGTCATTCCGCGATCGTCGGCGAGCTCGATGGCGAGCGAGCTCGGTGCGCCGACGGCGACGAGGATCGGCGCGCCGGCCACCGCGGCCTTCTGCACGAGCTCGAAGGACAGCCGCCCGCTGACGCACAGGACCCGCTCTCCGAGCGGGATCAGCCCGTCGAGCAGCGCGCGGCCGATCACCTTATCCATCGCGTTGTGGCGGCCGACGTCCTCGCGGCTGAGCAGCAGCCGGCCGTCGGGGTCGAACAGCCCGGTCGCGTGCAGCCCGCCGGTGCTGCGAAACGTCGGTTGGTCGAGCCCGTCCGGGAGCGAGGCGAGCAGCGCCCGGGGCACGCGCGGGCCGCCGGGAAGCGGAGCGCTCTGGACCGCGACCTCCTCGAGGGCGCCCTTGCCGCACACCCCGCACGACGACGTGGTGTAGAACCGGCGCCGGCTCGGCTCGCTGACGAGCGGCCCGCCGACCTCGATCGTGTTGTTGGCGAGGTCCTCGGTGAGGCCGGCCGGCCGGATCCCGTCGATCAGGCCCTCGGAGTAGAGGAAGCCGAGGGCGAGCTCCTCGTCGTGACCCGGCGTGCGCATCGTCACCGCGAGCGGTTCACCGTCGACGCGGATCTCCAGGGGCTCCTCGATGGCGACGACATCCTCGACCCCGTCGTGCTCGATGTTCGCGTAGGTCGCCATCTTGCTGCCGCGAACGTTACGCCAGCGGACCGGCGGCTCCGAGCCCGGCATCGAGCACGGCGAGGAGCAGGGCGTAGCTCTCGTCGAGCGCGAGCGGGATCCCGAAGCCGCCGCCGGTCTCGAGCGTGACGAACCCGTGCAGCGCGGCGCGCACCACGCGGGCGGCGTGCACGGCGCGGTCCCCCGAGAAGCCGTACCCGGTGAGAACCGCGATGACGAGCGTGACGAGCCGCTCGCCCTCGGGTACCTCGGCGATGTCGTCGCCGCGCTGCAGGGCGGCGTAGAGACCGGGGTGCTCGATGGCGTAGTCACGGTAGGCGTCGGCGACAGCGTGCAGGGCGTCGCCGCCCGCTCGCCCCACGGCCGCCGCCGCGATGCGCTCGTAGAGTTCGGCGGCGCCGCGGGCGGCGAGACGGCGGCGGAGGTCGTCAAGACCGCCGACGTGGGCGTACAGCGACGGCGTCCGCACCCCGAGCGAGCGCGCGAGCTCGCCGAGGCGCAGGCTGTCGAGGCCGGCGGCGTCGGCCATCTCGGCCGCCGCCGCCACCACCGCCTCGGTATCGAGACCCGCTCGGGGCATCAGCCGGCCGCGCGCTCGGCGCGGGCGATCGCCCGGTCCATCCCGCTCGCCGGGCTCCGGACCGCGTTGCCGTGGCCGACGGCGAGGATCGCGGGGTCCAGCGCCCGTAGCGTCCGGGCCGAGGTGAGGTCCGTCGCGCGGTCGTTCGTGCCCATCGTGGCGAGCGGGAAGCGCCAGAAGAAATGGCTCGAGACGGCGACGTCGCCGATCGTCGTGAAGCAGTCGCCGGCGATCAGGGTGCGGTCGCGGGTGTCGAGATAGGCGACGTGGCCCGGCGTGTGGCCCGGGGCGGCGACGACCTCGAGGCTGCCGACGCGGTCGCCCGCGCTGAGGCGGACATCGGCCCGAGTGCTGACCGTCTTCCAGCTGCCCGCGAGCTTCCCGTCGACGACGTGCTCGCCGGCGAGGATGCGGTCGTCGAGCTCGGGAATCAGGACCTCGACCTCGCTGCCGAGACGCTCCTTGAGCGCGTCGAGCGACCCCGCGTGGTCGGCGTGCCCGTGCGTGAGGGCGATCCGCCGGATCGGCGCGCCGGCCCGGCGGGCGCCCTCGAGCAGTCCGTCGGCGCCGCCGCCGAGGGTCGTGTCGGTCAGGGTGAAGCCGTCGTCCTCGCGGACGAGGAAGGCATTGACGAACCGAAGCCGGTTGAGCTGGGTGATGTTGTCGGTGACTGGGGTGGTCTTCATGGTGCTTCCTCCGTTTGCAGTGCCTACTGTAGTTAGGATTATACCTAATAAGCTTAGGCAATGCAATGCAAGCCCGGTCGTGATGCGACCGGGCAGCCGGTTGGCCTTCGGGGAGACGGCGGACCGGTGCGCTCAGGCGACGAGCGGAGCGAGCTCGCGGCCGATGACCGCGACGGCATCGAGATCGCCGTGATCGAGGTGCTGGCACATGACCCGCTCGGCCCCGGCGTCGCCGAGAGCCGACAGCTGCTCTGCCACCTCCGGCACGGTGCCGAGGATCCAGCCCGGCGGAGGGTCGCGGCGCAACTCGGCGCCCGTGCTGCCGATGCGCGCGGCGACGGCGTCCGTGCGCCGCGCGAGCTCGGTCGCGTCGCGCCCGACGATGACGCAGGTCATGACCGAGAAGCGCAGCGGCTCGCGGCCAGCGCGTGCGCACGCGTCCTGCACCCGGTCGCGGCGCTCCCGCACCTGCGCGGGGGAGGGAAACACGGTGTTGTATTCGTCGGCGAAGCGCGCGGCGAGCGAGGCGCTCCGGGGTCCCGCGGTGCCGCCGATGATGAGCGGCGGGCGCGGCTTCTGCACAGGCCCCGGCTCGGCCACGAGGGCGTCAAGGGTGTAGTGGGCGCCGTGGAAGCTGAACGGTCCCGGGCCCCAGGTGCCGTGCACGATCTCGAGCTGCTCCTCGAGCACATCCATCCGCGTCCGCGTCGCGGCGAACGGGAAGCCGTAAGCGGCGTGCTCGCGCTCGTGCCAGCCGGCGCCGAGGCCGAGCTCGACGCGCCCCCCGGAGACGTGGTCGGCCGTCGTCACCATCTTGGCCAGCACCGAGGGATGACGGAAGCTCGCGGGGGAGACCATCGTGCCGAGGCGCAGCGTCGTGGTCACCGCCGCGAGCGCGCTCAGCGTCGCCCAGGCGTCGAGCGCACCACGCTCGGGATGCTGCCCGTCGAGGTTCATGTAGTGGTCGGAGCGGAACAGCGTGTCGACCCCGTGTTCCTCGCATGCGCGCGCGAGCGCGACCCACTCCGCCCAGCCCACTCCCTCCTGCCCTTCGATCATCAGACACAGCTCCACGCCTCAGAACGCTACCGCCGTGTGCCGGGATTCGTCGCCATCGCCATCGGGTAGCCGCACGCCACTACCAGCCCTGCTCGACACCCAGGGTCACTCCGGCTACGCATGGTCGATCCTCGGGGCGGCCGCGCAGGCCACCGAGCGGATCCCGCTCATGACCTATGTCACCTGCCCGATCCTGCGCTATCACCCGGCGGTCGTCGCGCAGAAGGCGGCCACGGTTCAGATTCTGTCGAACAATCGCTTCCGGCTCGGGCTCGGCGGCGGCGAGAACCTCAACGAGCACATCGCCGGCCACGGCTGGCCGTCGGTCGGCGTGCGCCACGAGATGCTCTCCGAGGCCGTCGAGGTGATCGCCGGCCTGTTCGACGCGGAGGGGACGTTCAACTATCGCGGTCGCTACTTCGATGTCGAGACCGCTCGGCTCTGGGACCGTCCCGACGTGCGCGTGCCGATCGGCATCGCCGTGTCCGGTCCGGACTCGTGCAGCCTCGCCGGCCGCAAGGGCGATCTGATGGTCGCCGTCGAGCCCCGCGAGGAGCTCGGCGCGATGTTCGACGAGGCCGGCGGTGCCGGCAAGCCCCGGGCGGGTCAGATCGCCATCGCCTACGACGAGGACCGCGACGCCGCGGTCGAGCGCGCCTACGAGCAGTTCCGCTGGTTCGGGCTCGGCTGGAAGGTCAACGCCGACCTGCCCAACCCCGAGGGCTTCGAGGCCGCGACCCAGTTCGTGACGCCCGAGCAGGTGGCCGACAGCCTCCCGTGCGGGCCCGATGTCGAGGAGCACGTGGAGAAGATCACGGCGTTCATCGACGCCGGCTTCGACGAGATCGCGCTCGTGCAGGTCGGCGACGAGAGCCAGCCAAGATTCATCGCGTGGGCCGAGCGCGAGCTGCTGCCCGCGCTGCGGTCGGTCGCCGGCCGCGTCGCAGCCTGAGGCGGACGCCGTCGCTCAGCTAGCCTGCCGCGGGTGAGTCGCTTCTCCGACGCCCTCGCCGAGAACCGTGTGCTGATCGCCGACGGCGCCACCGGCACCAACTACCAGGACATGGGCATTGCCGCCGGCGTCGCCCCCGAGGAGTGGGTGTTCGACGCTCCCGAGCGGGTGGCCGAGCTCCATCGCCGCTTCGCCGAGGCCGGCTCGGACATCGTGCTCAGCTGTTCGTTCGGGGCGAGCGCGCTGCGGCTCGAGGACGGCCCGCTCGCCGGTCGGGCCCCGGAGCTCAACCGCCGCGCCGCCGAGGTCGCGCGCGAGGCGGTCGGCGAGTCGCGGCTCGTCGGCGGCTCGATGGGGCCGACCGGGCAGCTGCCTGACCCGTTCGGGCCGCTGACCGAGGAGCTCGCCGTCGCCGCCTACGCCGAGCAGGCGAGCGCGCTCGCCGCGGGCGGAGCCGACTTCCTCGTGCTCGAGACGTTCTTCGCCCGCGAGGAGGCGGTGTGGGCGATCGCCGGCGTCCAGAGCGCGAGCGACCTGCCGCTCGTCGTCTCGTTCAGCTTCGACCAGGGCACGAAGACGATGATGGGCCTCGGGCCCGCCGACGTCGTCGCGACGGTCGCGCCGCTCGGCGTCACCGCCCTCGGGGCCAACTGCGGCCGCTCGCTCGCCGACACCGACGTGCTCGTTTCCGAGTTCTTCGCCGCCGGTCTCGAGCTGCCGTTGTGGATCAAGCCGAACGCCGGCGTGCCCAAGGTCCAGGGCGACACCGTCGTCTACGAGGCCGGCCCCGAGGACCTCGCCGCACACGTCGCGGACTATGCGCGGGACGGTGCCCGGATCGTCGGCGGCTGCTGCGGGTCGACGCCGGCGCACATCGCGGCGATCGCCGCCGCGCTGGGCTGATCGAGGGGCGTTACTCGTCCCGCGGAGCGATGAGCGCACCGGTCGCCGAGCTCTCGCGCGCGGCCTCGATGACCCGCAGCGCGCGCAGGCTGTCGCGCGGGTCGACCGGGAGCGGCCCCTCGCCCCGCAGTGCCGACGCGACGAGGTTGTAGAAGCGCGGCCAGTCGCCACGCTCGCTGCGCACGCGCTCACGCGTGTCGCCGGTGACGAACTCGCCCCAGTGCGCCTCGGGCTCGGCGCCCCACTCGGGGACGTCCTGCGGGAGATCGCCGGCGGCGAGCCGATCCTCCTGGCCGTCGAGCTCGGAGATGACGAACGCGCCCTTGGTCCCGAGGACGCGCAGCCGCGGTCCCGGCGCGCCGGTGATCGCCGACATGTGCAGGTGGCTGCTCACCCCCGAGGTGTGCCGCAGCGCGATGAACGCGTCGTCGTCGGCCGGTCCGCCGCGGCGGGCCTGGACCTCGCCAAACACGGCGCTCGCCGGGCCGAACAGCGTCAGTGCCTGGTCGACGAGATGGCTGCCGAGGTCGAGCAGCTGTCCGCCGCCGGCATCGGGCGTGAGCTCGTCGCGCCAGGCGGCCTCGCTGAGCGATGGGCGCCAGCGCTCGAAGCGCGACTCGTAGCAGATCACCTCGCCGAGACGGTCCTCCTCGAGTAGCCGGCGCAGCGTGAGCTGATCGGAGTCCCAGCGTCGGTTCTGAAAGACGGTGAGCAGCCCGCCGGAGCGCTCGGCCTGCTCGATGAGGGCGGCCGCCGCGTCGGCCGAGACGGCGAGCGGCTTGTCGACGACGACGGCGAGGCCGCGCTCGAGGGCGACGGCCGCGAGCGGAACGTGGGCCTCGTTCGGGGTTGTGATCGCGACGAGGTCGAGCTCGTCGGCTCGCGCCCACAGCTCCTCGATGCCGGCGAGCACCTCGGCGCCGGGATGGCTGGCCTCGACCTGGGCCTGCCGGGCCGGGTGCGAGGTGACGACGGCGGCGAGCTCGAGGCCGTCCGCCGCCTCGATCAGCGGTGCGTGGAACACCCGGCCGCCGAGGCCGTAGCCGATCACCGCCGCACGCTTGTCCGCCGCCATCTGCGGGGACCCTATTGGTGCGGGGTCCGCGGGTCCAGCCCGTCCGTCAGAACAGCGGACCGCGGGTCAGAACGGCCGGCCGCGGGTCAGAACGGCCGGCGCCCGCAGCGGAAGAAGTACGGAAGCTGATCGAGCGGCGCCCGCACGGTGACGGTGCGCGACCCGTGATAGCTGTGCCCGGTCTGGGGCGAGCGCCAGCAGCCGGACGGAAAGTACACCGCGCGGGAGCTCGCGCCCTCGGCGACGACCGGGGCGACGAGCGCGTCGGGCCCGAGCAGCCACTCCTGGTCCTGCCGGCGCGCGGTGCGGTCGCCCGGGTACTGCAGCCACAACGGCCGGGTGACCGGCATCCCGGTCTGCGCCGCCTGGCGCCAGAGCCGGAGAATCAGCGGCACGGCCGCGAGGTGCAGGCGCGAGAGCTGGTTGTAGACCCGCACGGTCTCGGCGTCGTAGGACCACGGCGTGTGCGTGCCCTCGCGACCCGACCCGTGCAGCCGGAAGATCGGGCTGAGCGCGGCCCACTCCGCCCAGCGCAGGAACAGCTGCTTGGCCGTCGGCGGCGTCGTGAGGTCGTAGTAGCCGCCGATGTCGGTCGCGTAGCCGTACGCGCCGTCGACGGCGCGGCTCAGCATGTCGCTGGTGAGCGAGGCGAGCCCCGACTGGTGATCCCAGCTCGTCGTCTCGTCGCCGGGGAAGTTGCCGCCCTCGTACGCGGTCGAGCCCGGCAGGCCGGTGTAGCCGGCACGCGTGAAGAACCACAGCTGACGGCCCGGGTGGCGACGCATGTACTGCTCGAGGTCGACCCGGGTCGCGTGCGCGTAGAGCACGAGGTAGCGGTTATGCATCGTCACGCCGGTCTCGCCGTCGTGGAAGTGCATGCCGTAGAGCACCTCCTCGCCGAAGTCCTGCATGAAGCCGTCGGCGCCGAGGTCGAGCGCCTTGTCGACCTCACGCTGCCAGAAGCCGACGGCGGCGGGGTTGGTGAAGTCGAGCAGCTCGATCTTGGCGCCGGTCGTGCTCGTCGTGTCGTACGGCGACCCGTTGGCCTGCCGGGCGACGAGCCCCGCGCGCGAGGGCGCCGACCCCGGGGTGATCCACGGCCGCAGGTAGACGAGCGGGTGGATGCCGCGCCGGTGCAGGGTCGCGATCACCGCCTGCTGGTCGGCGAAGGAGATGAACGAGTGCAGGGCGAGGCCGTCGTTGCCCGGCGTCGGCATGCCCCAGCCCTCGATCCGGTAGGCGGTGATCGGGACGTGGTAGCGGACGAGATTGACCATGTCGGCGTTGACCGAGGACGTGTAGTCCTGCTCGGTCTCGCCGAAGTTCTTGACCAGGCGGTCGAGCATCGGGCCGAGAGCCCAGCGCGGCGGCACCGGCTGGCGTCCGCTCAGCGCGGTGAGCGTGGCGACCGCGCGGGGAGCCGATCCCGGCGCGACGATGTAGTGCAGCGACGAAGCGGACGCCGCGACGTTCCAGGCGTTGCTGCGATCGGAGTCAAGCTTGAAGCGGGCGAGCTGCGGCTGGGCGAGCAGGAAGCCGTACGGCCGCGAGGAGAAGAATTCGGCCTGCGGGTAGTAGGCGGCGGTCGGCCCGTTCGGGTACAGGGTGCGCGAGCCGTTGAAGCCGATCGCGTTCTCCTCCTCGACGAAGCTCGCGAGCACCTGGCCACGCTGGTTGACCGCGTTGTGGCGACCGCCGAAGCCGAAGAACGCCTCGTCCGCGCCGGAGGCGAACGCATCGGCGACCTGGACGACCCCGCGCGACGGCGTGGCCGCCGCCGACACGCGGATCGCCGCCCGCCCGGCCGGGGCGACGATGACGATCAGCCGCCGTCCGCTCGGGTCGTTGGTCGAGACGACGAGACGGACGCCGCTCCCCTGACGCGAGGTCGAGAGCACGCGGCGGGCCGAGTAGCGGATGCCCGAGAGCGAACCGCTCTGCGGGTTGCCGCCCCAGATGCTGCCCTCGTACTGCTGGAACTGCTCGTGACCGACGGTGAAGCTGAGCGGCGAGTAGAGCGTCGGCGTCGAGGGATTGTCGACGCCGGGGCTGATCGGGTCGACGGTGGGCGCGAGCACCTGCGGTCGCGGGAGGCGGTTGGCGACTTCGCTCAGCGCGGCCTGGCCGCCGCACTGCTCGATCGCGATGCGCACCGGGGAGCGGGTGATGACGGCGCGAGCGCTCGGGGCGGTGACGACGATCCTCGTGGCGGAGATGGAGACACGAGCGTCGGCTGCGGGCGCCGTGGCCAGGACGAGGCTGCCGGCGACAGCCGCGGGCGCGCTCGCGAGCACGGCGAACCGCATGACTGCCCGGCGCATCCCTGCGCCGGTGATCCCCGAGAGGTGCATCCGCTTCCAGTGTGCCACCGACGCGTGCTGTATGGTGCGCACAGTTTCATAACGCCGAATCTCCGCTCCACGCAGGGACGGAGACCGGGGGACCCACTTGCGGCCATCGGCCGCTGGGGCGAATCGCCGCCAGAGTGCGGCGTAGTGTGATCGGTTCACACGAGCCCGACAGCTCACCTCGGAGGCGGAAAAACCGAAAGGAGCACCGCGTGCTGACCGCCCGCATCGAGGACCGGCGCAATTCGCTGGATCGGGACCTTGCCTCAGTCGAACTCTGGGAGCGATCGCTGACTCGTTCGCGGCAGCGCCGCCGGCTGGCCGAGATCGGCCGCCGCTCCAAGCGCAAGCGCAAGAGCGCTTCGCTGGCCCTCAGCGCCGCGCTCGTCGCCGCGCCGGTGCTTCCGCGGATCGGCGCCGCCGCCGCCGCCGAGCCGAGCTCGACCCCGACCGGCGAGCTCGACCCAGGTGCCGCCACGGCCGGCGAGCAGGTCGTCGTGCACTACGGCAGCGAGGGCGCGCTCGTCGCCGCGACCCAGCGCCGGCTCAACGAGGTGCTCCCGCTATCGCATCTCGCCGTCGACGGGATCTTCGGTCCGCTGACCGAGGGCGCGGTCAAGGACTACGAGCGCCGCAACGGCCTCGCGGTCACGGGCTCGGTCGACACCCAGATGTGGGCGATGATGTTCCGCGCGCCGGTGCTGCTGATGTCACCGGCCGACACCGGCTCCGGTTCGTCGACGAGCGCGTCGACGGCATCGAGCGCCTCCACGTCCGCGGCGCACGCGGCGGATGTCCCGGCCGCGAGCCCCACCGTCGCGGCGCCGAAGGTGAGTCACGCGTCGACCGGCAGCACGTCGCCGCAGACCGCCCCGGCACCGGCGTCGTCCCCGGCCTCGTCGGCGCCGGTCGCCTCGGCGCCGGCTCAGCCCGCGGTCACCAACCACCCGGACACGAGCTCCGCGCCGAGCGTCCCCGTGGCGACCGCGCCCAGCCACCCGACGGCGCCGAAGGTGGCCGTCGTCGCCCCGCCGAAGCCGACGAGCCAGCCGTCGACGTACGTGCTCGTCAACGGCGTCGCGCTGCCGCTGCCCCGGCAGTACATCGTCAATGGCTACGTCGACCAGGGCGTCGACTACTCCGCGCCCGGCGGCACCCCGCTCTACGCGATGGGTGACGGCGTAATCATCGGCGCGGGGATCAGCGGCTTCGGTCCCAACGCTCCGATCCTGAAGATCACCTCCGGGCCCCTGAAGGGTATGGAGATCTACTACGGTCACGCCGGGCCGAACACCGTCCAGATCGGCCAGCACGTCACGGCGGGCCAGCAGATCAGCGAGGTCGGCTACGGCATCGTCGGCATCTCGACCGGCCCCCACCTGGAGATCGGCTTCTACCCGCCGGGCCCGAACGGGGCCGGATCACGGATGCTGTCGCTGATCAACGGCCTGCTCGCGGCGCATCCGAGCGGCCGGGCCTGGGGAGCGTCGGTGACGACGGCCCGCGCGAGCTCGGCCTCGGTTGTCCGCACCGCGTCCGTTGCGCAGACCGCGTCCGTGGTCCGGACGGCCTCGGTTGTCCGGACCGCCTCGGTCAGTCACGCGAGCGCGGACACCGGCTCCAACGGCCGGGCGGCCACGGTGAGCAGCAGTGCGTCGAGCGCATCGGGTGGTGCGTCGGTGGGGGCTCCGGCGGCGTCTGCGTCATCCGAGGCCCCGGCGGCGTCTGCTCCGGCTCCGGCCGCGGCGACTCCGGCTCCCGCACCGGCCGCGGCGCCCGCGTCGGCTGCGGCGCCTGCGTCGGCTCCGGCTTCGGCTCCGGCCGTGGCGCCTGCTTCGGCTCCGGCCGCGGTGGCTCCGGCTCCGGCCGCGGCGACTCCGGCGGCCACCGCTCCGGCCGCGGCTGCCCCCGCACCGGCCACGAACGCTCCCGCCCCAGCACCGGCGGCTTCGGCACCGGCGGCTCCGGCTCCGGCCCCGGCCGCGTCGACCCCCGCCCCGGCCCCGGCCGCGTCGGCTCCGGCCCCGACCACCGCAGCGCCCTCCCCGGCGACGACATCGACAGCGACCTCAACCCCGGCGACGACGCCGGCGGCAAGCGCACCGGTGACGACGCCGACGAGCACCCCGGCCCCGGCCAGCGCGCCGGCGCCGACGAGTACCAGCACCTCGGTCGCCACCTCGTCGAGCGCCTCGACGAGCGCCTCGGCGACCACGTCGTCGACCGATCCCGCCTCGGCATCGGCGACGACGACCACCGGCTCCAGCACGACGGCGCCGTCGGCGACGACGCCGAGCGCCGGCTGAGCCGGGCGCGCTGTCTGCGACCTGGCCGGGGCGCTACGCCTCGGCCAGGATGCGCGCTTTCTGATCCTCGAACTCGGCGTCGGTCAGGGCGCCGGCCTGCCGCAGGTCGTTGAGCTTCTTGAGCCGGTCGAGCGGGTCAGCGTCCTCCGCGGGCGGCGACGCCATTCCCATCGGGCCCGCCGCGGCGGCGAGGTCCTCCTGCGTCCGGGGCTGAATGGCCAGGCCGTCGGGCGCGTTCTCCCAGTACTTGACCCGGATCGGGTCGCCCACGTTGGGGATCCGCACGCGGGAGACGGTCGCCTTCTTGGTGATCGTGAACTCCTCGCGGCCCTCCGGCTGCACCTGCGGCGTGAGTTTGACGCGCGGGTTCTGATTGATCGTCGTGCCGGTGTCCTGGACGTTGGTGATGATCGCCCGCGCCTCGATCAGCTCCCCCTTGTCGCGCTTGTTGCGCCCAAACATGCTCGCTCCCTTCGGTTCGACGGTACGCGAGGCGACGGTAATCGAGGCACCCGGCCGTGTCAGTGGCCTTTGGGTCTCGTTTCAGTCTCGCCTCGGCGGCTCGCGTCCGTCCGGGGCCTCCCCGGCGCGCGCCCGGCCGAGGTCTGAGCTTGATGTCGGAAAACCGCTAGCCATCGCTGCCCGCGCGTGGCACGCTCCGTCAGGTGCTGGAGCATTTCGAACGTTGCTACGGGGCAGTCCGATCCCGTGACTCGCGCTTTGACGGCTGGTTCTTCACCGCGGTCACCTCGACCGGCATCTACTGCCGCCCGAGCTGCCCGGCCACGACGCCGAAACGTGAGCATCTGCGCTTCTACGCCTCGGCCGCCGCCGCTCAGCAGGCGGGCTTCCGGGCCTGCAAGCGCTGCCGTCCCGATGCGACGCCGGGCTCTCCGGTCTGGGACCAGCGCGGCGACGTCGTCGCCCGCGCGATGCGCCTCATCGCCGACGGTGCGCTCGACCGCGGCAGCGTCGGCGACCTTGCCGCCCGGCTCGGCTACAGCGCCCGCCAGCTCGAGCGGCTGCTCACCGCCGAGCTCGGCGCGGGTCCGCTCGCGCTCGCCCGCGCCCAGCGAGCCCAGACGGCGCGGATCCTCATCGAGACGACGACGCTGTCGATGACCGACGTGGCCTTCGCGGCCGGATTCGCGAGCATCCGTCAGTTCAACGACACGATCCGCGCGGTGTTCGCCCTGACGCCGACCGAGCTGCGTCGCCGCAGCCGCCACGGGGCAGCGCCGGCCAACGGCCGCGTGACCCTGCGGCTGCCGTTCCGCCGGCCGTTCTCGCCCGCGAACCTGTTCGGTCACCTCGCCGCCACCGCGGTGCCCGGGGTCGAGGAGGTCCGCGACGGCGTCTATCGCCGCACGCTGCGGCTGCCCCACGGGCCGGGGGTGGTCGAGCTCGCCCCCCGCGAGGAGCACGTCGCCTGCCGGCTCGCGCTCGCCGACCTCCGCGATCTCACGCTCGCCACCGCGCGCTGCCGCCGGCTGCTCGACCTCGACGCCGACCCGCAGACGATCGACGAGCAGCTGGCCGCCGATCCCGCCCTGTGCGCAGCGGTGAGCGCGGCGCCCGGGCGGCGCATCCCCCGCTCCGTCGACGAGGCGGAGATGGCGATCCGCGCGGTACTCGGCCAGCAGGTCTCGACCGCGGCGGCCCGGACCCAGGCCGGGCGACTCGCCGCCGAGCACGGTGACGTGGTCGCCGATCCGCACGGCGGGCTCAACCGCCTGTTCCCCGCGCCGGAGGCCCTTCAGGGCGTCGATTTCGCCATGCCCCGCGCCCGCGCTCGCAGCCTGTCGGCACTGATCGACGCGCTGCTCGGCAGCGAGCTCGTCCTCGACGCCGGCTGTGACCGCGAGCGCGCCCACGCGACCCTCGACCGGATGCGCGGGATCGGCCCATGGACGAGCGCGATCATCGCCATGCGCGCGCTCGGCGACCCCGACGCGTTCCCGGCCACGGATCTCGGTGTCCGCCGCGGGGCCGCCGCGCTCGGTCTGCCCGCCGAGGCCCGCGCGCTGCTCCCACGGGCCGAGGGCTGGCGGCCGTGGCGCGCCTACGCCGTCCAGTACCTCTGGGCGGCGCTGCCGCACCCAATCAACGACTGGCCGCCGGTGCCTGAGGGCCACGATCCGCCGACCGTCGAACGCGCGGTGTCGCCGGACATGCCGCGAACCCGACCGCGAGCCCACCTCCGGTCAGCGTTCTGACTCTTTCCTGCGTAGCATCGCTGCCCTGATGCGCCGCTTCCTTGTTCTCGCTGCGACCCTCTCGGCGCTCATGGCGCCGGCGGTCGCCCGCGCGTCTGTGAGTATTGGCGTGCATCAGATCACCGTCACCACCGCGGGTGCGACAGCGATCGTGAACCGCGACCCCTTCGCGCTGCGCATCCTGAACCAGTCCGGACGGGCAGTGCTCGCCGAGGTCGCCGGTCGCGCCGTCGGCCCGCGGGTGCTGCCACCGACGACCGATCCGCTCTCGCCAGGCATCGACGCCCAGCACAGCGGGCAGCTCTATGCGCCGCTGTCGTACCTCGTGGGTAGCGAGTCGATCACCCAATACGGCGGATCGGTGTGGGGCGGAGATCTCATGAGCGGGGTGCGCTCGGGCGTGGAGTACTCGGCTCGCCGGGTCATCGCGGCCCACCGGATGGGCGAGGCCCTCGTCCTCACTGTCGCGACCGACGAGCCGTCGGGACGCACGCTGCGGGTGAGTGTGGCACCGGCCGGAAGCGGGCTCGTTGGGGTGACGGTCACCCCGCGTCCGGCCGCCGGCGTCGTCGAGATGAGCGACTCGTTCACGTCGTCAACGGACGAGGCGTTTCACGGTTTTGGGGGCCGGCACGACGCGATCGACCAGCACGGCCGCGCGCTCTCGAGCTTCGTGGAGAAGGAGAACCTCCCGGGTCTCGCGCCGGCAGGCACCCCAGCGGGCGTTCTCTATCCGAACGGACCGGCGGCGACGTTCTACCCTCAGGCGCAGTTCGTCTCCTCGCGGGGCTACGGGTTCCTGCTCGCACAGTCCGCGCTTGCCTGGTTCCGGCTCGACTCGGACCGCCGCTCGGCCTGGAGCGTTGCAGCCTCGGCTCGGTTCTTGCACTACGACGTAGCGCCCGACGCGCCGCTGCGGGCTATTGCAGCGCTCACGGCACTCACCGGGCGCCAGCCCGCGCCACCGGCCTGGGCGCTCGGACCGATGCTCGACCGCCTAGTCAAGAACGGCACCGAGACCGAGGCGGACTACGAGGCGAAGCTGAACGCGGACATCGCCAACATCGACCGCTACCACCTGCCGCTCACCGGCTACCGGATCGAGGGGTGGGGATTCCGCAACGAGGACAACGACGGTCTCGTCCTCTACCACCCGCGTCTGCTGACCTTCGCTCTGCAGGCGAAACTCATCGCCGAGCTGCGCGCCCGTCACATCCATCCCCTCGGCTATCTGCGACCGTTCATCACTCCCGGTTCCGCGCCCGACCGCGAGGGTCTCACCGTACACCTCGCCGACGGCAGAACGGCGACGACGACCGGCACGCTGGGCCAGCACATCGCTGAGCTGGACTTCACCAATCCGGTTGCGGTCCGCTGGTGGAAAGGCGAGGTTGGCAAGATGCTCGACCTCGGCTTCGATGGGTTCCTCGCAGATTTCGGCGAGGAGACGCAGAGCGACTGGCACTTCGCCGACGGCGAAACCGGCTTGGCGATGCACAATCGCTACCCGATTCTCTACATGCGGGCGACGCGCGAGGCGGTTGCCGCGTACGAGCGAGCGCACCGCGGACGGACGATCTGGTTCTACTACGGCGGCGGCTATTCCGGTACCCCCGGGTCAGCCGCCTACGAGGGCGGGAACATCCCGGGCGACGAGGCGACGAACTGGACGCAGGCCGCTGGACTCGCCGCGCTCGCACCCGACATGCTCAACCGGTCGATCGGTGGGGCATACGGCTTCACGACAGATATCGGCGGCTACTACGACGTCACTACGCCGCCGACGAGCAAGGAGCTCCTCCTGCGATGGGCCGAGTGGGCCGCTCTGAGCCCGATGTTCCGCTTGCACGGCTCCGGTCGCGCCGGGACACACACGCCGTGGTCCTACGACACCCAAACGGTCAACGTCTATCGCAGCCTGTCCTTGCTTCACGAACGCGCCGCACCGCTGATCCTCCGCCTGTGGGGCGCTGCCGACCGGACGGGCGTGCCACCGGTGCGCCCGCTGTGGTTGGAGTTCCCCGGCGACCGGGTCGCGGCTGCGCAACAGCAGGAGTGGACGCTCGGCGACGATGTCCTCGTTGCGCCCGTTGTCACCCAGGGTGCCACCTCCCGCTCGGTGTACTTTCCCGCCGGCTGCTGGCGGGATCCACAGACGGGTCTCACCGAGTACGGGCGCCGCAGCGTCGTGATCGCTGCACCGCTCGCCCGGCTCCCGTTCTTCTTCCGTTGCAGAAGCCGTCCGTTTCCGGCGGGGTCCTGAGCCGAGCGATCATCGCGCGCTTGGCGCCGTCACCCGATCAAGGGCAAGGCTCCACGCCGCCGCGACGAGGTTGACGCCGACGAGGCAGAGGATGAGCGCCGTCGCAGCGTGGATCGCGCCGCCCAGGGCCGCGCCGGCCGACAGGGCGAGCGAGACGATGCCGCTGACCGTCGTCGTCACCTGAGCCCGGAGCATCGGCGGTGCGTAGCGCTGGCGCAGCGCGATCGAGCCCGAATAGGCCGGCCCCTCGAGGATCCCGGTGAGGCCGATGAGCGCGATCCCGACGAGCAGCGTCCCGGCCAGCGGCCACAGCAGCGCCGAGACGCCGAGGATCGCGTAGGAGAACCCGACGCGGCGGAGCGCCGGGGCACCGGTGAACGCGAAGGTGCCGATGATCGAGCCCGCGGCCACCGCCGCCCACAGGTAGCCGCTCGTGTGGGCGGGGTGGTGCAGGGTGTGCACGGCGTAGAGGGGGAAGCCGACGACCATCAGCCCCAGCCGAACGCGGCCAGGCTGCTCGACACCACCACGGCGAGCAGCACGCGCTCACCGACGAGCACGCGCGATCCGGTGGAGAGCGCGTGCCTGACGCTCTCGGCCCGGTCGGGCGAGCGTGCCTCGAAGGCCGGGTGGACGGCGATGAGCACCGCGACGATGACGGTGAGCGCGGCCTGGAGCTCGACCGTCGCCGTTGCTCCGACCACTCCGACGAGCACGCCGGCGACGGCCGGACCGACGATCACCGACAGGTTGAGCGTTGTGGCCTCGATCGCGCTCGCCTGGTCGAGCAGCTCGGCCCCGGCGATCTCGGCCATCGCGCTGAGGAAGCTGCCCGAGGTGAACGGACGGGTGAGCCCGTAGAAGACGGTCACGAGCGGCACGGTCCAGTCCGGTGCGTGACCGGCGAGCGCGACGATGGCGAGCAGCGTGACGACGCTCAGCAGCTGGTCGATGACCATCAGGACCCGGCGGCGGCGGGCGACATCGAGCCAGGCGCCGAGGAACGGGCCGGCCAGCGCGCCGGGCACGACCGCGGCCGCGGCGGTGACCCCGGCCAGGGTCGCGCTCCCGGTCCGGGCGAGCACGAACAGGACGCCGGAGGTGGTGAACATCGCGGCGCAGGTCCGGGACAGCGAGACGGTGAGCACGAAGCCCGGGTAGCGGGGTTGGCGCCAGAGCCGGCGGAAGCTCTCGGCCCGGGTGGGCGTCGCGGAGGTCATCTCCTCCATGTTGGCGTCCGCGCCAAGAGCCCGGCGCACCCCGCGTCCGCCGACGCGGGGTCGGCCGCTACGCGTTCTGGATCGCGAACTCGCGCGCGCGGGTCGCGCTTGCGAGCAGCAGACCGAGGAACCGGTCGAGCATCTCGAGGTCGAGCGACTCGAGCGGGAGCTCACCGCAGACGAGCACCTCGCCGGCCCGGTTCTCGGCGAAGCACACCAGCGGTGCCTGTCGGTTCCAGTACAGGAGCTGGTGCGGGTCGATCACCCCGGCCGGCAGCACCGCGGCCTGGGCGCGGAGCAGCGCGCCGCGGATCGCGACGCCGACGTCGAGCACGTAGCCGGCGGAGTCGAGGACGAGTCCCCACTCGCCGGGGGCGATCTCACGTACCTCGGCCTCGAGCGAGGACATGAAGCGGCGGACGCGTTCCTGCGATGACTCCATGGCCGCGACCGAGGATAGATGCGTGCGCCCCAGTCCGGCGCCTGGCGCGTCACGCCGGGGTGATCGTCGCGCTCGCCGTCCGCCAGCCGCGGCGCCCGCCGGCGTCGAACCGCGTCTGCTGATGGCGGTGACTCGGGCCGAGGTCGAGCACGAAGCGCAGCACACCGGAGCGGTCGGCGACAAGCAGGTGCCGTGCTGACCCGACCCGCACGCGATAGCGCGTGCCGGGGCGGAACGCCGGCGGGGTCGTCACGGTGAGCTCCCCACTTCCCGTCGCGCGGATGCGGTCGCGCGCGAGGCGCAGGTAGACGAACTCGCGCACGCGTCGATTGACGCGGAAGTGCCAGCCCCAGGCCGAGAACGCGGTGTGCGCGGAGCCGAGCGCGATCGTCGCCGGCGCGTGCGGCGGGTGGCGGAACTGCGTCCGCAACCAGCCGACGAACTCCCGCATGTCCCGCCTCCAGTACGGCCAACTGTGCGATCCGGGGAAGAACCGCACATCGGGATCGCGCACCCCGCTCGCGTGCAACGCCGCGACGAGTGACTCGTTCTCGAGGTGGGCGCCGTACTCGATGAGGAGCTCGATCCGCCGGACCGCCGCCTCGACCGGGTCGGCGGGCGCTGTCGCGGAGTCGAACGGCCCGGGCGCCCCATCGCCCGAGCGGATGAACATGCGGATGCCCCGAAGGTTGCCGAGCGCCGCGAGGTCGGCCGAGTCGTTGTCACGCCAGATGACCTGCTCGGTGGCCGGGTCGCCCCAGCGGCATGTCTTGGGCTGGTAGGCGAGGGCGACCGGAAGCAGCGGATGCGCCTCGCCAGAGAACGTGCCCACGTAGCCGAACGTCCCCGGGTACTCGGCTGCGTACTTCGTCGCGCCACCGCCGCCCATCGAGATCCCCACGACCGCACGCCCGGCCGCGCCGGTGAGCGTCGGGAAGTGGGCGTCGATGAACGGCAGCAGCTCGTCGACGTGGTAGCTCTCCCAGGCCGGCGCGGTGCCGTGGGACGCGTGCGCAAACCAGTCGGTGTAGTTGCCGTCCATCCCGGGCTCCGAGCCGTTTGGCATCACGGCGATGACCGGCAGCGTGCCGAGGTCCTGCTCGGCACCGCCGGCCAGCCACGAGCGGTAGTCGCCGCCGGCGCCGTGGAGCAGATACAGGACGTGGTAGCGGGTCCGGCCCGATGGGTCGTAGTGCGCCGGCAGCAGGACGGCGACGGGCTGCACGTCGCCCATCGCCCGCGAGCGCAGCATCAGCCTGAGCACGCGCCCGTGCCGGGTCCGGCTGAGCTCGGTGAGGCCGAACCGCACGGGCGCAGTCCGGGGGACGCACACCGGCCAGGCCGGCGTGGTCGCCCCGCTCGCGCCGGCGACGCCAACGCCGCTCGCGCCGGCGCCACCGACGCCGCTCGCGCCGGCGACGCCCACGCCGCTCGCGCCGGCGCCACCGACGCCGAGGAGGACGCCGGTGACGATCAGCGCGATCAGGGTGCGAAGGTGGCGAGGCGAGAGCACGGCGTCCGGACGCGCAATCGTCGCACAGCGCCCGCGTCAGGCCGCGATCGCCTCGTACCGCTCCTCGGTGGCGGTGAGGACCTCGGGCTCCTCGCGATCGATCTGCCTCTCGTTCACGAGCCACAGGGCGAGGAGGGCGCCGCCGAGGGCGATGAACCCGCCGATCAGCAGGATCGCGTTCAGGCCGCTGAGGAAGCCGTCGCGCGTCGCGCTCGCCACCAGCCCGCGGGCGCCGTCGGGCACCGCCGCGAGCGCGGCGTGGAGCCGGCCGTCGCTGGCCGCCTCGAGCAGTCCGCGCGGACGGCCGCCGGCCGCCGCCGGCGTTCCCGACAGCAGCGTCGAGATCCGGTCCGCGCCGCGCCCGAGGAAGACCGCGCCCCAGGTCGCCACGCCGACCGCGACCCCGACCTGCCGGAAGGTGTCGTTGATACCGGCGGCCATACCGCTGCGCTCCTTCGGCACGACGCTGACGGCCACGTCGGCGATGACTGGGTTGAGTAGGCCGACGCCGACCCCGGCGAGCAGGAAGCCGGGCAGCAGCGCGGTCCAGCCCGAGCCCGCGGTGAGTCCCGACATGAGCAGCAGCCCGCCACCGACGCCGCCGAGCCCGATCGCCATCACGACACGGGCCGGGAGCCGGCCCATCATCCAGACGGCGAGCGGCGCGACGAAGAACGGCGCGAGCGTGATCGGCAGGTACCGCAGCCCGGCCTGCAGCGGCGAGTAGCCGAGGTAGTTCTGCAGGTAGAGGGTGAGGTACAGGAACAGCGCGAACAGCGACGCGGACACCGCGAACGCCGCGAGCTGCACGCCCGTGAACGCCCGGCTGCGGAACAGGCCGAGCGGGAGCATCGGCTCGCTCACGCGGCGCTCGATCAGCGTGAACACCGTGAGCATCGCCGCCGCGCCTGCGAACAGCGCGAGGATCGTCGCGCTCCCCCAGCCGCTGTCGTTGCCGCGGAGCAGCGCGAGCACGAGCATGACCAGCGCGGAGCTGAAGCTGACCAGCCCGGGCCAGTCGACGCGCGTCGCGTTCGGGTCACGCGACTCACGCAGGCGTGCGAACGTCACCGCGATCGCCAGCAGGCCGATCGGAACGTTGAGGAAGAACACCCAGCGCCAGCCGAGCGCTGTGGTGATCGCGCCGCCCACGAGCGGCCCGACCGCGACGGCGACCCCGATCGTCGCGCCGTAGATGCCCATCGCGCTCGCGCGCTCGCGTCCTGGCGCGAACTCCTGCGCGACGAGGGCGAGCGACACCGCGAACATCGCCGCGCCGCCGATGCCCTGGATCGCGCGGGCGATGTTCAGGACGGTCGCGTCCGGCGCGAGGCCGGCGGCGAGCGACGCGCCGGCGAAGATCGCCAGCCCGGCCGCGAACACGGCGCGCCGGCCGACGCGGTCGGCGATCGATCCCGCGGTGAGCACGATCGCGGCGAGCGAGAGCGTGTACGCATCGATCACCCACTGCAGATCGGTGAAGCTCGCCGACAGGTCCTTTTGGATCGACGGGAGCGCCGTGTTGACGACGGTGATGTCGAGCAACAACATGAACGTTGCCACGCTCACCGCGATTAGAGTCCACCACTTCCTGGCCATTGGATACCTCCACATCCGCTGCTAAACTAATCAGGCGACCTTGTAAGTTAGCCTGACGATACGGAAACCTTATCAGGACTCCTGACTAAATGTCCAGCGACGAGCCGAAAACATTTCGTGAACCGCTCATCCGTCTGTTAGACGCCGCGTTCGACGACTTTGTGACCGAGCTGTCCCGGCGCATCGCCGAGTCGCCGTACGCCGACATCCGCCCGACCCACGGCTGCGTGTTCGGCACGATCGCCCCCGACGGCTCGCGTCTCACCGACCTCGCCGAGCGGGCCTGCATGACCAAGCAGTCGGTCGGCGAGGTGGCGAGTGATCTCGAGAAGCGCGGCTACCTCGAGCGCGTGCCGGATCCGCTCGATGGCCGTGCGAAGATCATCCGGCTCACCGAGCGCGGGCGTGACGCCCAGGCCCTCGGACGGTCCTTCATCGAGGACATCGAGGCCGAGTGGGGCGACCGTTACGGGGCCGAGCGCGTCGCCGCGCTCCGGGAAGCGCTCGAGCTGATCGCCGCAGAGCGCCTTGGCGCCGTGCCGGCGTAGCCGGTCGGCGCTCCGTCCGCTAGTCCGTCGGCGCGCCCACCGCGGCACCGTCCACGACCGCGGCATAGCCCTCGCCAAGGGCGGCAAGGAAGGCGGCATGAACCTGCGCGCCGGGAACTGCGACGCCGGAATATTCGAGGTCGGGGGCGGCGCAGGCATCCCCGACGACGGTCACCTCGAAACCGAGATCGACCGCGGCCCGCACCGTCGCGTCGACGCACATCGAGGTCATCATTCCGGCCACGACGAGCTCGTCGATCCCGTCGGCCCGCAGGCGCTGCTCGAGGTCGGTGCCGATGAAAGCGTTCGGCGCCTCCTTGACGACGACCGGCTCGCCGTCCCCGGGCGCGACGCGATCGTCGTGGGCATACCCCGGCGTGCCCGGCTTCAGGTACGCGGCGTCGGGCTCGTCCCAGGAGTGCTGGACGTGGACGATCGGCTCGGAGCGGTCGCGGAAGCCGGCGAGGACGCGCGCGGCGGCGTCCGCGGCGCGATCGCTCCCCACGAGGGGATGCCGGCCGTCGGGGAAGTAGTCGCGCTGAATGTCGATCAGCAGCAGGGCGCGGGGCATGACGACCACCCTACTGGTTGCCCGCGCACGATCAGCGATCGAACCGCCACCGCGACGCCCCGTGGGGCTCCATCGTCGCGACGCCGAACGCCGTGTGGAGCTCGAGGCGGTAGAGGTGCCATGGCGGTGGGCCCGCGCTCGGCGCGCTGAAGGGCGCCGAGAACGCATCGCCGTCGACCTTCGCCGCCCAGCCGGCGCTGCGATATTCGGCGGCGACCCGCTCGAGCGCGTCCGGATCGGTGACCCGCTCGGCGCGCCCTTCGAGCACGACGTCGATGCCCGACAGGCGGGCTGAGACCGTGCACGCGGGGTTGGTGGCGAGGTTGCGGCCCTTCCGGGTTCGCGGTCCGGTCACGAACCACAGGGCGTCGTCCACCCAGACGGCGCCGAGCCCGGCGGCATGGGGCGTCCCGTCCGGACGCACCGTGCCGAGGAAGAACGTGACCCCAGGACCGCGGCTGGCCGCCAGTGCGTCGCGCGCCCGGCTCCAGGGGATCGGCGCGGAGCCGTAGATGTCGAGGTTCTTCGTCTCCATGCCCGTTCAGACCGGCTCCGCGGCCCAGACTCATCGGTCGGCGCCCACGGCGCTGAGGTCGGAGTAAGTTCGCGGGATGACCGACACATACGAGGACATCCGCTACGAGCTCGACGGCCCCGTGGCCGTCGTGACGATCAACCGACCCGAGCGCTACAACGCCTTCCGCGCCCAGACGATCGAGGAGCTGATCGCCGCGTTCCGGGCTGCGTGGGCCGACAGAGGCGTGCGCAGCATCGTGCTCACCGGCGCGGGCGACAAGGCCTTCTGCAGCGGCGGCGATGTCAAGCAGCGCGCCGAAACCGGGGACTATGGCCCGACGAAGAGCGGGCTGTGGGAGATCAACTACCTGCACAAGCTGATCCGCGACATCCCGAAGCCGGTGATCGCGGCGGTCAACGGCGTGGCGATCGGGGGCGGGCACGTCCTGCACGTGATCTGCGACCTCTCGATCGCGAGCGAGACGGCGCGCTTCGGCCAGGCGGGACCGCGCGTCGGCTCGTTCGACGCCGGCTTCGGCACCGCATACCTGGCCCGGGTGGTGGGCGAGAAACGCGCGCGGGAGATCTGGTACCTCTGCCGTCAGTACGACGCCCCGACCGCCGAGCGGTGGGGGCTGGTCAATGCGGTCGTACCCCCGCAGGAGGTGCTGGCCGAGGCGAAGCGCTGGGCAGCCGACATCGCGCAGATGAGCCCGACGGCGATCAAGTTCCTCAAGCACTCCTTCAACGCCGACACCGACCACCAGGGAGGGCTCAGCAACATGGCCGACGCCGGCCTCGACCTGTTCGTCGAGACGCCCGAGGGGCGCGAAGGCGCGCTTGCCTTCGCCGAGAAGCGTCAGCCCGACTTCGCCCAGTTCGCCCGATGAGCGTCGCCATCGACCTGGCCGATCGCGTGGCCGTCGTCACCGGAGCGGCGTCCGGCATCGGGCGGGCGACCGCGCTGCTCCTCGGCGACGCCGGCGCGAGCGTCGCCGCCGTCGACCGCGACGCCGCCGGCGTCCGTGCGACCGCCGAGCAGATCGGCGGTCGGAGCACGGCGCACGTCGCCGACCTGACCGATCCGACCGCGGTTCTCGCCGTGCGCGACGAGGTGATCGCCGCGCACGGGCTTCCCGCGGTGCTCGTCAACGCGGCCGGATGGGATCGCGTCGAGCCGTTCATGGACAACGAGGACGAGCTGTGGGAGACCCTGACCGCGATCAACCTCCTCGGGCCGGTCCGCGTCAGCCATGCGTTCCTGCGTCCGATCCTCGATGCCGGCGCGCACGTTCGGATCGTCAACATCGCCAGCGATGCCGGTCGCGTCGGCAGCAGCGGTGAGACGGTGTACGCCGGCACCAAGGGCGGCGTCATCGCGTTCAGCAAGTCGCTCGCCCGGGAGATGGCGCCCCACCGGATCAACGTCAACTGCGTCTGTCCAGGCCCGACCAACACGCCGCTGCTCGCCTCGCTGCCGGAGAAGCTGCGCGCCAGTCTCGAGCGGGCGATTCCGTTTCGTCGCCCGGCCGAGCCCGAGGAGATCGCCGATGCCGTCCTGTTCTTCGCCTCCGACCGCGCCGGCTACATCACCGGTCAGGTGCTGAGCGTCAGCGGTGGGTTGACGATGGCCGGCTGACGCCCGCGACCGTCGGTCTCACCTCGCGGCACTTGATGACGCATCCGTAGATCGGTTCAATAACCACGCCGGCGCGATCGACGCGTCGGCAAGCGAGGAGGACCGGGATGGATGCCATTGACTCCGAGCGGGGTCGCCTGATGGGGGCGGTGGATCGCTGGGTGCGACGGCTGGCGGAGATCGGTGCGCTGCCGTCGGACGACGAGGAGCTCCGACTCCAGAAGTCGGTCCTCGTCTTGTCCTCGACGCTGATGGCGAGCCTCGCGCTCATCTGGGTCGTCACGTACGCGGCACTCGGCCTCTGGTTGTCGGCGGCCATTCCGCTGGCCTACCAGATCGCTTCTGCGGTCAGCATCTATACGTTCGCGCGGACAAGGCGCTATGCGTGGTTCCGCCGCAGCCAGCTCTGGTTGCCGTTGCTGCTGCCGTTCGCGCTCCAGTGGAGCCTTGGCGGCTTTGCCAACTCGTCGGCCGTGTCGCTGTGGGGAATTACCTCGCCGCTGGGCGCCCTGATGTTCGTCGGCGCGCGCCAGGCGACCCCCTGGTTCGCCGGGTTCGTCGGGCTAGTGGCGATCTCCGCGGCGATCGATCCCACGTTGGCGGCCCACGCACCTCATCTGCCCAGCGGAGTCATCGTCGCGTTCTTCGCCCTCAACGTCGTCGGTGTGGCCACGACGGCGTACGGGCTGCTCCAGTACTTCGTCCGGGCGCGGGAGCGGGCCTTGGCCGAGCTCGCTCGCCAGCATCAGGCGCTCGAGCGAGAGCAGGCCAAGTCCGAGCGACTGCTGCTGAACGTGCTGCCCGCGCGCGTGGCGGCGCGCCTGAAGGAGGACGACGGGGTCATCGCCGACGCCTGCCCGGCGGTGACGGTGCTGTTCGCCGACCTCGTCGGCTTCACGCCCCTGTCGGAGCGGCTCGTCCCGGCGGAGATGGTCGCCGTGCTCGACAGCGTGTTCGCGCGGTGGGACGCGCTGGCGCACAGCCACGGCGTCGAGAAGATCAAGACGATCGGCGATGCCTACATGGTCGCGGCGGGAGTGCCCTCGCCGCGCGCCGATCACGTCGAGGCGATCGCCGAGATGGCGCTGGCGATGAGGCCGGAGGTCGCGCACGTCGCGGCCGTGACCGGCCTGCCGCTCGAGGTCCGCATCGGGATCGACACCGGCCCCGTCGTCGCCGGCGTGATCGGGCGGGCGAAGTTCATCTACGACCTCTGGGGCGACACCGTCAACACGGCCAGCCGGATGGAGACCCACGCTCCACCGGGAACGATCCAGGTCACCGAGCGAGCCGGCACGCGCCTGCGCGAGGGCTACGAGCTACGGCCGCGGGGCGCGATCGACGTCAAGGGCAAGGGGGCGATGAACACGTACCTCCTCATCGCCCGGCAGGGCGGGCAGGCGACCGCAGGTGCCGGGATGGTGAGCGCTGCCGCTCGGCAGGGCCGTTAGCCCCCTCGAGTCGGCCTCGCGCGCTCAACCGCCGTACGGGTACCACCACTCCTTGCGCTCGATCCGCGTCTCCATGTGCACGTGCTTGGTCTCCTGGAAGGCCTCGAGACCCTCGCGCCCGAGCTCGCGGCCGAGTCCGGACTGCTTGAAGCCGCCGAACGGTCCCGCATCGTTGTCGGTGAGCGGATCGTTGATCCACACCGTGCCGGCCTTCAGCTCCCGCATGCAGCGCACCGCGGTCGCGAGGTCACGCGTGTAGACGTTGGCGCCGAGGCCGAAGCGCGTGCTGTTGGCGAGCGCGATCGCCTCGTCGAGCGACGCGACCGGGACGATCGGCGCCACCGGGCCGAACGTCTCCTCGGCGAGGAGGTCGGTGTCCGCCGGGGCGCCTGTGACGACCGTCGGGGCCAGGAAATGGCCCCGCGGCTGGCGGCTGGCGTCACCGCCGGTGGCGATCGCCGCACCCGCCTCGACCGCGCGGTCGAGCTGGGCGATGACCTTCTCACGCTGGGGGGCGGAGACCATCGGCCCGATGTCCGTGCCCGGGTCGAACGGATCGCCGAGGCGCAGCGTCTGGGTGTGTTCGACGAAGGCATTCAGGTAATCGTCGTAGACCGCGTGCTCCACGTAGAAGCGCTCGGCCGAGGTGCACACCTGCCCCGCGTTCAGGTAGGCCGCCCAGGCACCGCCGCGCGCGGCGATCTCGAGCGCGCCGGGCTCGTCGGCGACGTCGCCGCAGACGATGAACGGGTCCTTGCCCCCGAGCTCGAGGTTGACCCGCGCGATCCGCTCCGCGCACTCCACGGCGATTCGCCGGCCGGTGCCGACCGAGCCGGTGAACGCGACGCACCCGACCCGGGGGTCGGCCACGATCCGCGCCCCGACCGCGCCGTCGCCGGCGAGCACGTTGACCGCGCCGGCGGGCAGATGGTCAAGGCAGCCGAGCATCTGCAGCGTGGCCAGCGGCGTCAGCTCGGACGGCTTGCAGACGGTGGCGTTCCCGGCCGCGAGCGCCGGCGCGAGCTTCCAGGCCAGCAGCAGCAGCGGATAGTTCCACGGCACGATGCACGCGACGACGCCGATCGGCTCCTTGACCACCATCGCAAGCTGCGTCGACTCGATCGGTGGGATCACCCGTCCGGCCGAGTCGCGCCCGAGCTCGGCGTAGTAGTCGAACGCGGCCGCGGTCCAGCCGACCTCGTCGCGGTTCTCGATCAGCGGCTTACCGCCCTCCAGCGTCATCGTCTCGGCGAGCGCGTCCCTCTGCGCCCGCAGCCGCGTCGCCACCTCGTGGAGCATCTCGCCGCGTTCGACGGCGGGAACCGACGCCCAGGTCGGCGCGGCCTCGGTGGCAGCGGCGATCGCGGCGTCGACCTGCTCCTCGGAGGCGCTTCCGATCGACTCGATCGTCGCCTCGGTGTAGGGGTTCTCGACCGCGAGCGTCGGGCCGTTACCGGCGACGCGTTCTCCTCTGATCAGCATGCGCGCCAGCGTAATGGAGGGGCACCCTCGAGGCTGTGCGGCTATGGGCACTCCGAGGAGCGGGAGCGACGGGATGAACCCCCGCGCCGCCCGCGTCCGCCGGCTCAAGGAGCGCCTCGAGTTCGAGACCGATCCGCGAGTGCGCGAGTCGATCGAGGCGCAGCGTTCGCGCTCACCCGCGGTCGCTGGTAAGCGCGACCGGACTGTCGCCCCCTTTGGGTCTGAGCTTGACGAGACTCAAGCTCAGACCCGGATCACGCCGATAGGTCCCCTGCCAATGGTGGCCGAATCGCCGGCCTGACAACGCGCCTGGTATCGGGGGGGACCACCATTGGCACCTTCGCCCCGCGGTGTGCTGGGGGCTCCCTCGCCTGCGTTAGCGGCAGATTCTCCCGGTCCGTGCGATGCGGGCTAGGGGGCGGCGCTGATCTTCTCCGATGCGGCTCCCGCCCGCTGTGATGACTGCGCAAACTGCACAAGTTTTCGGCCGTCGTCGTCGTGCCGCGGCGGTGCGCCTGGTGATCGAGGCGCAGCTGCGGCTTCGATCGCGGCCGGTAGGACACGGCCGCGCCGCGTCGAGCATCCGGCGCATGGCAGACGCGGTTGGCTATCGCGCCAAGGACAGGTCGCTGGACGAACTCATGGACGACTTCGACCGCGGCCTGCCCCACCGAGGTGGCCGAATCCCCAGTGTTTTACGGGGCATTCGTGTAGCGGGAGCGACGGGACTCGAACCCGCGACCTCCGGCGTGACAGGCCGCGAAAGCCGCTTATCGTCCGTTGTCGTCGTGGGTCGTATCGTGTCGTAATCGCCCGTGAACACGGGGGATTCGGGGCCTCGACGCCCATGAACGCAGGGGATCGGTTCGAGGCGAGATCCGGGCAAATGGGCGTCAGATGGGCGTCAGCGCCGTCGAATTCGCCAGCGTTGGGGCCACGATCCCTCCGACCCGCCCCTACCCCCGACCGACGCCTCCGAGGGCCTTCTAGCGGTTCCCCGCACGTCCAGAGGCGCTCGCCTGCTCTTTTCCCCCGGCACCGTCGGAGCCGTATATGTTCGCCCTCACTGAAGGCGCTCGGCGCGGTCCATTCTCGAGATCTCTGGGCCGCTCGTGACACGGTGAAGCACGATCTCGTCAGCCGGTCAACGAGCGCTTGGACCCTTCGGCCGGGTTTCTTGCGAGGACCCGCCGAAGGGGGCTACTTCCCACGTAGCCGGTCCCCCGAGGGGTCCATCCATCGGGGGACCGACTGGTGCTGCCCCCGTAGTAGGGCGATGGGGACAGCACGTTGCTCGCCGGGCGGGGGCGCGCCGGGCGGGCAAGCTCAAAATGGTTCTGGCGGCCGGTCTGCGGAGGCGTGCATCCGCCCCCTAGAGCCGCGCCCCGTGGCCCTCCGGGCGGATTCATCGCACCGGGTAGAGAGGCCAACCTGAGAGGGGCGGCACGTTGGGTTCGTTTGGCTGAATTCGTCCGTTCGCGCCGATTCCCTTCCCTTGGAGCCGCCCTTCACATTTCGTTCACCCGAATGGGATGATGACCCGCGGTCCGAGGCCCCGGAGAATGCCGCCTCCAGCGACCCGAGCACCCTTGCCGGAGGAGAAGGAGAGGGGCGGTGCCAGCAATCGCGGAGTTTCGGACCGGGCAGCCCGTCTGGGTGAGTAGCCCCGACGGCTCCCTCCGTCCCGCCGAGTACGTCGGCCAGGGCGCGACCCGTACCTGGTCAGACGGAAAGCCGACGGCGTTCGTCATCTACCTCGACGGGCCCGGCGGCGATGCCGTCGAGCTGTCCCGAGTCGCCCCCCGCCAGCCGGTCGGGTCCGACGGAACCAACGTCGCTCACCGCGCCGTCGCGTGTAGGTCGGAGGCTCCGCGACGATACGAAGGAGACATCCCCGTGAAGCTCAGCGCCCGGAACAAGTTCGACGGCACGATCGTCAGCATCCACAAGGGCGAGGCGATCGCCAACATCGTGCTCGACGTCGATGGCCACCGCCTCGTCGCCTCGATCACCGTCGAGGCCGTCGACGAACTCGGCCTCAAGGTCGGCGAGCCCGCCACGGCGGTCATCAAGGCGTCAGACGTGATGATCGCGACCGACTAGACGCGTCCAGAATCCGCAGGCTCCCGGGATTGCATTCGCCACACGGTCACCGTTAGGTTTGGCCGGTTATGCCTGCGTCGAGCGACGACGACGACGAGCGACAGCGTCAGGCCAAAGCAGGGCGCGAGCGAACCAACAAGCGTCGGCACGAGAAGTTCATCGAGCGAATCCGCGAGCGGCTCGCTCAACGCGACCTGCGCTCGCACCGACCCGGCGAGCAGGGCGAACCCATCGACGACCCTGCGCCAGCGAACGACCCCGCCTTTCCTCCTGAGGTGCCGTAGTTCGCCCGATATCGCCGAGCGTGGGCCAGGAGCCGCCTCGACCCAAGTGAGCGGAGGCGGCCCCCAACTCTGTCCTCCCTCAGGAACGGCGAGGTCGCATCGGGAGCGCCTGCCATCCCAGGAGTATGACCAGGGTACGCCGTCAAAGTCCGCCTGTGCAGGTTTTTCCGACCGTGATTCTCATGGCTGCCCAGCCCCACTGCGACGACCCCCCGCTCTTCCGTTCGCGGGAGGCCGCCAGTCTCGTCGTCCCTTCCGGGCAGGGGGGCAGGGAGGGAACGACGCTTAGGGATACAACACGTGTATCCCTATCCCCGACCGTACGCCCCGAGGACCCGTGCTGTCGACGTCTCGTTCCACGGTCCGAGGTTCCGTAGTTCCCCTCGATGCGACTGCTTCGATCTGCGGATGCTGGACCGGACCGGGCGAAGGACGATCGGTTTTAACGATGCCCCGGTGGCGATGCCCGCCAGCAATCCGGGAGCGTCCTCCGACGGGCGATGGGTGTGTGCAGACGGTCCTACCATCGCCCGTCTCGTGTTCCGGCGACCGCGTCGCCTCCCGACGGAAGAGGGCGAGGCCGAGCGGATCGAGCGTCCGATGACGGCGGCGTAGATGACCGGGCACGTTCGTCCTCATGAACGCCAAGACGGGCCGTTGGGCCCATTGACGGCAGGCCCTGCCCCATTTAGGACTCGCGAACGGGCGAGTAAAGCATGCGTGATCCTTATCGCTATTTCTTCAAGCGGCTGCTGCTGGCGGTGCTCATCTACTTGATCATCATGGCGGAGCTAGGATTCCTGAGGGGCAGGGGCATCCTCTAAAGCAACGGCCGGTCGGGCGGCGCGACGGGTGGTCCATGCCATCCGAGGTCATCGCCGTCGTCGCCGGGCGGCCGCCGGGCAATATTCTGCGCCGATGGCCGACGAGTACCTGACGGTCGCCGAGGTCGACGACGACCCGCGAGTGCGTTCAGGCGCGGTCGCGGCGGAATCCTTGACGGTGTCATCCGATTCGCCGACACGGGGCAGGGGTAGAGCGGCGGCATGAGCGATCTACCTGGCAGGGAATCGGCGCTGAGCAGCCTTCGACGGGCGCGCGAGTACGTAGAAAAAGCTCGCCGGACAGTGGCGGGCGAGCCTCAGATGACTGCGGAGCAGCGCGAGGAGTGGGACGCAGCCGTCGCGGACTTGTATGAGTCGTTCACGGGGCTGCGGCGCGAGAGTGCGGGGTAGCCCGGCGCCCGGGTTTGTCGGCGCGCTTCACGGCCAGCGATGCGGGTCGCCGGGATAGGATCGGCGGGCATGAGCGATCTGCGCTACAGGGAGCCGCCGATCCGCAGTCTGCAGCTTGCGCTTCAGTATTTGCATCGAGCGCGTCAGGATTTGGAGAACTTGCCTCCGATGACGGAGGAGGAGCGCAAACAGTGGGATGCGGCCATCGCCGAGTTCGGCCATGCGTTTGAGGCGCTGTGCCGCCGGAGCCCCGCGTAGCTATACGCTCGCGGCGTAAGGGCACTTCCTGCCCGACGACGCTCCCCGTCCGAGCGGATCGCGAGCATACGTGCGTGCCTGAGTACAGCTTCACCCTCACCGAGCACGATCCCCTGCGGCCCTGGATCGTCGTGGGCCAACAGCACAGCACGGTCGCGTTGATGGACCTGGCGCGCTTCCGCGAGTGGGCTGCGGAGCGGTGGCCCGAACCGCGATGGAGCGTCGAGCTTGATCCGTGGCAGGACGGCCCGGAGTGGCCGGGGACCGGTTCGACCGCGGCGTGACGGCCGCCTAGCCGATTCCCCGGTCGGGGGACCTCGCCCCGCTGCGTCGAACACCTCTTCTGAACGAGTCCCCGGCGCGGTTGGGGTCCTGCCATCTGCGCCCCCACAGGCGAGCCGCGCGCGGCTCGTCCCTTGGGAGGCGCGGAGTGGTTGGCGGCACCGTGAGCTCACAGGCGAGAGCTCGACGATGCCGCCAGCCGATTGGGAACGTCAGCGCCCCTGGGAACGCCTTGGACCAGGGCGACGCCCTTTCGCTGCCCTGTGCTTTGCGAAGAGGTCTTGAGGAGCGTTGGGGAGGACGGGACGGCCGTGGTCTGACCGGGGGGGTTCTGGTGGACTGCTGCCGGGGCGTAACGATCTTCCGATCCTTCACGATGAAGTGGCTTCCGCCGTCGTCCGCGACGTTCAGATCGGCGGCGCGGTAGGCGAGGCCCAGGATCTCATCGGTCACGCGATGGGAGATCCGTTCAATGCGTCTGGAGTAATTGGTCGTAGGCATGCCTGAACCGAATACACGTGAACTGGCGCTGGCGGTCCTCCCTGGGCGCTGCGGGGGCCGGCGGCTATCCACACCTGGTCTGGACGGGAGAACGGCTTGCCGCGCGGGAGCCGATCCCGTCACCGGTGCAGCGGGAAGAGGCGATGTCGACTCGGGTGTTCCGCGTCGCTGATGGGGGCGGCGGCGTAGGACCGGTCCGCGCTCCGAGCCGACCCACCGGAGGACCCAAGCGTGGCGCCCTCTGCTATAGCGAAACAGCGGTCGCAGAGCAAAGAGCACCGCAGGCGGCACTTCGTGGCGTGGCCGGGGGGACAGCCGCGCTTCGTACCGGCGCCATGCCATCAGCACGCACCCACGAGAACTACAGAAGACGGCTCGCCCACCCCCCGAACGCTAACGAGTCTGCACCGTTATGAGGAAGAAAGCTGCGCAGAGTTATGACCACCCGCACGTACCTCCTCAGCCAACGACCCGCCGAAGGGGGCTATTTTCGCCTCGTAGTCGGTCCCCCGAGGATCGCGTCCCCGGGGGACCTTGGATGCTGGCCCGAGTGATAGGGCAGGGGGGCAGCACCCGGTTGCTCGCCGGGCAGGGGGCATGTCCGGGCGGGCAAGCTCTGAGTGATGGCGGGACTCCTCCTATCGGCTGTGCACGCAGAGAAACGCGCGTAACCGCAAAGCTTGGCGGGCTGCGAAAACCTCGTCATCCGTACACATCCCTACGTCGAGTCCGTCACATTCCGCACAAGGAGGTCATGCCCCCCGACTACGGACTCGCGCCCCGGGGCACGCGCCGAACCGCCGCCGACGGCCCCGACCCGCCCTACCCTTCCGGCGTCTGGTCAACGGGGCAGGTGCGTGCGGCTGGTGCTCTCGTTAGGTGGTTGGGACGCGGCCGCGGACGGTGGTGCCAGTTCCGGGTTGTGAGGCGATGGTGAGGGTGCCCCCGATGGCTCCGATGCGGTCGTGCATGTTTGTCAGCCCCCTGCCGCGAGGGGCGGCGGTGGACTCGAAACCCATCCCCGAGTCGACCACCTCGAAGCCCAGGTGGTCTGCGCCCTGCCGCAAGCGCACCTCGGCGTGGGCGTCACCTCCGGCGTGCTTCGCCACGTTTTGCAATGCCTCCAGGCAGCAGAAGTAGACCGCAGCCTCCACCGCCGGTGAATAGCGACCCACGGCCACGCCGCGAATCGAGACGTAGCCTGAGCGCACCAAGGCAGCCGACTGGAGGGCGACGAGGAGCCCGCTTGCGCTCAGCAGCGGCGGGTAAACGCCCCGGGCCAGGGAGCGCAGGTCGGCGAGGACGTCATCCATTTGCCGCTCGATCGTCGTGACCAGCCGCTTGCCCTCCTCCGGGTCGTCCGGAATCACCTGGGCGGCGCGATTGAGCTTGAGTTGCAGGCCGACCAGGCTCTGCTGGGTGCCATCGTGAAGGTCGCGTTCGAGGCGATATCGCGCATCATCCGCGGCTTGGACGAGACGCGCGCGAGATTCGCGGACCCCTTCGGCGAGTTGCGCCCGCTCGGAGACGAGCGCCGCGATCGCCAGCGCCGACAACGACACCGTGGCAATGAAAAGCTGCGTCTCAAGCAGCCGGTTATTGATGGAGCCGACCCCGAACGGTCCCAGATCGTTCGTGGCCCCCCAGACCGCGAACGCGCAGACGACCGTGATCGCGAGCGTCGCACCGCGTGACCCGAAGCTCAGCGCCGCCCAGATCAGCGCCGGGAACACCAACGCGCACAGCATCATCGACTGGCCGAGTTGCAGCGCGCTCAGCCCAACCACCACTGCAACCATCAGCGAAGCCTCGGCCACTCGCGCCCGCCGCCACGGCCGCGCCGGTAACGACGACCAGCTCAACACCAACGGCACCACGATCAACGCGCCGCAGAAATCCCCCAGCCACCATGTACGCCACACATGCAGCAGCGAGCCGGAGCTGACCACCCCGCCAAGCCGCGCCGACAGCGACCCGACAACGGCACTCACCAAAGTCCCACAGGCAACAGCAGCGACCAAGCCTGCGACCCCGCGAAGCGTCGAGATCGGCTCCCCACGGGGACACAGCCGACGGAGCACTACCACGGCCACCACCACTTCCAGCAGGTTGCCGAAGCTCTGACCCACGGCCGACCCCACCGGCAGCGTCGAATAGTTGTTCACCAGCAGATCACCGACCACAACCCCAGGCCAGAAACGCACCCCGCCCAGGTACAAGAACGCCACGCCAATCCCCACCGGCAACCACACGATCGCAGCAATCGCACCCGAGAACCGAAGGGCATAGCCAAGATGAGCCCCGGCGTAATACGCCAGCGCCAGCGCCGCAACCCCCAACGCGTATCGGCCCACCTTCCCCCCGCCCTGCCACACCTCGGCGAGCCGCCCACGACCGAAACCAGCAAGCCCGCCGGCTTGCCCAGGGAGAACTACCTCGGTTTCAAAACCCATCGCTCTCGATTCCCTCGTGACCAGCGCTAGCCGACCGTGCCCCCCGCGCTATTTCTAGTCGATTCCGGGATTCAGAGCAATCGCGATAATAACTCGTTCACATGACCCAGAAGCCGCCAGATCCACTCCGGACGCGGAAACCCATCAGCCAAACGACCCCATTCCTCGAGATCGCCGCTTCGGGCTATAACCGGCAGCTTCTCGCCAGGTTCCGCGTCAGTGGGCGTTGCGTGGGCGTCGGACGAAGCTGGATCAGTAGCCCGGCCTAGCGCGATCAGGCGCATTTGCAGGCACTCCGAGGAGCGGGAGCGACGGGACTCGAACCCGCGACCTCCGGCGTGACAGGCCGGCGCTCTAACCAACTGAGCTACGCCCCCGTGAAGGGGAAGGTCTCCAGTATGGCAAGAGATATTTCTCGATGTCCGCGCAACTTCACGCGGGTGGGTGGGTTTCAGCCGTCGAATCGATCCACGGAGGACGCGCCCTACCCGGCCGTGGGCGCGTTTGGGATCAGCGACGGGGACCCCAGTAAGTGGGTCCCCGTCGTGCTTATGGGGCTCTGCGGCGGAAGGAATGGGAAGCGTCGCAGAGCCCCGAGCATCTTTCTCAGTCGGCGGTGTGCTGCGTCAGCGCGGGAGCGCGGGCGGCACCCAGCCGCCGAACACTCGCTCGAGCTCGAGCGCCACGGCGATCGCCACGTGATCGCGACCCGGTCCGGCCGCGACCTGGATGCCGAGCGGCAGTCCGTCGCGATCGAGGCCGAGCGGCACCTCGGTGACGGGCACGCCGGCGAGATTGAAGATCGCCGCGGGGGTGAACAGCCACGGCCGCCCGTTGGTACGGCTGTGGCGCGGCGCCACCCGCGAGCTGACGAGGTGCAGCAGCACTCCCTCGCCGATTGCCTCGCGCACCTCGGCCGCGAGGTCGCGGGCGCGTCTCAGTTGCCGCTCGAGCCCCGGGCCCTCGAGCTGCGGCAGCCGCTCGGAGGCGAGCGTGAGGCGGGTCGTCGCGGTGTGGGGGCCCCGGGGCCGCAGCAGCGAGCGCCAGCCCGGCCGGGGCGCGCCGACGTCCTCGAGCAGCTCTCCGGTGCTCCGCTCCGATCCGGACTGCAACGCCGCGAGGTAGGGAAGGGTCGCCCGGCGCCAGGCGGTGGCATGGATCCGACGCACCCGGGCGCCGGCCGCGCGCAGCGCCCCGATCGCCTGCTCGCGGACGTCGCGCAGCTCGCGGCTTACCGGCAGCCACACCGAGCCTTCGACGCTTGTCACCGGCAGCCCCGCGAGCGCGACCGCGGCGGGGTCGCCAAGCTCGACCGTCCGCGAGTACGGGTCGCCGGCGTCCGGCCCGGCGAGGATCCGCAGCACCTGCATGAGGTCTGCGGCCCGGCGGGCGAGCGGTCCGACGGCGAGCAGCCGCCCGGCCTCGCCCTCGGAGGCCGGGAACATGCCGCTGTTGGGCACGACCCCCGGCGAGGGCTTGTGGCCGAAAACGCCGCAGAAGAAGGCGGGAAAGCGGATCGACCCGGCGATGTCGGAGGCGATCCCGAACGGCGAACCCCCGCAGCCGACCGCGGCGCCCTCTCCACCCGAGGAGCCTCCGGCGGTGCGGCCGGGGTCGTATGGGTTGTTCGTCCGCCCGTAGACGCGGTTGACCGACTCGATCCCGAGCGTCAGCTCTGAGAGGTTGGTCACCCCGAGCGGGATCCCGCCGGCGGCGACGATCCGGGCCGCGGCCGGGGCGCTCTCGCTCGCCCGGTAGTCCGCGCGGGCGATGAGCCCCGCCGACTGCGGCATCCCCTTCAGAGCGATCGACTCCTTGACCGTGAACGGGACGCCGAGCAGCGGCGGCAGCCCGGCCCGCCCGGCCGCACCGGCCGCGGCAATCCGCGCGTCCGCGACGGCGGCCTCGGCCTCGGCGGCGGCGAAGCGCGCGGCGGCGAGCGCGTTGATGCGGGGGCCGAACACCCGGTGGCGGGCGATGTGCGCCGCGACGACCTCGCTGGCGGTCAGCTCGCCCTCGCGGATCGCGCGCGCGAGATCGGTCGCCGAGCGCTCGGTGATCGGCCGGTCGCCGGGGGTGCTCACGCCGCGGGCCAGATCAGTCGCGTCACCTGCGCGACGAAGCGCTCGTAGCGAGCGGGCGAGTAGACCTCGGGGTCGATCAGCACCATCCGTCCGGCCTCCTCGGCGAGGCCACGGATCGCCCGGGCCGTCATCTCCGGGTCGAGTTCGTTGGGTAGCTCCGGTCGCCGCTGCGCCCACTGGACGAGCGCGAGGATCTGCTCGAGGATCCGCTGGCGGTTGGTCTCCACGTGCTCGCGGACGAGGCCCGGCGTGCCGTCGGGCGGGAGCAGGATGAGCCGCCACGTCGCCGGCCGCGTGGCCACGGCGTCGAGGAAGCGGCGGAAGCTCTCGGGCAGGACGTCAACCGGCTCGCGCTCATCGGGCTCGGCCGGGACGACCTCGCGCAGTTGGTCAAGCGCGTAGCGCTCCTCGCGCTCGATCAGCGCATAGAGGAGCAGCCCGAGGTTGGCGAAATGGTCGTAGACGACCGGCCGCGTCACCCCGGCGAGCCGGGCGACGGCCTCGATCGACACGCCGCTGTAGCCCTGCTCGAGGATCACGCTGAGCGCCGCGTCGAGCAGCTGCTCGCGGCGCTGCTCGGGTGGCAGCCGCGGCGCGTAGCGGCGCCGGGCCTTCCCGCTCGCGTCGGGGGGTGGTGGAGCGGTGCCCGCCATCCTCGCGGCAGGCTACCGGACCTCGCGCGGGGACCTCGCGCGGGCTGAGCGCTTAGGATGCCCGCGTGGCCAACTTCACCCTGCGGACACCGATCGACGCCCCGCCCGAGCTCGTCTTCGAAGTGCTGGCCGATCACCGCCACTATTCGGCGATCACGCCGCTGCGCTCCTCGACGCTCGAGCGCGAGGGTGATCCGGCGCCCAACGGCGTCGGCGCCATCCGCAACCTCAAGCTCGCGGGACCGCCGATCCGCGAGGAGGTGACCGCATTCGAGCCCCCGACCCGCCTCGTCTACCGCATGCTCTCCGGGGCGCCAGTGCGCGAGCACGTCGGCACGGTCGTCCTCACCGCCGCGGGCGCGGGCACCGACCTGAGCTGGAAGGTCGTCTCGGTTCCCTCGATCCCCGTGCCCGACGCGGTCTGGACGGCGGTCGTCAAGCAGGTGGTCAAACCGCTGCTCAGCGGGATCAAGCGCGAGTCCGAGCGCCGCGCGCGGGCGACCACCGCCTAGCGTCGCTGTATCTGAGCCCTCTCATCACCGCCTGACCGACGCTTTAGCCGTCCGCTCTTCACTCGGCGGATCTTGAGCCGACACGACCGGAGGTTCGCCATGACGACGAAACTCATGACCGCGGCAGCGATCGCAGTGACGAGTGCCGCGCTGACCGCGTGCGGCAGCAGCAGCAGTTCGAGCAGCACCGCGACCGCGGCCCATCACCACCACGCGAAGCCGCGCATCTACACCGTCGAGCTGAGCGGCAGCGCCGAGACGCCACACGGCGCGCCCCAGGGCGCGGGGACCGCGGTCATCGCCTTCCACGGCACGACGAAGGTGTGCTGGCGCTTCGCTCATCTCCACGGCTTCAGCTCGGCGACGTTCGCCCATATCTATCGCGGGCCGGCGGGCAAGTCCGGGTCGATCGTCGTGCCGCTCTCGACCGCCTCGCAGCTGCATCACCGCGGCTGCGTCGCGGTACCGCCGGCAACGGTCACGGCGATCGAGAAGGACCCGGCCGGCTACTACGTGAACATCCACAGCACGACGTATCCCGGCGGGGCGGTGCGCGCCCAGCTGTGAGCCCGCGGCCGGCCGTTCGCCCGCGTCGGCGCACGGCAGTAGGGTGAGGCCGGGATGGCGGCTTCGATCGAGAGTGCGGCGCTCGTGGTCCTGCTGCGGGCGGGCGAGCGTCCGTGGCAGCAGTACGCACAGCTCGTCGAGGAGGCGGGTAGCGCGCTCGCCGTGCTCGAGCGCGAACGCGACGAGACGTCACGTCTGTTTCACACCGGTGGGAGCGACACCGAGCTCGCGCCGGTGGTCGCGGAGATCGCGCGGTGGGAGGCGCAGGGCATGGAGCTGGTCACCGTGCTCGATCCCGCCTACCCGGCGAATCTCCGTGCGGTTCACGATCGGCCGCCGTTGATCTTCGTCGCCGGCCACTACGAGCGTGCTGATGCCCGGGCGCTCGCCGTGATCGGCTCCCGGCAGGCGACCCGACGGGGCCTGTCGGCCGCAGTCGTCCTCGCCGACCACCTCGTGCACGCCGGGTACACGGTTGTCTCGGGTCTCGCCGCCGGGATCGACACCGCGGCGCATGAGGCGGCCCTGCGCGCCGGGGGCCGCTCGCTCGCCGTGATCGGGACGGGTCTGGGCCGGGCGTACCCGCCCCAGAACGGCCCTCTCCAGCGACGGCTGATCCACTCGGGGGCGGTCATATCCCAGTTCTGGCCCGGGGCGCCGCCTACGCGGCGGAGCTTCCCGATGCGCAACGGCGTGATGTCCGGTCTGTCGCTGGGCACGGTGATCGTCGAGGCCTCGGTCAACAGCGGCACCCGCGTCCAGGCCCGGCTCGCGCTCGCCCACGGCCGACCGGTGTTCCTGCGCCGCCCCCTGCTCGAGCAGGCGTGGGCGCGCGAGCTCGCGGCGCGACCCGGCGTCTACGTCGCCTCCTCGCCGGAGGAGATCACCGCCGCGATCGAGCGACTCGACGCATCCGGTGCGCTGGTGCCATAGGGCGGGAGGGGCGGGGTGGCGAGTGTTCGCGAGCTCACCGCGCTGTACGGGAACTTCATGCTGGGCCCGGTTCGCGGTCCCGGCGTCTGCGAGACCTGCTTTAACCTCACCGACGGCTACGCGCGGTGCTACGCCTGCACGCACGGGGGCGACGCCCTCGACGCGATCGCGCCGATCTCCTACAGCGTCGGCCACGAGCAGCTGCATCACGCGCTGGCCAGCTACAAGCGCCTCGAGGGTGACGTCGCACGCCGGCTGCGGGCGGAGCTCGCCGCGGTGCTCTGGCGGCATCTGGCCGGGCATGAGAGGTGCGTAGCCGCCGCCGCGGGTGTGAGCGGCTTCGACGTGGTCACCACGGTCCCGTCGGGGAGTTCGGAGCGCGATCCGGTCCACCCCCTGCGGACGATCGTCGGTGACCTCGTGCGGCCGACCCGGGATCGCTTTCGGCGCCTGCTCATGCCCACCGGGCTCGATCGTCCCGCGCGGACGTTCAGTCCCGAGCGGTTCCGGGCGTCGGCGCGCCTCGACGGTGAGACCGTGCTCCTGATCGACGACACATGGACGACGGGCGCGAGTGCCCAGAGCGCGGCGGCGGCGCTCAAGGCGGCGGGGGCGGGCCCAGTGGCAGCCCTCGTCATCGGCCGTCATGTCAATCGCGACTACGGCGAGAACGACCGGCGCCTGCGCGGGCTGTCGCGGCCGTTCGACTGGGAGCACTGCGTGTTCTGCCGGCCGGGCTAGCGTGCGGGCCATGCATGGGCCGATCGCCCGACGAGGACGGCACGACCGCGAGCGAAGTCAGGAGCTCAGCTGGTGTGCTCAGCCGGCCCATGGGTCGGCTGAGTGCTCTCAACGCTGGTCGTGGGGGCGGGGGACACGGCATCACGGTGGTCGTCCTCACCACTGAGAGCCGTCTTGAAGTCCTTGAGCCCCTTCCCCAGTGACCGTCCGACCTCCGGCAACCGCTTCGGGCCCAACACCAGAAGCGCGATCACGAGAACGAAGATGAGATGTGTTGGCTGGAGAATGTCGCCGATCACGTGACAAAGCTTACCTACTTCCGGGCCCGGGGCAAGCCCGCCCTACGGACTGACGGTGACTGGGGTGCTCCGGCTGCGGCCCGGCGCGTACGGGTAGTCGCTTTCCTTGGCACTGGCGGCCCACAGGCGGTAGGTCTCCGTGCCGTTGCCGCGGAGGAAGGTGTAGCCGCTGCTGAACCGGCCGTTGCGGTCGGTGTACAGGTGTCCGATCTCGGTCGCCCCGCCCGGCCAGCCGATCCACAGCACGACGAGCTCCCCCGATGCGGGTACGTAGCCGCCGAGCAGGCGGCCGCTGAGCCTGATCCGCGCGCCCCAATGAGAGTGGTGCGGCGCGATCGAGAGCCGGACCGCGGCGGGCACGCTCAGCTTCGCCGTCGGCGACAGTGAGGGTTCGTCCTCGCCGTCACCGGCGTAGAAGACGCGGATCAGCCGCGACGGCCCCGCGCCGAGCCGCACATGCCAGCTTCCGTCCGATCCCGTGCGCGTGACCGCGGCGTTGGTGTAGTCGCCCAGGCCGTTGTCGGGTGCGGTCTGCACCAGCACGGGCCGGCCGGCGAGGGCGTTGCCGGCCACCGAGCCGAGCCAGCCGCTGATCGTCGTGGCCGCGCCGTGCGCGACCGATTCGCTGCTCACGCGGACCGTGCGCGGAAGGAGCACGATGCGCTTGACCTGCCACCGGCCGTGATCACGCACCCTGCGTCTGACGATCACGGGATGGCAGTGAACGACGGTGACCGTGCGCGTCTCAGCCGGGATCCGCACACGCACCGGTGCGCCGTTGTAGGTCCCCGTGACCCACCGCGCCGGGATCCTCACCCGCTCACGTGTGTGCGTGCACCGCAACGCGTTGATCACGCGGGCAAACGACACCGTGCTGACCGTCGGTTCCCGGATCGACGTCGTCCAGCTCTCGACCGCCGAGCGCGCCGGAGCGCCACTCACGTCGCGAGCGTTGTTCTCCGCGTAACAGCTCACCGTGTGCGTGCCGAGGCCCTGGATTGGGATCTGCGCACTCGCGCCGGGACGCTCGGCAAACGGTGACCCGTCGACGGAGCAGAAGATTCCGGCCACGCCACTCCGCCCCGCGGTCGCGTTCGCGGTCACGTACTGCGTCCCGGCCGTCGTCGGCGCATCCCGCGGTCCCGACATGCTGAGGCCGACTGGGTCGTTGTCGATGTTGACGTCGCTCGTGACCGCGGCCGAGAGATAGTGACCCGCGCTGTAGTCATAGGCGGCGTCGCGCGCCCACATCACGAGCGGCATCGATCCGCCCGACGCCACCGCGGCGGTGTTGAACGACTGCGAGAACGAGCCCGCCGGACACTGATGCCAGGTGACCTGGCTCTGCGGCTCGTTGAGCGGCTGCGAAACGCTCGCGCCGCCGAGGGTCGCCGCGAGCTGACAGGCCCCGCTCGGCCCGTCCGCTGAGAACGCGATCGGCCAGGTGCCCCGGACCCATCCGGAGGTTGCACCCAGGCTGCCTGGCATCACCCATATCCTCGGTCCAGACGCTTCGGCAGCCTCTATTTCAAGCCCGAGAATGCTGATCTCTCCGGGCTTGGTGCTGCCGTCGCAGGTGCTCCAGCCGCAGACGATCTGCCACCCGAAATACGACGAGAAGAGCGGTGGCGAGCTGTAGGCAACCTGCGCTGCCCGAGCCTGCGCGCCTCCACCCTGCCAATAGAAACCTCCGCCCCAACCCATGCTCTGGTTCACGCCATAGCTGACCATTCCCGAGCCCTCGGTGTGCGCCCCCACGATCACCAGTCCGCTCGGCGCATCGATCTCCCAGTGAGCGCGCGCGCCGGCTGGCACGGTAGTTCCGCCCCCGAACACTTCCATCCCGTAGGGGTTGGTGCCCGCGCTACTGGGAGGGCATCCAAACGGTGTCGTTACGCCGGGATCCGAAGTCCACGAGCGTGCCACTCCAAGCGTTCCCAATGCCGAACCGGACCCTTGGGTATAGCTGCCGCAGAGATGAATCCAGATCATCCCTGCAGCCGCAGCTGTTGCGGCGAACTTCAGGATCGCCCCGCTGACCACCACGAGCCCGAGCAGACCTGTGATCCGACGTCGGCTCACCGGTGAGCTCGACCGTAGGGGCGCACCATTCACGGTCCGTCGATCAGCAGACCACCGAGATATAGAAGGGCGCTGGTGTCGGATTGCCATTGCTGTATGTCCACACGTAGACGAGGGTCTTTCCCTTTCCCGGACCCGGGTCGTTGATGCCTACTCCTGAGCTGCTCGCGATCGGCGCGATCCCCGGAACCGCAGCGGGCGAGATCAGAACCGCGCAGCGAGACGAGAACTCCGCGCCCCAACTCACGGTGTACTGGGCGCCGGCGAGGGAAGCGTGGGCCCCGCGGCTTCCGCTCAGTACCCGCCCGGCCTGGCTGACATGGGCCCAGTGCCTGATCGACCCACCCATCGAGCCGACGTCGAGCTTGGCTGGCGTGATTGATCCGTTTGCGATCTTTCTCGAGGTCACGGCGCCGTTGCGCAGCTGGTTCGTTCCGACGCTCCCGGCGGGCAGGCTGAACGCCGCGTAGGACGTGCCGCCGAGGGCGACGAATAGCGCGAGGTACGCGACGACGTTCGATCGGACGTGTGCTGACAGTCGTCTCATCCCTGCTCCCCTCCTCGTGGTGGGTTGTGCATGAGAACACACCGGCGCGCCGTTGGGTAGCGGAAACGGCATGTTGGGACAGTTTTGTTACATCTCCTCGACGGTTTGGGGGGGAAGGCGCTGGTCATCCCAGGTGTCCCGGACCGAAGGGTGCTCCCGGGCCCACGGGCCCCGAGGACGAGCCACTGCTCGAGCCGGATCCGGATCCCGCCGAACCGCTGGTCGTCGTGCCGCTGCTCGTCGTGCCAGAGGTTGAGCTCGGTGTGCTCGACACCTCGGCGCCACCCCCGCCCGACATCGAGCTCGTGCCAACCGACGTCGACGCCGCGCCGGCCGAGCCGCTCGAGGTCGTGGGTCCGGCGACGTCCACGGCGACGCTCGTCGCGGTGGGGGCCGGTGTGACATGGAGCGGCGGCCGTCGTTTGCCTTGGGCCACGCGCCGCGGAACGCGCGGCCGCGCCATTGACGCGACGAACTCGCGCTCATGCCGAACGGCGCTGACGATGCCCTCGGAAGCGCCGAGCCGACGTCCCGTCGAAGCGAGGAAGCCGACCGACGCCTCGCCCGACGTTCGCGCGCGCTGGGCACGACCCCCTGGCAGGAAGCCGATTGCGAGGGCGATGACGCCGGCGGCGGCCGCAGCGACCGCGCACGCGCCGACGACGGCCGCGATGCGGGGACGCTCAAGCCGCCGGGTGGTGCGGCGCGGCTCGACACGCGTCTCGCGCCGGGGCACGCTCGCCGTGACCGGCTCGGCAACCGGCCCGGCTGACGGCACATGAAGCTCGGATACCTCCGCGTCGTTGGTCGCGCGAGCCGCGCTTCCAGGATCCTCGAGCACGCTGTGGATCTCGGCGGCGTGCTCGCCCCAGAAATCGCTTGCGCTCGGAAGCTCCGGCGTGACCGTCGAGGGGGATGCCGTCGCCGCAGCGTGCCGGTCGGCGGCGGGGCCGAACGGGATCAGCTCCTCGGTCGGACCGATCCAGTCACGAGGAAAGCGCACGACGTTGCTGACCTCGTGGTCATCGCCCTTGCCTCTCCCACTCTCCCGACCTGAATCCACGCCTGCCAGCCCTTCCAGCCGCGCAGAGGGGACGTCCTCTGCGGCCGGTAGTATATCAATCTGATTTGGTGCTAATTCGTCTCAATTGGAGAATCTGAGTGGCTGACGGGCCCGATCTTGGCGAAACGTATCTCACGGTCGCCGACGTGGCGGAGATGCTCAAGCTCAATCAGCAGACCGTCCGCAACTGGATCGATCAGGGCAAGCTTCCGGCGCTCCGGGTCGGGCGGCGAGTGCGCATCAAACAGTCCGATCTCCAGCGGATTCTCGACGAGAGCTATACGTCGGCCGGCGGGGCCCAGGGCGGCGGATCGAGCGTGGTCGCAGCGACCGCACCGTCGGTCACGCCGAGTGCCGAGGACTTCTGGGGCGGTGAGGCGGTCGGTGTCGCCGAGCCGGCGCCGCCCGTCCGATGAGCTTCGGCGACGACCTCGACCGCCAGCGCGCGCACGTCATGCAGGCGGTGCGGCAGGCGAGCACGACCTGGGCGGCGGCGATGCGGGCGCACAAGATGGCGCCGCCGGATTCGGGCTTCGCCGCCCGGCTGAACGCGCTCGCCGACGCCGCCGACAAGGAGCAGGTCGCGCTCGAGCACGCACACGCGGCCGGGCTGCTGTGGCGGCCCGTACCCGGCGCCGAGAACGCCGATCCGCCCTACGAGCTACGACCGGGGACCGGCCGGCGTGGCCCGGCTCCGATGTGGGAGCGCTTCGACCTCGCCGTCGCGGCGCTGAACCGCGCGATCACCGGCTCTAGCGCAGCCGAGGTCGCGGACGCGTTCGCCGAGATGGCCGCCGCCACCCGTGACCTGGCCGACGCCGTCACGCGTGAGGACACGGCCGCCGCCAGCACGCAGGCGCGCACACGCGGCGCGGCCTGACGCGATCATTCGCAGGCGCGCACACGCGGCGCGGCCTGACGCGATCACTCGCAGGCGCACACACGCGCGCGCGGCGTAACGCGCGGCCTGACGCCGAACGCACTCGCGCAGCCGCGCCCGCCGAACGCGGCGACACGAGCTATTTACTCCAGATGAAGGTCGCCATGTCACCCTCCCGGCGGGAGATAACGGAAGGAGAGACGATGGCTCGGATCATCGTGACCGCCGATCACGGGAGTGAGGAAGCGGTCATGCTCTGCGAGCGTGTGAACGTGACTGACTTCGAGAGCGACCACTTCGCCAGGCAACTGGTGGAGCGGCTCGGTTGGGCTGTCAGCGACGCTCACCATGCAGAGAACGAGAACGCCGAGGATGAGGCGCGCGCCCGCGCCCGTGACGACGTCGCCGGCTACCCGCCCGCGAGCGTCGTGACGACCGCCTCGTAGACCCCGGCGCCATAGCGTTCCGAGGCGACCCGGACCCCGGGTCGTTGACTGATCTCCGGCTCGAGGGCCGGGTCGCGCTCGAGCGCATTGGCGACCAGCCAGAAGGTGCCGACGACCGTGGCGGCGTCGAGGTCCTCGCGGGAATCGCCGCAGGCGATGCAGTCCTCCGGCGCGTAGCCGCGCGCCTGCATGTGCCGCGCGACCGCACGCGCCTTCGACGACCCGGATGGGATGAGGTGATACGCCCGCACGATCGGAAGCTCCGGCATGTCCTTGGCGTGCTCGCGGATGACGCCGTTGTCAACGAGGCGCAGCCAGTCGATCCCGGCCGCGCGCAGGACCTCATCGGCCTCGGCGAGGTCGACGTCTCCGCGGAAGAGGTGCGAGACCTCGCGGCCGATCGACCACGGCGTGTGGTACTCGAGGTGATGGCCGAAGCGGTCGAGGAGCAACTGCGGGGCGCCCGAGTCCTCGATCTGATCGAAGATCGAGCCGTGCTCCGGCGAGGGGGTGACGCCGTCCGTCAGCCACTCGAGCTCACCGTCGAGGACGAGTCCGCAGCCGAGCTCGAAGATGTAGGAGTGCTGGCCGATCAGCCGGGCGCCCTCGAACACGCTCGTCTGCTTGCGGCCGCTGAAGAGAACGACCTCGGCCTCGGCCCGGAAGCACGCCTCGAGCGCGCGCACGCCGAGGTTGGAGAAGCGGCCGTCCTCGCCGCGGAGCAGCGATGCGCCCGGCCCGAGCAGGGTGCCGTCGAGATCCACGTAGAGACAGCGCATCGCGACGCGCGACCGTAGCACCCGGGCGCCCGCACCGGCCCCCGCCACGCCGCCCACCTGCAGAACCGTTCGCTATTCGGCAGGAACTGCAGATTGGTGCGGTGGCGGGAGGCCAGCATGGGCTCATCACGCGACTCGGGCCGAGACCGACGCCGACACCCCGACCGTTACTGTGAACGCCATCGCCGTCTCGCAGACCGAGCCCTGGGAGTCGCTCCTCGAGGAAGGCCGCCAAGAAGCGCGGCTGGTTCATGACGACGCCTACCCGGCGCGCCGGGCCCGGGCGGTCTCGATCCCGAGCGAGCTGAGCCCGGTCGTCGTCCGCGCACTCGAGGCCCAGGGCATCGAGACGCTCTACTCCCACCAGGCGCAGGCGCTGCACGCCGCGTTCGCCGGGCCGACGATCGTCACCACCGGGACGGCGTCGGGCAAGTCGCTGTGCTTCCAGCTGCCGACGCTCGAGGTGCTCACCGGCGATCACCGCGCTCGGGCGCTCTACCTCTATCCGACCAAGGCGCTCGCCCAGGATCAGGCCCGCGCGATCAACGCCTTCGGCTTGCCGCGGCAGATCCGCCCGGCGATCTACGACGGTGACACGCCGCGCCAGGAACGGGCGGCGATTCGCAAGCGCAGCAACCTCGTGCTCACCAACCCGGACATGCTGCACATTGGCATCCTGCCCCACCATCCCGCGTGGGGCGAGCTGTTCGCCAATCTCGCGTTCGTCGTCATCGACGAGGCCCACGTCTACCGCGGCGTGTTCGGCTCCCACGTGGCCAACGTCCTGCGCCGGCTGCGCCGGGCGGCGGCGATCCACGGCAGCGCCCCGCACTTCCTGCTCACGAGCGCGACCATCGCCAACCCGCTCGCGCTCGCCGAGGGGCTCACCGGCCTGTCGGAGTTCACGCTCATCGACGAGGACGGGGCGCCCCGCGCTGCACGCCGCGTCGCGATGTGGAACCCGCCGCTGCTCGACGAGGAGCTCGGCGTCCGCGGGTCGGCGCTCTACGAGGCCGCCGAGGTGTTCTCCACGCTCGTCTCGCAAGGGGCACGGACGATCTGCTTCATGAAGTCACGCAAGGGGATCGAGCTCATCCTGCGCCACGCCCGCGATCGCCTCGACCCGGAGATCGCCGAGCGGATCGCCCCCTACCGGGCGGGCTACACGGCGGCGCAGCGCCAGGACATCCAGCGGCGGCTCACCGACGGGCAGCTGCTCGGGGTCGTCGCCACCGACGCGCTCGAGCTCGGGATCGACATCGGCGAGCTCGATGCCGCGGTGTGCGTCACCTTTCCGGGCACCGTCGCCAGCCTCCGACAGATGTGGGGGCGCGCCGGCCGCCGCGGCCGCGGGCTCGCCGTGTACATCGCCGGGGAGGACGCCCTCGACCAGTTCTTCTGCCGTCACCCCACAGAGTTCCTCTCGCGGCCGGTCGAGGCGGCGATCCTCGATCCCCACAGCCGGGAGATCTACGCCGAGCATCTTCTGTGCGCCGCGCACGAGGCGCCGCTCAGCCTGCTCGACGGCGAGATCCTCGGCGAGGGGTGGCGAGACGTCGCCGAGGAGCTCACCGACGCCGGCCTACTGCGCGAGCGCGCCGGGGGCTTCGTGCCGCGCCGGGCCGACGATTACCCCGCCGCACGGGTCGCGCTGCGCTCGGCCTCGGCCGACAGCTTCGTGCTCATCGACGGGAGCTCGGGCGAGGTGATCGGGACGATCGAGGCGAGCCGCGCCTACGCGACCGTCCACGAGGGCGCGATCTACCTCCACCTCGGGCGCGCCTACGAGGTGCTCGAGCTCGACCTCGACGCCCGCCGCGCCCTGCTCGAGCCCTTCGACGGCGACTGGTTCACCCAGGCCAAGCGCGAGAGCATGACCTACATCGTGCGCCTGCACGAACAGCTCGAGACCCACGGCGTGCGGCTGTCCTACGGCGAGGTCGTCTACTCCGAGACCGTGCTCGGCTACCAGCGCAAGGGCCTGCAGGACCTCGCGGTGATCGACTTCCACGCGCTCGACCTGCCGACGGTCGAGTTCTCGACCCGCGCGCTCTGGTACGAACTCGACGAGCTGATCGCGGCCGAGCCGTTCCCGTTCGACCAGCTGCTCGGCGCGCTGCACGCGCTCGAGCACGGGCAGATCGCCGTGCTGCCGCTGATCGCGATGTGCGACCGCTGGGACATCGGCGGGCTGTCGACGAACGCCCACCCACAGACCGGCGGCCCGACGATCTTCATCTACGACGGCCACCCGGGCGGGGTCGGGATCACCCGTCGCGGCTACGACGAATTCGGCCGACTCGTCGGCGACGCCCAGCGGCTGATCGGCGAGTGCCCGTGCAAGGCGGGCTGCCCGTCGTGCGTGCAGTCGCCGAAGTGCGGCAACCTCAACGAGCCGCTGAGCAAGCGGGGCGCGCTCGAGCTGCTGCGGCGGCTCAGCGAACGGCGAGCGTAGCGCTGCCGGTGACGCCGCTCGGGCTCGCCGAGGCCCAGCCGGTGATGCCGCCGAGCGAGGCAAGCACGCTCTGGACAACTCTGGCGGCGATGGCGGTCGAGGGCCCCTGGACCGATTCCCGACCCGCCGAGGGACCGATCAGTACAGCTGCTTGGGGCTCACATAGGCGTCGAGCCGCGCGCGGCCCGGCCCGAGTGCGTCCCACCCGCACGCGAAGCTCAGCTCGGCGAGCGCTCCGGTCGGGAACTTGCGCTCGATGTGGTCGAGGTCGGTCTCGGTCGCCCCACGTGACGCGGCCGCACAGCCGTTGGTGCCGGCCGGCGGCTTGGCGAGCCGCAGGACGAGCACCTGCAGGGACGGGTTGTGGCCGATGAGCATCACCGACGGCGTGGCCTCCGGGACCTGGCGGAGACGCTCGATGAGCTCCGAGCAACTCGCGCCGTAGATCTCGCGTTCGATCAGCACCTCGCCGGTCGGATGGACGGCCTCGAGGGTCTCCTGGGCACGCCGGGCGGTCGAACAGAGGACGAGGGCGGGGGCGATCTCGTGCTCACGGACGTACTCGGCGATGAGCTTGACGGCCCGGCGGCCGCGGGGAGCGAGGGGTCGTTCGTGATCGTCGAGCCCCGGTTCATCCCAGCTCGACTTGGCGTGGCGGAGCACGTAGAGGCGGCGTCGCGAGGGCACGGCCGGGATTGTCGCGGGCGGGGCGGCGGCGGCCGCCGCAGGACCGCGGGGCAGGGCCGGGCGCGCCGAGGCCCACGGTTCCTACGTTCTTCCTCGTAGATGAGGGTTCACCGCACGACGGTGGCCGTGGTCGCCACAGTCGTCTCGCTCGCGGGTCGCGGCGTCGCCTACGCGTGCGGCGGAGGCAACGGCAATCCGGGCGCCTGGACGACGTCGACCGGCACGACGACGAGCAGCACGACGACGAGCACATCGTCGTCCACGACCGGCCGAGAGGGCGAGGAGCCGCTAGCATCGCGCCACCACGGCGAGATAGCTCAGCTGGTAGAGCACACGACTGAAAATCGTGGTGTCCCCGGTTCGAGTCCGGGTCTCGCCATTATCGAAGAGCCTGCAAAGCCGGGCTTTCTGCTGAGTGCTTCTCGGAGCGCCCAATAGGGCGAAGCGAGTCCGTCTGCCTTTTCCTGCCTTTTCAGCGCCTGTTTTTGCTGCCAAACTCGCAGCCGGCGCCGCGCCGGCTCTCGTCTTGCGCGTCCCGCGCACTGCGAGCTGGGAGCCCGCGTTGGAACGGCGCCACGGCAGCGATACGGGACGGAAATGAGCATCCGCGTCAGAAGGCGACCGCCGATGACCTCCATGCCGCGAGCGACGTATCGGCGGTCTCGATCGACGCCGCGGGCGTGGCGGTGCCGGACTGACGCGTCGCGGGAGCATCGGTCGTACTGAGAGATGAGCTCAGCGCTCTCGCGCGCCCCCGGGCGAGTAGCGCTGTCGCTGTCGTTCAACGTCCGCGGCTGATTCGCGCATCGCCAACTGGCGGCGTCGTCCGATCTCGCCCCGCCGGCGCCGCTGCAGCACGTATCGGTAGATGCGGTTCGTCGTCGTCACGTCCTCGTGTCCGACCTGGTCGGCCACGTATTCCTGGTCGGCGCCGGCGGCGAACAGCGATGCGATGCAGGTGTAGCGCAAGGTGTGCGGGGTGACCTCCTCGCGGATGTCGGGGACCCCGGTCTCGGTCCGCTGGCGATTGGCCTCTTCCAGTACGGGCGGGATTACGTGCTGTGCGATTGCGTTGCGGGTCCAGCGCTTGCCGCGCGCGTTCAGAAACGCCGGTTTACCCGACTCCCATGTAGCACCACGCGCAGCCTTGTACGCGGCGAGTTCTTCCTGGAGATCGTCGTGGATGTCGACGCGGCGCACTCCCGCCGGCGTCTTGGCGTCGAGCACGCGTAGCTCGCGACGGGCGAGGTCGACGTGCTCGCAGTTGAGCGCACAAAGCTCGCTGACGCGCAGCCCCGCGAGCGTGAGGGTGGCAACGACGGGGCGGTAGCGCGGCAAGGGTCGGTCGGCGGCGCGCTTGGCGTGGTAGATGGCGGTCGATTCGGCGATGTCGAGTTCGGCGGCGATCGCCTTCCATGCCTTGCCCGTCGCCCGCATGCCAACGATGCGGCGGCGCAGCTCGTCGCTCGGTGCGGGACGCTGGTCGAGTCGGCCCGCCGCGTCGACCAGCGACATCGCTTCGTCTAGCTCGAGGCCGTACTTCCTCTCGCGGCGCACCTCGAGCCGGAGGTCCTCTCCTTCGGCCGGGTTGCGTGCGAGCAGCCCCTCGCGTACGGCGCGAGCGAGGATCTCTGAGAGCAGGTGCAGGTGCGAGTTGATCGTCTGCGGGCGCAGCGGCTGAAGCGCGCGCCTGCGGCCGTCGATCAGCGGTTCACCGATCGCAAGGGCGGCCTCGATCCGGCGGTTCTCGGCGAGCTTGCGGTCCAGGTAGGCCTCGACGTCGCGGCTCGTCAGTTCGCTCACGGGGATGTCGCCGAAGTGCGGCAGCAAGTGGATCTCAAGCTTGCGCTTCATGTCAGCCAAGCTGTTCGGACGCAGCCCCTTTCGGACTTTGCGCTGATAGTGCTCGTCAGCGAGCTGCGCGATGGTCGGTGCTTCGCTCTCGACATAGTCGGCCTTCAGCGGTGGGCTCCAGGTTCCCGCGAGGATCTGGCTGACGATCAGCCGTGCCTCATGTTCAGCCCGTGCACGATTCATGCCCTCGTCGCTGCGGCCGAGGTGGATCACCTCGGCAGGGTAGCCGCGGCCGCGAAACCTCACGCCGTAGCTCACGACCCCGTCGCGAGCGGTGTGCTCGAGGATCTGCCCGGTGGGCTTGCGAGGCATGCCTTGAGATTGCTACATGCGAGGACGGGCGCGCAAGTCGCCGTTCGACGTCTCGGCCTTCCGGGCTCGCCTCGAGGGGACCGACCGCCGGTCTCGCCGCGGTGGAGGCGCACCGACGATTCGCCACACCCCCTCGCGCGGGATGCGCAGCGGTGCCGTCTGCCCCGGCCCGAGCTTGATGGCGCCGATCTCGGCGGCGTGCTCGTAGACCCAACTGCGTCCCACACGGAGGACCTCGGCCGCCTCGGCGACGGTCAGCAGCGCGGGCAGGGCGTCCAGCCCAGCCATCCCCATGGCTCGATCCGTACTCGCAGGGCGTGAGGGCTCACCAGCCGCCGCCTCGGGTGGATCGGCGATGGCATCGCCATCGGCGGCGCCCACGCGTGACGAGTGGTGACTCATCGCCTCGCCTGCCAGATCGCGGCCGCGTTGGTCGCGGTGAAGGATTCGAGCAGGAGCGCGCGGGTCTCCTCGAACGCTCCGCGCAGGAGCGCGATCGCGGGGTCGCGGCGTTCGGCGGGGGTGAGGAGGTCGGGGTCGACTACGAGGGGCCTCATCTCGCCTCCGCGGATCCTTGCCCGCGATCGGGCGACGCAGCCGGCATCTCGTTGCGAGACCCGTTGTCGGGCGCCGCCATCCAGGCCTCGTCTGAGCCAGCAAGCCCACCGGTGTTCGCGTCGCGCGCCTCGGTCTCCGACCAGGCAGCCGCCATGAGCTCGTCGAGGAGGGTGCGGATGATCTCGCCCCTGTCAGCCGCGAGACGGCGGCGCTCCTCCGCGACGCGCTGGTAGTCGCAGTGCGCTTTGTGGATCTGCCAGTGAATCTGCTGGAGGGCCGGCAGCTCGTCCGGTGCGCCGAGAGCTTCGGAGCCGTTCTCGGCGAACGCGGCATTCTCGCTGCCCAGTCGCTCCAGCAAGAACGTCGGGTTCGCGACCGCGAGCTCGTGCCACCCCTCCGCGGCGGCCACCGGGCCCTCCGCAGCGCCGGCCAGTTCAGCGAGCTTCTCTGGCATCCCACCGGGCAGGTACCGGACGCGGCGGCCGAAGCCTCCACTCCAACCCGCGTCAATCGTCCGCAAACGCGTCTGAGCGCGCTGCGGCCCACGACCCGTACAGGTCGATCACAGTCGCCGGAGCCGGCCACGCCCCCGCGCTCAGGGGCGCGATCGCCTCGCCGCCGCGTTCGCGTGCGTGCGTGCGCGACCAATCGTAGGAGGACGGCGCCGCGCCGTACAGCGACCGCCAGCGCGGCATCGCCTCACGCACCGCCTCGCGCGTCAGCGCCCTGGCGGCCGCGCCCGGATGGCAGCCCTTGCAGTACTCATACGCGTCACCCTTGCCGTTGCGAGCCTGCGTCGGGGCGCCGCACCCCCGGCACACCCCCTGATAGCGCGCCTTCACCGCCCGCGCCTTCTCGCCACTCGGATCGTAGAAGTAACCCTTCACGGTCGCGGGCGCCCGACCGAGCCGCTCTGCGATCTGCGCAATCGAAAGGCCCTCCGTCTCACGGAAATGACGTGCGAGCGCCACAGCGCGCTGGCGCTCGGCCACGCGATCCAGTGGCGTCTCCGTCGTCGTTCCCATGTCGCGCTCGAAGGTACCGCGAGCACCTGACCGTTCCTCGGCCTAATCGTCGAAGGAGGGCAGATGCGAGACACCTACGGTGTTCTGATTGCGGGGCCGGGCGCCGCAGGCGGTGATCGACGCGCAACTGGCGCCAATCTCGAGACTCGATGAGGACCTGGCGGCAAGCCCGTCGTGCCATCCGAGCGTCGCCAAGGCAGTCGTCGTTGGCCGGATTCCAGGCCAGCGCGTGAGCCGTTGCCAATCCGAGCCCCAAGGTCCCGTCGGTGATGAGAATCCGAGTGGCGGGCGGTGCTCATGCGGAGCTCTCATGAACGCGCTGTTCATAGGCGTCGACGGCGGCATGAACGGTGGGGTAGAAGTGGCTCGGCTTGAGCGGTCCGATCAGCTCGTAGCGTTCAAGCTTCGCGCGGACGGGATCCTTGAGCTCGGCGAAGACGATCGAGATGCCCTCAGCGTTGAGTTCTTCGTCGAGTGCAAGCAGCATGTCTGCGGCCGTCGTGTCGATGTCGGTGATCGGCTCGGCCGCGATGATGATCCAGCTTGGTTGCGGATCGGCCGCGGCGAAGTGGCGCAGGTGCTCGCGGAACGTCCGAGCGTTGGCGAACAGCAAGGGGGCGTCGAACCGGAAGATCACGAGGCCTGGAGGGACCGCGGCATCGGGATGCTGCTGGCGGTCGTGGTAGCCCCGCAGCCCGGGCACGCGGCCGAGCGTTGTGTGATATGGCCACCAGACATGGCGGAATACGTCGAGGATCGAGAACGCGACAGCGATCCCGATGCCGGGCAGCACGCCCAGGAGTGCCACGCCGAGCAGCGCGGCGATCGACACCGCGAAGTCGCTTCGTCGCTGGCGCCATAACCGGATCGTTGCCGGGATGTTGGCCAGCGACAGCGAGGCGGCGATGACCACTGCAGCGAGCGTTGGCTGGGGAAGGTCGCGCAGCAGCCCGGGGACGAGCACCAGCATCAGCACGATTAGCGCTGCCGCGACGACTCCGGTCAGCTGCGTCTTGGCGCGGGCCTGTTCGGCGACCGCCGTGCGCGAGGCGCTCGTGCTGACCGGGAACCCTTGGAAGAACCCGGCCGCCAAGTTCGCGGAGCCGATCCCGATCATCTCGCCATCGCCATTCACCTCCTGGCCCGTGCGGGCGGCGAACGCCGACGCGGTCGAAATCGTGTCGGTGAGTGCCACGAGCGCGATGCTGGCCGCGCCCGCCGCGAGCAGAGGCAGCTCGGACACATGTGGTGCGGGTACCGTGAACGGGGGAAAACCCTGCGGCAGCGTCCCTACGAGCTTGACCCCGTGGCTGCCTAGGTCGAAGGTGACCGAAGCCAGGATCGAGGCGATGACCGCGACGAACACTCCTGGCACTCGCGGCAGCAGGCGGCCGAGCGCCAGGATCAGGACGAGGCTTCCACCGCCGACTGCGATCGCAGCTGGCACCGCCTTTCCCGCGGCGAGCCCGTCAGCGAAGGCGCGAGCCTCGTCGATCAGCCCGGTCGCGCTGACCGAGAAGCCGAAAAGTGTCGGCAGCTGCCCGACCAAGATGATTAGCGCCAGGCCGTTCATGTAGCCGATCTGCGTCGGCTTCGAGAGCAGATCGGCGATGAAGCCGAGCTTGGCGACAGCCGCGATCAGCGTGAGCGCGCCGACCATCAGAGCAAGCGTCGATGCAAGCGCGACCGCTCGCTCTGGACTGCCGTGCGAGCCGATGATCGCGACGATCGTGGCGGCGATCATCGAGGCGAGCGCCGAGTCGGGGCCCAGCACGAGGATCCGCGACGGACCGAAAACCGCGTAGGCCAGTAGGCACGTGACGCTCGCATACAGACCCGTGATTGCGGGGAGGCCCGCCAGCTCCGCATACGCCATCCCCTGCGGCACCAACAACGTCACCAGCACCAGCCCCGCGACGATGTCCCGGGGCAGCCACGCGCGGCGGTACCCGGCGAGCGCTCGCGCCCCAGGAGGCCAGCGCGAAGCGGTCACGGCTCCTCCCCGGTCACGAGCCGAGCAGGAAGCCGTACGCCCGAACCCGGCCTACGCTTGAGCTCCATGTGCTGAGGAGGAGCGCTGACGGCGACCGAGGTCATCGGCAGCGACGCTAAGCCAACGCAGAGATGCGATCAACTGTCAGAGGCGCTCGGCTCGACGCATAGGTAGCCCTGAGCAAGCTGGGCTACGACATCGGCAGCTTGCGCCCGCGCCCGATGCTGGCCTGTCATGCCCGGTCGCTCGTTGGGGGAGGCGATTGCCTAGAGCTGCCTGAGTAGGCCTCGGTGTTGCGCGAACTTCCTGGTTCCAAGTTGCTGCTCCCATACGATTTCGACCTCTTAGACGATTTCGCGGATGGCTTTGGTCGCAGCATGGCCTCTGGGGGTGAGGCGACTGCGTAGAGCTGCGTGAGCAGGCCTCGGAGTTGGGCGAATTTCGCGGTTCAAGTTGCCGAGCTGCTCGAGTTGCCCGAGGAGGTAGGCGAGCGCCAGTAGGTCATGCGCGTCTGGATCGCGAGATCCACGGGGCGCTGGGTCTCGCCCCACACAGCCACGACGGGTTGGAGGAGACGATCTACGGGCGATGCACGGGGTGTGCCTCTGGCGGCAACGATGCAGGACTGTTCTGCGGTGTTGCGCCCAATGTGCCGGGTCGAGAGAGAGAGAGAGAGCGAGTGGTTTGGTCGCGCCAGTTGGACGGCTATAGCCGTAGCCTGCTTCGCTCTTCACGTGCCTCGACCGCTGGCTGTGCCGCTGCACCGTCGGCGGGGAGGATGACGCGGAATTCGCTGCCTTGGCCGGGGGTGCTGTCCAGTTCGATGTGGCCGCCGAGGGTTTGGACCGCGCGGTGGACGATCGCAAGGCCGAGGCCTGAGCCGCCTGTGGCGCGGTCTCGGGTGCTGTCGACACGGTAAAGACGCTCGAAAATCCGTTTCTGGTGCTCGGGCGGGATCCCGGCGCCGGTGTCGCGGACGCGCAGTACGAGTTCGTTTCCCCGGCGGAGGAGTTCGAACTGGACCGAGCCGCCGGAGGCGGTGTAGCGAAGCGCGTTTGAGAGGAGGTTCGAGGCGATCATCTCAAGCAGCCGAGCGTCCGTCAGGACCTCGCGATCATCGGCCGCGTGGTGCAGATCCACGTTGGCCTCTCGGGCGGCCGGCCGGAAGCTCGCCACGAGCCTTTCGCCAAACGCTCGTAGCGAGACGGGGCTGACGCGCACGGCCTCGGCGAGATCGAGCTGGGTCAGCTCGCGCAGATCGCTCAGCAGATCGCGCAGGCGTCCGGCCTGCGCCTCGATCATGCTCTTCGCCTCCCTTCTGTCCTGTTCAGCTTCCGCGGTGCCGTCCGCGAGCGCGAGCGCGAACCCGGTGACGGCGTTCACCGGCGTAGCGATTTCGTGGGCCACGTCGGCCAGGAACTTTCGCTGATCGTGCTCGGCCTGTTCGAGCCTGGCCGCCATGTCATCGAACGCCCTGCCCAGCTTGACCAACTCCTCCGGCCCGGACGTGCCCATGCGGGCGCTGGAGTCGCCGTGGGAGAGGCGCTCGGCAGCGTCGATCGCTCGCTGGACTGGCGCGCGGACAGCCCGCGTCACCAGGGTCGCCGCGATGATCGCGGCGGCGATCACCAGCGCCAGCACCCCAGCTGTTATCAGAGTCAGGTCAAGCGTGGTGCTAGGGCCGGGCGAGGAATAGTCGGCGAGTCTGACCACGCCTCCCGGGAACCGAGCCTCTACTTGCAGTTCGAAGTCGCGCCCGATGGGTCGCGGACCGCGGAAGATCGTCCGCCCGCCGCGCTCGACCGTGATTTGGTCGCTGGATAGGAGCTCCTGCAGACCGGCGAGTCGGTTCTGGCCGGCGCCGGCCTCGACCTCGGCCGCGATCGCACGCGCTTCTTCCCGCGCCTTCGTGGCATCAGCCGCCCGCTCGTGGGCGGTCTGGACATGGTTGAACAGCACCACTGCCGCCACGAGACCGATCGCGGCGCTTGCGATCATCGCGACCAATAGCCAAAACCGTAGAGACGGGGCGCGGGTGAACATCTAGGATTCCAGGCGGTACCCCACGCCGCGCAATGAGCTGATCTTCACCGCGTCCCCAAGTTTGCGCCGCAGGCCCGCGATGTGCACGTCGACAGTCTTTGGCTGAAGGTAGGTCGACCCCCACACCTGCTCGAGCAGCCCATCCCGTGTATGCACGCGGTCGGGATCTCGCAGCAGCGCAGCGAGGAGGTCGAACTCCCGGCGCGTGAGCTCCACCTCTCGCCCGTCGACCGACACCCGCCGCGCTTCCTCGTCGAGCTCCACGGCCCCGATCCGAAGCGGCTCCTGCGCGCCGAAGTGCCCGCGCGCGCGGCGCAGCTGTGCCCGCACCCGCGCGACGACCTCGGGTGCGGAGAACGGCTTGACCACGTAGTCATCGGCACCGAGCTCGAGACCGGCGATCCGCTGCGCCTCCTCGCCCCGAGCAGTGATCAGGATGATCGGTAGCCCGGACTCGCTGCGGATGCGCCTGACCACCTCAAACCCGTCGAGCTCAGGCAGCATCACGTCGACCAGCGCGAGGTCGATCCCGCCGCGGCGCAGCCGCGATAGGGCGTCCAGACCGTTGTCGGCCTCGACCACCTCGTAGCCCTCCTTTTCGAGATATAGGCGCAGAAGCCGGCGAAGCGAATGCTCGTCATCAACCACCAGAACCCGCGCTGCAGCCGCCATGCGGGGCGATTGTTCCACAACGTTTCCCGGCCGCGATTCGCGTTTCTGACCCGCTACCGGGCCATTGCCGTTCCATAACCATCGACGGGCAAGCTCATCACATCGCCTCAAGAGACCTGCCCCACACCGGCCGGACCTCGGGGCTGACGAAAACCACGACACAGGAGCTTCTCGATGCTCACCACAGCGATTCTCAACGTAGTCCTCGCGCTCGGCGTGATCGTGATGGTCGTCGCGCCGCTGATTTGGGCAGTCGTCACTCAGCACCGCGACCACCCGCAACTGGCGGTCAACGACGGCGCGACCGCACGCCCGTCGCAGGGCAAGCTGCGCATCCACGCAGCACAGCCGAGCTACAAGACCGTCGTCGGTCGGGCGTAAAGCGACCTCAGAGGACTCTCACGCCGTCACGGCGTGAGAGTCCATCGTCTGAAGGGCTGCAATGCACGTCGCCCTCTTCATCAACGGCGGTGTGTTCGCAGCAGCCGTGGTAGTCGCGCCGGTCGTGCACCCGGCTGGCTTCATCCCGAGTCAACATCGCGACCACAATGCCGCGGCTGGGCACTCGGACCGTCATCGTTTCCAGCCTGGAGGACGCATCCGTACTGTTGCGCGTAATGCGCGACACCCAACTAGCGCGGATCGGAACCTACGTCGTAGGCCGCGGGGCTAGAAACGTTACGCGAGCGATGGCACGGGCCGTCTGCCAGCGCTCCTGGGCCTTTGCTCGAATTGGATGCCGTGCTCGCAACGAAGAAGGCGCAACACCGGCGCTCGGCAGGACACTTGCACGTCGCCGATCTCGCGCATCGGCGCGTCATCGACGAGTCGGTCGACCAGACCCTTGGCCAGAACATCGCCCTTCTCTTCGGCGACGGGTATGCGCGCCGCGTTCGGCGCCACAGATCCAAGGCCCTGCTTCCGCGCGGCGAGAAGTCTGTCGTCCGCGATCGCGAGAGACGCGCAATTCGCCACGGGGTAAGCGATCGTCCCGACGCCGGCACCCGGTGTCTTCCGCATAGCCGCTTGGGTCAGCCTAGCTGCGGCGTGGCTTCGAGCGTCGCGTTGTAGGAGTAGGTCTGACATTCCGGCTGATGACAGGGTCCGCCGTCCGACTTCGAGATCGTCTCCTGGGGCGTCTGCCCGCCGAGCTCGAACTGGAGTAGCTGCTTTCGATCGGAGAAGTCGTTGGCCCAGGCCTGGGAGGCAGCGGCGGCGGGTTCCGTGGCCGCCGGCGTGCCGTTGACTGCGAGCTGAATGCTCTCGGCATCAGCCCACAGTTCGAACGGGTGGATGTAGAAGAACGCGTGTCGCTCGACTACAAATGGCGGTTCTTGTCACACCGGATGCGTTTTGTCGCCTGCACCGAGAAATTCTCGCCGTACATGTTGCCTGACTTCGCAATCGTCGTCGCACTCCCCTCGGAGCTGGCGAAGGAAGGGTCAGCCTGGGCGCCGGCGGTGTCGAATACGAGTGAGGGATCGTCTGAGCTGAGGTTGAGGGTGGCCTGGTCACCCGTGATCCTCGCGGTGGCGTGGGCAATGACGTGCTCGGTAAAGACGCCGTTGTCGGTGGTGGCGTCGATCTTGCCGTTGAGCTGGATCTGCATGTGGGAAACACACGCCTGCTCGACCCCGCCCATGTCACCCGGAGACCCGCCGAGGAGCTGGCATTGGCGGTCGGCGGCGATCGCCTCGAACAAGAACTCGATGTACACGTCGGTCGACTTGCCGCTGGCCATGCATTTGGACTTGACCAGGTTGTAGTGGTAGAGCGCGGCCTTCTCGAGGTAGCCGTCCATCACGGCGACGCTGTCCTGCATGCCCATCAGCTGGGCCTGGCGGTCGACGCCAATAGCGAGCGTGAGGACCTGCTCGAGCTCGGCCGCGCCTTCATCGCTGGGAGGGAGTGAGGTGATTTGAGCGATCTCGTTCGCCAGGTCCGCGGCTGCGGCCTGGAAGAGGGGGGCGAGCGCCGAGATCCCGCCCGAGAGGAGCAGGTTGTAGCTGCCGTCGGAAAGCTGGCGCAGCCGCTCAGCGATTGCCACACAGGACATCAGCGGACGTGATCCCGCGGCCGCGGCGCCCGCCGTAGGGAGATCGCACGGCACGCGCCTCGGCACCACGTCGGCCGCGCGCCCCGCAGCGGGTGTGGCCACCCCATAACCGCCAAGCGACATCACCGGGATCGTGGTGTCGGTGGTGACCCGGCCCGGCAGCGGGAACGCTCCACCGGTCGCATCCACGCCGCCGAACGCGATCTCGCGCGCCCGACGAGGGACGCTGCTCCGTTTCATCTCGAGCGTGGTGCCCGGAGGCGCGCTCCCGGCCGGGTCGATCGTGACGCCGTCGACCAGCGTGCCGACAGCGCTCGCCGGCGCCAGCGAGGCGACGGCCGTCATCGTGACGGTCAGGTTGGGCACCGCGTTCGGGGGAGCGGTGAGCACATAGGTCGTACCGTCGGCAGTTCTCAGGCTGACCGATCCGCCCTGGAAGCCAAACGTCCCGGTGACGGTATGGGCGCTGTCGGGCCTCGGCGTGGCCGCGGGGACCGCCGGCGGCGAGGAGACACGGACGCTGCCAGCCGAACGGCAGCTCGACGCCGAGGGTGTTGCACGGCGGCAGGCGAGCAGGCTGAAGCGTCCGGTACCCACGGCGTCCGGCAGCGCCACCCACGCCTTGAAGCCCCCTCGCCGCGCGTTGCCCGGCGCAGCGCCAACCACGACGTCGTTTGCGGCCGAAGCGGGCGTCGCTCGACAGCGCGAAGGAATGCGGCGTGAAACTCACCCCGTGCGGAAGCGAGCCGCTGATGAGCGCGTACCCGTCGGGAGAGAGCCGCCCGTCGCTGATCGTACGCGACCGTCACCTGCACCGCGAGCCGCCAGCCGAAGTCGGCCACGGAAAGCGGCCGAGTGCTCTCCGAGCCCCCACGCTCAGGGCCCTGCGTCGCGGCCACGCCCAAGCCACCCGCGCCTTCGGTTCCCTGGTGCTTCGTCATCGCTTCCGCCCCGGAGGCGTCCTGCGCGTCTCGGGCACCCCCGTCGAGACCGCCGGTTCGGATTTTGGCGGGACGAACAATCCCATATCCGAGCCGAGACCCGCCACTCGCGCCCGACAGCTCGCCAGCGTGCAGATCTTGCCGGCAATGCGCCGGCATCCGGCGTCCGCCACGGCGCCTGCATGATCCCCCGGCGCGGGAGACCACCGCGGCGCTGCCTGGAGAGGACGTGGGAGCGCTAGCCAAGGTCGCGGACGAGGGGCGTTCGATGATGATTGGCGTGGTGCGCTCGGGTACCGGCACCGCGGCGGCGATCCCTGGGGTGGAGGTCGCGGGCAAGACGGGCACGGCCGAGTTGCGCCCGAAGTCAAGCAACCCCCAGGACGCGGACGCGTGGTTCGTGGCCTTCGCCCCGGCGCAGGATGCAATGATCGCCGTCGCCGTGATGCTCGTCGGCGCAGGGTTCGGCGGCACAACCGCCGCTCCGATCGCCGGGCGAGTCCTGCAAGCCGCCTTGCGCAGCAACCAACCCTAGACGGCCGCTCCCGTACGGAGGCGGCAGCGTCGACGCGACCACCGAGAGCGGACCCATCTTGCGCGTGGCAAGATTGACTAATTCCACGGCTGTTGCCGTGGATGGGATGGGTTTCGAGGATTTCTGAGCGGCGGGGTCGAATTCGGCGGTGCTCAATGACGCCGTCGACCCGGGAGGGCCACGATGCTCGCCGACCTCGACCTGCTGCTCATAGCGGTTGTTCTGCACCGCTGATGATCTCCTGCCTGAGAAGGGCAGGAACGCACTAGTAGGACTTCGTTAGGTGGATAGGATGACCGCTCAAATCCATTACGCCGAGGTCAAGCGCATCGTGTCGGCAGAGGGAAGAAGGATTCTGGGGGTCTCCGTCGGTGCGGGACGAAATTGCAACCTACCAAAGCACTACTAGGTGCGTGGTGCGTTGGGCCTGGGTCTGATCGGGCGATGGACGTGATGTCGTTGGCCGACCAGTCGTGGCCAGTCCTCCGCCTCGCGATGGGCGCTCACGCGTCGATCTACCGTGCGACCAACGGCGTGATCGGCGGTTCCCCGGCGCGCCACCGATGTTGCTGCTCGACCACATCGGCGCGAAGAGCGACATCAAGCGCACGACCCCGCTGGTGTACGTCGCCGACGACCCTGACGTCGTCATCGTCGCCTCCAAGGGCGGCCATCCCAGGCATCCAGCGTGGTACCACAACCTGCGCGCGAACCCGAACACCACAATCCAAATCGGCTCCGACCGCCGCGCCGTTCACGCCCGCGTCGCGACGCCCCAGGAGCGTGAGCGGCTGTGGCCCAAGGCGGTCGCGACATACGCCGGTTACCAGGGCTACCAGCAGCGCACCGACCGCGAGATCCCACTCGTGATCCTCGAGCCACGCCCATCGCCCACCGCACCCTGAACTCCGGCGCGACGACGGGGGTGCTCGCGCTCATCGATCACACCGGGAGCGGCCCATACGTCCGGGCAGTTCTTCGGATCCTCTGACGATCCCCTTAGCAGCCTGAGACGGCTGGGGTGGATTCTCGCTGTTATGCACACGCATCCCGGCTATTGCCCCCAATGCGGCGAGCGGGTCACTCCCTATGCAGCAGGCTGCGCCCTATGCGGAGCCGACCTCGACCCCAAGCGCTGGCAGAGGGCCGTCCCGCTGCATCAACGGTTGTCCCTCCGCCTTCCCCGTCGCTGGCGGGTTGCGCGGCTCGCACGGGACCTCAGCCCCCGTACGCCGAACGCCAGATAAGCAGCCGCTCCCCAATCGACCCGAAGCCGGTTAGAGTCGGGGCAGTGCACGTGGTTGTGAACCATCTCCACCTGCGTGACCCGATGCCGCCGGAGATGGTCGAGAAGGCGCACGCCGCGGTCCGGGGTGTCGTGGATGCCGGTGGCCGTGCGGCTCACGTCGCCAAGGTCGACGATCGGCGCCTCGTCCTCATCCTGGTGTTCGATGGCCCCGAAGACGCCGCTCGAGTCGCACGCGACGTCGGCGGACCGTGGATGCGCGAGAACGTGGTGCCGCTGCTGGCTCGCGACACGGAAGAAGCGTCGGCGAGATCATCGCCTCTGCGGAGGCCTGACGCGACCGGGCGCCGCCCCGTATCGCCGTTCCTTCTCGACCAAGCAGCCATCTGACTCACGTCACGCGGGCATCTCACTCGGCGATCTTGAAGCAGCCAAACCCGGCGGCCGCTTGACGACCGCCGTCATCATCCAGCTGTGATGGCAGACGAGCTCGAGGCGCTGCTTGCCGAGCGGGCCGCCCACTACCGGGCGCAGGCGCCTGAATACGAGGTCAACTCTTCGTGGCCGTATGACAAGGTGTTTTGCGCGCGGCTTTCTCCGCCGCGATCGATGTGTTCCAACCTCGTGGCGACGTGCTCGAGCTCGCCTGCGGGCCTGGCGTATGCACCGGGGCTCTCGCCGCCTATGCCTCACGACTCAACGCGGTCGACGTCTCCCCGGAGATGCTTCACATCGCCTCGGCCCGTGCGCCCCAGGCGCACATTCACTTCATCGAGAGCGACATCTTCAGCTGGGCAGTCCGCGCGCGGCTACGACGTCGCGTGTTCTCCGCCTGGCTCTCAAACGTGCCTCCACAGCGCTTTGAGCCGTTCTGGGAACTTGTCGGGCGGTGCCTGAAACGCGACGACCGGGTCTTCTTCCTCGATGAGCGCCCGCCGAGGCAGCTTACGAGCAGCTGATCCCGCGTGCCATCGCCCCGGCCGTCGAGCGCCCGCTTGAGAGTGGCGCGCGCTACCGCGTCGTCAAGGTCCTCCACACCCCCGATGAGCTCCACGAGAATTGGCAAAGCTCGGCTGGGCCATGATGATCCACACCATCGGATGGCGGTTCTACTACGCCACCGGCACACGACGGTGATCATCAGCTCGGCGGCCTCGCCTCACCCGGTGAGACGAGGCTCACCGGCTGGATCCGCCCGGAGGCGGGCAGTCGGATCCAGCTCACAAGCAGAAGTCTCCCGAGATCGGTCCTGGCCTGCTCCGTCGGGCTACCTGTCGCGCAGCCTCGGCGAGTCGTTTTGACCCTGCCGAGAGGGCTGATTCGGAACGCCCACGTTGCTCTCGATCGCGCCCCGCCGACTCTGCATCGACGCGCCTATCCGTTCCGAAGCATGACCATGGGAGCCTTCGGTGGCCACCGAGGTGACCGGTACAAGCTGGCCTTGTAGGACTCTCGGCCGCGTCGGCACGCCGTAGACGGTCGCCGCCAGCGTTCACGTCTGACGTTTCGGGTGGGCGCGGCAGAACGTGCGCACCGCCTGGTTGAATGGCTCGGGCCGTTCAAGCTGGCACACATGCCCCGCGCCGGAGATCACGACAAGAGTCGTGTCCGGGATGGCTCGCTGCAACTGGTTGGCGACGCTCAGCGATGACCGTGCGTCGAGCTCTCCCCAGATCAGCAGCGTCGGGACGGTGATGCGGGGGAGCAGGTCGCGCTGGTCGGCCTCGGCCATGACGGACACCTGCGTTCTGAGGCTGTGGGGCCGGACGTCACTCGCGATCGCCTCGAGCAACGGGACGAACTCAGCGGGCGGCCCGTCCGCGAACGACCCAGGAAGGGTGAGACCGAGCTTCTGCGCGCCCGTGCCGAGCATCCGATCGACACCTTCGACCCGGGCGCTGACCTCCTCCGGGGATAGCGACCCCTTCCACCCCGCGTACCCGCCAGCGAGGATCAGCGTCGCGACAAGCTCGGGGTGCTGGCGGTAGAGCTCGATAACGATTGTGCTGCCCCACGAGAAGCCGGCAACGTGGCTCGGCCCGAGCTTGAGCCCCTCGATCAGACAGGCAAGGCAGTCCGCGTAGTCGACCAGGCGAAAGCCCGCAGGCAGATCCGAGGAACGGCCTGCTCCCGGCTCGTCCCAAGCGACGACGGTGAACTCGTCGGCGAGCGCCGCGAGCTGGGGGTGCCACACGCGGCCGTCCTCAGCCGAACCATGGACGAAGACGATCGGCGGCCCATCCCCACCCCGCGCGTAGGCGATCTCCAGACCGTTGGTGCTGATGACCCCCATCACCGCAATCTACAAGCGTGCGTTGCAGGTGGAGCGAGCGCCGCCGTCCACCAGCAAGCCGGGAAGGGGTGTGGGTTTCGCTCTTGGCCTTGGCCAACTTCCAGCACTCGTTGCGGGGGGAGGTCCGACCGCTCCTCCTGACCGCCGCACCGATCACGATGCCCACGGCAATGGCAACGTCGCCTGGCAGTCGAAGTCTCTTGCCAGCGGCCCCTCCTCGATGGAGCGACCTCTCGGACCCTCACGTGCCGCCCGGGGAGTCACCGTGACCATTCGGCAACTCGCTCGCGACGTACGAGTAGGCTGAACGTACCAATCTGACGACTGGATGGAGAGTGACGTCGTGGACTTCAGCAAACTCGCCAGCAAAGCCAAGCAGGTCTACACCACGCGTGGCGGAGCGCAGGCCGCCAAGGGCGACGCCAGCGAGGTCGCGGGGATCCTCAAGGGTGAGGGCACGTTCACGGATAAGACGAAGCGGGCCGCGGAGGCGCTCAAAGAGCCCGGCGCAGCCCACGACCCGAGTGCGGCGCGCGACACGCCAGCGCCGAATGAGCCCGAGCCGCCGGCGGCCAGGCAGTAGAAACGTCGATGGCCACTGAAGGCGGTGGCCGCAATGAGACACATAACGCGCCAGAAGACCCAACACCGGATCTTCGGCATCTCGACGACTGACCACCGGCTAGATGACGGCAGGATTCGACGCACCGTAAGCGTGACGGTCGCACAGTCGTCGTTTGATCGATACGGAGTCGTTCCCTGAGCGCGGGGTGGCTTGTTGCAGCCACCCGGCCGTCCGCGTGTCCGACTGGCGCGGGCTGCGCGGCGCGCCTTCACTGTGGTGCTTTCGCAGGCGATGCGGGTGCGGCGGGCGCCGGCGGCCGTTCATCGGAGCAGCGGTGGACGGACACTAGCGTCGGTGCCGGAACCGCCCAAGGTGCTCAGGCGCCCAGCCAGTGACGCGCTGTTGGTGGTTCGTGGACGCGCTGCTGGGGGTTCGTGAAAGCAGCCGCGGCCGCCGCAATCACGGCCACAGGCGTTGATGAGTAGCGGATGCTGACCACCGCCGTCGATGCCGGTCACCGTCTAAGTCGCCAATCGTCCGGCGTGGCGGTCGCGGAGGTTGTCCTCGCGTTGCTCGCGGTCGTCTGACGCCTCGGGGTGGGCCGTCCGCATCGCGGCGTTATCCGTACTTGTCCGGCACGCGCAGCGTAGGTCGTCCCGTTTCGGGCCGACGCATCGGGGCGCACGATGTGGAGGCAACGCTGAATGGGCGGTCAGCTCGAAGGGAGTAACCATGCGCACCGCATCCAAGGTTTTGATCGCGATCGGGGTCGCCCTGGCGGTGCTGGCCGGGTTGTGGCTGTTGATTGCGCCGGGCCAGCTCGTGAAGTACCCGAGTGACCTGGACAAGACGGCGGTGGCGAAAGGTACGTTCACGCAGTACCTCAATCCGAAGACCGGGCTGCCGCTGCTGCGCGCGCAGGAGCTCGCGCTGACGATCAACCGCCGGTTGCACGTCGTGAGCTCGAACGGCTCGCAAGCCGTGGTCAAGGAGGACAGCACTGAGAAGATCGGGCCGCTTCCGCAGCAGGATCTCCAGCAGCAGTACGTCATCAGCCGCACGACGATGAAGAACCTGCAGGGCAGCCGGTCCTACGCCTATGCGCCGCAGAACGTCGTCAACCGTGGGCCGGCCTACTCGATCAATCTGCCGTTCGACACTGGCGCTGGGCCGTACGAGATCTGGAAGAACGAGGTCGGGCGCTCCTACACCTTCCGCCAGCAGGGCGACAACGTGAGCCGTGACGGAGTGACGCTGATTCCGCTGCAGGGGGAGCTGACGAACGCGCCCGCTCAGCCCTACTACCTTGACCAGTTGCGCGCGCTCGGGCTACCCACCCAGACGACGATTCAGAGGCTCACGCCACAACTGAAGGCGCTGGGCCTCGATCCGGCGCAGCTCACGACGACGCTGCTGCCACGTGTCTCCGCCGCTGATCGCGCCGCGATCGTCTCCGCGCTGAGCCAGCCGATCGGGCTGCGCTACGTGGTTTCGGTGAAGACCAGACTGCTCGTCGAACCGACGACCGGTGCGATTGTGTCGCTGGACAACATCAACCAGACGCTCGGAGTGCAGCCGAGCTTCGCCGCGCTGGCACAGATTGGGGCGATCCTCAGCAAGCCGCAGTATCTGGCCAATCCGGTGGTGAAGATCGCCGGAAGCGTAGTGGCCAAGCTGGCCCAGAGCCCGCCCACGGCCAAGGTGTTCAACATCACCTACGGCCAGACACCGGCGTCGGTGGCCGATATCGCCGCCTACGCCAACAGCAAGGCGGACAGCATCACGATGGTCAAGACGACGATTCCGCTCGTGCTCCTGATCGCCGGCGTGCTGTCGGCGGCCGCAGGCTTGGGCATCTTCTTCCTCGGCCGTCGCGGTCAGGGAAAGGGCGCGGCTGGAGCGCCCCCGACCGGCGAGCCCACGGGTCCCACCGCAGCCCCGTCGCCGGATCCGGCTGCGACGCCGCCGCGGGTCCGCGATGATCGCGAACACCGCAAGACACCGGAGCGGCCGCCGTCGCGCAAATAGGATCGCCAGGGGGGTGGCCACCACCCGCTGACCTCGGCGCGCCAGTGCACGGGATGGCCCGCGACGGGCTCGTCCCGGGGCTGCTGTCCGCGCAGGGCCGTAGGAACCCCGCGGCGCGGATCGGGGTTTCGGCCGATGTGCTGCGGCCAGCGGCGGACAAGGATGTGATGTTGCGCCGACTCGAGGGCGGCCGCCGCCTTTGAAACAGCGTGAGCCGGTGCACGTCGATGAGTGGAGGCGATGTGAACAGAAGCTCTCTCACCCGCATGGCAGCGCCGGGCGCCGCAGGCGCGGCACCGCCTGGTACACGGCCGTCGACCGGGCGGCGTGAGCGGACCGACTCAACCGCAGCGGAGACGCTCGGTCAGATGATTCTGCGCGGTCGCTGCGACGATCGCGCCGCCATGCGATACAAGGTCGCGGGCAGCTGGCGCGAGGTCACCTATGCCGAGCTGGTGAGCTCGGCCCGAGGGATCGCCAAGGGCCTGATCGCGCTGGGGATCGAGCCGGGTGAACGGGTCTCGATTCTGGCCGACACGCGGCCCGAGTGGACCCTCTGCGACCTCGGCAGCTTCTGCGCCGGGACGGTCGTGGCCCCGATCTATCAGACGAACTCGGTGGAGGAGTGCGAGTACGTGCTGCGCCACTCGGAGGCGCGCGCGGTGTTCTGCGAGGACGCCTTGCAGCTGGCGAAGATCGAGCAGGTCCGCGAGCGCTGTCCGGCCTTGGAGCACGTGATCGCGTTCGACGGTGCCGGCGCGGGCTCGATCAGCCTGCAGGAACTGATCGACCGCGGTGCCGGGATCGCTGATCGCCGTGTCGATGAACGGGTGGCGGCGATCAGGCCCGAGGGCATGGCCAGCCTTGTCTACACGTCGGGCACGACCGGTCCACCGAAGGCGTGCATCCTCACCCATCGCAACTTCATGGAGGAGATCCGTGGGCTCGAGGAGCGGCTCGAGCTGGCGAACGACAGCCCGCCAGAGTTCTTCATCTTCCTGCCCTTGGCGCATGTGTTCTCCCGGATCGTGCAGGTGCTGACGCTCTACCTGGGAGGAACGCTGATCTATTGGGAGCGGGATCCCGCACGCCTGCTCGACGACATCCAGGAATCGCGGCCGACCTATTTCGCGTCGGTCCCGCGAGTGTGGGAGAAGATCTACACAGCCGCCACCACGGGCATCGCCGATCAGCCGCGGCTCAAGCGGACGATCTTCGGATGGGCGCTTCAGGTGGGGCATCGCGTCCGCGAGCTCGAACGCAGCGGCGCCACCCCCGGCCGCGGGCTGGCCCTCCAGCACCGGCTGGCCGATCGGCTCGTGCTCTCGAAGGTCCGCGAGCTGCTTGGCGGTCGGCTGGAGCTGGCGGTGACTGCCGCCGCGCCGATCGCCCGGGAGGTGCTTGAGTTCTTCGACGCTTGTGGCGTGGTGTTGCTGGAGGTGTGGGGGATGACCGAGACGTGCGGGGCGGCCACAGGCAATACCAAGTCCGAGATGAAGATCGGGACGGTGGGCAAGCCTGCGCCCGGGCTGGAGATGCGTGTCGCTTCCGACGGTGAGCTGCTCGCGCGCGGGCCGATCGTGTTCACCGGCTACTACAAGGACGAGGAAGCCACCCGCGAGACGCTGCCTGACGGCTGGCTGGCTACCGGCGATCTGGGAACGATCGATGCCGATGGCTTTGTCACGATCACCGGGCGCAAGAAGGACATCATCATCACATCGAGCGGCAAGAACATCTCGCCGGCCAACCTCGAGAACGCGCTGAAGCAGAGCCGCTGGATCTCCGAGGCCATCGCCTACGGTGACAACCGGCCGTATCTGGTGGCGCTGGTGACGCTTGACCCGGACGAGGCAACGAAGCTGGCCCAGCAACTCGGAACCCCGCCAGACATCGCGACGATCGCCCGCGACAAGCGGGTGCTGGCCGAGATCCAGAAGACCGTCGACGACATCAACCAGAGATTCGCCCGGATCGAGCAGATCAAGCGCTTCACGATCCTCGATCGCGAGCTCAGCCAGGAATCCGAGGAACTGACGCCGACGCTGAAGGTCAAGCGCAGGATCGTCTACGAGAGATTCGCGGAGACGTTCAACCGCCTGTACGAGAACTGAACAACGCTGACCGCCCTGCCGCCGTGGAAGTAAAACGCGGTCGAGCCCAGCAGCGGCCCGCGACGGCTGGTTCGAGGTGACCGAAGTCGGGGCTCTCGACCGCGATCTCGGCGGCGACGATGATCTGTCCTCGAGTGACCCCGGCTTGTGCGTTGTAATCCTGCACCGTGGGCTGACCCTTGGTGCGCATCATCCGTGAGTCGTGATCGGTCTTGTTCATCACACCCTCCGGGACCGGCGGCGGTGTGAACGGCTTGGGTGCCATCCCGAGCCGCTGACCAGGCACCCTGGCTGCGCGCCGCTCCGCTTGCCAGCGCTCGTACGCGTCGTTGACTTGGATCTCGACCTGGCGGTTCTCCTCCAGCCGGTGAAGCGTCTGGAGCAACCGCTCGGCGCGTGAACGCGCGATCGGTCTCGCGTCCTGCTCGCGCTTGCGCAACGGCTGCTTGTGAGCGTCGCGATGCCACGCCCGCCGACCCCCAACCGCTCTTGGTCGTCGGCGGCGGCGGCCTGACCTCGATCTGCGCGACCTCAGGCTCGGTGTCGCGGCCAGCCTTCTTCGCCAGCCGCTCCTTCGCGCCGTGAACGCCGCCCGGCGGCCCTCCTCGGTCCGCAGATGCTCGGGCACCTCATCGCCACGATCGGTGCCGAACAGCCCGTCCTCCCACGGTACGCCCCGTAGAACGCGCTCAGGTCCATCTGATCGACAGAACCAAGGATCGACCACACGACGTGATCGATCGGCACCCACTCCTCCCAGATCTCCCGCCGGAGCCGCGTTAGCCTCCTCATCGCTTTCGGTCACCAGCCGGTATCCGACCCCCCGGACCGTTTCGATGTTCCGCCGTCCGTATGGTCGATCGACCTTCTCGCGCAGGTAGCCGACGTAGACGTCGACGACGTTCGAGTGCTTCATATTCGCTGTCCCAGGCGTGATCGATGAGCTGCTGGCGCGACATCGCCCGCCCCGGGTGACGCATCAGCGTCGAGAGCAACAGGAACTCCTTCGCCGACAGCCCGATCTCTTGCCCGCTGCGCCACACCCGGTGGGTGATCGGGTCCAGACGCAGGTCGTCGACTTCGAGCACGGGCGGTCGCTCGATCTCGCCGCGGCGGGACAGCGCGTGGAGCCGGGCGATCAGCTCGCCGAACGCGAACGGCTTGGCCATGTAGTCATCGGCGCCGACGTTCAGTCCCTCGATCCTGTCGCCGAGCTCGCCCCGGGCCGTGAGCATCAGGATCGGTGTCCTGACGCCGTCAGCCCGCAGGCGCCGGCACGTCTCCAGCCCGTCGATGCCGGGCAACATCACATCGAGCACGATCACGTCGTACTCCGAGGACCCGGCCATCCACAGCGCGTCCTCGCCCTTGATCGCCACATCGGCGAGCAGGCCCTCCTCGCGCAGACCGCGCCGGATCAGCGCCGCGAGCTTCACCTCGTCCTCGACGATCAAGATCCGCATACCTGGCGTCTATCAACTCCGGTTGAGGCGCAGCTCAACGACGAGCAGCGTGACGGCTCCTGAGAGCCGCCACGCCGTGAGCCGCTGGTGGGGATCGCGCCGCTACCGGTCCGTCTTGGGATCGACGCTATTGCTCTTGTCGACGCTGGGGCTCCGGTCGACACTCGAGCTCCTGTCGAGCTTGGGGTCACGACTCGTGCCGTCCTTCGTGCCCGGCTTGTCCGGACTCGCGGGGTCTCGCATGGTGACCTTCGCGTGGGCCGGATGCGACGCGGCCAGGGACGCAGCCGGTACGGCGACCGCGCCGATCCCGAGTCCCGCGATCGCGATCATCGCTGCAAGCTGCTTATTCCTGACGTTGATCATCGTCGTCTCCTTGGTTTGAACGGTTGCCGTGATCGACTGCCAGCCAAGGTAACCCCGGCAGATGAGACAACCATGAGACCGCACCACTCGCATGAGAACACGATGAGACACCGGCATCAACGCCTTCGCGCGCATGAGAAAGACGGCATGCACCGACGCCCAACGCCCCTGCGCCGGAGACGTCGGATACGCCGCGTGTCGCCGCCGTCCCGATTCACCGCGCACGCGATCCGCGTGCGGCCGCTTGTGGCACTCGGGGGAACCGATGACGCCGCACTTCTGCCAGGACCGCGAGCCGGTTGGCCTGGGTCCGGGCGGACAGTAGAAACCCCGCAGCCGCTTCCGGGGAGGCGCGGGATGCCGTGCTCGCCGGATTGGGCGACGATGGGTTCACCCGCCGACACGTCCGTCAGGCGGAAATGCCGCGAAGGAGCAGCGGATGGCCGAGCTCAGGTCCCCACGACGCGCAGTTCATGTCCCCCCGGGCCGACGGCTGACCGAGCCGCTCGAGCGTGGCGTGGGCGCGCTGGTCGAGGCCGGGCTGCCGGTGCTCGACCGCAGCTGCGCGACGCTCGCTTGCGCGCTCGGCGCGATCGGGGTCGTGCTAGGCCTCGTCCCGCTGTTCTTCGGTCTGGCCTGGAACTTCGGCGGCGTGGCGGTGGCGCTCGCCATCTACGCCCACCACCGACGAGAACGGGGTGAGGTCCGGATCTCCAGTCTCGCGACCAGGACCGGCTTCGTCCTCGGTGCCAGCGCCGTCGTGCTCGGCGCGCTGGACCTGGCGCTCGTGCTCGGCGGCCTCTGACCGCGACCCCGACGCGCCGCGGGCAGCCTGCCGGCGGTAGATCACGTAGGCGAGGAGGGCGAAGATGCCGACGAGCACCGCGTAGTCGACGTAGTGGAGGTTGTTCTTCCAGTGCGTCCAGTTGTGGCCGACCTGATCGCCGACGAACGCGAGCATGAACACCCAGGGGATGCAGCCGAGCAGGGTGAACACGGTGAAGCGCACGAACGGCATCCGTGCCACGCCGGCTGGCAGCGAGATGAACGTCCGGATGATCGGCAGGACGCGGGTGAAGAACACCGTCGCCTCGCCGTAGCGGTCGAACCAGCGGTCGGCCCACGCGAGGTGCGACGGCTTGATATGGAGCCGGTGCGCGTGCCGCTCGACGAGCTCCATCCGCCCGTAGTAGCCGACTCCGTACGCGAGCCAGGAGCCCACCATGTTGCCGGCCACCCCGGCGATCGTCACCGCCACGAGCGAATAGTGTCCCTGGGAGACCCCGAAGCCGGCGAACAGCATCGTCGCCTCCGAGGGGATCGGGATGCAGGCGCTCTCGGCCAGCATCAGCAGGAAGATGCCCGCCAGGCCGAGGTCGGCCACGACGTTCGTCGCAAACTGCACGAAGGTGTCGGTTATCGAGGCAAGGAGCACGCGTTTAGACCATCCGGGGGCGGCCAGACCCTGCCGTGATCCAGCGGTCCGTGGATTGCAGGCTACTGACCTCGACGCCGCCCACCGATCGGGGCACGGCGCCAGCCCCAACTTAGACGGCTCGCGCCGCACCGCACATCCGTAGTCAATCCGCACCGGATCCGCGGCAAATGCCGCACACCGCCCGCGCGGCCAGGCACGCGCGGCGACACGGGGATGCCGTCACCCGACCTGACGCCAACCCGGCCCCGAAAACTCAGATTGCGCTAACCCGACGGAGCGCGACGGGACATTGCGCTGCTCCCAGCTTGGCGGCACGTAACCGATCTCGGCGGCCCGCGGCCGTGGGTGTGCCGTCCGGTGGCAAGCTGGGCCGGATTAGCTTCCGGATCCGCCTGCGGAAGGGCCCGAGCCGGGAGTCTGGTTGTCCAGCTGCTGGGCCTTGGTGTCGACGCAGTGGCCGAGGGCATCATTGAGGTTGCTGGGCTCCTGAGGGTTGTAGAACTGGGCGAAGCTCTCACCGCTGTGGGTCGAGGCGAAGTTCGGGTCGTTCGCCTCGAGGTGGCATTGGAGCTCGGGGCTCGGATTCGCGCTCGTTCCGTGGGCCATGGCGTCGACGCACTGGCCGAAGGCGTCGCTCGGGTTCTCGGCACCGATCGCCCAGAATTGGTCGAAGGTCAGCCCGTTGTGGCTGGCGGCGAAGGTCGGATCGCTCTGTTGCGCCGTGCAGACTTGCTCGGCGCTCACGTGGTTGTCTCCGTTGCCGTCGCCTTGGTTCTGTGCTTGGTTGTCGGCGTTTTGTGCGCCTGAGTCGTTTGCGGACTGCTCGAGCGTGTAGGACCCGTCGCCGTTCGGCGCGACGATCAGTTCGACCGACTGACCGGTGGCGAAAAGGCTGAGGTCGAATGAGGCGGGCACGTCGACGGTGAGCGTCGCGCCGGACTGCTCGCTGTCATCTGCGGAGATGCTCAGCGTTCGCCCAGTCGTGTCGATGCTCTGGATCGTGCCCTCGAGGTCGATCCCGTTGCCGTCTTGACCGTCGGAGTGGACAGCGCCGGCGTCGAGCGAGTTGCCGTCGATGGTCCCGTCCACCGTCACCGCTTGGCCCTCGGTGATCTGACTGTCAGCCGCGGCAGAGGCGCGGTGCGTGCGTGCCCGCAGCCGGACGACAAGCGAGACACCGCGCGCGGAGACGACGAACAGATCACGTTTTGCGGAGACGTAGGTCACGGTTCCGCGCACGCGAACGTGGTGGGAGACCTTGCCGATCCGCACGCGGGTGAGTGCCCAGGTGCCATTGCGCAGATGGCGTGCGGTCACGGTCACCCGGCGGCCGAGCGCTGGGGTGCGCCGTGCGTGTATGGCGCGCAGGCTTCCGTTCGGCAGCGCGACGACGAAGCTGAGCGCGCGCGCGTTCTTGTGCACGACCGTGCCGCTGAACGTGGCCGCCGAGGCGCTGGTGGCGCCAATCGGTACGACGAGCACCGCGAACAGGGCGGCGAGCAGTGGTTTGCGTTGCATGGATGGGTCCCTTCTGATCGTGATGACGTGCGGAGCGGCGATCCGTTGCCACGCTCTTCGTCCCGCCTTCCGGGCGTCCGGTGCGCGAGCTGAACTGGCACGCGTATCGGCGTCAGGACTCATGAGCCTTGAGTCAGACCTCGACAGATGGTTGAGGGTTCCCCGGGATTCGAGCCTGGCTTTTGCCAGCGCTTAACCAAACGCGGGATAGCGTCGTCATTCATGAGTGCGCTCGGGCTCCGCGTACGGAGCGAGAAGCGACGGTGATCGAAACTCGGGTGGGAGCGCTCAACGTCCCCGAGCTCGACGCGCTTGTCGCGCTGAACCTCGAGCTGGCCGACCGCTACCAGGCCGTCGCCGACGACCCGGAAGCCGAGGCGGAGATACGCCGGACGGCGCACGAGCTGGCCGCATGGCGACGCTCGCGGGCGCGCTACTTCCGCGTCGAGTACGCCCGCACCGACCGGATCGAGGCCAGCCGCGCGGGGTCGCGCCAGCCCGCGTAGCCGACAGGGCTCACCGCACGGCGAGTAGCTGGATCGGCAGCGCCTTGCTGCCCAGGTAGGGTCAACGCGGCATGAGCAGCCAGGTGATCCTGCTTCCCGGTGGTGTGATGCCGGCGGAGCTGGCGTACGCGGATCTGATCGCGGCGCTTCACCAAACCCGTCCTGTTCGTGCTCGGCGGGCCGGAGCAACCCCGACTACTACGGCCGGGAGGCCGCGCGAGCGCGCGAGATCGTCCCTGACTTCACGCTCGAGGTGTTCGAGGAGCGCCACCACTTCGACCCGGCCGCACCGGATCGAACCCGAACGCACGGCAGCAGTCCTCCGCCACGTGTGGACAAGAGCGGACCAGCACTAGCGGCTCGCCGCAGCCACGCGAGCACCCCGGTATCCGCGCATATTGCGGGGCCGGCGTCGAGCGTCGTGGAGATGCCCGCCGGGGCACCCATGCAGGCGCCGCGGGCGGGCAGGGCGATGGAGTCCCCAGGCGGTCCGGTCCGGCAACGTTGGAAAGACAGTCGGTCAGCTGTCTAGGGTCGGCTGCCGGTAGCAGTTCGCGGCGACCTTGCCCTCGGTCCCCGTTGTGTGCGCGACGATCACGCTGCCCGCCAGCCCGGCGCGGGTGCCACTTCGAGCAGGCGCCGAGCGAACTGTTCCTGATCGCCGAGGCGCCTGGGACTGTCAATGGCCTCGGCGACGGTCAGGTATGTGGCCGCCGTGCCAGAGCCGGATCTCGTAGCGGAAGATCCGAAATCGGCTCGCCCAGCGCGTGCCGACGCCGCCTTCGGCGACGACACCGCGCTCCTGTCCGCTCCAGTCATGGACCTGCGCCTGCTCGATCACGAACGTTCCCTCCGGGAGTTCGACTTGAAGCGCAGAGTGGTAAAGGTCGCGCGCCCGCCGCCGCCGCAACCGCGCGGCCAGCGCCTCGTAGACGCGTCCGTTCAGCCTGACGAAGTGGCCGCCCGCGCCGAGCGGCAACCAGTACAAGTCAACCGCGGCCATTCTCGGCAGCGTACGCTGGGTCCGGCAAGAATGGCCGAGTTTGAGTTCGCTGACGAGTTCCTGCCCGTTTACGACGTCTCCGACGCCGTTGCGACCGTTGCCGACGCCAATTCCGAGGCCGCGTGGCGGGCGCTGCTCGATGTCGACCTGCTGAAGCTGGGGCGCGAGGCGCCGATGGTCGGGATGCTCGGCGCGCTGCGGATGTTGCCTGAGATCGTCGGCCATCTGCTTCACGGCGAGCGGCCGGCGAAGCCGCCAGAATCGATGCGGCTTCGGGATCTTCCCTCGATCCCGATGTACGAGGGCGGCTGGATCCTGCTTGGCGAGCGCGTGGACCATGAGATCGCGCTCGGGCTCGTCGGTAAGTTCTGGCGGCCGGTGATCGAGTTCGCCCGGATAACGAGCGCGGATGAATTCCGCGACTTCGACCAGCCCGGCTTTGCGAAGACGGTCTACGACCTGTCCGTGCGCGAGGTTGGTCGCAACAGGACGCTGCTGTCCGGGCTGATGCGGACCGCTACCACCGACGAGCACGCACGCCGCTGGTTCCACCGCTACTGGACCTTCGGCGTTGGCTCAGGAGCGCACATCCTCGTCGGCGCCCTGCTCGACTCCGCACGGCGCGCGGCCGAAGGCGACGACAACGGGTAACTAGAAGGGCATCGAAGGCGGTCTCGTGAGAAGCACCGCCGCGTGCGGCCGCGCGAGGCCGGACGCGCGTTCGGGGTGATGCTCTGCGGTCGGTCGCGCTCGCCACTGCGGTTGAGCTTCGGGGAGGTTGCGTGCACGGCTGAGGCGGTGTACACCCTGGGCTCAGCGACAAACAGGAGGTGGCCCATGAGACGCAGTCTCGCAATCCGTCGTCAGAAGACTGGCGCCGCGCTCACTGGCGCGAGCATCACCGGCGCATCGGTCGTCGGCCCCCGCTTGTTGGGACCGTCCGCCATGGCTTCGCTCGCGATTGGAGCGTCCGCCGTTGGGGCGCTTGCCATTGGTCGGCTTGCGATCGCCGATGCGGTGATTCGCAAGCTGCGTGCCGAGGAGATCGAGATCGGTTCGTTGAAAGTCCGCGAGCTCGAGGTCGCCGGCCAGCGGTGGCCTGGGAGCCTGCCGCCGTCAACGGCGTAGCGGACTGGCGCCCGGGCGGCGGCCGATCAGCTCCTCGCGCAACGCGCACGCGGGCTCGACGCCTGCGTCGTCGGGCCGCTACAGGGTCGTTAGCCAGAACCGGGCAAGCACCGGCTCCTCCTTCCGTGGAAGACCAGGGCTCCCGGAGCGACCACCCACGCCGATCGGCGCCGTCGGCGGGGCTGGCTGCGCGAATGGCGAATCTCAGGACCGGGTCCCTCTTTGCGCCCCTGCTCCCGCCCTTGCTCGGTCGGCGGTCTCCATGCGCACGGACCGCGCGGGGCGATGACGGTTGTCCTCGACGTGGGTCATCTGGTGAGATCGACGAAGCTCGTAATCATCGCGAGGCTCGCACTCAGCCCGGGAGGACGCATCCGGGGGTACGCGCACACACGGTCGGGGCAAATACGGAGCACTTCGCGGCCTGAGCGTGGGCCCGCTCGGCGGGACGGTTCGCGGCTCGGGACTGACGGGCGCGAGTCCCGCACGGGACGGGACCTCGGTGCGACCAGACGGTCGAAGATCGTGACGTATCGGATGCCGGGCAGCTGCTTGAGCGTTGGGACGATCCCATCGCCGATTGTGACTGTCGATTCGCCGCTCGAGCAGCCGCCGGCGAGCCTGATCCGGCTCCGCGCCGGTCTGATCAGGGCGCTTGTGCATCAGGCGCGCGTGGGTGTGGCCGGACACGGCCGGCACCTCGTCGCGGGCGCCTGCCGCGAGCGCTGGGTGACGCGGTAGCGTCGGTGGACCGTGGCGGCCGCAGAGACCACCCTGACCGGGCTGACCGAGGTCGAGGCCGCGCGGCGCCTCGAAGAGCGGGGCGAGTTGCCGCGCCGGCGCTCGAGCCGCTCCTACGCCAGCATCATCCGCGCGAACACGGTCACGATCCCCAACGGGATCCTGCTGTTCTTCGGGGTGCTGACGATCACGTTTGGGTCGTGGCGGGACGCGTTGTTCCTCGGGATCCTGGTCTCGAACATCGCGATCGGGTCCTTTCAGGAGATCCGCTCCAAGCGTGCGCTCGACCGGCTCGCCGCGCTCGTCGCGCCGGAGGCGGTCGTGGTGCGCGACGGCGTCGACCGCCGCGTGCCGGTCGAGCAGGTGATCGTGGGGGATCTCGTCCGCTTAGCGGCGGGCGACCAGGTCGTGGCCGACGGGACGGTCGTGTCGGCGGACGGGCTCGCGCTCGATGAGGCCAATCTCACCGGCGAGTCTGAGCTGGTCGTGCGCCGCGCCGGGGAGCCGGTGTGGTCGGGCTCGTTCGCGGTCGAGGGCGCTGCGCTGTTCGAAGCGACGGCGGTGGGGCCCGACAGCCGCGCGGAGCGACTGACCGAGACCGCGCGGGCGTTTCGCCACCCGCGCTCGCCGCTCGAGCGGGCCAACGATCGGCTGTTGCTGTGGCTGATCGTGCTCGCGGTCCCGCTCGCGATCGGGCTGACGGTCTCGGTCCTCGCTCGCCCCGAGTCCGCCAGCGCTCGAGTGCAGGCCGTCACCGCCGGGATCGTCAACCTCGTCCCCGAGGGACTGATCCTGCTGATCAGCGTCACCGCGGCGGTGTCGGCGTTCAAGATGGCCCAGCGCGGGGTACTCGCGCAGCAGCTCAACGCGATCGAGTCGCTCGCGTCGGTCGACATCGTCTGCACCGACAAGACGGGCACGTTGACCGAGCCGACGCTCCGGGTGCTGGCGGTGGTTCCCACGCCCGGTGCGAACGAGACGTCGATCGCGCGCGAGCTGAGCAGCTACGCCGCGAGCGCCCCGTCTCGCAACCTGACGCTCGAGGCGATCGCGGACGCCCGGCTCGCCACTGTCCAGGAGCGCCGCGTGGTCGCACAGGTGCCGTTCTCCTCCCGGCGCCGGTGGAGCGCACTCGACCTCGGCGACGAACGGCTCGTGCTGGGCGCGCCCGAGCGGTTCGCGACGGCCGACGCGGCCCTCACGGAGCGAGCCCATGAGGAAGCGAGCGCGGGACGACGGGTGCTCGCGCTCGGCCGCAGCCAATCGCCCCTGCCCGCCGGCGACGCCGAGCCGCAGTTCCCCACCGACGTCCAGCCGCTCGGGCTGGTCGTGCTTGCCGAGCGCCTCCGCGCCAACGCGGGCGAGACGGTCGCCTTCCTCACCGCACAGGAGGTCGAGTTGAAAGTGCTCTCCGGCGACGCGCCCGCCACCGTGGGCGCGATCGCCCGCGACGCCGGCGTGCCCGGCTCGGCACCGGCGCTCGACGGCGAAGCGCTGCCCACCGAGCCGGCGGCGCTCCGCGACGCCGTCCTGGCCGCGCCGGCGGTCGGGCGGATCTCACCCGACGGCAAGCGGGCGATCGTCGCGGCGCTCGCTGACGCCGGACGCTATGTCGCGATGATCGGCGATGGGGTCAACGACGTGCCCGCGCTCAAAGAGGCGCGCCTTGCGATCGCCCAGGGCTCCGGGACGCAGATGTCGCGCTCGGTCGCCGACCTCATCCTCGTCCGCGACGACTTCGGCGTGGTGCCCGGAATGGTCGCCGAAGGGCGCCAGATCCTCCGCAACATTCAACGCGTAGCCAAGCTGTTCATCACCAAGACCGTGTTCACCGCGATCGTCGGCCTGGCGGTCGCGATCCCGACCGGCACCTTCCCGCTGCTCCCGCGCCAGTTCACGATCGCCTCCACCGTCACGATCGGCATTCCCGCCTTCCTGCTCGCACTCGCGCCGAGCACCGGCCCGTGGCGACCCGAGCGTTTCCTCGAGTCGGTCGCCCGCTTCGCGATCCCAGCCGGCCTCGCGATCGGAGCGGGGATCATCGCCGGCTACCTCCTCGCGCGCTACGGATTCGACCTCAGCCTCACCCGCTCCCGCACCGTCGCGACCGGGATCGTCGTCGTGTGCGGGCTCGCGGTCGTGATCCGTCTCGAGACCGAGCCCGGACGGCGAAGGCTCGCAGTCGGCGCGCTGTGCACGCTGATGGCACTGCTGTTCGCGCTCGCGCTCATCGTCCCGTTCCTGCGCAACTTCTACGAGCTCACCACACCGACCGGCGAGGCCGTTGCTGCCTGGGCCCTCGGCACCGCCATCGGAGTCGGGTCGATGCTCGGGGTCCTGCGGCTGCTACGCGTCTGAACGCCAAACACACGGTGACCGTCCCTCGACAGCGCTCAAAGCCAACCCGACGCGGCGTTGGGGTCAAGTCGTGGCGGCCGCTTCGATCTCCTCGAGCTCGGCGGTGGGTCGTGTAGCTGGTGGGACTGCGAGGACGGGGCAGGGGGCAATGTGGAGCAGGTGTTGGGTGACGCTTCGGGCCAGTAGCCCTCCGATCGCGCCGTGTCCTCGGGTGCCGAGGACGATCACGTCCGCGCTGACGTCCTTTGCGATGTCGGCGATCGCTTTCGCGGGCTGAGCGTCGAGGTAGTTGGCGGCCTTGATGAGGGCGTTGACGCCGTCTTGTTGGAGTTCCGTGACCAGTTGCCTGACGGCTGCACCGCCGTCTGATTGGCTGCCGTCTTCGCTGCGGCCTTGATCGACGCCGGCAGCGGGTTGCTCGAGGATGATGTGCACTGCGACGAGCATTCCGTGTTCGCGGTCGAGCAGCGCTCTCGCATAGGGAAGCGCGCGGGCGGCGTTCTCTGATCCGTCCGTGGCCCAGACGACGGTCTCGAACGTGGGAGCTTCGTATTGTGGCGTTTGCACGCCTGTCAGCCTGACTGCCGGGTGGCGCGGCGTCAACCTGCCCGCGCCACAGGCGTGATCCGTAGTAACTACCCCGCTTTGGTGGCGGCGTCGATCGCCCAGTCGCGTCGCGGGCACGTTCGAGTGGGCGATCACGGGATCTGGCGCTGGGACCGCAGACAGACGGACGTCGGGCCGGCGGGCCTATCTTGCGATTGCGTGACTGATTCGGGACACGGTGCCCGGCGGCGTGGCCTGCCCGGCGCTCAGTCATGCTCGAGCGAGCGCCGAGATGAAGTTGCGCGCGACGCTGCCGGCGGAGTGCGCGCGCTCGACCTCCAGGAGCGCGCCGTCGAGCAGCTTCGCGCTCGGGCGGGGACGCTTTTGGCGACCTCCTCTCTGACTGCGTCGTTCCTGGCGGGCGCGGGCGATCGTGCACACGAGCGGGCTCGGAGTGCTCGGAGGCTTCACTCTTGTCTCGTGGGCCGCCTCGATCGGTCTCTGCGTTTACGTGCTGCTTCCGAAGAAGGTTTCCGGTTCAGCGTGAACGCTCGGCGTGTGGACGACCGCCGATTCGAGTGGCGCGACGACGAGGAGGAGAGCCGCGGCGGCTGGCGTATTGGCTCGAAGGAGTGCTGGCAGGGCAACAAGGACAAGCGAGCTCGGTCGTTACTACGCGCCGGCGCCGCTCACCTTGCTCACCCAGAGACGCCGGGCGGGCTTGGACTCCTCACCAGGTCGACCCGGCGGCAGGGGGCGTTAGCGGCCGCCCTCGACCGGCAGCGCCGTGACCGCTCCACCCTCCTTTCGGGGCGAAGCCGTTTGCCGGCGGAGAGCAGTCGGTGGCCGATGCACGACCTGCAAGTGATCGGGCGTAAGACGCGTGCCCGCTGCATAGCGTGCCTAACGCCATCGCCGACCGGTCAATATCGCCCTTGGGCGGCAGCGAGTGCTTGCGGCGGCTTCGCGGACCGAGCATGCGAAACGGCATCTCGACCGGTGTCTGCTTGCGAGGGGCAGGGGGTTAGGATCAGGGACGCCGCTTGGCAGCCTTTGCGGGCGGAGGAGGCTGATCGGTCGAGCCGTCAGAGGTGGCGGGCCGCCGGAGTGCGATTATTCTCTGCATTGTGGTGGTGATTCGCCTCATCTGTCGCAAGACGCACGGACGCGTTGCTCTCGCGGTCGCGGTCTGTGTGACCGTCTTTGCTGTTCCCGCTGCAGCGGCGAGGCCGGTGACGGTCCGTGTCATGAGCCGTAACCTGAATCTGGGGGCGAACCTCGAGTTGGGGGTCCGGGCCACAAGCTTGCAGGGGCTGGTGGACACGGCGGGGACGATTCTCCATCAGGTCGACCAGAACAACTTTCCGGTCCGGGCGAAGGGGCTGGCAGCAGAGATCCTGACCAAGAACCCGGATCTGGTCGGGCTTCAGGAAGCGGCGCTGTGGCGTACGGGGCCATGCACCGAGAACCCCCTTCCGCCCAAGGCGACACACGTGCGCTATGACTACGTGAAGCTGCTGCTGGACCAGCTCAATCGCGGCAAGCAACGCTATCGCGTGGTGATCTCCGAGCCGGAGTTCGACTTCGAGGTGTACGCGAACACCGACGGCAATGCGGCGACGGCGGCGCCGGGGTGCCCGCTCGGCAGCGAGATCAACGGCCGGCTGACGATGCGCGACGTGATCCTCGCGCGCGTCGGGCGGGTGAAGACGTCCAACGCCCGCGGTGGGCACTTCGCCACGCAGCTACAGGTGCGGCCAGGGGGCGTCGCGGTCAACGTCACGCGGGGCTGGGCGAGCGTGGATGCGCAGGTGCCGGGGGCGGCCAAGTTCCGGTTCGTTAATGCGCATCTCGAGGCGTTCGACAACCAGTTGAGCAACCACACGAACACGGGCGCCGATGTCGGCAACGGCAGGATCCGTGAGGCGCAGGCCAGGGAGCTGGTCAAGCGTGGCGGCCCGGCGACCGGCAAGCTGCCGGTGATCTTGGTCGGCGACCTGAACTCTGACAAGAAGACCGAGGTCAAGCCGGGTGATGCGCTCGCTTACGAGGCGCTGCTGCACGCCGGCTTCGTCGAGCGAAGCACCAGCCGTCCGCTCGGTTGCTGCCTGAAAGGCGACATACTCAGCACGTCCGGCGGCAGCAAGCTCAGCGACTTTGACCACAAGGTCGACCACGTGATGACCAACGCGCCGAAGAAGATCACGCTTCTAAGCTCATCAGTCACGGGTCTGAAGCCGGTCAACGGCTTCTGGGACTCCGATCACGCCGGGCTGTTCAGCGTGTTGACCCTGCCGCCCCTCGCGCCCGCTCAGCCGCCCCTCAAGCCCGTGCAGCCGCCCCACGGGCTTGGGTGAGTCCTTCGTAGGGCACTGAGCCGGACGTCGACTGGTGCCCCAATCCCTCACGCCTCGCTCGAGCGTGGACAAGGGGCCCCGGCGTCGACAGGAGCAACAGCGTGCGTCGACCCGAAGACCGATCGTTGATCACCCAACCTCGGTCTTTGAAGGCGGTTCGGGCCGGTCCTGGTCGAGCGGGAATGGGAACGTCACGCGGGACTAGCCGACGGGACGCTTGAGCAGGACGACCGGCCATGCGACCAAATCGCCTTGCTTGAGCGTTAGACCGACTGCCTCCCAACCCTGTGAGCCAAGCTCGTTGAGGCGATCAGGTCTCAAGTCGGCGGAGTCCTTCTTCAGCCGACCCGCGTCCTTTAGGGGAACGACCAGATACTCCCACCGTTGCATTCCCCGAGGATCGACCCATCGACTGGGTTTGTCAACGACCTGGCGGCGATCACCCCTAAGCGGACGCGTTGCCCTGCGGGCAAGTGCGACGGCGGATGCGCTGGACCGCCGGAGGAGCTCCCAGCGGGTTCCGCTCGCCCCTGGTCTGCCGAGTCGGCATCGGTCGGTAGTTCGCGGCAGTTCGTTCAGGGGCGAATTCGGATGTGGGTGGGGGCATCCGGAGCGACTCTGTATGGGGTCGTCACGGTTCGGCGCCTCGTTCTGCGTTCAGGAAGAAGGTGAGTGTCATGCAAGCGACGCTTTCGCCGGCAGGCAGCCCGTATCCGGTGCGCGTGGAGGGCCGCCTCGAGCATCCATCGCGTGGGTTGTGGCTGGTCAAGTGGCTGCTGGTGATCCCGCATTACTTCGTGCTGGCGTTCCTCTGGTTCGCATTCTTTGTGAGCTCGGTGGCGGCGTTTGTGGTGATGCTGTTCACGGGCACATATCCGCGGGCGCTGTTTGAGTTCAACCTCGGCGTGGTGCGCTGGTCGTGGCGGGTGGGGTTCTACGCCTTCGGCGCCAACGGCACCGACCGCTACCCGCCGTTCACGCTCGCCGACGTGCCCGACTACCCTGCTCGCGTCGAGATCGACTACCCCGATCACCAGCGCAAGGGACTGCCGCTGATCGGCTGGTGGCTGGCCGGAATTCCCCAGTACGTGATCGCCAGCGTGTTCATCGGCGGCGGCGGTGCAGCTGGCTGGACCGCCGCTGACCATTCGTGGGGTGGAGTCACGTGGATCGGTCTGATCGGGCTGCTCGTGTTCGTCTCCGTACTCGTGCTGCTGTTCCGCGGCGAGTATCCACGCTCGATCTTCGACTTCGTGCTCGGCCTGAACCGTTGGGTGCTGCGGGTGGTCGCCTACGCCGCCGTGATGACAGCGGAGTACCCGCCGTTCCGGATCGACGCCGGTGAACGCGAGCCCGTCGGAACCCTCACGGTCATGCCCGCGGGCACCGACCCTGTTGCGCGTCAGGTCGAAGCTGAGGTCACCGAGCCCGTCGCACGTCAGGTCGAAGCCGAGGCCGCCGAGCGCCAGCCGGTTGGGTGGGGCCCGGGTCGGGTCGCCGCGCTCGTTCTCGCGAGCCTTACCAGCCTGTTGGCGCTCGGGCTGATCGCCGCCGGTGGGGTCGGGGTTGTGCTCGACCAGACTCAGCGCGACGCAGGCGGCTACCTGATGACCTCGTCGGCGCGGTACTCGACGAGCACGTATGCGCTCGTCTCCGCGAGCTATCGCGGCGGCACCTCGAATGATTGGTTCTTGGCGCGGGATCTGCTCGGCACGGTTCGGCTGAGGGTCAGCAGCTCGCGCCCGGTGTTCGTTGGGGTGGGACCGGAGAGGGCGGTGGATGCATATCTGGCGGATGTCGCGCACGCGCAGGGCGACCGGTTCGACACGCCGAGCGCCTACTTCCACGTCCATCCGGGCGGCGCGCCGAGCTCACCGCCGGCCGCGCAACCTTTCTGGGCCGCGACCGCCATCGGTGCCGGTGAGCACGCGCTGAGCTGGACGCCACGAGCGGGCAACTGGCGGCTCGTGGTAATGAACGCGGACGGCTCACCCGGCGTCAGCTCCGATTTGAGCATTGGCGCACGCCTGCCGCACCTGCTGACCGTCGGGATCGCCGTACTCGGCCTTGGAATCCTCTTGCTGTTGCTCGGCGGCGGAGCGATCTATTTCGTGACCAGCCGGAGAAGCTGACCAATCGCCGCGCGAGCGGGGTTGAGGACGCTCAGGACCATATGCTCGCGGCAGAGATCATTCCCGCAATCGTCTGCGGCTGTCCGCGCATCTATGCCAGCAAGTCGTGTTCGAAGAACGCGACCAACAGACCTCGATGATCGAGCTGACGCCTGAGCGCCTGCACGAACAGTCCCTCGCCGGAAGTCGTACCGCCGACAACCGCGCGCTCGTTCATCACCGCTCGGTTCATCTGAGCGAGCGGGCACGAAGCCACAACCTCGAAGGACTTCCTCAGATCAAGGCTGGTCGTGACCCACACGATGGGGAGGCGCCGACACCGACCACGCCGATGACCGCGAACTGTGAGCGCTGATAGTCGGCGATGTCACGAGGGCTTGCCGAGCGGCTCAGACAAACGAGGCTGGTCCTCACAGTAGGCACCACCAGACTCGGCTGGCCCCACTCGCGTATTCGTGGTTGTGCGGCGATCTCCCGGATCGGTGAAACCCCTTGCTGCGTTTGCGTGCTTTGTGCGGAGGCGTGACGGACGGGGCGGGCGTATCGTCGCGCGGAGCATATGCGACTGAGTGTCACCTGGCTGAGGAAATGCGTCGGCCTGTTGGTTGCCGGAGCACTCGTGCCTGGGTGGCTTGCGGGCTGTGGCGGCGGCGCGTCGCCCGCCACGTCGACGAAGCCCCCCACGGCGACGGTTCCGGGGTCTCTCGAGCAGCAGTTCGTGGCGGTCGTCAAGCGAGTTCAACCGCAGGTCGCTCAGATAAGGACTGGGTCGGGCCTTGGCTCGGGAGTCATCTTCGACATCCGCGGGAACATCGTCACGAACGCGCACGTGATCGCCGGCGGTGGGAACCTCGTCGTGACGCTAGCCGACGGTCATCGGTATGCGGCGACCCTCGTCGGCTCGTATGCGCCCGACGATCTCGCCGTCATCACGATCGGCCCGGGCCGCGCTGCCAAGCCGGCAAGCTTCGCGAACTCGTCCAAGGTTGAGGTCGGGGACATCGTGTTGGCGGCCGGCAACCCGTTGGGGCTGCAGAGCAGCATCACCGACGGGATCGTGAGCGCGCTCGGTCGCAACGTCAGCGAAGGTCAGGGAGTTGTGCTGCCGAACGCGATCCAGACCAGCGCGGCGATCAACCCCGGCAACAGCGGCGGCGCGCTGGTTGATCTCGCCGGTCAGGTGATCGGCATCCCAACGCTCGCGGCCACCGATCCGCAACTCGGGGGTGCTGCGTCAGGTATCGGCTTCGCGATCCCGAGCAACACGGTGCGCGACATCGCCAGCCAGATCATCCAACATGGCCGAGTCATTGACTCACATCGCGCCGCGCTCGGCGTCAGTCTGGCCGACAGCCTTGAGCGACCCGGAGCGTTGGTCGGTGCCGTGCAGCCCGGCGGGCCGGCGGAAAGATCGGGCATAGCCGTCGGCGACTCGATCTCCGCGATCGCCGGCAAGGATGTGGCCAACGCCGAGGCCCTCGCGACTGCCCTGGCGAGCCTGCAACCGGGCCAGACAGTTGACGTTTCGATCACGAGGCCGGACGGGACAAGCTCGACCGTCAAAGTGAAGCTCG
>CAVWAC010000002.1:0-127168 GCA_963752905.1 uncultured Solirubrobacterales bacterium
GCTCGCCCTCGATCCGGTGGACGGTACCGGGGGCGTTGTCGCCGAGCGGGTCGAGCAGACTCCGCTTGACCATCAGGTAGTTGGAGCGCTCGTCGTCCGGCGGCACGCAGCGATCATCGCCGAACCACAGGGTCGTCTGGGAGAGGTCGATGCCGACCGCCCCGACCGCGCGGACGAACTCCTCATAGGCGGCGCGGGGCGTCGAGCCGCCGGCGAGGACGACGTGGCCGCCGCCGGCCGCCGCCCCGACCATCATCGCCGCGCACGCGCGGGCCGGCTCCTCGACGATCTCGATCTCGACGCTCATGCCGGGCACAGCTCGCGGGCGACGGCAAGCGCGGGACCGTAGGTCGGATCGCGCAGGAGCGCCTGCCGGACCCCTTCGCCGAGGATCCCGCCCTCTCCGCGTGAGGCGCCGAGCACCTGCCAGGTGCGGTCCTGCTCGCCCTCGCGGTGCAGCTTGGCGCACAGACCGCCCTTGGCCCGGTCGAGCGAGAGGCTGAAGTGATCGTCGGAGGCGACGGTCACCCCGACGAGCCCGGGCACGTCCTGGTCGGTCGGCTCGAGCGAGATCTCGATCTCACCCTCCGCGTGACGTGCGCGCCCGCGCAGGGTGCCGCGCTCGCCGGCCTGGAGCGCGTCGACCTCCCAGCCCAGGCGGGAGCACAACCAGCCGATCAGCAGCAGCCCGCTCACCGTCGAGGACGGCTGATGGCGGACGCTCACCGCGTCGAGCTGGGCGAGGCGCGCGCGCCGGCGCGGCGGATCGAAGCTCGCGGCGAGCCGCTCGCGCCACGGCGTCGTGCGCAGCCACGCGAGGTCGACGACGTAGGCCGACTCAAGCAGCTCGAGCGTGCGGGTGAGCCCCTCGGAGGCGACGTCGAGGTCATCGGAGTCGAGCAGCATCACGTCGGTCACCCCGACGAGGGCGTCGATCGCCTCGTCGTGCCCATGCGGCGACCACACCATCGTCGGCAGCTCGGAGACGAGCACGGGATCGACGATCGTGTCGAGGCGGCGCAGGTGCTCGGGCCCGAGATCGATCTCGACCTGCTCGACCATCACCCCGAGGCCGTCGCGACGATCCTCGAAGGTCATCGACACCCAGGCGTCGAGCTTGTCGCGATGGCTCTCGACCGCGCAGAGCACCGTGCGGGAGGCGTGGTAGCGACCGACGCGTCCGAGCCGGTTGGCGATCTCCCCCTTCCAGTCGTGGTCGACGATGACCACGAGGTTGAGCACCCGCGCCGGGGCGAGCGACTCGTTGGCGGCGTGCCGCTCATGGAGCAGCCGGCGCAGAGCGGAGTCGATGTTGTCCGGGGTGGTGTCGGATTCCGACCAGAAGTCCTCCGCCCCGTCGGTGTCCGGTGCGGAGCTCTCCGTCTCGGCGCTCACAGGCGCCGCCACTTCCGTCCTTCGAGCAGCTCTTCGGCCTCCTTGGGCCCGGCCGATCCCGCGGTGTACTGCGGGATCTCCGACGTCGTGTCCTGCGCCCAGGCGGTGAGGATCGGGTCGATGATCCCCCACAGCGCCTCGATCTCGTCGTTGCGGGTGAACAGTGTGGCGTCGCCGCGCATCGCGTCGAGGATCAGCCGCTCGTAGGCCTCCGGCGACTCGGACACGAACGAGGTCCCGTAGCGAAACTCCATGTTGACCGGGCGGATCCGCATGCTCGCGCCGGGGATCTTCGCACCGAGGGATACCGATACACCCTCGTCGGGCTGCACGGTGAGGATGATCTGGTTGGCCTGCACGCCGACCGAGCCCTCGCTCTTGAACGCGAGGTGCGGCACCGGCTTGAGGGTGACGGCGATCTCGGTCACCTTGCGCGCGAGCTGCTTGCCGGTGCGCAGATAGAACGGGACCCCGGCCCACCGCCAGTTGGAGACGTGGAGGCGCAGGGCAACATAGGTCTCGGTGCGGGAATCGGCCGCCACGCCCTCCTCCTGGCGGTAACCGCGCACCTCGGTGCCGCCGACCGTCCCCGGTCCGTACTGGGCGCGGACCGACATCGAGCTGACCTGCGTCGGTGCGGGTGGGACGATCGCCTCGAGCACCTTGAGCTTCTCGTCGCGGAGGCGGTTCGCCTCGAAGGCCGCGGGCGGCTCCATCGTCAGCAGCGCGAGCAGCTGCAGCATGTGGTTCTGCACGAGATCCCGCAGCGCTCCCGCGCCCTCGTAGTAGCCGGCGCGCCCGCCGATGCCGATGTCCTCGGCGGCGGTGATCTGGACGTTGTCGATGAAGTTGCGGTTCCACACCGGCTCGAACAGCGCGTTGGCGAAGCGCAGCGCCATCAGGTTCTGGACCGTCTCCTTGCCGAGGTAGTGATCGATCCGGAAGACCTGCGACTCGTCGAACTCCGACAGGACCTGGTCGTTGAGCTTGCGAGCCGAGGCGAGGTCGTACCCGAACGGCTTCTCGATCACGACCCGCGTCTCGGCGTTCTCGCACTTGTTGAGCCCGGCGTCGCCGAGCTTGCCGCAGATCACGGGAAAGAACTGCGGCGCCGTCGAGAGGTAGAAGACGCGGTTGAACGGCTGCCCGGCGGCCTCGTCGAACTCGCGCAAGGTCTCGTCGATCCGCCCGTACACCGAGTCGTCGTCGAACGCCCCGGGGACGTACCGGATGTTGTCGAGCAGGCCCGAGAGCACGTCGGGGTCGGGGGTGCGTCGCGAGTAGCGCTCGATCGACTCCTTCGCCGCCGCGGCGAAGTCCTCGTCGGGCTGGTCGCGCCGCGCGACGCCGATCAGCTCGAAGCGCTCGGGCAGGGCACCCTCGTGCGCGAGGTTGTAGAGCGCGGGCAGCAGTTTGCGGTGGGCGAGGTCGCCGGTGCCGCCGAAGATGACGAGCGCCGTCGAATGGACGGGCAGTCGCTCGAGACCCTTGATCAGGGGGTTGTGAGCGGTCTCTTCGGCGACGGGGGCGTTCATCGCGCGAGAGACGCCGTTACCCGGTGAGCTCGCGGCCGAGCTCGGCGATCCGCTCCGCAGTGATGCCGAAGTGCTCGTAGACGTCCTTGGCGGGCCCGGACTCGCCGAAGGTCTCCATGCCGACGAACGCGCCCTGCTCGCCGATCCACTTGTCCCAGCCGAGGGGGCTCGCGGCCTCGACCGCGATCCGGGCCCGGCAGGCGGACGGCAGCACCTGCTCGCGGTAGGCCGCGTCGGCCTTGGTGAAGGTGTCCATGCACGGCATGCTGACGACGCGCACACGCAGCCCGTTGAGGGCGTCGGCCGCCTCGAGGCACAGCGACACCTCGGAGCCGGTGCCGATCAGGATCAGCTCCGGATCGCCGCCCTCGGCGTCGCGCAGCACGTAGGCGCCCTTCTCGATCGCATCGGCGGGGATCGCGTCGGGGTCGAGGATCGGCAGGTTCTGGCGCGAGAGCGCGAACGCCGTCGGCGCCTCGGTGTTGCGCAGCGCGAACTGCCAGCCGAGCGCGGTCTCGTTGGCGTCGGCCGGGCGGATGACGTTGAGGCGCGGCATCGCGCGCAGGCCGGCGAGCTGCTCGATCGGCTGGTGGGTGGGCCCATCCTCGCCGAGGCCGATCGAATCGTGCGTGTAGATCCAGATCGACGGCAGCTTCATCAGCGCGGAGAGCCGCAGCGCGCCGCGCATGTAGTCCGAGAAGGTCAGGAACGTGCCGCCGAAGGCCCGGAAGCCGTGCAGCGTGAGCCCGTTGATGACCGTGCCCATGCCGTGCTCGCGGACGCCGAAGCGGATGTTGCGCCCGTCGTAGGCGCCATTCTGAACGTCGCCGCCGTCGGCGATGTCGGTGTTATTCGACGTCGCGAGATCGGCCGACCCGCCGATCAGGTACGGAACGCGTGCGGCCGCCCACTGGATCGACTTCTCGGACGCCTTGCGGGTGGCGATCGGGTCATCGTCTGGGCTGAACCGGGGCAGGTCCTCGTCCCAGCCCGCGGGCATGTCGCCGCGGCTGAGCGTCTCGAGCTCGACGGCCTGCTCGGGGAAGGCCTCGCGGTAGCGCGCGAAGCGACCGTCCCACTCGGCCTCGAACTCACGGCCACGCTGGCAGCATGTGCGGAAGTGCGCAAGCGCCTCCTCGGGGACGTAGAACTGCTTGTCCGGGTCCCAGCCGTAGGCCTCCTTGGTCAGCCGGACCTCGTCCTCGCCGAGCGGCGAGCCGTGGGCGCTCGAAGTGTCCTGCTTGTTCGGCGAGCCGTAGCCGATGTGCGAGCGGACGATGATGAGCGAGGGGCGGTCCTCCACCGCCATCGCCACCCGCGTCGCCTCCTCGAGCCGGTCGGGAGAGAGGTCCTCGCCGACGTCGATAACGTGCCAGCCGTAGGCGTCGTAGCGCTCGGCGACGTCCTCAGAGATGGTGGCCGACGTCGGACTGGCAAGCTGGATGTGGTTGTTGTCGAAGTAGGCGATCAACCGGCCGAGGCCAAGATGGCCGGCGAGCGACGCCGTCTCGGACGCGACGCCCTCCTGGATGTCGCCATCGGAGGCGATCGTGAAGGTGTAGTGGTCGACCACGTTGTGACCGTCGCGGTTGTAGCGGGCGGCGAGCATCCGCTCGGCGAGCGCGATACCGACCGACATCGAGATGCCCTGGCCCAGCGGGCCGGTCGTCGCCTCGATCCCCGGGCTGTACTTGCGCTCCGGATGCCCCGCGGTCGGCGAGCCGACCTGGCGGAAGTTCTTGATGTCCTCGAGGGTGAGCGGATACCCGGTGAGGTAGAGGGTCGAGTAGAGCAGCATCGACGCATGGCCGGCCGAGAGGATGAAGCGGTCGCGGTCGATCCAGTCCGCGTTACTCGGGTTGTGGCGCATGACCCGCGTGTAGAGCGTGTAGGCCAGCGGTGCGAGCGCCATCGGCGTCCCCGGATGGCCGGAGTTCGCCTTCTGCACGGCGTCCATCGAGAGCGTGCGGATCGTGTCGATGCACAGCTCGTCGAGCTTCGTGGTGGCGGTGTCGGTCGCGGTCACGGGAGGAGAGGGGAGCGAGCGAGCGGGGCCACTACAGGCAGCATAGACAGATCCTCTCTTCTCTAAACGGGGTCAAGGCAATCCCTCGACTACCCAAAAAGGACTCCATAGCGCTCGTATTCCTCGATCGGCACGCGGCGCACCTCGGCGACGGCGTCAGCGAGGGCCACGAGCTTGATCTCGGTCGACTGCAGAGCGGTCATCATCCCCCAGCCGTCGTTGTGAGCGGCGTCGACCGCGGCGAGACCGAGGCGGGTGGCGAGCACCCGGTCGAACGCGGTCGGGGTGCCGCCGCGCTGGACATGGCCGAGCACCGTCGCGCGCGTCTCGTAGCCGGTGCGGGACTCGATCTCGCGCTCGAGCACGTGGCCGATCCCGCCGAGCCGCGGATGGCCGAACTCGTCGAGCCCGCCGGCCTCGAGGGTGATCGTCCCCTCCTTGGGAGTCGCGCCCTCGGCGGCGACGACGATCGAGAAGTAGCGCCCGCGCTCGTGACGGCGGCGGATCATCCCGCACACCTCGTCGATATCGAACGGCAGCTCGGGGATGAGGATCACGTCGGCGCCGCCTGCGATCCCCGAGTGCAGCGCGATCCACCCAGCGCTGCGCCCCATCACCTCGACGACGAGGATCCGGTTGTGGCTCTCGGCGGTCGTGTGCAGGCGGTCGACCGCCTCGGTGGCGATCTGCAGCGCGGTGTCGAAGCCAAAGGTGACGTCGGTCGCCCCGAGGTCGTTGTCGATCGTCTTCGGCACGCCGATCACCGGCACGCCCTCCCCGTTGAGCCGGTTAGCGACACCGAGGGTGTCCTCCCCGCCGATCGCGATCAGGCCGTCGAGGCTGTTGCGGGCCATCGTCTCGCGCACCGCCTCGACCCCGCCCTCGCGCTTGTAGGGATTGGTCCGTGAGCTGCCGAGAATCGTCCCGCCGCGCGGCAGGATGCCCCGCGTCGCCTCGATCGTCAGCGCGACCTTGCGGTCCTCGAGCACCCCGCGCCAGCCGTCCTGGAAGCCCACGAGCTCGTCGCCGTAGGCGTCGACGCCCTTGCGGACAGCGGCCCGGATGACCGCGTTGAGCCCCGGACAGTCGCCTCCGCCGGTAAGCAGACCGATGCGCACGGCGCACATCCTATGCAACGCGTCGCCGAGACCATGCGACCTGGTTGTAACGTGCCGGGCATGGCTCGTTCCCGGCGCAACCCGTGGGTTCGCCGCGCCGCGGTCCCCGCAGCGGTCATGGTCGCCGGCGCCCTCGCCGAGCGCCACCATCTCAAGCGGATCGCGACCGACCCGCAGAACCGTGTCCTGCGCGATCCGCCGCACGGCGAGCCGCTGCCGGTCGTCTCCGCCGACGGCACCGCGATCCACGCCGAGCGCTTCGGCCCGGCCGGTGGCCTCACGTTCGTCCTCGCGCACGGCTGGACGGAGTCGGCCACGTACTGGACGCCGGTGATCGGGCGGCTCACCGCGGCCGGTGCCAGCGCCGTCGCCTATGACCTCCGCGGCCACGGCGAGAGCGCCCCCGCGACCGACGGCGACTACTCCCTGCCCCGCTTCGGCGACGACCTCGACGCCGTCCTCGCCCGGGCCGGCGCCCCTCCGGAGCGCACGATGGCGGTCGGCCACTCGCTCGGGGCGATGTCGATCGTCGCCTGGGCCGAGCAGCACGACGTCCGCAGCCGGATCGCCGCCGCCGCCCTCCTCAACACCGGGGTCGGGGATCTCATGGCCGAGCACCTGCTGATGCCGGTGCCGGCCGTCGCCAAGGCGGTCAACCGCGTGCTCGCCCCCGACGCCGTCCTGCGAGCGCGGGCTCCGGTGCCCCGCTTCTCGACCCCGCTCAGCTCGGCGATGATCCGCTACACCGCGTTCGGGCCGAACGCCTCGCCGGCGGAGATCGCCTTCTACGAGCGGATGCTCGTCGCCTGCCCGCCCGACGTCCGCGCCGACGTCGGACTGGCCATCTCGGAGATGGACCTCTACCACGCGCTTCCGAGGCTCACCGTGCCGACGCTCGTCGTCGCCGGGGACAACGACCGGCTCACCCCGCCCTCGCACGCCCGGCGGATCGCCGGGCAGCTGCCCGCGCTGCACCGGCTCCTGATCCTCCCGTCCACCGGGCATATGGGCCCGCTCGAGCGCCCCGAGGAGATCGCCGAGGCCCTGCTCGACCTCGCCGCAGCGCCGGATAAAGCTCCGATAAACGGGGAACCGGCGAATGAGGCGGGCGAGGTGCGGGCATGTTCTGACCGTGGGACACCGTCCAGGCTCACCCAGGCTCTGCCGCCTCCTGATTGAAGACGCCGACCTCGCGGAGGTCGTTCCGCTCGAGCGGCGCGGACAGGCGATCGAGGAACTGACCGCGGCCGAGCTCAGCCTGCCGCCCGGACAGTGGCGGACGCCGTCCGCCCTGCCGCCGGACGCCATCGGCCTCGTCATCCTCCAGGGCAAGCTCATGCGCCGGGTGTCGATCGACGGCCGCTACGGGGTCGAGCTCCTCGGCGAGTGCGACCTCGTGCGCCCGTGGCAGCGCGACGATGCCCAGACGATCGCGCTCGAGACCGAGTGGCACGTGATCGACCCCGTGCGCCTCGCCGTCCTCGACGGACGCTTCACCCGCATGCTCGGCCGCTATCCCGAGCTCGCCGGGCGGCTGTTCGAGCGCGCCATCCGGCGGTCCCGGCGGCTCTCGATCAACATGGCCATCATCCACTACGCCCGCGTCGACGACCGGCTGCACATGCTGCTCTGGCACCTCGCCGGGCGCTGGGGCCGGGTGCGCGGGGACGGCGTCGTGCTTCCTCTGCGACTCACCCACAGCGTGCTCGCCGACCTCGTCGCCGCGCGTCGCCCGACGGTGACGAGCGCCCTGTCCGAGCTCACCCGGCGCGGGGTGCTGCGCAGCGTCGACGAGGGCTGGCTGCTGCTCGGCGACCCCCCGGCCCAGCTGCGACCCGTCGCTCACGAGGCCGAGCAGGCGGTCTCCGCGCACCCGTGAGACGGTGAGCGACGTCCGCGGGTCGGTAGCCTCGCGGACGCCGGATGCACATCGACCCCTACATCGTTCTGGGCAGCGCGATCGTCGGGCTGCTCGTCGGCATGACCGGTGCCGGCGGCGGGGCGCTGATGACGCCGATGCTCATCCTCCTGTTCGGGGTCACCCCGTCGACGGCGATCTCCAGCGACCTCGTCGCCGCCGTCGTCATGCGCCCGATCGGCGCCGCGGTGCACCTGCGTGCCGGGACGGTCAACCTGCGGCTCGTCCGTTGGATGGTCATCGGCTCGGTGCCGGCGGCGTTCCTCGGGGCCTATCTGCTGCATACGATGGGCCACGCCAAGTCCGCCCAGCACAACATCGAGCTCGCCCTCGGCGCGGCCTTGCTCGTCGGCGCGGCGGCGATGGCCATCCGCTTTCTGATGGACCGTTACGGCGGGAACCGGCGGACAGCACAGATCGGCGACGTCACCGCCCGTCGGCTGCCGACGTTCGCCATCGGCGTGCTCGGCGGCGTGATCGTCGGCATGACCTCGGTCGGCTCGGGCTCGCTGATGATCGTGCTGCTGCTGTTCGTGTACCCGATGATCGGCGCCAAGCAGCTCGTCGGCACCGACCTCACCCAGGCCGTGCCGCTCACCGCCGCCGCCGCCCTCGGCGCGCTCGCCTTCGGCCACGTCGAGTTCGGCGTCACCGGATCGCTGATCCTCGGCAGCGTGCCCGCGGTGTTCATCGGCTCGCTGCTCTCCTCGAGCGTCCCCGATCGCTACATCCGCCCGGTGATCGCCTTCGTCATCTTCGCCTCCGGGCTGAAGTACATCGGCCTGCAGACGACCGCGCTCGGCTGGGTCCTGTGCGCCGTGCTGCTGGCCGCCGGCGTCTACTGGCTCGTGTGGGCCCGTCCCTGGAAGACCGCGCCCGAGGTGCTCACCGAGACGCCTTCCGACCCGGACAAGTCCGCCGAGGCGGCACGCGTTCCCGTCCGCTAGGTCCCGTCCCGGCCCCTAGGTGAGGTTGGCGAGCAGCACCGGGGCGTGGGTGGGCACCGTGCTGCCCCCCATCGGCTCCGGGGTCACCATCACCCGGCTGACGCCGTTGAGGTTGCCGGGCACATCGACGTTGCCGGCCCCCGACGCGGTGACGGTGAACAGTGCGCTCGTCGGCGCCGGAGCGCTCCGGCCGCGCTGGACCCAGACCTCGTAGATCTTGCCGCTCGGCGGCGCGGGCATGCCGCGCACGACGAGCTCCCCACGGCTGCCGCTGAGGCGGATGAACGCGCTGCCCGGCCAAGTCACCGAGGCATGGACCACGCGGGTCGAGCTGCTGCTCGACAAGGCCTGGACGGCGGCGAGCGCGACGATCACGACGAGCACGGCCGACAGCGCGGCCAGCGCGGGACGCGGCAGCCACGACCGGGGCGCCGTGCGGCGGCGGGGCACCGGCCGCGAGGCCGTCCTGCCGGAGCGCACCTCGGCCATCACCCGGCGCTTGAGCGACCGCGGCACCCGCTGCGGCGGCGCCGACAGCGGCACGACGTCGACCACGGCCTGGAAGGCGCTCACCTCGTCGCGACACACGACGCAGTCCGCGAGGTGCTTGCGGAAGGTCTCGGCCTCATGCGGCTCGAGCGCACCGAGGGCATAGGCCGCGGCGTCGCCGCCGCATTCGCGGTGCTCGCTCTGCACGTCCCGCTCGCTCATGTCACGTACTCCGCCGGATCGCCGAGGGCCATCCGCAACTTGGTCAACCCGAGGCGCATCCGCCCCTTCACCGTGCCGGCCGGCAGCGTGAGCATCTCGGAGATCTCCGTGTGGGTGAAGCCACCGAAGTAGGCCAGCTCGATCACCTGCCGCTGCTCGGCCGGAAGCTCGTCGAGCGCCTGCCGGACGTGTTTGGCCTCGTCCCGGCGCGCGACCTCGTCCTCGGTCCGCTCGGGACCGGCCAGCCGCTCGGCCACGCCGTCGTCGGGCACGTTCCGGCTCTCCCGCACGACGCCGCGCCGGAAGGCGTCGATCGCCCGGTTGTGGACGACGCCGAGCACCCAGTTGCGCACGCTGCCCCGCCGCCGGTCATATCGCGCCCCGCTGCGCCACAGCGACAGGAACGCCTCCTGGACGACGTCCTCGGCCATCGCCCGCCGGCCGCACATCCGATAGGCGAGCGAGAACGCCGCCGCGCTGTGCCGGTCGAAGATGACCTCGAACGCCCGCGGCTCCCCCTCCTGCACGAGCGCCATCAGGTCCTCGTCAGCCAGCGTCCGCACATCGGGCTGGCTCTTGGCTGAGGATCGGAACACGGGCACGGGACGCTACGACAGTGGGCAGGGTGAGTGGTGAAGATCTGCCCAGCCGTTGATACGCGGGTCGGCCGTGATCGGATCACCCGGGCGTGATTCCCGCCCGCGCGGGAGTATGCGCCCGAGCCTGGGCAGCTGAGCGACGCGTGGAGTCGCTCAGCTGCCCACCCTGGGCCGCCGCGGCTCCGTGTGGCACGCCACGATCGCCGCGCGGTCGCCGCGGCGCCAGGACGGGAAAGCCGACGCCGGCCCGGCGGGGATATCATCGACGGACCACGGGGAGTGGCGCAGTCTGGTAGCGCACCCGGCTGGGGGCCGGGCGGTCGCAGGTTCAAATCCTGTCTCCCCGATTAAGGAATAGCCTGCAAATCTGCAGTTTGGGATTTGCGACTAATCGCCCAAAATGGGCCAGAGGGCATCAAAAGGGCATCAAACGCACGAGGCGGTTGCGGTCGAGGCCGGCTGGGCGAGGTCTCGTCGCGTTCGGCGCGTTTTGCATTTTTGGCTATCGTTGCGATCGCGATGGATGACCAGGACCTGCTGACCGCGTCCCAAGCGGCTGAAGAGCTGAGCGCGTCGAGCCAGACGATCCGGAACTGGATCCGCGCCGACCAACTGCACGCGGTGCGAATCGGCAATCGGTTTCTGATCCCTCGGAGCGAGGTTGAGCGAATGCGCGGGAACGTGTCGGTGCCGCACGGGGAGAGCCCGTGGGAGTTCGACCCAGACGAGCCGGCCGAGCCGCTCCCTCGCGCCGCCGAGCGTGATTTCGAAGGCGGTTCCGCGGAACCGCTCTTGGGGGGCTGATGCCCGACTCCGAGCGGGCATTCCAGGACGCGCGACGGGTGTGGCGCGAGACGCTGCGAGATCACGTCCTCGCGCCCCCTGACGCTGGATTCAGCGCACGGCTGGCCGCGCTCGCCTCCGCTGCGTCTCAGCGCGCGGTGGCGTGCCAGGCGGCGGCCGATGACGGCTTCGAGTGGCCGGCGGCCCGGGGCGGCGCGAAGCCGCCCTACGAGCTGCAGCCAGGCTCCGGGCGGCGGGGGCCAGAGGAGCTGTGGACGCGCTTCGACGAAGCGGTCGCCGAGCTCGATCGCGTCAGCGAGGGCCGGAGCATGCGGGCCGTCGGGCGCGGGTACGCCGAGCTATCCGAGATCGCCTCGCAGCTCGCTCGCGCCGTCGAGCGTGAGGACCGCGCGAGCGGGCTGCTTCCGGCCGGGAGCAAGCGCCGGAGATCGGCGTAGCTGGGGTTACTCCGAACGTTGTAACGCCACCGGTGTGATCTCTGCGCAAGGGGGGCTGCTGAACTTCGTCCGTCCGTGCCCATTCCGCTGGCCATCCATGGCCAGCGGGCGACCCCCTCTCGCAGACACGCCGCTCCGCCACAAGCACGATTGGTGGCGACAGCCCAGGCGACGCTGGACGTGATTTCCGCGCATTGCGGGGCGGGGGACCCTCTTCCCTGCTGAGCGCACGAAACAGGGAGAGGCTCGTCTGCCCTGCTGTCGGCGGAACCAGGTGTATCGCGTCAGCCGTCACGTCGGTGGGCGCACCCGCTCGCGGCGAGGCTCGAGATTGGCGAAAGGGAGGGCGGCTTGAGCCGTCCGTCTGCGTACGTGTGCGCCCTGCTGCGAGCGCGAAGCAAGGCGCGCAACCAGGCAACTCTGAGGCTGACCCGCCCGTGCTTCGGCGAATTTGCAAGTCTTCGGCGCCGTCGGTCGCGAGGACGAGCAGATCGACCATCTGGCGAGCCGCCCTGATGGAGGACTTGCTCACCGAGACCTGTTGCAGGGGGCGTGGCTGCGGTTCCGCTCAGCAGTCGAGCTGTTCGAGGTTCTCGACTATCTCCTTGCCGTACTTCTCGAACAGCTTGTGGCCAAAGCGATTGAACACGAAGTTGAAGAACCGTCCTTTTGGGGTGCGCCTGAATGCGCGGGTCCAGGTCATGACGACAACGGAGCCGCCCTCGCTGGCGGTCGCCGTGATCTCCCATCGGCTGCCCGCAGGCTCGTAGATGTTGGAGTCGGTGACGTCCGCGATGACGATGTCGGGTTGGGACCAGTCGTAATCGCAGCGTTCCCAGTTGACGATCGGACCGCTGCGCGTGCCCTCCGTAATGTCCGCCGTCGTCTGTGCCTGTGAGTGGACGACAAGCCGGTCGAGCTGGACCGCGGAGAAGATCGCCGACCGCCGCTCGCTGAAGTCGTGGGCGGCCGCGACCACCCGCTCGGGCGGAAGGGAGCATTGACAGACTACGCGCACGGTTGGCACTTGCCGCTCCTTACCGCCGCAGCTTGCGCAGTGGTATCCACCTCGCAGGAGCACGGCCTCGCGATGCTCAGGCACTGCATGGTTCTTCCTTAGTTCGTTGCGGACGGGCTGTTGTGACGACGTCGGCGATCAGCTTGGCGACCCATGCGGACTTCTGGTTGATGACCATGTGTCCGCAGTCGGGTACGAAGTGCAGGCGCGTGTTCGGGCAGGCCTCGAGCACGCTGCGCTCGGCGGGAGTCATCCCGACCTCGTCGTTCTCGCCGAAGACGACCTCCACCCGGACGCCTGCCTGGCACAGCCGGCCGGCGACCGTCCCGTGCTTGTACAGGTACTGGTATGAGCGGCGCAGGTTGAGGCGGATGGCCGTGCGGTCGTTGCTGGCCATCTCTGCGGCGAGTTGCTCGACGCGGTCCGGTGGGACGTCGCCTTGGAGCATCTTCGGGAAGCTTCTGAACATCAGCGCGGTGACGAGCGAGCGCAGGCCGGGCACGTAGCCGATGCGGTTGAACGTCTCGAGGCCCTTCATCTCGTCCTCAGGTGAGAACGTCGGGGCCAGCAGGATCAGGGGGCCGTCGAAGTGCCCGCCCGCGGCCATCTCGAGCGCGATGTTGGCCCCGAAGCTGTGGCCGACCACCGCGTCGCACCCTAGATCGCGGGCGAGGTTCCCGGCGAACGCGGCATGGGCCTCGACGCTGGCATCAAAGCCTCGTGGGAATGGGACGCCGCCGAAGCCGGGCATCGTGGTTGCGATCGCGCGGACGGCGCCGGCCGCCAGAGCCGGCTCCGCGAGCACGTCGTCGTAGAAGGGGGCAGTGCAGAGACCGCCCGGCAGGCAGAGCACGCGGTGCTCTGGCTCCTCGGCTCCGCCCGCCCTGAGGACGGTGCCGTTCGTGCTGGTCTCGTATTCGGTTCGGTTGCTCATGGGACGAGCGTCGCAGCGCGGTGCGGCGCCGGCATGAGGCGATCACCTCATCTTGTCAGCGTGCTTGGAAGCTGCCGACGAGCGCGTGCTGCATCGCGAAGTGTGTTGCCGAGGCCCGGCTTGAGACGTCGATCTTCAGGTAGATGTTCTGGATGTGGTTGGACACGGTCTTCGGCGTGACCACCAGGCGCTCGGCGATCTGCCGGCTCGAGTAGCCGCGCGCGAGCAGACCCAGGACCTCGACCTCGCGGGCCGTGAGGCCCGCCGGCCACTCGCGGCGGGCGGGGACTCTGTGCCCGGCCGCCTTGAGCACGGAATTCACGGCGTCGCCGTCGAGCCGCCCGGCCCGCACTTCGGAGCGCAGCTCGCCGGCCGCATCGTTTTCCGACCTCGCGGCGCGATGGGCGCGGGGCTCGGTCATCGCGTGGTAGACGTCGGCTGCAGCGAGTAGCCGGTCGGCGGGCGTCAGCTGCGCCGCGCCGATGCCGCGCGGATAGCCCGAGCCGTCGAGCCGCTCGTGATGGTTTGCCGCCAGCTCGCGGCTACGCGCCAGCGCCGGCACGCCGGCGAGCATGCGGCTGGTCAGATAAGGGTGCAGGCGGGCGTGCTCCAGCTCGGCGGGCGTCAGCGGCCCCGGCTTGTCCCAGATCGCGTTGGAGATGCCAAGCCGTCCGAGGTCGTGGAGAAACCCGGCGCGGTGCACCGCGGTCAGCTCGTCGTCCGCGAGGCCAGAGATCCGGCCCGCCTCGAGCGCAAGGTTCGCGACGCCGCGCGAGTGTCCGGACATCCGCGGCGACTTCATGTCGACGAGATCGGCCATCGCCTCCATGGCGGCGTCGAGGTCGTCGCCGCCCACGAAGCGCTCGAGCGACGGCTCGGCGCCGATCACGTCCTTCCAGCAGCTGGAGGCGGCGTCGATGTCGGCCACGAGCTCCTCGGCCTCGGTGATGAACAGGTCGGCCAGCGCCGGGTCGAAAGTCTTCCCGCGCCGCTTACGCGCGTACTCGCGCGCGGCGTCGAGTCCACGGCGGCGGTACGCCACCTCCGTGAGGTCGGCGAGCTGGACGATCCGAGCGGGCAGCGAGACCTCCTCGCCCCGCAGCTTGCGCGGCCCGCCTTTGCCATCCCACTGCTCGTAGGTCTCGCGCAGTGCCCTGCAGGTGACCTCGTCGAGCCCGATTCGCGCCGCGAACTGGCTCGCGAGCCTGGTGTGCGTGTCGTACATGCTCTTCAGCAGCGCGACCCCCTGGCTGGGGAACGCCGCGACCTTCCGCGCCCGCGCCACTCCGCGCTCGCTCGCCCCGACCATGCGAAGGAACTCGAAGACGTGCGGTTCGTAGGCGCCGTGCTTGGCAACGATGTCGTCGCCGAACCACTCGGCCTGTTCGTGGGCGTCGGCGTGGCAATAGACGTTGGCAAGGAGGCCGGTGTAATAGGTCGCCACACGGTCGCGCTCGCCCACGCCGATACGGTCGGCGATCCGCAGGGCGATCACGGTCTGACGAAGGCAATGCTCCATCGGCTCGCCACGACCGAGATCGGTGGCCAAGGACAGCGTCGCCACGAGCTCTGCCAACCTCACGCTTCCCCGATCCACGACCGCGGTCACGGCCTCAGTCTAGATCCGATCAAACCCTCGGTTCGCCTCCCCGGTCTCTCTACGTCGGGGCGCGATCGAGAGCCTCGCGATTTTTCGGATGCAGTCACTGCTCCCTACGCAGCTCGCACCTGCAACGCGCGGGTTGCGGGGAACTGGAGCGCCGGACGTGGGTGATGGGAGGTCAGACGGGGCGGAGCGCCCTCCGTGCCGCGCACGGCAGGGGCGCTCGGCAGGGCGGTGGGAATGCTCGATGTGGCCCGAGGGCGGGTCTGGGGGTTGGGCGTCTGGAGTCGATCGGTGGTTATTCGCGGCGGCTCAACGCCGTTCCAAGCTGGTGCTCGCGTCGGCGGGGGCGTATGGTCGCCTCCTGACCGTGGCACGGAGAGGGAGTGAGGAATGGCGGAGATAACCGGCGGCGAGCTTTTCGCTCGTTCTCTGCAGGCGGAGGGCATCGAGTTCTTGTTCGGGTTGCCCTCGCCGGAGATCGATCCGCTGCTCGCCCAGCTTGAGGCGCACGGGATCCGACTCGTGCCAGTGCGCCATGAGGCCGCAGGTGTGCATATGGCCGAAGGGCTCTACAAGACGACGGGCAAGGTGGCCGCGGTGCTCGGCAACCCGGGGCCCGGCTCGGCGAATCTGTTGCCGGGGGTGATCACGGCGCTGCACGAGGGGGTGCCAGTACTCGCGATCACCTCGCAGCATCGGCTCGGGATCGTCTACCCGACTCCGCCTTCGACGTTCCAGGGGCAGGACCAGCTTGATCTCTTCCGCCCGGCGGTCAAGTGGGGCGGCCCGGTGTTCGAGTGGACGAGGATTCCCGAGGTGCTGCGGCTCGCCTTCCGCGAGATGTGGAACGGCCGTCCCGGGCCGGTGCACGTCGAGCTGCCAGCGCCGATTCTGTACGCGACCGGCGAGGAGAAGAGCGCGCCGGTGATCCCACCGTCGTCCTATCGCGTCGGCGGACCACAGCCGTCCGGTGCGCAGCTTGACGAGGCCGCTGTGCTGCTGGCAGGGGCCCGCCGCCCGGTCCTGATCGCCGGGAGCGGCGTTGACCGCGCCGATGCCAGCGCCGCGGTGCTCGAGATCGCCGAGCTGCTCGGTTGTCCGGCGATCAGCTCGATGGCCGGGCGCGCAAGCGTGCCGGCCGATCATCCGAGTTACGTCTTTGGCTTCGGTCCGGCAGGCGACCAGGCGCGCAGCGAGGCGGACGTGTTGCTCGTCGCCGGCTCGCGGATGGGCAACCTTGACGTCCCCTACGACAAGTACTGGGGCGATCCCGGCGGCCAGCGCCTGATCCAGATCGACATCGACCCGCGCAACTTCGGGGTCACTCGGCCGCTCACTCTGGGTATCCTCGCCGACGCGCGACTGGCGCTCGAGGGTATCGTCGAGCGACTGCGAGCGATGGACCTGCCGGCGCGCGACGCCACAGATCTCGCGCGCTACCGCGAGCTCGACCAGCGCGTCCGGATGCAGCAGGCAGCTCCGATCCTCGAATGGCAGGGGCCCGGTATCCATCCCGCCCACGCGATCGGCGCGATTGGCGCGGTCTTCGGCTCTGACGCCGTGTACACCGTCGATGGCGGCAACACCAGCCTGTGGGCCTACAACGTCCTGGCACCGACTCGTCCGCGCTCCTACCACTCGATCCTCGAGCTCGGCATGCTCGGCACCGGCATCCCCTCGGCGATCGGCGCGAAGCTCGGCGAGCCTGACCGCGAGGTCGTATGCATCACCGGCGACGGCGCGGCTGGCTTTAACTTCATGGAGATGCAAACGGCAGCGCGAGAGCGGCTCGCGATCACGGTGATCGTCTGCGCCGAGGGCGCGTGGACGATGGAAGAACTGAATGAGCTCCAGACCTATGGCACCACCTTCGGCACCGCTCAAGGCGAGATCCGCTGGGACGTCGTCGCCCAGGGCCTCGGCTGCCATGGTGAGTACGTTGAGCGCATCGAGGACCTCGACCCCGCGCTACGGCGCGCGCGCGAGCACGACGGACCCAGCCTCATCTGCCTGCGAACCGACCACCACGCGAACCTCAGTATTCCTGCAGAGATGACGGCCCGCTTCTTCGAGGTCTATGGCGGCCCGGCCGCCGAGGCGACTGAAGCATCGCCGGTGCCGCAATCTGGGCAGGCCTGACCCCGACCGAGGGAGAACCGATGAGCGAGCACGTTGACCTAACCGGAAAGGTCGCCGTGATCACGGGTGCGGCCTCAGGTATCGGCCGCTCCAGCGCGCGGCTGATCGCGCGCCACGGTGCACGGGTTCACATTGCTGATCTCAACGGCCAGGTCGCGGAGACTGTCGCCGCTGAGATCCAGACGGCGGGCGGGAGCGCGGTCGCGCACACGCTGGACGTCGGCGATCCCGTCGCCGTTGAGGCGCTCGCCGAGGCCATCTTCGCCGCCGAGGGCGGCGTCGACATCCTGCACAACAACGCTGGCATCGGCCACGCCGGCAACATCGAGGCGACGACCGTCGATGACTGGCAGCGCGTGATCACCGTCAACCTGCTGGGCGTGGCCTACGGCATCCAAGCGTTCGTCCCCCGGATGCTCGCGCAGGGTCGCCCGGCCTCGGTGGTGAACACCGCATCGATGGCTGGAATCGTGCCCACAGCGAAGATGGCGCCCTACTGTGCTTCGAAGTTCGGCGTGGTCGGCCTCAGCGAGGCGCTCAACGCCGAGCTCTCCCCCCGAGGGATCCACGTCAGCGCGATCTGCCCCGGCATCATCGACACGCCGATCGTCGCCACGGGAATCATGCGCGGCGACATGGTCGCTATCCAGGAACGGGCCACCCGCTTCTACTCCCGGCGCGGAGCTTCTGCGGACGAGGTCGCCCAGACCGTCCTGCGAACTATCGCCCACCACAAACTGATCGTCCCCGTACCGCGCCGTCAGGTAACCGTGCCCTACCTCCTGCACCGCCTCTCGCCACAGATCACGCAACCACTCGCCCGCAGTTTCGAACGAATCGTCAGCCGCGGTTGACCGCACACACCGCAGCGTCGATTGTGCATCAGCCGTGAGGGTCGTCGAGCCAGCCCCGACCTGAGGGACTGCCCGACCTCGACGCCACCAGCCGCGTGCGCTATCACGACCTTGGCGGGCTATCCCTGCTCGGGAGAGACCGCCGGACGCCCTTCTTCTAACCGAAGCAGGCGCGACCCCGGAGACTTGAAGCGACCCGCTCCTCGCCAGCTCCGAGGCTCGGCGCGCCGTCGGGCGTCGTTGCCGTCGCTGACCGATCTGACGCCCCTGCTCTTCCGCGTCCGCGGGTACTCGCAGCCGGTCGGGGCGGGACCGGTCCGCAGCCTCGCTTTGATGCCGCGAGAGGTCTCTTGGCCGCGAACTCGAGCGCCCTGCATCTCGCCAGCAGCGAGGCCCGGCACGCTGTCCGCTGGTCGGTCGTCGACGGTGATCAGCCCGGAGTATCGCGTTTTGATGAAAGGGGGGCTCGCACTGCCGGACGCCGCCGACCGATCCGGTAGACCCGCAAATTTCGAGAGCGAGTCTGCGCTCGTCCAGCGGCCCAGACCAGCTTTGCGCGGATCTCGGGGCGCGTCGCCGCTTCGATGGCGCGGAAGCCGATCGGAGCGACGGCTGAGGCGCCCTTCCCGCGCGTTGCAGGTGCGCCGGGCCCAACTGCCAAATGCACGCGCTGAGATGAACGCAGGAGTGGCCGGGTGTCGCTCATTCCGACGACCTCGGCAGCACGAGCACCGGGAACGCGGACGGCAGCGGTGCAGTTGCTTAGGACGCTTCCGCGGCGGAAGCTCAGCTCACTCTGCGAATCGGCGGGAGCTCGTATCGGCCGTCGAACACGGCCGCGTCTGGTTCGTACATGCGCAGGATCGGCCGGAACCCGCGCGCAGGGGTCGGTAGCCAGTTGGCGCGGCGATCGGGCTCGGCGGGTTCGTCGCGCTGAATGACGATCGTGAGCCCGCCGTCGGCATTGCGCTGTAGCCCGGGGGTGCGATCGCCGATCGAGTAGCGGTCGATCGGGTTAGCGACGAGGAAGAAATCTCTGTCGTCATACATCGTCACCGACCAGAATGCGCCGACCGGCGGTTCGCGGTCGAAGCGCAGCTCGTAGCGATTGGCGCCATCGAGCGCGTTACCGTCGTCATCGAGGTAGACCATCGCGTAGGCGGCTTCGTAGCCGTGGTTTCCCCACAGCCCGCCCCGGGCGGCTAGCGCACGCTGCGCATAGCGCATCGGCCCGTCGTCGAGCTTCCAGGCGTCATCGTCTAGGGCGCCCACTTCGAAGAAGTCAAGGTTGTAGTCGAACACGTGGTAGGTCAGGCTCCAGCCGTTCTGGATCGGGCTGGTGTCCCCTTTCAGCGCCTCCTCCATCTTCTGTTTGGCGCTCTCGAGCGCCTGGCGCAGCGCCGCCGATAGGTCGCTGTCAGAGTCGGTGTAGGGCGATTGCGCTGCGAGCAGGCCGAGCGGCTCGAAACGCTGCTGGTAGGTCTGGTCGCGATCGGACGGCGGGAAAGCCGCCATCCACACGCGCAGCTGCTCAAAGAAGCGCAGCTCCTCGGGCACCGAAGGATCCCCATCGGGCACCCCGTTCCCAGGCGCGGCCGGCGTGAGCGTCAGGCTCGTCTGGAGCTCGACGACGTTCGGTATGTCCGATTCGCCGTCCACTGCCCAGCGCCCGACAATCGTCGCGATGCTCGTCGGGAAGCGGATCACGCGTACGCCACTCGGCACCTCACCCTCCCAGTCGCGCCCGACGAGAAGGAACGATCCCGCCTCGGTGCCAGTCGCGCGGTGGCCGACGTAGGCGAAGTTGTTCGTCCACGCGTCGACGAACTGGAGTACGTAGTAGCGACCCCGGGTGTCTGGCACCTCGAGACGGACGGGGCCGCCGCTCACGTCCACGTTCGCGATCGAGTAGACGGTGTCGTTGTTGACCGAAACGAACCTGGTCTCGGGGCCCGCGAGCTGGTGGGCGTGGCCAAACTCGTTGTATGGGGTCGCGGGCACCGCCCCGATACCCTCACGTGCGAACCGGCCGACCTCGTTCAGGTCGAACACGAGCGGGAATCCATAAAAGAACGCCTCCACCGCTAACGCGCCGAGATCACTCCCGGCGACCGGGATACTCTCCGTCATCTGTCCCTCCAGTTCGCCGCCTGCAGGCCAACGACCCGAGCGCGAGCAGCTTACCTACGCCCCACCGAGAGGCCTAGGGAATCGCTCCCAGACGGGTCAGGATCACCGACTCGCCCGCCGCGCCGCGGCGCTGAGTTAGAAGGCTCCAGTCACAGACCCGGCCGCAAGCGACACTCACATCTCGCGTCCACTACGGCTTCGGGCTTGCAGACGTCGGCGGTCCAACACACGGACGAGACTTCTCGTCCGGAACGATCCCGCACCCCCTCGACCATGTCGGCGCTGAGTACCGCGGTCCCACCGATGCAGGTGTCTCGTGCTCGCTAGGCGGAGTCCTCGAATTCGCCACGAGCGCGCCCGTCCGCTGGTGGCCGCGCGCCCGCGTCGACGCCGCTCTGCTTGCGCGCAAGGCGAGACTCTCGGCATCGACAACGAGATGCGCGTCGCAGGACGAAACGAGGAGCCGCGCGACCAGCGGTCGGCGTTGCTGGAGCTGCTCACAGGCAGTAGAGATTCCGGCGTCGACGCGGACTGCGCGTTTGCTCACCGCGTGCTTGCTGCGTCCAGCCGCCAGCTGAAGCCGTGGCTGGGACGGTAGTCTGGTCGTCGCGAACTTCAAGCGCGGCTCAGACTTCTCCCCGATGATCTGCCCCGCCCCCGTCAGTCTTCGCGGCGTGAGTCAGCGGAAGGAGTCGGCGGTGATGCGACTGACTTCTGTCACCGCATCCGCGGGGATCCCCGCCCGCTTGGCGGCGGCGATGATCGCGTCGGGGCTGGGCGCCTCGTAGAGGCAGTATGAGCGGTGCCGGTCGGCGCTCAAGAAGGAGAACAGCCAGCTGACGCCCTCGTCGGCGTTGATCTCCTCGAGCAGCTTGACCTCGTCGCTCGTCATCTCGAGCTGCTCGGCGAACCTCCGCTCGATCACATACATGGGCATGCCGGCGATCCTACCGCTCGTCGGTCCTGTCGACCAGAGCGTGGCGAAAGGCATAGCCCGCTGCGTCAGTGCGGTTCGCGGCGCCGGTCTTGCGTAGGATGCTGCGAACGTGGTTGGCGACGGTGTGCTCGCTGATGCAGAGCTCGGCCCCGATCTCGCGGTTGCTGTGGCCGGCGGCGACAAGTCGGAGAATGTCGAGCTCCCGCCGGGACAGGTCGTCCGGAGACGTGCGAGCGCGTTCGAGGCGCGCTCCAAGCGCACGGGCTCGCGCCAACAGCACCGGCATACCGATCCGCTCCGCGAGCGTCGCCGCCTCGGAGAGCAACGCCGACGCGTGGACCGCGTCATCGCGCCGGCCTCGCATGCGCAGCGTGCGACCGTACGCATGCACTGTATGGGCGACCCAGGTCGTGGCATGCATGGCGCGGTTGACGGCCAGGGCCTGCTCGAAGTGCTCGACGGCGCGCTCGTGCTCGCCGAGCGTCGCAGCCAGCAGGCCGAGATAACGGTCCGCGGCGCCATAGCACGCCACACCATGGCCGATCACGATGTTCTCGCCGGCCAGCGCTACCAGCTCGGGATACAGCAGGGCGGCCAGCTCCTCGTCGCCGACAAGCGCACACGCGTCGGCCAGGTAGGTCAGTGACGCCACCCATAACGTGGGGCGAAATTGGTCGAGGCCCTCCTGGCGGATGTGCACCAGCTCCCTCCGGGCCTCCTCTTCCATTCCGAGCTCGGCCAGCAGCGCCACGAAACCCGGTCGCCAGGCGCCGCGCGAGTGATCACTGTGAGCGAAGACTCTGGTCACGGCGGCGAGCTCGGCGAGGCGGCCCTGCTCGCGACGAATGGAGAACATCTGGATGCCGTAGATGCCTGAGGCAGCGCGGCCCGTGAGTAGACGGCTCCACTCGTGCGAGCGCTGGGCGGCAGCCTCGGCCTCGGCGATCGCTCCGGCGCACAGGGCCAGCGTCGAGGCGTAGTGCTCGGCGACATGCAACGTGAACGGCTGGCGCAGGCGCACAGCCATCGCGTGGACCTCGGCGAGCTCGCGCTCGGCTGCCTGCAGATCGCCCAAAGCGATCAGGCCGGCCACCCGCCACTCCATCGCCTCGGCCTGAAGATCGGTCGCGCCCAGTTCCTCTGCTAGGTCGCGAGCTTCAGAGAGCATCTCGAGCGTGTCTTCGAGGTTGCCCTCGCCGCGCGACCAGTAGGAGCGCATCAGCACCGTCGCGAGGCCGAGCCGGTCGTCAAGCCGTCGAGCGATCCCGATCGCTTGCTCCCGCACAACCCCGCTCGAGGTGTAGTCACCGACAAACGCGTGCGCGCGACCCAACCCGGCGAGCAGCATCACCCGCAACTCGGAGTCATCGTCCCCGAGCGCGACGGATGCTTCCTCGAGCATCTCGGCGGCGCCCTCGTCAGTGATCCCCGGGCGCCAGCAAGCCTCCTCGAAGCCGACCGCGGCGGTCGCGAGCAGCCTGGCGTCGCCGATGTCGCGGGCGATCTGCGCGGCGGCGCGGAACGCCTCCATTGCGTCATCTGAGCGACCAGCGCGGAAACGGGCGGTGCCGAGCTCGAGCTGTGCCTCGGCTCGCCGGCGCGCATCGTCGATGCCGAGCTCCAGCGCCGAGGAGAATCGGGCGGCGGCCTCGTCGAAGTCCAGCGTCCTCAGTGCCGCACGACCCGCCAGCAGCGAGTACTCAATCGCGCGCCGCGGCCCGTCGATCGCCGCAGCCGCGTTGAAGTGATAGGCGAGCTCGGCTAGGTCGCGGCTCTCGCCCGCGGCGTGCGCCTGCTCGAGCGCCTCCGCGACGATCAGGTGCAGCTCGGCGCGCCGTAGGCCGGGCATGCGATCGTAGAGCGCGCGGCGCACCAGCTCGTGTGTGAACTGGTACGCGAGCCGTTGCGTGGGCAGCTCCTCGATCATTCCGTGCGCGATCGCCTGTTCGACGGCCTCGTGCAGCTCCGCGTCCTCGAGCCCGGACTGCGCGACGGCGGGCAGCTCGAATTCGTGTCCGGCGACGGCGGCCAGCTCCAGCAGCCTCGTGGTGGCCGTGCTCAGCCGCGCCAGCCGCTGGCTGACGACCTCTCGCACGCCCTCCGGGCTGCCGAGATCCGCAACGGCGTGCGCCAACCGCGTCCCCCCGTCGTACACCGAGACGGTCTCGCTCTCCAGAAGCGTGCGCCACAGCTCGGTCATCAGGAATGCGTTACCGCCCGTCAGCTCACTCAAGACGCGAGCGACATCTGGAAGATCCGGACCGAAGTCGCCGCCGACCGCGCGCTCGACGAACTCGGAGATCTCCGCGGCGCTGAGACCTCCCAGCCGCAGCCGCACGACTCCTTCGGAGCGCCGCAGGTCAACGAGCGTCGCCGAAAGCGCCTCGGGAACCTCGGCTTCGGTGTCGCGGAACGTCGTGACCAGGAGCGCGCGAGCGTCCGAGGCGCCACGCGCCAGATGCCGCAAGAGCAGGAGCGTCGGCGTGTCTGCCCAGTGCCCATCCTCGATGACGACGACCAGCGGCGCGCTCCGACCAACGCCGGCGAGCAGGTCCGCGACCGCGGTGTGCAGACGATGGCGCTCAGTGTCGGGATCGGCCGCTACTGGCGCCCGCAGCTCACCGACCCGCTGCGCCAGATCTGGCAGTAGCCGCGAGAGCTCCCCGCCCTCAGGGCCGAGCGCGTCTCGCAACGTCGCATCGTCAGTGCTGCGCACGAGCTGGTCGAGGGCTTCTACGAACGGCCGGTACGGCCGCCGTACCACCGAGTCACATGCGCCGTAGAGCACGACGGCTCCGCCTGCCGCGGCCTCATGCGCGAATTCGCGAACGAGGCGGCTCTTGCCAGATCCAGCCTCGCCGCCCACCAGCGCGATCCTGAGTGCCTCTCCCTGCACGCTCGGGATGAGCGTCCTCAGCGTCGCGAGCTCGCGCGAGCGTCCCGCAAATGGAAACGACGGCGTCAGGCGAAGGGGACCTGGGAGCCTGGGCATCTGAGCAGCGGCCTCCGGCCGTGAGTAGTCAGATCTGATCATGCCATTCGTGAGCGCCTCCGTTCAACCCTGGCAAAAGTCGGTCAGACCGGGTCATGACAGCGGGCAGGCAGTGGCGTACGTTGCTCTTCGGGCCGCTCGGCCTCAATCGCCACCTAACCGGGGAGTACATCATGACCGCTACCACGTCCCTGCTCGAGATCGCGCGTCGCGACCTCGCTGATCTGAATGACCGCATCGTCGGGCCAGGTAATCCGGTCTACGACGAAGCGCGAGCGGTCCACAACGGCATGATCGACCGGCATCCGGCCCTCATCGTGCGCTGCTCAGGCGCCGACGACGTGGCCCGCTGCATCGCCTTCGCGCGCGCCCACGACGCCTTGATCGCGGTGCGCGGCGGTGGACACAACGGCGGCGGTCTCGGCGTCGTCGACGACGGGATCGTCATCGACTTGGCGGGCATGGCCGAGGTTACGGTCAATCCGGACTCGGACACCGTCCGCGTCGGCGGCGGCTGCACCTGGGCGCAGGTCGATCAGGCAACCGCGGAGTACGGCCGCGCGACCCCGTCGGGGATCATCTCGACGACCGGCGTCGGCGGGCTCACCCTCGGCGGCGGGCTCGGCCACCTGACCCGGCGCTTCGGCCTCACGATCGACAGCCTGATCGGAGCCGACGTCGTCCTCGCCGACGGCTCACAGGTACACGCGAGCGCCAACGAGCACCCCGAGCTGTTCTGGGCGCTCCGCGGCGGCGGCGGCAACTTCGGTGTGGTCACGTCCTTCGAGTTCCGCACGCACCCGATCGGGACCTCCGTGATGGCTGGCCCGACTTTCTGGCCGATCGAGCAGACACCGGAGGTGATGCGCTTCTACCGCGACTTCCTGCCTGCGGCACCGCGCGCCGTCAACGGCTTCTTCGCGCTGATGACGGTGCCGCCTGTTGACCTCTTCCCAGCGGAGCTGCACCTACGCAAGGTCTGCGCCGTGATGTGGTGCGTCGTCGGCTCCGAGGAGGAGGCATCGAAACTGCTCTCACCGGTGCACGACGTCGGTACGCCGCTCCTGCACGGCGTCGGACCCGTCCCGCACCCCGCCCTGCAAAGCCTCTTCGATGGGCTCTACACCAAGGGGCTGCAGTGCTACTGGCGCGCCGACTTCGTCAACCAGCTCTCCGACGAGCTCATCGAGCAGCATCTCGAATGGGGCAAGAAGCTGCCCTCGATGCACTCGACAATGCACCTCTACCCGATCGACGGCGCCGCCCACGACATCGGGTCCGGGGACACCGCCTTCAGCTATCGCGACGCGCAATGGGCCGAGGTAATCTTCGGGGTCGATCCCGATCCGGCCAACGCCGGCGCGATTCGCGACTGGTGCGTGGGCTACTGGGACGCGACCCACCCCTACTCAGCGGGCGGCGCGTACGTCAACTTCATGATGGACGAGGGCCAGGAACGCGTCCGCGCCACCTACCGCGACAACTATGACCGCCTGGCACGCGCGAAGGCCCACTACGACCCCAAAAACGTCTTCCGCGTCAACCAGAACATCCACCCAGGGGCCGGTGCGTAGACGAACGAGACCGGCGCGGTGCGATTTCCTGCTGGCGACGCTGCGAGCGCCCCCGGGTGTTTGCAGCGTCCTCCCGCCACCCAGCAGCCTGAATTAATGCAGCAGTGTCGCCCGCCCTGCACCGCACTCTCGCTCTGCAACGCCAGCAGCGACGCCGACGTGGATCGCGCGGATGACCGCGTTGGTGGGATTGCAGGTGTCTCGGTGCCTTTGGCCACAGCCCTGCTCGTCGCCACCAGCGCGTCTCTCCACCTGGTCGACCTGCTCATCCTCGGGGCCAATGTCGCCGAAGACCTGCAATTTCGCGGGAGCAGGGGCGGGCAAGCCCTCAGATTGGCCTCGCTGCGCGCCCTGCTTCGCGGTCATATGAGGGAAGATGCCGACGTCATACGGCGGCCGAAGCTTCCCTGGTTTTCGCCCCAGCAGCAGGGCCTATGGAACGCGGCCTTATGCGGCCGCGGCGGGCGCCGTGGGGACCGATAGCCTCTCGGCCGTCCAGCGGAGCGAACCGAGGAGCGCTGTGGCGCGGAAAGCGTCCCGGAAAGAAGCTGAGAAACCAGTTGGCGAGTTGATCGCTTCCCACACCCGCGAGCAGCTGGTCGATGTGGTCGCTGACGCCGCGGATCGACACGAAGACGTCGCACGCGCGGTGCGACTCGTCGTAGCGCGGTCGACGGGCGACCTTGTGGCGTTGCGCAACGAAGTCGATCGTGCTCTCCGTACCCGTCGATTTCTCGGCTACTACGAGGGCATGGACTGGGCGCGGGCGGCTCGTCCGGTGATATCGGAGCTCGAGCGGACTGCGCGCGCATCGCCGTCCCCGGAGTTCGTCGAGCTCTTGCAGCGCGCCGTCGGTCACGTCGTGAAGGTGATCCATCAGGCGGATGACTCATCGGGCTTGATCGGAGATCTTGCACGCGAGCTGCTGGAGCTACACGCGGTCACGTGTGACGCTGGAGTCGCCGACCCACTAAACCTCGCCGGCTGGATGATCCGGTTTCGGTTCGCCGACCAAGACTTCTTCGAGGTTGATCCCGTCCGCTACCAGAAGGCGCTGGGCGAGGAGGGACTGGCGGCCTATCGAGAGGCCGTCGACGCGATCGACGACGCTGGCTCGTTTGCCGTCCGTTATGTGCGGGAGCGACTCGCCGTGCTAGACGGCGACATTGAAACGATCGTGGAGCTTGCGGGCGGTGACCTCAGTAACGCGTATCAGTTCTTTCGAGTCGCCGAGGCGATGGCGGAGCTCGAGCGCGACGATCTGCTACTCGAGTGGACAGCCCGCGGCATCGCCGAGGCGAGCGGCTGGCAGGTGGGCACTCTGTACGACCTCGCGTGCGAAACGTACGCTCGGCTTGGGCAGCCACTCGAGGTTCTTCGCCTTCGCCGCGCAGAGCACGAGCGGATGCCGTCGCTTTCGGCCTACAGCACCCTGCGGAAGGCGGCGGAGGAAGTCCACGCCTGGGATATCGAGCTCGAGGCGGCACGGATGGTGCTGAGGGCTTGCGACCTTCGCGGGTTCGTAGGTGCGTTGCTTGGCGATGGCGACCAAGACCTCGCATGGGACGAGGCGGTTGGTGCGCCGGTCGATGAGGTCGACGCCGACCTGTGGTTGCGGCTGGCGGAGTCCCGGGAGGCCCATCACCCCGCCGAGGCTCTGGCCATCTACAAGCGTGTCGCCGACGAGGTGCTCGTGGAGACCGACCGGCGGGCATACGCGGGCCGTGCGAATCCTCAAGCGCGCCCGATCGGCGGCGGACGCCGCCGGCCAGCGCGACGATTTCACCGCGCACATCTCACGACTGCGAGACAAGCACCGGCGACGCCCGGCTCTGATCGCGATGCTCGACAAGGCCAAGCTCGGCTGACGGCGCACTCCGACCGCGCTTCCGTCCGACCAGGCGCATCTCGAGATCCGTGACCGCTAATGGCTCTTCCTGCGGCTCGCTTCGCTTCGCCGCACACAGTTGCACCTGGCGATGCAGCGTCTACACGTCTACCGCCACGCTGTCGACGCGAACGTTGCCGCCGGTCGCAGCGCGAACATCAGGTCATGTCTCGCCGGCGGCGTAACCGATCCCGCACATCCGCCACCCCCGGTCAGACCGCCCAACCCTCCAACAGGCCGCGGCGCGACCACATGGCTCGCGTCCACGTCGACGACTCCACCTGGCGGGCCCGCACCGGCCGCCTGCCGCATCTCAAGATCGGGCGGGCGCTCCGCTTCAGCCGGAGCGATCTCGAGGCGCATCTGGCCGAGCGTTGTCGCGCCAAGCTCCACGCTCGGGTCTGAGCACGCTCGTAGCCTCCGCGGTCGCGGCCGTCGAGGGCGCCGCTTCGCGGCTCGCCTCGCTCGGGCCTGTCGGGCCGCCCTTGACCGCCGGTCCGCTCCGACTATCGGCAATGATCGGTCCGCTGGCGCGGACGATCGGACACCGGCCTACGTCTCCGGATCATGCATCGGACGGGCTAGTGCCGGGCCGCAGCACTTCTTGTACTTGCGTCCGGAGCCGCACCAGCACGGCTCATTGCGCCCAGGCGGCCATGCTATGACTCCACCCTCCGTCGTGAGATGGACGGCGTAGGAGGCTCGTGCTTCCTCCGGATCTTCATCGTGCTCGGCGCACCACGCCACGAAGTCCTCCACGACGATCGGCGCGACCGCCCGGATCGGCATGCCTTGGCTGCGCATCCATTTGATGTTTCCGTCGAGGCGGACGCAGTAGTCGCTGTGTGGTACGTCGGCCCAATCTTCGGCGAGGCTCGGCCAGCGGCGGATCCCCTCCTCGTACTCGCCTGACGGAAACCAGGCGAGCGATACCACGAGCTCCTCGCGTTCGGGTTCGCGATCGGGCGCCGGGAGGGTGAAGTTCCGAGCTTTGATCAGTCGCGCAAGGCGTCGCTTCCGCGCACGCTCCTCCGAGCTCCACTCGGCCATGAACGGATCGACGCGTTCCTCGATGTCGTCGAGTTCCCGGCCGAGCGCCTGCAGGCTGTGGCGGCGGACGTCGGAGAGCTGGTTGATGATCCCCTCGGGGTCATCCGTGCGCATCGCCAGCTCGATGCCCTCACCCAGCCAGGCGACGGCGAGCTCATGCTGGCCGACCTCGTTGTAGGAGAGGCCCGCAGCGTTGTAGAGCCATACGTCCTCGGGATCCGAGGCCTTCAGCTCGGCCCAGATCGCGGCCGCTTGTTCCTCGCGCCCCGCGCGGAGGTGAAACTCGGCGATGTCTGATCGCGGGTCGGGGATCGAGTCCCAGCCGACTTCGATCGCGCGTTCGTGCAACGCGATCGCGTCATCGTGACGGCCTTGTCGGTCGTACTCGCGGGCCAGGTCGGCGTAGCACTCCGGCATCCAGAGCCCACCGGTGTCGGGAAGCTCTGCCAGCTCGTCGAGGATCGCGCGAGCCACGTCGAGGTCGCCCTGCTTCAGCGCCTGCTCGAAGTCCATGCCGAGTGAAATACCGCACGCGGCGGCGGACTGCTGCAGCGATCTCGCAATTTGCGCGCTCGACCCTGTCGATCGCTCCGGTGGTTGTGCGACCCTGGCCGGCGATGGACACCGTCGAAACTGCCGAGCCGCGCACCCGCACACCCGAGGACCTCGCCGCCGCGGCCACTGCCCCGGCTCGCTGGATACGCGAAACCGCAGGCGACGGCGGCGTCCCCCTCACGCAGACGCACGAGCTCGCGAGGGTGGTCGTCCGAGAGGCCGCCGAGCGCTGGCCCGGTTGGTGGGATGCCGAGCTGTTCGGGGTGCCGCATCGTGAGGCGGACATGGCTTTGCTCGGGGAGCTTCGGGAGGGTCTGCTCCGAAGGCGGCTGGTGCGCCGCCGCGGGTCCAAGCTGCTCGCGACCGCCAAGGGACGGAGGCTCGCCGGCGACCCGATCGCGCTGCTGTACGAGCTTGCTCTGGATCTCGGCGGAGGCGACCTGTTCACGTCGATGGTGGCCGGCGTTGTCATCGACGCACTCGAAGAGAACGCGCCGCGCACGCACGACGAGGTGGCCGCGCCCGCGCATCAGGCCTCACAGTGGGGCTGGCGGGACCCCAATGGGAACCCGCCGAGCGAACGTGGCGTGTCGTGGGTCGTCAGCGATGTGCTGTGTCGTGGCGAGGCCTATGGGTTGATCGAGCGCAACCCGGACCCCGACAAGCCCCACAGTTGGCGCGCGCTGATCTCACTCAGCCAGGCCGCCAGATTTGTCCTCGGGAGGAACCGAAGCGAGGTGGCGGGCCGCTCCGTATTCGTGTTCGAGGCGGAGCTGCTCAACGTCAGTGGCGTGAGCGCAAAGATCGCGGTCGCCGGCCACGAGCACCTCACCGCGCTACACGACGCGATCCAGCAGGCTTTCAACTGGGAGAACGATCACCTCTACTCGTTCTGGCTCGACGGCCAGTTCTGGGGCGATGCCACCGCTGAACTCGTCATCCCGGGCGCCCCAGACACCGACAGCCGAACCGCGGATGTACCAGTCGACGAGCTCGGCCTCAAGCCCGGCGCACGGATCGCCTACGTGTTCGACTACGGCGACGAATGGCGCGTGATGCTCACCCTTCGCGAATGCGTTGACGGCTCCGATGCGATCCCGCGAGTGAGCGATCGACGGGGAACCGCGCCGCCTCAATACCCGCCGCTGGAGGACGACTAGCCGCCAGCCTGATTGGACATATGACTATGCTGGAACGGACACATGCCTGGTCTATAATGGACTCATGACAGAGTTGGGGATCTTGGCCCGTGAGGTAGGCGTGCATGAACGCACGCTACGGCGCGCGGTCGCGGAAGGCACCCTGCGTGGGGTCCGGCCGTCCCCGAGGACGTTGGCGATGTCGTTGTCCGAGCGGGAGTACGTGCGACGCTCGTGGAAGCTGCTCTCGACTCTGAGGACAGCGCTGCGCACGGAGCACAACGTCCGGTTCGCGCTGCTGTTTGGGTCGGCAGCGAGAGGTACGGACGCGCCTGGAAGCGACGTCGACGTGCTCGTCTCGCTTCGTGATTCGGACCTCGAGCGGATCGTCGAGTTGAGCGCCAAGCTCACGGCGGCCACCGGACGGCGCGTCGATGTGGTCCGTCTGGAGGACGCAGAGAGCGAGGCTTCGTTTCTCGCCGACGTGGTCGCGGACGGGCGCGTTCTCGTCGACCGCGGAGGGCTGTGGCCACGACTCCGCAGCCGGGAGCCGAGCCTGCGACGGACGGGTCGCGTGAGACAGGCGGAGCGCACCGGGGCCGCCCTGGCCGGCCTTGACGGCGTGCTGGCGCCGTGACGATGCCGGATCCCGACGCCAGGCCGGTGGACACGAAGCGCTGGCGTCTTGCGATCGTCCGCCACCTCGAGGACCTCCCGAGGCAGTACGCAGCGCTCGAGCACGCGATGGCGAGCTTCGGCACGGACTTCGACCCCCAGCAGTTCAAGGCGGCGTACAACACCTCGAAGGACATGGACGCGTACAACCGCGTGCAGGCGGTCGAGCGAGCTCTCGGGCGCGTGCAGAACTACGTGGGCGAGCTGGCCGAAGCCGGCGTCAAGCTCGCGGCTTTGCGGAGACCAGCGGACACCCATGCGTCGGCAACGCAGATCGCTTTCGAGGCCATGCGCGACGCCAAGATCATCACCGCCCGGCTCTGCAGCCGACTGGTCCAGGCGCAGAACGCGCGGACCCGCATCGAGCACAGCTATGTCCAGACGCCCGCTGGCGACGTGCATCGCGCGGCGATCCTCGTGCGGGACGCAGCTCGCGACTTCATCGGCTCATACCGGGACTGGATCGAGCCATACCTCGCGGAACCAGAGCCCTGATCGGGCGCCCGGAGCCGAGCGTCACGCGAATGTCTACACGTCAACGAAGGGTTCCGCGGAAGCTTGCCGCCGGGCGCGGCGGGAACATCAGGCCATGTCTCGCCGTCGCCGCAGTAAGGCCCGGACCACGGTCAGCCCCAGTCAGGCCGTCGAGACCGTAGCCGCGCCGCAGCGGCGCGACCATATGGCTCGCGTCCACGTCGACGACGCTACCTGGCGGGTGTTCAAGAACGCTGCCGGTACGACGCCGATTAGCGAACTGCTTGGCCAGCTCGTCACCCGGCACGTCCACCGCCATCAGGCGCGCCAAGCCGAGGCGGCCACGATCGAGGATCGCGAACTCGTTGACGCCCTCGAGCGGGCTTCAGAGCTCCGGCGCGACCTGGGTCGGCTGGTCGCGCGACTTGAACATCGCCTCGACCGTCGGCCGTAGCATGCGATCACGCGGGCCGGGCCTCGGCCGGCCGTGGGTCGACACGCTGGAGGGCTCGCTGCATCCGAACATGAAGGAGCTGCGCCCGCGCGGCGGGCACCTGCGGATTCTGTTCGCGTTCGACCCTCGCCGAGCTGCGATCCTGCTCCTCGGCGGAGACAAGACTGGCCAGTGGTCGAGCTGGTACGAGCAGGCGATCCCCGAGGCCGACGAGCTGTATGACGAACATCTGCGCGAACTGCGTGACGAAGGAACCCTCCCGTGAGCCCGAAGACCAAGAAGTTCCATGACCTTGTTGGCCCGCTGAACGCGGACCCGGAGCACCGGGCCGCAGTCGAGGCTGAGAAGCAGCTGGTCCTGACGGCGATCCGCTTGGCTGAGTTGCGCCGCGAGGCTGGTCTAACCCAAGAGCAGCTTGCCGAGCGCCTAGGTGTGAGCCAGGAGAACGTCTCGCGGATTGAACGGGCCGAGGACACGCAGCTCTCGACGATCCGGCGCTACATCGAAGCGCTTGGCGGAAGCCTCGAGCTGCACGCCGTGTTCGAGGACCGCGACGTGCCCATCGCGGCGGCGTAGAGCCGGCGCGCCGCCGGTGTTCCGTTGCGTCCGTCCGTCGGGGGCGGTATCTTTGCTGTCCTTTGCGATTTTTGAGTTTTGTGCGTACGCCCTCAGCGGACTCCGGATCCGATGAGTGACGTGTCGACAGCTCCCGATCGTCGGCGCCCATTCGTTCCTGACGGAGCGGAGCCGGGCCCGCGGTTGCTGGAGGCGGACGAGGTCGCCCGCTATCTCGGGATGCGGACCGACTGGGTCTATCGGGAGGTGCGGGCCGGGCGGCTTCCGCATATCCGGCTCGGACGGGCGGTCCGGTTCCGCCGGGAGTCGATCGAGGCTTGGCTCGAGTCTCGCGAGCGCGGGGCAGCCAACGGTCGGCGACGGTGAGGCGATCCGCTGCGCCGCCCGACAATCAGCTCTCGCTGATTGAGCAACCCGACGCCGCGCTGGTCGATACCGTCGATCGCGTCGTGACGGAGGACCAGCCCAGCAAGCCAAGGACCCGGAGGACACGCGGGCGCCGGCCCCGCGGAACCGGTGCCGTGTTCGAGAAGGGCAATCGCTGGTACGGACAGTGGTACCTGCGTGGCCGGCTCGTCAAGCGCTCGCTCGGACGTGTGCGCGAGCCAGGAAGCCGGGAGGGCCTGACCCGCACGCAGGCGGAGGCGCGGCTGCGCGAGTTGATGCTCGAGGCGAACTCGGCACCGCCGCCGGTGACCGAGCGGATGACCGTCGCCGAGGTCGGCGATCGGCGGATCAAACAGCTCGCTCGCAGCGGCCGCAAGCCGGACACGACGCTCGCGAACTACGAGTCCGAGATCCGGATCCACTTCACGCCGCACTTCGGGAAGAAACCAGTCGACGAGATCACGGCCGACGACGTCGAAGACTTCATCGACGGCTGCCTTGACGCTGAGGACCGGCTCGACCGCGGCCTCGCCGACCTGTCCGTGAAGACGGTCCGCAACCTCTACGTCCACCTGAACGGGATCTTCGAATTCGCGATCTCGAAGGGGTGGTGTCAGACCAACCCGTGCCGGGCGGTCGACAAACCGGCTTCGCCCGAGGACGACGACACGGAGATCCGCTTCCTGGACCAATCAGAGCTCGACGCGCTGCTCGACGCCGCGACGACACCCGTCTGCCGGCACACGCCGGCCACACTGGCTCGTGCAGCGCAGGCGCGGACACTGAGGGACATCGAGAAGCTTGAGTGGCAGGAGGTCGGCGAGCGCCTCGGATGCTCGGCGGCGACAGCGATCTACCTCTACCGTGCGACGCCCGAGGCTGTCCTCGAAGACGATCTCGCCCGCGTCGACCGCGCGCTCTACCTCACCGCCGCGATGACGGGACTCAGGCAGGGTGAGCTGCTCGGCCTGCGCTGGCGCGACGTCGACTGGGCGGCGCAGAAGATCCGCGTCGTGCGGCCGTACGTGCGGGGCAAGTTCCGCACGCCCAAGTCGCGGACGTCGTCAAGAGCGGTGCCGATGGCCGATCGGGTCGGGCGCGAGCTGGAGCTGCTCTTCCAATCCTCCGCCTACCAGGCCGAGGACGCCCTCGTCTTCGGACACCCGCACACCGGACATCCGCTCGAAAGAAGCCAGGTCAGCAAGCGGTTCAAGCGGGCCCTGAAACGCGCCGGCGTCCGCGACGTTCGGTTCCACGACCTCCGGCATACGTTCGGTACCCGCTGCGCGGCCGCAGGCGTACCGCTGCGCACGCTCCAGGCCTGGATGGGTCACGCGGACATCAAGACGACGATGGTCTACACGCACTACGCGCCCGGCGCGAACGAGGCCGAGCTCGTCAACGGCGTGTTTCAGCAAGAGGGCATCAAAGAGGGCATCAAACTGAGCACAACTGCGCCCGAGCCGGACCCACCAAACCCCCATGAAATAAGGGAATCTGCCTGACGGCTACCCCCGGATTCCGGCTGGGGGCCGGGCGGTCGCAGGTTCAAATCCTGTCTCCCCGATTGGAGGAAAGCCTCGCTCAGCTTGGGGCTTTCCGCTTTACCGGTCCCCCCGTAGCCCAGCGCCCGGTACCGAAGGCAGATCACCATCACCGGCAGAGCCGCGCAGGAGTCACCATCGCGCAGGGGCTCCCGGACTCCTAACAATCCTCGTTGCCGAACTCCGACCCGTTGACGATGCTGTGGGAATCGCCGGCCGGGAAGCGTTGCGAGAAGCGCCTGGCCACCCGGATACCGGAAATGACGGTATCGCCTTGACGACCATTCCCGAGGCCGGAAACCCCTGGGAACTCAGGCAGCACCGACAACGCGGGAAACATGCGGAACTCAGGAAACACCGGCAACACTTGGAATACAGGCGGTAATACGGAAACAGCGGAGCGAACACCGGGAACGGCAACGGCGAGTGGAGTCACTCAGGCGGACTATCCGGCGCGTGTTCTGACTGCTGGAGGCGAGAGCTGACGCACCGCTGGAGGCGAGAGCTGACGCCCGGCTCCTAGGCTATTCTTACGCACACGGCACTGGCGGGGGCACAGGGGCAACTACTAGGGGACAAAGCCGTACGCAGGGGACCGGATCGGGACCGATCCAACCAACAAAGGAGTGCGATGTTCCGTCTGAGGCGTCCCTCGGCCGCGATGGTCGTGGCCTGTTCGGCGCTGTTCGTTTCGCTGGGAGGCGGGGCTTACGCGGCCACCCAGATTGCTGATGGCAGCGTGACCCACAGCAAGCTCGCGAAGCGTGCGGTGCATACCGACAACCTGACCGACTGGATCGACAATCAGCTCCACATGCGCAACGCGCCCGGCCCCCGCGGGCCGAAGGGCGACACTGGCGCGACCGGGGCGACAGGTCCCCAGGGACCCAAGGGTGACACCGGTGCCACCGGCCCGCAGGGACCCAAGGGCGACACCGGTGCCACCGGCACACAGGGACCTGCTGGACCTCAGGGTCCGAACGGTTCGTAGTGGAACTATGAGGTGGACAACGGCACCAACTGGGCGCTGGCCACCATGCCCCTCGCCCTCGCCAATCCAGGCAACGGCTACGCCGACGCCGGGATCGTCGTTGACATTGGCCCGACGGCCAACTTCAACGGCATCGCCAAGAGCGGCGCCGGCGATCTTAAGGACAACATCTGGATCACGGATGGTGCCGAGGCGTTCTCGCCCGGCCTCCACAAGCTCTCGGATGGAGCTGATTTCACATACGGCTCAGAAAACCCGGACGGCACGTTCTACATGATGACTGGCCCCGATGCCGGTTCGAACCTGAGCGTTGCCCAGATCAGGCAGAAGTACGCGGGCTACGAGGCGTACGCCTGGGTCGGCATCACCGGCAACGGGAGCAGTTCTACGACCGGGCACGTCTCCTCGGTCAACGGGAAGGCCGTGAACGGCGACCTCACGCTGGACTCGACCACCGCCGCGGCGAGCGGGTCCTAGCCAGCCGCACGCTCGCATCACACCTCGGGGGCGCCACGGCCCGGGAGAGAAGCACTTTCTCTCCCGGGCCTTTCCTTCCCTCAATGGGTAGATGGCGCTTCGTCCGGGCGGTCACCGGCACCGCAAGGTGCCGAGATCAACTGACATAGCCGGATCTGCGTCCAAGCGCCAGTCGGAGCGCCGTGCCCCGCAAGTCGAGCGCTGCCGCATTTCAAGCTCGCCGGGGACCAGGCCGCCCTCATCAGCCAGGCCTTCTCGGGGTTACGGATCATGGGTACCAATGTGGGTACCAATCTGAACGGAACTCAGGGCACCTCGGTGCCGTGGAACCCAAAAATGCGGGCAGTCGGACCTCAGGGTCGCCGGCGGTTTCCGAAGGGGCCGGGCGGTCACGGGTCAAATCCTGTCGCCCCGATGAAGTCCGGGAAATCGGGGCTCCGCTCCGTCTCAGGACGCGCTCACCGGGCTGGCCTCTTCAACGGCTCCGGGTCTGTCGGCGTGTCAGAGCTTGTAGCCGATCTGCCGCAGCAGCTGCTTGCGTTCTGCAACGTCCGCCTCGGTCTCGACTCCGAGGGGCGGGCTGCCGTCGATGACGCCGAGGATCCCCCGCCCCGCGGTGGTCTCGGCGACGATCACCTGGACGGGGTTAGCGGTCGCGCAATAGATCCGACAAACCTCGGGAACGAGCTTGACCGCGCCCAGCACATTGACCGGGAACCCCTCGCGCAGGAAAACGATGAATGAATGCCCGGCTCCGATCGCCGTGGCGTTGCGGGTCGCGAGCTCGACCAACTCCGGATCATTGCCGGATCGGCGCACGAGCCGGGGTCCCGATGACTCGCAGAACGCGAGGCCAAAGCGAAGCCCGGGCACGGCGCCGGCGAGCGCCTCGTGCACGTCTTCGACCGTCTTGATGAAATGCGACTGCCCGAGGATCAGGTTGAGCTCGTCGGGGTTGGCGACTTCTACGACGTGCAGTGCGACGTTGTCGGCTTCGGTCATCGAGGCTCCCAGGCTTGCTCAGACTGCGTCGCAGTGACGACGGTCACGGGGAGTCCGAGTCGCTCGACGCGGGCCGGCAGATCGAGCCGCAGCCAGTGCGAGACTCGAGTCGGCAGCGTCGAGATGATGACCTCGTCGAATTCCGACCGCGCGAGCGCCTCGTGGACCGCGACGAACGGATCGGTGTCGCCCACGAGCGCTTCGACCTCTCCGCCCGCGGCCTGCTCCAGCAGCGGCACGGCCAGCTCGATCACCTTCGCTGCCTCCTCGGTCTCCGGGTCCCAGTATGGGCGCGGCACCAGCAGCACGAACGCGCACGGACCTCGTTGTGCGCGCGTCTGGATCTGCTCGAGCAGCTTTGGGGTGGCAGCTGTGCGATGGGCAACGACCAAGATCCGTGCATGAGCGTTCATCGCCGCTGATCCTCCCAGCCGTCGGGGGAATGGGGATCGGCCCAAGCCGCGGACTCCTGACGGGAGTAACTACCGATGCAAGTGGGCCACCCTCCAGGCACCATCCGTGAGCTAGGGACCGGTAGCGGCGTCTCACCCCGAGGTCATTGGGAGTCAATCTCGCCAGCGGAGTCCAACGTGCCACGTTTCCGGATGTCGTCAGAGCCCTCCACGAATGAACTCGTGATCCTCGGCGCGCCGATCACCCTTCGGGACGGCTCGCGTATCCGCATCCGCCAGGGGCATCGCGCGGACCGGGCGCTCCTGCTGCGCGGTTTCCAGCGCCTCAGCCCCGAGTCTCGCTACCGGCGATTCCTGGTGACCACGACCGAGCTCAGCGACGAGATGGTCCGCTACCTCACCCAGATCGACCACCACAACCATGAGGCGATGATCGCGCTGGACGAACAGACCGGCGAGGGAATTGGCGTGGCGCGCTATGTGCGCAACCAGGAACGGCCCGACGCGGCCGAGGTCGCGGTCACCGTGATCGATGAGTGGCAGGGCCGCGGGGTCGGCACGCTCTTGCTCGAGGTGATCTGCGGCCGCGCGCGGGAAGAGGGCATCAACACGTTCACCGCCCTGATGCTCGCGACCAACCAGGAGATGATGGACGTCTTCCGGGGACTGGGTCCCGTCCGGATCGTCGACCACGAGACCGGTACGGTCGAGATCGAGATGCCGATCCCGACGATCGGGGTGCCGCCCGGCCTCAAGAAGCTGCTCGAGGTCTCCGCCCGCCACGAGGTGATCGTGCCGATCGACAATCGTCATCTGCGCGGCCGGCGGGCACATCGGCGCGATCGCCCTCCGCGCCATACGGGTTAGCCGAGCCGGGAGGCCGGGTTCACAAAACCTTGATGCTCTCGCCCCGGTTCTGCACAGCGTCTTCACAGCGCAGATCTACCGTGAGACGAGAGCAAGTCGATCCTGACTGCTCACGCCGGTCCCCGTCGCAGGGGACCCGGAACGAAGCGATAGGAGAAGTGTGAAATGTCCCCGATCTCGACCTCTCAGACTGTCCTTTGGCCCGGCCAGCCCATCGTCCAGGGCGAGCGACCGGCTCTGACTAAGCCACGATCTCTCAGGCTATGGATGGCCGTGGCCACAAGCCGTGGTCGGCTTACCCGCGAGCTCGCCGAGGGTGCCGATTCCGGCTCTTCGCCGCAGCTGGCGTTGCGCGCCGAGCAGCTGACCGGCAACCGCCATCGCAAGCAGCTCACCAGCACGCTGCGGCGCGTCATCAGCGAAGCGCATGACCGGCGTCCGGCCCCAGCCCGCGTCGTCATCATCAACCGGGCGGCAGTCCTCGATGCCGAGGACGCGATCGACGCGCTGATCGCACGGCTGAGCTACGCCGAACCGCTGCGGGCTGAGGGGATGGCAATCGCCGAGCGCATGCTGAGCAACGCCGATGGAAGCCCCCTCTACAACCCCGCCGAGCCCGGCAGTCTTCGGCGCCTAGTTCGCGTGGCGACCGAGGCGCTCGACCCCACCCCCCGCGCCCAGGCCGCGGTGCCAATCGCTGCGTAATCATCGCTCGCACGCGATGCAAGCGAGCGGAGAATCGGGCCGCTCGAGCATCGCGTGCGAGCCGCCGCGCGGGCCCCTACCTCCTGCGGGCAGCTACGCAACGCGCTTCGGGACGGGGCGGACGACCTCAGGCCGCCGACCGGCGAGAATGTGCGTATCTCTCCACCCATCTCGTCTGTAGCACGAATCGAGTGATCCACCGCGGGCAGCACAAGATCTTTCTCGGCATGGCGGTGGGCGTGGGCAAGACCTACCGGATGCTCCAGGAGGGCCACTCGGTCGCCGCCGAGGGCAGAGATGTGGCGATCGGCCTGTTGGAGACGCACGGACGACCCGAGACGGCGGCGATGGCGGAGGGCCTCGAGCTCATCCCTCGCCGACGCATCCCGGTCGGTGGCGTACAACTCGCAGAGATGGATCTGGGGGCGATCCTCCGGCGTGCCCCCACGGTGTGCCTGATCGACGAGATCGCCCACACCAACGCGCCGGGCCTCGAGCACCAAAAGCGCTATGAGGACGTCGAGGAGATTCTCGCGGCGGGCATCGGCGTCTTGTCAACCGTCAACGTCCAGCACCTGGAGAGCGTGAGCCAGCGGCTGGCTGAGGCTGCTGGGATCGCAGTCACCGAGACGATGCCCGACCGGATCGTGGACGAAGCCGACGAGGTCGTGGTCATCGACCTCACGCCAGAGGCGCTTCGGGACCGCATCATTGAGGGCAAGGTCTTTGCCGACGGAAGCGTGCCCACCGCGCTCACGCGTTTCTTCACGAAGGAGAACCTTGACGTGCTGCGCGAGATGGCGCTGCTCCAGGTCGTCGAAGAAGTAGAAGCCCATCGGCTCAGCGCGGACGTGCTCAATCACGACGACCGGCTGATCTCGAACGTGGCGACCGAACGCGAGCACCACTTCCTCGGTCTCGTCAAACCCGATCCCAGCGCCAACCGCATCGTCCGGCGCGCCTGGGAGATGAGCGAACGGCTCGGCGGCAGACTCGACCTTCTCTGGGTCGCCCCGCCACATCAGCACGGGGATCGCGACACGGCACGTGAGGTGGACGATCTGCGGCGCCTCGCCGCCGTGTTCGGTACAGAGCTCATCGTGCAGCGAGACAGCGACACGGCACGGGCGGTCATGCAGGCCGCCGCACGCTACGGGACAACCCACATCGTGATGGGCGTCCCCCACCTGCGCAAACGCCTCGGCGTCGAGCAGCGATCCCTCGTCGACGAGATCGTTGAGCAGAACCCCACCCTGCAGGTGGCGCTGGTCGGCGACCCGGCACCACCCCGCACCTCCTCTGACTGAGCTATGGACCGCTCGCCGAGCGGTCAGCAAGGCCGGCCTTCCTGACCGCGCGCCAGACGACATCCAGGAGCTCTTCGTCCTCGATCTCGTCCGGCGGGTTCAGCCCGGCCTTCATCCCGCCACGGTCGGCCAAACGTGCCAGGAGCTCATCGCTGGCGGTGGACCACAGCTCGTCACGCAACGCCTGGGCCAATCGCCGAGCATCCTCATCGTTCATAGGCTGAAGCCTAGGCCCTCCGCCGATTCGCTCGGCCGGCTGGCCAATCCGTCCATCCGTTCCGCCGCGACGCGCGTTGCGCATCGTGGCCGCCGATGCGAGCCGGGTGTGAGCGCTCCGGGGGAGCCAAGCGGTGTCCACGACGGAAATCTCTGAGGAAGTACCGACTGCCGTCGCTCTGATCGATAGCGACGGAGTGGTTGTCCGTGCGACCGCGCTGTTTGGGGATCGGTGCGGCGCGGACGGGGAGGCCCTCTCAGACCACCGCAGGGAGATCGAGCAGGTTCTCGCCGGCGAGCGGGATCATGTCTCCTTCCCCCTCCCGGCGGGCGAGGTCGACATCTCGGTCGTCGTGGGCTCCGACGGCCATCGCCACGCGCTCGTTGCGATCGCCCCGCCCGCACGCGCCGTGCCAGACGATGACGCACCTCCCCTCTTGGACGAGCCCCTCGATGCGAGTCCCGCCATGATCTGGCTGAAGGACCTGAGCGGCCGCTACATCGACGTCAATTGCCGTTACCTCGAGGCGCTGCACACTGAAGCTGAGCAGGTGTGTGGCAAGACCGACGACGAGCTGGCTCCCGGCGAGTCGATCGAGGGATTGCGACGCCTCGAGGGTGACGAGCGACCACGCGAGCCGCTTGAGTTCGAATACACGATCGCCGCCGCCGAGGGCCACCCGGCTTTCGCCGTCCTGCGCTTCGCGCTCCGCGACGCCAACGGCGAGCCGACCGCGGTCTGCGGGGTCGCCGCGCCCCTCGCTCGAGCCGAGGTGGCGCGCTCCGAATGCGCCCGACTGATGCGACTCGATCGCTGGATCCATGTCGACGAGTCGGCCACCCGTGCGTCGCTGCTTGACGAATGGGGCGTCGTCCCGGCCGGAGCTGCCGCCGACCAGCCCCCTCCAGCGTCTGGCCACGACACGCCTCGTCGTGCGCCGTCCGGCAACGAGCCGACTCACTCCGACGTCGACGGCGACCAGTTCGCCGCGATCGCCGCCGAACTCGATGCCGCGCTCGCCACGTCGGCGCGGCTCGAGCGCGACCTGCTCGAAGAGCGTCGGCAGGCCACGGCGCTGCGTGAGGCATCGCTCCTCTCCGCGCGGCGTGCGCATGAACTCCTGAGGACGCTCTCGACTGAGCAAGCCGGGACGGCGGAGCTCGAGGACGCCCTCTCCCGTGCCGAGGCGAGCGTTGCCGAACTGGAGAGCGAGCGCGACGGCGAGCGGGCGCGGGCCGAAACGGTCGAGGCTGAGGCTGCGGCGGCGGTGGCCAAGGAACGTGCAAGCGCCGAGGCGCTCCGCGCCGAGCTGGCGGATGCACGGGAGGAGTGCGAGCAGCTGCGCGCCGAGCTGCGTGCGGCACCGACACCTGCGCAACTCGAATCGGAGCGCGCCTCCGCCCACAAGGTGAAGCTCGCGGGCGAGCGGGTAAAGGCCGAGCTGGCCACAACCGCGGCCGCCCTGGCGAGCGAGCAACGGGCAGCCCAGTCGCTGCGCGCGGAGCTCCGGGCGGCCGAGGAGGAAACGGTCAGAGTTCGTTCTGAGGCGCGCGTGAGGGCCGAGCAGAGCGAAGCAGAAAAGCGATCGGGGCTGTCGCAGGCTCACGCCGAGCTCCGGCGCACCCGCGCCGAGAACGCCGAGGCGAACGCCGCCCTGCAGTCGGAACGGCAGACCGTCGCCTCGCTCCGGGACGAACTGGCGGCGATCGGGGAGGAACTCGAGCACATCCAGTCCGCAGCGGCAGACCGACCTACGCCCGAGGAGTTCACGCGACAACGCTCCGAGGCCGACCGCGCCCTGACGGACGCTCGCTCCGAGCTGCGCCGGGCCCGGGAGGAGCTTGCCGGCCGCCAGGCGGAGGCGGTTGCGCTGTCCAGCGCTCTCGCCGCGGAGCGCGAGACTGTGGCGGCGCTCCGGAGCGAGCTGTCGCGCGCCGGCGACGACAAGGCGCGAACGGACGCCGACGCGGTCACCCAGGCCGGGCGGGAGGCGTCAGAAGCGGCTGCGGTGGCTAATGGGCTGCGCGTCGAGATCGACCGTTTGACCGGCGAGGTGGCGGACAGGGACCGGGCGCTCGAGCAATTGCGCGCCCGCGACCGGGCCGGAACGCCCGCGGCGGTAGACCCCACCACCGCAAACGTCTCCGCCGAGGACCCCGGGGCTCCGGTGCTGGCGTGGAAGGCCGCGTCGCAACGCGCGCTGTCGGCCGGTCTGGTCGGTGTCTCGGAGTGGTCGGGCGCCCTTGAGCACGCCGTCAACACGCTGGGCGCGAACGGACCGTGGGACGCCGTCGTGGGCTGGTCCCCTGACGAGCGCAGACGATCGATGCGCTGCACGGCCACCTGGGTCGGGCGCGTTGGCGAAATGGCCGAGTTCGACACCCGGGCCTGGCAGCACCGGCGTCAAGCACCGAGCGCGGTCGCGGCTGCTGGCCACCGAGCGGTCAGCTGCACGGTGGATCTCGAGCACTCCGAGGACTCGCTGCTCAGAGAGGCCGCCCAGCTCGGCATGGGCTCTGCCGCCCTCATCACGATCACTGCCGACGAGGAGGTCGTCGGGATGCTCGACCTGCTCAGCACGAGCGTCAGCCCGCCTGACCCTGAACTCACTCAGTCCCTCGAGGGGATTGCCCTGCAGCTCGCGGCCATCGCACAACAGGTGGGCTCCGCGCGCTCGCCTCACTGGCACTTCGGCCGGCTCTGAATCTCGACGTTCCCCGCGCGGCATACGGAGGCAGCTGGGCGGGTATCCCGCCGGGCAACGGCGGAGCCGACGACCTCCAGGTCCGATGTCGATCGCCGTCCCGCTTTTGAACCCGTCGCCGCTCCGTCGGTGTAGCCGCCGCAGACCCCGCAGCGGGCGAGACGAGCGAGGATGGACCCCTTGACGGGCCGTCCCGGAGAGCGCCTCGTATAGCGCCCGCGCGCGGCCCGCTCGGCCTGGATCCGATCGAAGACGTCCGGCTCCACGTACGTCGGCAAGCGCCCCGGTGTCGGCAGGATCTTCCCCTTATGAACGATCCGCCCGCAGTAGAACGGGTGCGCGATGAGCTGACTCAGCGCGTTCGCGTCCAACGGCCTCGGCTCTGTGGGCCGCGGAGCGGCGGCCCAGGCCGGGGTGGACGGTCCAGCTTGACCCGTGGCAAGACGGCGACCGAGTGGCCGGGGAGCGCGAGGCCGAGCGGATCGAGCGCGGCGATGACGGCGACGTGGCCCTGGAGCGCCCGCCAGCGAGCCGCACGCGGCTCATCCCCGTTGTGCCGCGAGGTGGTGGCGGCACCGCGAACTCTCAAGCGCCCCACCTGAGATCGCGGTGCCGCCGCTCGTGTAATCGGATGACGGTGCGTCTTCCTTGACTTCCGCCGAACGGCCACCATTTCAACGAGCACCAACAGATGGCCGCGGACGCCTGACTTGGCCCCAGTGCGGACGCTTGATTTGGCCCCACTTCCGTCCGATCGTGGTTCGACCTTCGTCGCTCTATCGAGCGTCGAAGGGAGACCGCGGAAGGGATGCGATCGAGAGTGGAGCTGTTCGAGCAGATCCGCAGGGACAAGGAGTTCGAGGGGCTGTCGACGCACGCGTTGGCGCGCAAGTACGGGGTGCATCGGCGGACGGTCCGGCAGGCGTTGGAGTCGCCGGTGCCGCCGGCCAGGAAGCGGCCGGAGGGGCGGCCGGCGCCGAAGTTGGGTGAGTGGCGGGCGCTGATCGATTCGTGGCTTGAGGCCGATCGGTCGGCGCCGTGCAAGCAGCGGCACACGGCCAAGCGGATCCACGAGCGACTGCGGGACGAGCACGGCGTTGAGGTCTCGGAGCGGCAGGTCCGCCGGCATGTCCGCGAGCGCCGTCAGCAGCTCGGCGAGCTGGTCGACGAGGTATTCGTGCCGCTGTGCTCAGAGCCAGGCGCGGAGGCCGAGGTTGACTGGGGCGAGGCGACCGTCGTGATCGCCGGCGTGGCGACGAAGGTCCACCTGTTCCAGATGCGCGCGTGTTTCTCGGGAGCGTGCTTCGTGCAGGCGCATACGCGTGAGACCCAGCAGGCGTTCTTGGAGGGGCACGTCGCGGCTTTGGAGTTCTTCGGCGGCGTGTTCGGCCTGATCCGATACGACAATCTCGGCTCGGCGGTCAAGCGGGTGCTGCGCGGTCGCCGGCGGGTGGAGACCGACCGGTTCGTCGCGCTGCGCTCGCACTACCTCTACGAATCGAGCTTCACGCGCGTGGGCAAGGAAGGCGCGCACGAGAAGGGCGGGATCGAGGGCGACGTCGGCCGATTCCGCCGCACCTACCTGGTGCCGGTCCCGGAGGTCGGTTCGCTGGGGGAGCTCAACGACCTGTTGGCGGCGGCGTGCATCACCGACCTGCGGCGCACGATCCGCGGACGTCGCCAGACCGTCGGTGAGGCGCTCGGCCAGGAGCTCGATCTGCTGCGGCCGTTGCCGGCCGACGCGTTCGACACGTGCGAGCATGCGACGCCGCGGGTGGACAGCAAGTCGCTGGCGACGGTGCGGCAGAACCAGTACTCGCTGCCGGTCCGCCTCGCCGGGCTGCGGGTGGCGGCGAGGATCGGCGCTCGCGAGATCGTCTTTCATCACGACGGTCGCGAGGTCGCCCGCCACGAGCGGCTGCATGGCCGGTTCGGCACCTCGGCGCAGTTGGATCACTACCTCGAGCTGCTGGCACTGAAGCCGGGAGCGCTCGCCCGATCGCTCGCGCTCAGACAGGAACGCGAGCGCGGCGCTTGGCCGGACTGCTTCGACGAGCTGTGGCGCGGGATCCAGGAGCGTGTCGGCGCGTCCGAAGCGGCGAAGCAGATGGTCGACGTGCTGCTGCTCTGCCGCGAGCTGCCCGCCAGCCAGGTCGAGCTCGCCGTTCGCGGTGCGCTTGCCGCCGGTGCGCTGGACGGCCGCGCGGTCCAGGTCCTCGCCCGGCGCGCTGAGCGCCATCAGCCCGGTCGCCTCACCGGACTGGACGCCCGACTGGCGGCCGCTGAGCGGCCCGAGCCCGACCTCACCGGTTACGACCAGCTGCTCGAGCGGGAGGCGCGTCGATGACCCCGTCACCGAAGATGCAGGCGCTCGAGGCGTTGATCGAGGCGCACGCGACCGAGCTGAAGCTCCCGACCGTCAAACGGCGGTTCCGGCAGATGGCCGCCGAGGCCACCCGCGAGCAGCAGACCCCCGTCGCGTATCTCGCAGCGCTGCTGGAGGCCGAGATGGCCGAGCGGGCCGAACGCCGCGAGCGGCGACGGCTGATCGACGCCCGGTTCCCGATCATCAAGCGGCTGGAGGAGTTCCGCTTCTCCGACAACCCCAAGGTGCCGCAAGCAACCATCGCCGCGCTCGCCGACGGCTCCTGGATCGATGACCGCGAGAGCGTGATCTTCGTCGGCGAGTCCGGCACCGGCAAGACGATGCTCGCCACCGGGCTGGCGGTCTGTGCCTGCCAGCAAGGCCGCCGCGTGCGCTTCACGACGCTCGCCGCGCTCGCGAACGAGCTCCAGGAAGCCGAGAGCCGCAAAGAGCTCGGCCGGGTCGTCGGCCGCTACGCCCGCACCGAGCTGGTGTGCCTTGACGAGCTGGGCTACCTGAACCTGCCCGCCGGCGCGGCCGAGCTCGTCTTCCAGGTCATCTCAGAACGCAACGAGCGCGGCAGCCTGATCGTGACCACGAACCTGCCGTTCGGCGACTGGACCAAGGTGTTCCCCGACCCGCGGCTCGCGAAGGCCGTCGTCGACCGGATCACCCACAAGGCACACATCATCGACACCGGCACCGAGTCCTGGCGCTTCCGTCACGGACTCGAACGCCAAGGACGCAAACGAGCATGACCCCCGCCCGACGACGCGCCCGCGACTATCGCCACGAACGCCTTCGCGCTACGCGCTCAGGCCTTCGCGTCGACAGTCGCGGTGTCATCTCCCCGGGCGATCAGTCAACATCAACACCAACAACAACCGACGTGAAGTGGGGCCACTTCAAGCGTCCGCGGTGGGGCCACTGCAAACGGCCGCGCCCAACAGACCCACAACGGCCACGCCGGATGTGCCGGGCCGGACCCTGCGGGGGTTACTTAGACCCGTCCGAGGCCCTCGGATGCCCTCTCCGGGTTTGGGCGCACCGGCAAACGCCGCGCTCGCTCCGACCCGCGTTGGACTGTCTGCCCGCACGCGGGGGCGCATCCTCTCCCGCGTTGCGGCCCCTGACGCCGTACTTCAAGGACGCGAACCGGGTCGTCGTCCCGATCAAGAACATCGGCTCCGGACCCGCGCTCGACACTCGGGTTGGCCTCACGGTCCGCGACCAGACCGTGGCGTATACCGACATCGGAGGTCCCGAGCGCGAGGCACCTCCTATCGCCGGACTCGGACTGTCCAACCTCACCCCGGTCGAGGTCTACGTTCCGGGCCTGGGCGACGTCCCCGGGTTCAGCCTGCGCATCGGCTACTCGACGTGGCCGACAAGTCCTGGGAAACCTCGGCCTCCGCTCCCGCGAGACGCGACTCCCTGGAGGCCGAGAGAGTGCGCGCGCATGGTCGGTCCCCCGAGGGGTCCATCCATCGGGGGACCGATTGGTGCTGTCCGCGTAGTAGGGGCAATGGGGACAGCACGTTGCTCGCCCGGCGGGGGCGCGCCTGGCGGGCAAGCTCATCTGGTTATGTAGGCCGGTCTGCGGAGGCGTGCATCCGCCGCCCAGAGCCGCGCCCCGTGGCCCCGTCCGGGCGATTCATCGCACCGGGTAGAGAGAGGCTAACCCGGGAGGACCGCGCGTTGGGGTTTTTTTTGGATGAATTCGTTCGCTCGCCGCGCACGGTTGCGCCCGACGGGCGGCGCCGAACTCGCCCGAGTCGGGGCTCTGGAGGGCTTTCGCCACCCAGAGCCTCGCCTCATTCGCCCCCTCCAGGCACGTCGGTTGCCCGGAGAATGCCCCAGCGACGGAAAGTCGCTCACCCCCGCGCGATAGGTCGCGCCCGGCGGCGAGGGCGCGCGGCACCGCAAACACGGAAGCGGTGCCGCGCGCGCCCATGCGCCCCGCGTCTCCTCACCAACGAGATCGCCGCGTAAAGGTTTCGCGGTTGGCCTCGCCGAGCGCAAATCGGTAGGCGAAGCCGCGGACGGCGCCGACGAGCCGGTGGCGAGATACGGAGCGACACCAGCAGAAGAAACCCCGCGCGGTGCCGCCCCGTACGCATCACATCGGCGGTCGACAGGTTTCTCATTAGCGCCCGAGAAGGCGTCAAGGATTTCAGGCGCCGACGTCAAACTGACACGCGGGGCGGCACCAGCAGCAGCGCCCCGCGCGGTGCCGCCCCACAACGTCTGGGAGGGCCGGCGCCCAGGTTTCCTTCCAGCGCCGCGGGTCACCGCCGCACAACTCCTCACCGAACATCGCATCACCCCACGGTCGGCGCCCTGGCCGAATCAGCAATCTGCGCGATGAATCCGCCGCACGCCGTCACTCTGCGCCGGCCCGTCAGTGCCCGCTCGTGGCGGCGTCCGGGGACTGGTCAACTCGTGCACGCCAGGCGCTGATGAGCGGCGCTTCACCGCCGGGGTCGAGGTCGAGTGTGATGGTGTCGTCGATGCTGTCGCAGACGGAGATCGCGTTCCATGGCGATTGGGTGAAGCAGTAGCCAACATGTCGCCTGATGGCCTTGACGTTGCCGCCGCAGCGATGGCGATGGCGACCATCCCCCACCCAGTCTGTAAGCGTTCCTCCGGGGGCGCCGGAGCCTGGCGGTTGGTGGTGCGGCCTCGACTACCTGTAAGAGTTCGAGGCGGGTCAGGGGGTCTGGGGGGATACGGCGGTAGATGGCTTCACTCACCGGGTGTCGGTGCCCGTGGCTTTCAGGTCGTTCTGTTGCGCTATGACGTTATGGGTCCCAGCGAAGGTGTAGCTGCATTCCTCTTGCTTGTGTACGCCGGTTCCGCCTGCGCACTTTCCGCTGCCGGTGAACTTGCTCGTGCCATGCGCGTTTGGGGCTTGCTGCCTGAATGCGATCCGCTGCTTGGACAAGCCGTTACGGAAGTAGATCGTTGTCACGCTAGCCCGGAACGTGCAGTAAGCGCGCGAATGTGACCGGCGGGTGGCGTCGGCGTGTCGCTGGCGGTGGTGAGGCCGTGTCCCGGGCTGGTGTGGCGGGTGCTCGGTGTTCCCGCGCAAGCGTTGTGGGCGGCTCAGCCTGTTTCGCGGCAGCGGTGCTCACGGCCGGGTGGCCGGGGTGGTCTGCTCGTCGTGGTGGCGGTCGCTGGCGGCGGTGTCAGCCGCTGGCGGCCGTGAGCGTTTTGAGTTTCTGAAACGCGGCGAGGAGTTCGGCCGCCCACGGCCATGTGTGCTGGAGGTGGAGCTTCGCACGGCGGCCGGAGAACGCGAGCCGGCCAGCGACGTGCAGCAGCCGGTAGCGCAGCCGCTTGGGCTCGGCCTTCGCCAGCTCCCCGTCGAGGAGGAGTGCTTGAGTCCAGACGATCAGGTCGTGGGCGAGCGCGACGATCTCCAACCACACCTCGTTGAGCGCGAACGCCTTGAACGGGAACTTGGACAGGCCGGTGTCCTTGTCGTCACGGATCCGGTCCTCGACGTGCGCGTGCTGACGGTGACGGCACTCCACGATGGCGATGTCCTCGTCGGGCTGGTCGGTGAGGATCGCTTGGAAGCGGTACCCGTCGTGGTCGGTGAAGCTCAGTTGCGCTCCGGGGTGGGGACGCTCACGCCGGACGATCAGCCTGGACCCCTCGGGCCAGGCGGACAGATCAACCATGTCGGTGATCTCACAGACCTCGCCGTTCTTGCGCTCGGAGCCGTCCTGATCCAATGCCGGGACCCACGCTTCCTCGGGGATTTGCAGGATCGCGGCACGGACCGCCTCGGTTAGCTCATAGCCGACGGAGAACCGCATGTTCCCCTCACGGCAGTAGTCGAGAAGCCCGTGCGTAGCGCCGGCCGAATCGGCTCTGACGAGGATCTCCAGGGTCTCGATGTACTCGGCCGGGATCTGCCCGAGCGCCCGGTCGATCACCGTCGTGTGATCCTCGGCGGTGTTCGAACCGGCGTTCCCTGGGCGCAACAGACCGCCGAGCGCCTCGGACGTCTCGTCCAGGTAGACCTGCAACGGGTGAAACCCGTAGCCGCCCTTGTAGTTCCCGGCCGCCTTCTCCTTCTCCGAGTGCGCGGTGATCAGCGTCGCGTCAACATCGAGCGTCAACCGCTCAGGCGCGCCATGCAGCTCCCAGAACCGCGCCCGGGCGCGGGCGTGCGCGACACGGACCGCATCCAACAGACCCGGTGTGAAAGCAATCCGATCGACCATCCGAAACGCCGTGGAGTCAGACGCGACCGCGCCGAACAATGCGTCCTGCTCCCGGACCGCGCCGAGGTCAGAGACGCACTCGCCGCCGTCGACGAGCATCACCGCCAGGTCGCGGATCACGCGGCCCGGGTCATGACCACGACGCCGCTGCTTGATCCCAGCCAGCCGCGCCGACAGCGCGTTGCTGAGCCCGACCTTGTCAGCGACCTGCGCGACCAGCGCGGTGCCGGCGTGCGAGACCAAGCCCGCTCCGTCCGCGCTGACTTCTACCGTTACGGAGCGTCCATCACGCATCACCTTCAAGGTGAACCTCCAAGCCAGGGATCAAGGACCTTCGACAAGCCCAGGATCCCTGCTCAGCCGGACGTTTCCGCGCCCCCGCCCGCCGGGGGCGCGGTCGTTACGCAGTCGCTACTGCACGCTCCGGGCTAGTGCCCACGGCGCCGTCACCGCCACGAACGCGCCGACAAACACCGACAACCACCGGCGCGCCCCCTCGAGCGCCAGCATCCGAACGACCAACGGCAGGCGAAACCGCCCGGTAGAAGAACCCTCGCTCCCGCACCATCACTCACCCTCACGATCCGCTCGTACACGCGGCGAGAATGATCCCCCGGTCACCCGGCTCACTTATGCCCTCTATCAATGCCCTCACCCGATCCGCCAGAAACGATCCGGGCACACGCGAACATAACTTCAGCGGTTACTGAAAGCTATCCGTACTTGTCCACAAACCTTGCAAGAACTGACTACGGCTCACTTCCCGGATCCGACCCGGGGCGCTCCCTGCTTCGTCACCTTCCGGCCCGCGCCGCTCAGGGCGAGACGGATGACTCCGGCCAAGATCATCGCCGTCGCCTCCGTGCCGCGCGGGCGCGCGCGACGCGCTCGGGGCCGAGGCCCGGAACGTCGGCCACGACCGAGATGACGACCTCGTCGTCGTCGTGGTCGGCGAGCCAAAGCAGGACCTCAGATGTCGGGTCATTCGGCCTCTTGTGTTGTTGTGTGTGCGACTCCGGCTCGCCCGAGCGGCCGTGAGAGCGGCGGCGAGACATCGGGCTATCCGGACGCAATTCCAGGCGGCCGGGCGTCGTTCTTTAGAGGTCTGGGACCGGACCTTCTCCCTGAGGGCGACCGGGCCGACCCCGCCGCGCGTCGGCACCACCCCAGCGGCGCGCATCGGCCCCCCGGGAAGAGCGGACTCTGCCCGGGGGGCCACATTGCGGGTCGCTCGCCCCTGCGCCCAGACCCCGTCCGCATGACGGCTAAGCGACGGATGTTTCGATTGATTCGCTCCGAGGCCTTTGGAAGGGTTGGTGGAAATTGTGTGGGCGCGCGGGTTTCAGTGAGAGGGCCGGGACCCGGGCGCAGGCGTCTTTAGGGTCTCGAACCCGGGTGCCCGCACTCTGCCGCCCCATCCCGGCGACGACACCCCCCGGTTGCAACCGTCCAGGCCGTCGAAGCGGTCGTGGTCATGGCGCCCTTCTTCGCGGTCATGTCGGTGATCTCCGCGAGCGGATCGGCCTTGCCCTTGTCGGCCGGGTCACCGCGCAAGTACAAGTCGCTGGTAGAGCTGTATGGCGGTAACGGACCCACGCCGAATCCCCGCAGCGAGGCAGCGGTCGAACTCCGCGCGGGTCATCGGATCACGCTTGGCCGTCGAGGCTCCCTCTCGGTGCGGCGCGATTGACTCTGCGCCGATCCGCCGGGCCAGGCGGGAAGCGCGTAGCAACTACGGATGCGCGTACGGCGCGGCGGGTGCGACAATGAAAGTCGACGGAAGGTCGTCCATCCGGGATCCGATGCTGAGAGGCAAAAGATCAACGAGGCGGCCTTTCGCCCGTTAATGGGGGAGCGGCCGTCCGCGCCTCCGTCTTATTGCCGTGGCCTGGCTACTTGCCGCCGCAGCCGCCATCTCGCCTTCTCCTTCCAGCCCGCACCGGCAACCCGCCGCGCTGGCGCAGAGCGCTTCAGGGCGAACATCGCTCCGCCTCCGCCTCAACGAACCGCGCGAGCGCAAGTCCCTGGGTCGAAGCTCTAGATGGTTGATTCCGCGCGGTTAGGCGCAGTAGTTGACAAGAGCACGGCTGGGTCGTCCGAGTTGGTGGTTGAGGGTGATCGCGGCGGCGAGGCAGCAGAACCGCTGAAGGACGCGTTCTCGGAGGCCTTGGAGGGTGCGGGCGCCGTGGCGTTCGAGGGTGAGGATGTCTTTGCAGGTCCAGAAGATCGATTCGACGCGTTGGCGGATCGGCGCGAGGTGCGGTCCCTGGCCAGGCTCGTCTGCGCGGCGGGGGCGGATGATCACCGCGTCGCGCTCAGCGACTGCGGTGGCGAACGCGAGTCCGGCGTAGCCCTTGTCGCCGATCAGCGTCACCGGCCCGTGACGACGAACACGATCCAACATGATCAGGCCGATCTCGCGCTCATCGCGCTTGGGGGAGCACAGCTCCAATGCTCGGGGGGTGCCATCGGGCGCGAAGATCGCGTGCAGGCGCATCCCCCAAAAGAACCGGGAATGGCTAGCGCAATACCCGTAGTCCGCCGCGTCGGCGATCGCGCCGGCCAGGCTGCAGGAGCCGGCTCGCTTGACCGTTTCGCGGCTGCGAGCGCACTCCACCGGCGTCGAGTCGATCAACAACATGTCGTCCTCAAACCCGGGGCTCTGGCTGGCGAACATGCCCATCAGCCACTCCAGGCACTCGGCCAGCCGTCGCCGGCGCTTGAAGTACCCCGACTGTTGGGGCAAATCCGGGAACAGGTGCCCCAAGCGCTTGGCCGCGACCGCCAAGAACCGGCGGTCAGACGGGATTCCCATGATCGCCTGGGCCACGCACAGCGTGACGACCTCCGCGTCTGTGACCCTTCGGGCGGCGTTCTGTCTGCTCTCGGGCAGGAGATCGTCAGCCGTGACGAACACGGTTGTGAGCAGCTGGTCGAGGTCGGCGTCCATCGAGGCCCCCTGGGGTCGGCGATGCTTATGAGCACCGCCGACTTCGACCCAGCTGCTCGCTTCTCCTCGAAAACACCCACAAACACGGTCACCGCCGTGGAATCAACCATCTAGTAGCCCAGGGCCTGGACGTCCGGATCGTCGGGCGCGCGTGGCGGCGTGAACGTCGTGGTGCCCATGCCTGCGGCCAGCAACTCGGGGGTGATCCGGACGAGCAGCTCGGCGTCACGCCGGAGGCTGTCGCCCCACCCCCGGGACGCCGCTCTGCCTAGCGCGGCAGGTCGACCCGGCCGATGCTGCGATCCCACAGCGCCGCTGCGAGCTCGGGCGTCGCGACGGCGCTCGGCTCCTTCCGGCGGCACTCGTCGTAGTAGCGGCCGCTCTCGTCCGCGACCTCGGGCGAGGTCGCGCAGTACAGCGTCGTCTTCGCCCCGTCGGCCGGCGAGAGCATCCGGCGCTTGAGCAACGGCCGCACCGGCCAGGGCACCCGCCGCCAGACGTCGGTGGCCACCGCCCCGGGATGCAGCGCATACGTCGTGACCCCGTCCCCGGCGAGGCGCACCGCGAGCTCCTGGGCATGCAGCACGTTCCCGAGCTTGGAGACCCCGTACTCGGGCATCCCGCTGAAGCTCTTCGTCGGTCGCCTCACCGCCGCGTAGTCGATGCCCGGCGCCCGGTAGTGGCCGATGCTCGAGACGTTGACGATCCGCGCCGGGGCGCTCTCCCGCAGCCGGTCGAGCAGCAGGCCGGTGAGCAGAAACGGCCCGACGTAGTTCGTCCCGAACGCGAGCTCGAACCCGCTCGGGGTCACCCCCCGCTGCCCGGCGAGCCCGGCGTTGTTGATCAGGCCGTGCAGCGATTCCCCGCTGCTCAGGAACTCGCTCGCGCAGGCGCGCACGGAGGCGAGGTCGCCGAGATCGAGCGCCAGGAACTCGAGCGCGCCGTTGCCGGTCTGCGCCACGATCGCATCCATCACCGGCCGGGTCGAGTGCTCCGACCGGCACGCGAGCACGACGCGGGCCCCACGACCGGCGAGCCCGAGCGCGGCCTCCCGCCCGATCCCCGAGTTCGCACCGGTGACGAGAAACGTTCTGCCGTCGAGATCGCCGATCTCCGCAGCATACGTAACCGGCGGCCGGGCGTTCTTCAGCGCGGGAGGCCGGGTGGTACGGGTCACGAGGCGCCCCGCCACACCGTAAACCGGTAGACACGTTCTGAACAGAAACCCAGGTCCGTTTCCTCTGCTTTGCGCAGCGGCGTCCGCACACGACCGGTCAGGAGGACGATGGGACGATGCGCAGGGCGCGCGTCCCCGCTCTGCGCGCGTCCGCCGTCGCATTGCTCGCGCTCGCTCTGCCGTGCGCGAGCGCGTCCGCGTACCCGCGCGCCACCCGTCCCCCGCTGGCTCGCCGCCACGGCGCCATCCGGCGAGTGGGTCTGGCCCAGGTCTGCCCCCTGTACGGACCCTACGGCACCACCGACGAGCCGGGGGCATGCTGGCGGCCCTACGGCACGGCGAGCCCGTTCAATCAGCCGCTCGACCCGAACCCGCCGGTGGCCCCGAACTCGGACGCGGTCGTCCGGCGGCTGCTGCACCTGGGTGCCGCCGAGGCGATCAACGTGCCCGCCCACGCGCGCGACCGCGACGACTGGGGGCACCCGCTGTACTTCGCCCACCCGTTCGACCCCGAGTACCGCATCCACTGCACGCACAACGTCGACTGGGGCACGTGTGCGGTCGAGGGGGCGACGGTGCGGATTCCCGCTGCCGCCCGGCCGGCGACCGGCTCCGACCACCACCTCGCGGTCATCGACCAGAGCACGGGCTGGGAGTACGACCTGTGGCTCGTGCAGTCCAAGCCGCCGTTGGGGGGGGAACGCTCGTCGTCGGGTAAGGCGGTCGCACGCGGATCGACGGGACCGGGCTGCAGGACAACGCGACGGCGGCCCACTTCGCGCTCGCGGCCGGGATCATCCGCGCGCCCGAGCTGGGAGCCGGCACGATCAACCATGCGCTGTTCATGACGGTGCCATGTGACTCGGGAGCTGTCGTCTACCCCGCGGCCGGCCACGGCACGGCCTGCGCGAGCCGGTCGGCCGCGCCGGCGATGGGGACGCGCTTTCGCCTGGCGATGTCCGCCGCCCAGATCGGCGCGCTCGCCGTCCCGCCGTGGAAGAAGACGGTACTGCGGGCGATGGCGCGCTACGGGATGTTCGTCGGGGACACCGGCGGCAGCGGCTGGACGGTCGCGATCGAGTCAGGCCAGACCTTCTGGAGCTTCGGAGCGCCCGATCCGATGCTCACCGTCGCCCGGGCGAGCGGCGCGCCGTACTACGCGCCCTACGACAGCTATGTGCTCAACCTCGCCGACGGGGTCGACTGGGCACGCTACCTGCAGGTCCTCGCACCGTGCGTCACGATGCGCACTTGCTGATCGGGCGACCGCGCTCGCCTCGGCACGGCCGCTCAGGCCTCGGCGCTCACCTCGGGGAAGTCGCGCACGGAAGCCGAGGCAGCCGCCGCCGCCTCGGCCCGGGCCTGGGCCGCGATCCGGATGCCGACGATCGGGAACACGAGCGTGGACGGAACCGCGGCGCCGACGAGCGCTGCCGCCGTCGAGGGCCGCATGTGCCCGTCCTCGGTGGCCAGGGCGGTGATGGCAACGACGAGCGGAAGCTGGGTCGAGCTGAGGAAGGCCAGCGCTCGGCGCTCGGCGCGGTTGAGGTCGTCCCGGTAGAGCACGAGCGCCGGCACCCCGCGGACGACGAGGAAGAGGACAAAGAACAGGGCGAGCTTGGCCAGGCCTGACGGGCTCGCGAACAGCGCGCTGACGTCGAGCTGCATCCCGCTGACGATGAAGAAAGAACGGCGCGAAGACGCCGAAGGCGACCGCGGTGAGCTTGGACTCGAACACCGGCAGCTCGTGGTCGCGCAACAGCTGCCGGGTGATCAAGCCGGCGGCGAAGCCCCCGAGCAGCAGGTCGAGCCCGAGCTCGTAGGCGAGCATGGCGAGCGCGAAGATGAGCACGATCGCCCAGCGGACGGCGAGCTGCGAGCTGTGCTCGAGCGTCTTCTCGAGGATCGGGAGGCTGCGCTTGGACATCCGGAAGGTGAGCACGGCCACGGCGACGACGGCGGCCACGAAGGCGAGCAGGATGAGCGCGTTGTGCAGCGTGTCCTCAGCCGAGAGCAGCAACGTGAGCAGCAGCACCGGGCCGACCTCGCCGACCGCCCCGGCGGCGAGCAGATAGGTGCCGAGACGGGTGCGCAGCTCGCCGGCATTGCAGACGATCGGCACGAGCGTGCCGATCGCCGTCGTGGCGAGCGCCGACCCGGTGTAGAGCAGGGACAGCACGATGCCGGCGGCGGCGAGGAGGCCGCCGATCGCATAGGCGATCGCGAGCGACATCGCCCAGCCGAACAGCGCGAGGCGCATCGGCATGCCCCGGATCCGCAGGAGGTCGAGCTCGTAGCCGGCGAAGAAGAACAGCAGACCGAGGCCGAGATCGGCGAAGAACGAGATCGGCGCGGTGACGTGAAGGCCGGCGACCTGCGGCCCGATGAGGACACCGAACACGAGCTCGAGCACGACGGCCGGGATGACGACCGGCCCGAACTTGACCGTGGCCGCGATCGTGCCGGCCACCGCCGACGCGCCGACGATGGCCAGGAACGTCCCCGGCGCGATGGCCACCACCACACCCCCGACAATCATGACCCGCTCACCCTAACGCAGGGCACCGGCGCGCCCAAGCGCCTTACCAGGGGCGGCTCTTGAAGCGCGGCGAGGGTCCGATCCGGTCGTTGGCGTGGTAGGCGTAGTCGATCGCGATGCCCTCGTCCCAGATCCCCGACGGCGCCCAGTGGCCGGCGCGGCCCGGGCACGTCGGTGCGGCGCTCTCGCCGGGCGTCGTCACCCACACGAAGCCGTCGAGGTACCGCGAGTACATGCCGTAGGACCGGCCGTTGCTCCCCCCCGGGCGGGGCCCGAGGCCGCGGTGGGGCGGGTTGCACAGCATCTCGACCCCCTGGGTGACCGGATCGGGGTTGAGGATCGGCCCCTGGCCGACACCACGCGTGTCGACGACGAAGTGCAGGCCGCCGGTGAGTCGCGCGACCCGGTTGCCGAACTGGATCTCCCGGTAGGCCCAATTGAAGTGCGTGTCCCCGAGGAAGAAGCCACGGATCTTGTGCGTGTCGCTGGCGTTGAGCACACGGGCGACGTTGCCCGGCGAGTCGGCGTCGACCGTGCCGCCCTCGACGTAGAGCAGGGCGTGGGGCAGCTTCGAGAGCTGATCGATCTCGTACTTGAGCAGCGCCGTCCGGCCGCGCACCGCGCCCGGATTCGTCCAGCACATCGTGTCGAGCGCGTCCTCCTCGACGAAGATCACGGCGGGGAAGCGGCCGACTGCGGCGCGCAGCGCGTCGACCTCGGCCGTGAAGCGGGAATGGTTGCCGCTGTTACACCCCGAGTGATGCAGGAAATATGTCGTGATCTCGGCGGCGGCTCCCGGCGTCGTCCGCTGGATCCGGCAGAGGTAGTTCTGCACCTGGGTGAAGATCGCCGGTCCCGAGCCGCCGGCGGTGTAGAGGCTGAACTGGTGCGCCTGGGGGTACTGGCCGATCTTCTCGAGCTCGTGCACCCGGAAGGAGGTGAAGCGGGCGAGGTGCATCGCGTTGACCCGGCGCGTGAAGCTCTTCCACGGGATCGGGCTCCCGCCCCACTGCGTGCTGAGCCAGCCGAGGCCGACCTCGTTGGCGATCGCGTCGGCCGCGTCGCCGCCGTAGAACCACGGGCTCTCGACGAACAGACGGGCGTTCGTGAGCGGATCGCTGCCGGTGAAGCCGGCCGTCCCGAGTGGGTTGATCGGATTGCGGGGGGCGCGATCCGGCGACGTGCACTGCGTCGCGTAGCCGGCGGCGCGCGCGCGGTGCGTTCTCCCCCATGACGTCGCCGCGGCCCAGCCCGCGACGCTCACCACCACTGCGATCAGCGCAACTAGTCTGCCGCGCCACACCATCAACTACCTCCAGACACCTGGATTACATCGGACGAACCGCTCGTCCCCTTGAGCGCACCGCGTGGCCTCCGGTCGCCGCAGACTAGCACCGCCGCGGGCGGGCTCGACCGCGCAGCGGGCTCGCGGCGACTCAGTGGCGCGGCCCGAGGCTGAGCAGCGCCGCGCTGCCCGCCGGGAGGATCACACGGTAGCTCCCCGCGGCCGCGAGAGGGGTGCTCTGCAGGCGGCCGGCGAGCACGCCGGACCTCGTGCGCGCCCCGAAGGTCTGCCCCGCGAGGGTGACATCCGTCGTCGCGGCGAGGCTCGACGCGCGGAGCCGCTCGAGCATCCCCGTCCCGGCGAGCGACGGGAGGCGGACCAGCGCGACGTGCCGCCGGGTCGCGCTGTCGTTGATGAGCACGATGCGGGTGCTGCCGTCCGGAGCGCGGATCGCCCACGCCCGCACCTCGCGGGGACCGGCAATCGACGTGCGCAGCAGCCTCGCACCGGCCGGTGCGGCGCGGAGAAACAGGAGCATGCCGTAGTACTCGGGACGCACCGAGCCGCTCCACCCCTGAGCCGAGACCGCGAAGGTGAATGGCTGGTTGGCCGGCGCTCCTGCCCATGTGTGGATGTTGACTCCGTCCACCCCGGCGCGCGCCATCGCGAACAGCGTGTCGAGCATCCACAGCGCCGAGGCGAACGTGTTGCTCACGCCGGCCTCTCCCTGACATGTGACCGAATTCATCTCGTTGACCCGGAACGTGCGGCCGTAGCGATGGGCCTCGCCCGCGCCCGCGGCCAGCGGGGCGGCGAGCCCGGTCGAGGACACCGGCGCCAGGAGGTGCCCGACCGAGGGGAACTGCGGCGAGGCCGTCGCGGTGACGCAGCGGTTGAGCGGGTAGCGGTGGACGGTCACCTCGCGCAGCGACGGGATGGCGGCAAACAGGCGCGGCAGCTGTCCCAGCCAGTCGAGACGGTCGAGCGCCGGCCCGGCGAGGCTCAGCGCCGGCAGCGCGCCCCGGAAGCGGACGACGTCGGCGAGCCATCTCGTGAAGCCGTAGCCCGGGCTGCGGCCCGGCACCGCCACATGGTCGGCGGTGCGGTACCACATGGCCGAGTAGTGATCGGGCTCGTTGCCGAGTTCGAGCGCGGCGATGCGGGCGCGCCCGAGGCCGCTGACGAGCTCGCGCGCCTCGACCCCGGCGATCCGCGTCGAGTTGGCCTCGAGATTGATGCCGAGCACGAGGTGGGCGTGCGTGGCCTGCGCGAGCGCGCGCACGACGTCGACCCACTGGTTGGTGAGGCTGTAGCTGACCCCGGCGGGCCGGCTCACGCCGCCGACCGGCCACCAGGTCCAGTCGGTGCTGTCGCCGCCGATCCGCAACTGCAGCTGCCCGGCCGGCGCGAGCGCGTCGAGGAGCCGGACGAAGACCGGGTCGATCTGGTCCGGTCGGGTCGCCATTCCCGTGTATTCGAACACGTGCCCGTACTCGAGTGACAGGCCGAGGAATCCGGGCGGGACCGGACGGCTGACCGTGATCGAGCGGACCCACACCGAGGTGTCGGAGGGCGGCGCGGCCGCGCCGCTCGCCCCCGCGGCGAGCACGAGACATGCGCAACAGACGCCCGCCGCCACCACCCGGAACCCCATCGGACGAGACTACGGGGGATTGCCGGACCCGGGAGCGCAGCCCGCCCGGACCGCGACGCCCGGGCCGGCTCAGAAGTGGCCGCTGAACCCGGTGGCCGCGATCCGGCGGGTGTCGTCCGGCGCCGGCCGGAGGATCATCACCTCGGCGGGCACCCGATCGAGCAGCCACTCGAGGTCGTCGCCGCTGAGGCCCACCTCGGAGCTCTCGGTCGCCGAGACGATCACCCGGTCGAAGTGCTCCTCGTCGAGCAGCCGGCGGAGTGCGTCGCGGTAGGTGCGCCCCCGCCCGACGCGGGCATCGACCTCGACGCCCTGGCTCGCGGCCTTCTGCTCGATCGTCTCGAGCAGCGTCATCGCCTCGGCGCACTGCGCGGGCACCGCGGAATCGATCGGGAGCTGCCGGGGCACGCGGGCGAGGAACGCCGGCATGATCGTCGCGTTCTCGGCTTTGGCCAGCCGGACGGCGGCCTCGAAGGCGCGGCGTGAGATCGCCTGCCCGGTGAACGGCAGCAGGATGCGCCGGACCGTCGCGGGGCGATCGGCTCGCGGACGGCGCCCATGTGGTGGGAGCCAGTAGCCCGCGGCGGCGCCGAGCGCGAGCCCGACGAGAGCGGCGACGAACGCGATGACGACGGTCATGATTGATCTCCATTCATACGTCGGGTGCGGTCGGCGACGATCCGCACGTCGACTCCGGGCAGCAGCTCCATGAGCCGCTGGGGCAACGGGGTGCGCAGCCGGGCGAGCCCGTGCGTCGGCCGGCTGCGTCCCATCAACAGGTAGGTGCTCCGCTGCCGGCGGGCCACCTCGGCGATCGCCTCGGCGACGTTGTCGGACTCCTCGACGATGAGTTTCGCCCCGAGCACGGAGGCGAGCTGGCGAAGCGCCCCGAGCGAGTTGTGCTGCTCGTCGGAGAGCTTGCCGGCCGGCGGCCGGATCCAGAGCAGATCAAGGTCGGCACCGAGCCGCTGGGCCGAGCGCCACGCGCGGCGGACGAGCCGCTGGGCGCCCGGATAGGGCTCGACGAGGGCGAGCAGCCGCTCGCCGAGCAGGGCGGGCCCCGCGGAGACCATCTCGTTGCGCGAGCCCACCGGCTCGACCGTGGTCAGCCGCTTCTGCCCGACCTCCTCCGCCACCTGGCGCAGAGCGATCTCCCGCAGCCTCGAGAGGTTCTCGATGCGGAAGAAGTTGTTGAGCGCGGCGTCGATCCGCTCGCGGCCGTAGATCTTGCCCGCGGTCAGCCGCTCGAGCAGCTCCTCCGGGGTGAGGTCGACGAGCACGATCTCGTCGGCGCGGCCGAGGACGGCGTCGGGGATCGTCTCGCGGACGCGCACCCCGCTCAGCTCGGCGATCTGGTCGTTGAGCGACTCGAGGTGCTGGACGTTGACCGTGGAGAGGACATCGATCCCCTGGTCGAGCACGTCCTCGACGTCCTCATAGCGCTTTCTGTGCTCGACGCCCGGAGCGTTGGTGTGCGCGAGCTCGTCGATCAGGCACAGCTCCGGCGCCCGGGTCAGGATCGCCGGCAGGTCCATCTCCTCGAGCATCGTCCCGCGGTACTCGACTCGCCGGCGCGGGATCATCGGCAGCCCCTCAGCCCGCGCGGCGGTTTCGGCCCGACCGTGCGTCTCGAGCAGCCCGACGACGACATCCCGGCCCGCCTCGAGCTCGGTGTGCCCGTCGATGAGCATGCGATAGGTCTTGCCGACTCCCGCCGCCATGCCGAGGAAGACGCGCAGATGGCCACGGCGGGGGATGCTCATTGGCCCATCCTCGCCTCCCGGGCGGATCGACGGCTTGAGACCATCCCTGTCCCTCGAGTCGAGCTCGTCATGATGAGTCGGCCGAGCGGCCGTCAGTCCGCCGTATCGCGACACTGGGCCACCCGTCCAGGACTCACGCCCCGAGCAGGTTGTGGATGATCAGGTCGATCAGCTTGATCCCGATGAACGGGGCGATGATCCCTCCCAGTCCGTAGATCAGCAGGTTGCGCCGCAGCAGCCCGCTCGCGCCGATCGGCCGGTAGCGGACCCCGTGCAGCGCCACGGGAATGAGTAGTGGGATCACGATCGCGTTGAAGATGATCGCCGAGATCACCGCCGAGCGGGGCGTGCCGAGGTTCATGATGTTGAGGACGTGCAGCGGGCCCTGGCCGCCCGGCGAGGTCGCCCAGGTCGTCACGAAGATCGCCGGCAGGATGGCGAAGTACTTGGCCACGTCGTTGGCGATCGAGAACGTCGTCAGCGCACCGCGCGTGATCAGCAGCTGCTTGCCGACCTCGACGATCTCGATGAGCTTCGTCGGGTTGGAGTCGAGGTCGACCATGTTGCCGGCCTCACGGGCGGCCTGGGTGCCGGTGTTCATCGCCACACCAACGTCGGCCTGGGCGAGCGCCGGAGCGTCGTTGGTGCCGTCGCCGGTCATCGCGACCATGCGGCCGGAGGACTGCTGCTCCTTGATCAGGGCGAGCTTGGCCTCCGGGGTCGCCTCGGCGAGGAAATCGTCGACGCCGGACTCCTCGGCGATCTTTGCCGCCGTGAGCCGGTTGTCGCCGGTTATCATGACGGTGCGGATGCCCATCGCGCGGAGGTGGTCGAAGCGCTCGCGCATCCCCTCCTTGATCGTGTCCTTGAGGTAGATGACGCCAAGCACCTGGGAGTCGCTGGCCACGGCGAGCGGGGTGCCGCCCTCACGGCCGATCCGGTCGAGCACGGGCTGGAGCTCGGTCGGCGGACGACCCCCTTCGGCTCCGACGAAGCCGATGATCGCGTCGCCCGCGCCCTTGCGCAGTTGCCGGCCGTCGAGGTTGACCCCGCTCATCCGCGTCTGCGCGGTGAACGGAACGAACTCGGCGTGGAGGCTGGTCATGTCGTGCTCACGGATGCCGTACTGCTTGGCGAGCACGACGATCGACCGCCCCTCGGGGGTCTCGTCGGCGAGCGAGGACAACTGGGCGACCTCGGCGAGCTCGGCCTCGCTCACCCCCGGCATCGGGATGAACTCCGAGGCGAGTCGGTTGCCGATGGTGATCGTGCCCGTCTTGTCGAGCAGGAGGACGTCGACGTCGCCGGAGGCCTCGACCGCGCGTCCGGAGAGCGCGAGCACGTTGCGCCGCACGAGGCGGTCCATGCCGGCGATGCCAATCGCGGACAGAAGCGCCCCGATCGTCGTCGGGATGAGGGCCACGAGCAGCGAGATCAGCGTCGTCTCGGAGATCGGCGTGTGGGCAAACAGTCCGAAGGGCCGAAGGGTGACGACGACGATCATGAACACGAGCGTCAGCCCGGCGAGCAGGATGTTGAGTGCGATCTCGTTCGGGGTCTTGCGCCGCTCGGCGCCCTCGACGAGGTTGATCATGCGGTCGAGGAAGGACTGGCCGGGCTCCTGGGTGATCTCGACGACGATGTGATCAGACAGCACGCGGGTACCGCCGGTGACCGCGCTGCGATCGCCACCCGACTCGCGGATGACCGGTGCCGACTCGCCGGTGATCGCCGACTCGTCGACAGAGGCGATGCCCTCGATCACGGTACCGTCGCCCGGGATGAGCTCTCCGGCATCGACGACGACGACATCGCCCTTGACCAGCTCGGAGGCCTGCTTCGTCGACCCGTCCCGGAGGCTGGCCACCGTCTCCTGGCGCATCGAGCGCAGCGTGTCGGCCTGGGCGCGGCCGCGGCCCTCGGCGAAGGCCTCGGCCATGTTGGCGAACACGACCGTCAGCCACAGCCAGAACGAGATCGTGAACGTGTACCAGGCCGGCTCGTGGCCGCCGCCGAGCGGCTTGCCGCCGAACACCTGGATCAGCCAGGTCAGCGTCGTGATGACGGCGCCGATCTCGACGACGAACATCACGGGGTTGCGAATCTGCACGCGAGGATCGAGCTTGGCGAAGCTGTCGAGCAGTGCGTGCTTGACGATGTCGCCCCGGAAGAGCGAGATGGCCCGGCGCTCGGAAGGCGTGCTGCCGGGGGCGGTGTCGACTGACATCAGCGGCCTCCCTGGAGACGGTCGAGGGCGAGGTTGAGCTCGAGCACGTTGACTCCGGGCTCGCCGGAGAAGCCGAGCCCACGCCCATGGGTGTACTGCGAGATCAGTTGCTCCACCTGCGACATCGAGAGATGGCGGACCGCGGCGACGCGGTGGGCCTGGATGTCGGCGTTGGCGACCGAGATGTCAGGGTCGACGGACGAGGCCGAGCTGTTGACGGCGTCGACCGGGACCTGCGACTTCGTCAGTGACGGGTCATACGGCTTCTCCAGCGCGAGGTACGCCTGGAGGTTGCCGGCATAGATGCCCTCGCTGATCGTGCTGTTCGGGCCCAGGTTCGAGAACGCTGTTCCGGCGGCGTTGTACGGAGTGCCGCCGTTGACGTACGGCTCCCCGGTCGACGACGGGCGGGACTGGAAGTACTTCTTGACCGGGACGAGCACCGGTCCACCGGTCTTCGTCGTGGCCGGCTTTCCGTCCTTGCCGGTGAGCTGGCGCTCGAACGACTGGCCGATGATCTTCGAGCCGACGAGCTGTCCGCTCACGTAGACCTTCTGGCCGTTGGCGTTGCCGGGGAAGGCGACCTGGCTGACGCCCGTAACGAGGAGCGGGTAGAGAATCCCGCAGAGGAGCGTGAGGACGACGATCCCGATCGCTGAGCTGATGATGTCTCGTTTCATGGCTTAGTAGAGGTGGGGGGTCAGGCCCTGCACGAGTGGACCGAGCAGCAGGGCGGGGAAGAAGGTGAGGGCGCCGACGAGCACGATCACGCCGATCAGCAGCACGACGAACGTGGCGTTGTCGGTACGCATCGTGCCGAGGCCAGCGGGGCTGACCCGCTTGCCGGCGAGGGCGCCGGCGACGGCCAGAGCGAAGAGGATCGGTGCGTAGCGGGCGAACATCATGTCGAAGCCGCCGAGCAGGTTCGCGAAGGTGACCCCGTGCGAGCCGAGGTTGCCCGCGTTGGGCTGGATGAAGCCGGTGTAGCCGGCGAACGCGGAGCCGTTGTTGTTGGCCTGCGAGAGGTAGGCGTAGAAGCTTTCGGAGAACCCCTGGGGCGTGTGGCCACCGCTGGCGGTCATCGCGACACTCGAGATCGACGCGCGCCCCGCCCGGGCGGCCGTGGCCATCGCCGTGCAGAACAGGGCAGCCAGCGGCGTGATGAGCAACCCGATCGCGACCAGCTTGATCTCCCGCGCCTCGATCTTCTTGCCGAGGTATTCGGGCGTGCGCCCGACCATCAGACCACCGATGAACACCGCGAGCAGGACGTAGAGGAGGATCGAGTACAGACCGGTGCCGACGCCGCCGAAGATGACCTCGGAGGCCGACAGGTTGGCCATCGGGACCGCACCGCCGATGCCGGTGAAGGACTCGATCGCACTGTTGACCGCGCCGCACGAGGTGGCGGTGGTGACGACGTCGAACAACGCCGAGCCGGCGATCCCGAAGCGCTGCTCCTTGCCCTCCATGTTCCCGCCGACCGAGCCGTGGATCACCCCGGTATGCAGACCGGCGGCGTGCTGGGCGGGCGAGCCGTGCGCCTCGGCGATGTAGGCGACGACGCAGGCGCCGAGGAACATGACCATCATCGTCGAGTAGATGGCGTAGCCCTGGCGGCGATTGCCGGCCATGCGGCCGTACATGAACACGAGCGCGGCCGGGATGATGAGCACGGCCAGCATCTCGACGAGGTTGGTGAACCCGCTCGGGTTCTCGAACGGATGTGAGGAGTTGACGTTGAAGAACCCACCGCCGTTCGTACCGAGCTCCTTGATCGCCTCCTGGGAGGCGACCGGACCCATCGCGATCTGCTGGCCGAGGCCGGTCAGCCCGTGAGCGGTGAGGTAGGGCGAGAAGTTCTGGATCGAGCCCTGGAAGACGAGGATCAGGGCGACGACGAAGGAGATCGGCAGCAGCACGTAGAGGACCGTGCGCACGATGTCGTGCCAGAAGTTGCCCAGGCTCTTGCCGCTGCGCCCGATGATGCCCCGGATCAGCGCGACCGCCACCGAGATGCCGACCCCGGCGGAGAGGACGTTCTGGACGGTGAGCCCGGCCATCTGGCTGAAGTAGCTCATCGTCGTCTCGCCGCCGTAGTACTGCCAGTTCGTGTTCGTCATGAACGACGAGGTCGTGTTGAACGTGACGTTCCACGGCGCCGAGTGGAAGTGCATCGGGTTGAGACCGGTCCAGTTCCACAGCGTCTGGGTGCGCAGGATGAAGTACAGGAGCAGCCAGCCGGCGAGCGAGAAGATGATCAGGCTCTTGGCGTACGCCTTCCAATCCTGGCCCTGGGCCGGATCGACGCGCATGACCCGGTAGAGCAGCCGTTCGGGTCCGCCCATGATGCGGTCCATGAAGGTGCGCTCGCCGGTGTAGACGGCCGCCATGTAGCGCCCGAGCGGGATCGCGAACACGGTAAGGATCGCGGCAAAGCCGAAGATGGTGAGCCAGCCGAGGAAGGTCATGGCTAGAACTTCTCCCCGCGCAGGAGGGCGAACAGCAGGTAGGCGCAGACCAGCACCGCGACGACCAGACCGAAGAAGTCGGCGCCGCTCATGTGGCCGATGAAAGCTGCGAACGGGACGCTCATATCCGGTCGATCCCGTAGATGAGGGCCAGAAGGACCGCGAAGGTCACGACGGCGAGGGCGATGGCGACGATGTCCATGCGCTCATGGTGCATCCCCGACCGTGAAGGACCCGTGCAGAAAGTCCGTCAGTGCATACAGGTTCTGTGAAGATCGCTCAGGCGGCGAACCGGACCGCTCAGGCGGCGAACCGGTAGCCCACGCGCGGGTCGGTCTTCACGTACCGGGGGCCCTCCGGCGGCTCGATCTTGCGCCGCAGATTGGCCACGTGCGCGCGCAGCACCTGGGTGTCGTCGGCGTAGGCCGTGCCCCACACGGCGATCAGCAGCTCGCGGTAGGTGACGAGCCGGCCGCGGTTGCGAGCCAGCATGCGCAGCAGGTCGAACTCGGTCGGTGTGAGGTGGACCTCCTCGCCGTCGCGGCGGACGATCCGCGCCGCGAGGTCGACCTCGAGCCCATCGGCCTTGACGACCGCGTCCTCGGGCTCGGCCGCCGAGCGGCGCAGCACCGCCTCGAGCCGGGCGATCAGCTCGCGCGGGCCGAACGGCTTGGTGACGTAGTCGTCGGCACCGGCCGCGAGCGCCCGCACCTTCGCCTCCTCGTCCCCGACGGCCGAGAGGACGATGATCGGCATCTGGCTCCATTCCCGCAGCCGCCGGCAGACCTCGACGCCGTCGATGTCCGGGAGGACGAGATCGATGATCGCCGCGTCGGGGTGCTGCACCGCGGCGGCGTCGAGCGCCTCCTCGCCGGTGCTCGCGGGGAGGGTGCCATAGTCGGCGTCGCGGAGGATCACCCGCAGGGCCCGGAGGATCTGATTCTCGTCGTCGCAGATGAGGACGAGCGGCCGCGTCTCGCTCATGCCCGTGCCTGCCCGGCGGCGGTCATGCCGCCACCTCGACCGGCTCGGGCACCGGGAAGGAGACGACGAAGCTCGTGCCCTGCCCCGGCAGCGAGTCGACCGAGATCGCGCCGCCGTTGGCCTCGACGAACCCGCGGGCGATGGCGAGGCCGAGGCCCGATCCGGTCCACCGGTCGCCTCGGGCCGGGCTGCGGTAGAAGGCTTCGAAGATGCGCTGCTGCTCGCCGTGGCTGATGCCGGGGCCCTGGTCGACGACGCGGACGACGACCCGGGGACCGAGCCGGCGGACGTTCACCGACACCGGCAGGCCGCCCGAGTAGCGCAGGGCGTTCTCGAGCAGGTTGGCGAACACGCGCTCGAGCTGGGCGGAGTCGGCGACCAGCGGCGGCACGTCGGGGTCGACCGTGATCCGCACCGACCCGGCACCGCGCGGCAGCGCGTCCTGCACGGCGAGCAGCACCTCCTCGATCGAAATCGACTCGCGGCGGGGCTCGGCGCGGCCGGCGTGGAGCCGCGAGAAATCGAGCAGCTTGTCGATCAGGGCCGAGAGTCGCTCCCCCTCCTCGACGACCGCCGCGCTGAGCTGCGCGCGCTCCTCGGCGCTGAGCGAGGCGGACCCCAGCGCGTGCCCGGCGGTGACCATCGCGGTCAGCGGGGTGCGGAGGTCATGCGACACCGCCCGCAGCAGCGCGGTCTTGAGCTCGTCGCTGCGCCGTAGGGCGGCGCTCTCGACCGCCTCGGCCTGCACGGCGTCGCGATGCAGGGCGATGGCCACGAGCGCCGCGAGCGAGGGCACGACCTGCTCGCGCAGACGCCCGAGGAGCGGCTCCGGAAGGCCCTGCGGCACAAGAAGGGTGGCGATCTGCCGCCCGTCGGAGCCGTGCAGCGCCAGGGCGAGCTGCCGCGCGCTCCCCGGCGCGACGCGCAGCTCGATCGCCGCCGAGTGGATGGCCAGGGCCTGCGCGATGCGGCGGGCGCTGGTGGCGAGCGCGGCCTGGGTCTGGGTGCCGGCGAGCAGCTCGCGGGCGAGCGCCGCGGCGAGATCGGCCTCGGCCCGGCGGCGCTCGGCCTCGATCGTGCGGGCGCGGGCGATCTCCGCCATCGCACTCACCACGACGGCGACGAGCACGAACGCGGCGAGCGCCACCCAGTTGCGCGAGTCGGCGATCGTGAAGCGCCCGACGGGCGGGATGTGGAAGAAGTTGAACGCCGCAGCGCTGGCCAGCGCCGTCAGCAGCCCCAGCCACAGCCCCCAGTAGACCGAGATGAGGAGAACGGCCGGCAGATACACGACGCTCAGCGACACCGCGGGCGCCAGCGACTTGAGCGGATAGATCGCCGCCGTCGCCACCGCAACCGCGAGCGCGGCGGCGGGGACGCCGATCCACAGCGACGGTCGCTCGGCGACGAACGCGCGGGAGCTCAACCGGTCCACCATGCCCGAGAGCGTACGCCCTGAGGCCCACAGCTATGCCCGCGCCGACCCGACGCTCTACTCCGCCAAGCGCGCCCTCACGAGCGCGTCTGGCCGGCCCTGAGCATCTCCAGGGCCTGAGCGACCCGGCGCTCGCGCGTCTCCTCGCGCTTGGCCTCGGCGATCCACCGCGCGAACTCCTTGCGATGCGTATAGGCGAGTTTCGCGTAGGCCGCACGCGCCGCGTCATCGCCGGCCAGGGCCGCGGCAAGGGCGGGCGGGACCTCGACCTCCCGCGGCGCGGAGTCGAGCACAAGCGCAACCTCGACGGTATCGCCGGCCTGCACGCGGGCGTGCTCACGAACCTCGCGGTTGAGGCCGACGAGGCACTCGCCACGCATCCGCGCGACACTCGTGCGCCAGCTGTAGCCGTTGACCGACGCCTGGACCGGGAAGCGCTTGGCGCCCTCCCCGAGCTCGGCCACCTCGTCGTCGGTGAGCACGATCGCCGCGGCCGGCCCGCGGGCGAGCAGCTCACGCGTGAAACGGATCGCGCCCATCGGTTCGCACGATAACCGTCACCTCGGCAGGAGCGCGGGGATCGGGGCGGCGCAATTCGCCCGCATCGCCGTTTGCGCGGGCGATCCGAGCGGGTAGACCTCGAACACACCCTAACGGGGGCAAGGAGAGAGACATGCTGGTAACCCTCATCGTCGTGCTGCTTGTGCTCGCCCTGGTCGGCGGGATCGCTGTCAACCCACTGCTGTTCCTGATCGCGCTGCTCGCCGTCCTCGTGTTCTTCACCGGACGCGGCCGCAGCGTCGCATAGGGAGGCCCGACCTCACCATGCTCACCCTCGCCAGAGTCGTACGACTGATCGCCGGCGTGGTCGCGCTGATCATCGTGGCGGGCATTCTGCTGCGCGTGTTCGACGCCAACATGTCGAACACGATCGTCCGTGACGTCCACGACGCGGCTGCCTGGCTCGTCGGACCGTTCAAGAACCTCTTCTCGATCAAGAACCCCAAGGTCTCCATCGCCGTCAACTGGGGCCTCGCCGCCGTCGTCTACTACGCCGTGGGTCACTTCATCGCCCGGCTTCTCGCCCGGGCGGCAGCCCCGCGCCGCGGCGTCGCACGCGCCGCGTAGCCGGTTAGAGAGACCGGACGGGCGGACGCTCCTCGGTGGGCGTCCGCCCGTTTCGTCGTGCGCGCAGGCCAGATAGTTGTGTAGACAACTACCTGCTATGCTCGCCGGCATGGAACTTGGACTTGCCACCTTCGCCGACCTCAGCACCGGGGTCACGCCCGAGCAGCGCATGCGCGATCTGCTCGAGGAGGCGGTGCTCGCCGACGAGCTCGGCCTCGACGTGTTCGCCCTTGGCGAGCACCACCGGCCGGATTACCTCATCTCCGCCCCGGCGGTCGCGCTCGCCGCGATCGCGGTCAAGACCGAGCGCGTCCGGCTCTCGAGTGCGGTCACGGTGCTCAGCTCCGACGATCCGGTCCGCGTCTTCGAGGCGTTCTCCGAGCTCGATCTCCTCTCCGGAGGGCGCGCGGAGATCATGGCCGGGCGCGGATCGTTCATCGAGTCCTTCCCGCTGTTCGGCTACGACCTCGACGACTACGACGAGCTGTTCGCCGAGAAGCTCGAGCTGCTGCTCGCGATCCGCGACTCGACACACGTGACGTGGTCCGGCCGGCTGCGCGCGCCGCTGCAGGGCGCCGGCGTCTGGCCGCGCCCGCTCCAGGATCCGCTGCCGGTGTGGATCGCCGTCGGCGGCACGCCACAGTCGGTCGTCCGCGCCGGGACGCTCGGGCTCCCGCTCACCCTGGCGATCATCGGCGGCCAGCCCGAGCGCTTCGCGCCGCTGGTCGACCTCTACCGCCGCGCGTTCGAGGCCGCCGGTCACGAATCCGCTCACCCGCGCGTGGCCATCAACACCCACGCGTTCGTCGGAGAGACGCTCGCGCACGCCGACCGTGCGTTCGCCGCCTCCTACCTGGCGATGATGAATCGGATCGGCCGGGAGCGCGGCTGGCCGCCGTCGGGACGCCCCGAGTACGAGGCGCTGCGCTCGCCGCGCGGCGCGCTGGCCGTCGGCGAGCCCGAGGCGGTGGCGGAGAAGATCCTCTTCGAGCACGAGCTGTTCGCCAACGACCGCTACATCGCGCAGATGAGCGTCGGTGCCGTCGCCCACGCCGACGTGATGCGCTCGATCGAGCTGTTCGGGACCCGCGTCGCGCCGGTCGTCCGCGCCGAGGTGCAGCGCCGCGAACAAGGGGCAGTCGCCGCGGGATAATCCCGCCATGCCCGAGCAACTGCATTTCACCGACTCCGACGAGGCCAACGCCCTCATCGCCGAGGATCCGATGGCCCTGCTCATCGGCTTCGCGCTCGACCAGCAGGTCAGCGTCCAGAAGGCCTTCTCCGGTCCGCTCGCCCTGCGCGAGCGTCTCGGCACGCTCGATCCGGCCGCGCTCGCCGAGGCCGACCTCGAGCCGCTGTTCCGGGAGCGACCGGCGATCCATCGCTTCCCGGGCGCGATGGCCCAGCGCGTGCACGACCTCGCCGTCCACATCCGCGACCACTACGACGGCCACGCCGAGCGGGTCTGGACCGAGGCGGCGGACAGCGACGCCCTTCGCGCCAACCTCGCCGCCCTGCCCGGCTTCGGAGAGATGAAGATCAAGGCGCTCGGCTCGGTGCTCGCCAAGCGCTTCGGGGTGACCGCGGCAGAGCCGCTCATTCCGTGGCACCCGACGCTCGGCGACGTCGACTCGGCGCAGGCGCTCGCCGACTACCAGTCGGCCAAGCGCGTGCACAAGGCCGAGTGGTCGCGTGCCACCCCCGCGAAGCGGTGAGTGAGGCGCTGGGCGAGGCGGGCGGCGCGGCGCTCGCCGTCCGGGTCGAGACGATCGAGACGCCCTCGGGACCGGCCCGTGCCCACGTCCACGCCGTCGCCGCGCCCCGCGCCCGGCTCGTGCTCGGCCACGGAGCCGGAGGCGGCATCCAGGCCCGTGATCTGCTCGCCGCCACCGCGGCCGCGCTCGCGGCCTCAGTCGAGGTCGCGCTCGTCGAGCAGCCCTACCGGGTGGCCGGGCGCCGCTCTCCCCCACCCGCGCGCACGCTCGATGCCGCCTGGACGCCCGTCGTCGCGGCGCTGTCGGCCGGGCCCCGACTGCCGCTGATCGTGGGGGGACGCTCGTCGGGTGCGCGGGTCGCGTGCCGGACCGCCGGTGCCGTCGGCGCCGCCGGCGTGCTGTGCCTGGCCTTCCCCCTCCAGCCGCGTCGCCGCGCGGACTCCGGGCGGCCGGAGCCGCCGAGCCGGCTGCCCGAGCTCGAGGCCGTTGAGGTCCCGGTGCTCATCGTCCAGGGCGAGAACGACCCCTTCGGCATGCCGCCGAGCAGCCGCCTGCGCACGGTCGTGCCGGTGCGCGGCGACCACAGCCTGCGCGGCGACCTCGACGCGGTGCGCGGCGCGGTCGCGGCCTGGCTGACCGAGCTGTTGTAGCCCGGCCGGCGACGACAACCACGCGGACCGGCGTGCCTCGAGAGCGGGCGACGGGAATCGAACCCGCCCTAGAAGCTTGGAAGGCTTCTGTGCAACCACAACACTTCGCCCGCGTGCTCCGGGTGATGGTATCGCCGCAGGCAGATTCGCCCGTGGCTCAGGCGGGGCGCGGGATGCGTTCCTCGGTGGGCACCTCGCCCCCGCGCGAGAGGTCCTCAGGTGGCCACGCGCCGGTCCAGTTGTCGAGCGCGCCGTCGAGCGTGACGACCGATCCCGACAGCGCCGGCCCGAGCTCGGAGGCGAGCAGCGCGACGAGCCAGCCGTACTCCTCGACCTCGCCGAGGCGCTGCAGCGGCACCGTGCGGGCGGCGCCGCGCCACAGCTCGGCCGGGTATTTGCGCAGCGACTCGGTGGCGAAGCGCCCGATCGCGATCGCGACCAGCCCCACGCCATCCCGCCCCCACTGCGCCGCGAGCGTGCGCGTGAGCGACTCGACGGCGGCGCGGGCCGCGCCGGTGTGCGCCATCGCCGGCATGCCGTGATGCGGCGAGACGGTCACGTTGGCGATCATCCCGCGGCCCGCCGGCTTCATCGCCTGCTCGTAGGCCGCCTCGCACATGGTGAGCGTGCCCTCGACGTTGAGCCGCTGGACCGCGCGCCAGCCCTTGGTGGCGATGCCCTCGGCGGGGACGAAGTACTGGCCGCCGGCGTTGTTGAGCAGGAAGTCGAGGTGGCCGTGACGCGCGAGGACGCTGCCGACGATCGTCGCCGCCTGCTCGGGATCACGGATGTCGCCGGCAGTGATCGCACAGCGCTCGCCGAGCTCGGCGGCGGTCTCGGCGAGAACGTCCTCGCGCCGTCCCGCGATCACGACGTGCGCGCCGCAGCGCGCGAGTTCGGCGGCAGCCGCCTTGCCGAGGTTCGTCCCGCCGCCGGTGACGAGCGCCACCCGGTCCGCGAGCGCCCCGGGGGCGAACACCCGGGAGTCGTCCACTACTCCCCCATGACCTTGATGACCAGTCGCTTGCGCCGGCCACCATCGAACTCGCAGTAGAAGATCTGCTGCCAGGGGCCGAGGTCAAGCCGGCCGTCGGTGACCGGCACGATCACCTGATGGTGGACGAGCAGGTTCTTGAGGTGGGCGTCGCCGTTGTCCTCGCCGCCACGGTGGTGGCGGTAGTCGCCGGGATCCGGCAATAGCGCCTGCGCCACCTCGCCGTTCGGTTCGCTCCAGCTCGGGGGCGCGAGCTTGTCGAGCCACTCGAGCGCGTCGGCCTGGATCCCCGGCTCGTCGTCGTTGATCCACACCCCGGCGGTGATGTGCATCGCCGAGACGAGCACCATCCCCTCGGAGATCCCGGCGTCCTGCACGGCCTCGGCCACGTCCTCGGTGATGCGGACGAACTCGCGGCGCCGCTCGGTCTGAAAGGTGCGGTAGACGGTGTGGAAGATCATCGGGTGCCGATCCTACGTGGTGCCGGGACCGGAGGAGCAGGCGGTGAAATGATGTCTAGACTCCACTCGCGCGCGAAGGGGAGTAGCTCAATTGGTAGAGCACCGGTCTCCAAAACCGGGGGTTGCAGGTTCGAGTCCTGTCTCCCCTGCTTCGCGTCTCGGACTCGCGGGGGTTCGTCCGGTGGAGAGTGCGGGCGGAGGTGCGGGCGGAGGGACTCGAACCCCCAAGGGCAAAGCCCACCGGCACCTAAAGCCGGCGCGTCTACCAATTTCGCCACGCCCGCGGGAGCGTCCACGCGGTCGGGAGCCGCGCAGGGCGATTGTAGGCCGGGACTCGACGCGCAGCCGCGGCGCAAGAACTGCAGCACGGCGTGCGTGCAGAATGTATGGTCCGCGGCGTGCCTCCGGTCCGGAATCTGCGTCCCGGCTACACGGTCGACTATCCCAACCGGCATAAGCCAGGCAGCCACGCGACGAAGATGATCGTGGTCGTGCTGCTTCTCGTCTCCGCTGGCGTGATGTTGCTCATCACTCTCGGCGGCTGGAGCAAGCTCGAGGGCATGAAGCCGATCAACTTCGTCTGGGCGATCCTCTACGTGGTCATGGCGTGGTACATCGCCCGCTGGAACCGGGGCCTGCTGCCGCTCGCCGCGGCGATGGCGATTCTGCTGCTGATCCTCGCCGTCATCGCCGGCACCGGGGTCGCCGGTACGAGCTGGTTCGACCGCAATCACGCCGCCTTCAGCGCGCCCGACTCGATCTTCGGTGGTCACGGGCTCGGCCCGGACACCCTCGGCCTGCTCACGCTGCTGCTCGCGCCGATCCAGATCCTGCTCATCGTGTTCGCGATGATCGGCTTCGCTCAGGGCTGGAACGTCGAGGTCGAGGTTCCCAAAGACCAGGTCGGGCGGCGCGGCAAGGCCGGGTCCTCCGCCTCTCCCCCGCCCGAGCCGGCGGCGGCGTAGCACCAGCGGACTCGAGACCGGTCATACGGCGGGGGGGATTCGAACCCCCACGTCCCGAAGGACAATGCCTTTTGAGGGCATCGTGTCTACCGTTCCACCACCGCCGCGGGCCAGCGCAGTCTAGTTTCTCACTCGGCGCGGCAGGACGGTCAGGCGGTCCGCGGCGCTAGCCGGCGACGAGCCCGTACAGCTCGTCGATCAGCGCGGGGGGCGCGACCACGAGTCCGGACGGCTCGGCCTCGGTGGGCGGCAGCTCGCGCACGGCCATCCCCGCCCGGCGGGCGACGAGCGCGCCCGCCGACCAGTCCCACGGCTTCACGCCGCGCTCGTAGTAGCCGTCGAAGCGCCCACAGCCGCACCAGGCGAGATCGAGCGCGGCCGCGCCGATCCGGCGGATGTCCCGCACCCGCGGCAGCACGCGCATCGCGACCTCGGCCTGCCGGGCGCGCACCGCGGCGTCGTAGGCGAACCCGGTCGCGACGAGCGCGGTCGCGAGCTCCTCACGTCCCGAGGCCGCGATCGGCTCGCCGTTGCATTCCGGCGCGCCGGACCGGGTGGCGGTGAAGCACTCCCCGCGCATCGGGTCGAGGACGACCCCCGCGATCGCCCCGCCGGCGTCCTCACAGGCGACGCTGACCGCGTACGCGGGGATGCCGAAGAGAAAGTTGATCGTCCCGTCAAGGGGATCGACGATCCAGCGCACCGACCCGCCGTCGCTGCTGCCGCCCTCCTCGGCGAGAATGCCGTCTCCCGGCCGCCGCTCCCCGAGCACGGTGCGGATCGCCGACTCGGCGGCGAGGTCAGCGTCGGAGACGAGATCAGTCGGCGTCGACTTGGCGTGGACGCCCAGGGCGCGCTGCCCGAAGCGCTCGACGAGCACCGCGGCAGCGGCGCTGGCCGCCTCGCGGGCCACGCCCAGGAGCTCCTGCTCGTCCTCGGGGGTCATGTCGCCGGTTCTATCGGACGGGCGCCGGAGAGGGCGCGCCGCCGCCCCGCCCCTTGCCATGATGCTCGCCGCATGGCCAGCCCCGACCTCGCCGCCATCCTGTCCGGCTTCGACGCTCGCGTCGCCGGCTCCGACGCCGAGCGCCGCGCGGCCCGGCGGCTGGCCGACGAGCTCTCGCTCGCCGGTCAGGACGTCCGCGTCGAGCCGTTCTGGTGCCGCCCCAACTGGGCGCTCGCCCACGCCTGGCACGTGCTGCTCGGCCTCGCGGGGGGCCTGGTCGCGGTCGGGTCACCGACGGTGGGTGCGGCGCTCGTCCTGATCGCGCTCGTCTCGGTCATCTTCGACAGCCAGCTCGGCTTCTCCCTCGGCCGGCGGCTTACCGCCGAGCGGGCGAGCCAGAACGTGATCGCGACGCCGCGCCCCCGGGGGTCGGGCGCCGGCGACCCTCACCCGGCCGACTCGCCGTCGAAGCCCGTGCGGCTGATCATCACCGCCAACTACGACGCCGGCCGGGTCGGCGTCGTCTACGCCCGCCCGCGCGCCGCCGCCGCCTGGCTGGCCCGGCGCACCGGCGGCCTCTCGCCGGGCTGGGCCGGCTGGCTGGCGCTGATGCTCGCCTGGCTGCTCGTGACCTCCGTGCTCCGGGTCGAGGGCAGCAAGGGCACGGTCATCGGGGCGGTGCAGCTGCCGCCGACGATCGTGCTCGTGGTGGCACTCGCGGCGCTGCTCGAGCTCGGCACCAGCTCGGTGGCACCCGGGGCCGGGGACAACGGCAGCGGCACCGCCGTCGCCGCCGCGCTTGCCCGCGCGCTCGCCGCCGCGCCACCCGCCCACGCCGACGTCGAGCTCGTGCTCCAGGGGGCGGGCGATCCCGGCGCGATCGGCCTGAAGCGCTACCTGCGGTCCCACCGGAGCGAGCGCACACGCGCCAACACGGTGATCGTCGGCGTCGCCGCGTGCGGCCGCGGCCGGCCGGCGTGGTGGCGAAGCGACGGCGCCTTTCTCCCGCTCGGCACCGCCGCGCCCCTGCGGCGGCTCAGCGCCTCCATCGCCGCCGACGAGGCTCACCTCGGCGCCCGTCCGCACCGGGGGCGCGGCGTCTCCCCCGTCTATCCCGCGATTCAGCGGCGACTGCCGGCGATCACGATCGGCTGCCTCGACGCCCGCGGCCTGGCCCCTGATTCACACCGCCCGGCCGACACCGCGGATCACCTCGACCCGGAGAGCATCGACGCGGCCATGCAGTTCGGGCTGCTGCTCGTCGACGCCATCGATGGCTATCTCGCCCGGGCACGGGGCGGCGACGCGATCCCCGCGCAACCGGCGTCCGCGGCGCCGCCGACCCCGGATTCTCGCTAGGCCGGCGTCACCGGGTTGTGCTTGTCCGGCCACTCGCGGAGCTTGCCCTCGGCGAGGTTGAAGCGCCGCACGAGCTCGGTCCGCAGCACCTCGGGCTGGATCACCGCGTCGATGACGAGCTCGGAGGCGAGGTGGAGGATGTCGATGTCCTCGGCGTACTCCTGGCGCAGCTGCGCGGTCCGCGTCGCCCGCTCCTCGGGATCCTCGATCGCCTGCAGCTGGTTGTAGTAGACGGCGTTGATCGCCGCCTGCGGCCCCATCACGGCAATCGAGGCCGTCGGCAGCGCGAGGCAGCAATCGGGATCGAACGCCGGTCCGGCCATCGCGTACAGCCCGGCGCCGTAGGCCTTGCGGACGATCACCGACAGCTTGGGGACGTTGGCCTCGGAGACGGCGCTGATCATTTTCGCGCCGTGGCGGATGATGCCCTCGCGCTCGACCTGGGTGCCGATCATGAAGCCGGGCACATCGGCGAGGAACAGGAGCGGGATGTTGAAGGCGTTGCAGGTCTGGATGAACCGCGCGCACTTATCCGACGAGTCGACGAACAGCACTCCGCCCTTGACCTTCGGCTGGTTGGCGACGATTCCGACCACCCGGCCCTCGAGCCGCGCGTAGGCGACGATCACCTCCTTGGCCCAGCGCGCATGGACCTCGAGCAGCGAGTCGGCGTCGACGAGGCTCTCCAACAGCTCGCGCATGTCGAACGGCTTGTTCTCGTCGAGCGGGATCAGCTCGCGGATCGGCCGGTCGCTAGCCGGGGGCGACGGCGGCGCGGTCGGCGGCGACTCGGTGAAGTTGCTCGGGAAGTAGCCGAGATAGCGCTTGGCGAAGTCGACGCCCTCCTCGTCGCTGCGCACGAGCACGTGGCCGCAGCCGCTCTTGGAGGTGTGCATCCGCGCGCCGCCCATCTCCTCGAGTGAGACCTTCTCGCCGATCACCATCTCGGCCATCCGCGGCGACCCGAGGTACATCGAGGCGTTGCCGTCCCGCATGATCACGATGTCGCAGAACGCGGGGATGTAGGCGCCGCCGGCGGCACTCGGGCCGAACAGCACGCAGACCTGCGGCACGACCCCGGACAGTCGGACCTGGTTGAAGAAGATGCGCCCGGCGTGGCGCCGGCCGGGGAACATCTGCACCTGCTCGTTGATCCGGGCCCCGGCGGAGTCGACGAGGTAGACGAGCGGGGCGCGCAGCGCGAGCGCCCGCTCCTGGATGCGAAGGATCTTCTCGACCGTGCGGGGCGCCCACGAGCCCGCCTTGACGGTCGGGTCGTTGGCCATCACGGCGACCGGACGACCGCCGACCGTCCCCATCCCGGTGACGACACCCTCGGCCCCGAGCCCGTCCTGCTCCCAGCTGGCGAGCAGGCCGTCCTCGACGAACGAATCCGGATCGAGCAGCCGGGCGACACGGTCGCGCACCGGCAGCTTCTCCTGCTCGGCCGCCTTCTCACGGTGGCGCTCGGGACCGCCCGCCCGGGCACGGGCGACGGCGTCGTCGAGCAGCTGGGAGTGGTCGATGTCGCTCATGCCGAAGAGGTCTCCCAGTGAACCGGACCCGCGGTGAGGACGTGGCTGCCGAGCGGCCGGCCGAGGATCTTCTGCGCTGCGCGCGAGGCGTCGAGGAGCGCCGCGAGGTCGACGCCGGTCTCGATGCCCATCTCGTGGAGCATCGAGACGAGGTCCTCGGTGGCGATGTTCCCGGTCGCACCGGCCGGGACCGGACAGCCGCCGAGCTCGCCGAAGCTCGACTCGAAGCTCTCCACCCCCGCCTCGAGCGCGGCGAGCACGTTGGCCAGGCCCTGGCCGCGGGTGTTGTGGAAGTGGGCGGTCAGCTCGACGCCCGCGAGCTCGCGGGCGGCGGCGGTGAAGAACTCGCGGACCGCGAGCGGATTCGCCATCCCGGTCGTGTCGCCGAAGCCGATCTCGCTCGCGCCGGCGTCGGCGAGGCTGCGGGCGATGCCGAGCACCCGCCCGACCGGCACGTGCCCCTCGTAGGGACAGCCGAACGAGGTCGAGATGACCCCCTCGCAGCGCAGGCCCTCGGCGAGCGCCCGCCCGAAGGTCCGGTGCAGCCCCTCGAGCGACTCCCCCACGGAGCGGCCGACGTTCTTGAGGTTGTGGGTCTCGGAGGCCGATAGGAAGCCGTTGATCTCCTGAAAGCGATCGCGGTGGTGCAGCGCGCGCTCGAGCCCCTTCTCGTTGGGGATCAGCACGGTGACCGCGACCGTGTCGGGGAGCTCGACGGCCTCGAGCACGGCCTCGGCGTCGGCGAGCTGGGGGATCACGTCGGGGCGGACGAAACTCGTCACCTCGATCCGCTCGAGGCCGCTGCGGCCGAGCATCTCGATGAGCGCAACCTTGCGGGCGGTGGGCAGAATCTCCGGCTCGTTCTGGAAGCCGTCGCGCGGCCCGACCTCTCGGATCCGGACGCGGCTGGGCATGGGGCTCATGGCCCTTACTTATAGATGAGTCGAAGCCCGAGCAGCTGCGGGATGGTCACGAACGTGTAGCCCCGGGCGCGCAGGGTGTCGATCTCGCCTGGCAGCGCGGCGAGCGTTTCGCCGCGGTAGCCGCCGCCGTCGTGCTGGATGACGATCGCGCCGTTGTGTGCGTTGCCCACGACGTTGCCGTAGATCGCGCCGGTTCCCGGGAGCGCCCAGTCGCGCGGATCGATGTCCCACTGGATGGTGATGAAACCGAGGCTGCGGGCATCGGCGATGAGCGCGGAGCTGACCGCGCCGCCGGGCGCGCGGAACAGGCAGGGCGTGAAGCCCGTGAGGTGGCGGATCGCCGCCGCGGTCCGGGTGATCTCGCTCGCGGCGAACGCCCCGTCGCCGGCCACGTCGGCGTGGTTCCAGGTGTGATCGCCGATGATGTCGCCGTCGGCGAGCATCCGGCGGTCGACCGCGGGCCCGTACTGCGCCACCTGCTCGCCGATCTGGAAGAACGTCGCCGGAACGTGCTTGCGCTCGAGGATGTTGAGGAACTGCGGCGTGTCGTACCACGGGCCGTCGTCGAAGGTGAGCGCGATCTCCCGCCGGTTGGCCGGACCGTGGGAGACGAACGAGCTGCCGGCGGCCACGCAGCCGACGGGGACGGGACTGTGGAGCTTGAGCAGCGCCGGGCTGCCCGGGAAGTAGCTCGCGCAGAACTGCGCGGTGCTCGATGCCGGCACCGGCAGGCATTTGGCGGCCGCGAGTGTGGTGAGCACCTGCCAGCGCATCGGCGCATAGCCGACGCTGATCTGACCGGGCAGGAACGACGCGCTCAGCTGATCGGTCGCGCTGCGCGTCACCGTCGCGTCGATCACGTGGCCGGGCCCGCGGCCGTCCACGGTGATGTGCTGGTAGACGAGCACCGGGGCGCGTCGCCCCTTCGGTGGGGGCGCGACGCAGGCGACGCCGGAGACGCTGCGGTTGACCCGCTCGACGAGTAGGCACAGTGTGCGCCCGTCTTTGGCGAGGTCGCTCGGCGAGAACGGCGTGGTGAGCCGCACGCTCCAGACGATCTGCTGGCCGTTCTGGAGCATCGAGCTCGAGCGGACGACGAGCGGACGATGGGCAGGGTCGACCGGCGCGGAGGCAGGGGCCACCGCGGGGAGCAGCATCAGGACGGAGGCAAGCGTGATCGTGGCCATCGCCCGCCTCGCCAGGGAACTCATCGCCGCGGAGCGTACCGGACCGACCGGCGCCTACACTCCCCCGCCATGACTGAACCGGTCTGCATCGTCGGCGCAACCGGCGCGCTTGGATTCGGCCTCGCGTTGCGCCTCGGCCGCGAGGGCGTCCCGATCGTCATCGGCTCGCGCGACTCCCATCGCGCCGGGGAGGCGGTCGGCCGGGCCGAGGCCCAGGTGCCCGACGGCACGTTCTCGGGACTCCAGAACGAGGACGCCGTCAGGCAGGCCGAGACCGTCATCCTCAGCGTCCCCTTTCGCAACCAGTCCGAGACGCTGACCAACCTCAAAGGGGCCCTGCGCGAGGGCCAGCTGCTGATCGACGCGACCGTGCCACTCGCCGCCGCGGTGAGCGGCAAGGCGACACGGACACTCGGCGTCTGGCAGGGCTCGGCCGCCCAACAGGCCCAGGAGATGGCCCCCGAGGGCGTCCGCGTCGTCTCCGCCTTTCACACCGTGAGCGCCGCGCTACTCACCGATCTCGACCACGAGCTCGACGAGGACGTGCTCGTGTGCGGCGACAAGCGGGCCGACAAGGAGCGCGTCGCCGAGCTCGTCGGGCGGATCCCGGGGCTGCGCGCCGTCGACTGCGGCCCGCTCGAGCTCGCCCGCATCGTCGAGCAGCTGACGCCGCTGATCATCTCGATCAACGTCCGCAACAAGGCCCGCGCCGGGATCAAGATCACCGGGCTGACGAGCGGTTGAGCGGCTCGGTCGTCGTCCTTGCCGGGGGGACCGGCGGTGCGAAGCTGGCTCGCGGGATGCTCGACGTCACGGGCCCGGACGAGCTCGTCGTCATCGGCAACACCGGCGACGACGTCGAGATCTACGGCAGCTACGTCTCGCCCGATCCCGACCTCATCACCTTCTGGCTCGCCGACCGGATCGACGAGCGCGGGTGGGGGCTGTATGGCGACAGCTTCACGGTCATGGACGGGCTGCGCGATCTCGGCACCGAGGTGTGGTTCAACCTCGGCGACCGGGACCTCGCCATCGCGATCAACCGTGCCCGGCGCCTGCAGGCCGGCGGCCGCCTCACCGACGCCCAGGCCGCGATCTGCACCGCGCTCGGCGTCGGCGCCCGGGTCCTGCCGATGAGCGATCTGCCCGTGCGCACGCGGGTGCTCGCCCAGGACCGCTGGTGGCCACTGCAGGAGTTCATGATCCGGACCCGCGGCGAGGGTCCCGTGCGTGACGTCGAGTTCCGCGGCGCGAACGCGGCCCGGCCGACCCCGGAGGTGCTCGAGGCGCTCGCCGGCGCCCGCGCGATCGTCATCGGTCCCTCCAACCCGGTCATCTCGATCGGGCCGATCCTCGCCGTCCGCGGCATGCTCGACGCGCTCGCGGCGAGCCGCGCGCCGATCGTCGCCGTCAGCCCGCTTGTCGGGGGGGCGGTCGTCAAGGGCCCGACCGCCGCCTTCCTGGAGTGGCGCGGCCTGCCGCTCTCGAGTGAGGGGATCGCCGCCGGTTACGAGGGCGTCATCGACGGGCTCGTCGCCGACGAACGGGGCGGCTCGCTCCCGATGCTCCACTGCGACGTCCGGCTCGACACCCCCGAGCGGCGACGCGAGGTCGCCGCCCGGACGCTCGCCTTCGCCGAGGCCCTGGCCACCGGATAGCGTGTGGGCGCCGTGACCACGCTCGCCGTCCTGCCGATCAAGAGCTTCTCGGACGCCAAGCAGCGGCTGTCCGAGGAGCTCACCCCGGGCCCGCGCCGCGCGCTCGCCGAGGCGATGTTCTCCGATGTCCTCGTCGCGCTGCGCCGCGCCAAGTCGGTCGACGAGGTCCTCGTGATCTCCCGTGACAACGGCGCCCAGCAGATCGCCGGCGGCTACGGCGCACGCGTGCTCGACGACACCGGCCGTGGTCACAACGCCGCCGCCGAGATCGGGATCCGTGACGCGCTCGAGCACGACTACAACCAGGTGCTGCTCGTGCCCGGCGACTGTCCGATGCTCGACCCGGACGAGGTCGACCGGCTGATCGCGCGCGGAATCGGACCCCGGCCGTCGGTCGTGATCGTCCCCGACCGCCACGGCACCGGGACCAACGCGCTGCTGCTCAGCCCGCCGAACACGCTCACGCCGTCGTTCGGGCCCGGCAGCTGCCAGCGCCACGCCCAGGCCGCGGCGACCGCCGGCATCGACCATGAGGTCGTCGAGGTCAGCTCGCTCGCGCTCGACATCGACACCCCCGAGGACCTGGCCGAGCTCGGGACGCAGCTCGAGGCCCGGCACGGTGGCTCGGCCCATACCCGCGGAATGCTCTCGCAGCTCAGCCGCAGCCGCGGTTAGTGGCAGCCGTGGAGGGGCTCACCGCGCTCGCCGTCCCGGGACTCCCGGAGATCGAGCCGGGAGCCGACATCGCAGCGCTCGCCGCACCGGCGCTCGTGCGGGCCGGGCTCACCGCCGGCGATGTCGTCGCCGTCGCGCACAAGATCATCTCCAAGGCCGAGGGATGCATCCGGACGATCGGCGCGGTGACCGCCGGCCCGCGGGCCCGCGAACTCGCCGCGCGGCTCGATAAGGACCCACGTCACGTCCAGGTCGTGCTCGACGAGTCCCGGGAGGTGCTCCGCGCCGAGCGTGGCGTGCTCATCTGCGTCACCCACCACGGCTTCGTGTGCGCGAACGCAGGCGTCGACGCCTCCAACCTCGCCGGCCACGACCAGCTCCTCACGCTGCCCCGGGACCCCGACCGCTCCGCCCGCGAGCTGCGCCGCCGACTGCGGGAGCTGACCGGCGTCGACCCGGCGGTGCTCGTCACCGACTCCTTCGGGCGGGCGTGGCGCCACGGCCAGTGCGAGGTGGCGATCGGCTGCGCTGGGCTCGCCCCGCTCGAGGACTGGCGCGGACGCACCGACTACGCCGGCCGCGAGCTTCAGGCGACCTGGATCGCCGTGGCCGATCAGCTCGCCGCGGCGGCCGATCTCGCCCGCAGCAAGGACGGCCGCCTCCCGGTCGTCGTGATCCGAGGCGCAAGCCGGCACGTCATCGCCGACGACGGCCCCGGGGCGCAGGCCCTCGTCCGCCCGGAATCAGAGGATCTGTTCAGGTAGGGTGGCGAACCAGTCTGGACGACGACGCACGAGGTGAACAATGAGCGAGCAGTCGGTGAAATTTCTGCTTTCCGAAGACGAGATCCCCACCCATTGGATCAACCTGCTGCCGGAGCTGCCCGGCGAGCCGCTGCCGCCGCTGCACCCCGGCACCAAGCAGCCGGCAGGCCCCGAGGATCTCAGCGCGCTGTTCCCGATGAACCTGATCATGCAGGAGGTCTCGCCGGAGCCGGAGATCGAGATCCCCGAGGCGGTGCGTGAGGCCTACAAGCTCTGGCGCCCCACTCCCCTGTATCGCGCGCGGCGGCTCGAGCGTGAGCTCGACACCCCGGCGCGGATCTACTTCAAGTACGAGGGCACCTCACCGGCCGGCTCGCACAAGCCCAACACGGCGGTGGCCCAGGCCTACGAGAACGCCCAGGCCGGGATCACCAAGCTCACGACCGAGACGGGCGCCGGCCAGTGGGGCTCCGCGCTCGCCTTCGCCTGCTCGCTGTTCGGGCTCGAGTGCGAGGTGTTCATGGTCGGCTCGAGCTACGACCAGAAGCCCTACCGCCGCTCGATGATCCAGACCTGGGGCGCGACCGTCCACCGCTCACCGAGCGATCTCACCGCCGCCGGGCGCGCAAACGCGAGCCATCCCACCGGCTCGCTCGGCATCGCGATCTCCGAGGCGGTCGAGATCGCCGCCCAGCGCGAGGACACGAACTACTCGCTCGGATCGGTGCTCAACCACGTGTGCCTGCACCAGACCGTGATCGGCCAGGAGGCGATCGCCCAGATGGCGATGGCCGGCGAGCAGCCCGACGTCGTCGTCGCCTGCGTCGGCGGCGGATCGAACTTCGCCGGGCTCACCTTCCCCTACATCCGCGAGGTCCTGCGCGGCAACCTCAAGACCCGCTTCGTGGCCGCCGAGCCGTCCGCGTGTCCGACCCTGACCCGCGGCGTGTATCGCTACGACTACGGTGACACCGCCGGGCTCACACCGCTGATGCCGATGTACACCCTCGGCCACGATTTCGTGCCGCCGCCCGTCCACGCCGGCGGGCTGCGCTATCACGGCGACTCACCGATGGTGTGCGGGCTGGTCAAGGCGGGGCTGATCGAGCCCCGCGCCTACGGCCAGAACGAGATCTTCGCCGCGGCGGTGCGGTTCGCGCGGGCCGAGGGGATCATCCCGGCGCCCGAGCCCGCGCACGCGATCCGTGCGGCGATCGTCGAGGCCGAGGCCGCGCGCGAGGCCGGCGAGGAGCGGGTGATCCTGTTCGGTCTGTGCGGGCACGGCAACTTCGACATGGCCGCCTACGACGCCTTCCTGGCCGGCAAGCTCGAGGACCCCGAGTTCTCCGAGGCCGACATGGACGCCGCGCTCGAACGGCTGCCCGAGGCGCCGGCGATCGCGTAGGCCGGGCGCCGCCGCGGCCGGGTCGCGGACAGCAGCCCGGCGATCACCAGCAGGACCCCGACGAGCTGCAGGCCGCTCGGCGCCTCGGCGAAGATGAGCGCGCCGAGGACGACCGAGCCGACCGGCTGCACGGTGAGCAGCAACGAGGTGAGCGCGGCCGGCAGCCGCGGCAGCGAGATGGTGATGAGCAGCCAGCCGACGACCTGCGAGGTGAGCGCGAGGGTGACGAGCCATCCTGCGCTCGGCCACGTCGGCACGAGGTGGGCGTCGCCGATCACCTCGCCGGCGATGATGCAGGCGACCGTCGCGACCGCGGTGGCGTCGAACAGCGGCCCGGCCGGCCGGCGCAGATCGGCGCCGCCCCGGCGGAGCAGGAGCAGGAAGCCGACGTAGGCCACCCCGGCGCCGAGGCCGAACACCGTGCCGCGCGTCGGGTCGCGGCCGTAGGCACCGTGCTCGAGCGCGCCGGAGATGAAGATCACACCGAGCAGCGCGAGCGGGAGCGCGGCGAGCACCTGGCGGCCGGGGCGTTCGGCGAGGATCGCCCAGGCGACGAGCGGCACGAGCACGACCTGGATGTTGGCCAGCACCGTGGCCAGGCCGGCGCCGACGTCGCCGATCGAGTGGTGCCAGAGGATCAGGTCGGTGGCGAAGAACAGCCCGGCGATCACGGCCGGGATCCGCTGCGCGACGGGGCGGCGGCCGAAGCGGCGGTCCTCGAGGTAGGCGAGCAGGCCGAGGATCGGCAGGGCGTAGAGGCACCGGAAGATCGCCGCCGTCGACGGCGAAGCGTGGCTCAGCCGGACGAGGATGCTCGAGAAGGCGATCGTGACCGCGCCGAGCAGCGCGCAGATCCGCACGTTGCGTTCACGCTCGAGCCAGCGCTCCATGACTGTCAGCGTAGGGGCTGCCCGGGTTGCGCCGCCGCGCGCGAAAATCGCCGTCTCGTGCCCGGCGGCGGATCGAGACGGCAATTCCGTCCGCCGATTGGACGAAATCGCCGCTTCGATCGTAGGCGGGCATCGAGACGGACGTGTTCAGCACGCCGCCGGCGGGCGGGCCCGCGCAGCTCAGCCCGGGCGCGTTCAGGGCAGCTCGACCGGCGCGCCGACGGCGTGAAAGCCGCCGTCGACGTGGAGGATCTCGCCGCTGATCGCCCGGGCGCGGTCGCTGAGCAGGAAGCAGATCGCGTCGGCGACCGGCACCGGGTCCTCGACGTCCCAGCCCAGCGGGGCCTGGAGCCGCCACAGCTCGGCGAGGCGCTCGAAGCCGGGGATCGAGCGGGCGGCGAGCGTGCCGAGCGGGCCGGCGGCGACGAGGTTGACCCGGATGCCGTGCGGGCCGAGGTCGCGGGCGAGGTAGCGCGAGACCGACTCCAGCGCCGCCTTGGCCACCCCCATCCAGTCGTAGATCGGCCAGGCCACGGAGGCGTCGAAGTCGAGCCCGACGAGGCTGCCGCCCGCGGTCATCAGCGGCTGCAGAGCGACGGCGAGGGCCTTGAACGAGAACGCGCTCGTCTGAAAGGCGACGGCGGCGCTTTCGGCCGGCGCGGTCATGAAGTGGCCGCCGAGCGCGTCCTCGGGGGCGAAGGCGATTGCGTGCAGGGCCCCGTCGACCGCGCCCCAGCGCTCACGCAGCGTCTCGGTGAGCGCGGTGAGGTCCTCGGGGCGGTTGACGTCGAGCTCGAGCACGTCCGCGGGCTCGGGCAGGCGCTGGGCGGCGCGCTCGGTCAGCCGCCGGGCCCGTCCGAAGCTCGTGAGCAGCACGCTCGCGCCCTCACGCTGGGCCTGGGCGGCGGCGTGGAAGGCAATCGAGTCTTTGGTGATCACCCCGGTGATCAGGAGCCGTTTGCCGGCCAGCGTCACGGCGCGGCGCCCGCCAGGGTGGTGAGCGCGGCGGCGAGCCGGGCACGGGTCTGGGCCGGGTCGATGATCTCGTCGACGAAGCCGCCCTCGGCGGCGGCTGCGGCCTGGAGATGCTCCTCGGCGTAGGCGGCGGCGAGCCGGTCGCGGAGGTCATCCTGCTCGTCGTCGCCGGCCACACGCAGCTCGCGGCGGTTGACGATGCCGACCGCGGCGCGCGCGCTCATGATGCCGAGCTCAGCCTGGGGCCAGGCGAGCACGAGGTCGGAGCCGAGGTCACGGGAGTTCATGGTGATGTACGCGCCACCGTACGACTTGCGCAGGACGACGGTGAACTTGGGCACCGGGGCGGCGGCGAAGGCCCGCACGAGCGAGGCGCCGTAGCGAATCACACCGGCCTGCTCCTGGCGGCTGCCGGGCATGAAGCCCGGTGTGTCGACGAGCGCGATGAGCGGCAGGCCAAAGCCGGTGGCGAGGCCGACGAAGCGGGCCGCCTTCTCCGAGCCCTCGGCGTCGAGCACGCCGCCGAGGTACTTCGGCTGGTTGGCGACGATCGCCACCGGGCGCCCGTCGAGCCGCGCGAACGCGGTGACGACGTTGCGGCTCCAGCGCGGCCAGATCTCGAGCAGCGAGCCCCGGTCGACGACGGCGCGGACGACGTCACGGACGTCATAGGCGCGCCGGGACTCGTCGGGCACGACGGCGCCGGGATCGGGCAGCTCCGGGTCCCGCGAGAGCGCTCGCGGCGGCGTTTGGCCGCCCGCGGAGGGCAGATAGGCGAGCAGCTCGCGGACGCGCCGGGCGGCGCTCAGCTCGTCGGCCTCGACGAGATGGCAGACGCCGTTGCGGTCATGGACCCGGGGGCCGCCGAGCGCGGCGGCATCGATCTCCTCGCCGAGCGCCTCGCGCACGACCCCCGGTCCCGTGAGGAACATCGCGGCGTCCTCGGTCATCAGGACGAGGTCGGTGAGGGCGGGTGAGTACGCGCCACCGCCGGCCGACGCCCCGGACACGACCGAGATCTGGGGAACGACACCGGTGAGGGCGACGCTCTGACGGAAGATCCGGCCATAGCCGGCGAGCGCCGCGGTGCCCTCCTGCATCCGGGCCCCGCCCGACTCGACGAAGGCGACGACGGGGATCCGCGCCCGGGCGGCGATCCCCAGGACGCGCACGATCGTGTCGGCGTGTCGCTCGCCGAGCGATCCGCCGAGGTAGCTGCCGTCCTGCGCGTAGCAGGCCACCGGCCGGCCGTCGACGAGGCCGGTCGCGCCGAGCACGCCGTCGCCGGGCACCGCGCGCTCGCCCATGCGCGGCGAAACCACGCGTGAGCGCAGCACCTGCACGGTGCCGGGATCGCACAGTGCCTCGAGCCGCTCCATCGGGTGGAGCCGCGGGGCGGGCTGACGGACGGCGGTGGCGGTCATCGGGCTCCGCGCAAGACGAGGGTGACGTTGTGGCCACCGAACGCGAACGAGTTGGAGATCGCCACCGGGGCGGATCCGTTCCTCGCCAGCGAGCGGGCCTCTCCGGGCACGTAGTCGAGATCGAGCTCGGGGTCCGGCTCCTCGTAGCCGAGGGTCGGCGCGATGACCCCGGTGCTCAGCGTGCGGGCGGTGGCCACGGCCTCGACGGCGCCGGCGGCGCCGAGCAGGTGCCCGATCGCCGACTTCGTCGAGGAGACCGGGATCTGCTTCGCCCGCTCCTCGCCGAGGGCGCGCTTGATGGCGACCGTCTCGGCGGCATCGTTGAGCTGGGTCGAGGTGCCGTGCGCGTTGATGTAGGCGATGTCGTCGGCGGTCACCGCGGCGTCGGCGAGCGCGAGCTCGATGGCCCGGGCCGCGGGCTCGCCGCTCGGGTCGGGGGCGGTGAGGTGATAGGCGTCGGAGGTCGACCCATAGCCGATCACCTCGCCGAGGATGGTCGCGCCGCGTGCCTGCGCGGCCTCGAGTTCCTCGAGCACGAGCATGCCCGCGCCCTCGCCCATCACGAAGCCGTCGCGCCGGGCGTCGAAGGGACGGGACATGCCCGTCGGCGACAGGGCCTGCATCGCGTTGAAGCAGGCGTAGCCGAACGCGGTGAGCGTGGCCTCGGCGCCGCCGACGAGGGCGGCGTCGGCATCGCCGTACTGGATCATCCGCAGCCCCGAGCCGATCGCGTGACCGCCGCTCGAGCAGGCCGAGACGATGCCGTACATCTGTCCCCGCAGCCCGTACTTCATCGAGACCGCGGCCGCGCCGGCATTGGGCATGTATTGCGGGATGCCGAGCGGCGAGACCATCTTGGCGCCGCGATCGCGCATCACGTCGTGTTGAGCCTCGACCGTCTGAATGCCACCGATACCGGTGGCGACGATGCACCCGATGCGCATCGCGTCATACGGCAGCTGAGGAATCCATCCGGCCTGCTCCAATGCCTCACCGGCAGCGACCACGGCCAGCTGCGAAAAGCGGTCGAGCCGCCGGGTCTCCTTGACCGACAGAAACTCCTTGGGCTCGAAGTCGGTGCACGCTCCGGCGCCGTCGACGATGCCGCACTGTCCCGCCGCCCACCGCTCGTGGAGCGTGATCGCGCCGACCCCGAGCGGGGTGACCGCCCCGAGGCCGGTGATGACGACTCGCTTCCTCACGCCGATGCGCGCGCCGTGATCAGATCGATAACGTCGCCGACGGTCTTCAGCTCCTTCATGTCCTCGCCCTTGAGCACGACGCCGTACTCGTCCTCGACGATCTGGGCGAGCTCGACGAGATCGAGCGAATCGATGTCGAGCGACTCGAACGTCGCCTCGCGGGTGATCTGATCCTCGTCTGGACCAAAGCTGGCGAGCGCCTCGACGACGCGGGTCTGGACCTGCTCGGTGGTGACTGTGGCCATGTTCTGTTGCTCCTCTGCGTGGTGGTTATTCAGGCTGCGAGCCCGCCGTCGACCGAAAGGACGGCGCCTGTGACGTAGCTCGCGTCAGGTGAGATGAGAAAGCGTACGCATGCCGCGACCTCTTCCGGGGTCCCCGCCCGCTTGGCGGGCACGGCCTCGAGCAGGTCCTTCGACACCCCGGCGGTCATCTCGGTGTCGATCCACCCGGGCGCGACGGCGTTGATGGTGATACCCCGGCGGGCGACCTCGACCGCCGCGGTGCGGGTCAGCGCGATCAGCCCGGCTTTGGCGGCGGCGTAGTTCGCCTGGCCGGGATTCGCCCGCAGGCCGACGACCGAGGACATGTTGACGATGCGCCCGGCCCGTGCCCGCAGCATCGGCTTGAGCGCCCGGCGCATCATGCGGAACGCCGCGCTCAGATCGGTCTGCACGACGGCATCCCACTCCTCGTCGCCCAGCGACGGCGTGAGGTCATCCCGGCTGATCCCGGCATTGTTGACGAGGGCGAGGACGGGTCGCTCGTAATGGGCCTCGAGAGTCGTGAACAGGACCTCGGCGGTGGCCGGGTCGGCGACATCGCCCTCGAGCGCGACGGCCTGTCCGCCCGCCTGCTCGATCTCGGCCACGATCGCCTCGGCGGCGGCGCGATCGGCGCGGAAGCCGACCCCGACGGGCCAGCCGTCCTGAGCCAGCGCCCGCGCGATCGCCGCCCCGATGCCCCTCGAGCCACCGGTGACGAGTGCCGACCCCCGGGCGGCCAGCGACTCAGGCATCGGTGCCGCTCCCTCCCCATTCGATGACCCCAGCCCCCCAGGTGAAGCCTGCGCCGAACGCGCTCAGCAGCACGTGGGCGCCCTTGTGCAACCGACCCTCGCGCTCCGCCGTCGCCAGTGCGATTGGGAGCGTCCCCGCCGAGGTGTTGCCGAGCCACTCGATGCAGTCGACGACGCGGTCGAGATCGAGGCCAAGCCGCTCACCGACCGCGCGCGTGATCCGGGCGTTGGCCTGGTGGAAGACGAACAGATCGACCTTGTCGAGATCGATCTCGGCCCGCTCCGCCGCCTCCACGGTCGCCTCCGACATCCGCGCGACGGCGTGGCGGAACACCTCGGTCCCGTCCATCACCAGCCGCCGGTCGGCGTGCGAGGCGGTGAGCGTCGGGCCGTGGGAGCCGTCGGCTCCGAGCACGATCGGGCCGATCGCGCCGTCGTCGCGGTCGGCCGCGCCCAGCACCGCGGCGCCCGCCCCGTCGGCGAACAGCGGCGCGGTTCGCTTGTCCTCGTAGTTGGTGATCCGGGTGACGAAATCGGCGCCGATCAGCAGCACGCGCTCGGCACGACTGCTCTCGATCTGGGCCGCGGCCAGGGCCATGCCGGAGAGGAAGCCGGTGCAGGCGGCGCCGATGTCGAACGCGCCGGCGCGGCGGGCCCCGATGGCGTTGGCGACGAGCGGCGCGGCGCTCGGCGTCACCTCGTCCGCGGTGATGGTGGCGACGATGACGAGGTCGAGGTCGGCGGCCGCGACGCCGGCCCGCTGCAGCGCCGTCTCGCCCGCCCGCGCGCAGAAGTCGCTGAGGCGCTCGTCGGGGGTGGCGCGCCGGCGTTCGCGGATCCCCGTCCGCGAGAGGATCCATTCCTCGCTGGTGCCGAGCGACGCGGCGAGCTCGGCGCTCGTCAGTCGTCCCTCCGGCAGCTCGGCGGCCACGGACATGATCGCCGCCGGACGGGTACCGGTCGGACGGATCCGCGGGGCCGGGCGCATCGCCGGGCCCCGGCGAACGCGCGTCTCGGAGAAGGCCTGGTCAAGCACTGATGAGCTCCACGTCGCGCAGGGTGCGCTTGGCCAGCCCGGTGAGCACGCGGCCGGGGCCGACCTCGACGAAGCGCTCGGCGCCAAGCGTCCGCAGCGCGAGCATCGTCTCGCGCCAGCGCACCGGCATCGTCAGCGCCTCGGCCAGCCGCCGGCGGACGTCGTCGAACGGCTCGGCGGTGACCGCCGAGATCACCGGGACCCGCATCGCGTGCACCTCGACGGCGTCGAGCGCTGCGGTGAACGCGGGCACGGCGGAGGCCATCATCGGCGAGTGGAAGGCGCCGGTGACCGGGAGCTCCATCGCTCGCAGTCCGATCGCCTTCGCGCCGGCCGCGGCCTCGGGCAGCGCGGCCCGAGCGCCGGAGAGCACGACCTGCTGCGGGGAGTTGTCGTTGGCGACGGACAGCCCGTGGGCGTCGGCGAGCTCGGCCGCGTGCTCGGCGGCGCCGGCGCCGAGCAGCGCGAGCATGCCGCCGTCGCCGGCCGCCTCCCCCGCTTCGTGCATGAGCCGCCCGCGCAGGGCGACGAGCTCGAGGCCGTCGCGCTCGGCGAGCGACCCGACGGCGACGAGCGCGGCCAGCTCGCCGAGCGAGTGTCCGGCCATGAACGCCGCGTCGGGCTCGAACAGGCTCGCCCACCCGGCGAGGCTCGCGCAGAAGATCGCCGGCTGGGCGAAGTTCGTGCCGTCGGCGGCGCGGGGAAACGGATCCTCGCCGACGACCTCGATGACGAGCTCGAGCAGGTCGGGCCGCCACTGCGCGACCGTGTCACGCATGTCGTCGGTCTGGCTGCCCTGTCCGGGAAAGAGGATGGCGGTCGTGGACATACGTTTCACCCTACGCACGCGGGGTGACGCGGATACACGCGGCACGACGATCTCCCCCCGTTCGGGGGGACGCGCCTGGGCCGATCGCGGGAGCCGATCAACCGGCTCACGCGGGGACGGCCGCCGGTAGCGTTCGCCGCAGTGAGTCTTCCCAAACCGTCAGCGCACACCGCCGCGCTCGTCACCGGCGCCTCGGCCGGCATCGGCAGCGCGATCGCGCACGAGCTCGCCGCCCGTGGGCACAACCTCGTACTCGTCGCGCGGCGGCGCGAGAAGCTCGAGGAACTTGCCGGGCAGCTGACCGCCGAACATGGCGTCCGAGCCGAGGCCCTTGCCTGTGACCTCGGCAAGCCGGCGCCGCGCGGCCGGCTGCCCGGCCGGATCGCCGAGCTCGAACTCGACGTCGACGTGCTGATCAACAACGCGGGATTCGCCACCAACGGGCCGTTCGTCGACGCCGACGCCGACCGCGAGCTCGAGCAGGTGCGCCTGCTCGTCGAGGCCGTCGTCGCCCTGTGCTCGGCGTTCGCGCCGGCGATGACCAAGGCCAAGCGCGGCGCGATCCTCAATGTCGCCTCGACTGCGGGAATGCAACCCCTTCCCTACTCGGCCGGCTACTCAGCTGCGAAGGCCTATGTGCTCACCTTCTCCGAGGCCCTGCACCAGGAGCTCCGCGGCCGCGGGGTGACCGTGACCGCGCTCGCCCCCGGCCCGGTGACCACCGAGTTCTGGGAGATCTCCGGCTGGTCGGTGCACGGCGGGCAGTCGTTCGAGAGCGCGGTGCCCAAGCCGGCCTGGGTCTCGCCCGAGGAGGCCGCGCGGGCCGGGATCCAGGGCCTCGAACATGGTCAGCGTGTCGTTGTGCCCGGACTGCAGGTGCGCACGGCGATGCAGGCCGCCCGTTATCTCCCTCACGCGGTCAAGCTGCCCGCGCTCGAGTGGATCATGCGCCGGCGCTGACGCGTTGCCCGGGGGCGCCGGACGCTGCGCCCTGCGCCGGCCGCTACAGACCGCTGAGTTGCCGCGTGCGCTCGGTCGTCGACGCCGCGCTCGCTCCACGCTCCTGCACCATCCGGTCGTACTCGGCGAGCCCGAACGCCGCCTGCTTGGCCGCCTGGCGCTCGAACACCTTCGAGGCGAACACCTGGCGCAACGGCATCAGCCGCAGGAACCACTTGGGGTAGGACACCCGGCGGCGGCGCCCGGCGATCGCGGCGACGACCTCCTCGATGGCCGGCTCGAGCGGGTAGGTCCGCGCGAACAGCTTCGGCATGTCGCCCTTGACCGTCTTCATCAGCGGCATCTCGCGCTCGGCGTCGTTGACCATGTCGGTGTTGAGGAACAGGAAGTAGGCGACGCCGACGTCGACCCCAAGCGGGAGCATCTCGATTCGCAGGCAGTCGCTGAGCGCCTCGACGCCGGCCTTGGCCGAGCAGTACGCGCTCATCCCCGGCGCGCGCAGGACGGCCGCGGTCGAGGCGATGTTGAGCAGATAGCCGCGGCTGCGCTCGAGGTGCGGCAGCGCGGCCCGGTCGGTGTACATCACCCCGAGCAGGTTGATCTCGATCACACGCTCCCACGAGCGCGGATCCTGCGAGCGCAGCGGCCCGCCGGCGGCGATACCGGCGTTGGCCACCACGACGTCGAGTCCACCGAGCGCGTCGGCGGCGGCATCGATGGCGCGGCGGACCTCGCCCGCATCGGAGACGTCGCACTCGGCGACGAAGGTGTCCGGGCCGCAGCGCGCGGCGACGGCGGCGAGGGTGTCGGGCTCGAGGCCGACGAGCGCCAGGCGGGCATCGTGGGCGGCGAGTCGCTGGGCAAGCGCGGCGCCGATCCCCCGCGCCGCACCGGTGATGAGGATGCGCTTGCCGCGCAGGGACTGCAGGTCGGTGTCCATGGCGCGACCTTATGCGCATCGGTGGTGGCCGTGCAACGCATTCGGGTTGAGAGTGCGCCGCAGCGGGAAACCCATCGTCGCCCCCGTGAACCTTCGCCATCCGTGACCGACGACACCGTCCGCCGCCTCGACACCCTGCTGCAGGTCGCGCTCCGCCTCGCCCGCTCGGCGCCCAACGGCAGCCTCGCGCTCGCGCGCGCCTACGACGCGCTCGACCCGCGCTGGATCCCTCGTCCGTGGGGCGACGCGCTGATCGACGAGCTTGCCGGCGCACGGGCCAAGGCCGTCGAGCCGATCCCCTTCGACCGCGTGCAGCGGATCCTCACAGATGCGTGGGGCGCGAGTCCGAGCGACGAGCTCGACGCGCTCGAGCCGGAGCCGGTCGCGGTCACCCCGATCGCCCAGGTGCACCGCGGGCGCCTCGAGGGCGATGACGTCGCCGTCAAGGTGCTCCGGCCCGGACTCGCCGCATCCGTGCGGCAGGACCTCGCGCTGCTCGAGGGGCTCACTCCGGCACTCGGCGCCGCGTTCCCCGCTGTCGACACCGCCGCCGTGCTCGCCGAGGTTCGCGAGCGCACGCTCGACGAGCTCGACCTCGAGCACGAGGCCGGCGTGCAGCGCCGCTTCCATCGCGCGCTTCGCAAGCACCCGCATCTCTACGTGCCCGCGCCGGTGACGCGGCTCGCCGAGGAGAACGTGCTCGTCAGCGAGTGGGTCGACGGCGTGCCGCTCGCCGATACGGCCGACCGCGACCGGGCGGCCGCGCTGCTCGTGCTGTTCGGGCTCGGAGCCGCACAGCGAGGCGTCGTCCACGCCGATCTCCAGCCGGACGACGTCCTCGTGCGCGACGACGGGCGCCTCGTGATCCTCGACTTCGGCGCCAGCAGCGAGGTCGACCGTGAGCGCGTCGCCGCCTCCGCTAGTGGTGCGTCAGCGTTTTAGCTGGTGATTGCATTGAGTGTCACGCGTCCGCGCTGGACTTTCTCCACGATTTGGTCGGCGGTCTTGGTCCAGGTGAACGGCGTGGGGTTGGTGTTGTTCGCGGTGAGGTAGGCATCGATCGCTGCGATCAGGTCGGGGACGGAGGCAAAAGCGCCACGGCGGATCGCCTTGTTGGTGAGCTGGGCGAAGAAGCCCTCGACCATGTTGACCCAGCTCGAGGAGGTCGGCGTGAAGTGGAGGTGGAAGCGGGGGTGCTTGGCCAGCCAGGCGTTGACGTTGGGGTGCTTGTGGGTCGCGTAGTTATCGAGGATCAAGTGGATCTGCAGGCCCGTGGGGACCTCACGGTCGATCGTGCGCAAGAACGTCAGGAACTCGGTGTGACGGTGGCGTGGGAGGCATTGCCCGATCACCGATCCGCTCAGGACATCCAGCGCGGCGAACAGCGTCGTGGTGCCGTTGCGCTTGTAGTCGTGGGTCATCGTCCCCGCCCGTCCGGGCTTCATCGGCAGCGACGGCTGCGTGCGATCCAACGCTTGGATCTGGGACTTCTCGTCCATGCTCAGCACGATCGCGCGCTCGGGCGGGTTCAGGTACAGCCCGACGACATCGGCGAGCTTCTCCTCAAACCGCGGGTCGCCCGACAGCTTGAACGTCTGGACCCGGTGCGGCTTGAGCCCACGAGCGGCCCAGATCTTCTGGACCGTGGAGTGCGAGACCCCGTGCGCCCGGGCCATCGACCGGCAACTCCAATGCGTCTCCCCGGGCGGCTTCTCATGCAAGGTCGCGTGGACGATCTCCTGCACCTTCTCCGGCCCGATCGACGGCTTGCGGCCCCGGCCCGGCCGAACCTTGACCGAGCCGGTCAGGCCATCCCGCTCAAAACATTCCCGCCACCTCGTGACCGTCGCCGGGGACACGCCAATCTCCTTCGCGACCCGGGTCGTCGCGAAACCGTCCGCCGCCATCAACAGCGCCGTCGCGCGTTGCACATCACGGTGCGCCGCGGTCCGTGACCGCGACAACGTCTCGAGCACTTCGCGTTGAGGCTCGGTGACCTTCAGGGGAGGGGTAGAAGCGCGCATGATTCATCATACCCACAATCACCATCTATTTCAATTACAGACCACTAGGGCCTTCGAGGCCGTCCTCGACGAGGATCTCGACGCGCTCACCGCCGCGCTCGAGCAGCTCGGCTGGCTGAGCGCCGATCATGCCGGGACCGCGGATGCCGTCGTCCGCCATGGCCTCGGGGATCTCGCCGGCCCGGCGCCCGCCCGGCTCGACGCCGAAGCGGTGATCGCCGCTCGCGACCGGCTGCTCGACCGGCCGGCCGAGCTGATCGCGCTCGTGCGTTGCGGACGGCTGGCGGCTGAGGATCTCTGGCCGGCCCGTGGGCTCGGGGCGCTGTTCGGGACGATCGCCCGAGTCGGCGCGACCGGGCCGTGGAGCGAGGTCGCCCGCGCCGCCCTGCGCGACGGCTGGGCGGCCGCGCTGCCCGAGCCGGCGATGTAGCTGGGCGCCCGCGGGCGGGGGCGCCGGTCAGGCCGCGGCGACCCGGGTGGCGCCCTCGACGACGCTCGCCAACGGTGGCTGCACCTGCGCGCCCCGGCCGAGGCGCCGGCTGAGCCAGTCGAGCGCGACCGGCGTACCGGCGACCGCGCCGCTGATGTGGTCGACCCCGCCACGGGTGACGTACAGCCGCACGTCGGCGCCGAGGGCCTGCCAGTCGCTGTGCAGCGCCTCGCTGTGGTGGAAGGAGACGATCTGGTCGCGGCGAGCGTGATGGAGGAGCACGGGCGCGGCCGGGGCCATCGTCCCGAGCCGGTTCTCCCGCAGGCGGCGACGCCACTCGGGCATCTGGAGCACGTTCGGCTGCGTGAGCTCGTCGGCGTGCATGAACCGCGGCCCCATCATCACGGCCTGGAGGATCGTCGACTCGCGCAGGTCGCCGATCCGCTCGCGGGCCATCGGGGTGAGGTAGGAGTCGAGGTCGAGCTCCGGGTAGGCAGCGGCATAGCCGATCCCGCCGTAGGCCATGAAGAACGAGAAGAACGTGCCGTCGAGACTCGGTCCCGCCGTCTCGACGTCGGCCGCGGCCGCGCCGGCGACGACGGCCACGAGCGGCACATCGGGCGCGTAGGTCGGCTGCAACTGGGCGGCCCAGGCGGCGGCCGCCCCGCCCTCCGAATAGCCGAGGATCGCCGCCGGACCGTCGTCGGGCAGATCCTCGGGAACGAGCGCGCGAGCGGCCCGCATCGAGTCGAGCACATTCGGGCCGAGCGCGCGCCCGACCATGTAGGTGTGGTCGCCGGGGGTCCCGAGCCCCTGGTAGTCGGTGGCCGCCACCGCCCAGCCGCGGGCGAGGCACATCGCCATCAGGCCGGCCTCCCAGTCGAGCCCGCGGGGAATGAGCCGCGACGGTGCCGCGGCATCGCCGATGCCATGTGTGCCGATCGCGTAGCCGAGCAGCGGCCGCGGTCCGCGGCTGCGCCCGCGCGGCACGAGCACGATCCCGGAGACGGCGGTCGGCTCGCCGGTGGCCGAGGTCGAGCGGTAGAGCACCCGCCAGGCCCGGGCGCGGAGGCGCAGACCGGGCGCGAGGTAGGCGTCGATCCGCTCGGAGCGGATCAGGTCGCCGGGCTCGCCGGCGGGCAGCGGGGTCGGCGGCTCGTAGAAACCGGCATCGCCGCCGGTCGGCCACCGGGGCGCGGAGACGAGCATCAGCTGCGCTGCTGCCTGACGCGCTACGTCCATGATCGTCACGCTCGTCTCTCTCCTTTCAGCCGGCGTCCGGCCCTGGCCGCGGCCTGTCAATGCAGTTTACGGCCGATAGCAAGGAAATCCTTGCCATTCCTACCCACCGGGCCCGACTACACCCCTATTGCTCCCGAGTTCGCAGCCATATGACTGATACGCCACGTCCCGTGTTCCGGGTGCCCCCTCGTCGCCACGGGTGAGGGCGGACCGGCGGCGTCAGCCGAGCAACCCGATGCGCTGCGCTCGCTGGACCGCCTCGGCGCGGTTGCGGGCGCGCAGCTTGCGGTAGAGCGCGCTTGTGTGCTCCTTGACGGTGTGCGGCGAGAGGTAGAGGCGCTCGGCGATCTCGCGATTGGTCGAGCCGGCGGCGATCAGATCGAGCACCTCGCGCTCGCGCTCGGAGAGGAGCGGCTCGGGCTGCTCGGCCTTGGGCGGGAACATCGTCATGCCCAGCCCGACCATCCGCACGGCCATCGCGACGTCATTCGCCTCCCAGTCCTTGGAGACGAAACCTGAGGCACCGGCGGCGCGCGCGGCGGCCGGCGACATCCGGCCGGCGCCGGAGATAAGCAGCACGCGGGTGGTCGGCGACGCCGCCCGGATCGACTCGCACACGTCGGCGCCGGACTCGCCGGCGAGGAACAGGTCGACGAGCGCGACGTGGGGCTCGAAGGTGCGAGTGAGCTCGAGCGCCTCGGCGCCGGTCTTGGCCGCGAGGCAGCGTTCGACCCACGGTTGTTCGCCGAGCAGCACGCGGAAGCCCCAGTGGACGACGTCGTGATCGTCGACGACGAGCACGCGCAGGCGGCGGTCGTCGAGCCGAGCGCCGGACGGGAGCACGGGTCGCTCGGCGGCCATCACTCGGCCTCCGGGTCGAGCGGGACGACGAGTCGCAGCCGCCAGCCGCCGTGGGGCGAGGGCCCGAACTCCATCACCCCGCCGTGCTGCAGCGCCTCGAAGGCGGCCAGCCGCAGCCCCATCCCCGCGCCGCGTGCCCCTGATCGGACGCCGTCGTTGCGCACCTCGAGGCTGAACGTGTCGAGGTCCCGCTCGACGGTGACCTCGACCCGGGTCGGGACGGCGTGCTTGGCGATGTTGCGCAGCGCCTCGGTGAGCACCGACTGCGCGAGCGGCTCGAGCGCGACCGGCACGGTCACGCCGTCTGGCCAGCTCACTTCCACCGGCAGATCGGGCGAGGCGCGCAGCCGGTCGATCTCGTCGGCGAGGGTCGTGCCGGTGGCCCGGGGCAGCGGCGCAAGCGGCCGCTCGAGCGCGCGGCGCAGCTCGCCGATCGCCTCCTGCATCTCGGTGCGGATGCGGTGGCGCTCGGTCCGCTCGAGGGGCTGCTCGGCACTGAGCGCGAGCGAGACCCCGAACAGCCGCTGGAGCACCCGCTCGTGGATCTCGCGGGCGAGCTCGAGGCGCTCGGCGAGGTGCCGGGCGCGATCCTGCTGGCGGGTCGAGTTGCGCGCGGTGGCGACGAGCGCCGCCGTCTTGCCGAGCGTCCACAGGAGGTGGCGCTCGCCGTCGGAGAGCTCGAAGCGACCGCCGCCCCGATCGGCGCAGATCACGCCGTAGGCCCGGCCGGCGGCGCTCATCGGGGTACAGACGAGGGTGGTGATGCCGAGCACCTCGGCGTAGTCGGGCGGGACCGCCTCCTCGATCCGCTCGGAGACGACCACGACCTCGTCCTCGAGCAGCGCCCGCTGGGCGATCGGGGTGTTGACGAGCGTCGGGCGCAGGGCCGCGAGCTGCTCGAATGGCGTGCCGTGGGCGCCGACCGCGCGCACCCGCCGCCGGGCGCTGTCGGCCATGAAGATCGCCGCGCGGCGCATCGTCGTCAGCCGGCAGATCGCCTCGCAGATGCGGTCGTAGAACTCGGTCGAGGAATCCTCGACCTCGAGGTCGGCGAGCAGGTCGACGAACACCTCGAGCGGCTCGACGCCGGCGAACAGCGACGGCGGATGCCCGATCGCGGGGGCGGCCGGGCCGCCGCCATGCGGCTCGAGGTTCACGCCGCGAGCGGCAGCTCGTAGCGCCGCCGGATCTCGTACAGAGTCGAGCGCTCGGCCGCGGGGCGCCCGGCGTGGTGCGCGGCCGCGACGAGATCCTCGGGCTCGAGCCGCACGCCGTGGTAGCTGCCGGCCATCCGCGAGATCGACTCCTCCATCAGCGTCCCGCCGAGGTCGTTGACCCCCCAGTGGAGCGCCTCGGTGGCCGCGTCGAGGCCCATCTTCACCCAGCTCGCCTGAAGGTTGGGGATCGTGCGCCCGAGCGCAAGGCGGAACACCGCGGTGTGCTTGAGGTTCTCCTCGCGGGAGATCTCCTCCACCCCATGCGTGCGGCCGAGCAGGGTGTGGAAGGGGATGAACGACAGGGGCACGAACTCGGTGATCCCGCCGGTGCGCTCCTGCAACTCCCGGACGACGCGCATGTGCTCGGCGAGCTCCCACGGCTCCTCGATGTGGCCGAACATCACCGTCGCCGTCGAGCGCAGCCCCTCGGCATGCGAGGCCTCGATCACCTCGACCCAGCGAGCGACCGGCAGCTTGTTCGGCGAGATCCGCTCGCGGACGCCGTCGTGGAGCACCTCGGCGGCGGTGCCGGGAGTCGAGCCGAGGCCGGCCTCGCGCAGGCGCTCGAACACCGCCCGCGGCGACAGCCCGCTGACGTCGCACATGTGTGCGACCTCCATCGGCGAGTAGGCGTGGAGGTGGATCGAGGGCGCGACCTGCTTGGCCACCCGCAGCCAGTGTTCGTAGTCCTCGAGCCCCCAGGCCGGGTGGATGCCCGACTGGATGCAGAGCTCGGTGGCGCCGGCCGCAACCGCGTCCTCAACCCGGGAGACGAACTCCTCCTCGGAGTGCTCGTAGGCGTCGGGCGAGCGGCGCGACTGGCCGAAGCCGCAGAACGCGCAGCCCACCGTGCAGATGTTGGAGACGTTGATGTTGCGGTTGACGACGAATGTCACCATCTCCCCGGCGAGCTCGGCGCGGAGCTCGTCGGCGGCGCGGCGGATGTCCTCGATCACCTCGGGACGACGTTCGGCGAACAGCGCGGTCAGCTGCTGGGCGCTGAGCGGACCGCCCTCGCGCGCCTGCGCGATCGCCGCCGGAGCGGCGTCGGGTTCGATCGTGAGGTCGGCCTGCCGTCCGGAGCCGCGCCGCGGGATGAACGACCAGAAGCAGCGCTTGATGACGTCGAGCACCGGTGGCTCGACCCACTCCGGATCGATGTAGTCGGGATACACGCACAGTCGCTCGGACAGCGCGTAGCCGTCCTCCTGTAGCCGCTTGCGGACCTGGGTGGGCGACGGGAACGGGTGCTCGGGCGAGATGTGGTCGCCGTTGGCGCTCAGGCCGCCGAGGTCCGTCGCACCGGCCCGGACGAGCTCTGGCCACCAGTCCGAGAGGTTCGGCGGCACCTGGATCCCGACGTCGGGCATCCGCTCGCGGGTGTAGGCGATCAGGCGCGTCATGTCATCGATCGTCACCTCGCACGCCCAGGCCGGGGCATCGAGCTTCGGTCCGTCGACGATGCCCGTCTGCCAGTAGTCGCGGGCGGCGCGGTCGGCGATCTCGGCCGGCTCGCGGCCGTAATAGTTCTCGTGCGGGACGAAATTCTGGAGGATGACCTCCTGAATGTGGCCGTAGCGCTCGTGGAGATCGGCGAGCGTGTCGAGCGAGGCGAACCGCTCCTCCTCGGTCTCCCCGATCCCGACGAGGATGCCGCTGGTGAAGGGGATCTTCAGCTCGCCGGCCGTGGCGATCGCCGTGATCCGCTGCTGGGGATGCTTGGTCGGCGAGCCGGCGTGGACGGTCTCCATCAGCCGCTCGGACACCGACTCGAGCATCAGGCCCTGGGAGGCGGTCACATGCCGCAGGCGGGCGAAGTCCTCGGCCCCGAGAACCCCGAGGTTCGTGTGCGGCAGGATCCCGCGCTCGAGCGCCCGTTCGCAGGCCCACACGACGTAGGAGGTGAAGTCCTCGTGCCCGTACTCGCGCAGCCGGGCCGCGACCTCGGGGCTGACCTCGGGCCGCTCACCGGTGAGGACGAGCAGCTCCTTGATGTGGTGCCGCCGCGCCGCGCGGTCGATCATCTCCTCGACCTCGTCGGGCGCGTAGAGGTGCGCCTTGTGCGTCGCGAACGCGCAGTACTTGCAGTAGCAGCGGCAGGTACGCGAGAGCGACAGCGTGAGGTTGCGGCTGAACGTGACGCGGCGACGCATTCCCACGGCGATTCTACGGCTGCCGACCGGCGGTCCTATCCTCGCCCCGCGATGCGCACCGTCGTCTCCCCCCGCCGGCCGCTCGCCGCGGTCCTCCTCGGCGTGCTGGTGATCGCCCTCGCCGGCTGCGGGTCCGGATCGTCGTCCTCCCCGCGGGGCCGGAGCGCGACGCTGGTGCTCGACTTCACCCCGAACGCGATCCACGCCGGCATCTACACCGCCCTCGCCCGGGGCTTCGACCGCCGCGAGGGCATCAACCTCCACGTCGTCGCGCCGTCCGCGACCACCGACTCGATCAAGCTGCTGACCAGCGGGCGGGCGGACTTCGCCATCCTCGACATCCACGACCTCGCCCTCGCCCGGGAGCGCGGCGCGGACGTCGTCGGGGTGATGGCGATCGTCCAGCGGCCGCTCGCCGCCGTGCTCGCGGCACCGTCGATCCGCTCGCCGCGGCAGCTCGAGGGCCGCCTCGTCGGCGTCACCGGGGTGCCGAGCGACACCGCCGTGCTGCGCTCGGTCGTGTCCGGGGCGGGCGGGGACCCGGCCAAGGTCAGAACCGTGACGATCGGCTTCAACGCCGTCCCCGCCCTGCTCGCGCACCGCGTCTCCGCCGCGCTCGGCTTCTGGAACGACGAGGGTGTGACCTTGACGAGTCGGGGACGAGGGTTCCATATCTTCCGGGTCGACGATTACGGTGCCCCTGCCTACCCGGAACTCGTCGTCTGCACGACGCGATCGCTGATCGCATCGGACCCGAGCCTCGTGCGCGCCGTCGTGCGCACGCTCGTCCGCGGCTACGGCGTGGCACTCACCGACCCGGCCCGCAGCGAGGCGAGCCTCGAGTCCGAGGTGCCCGGCCTCGACCCGGCGCTCGTCGCCGCCCAGCTGTCAGCCGAGAGGCCGGCCTTCGTTGCCGCCGACGGTTCGTTCGGCGAGCTGAATGCGGCGCGACTGCAGGCCTGGGCGGCCTGGGAGGTCCGGTTCGGCATCGTGTCCCGGCGGCCCGACGTGCGGCAGATGTTCGATCCGCGGTTTCTCGCCGGGACGCAGTCGCCGACGCGATGAATGGCGATTCAGTTCGGAGGGGGCGAACCAATTCGCCAATGTTCGCCCGGCCCGCCACGCGCGGGCCGCGGGGGCCCGGGCGCTCCCGCCGCCGATGAATGGCGATTCACTTCGGGCATCCCGAAGCAAAACGCCAAACTTCGCGGGGCTTGGAGCCTCGGCCGGCGGGCCGGGCCGACCGCCTACCGCGAGGCCAGCCGAGTGACGAGCGCCGCGCCCTCCCGGGCCATCCGGGAGCGCGGCACGACGAGGTCGAACCCAGCCGCCTGGGCCTCGCGGCGGACGTCGGCCTCAACGTGCGAGTAGAACGCGAGCGTCCGCGTCTGCACCAGCTCCGCCGCTGCCCCGCGCACCAACGCGATCCGCACCGCCGCCTCGGCCGTGAGATCGACGACGAGCACGTCGCAACCCGCGGCGGCCGCCGGATCGCTGACGAGGTCGGCCTCGTGCCCGGCCGCCCGCAGCATCCCGAGCACGTTCGAGCCGAACAGGAGATCGGGGACGAAAGCGGCGACGCGCGCCACCGGTGGCCTACTGGGCGCGGAGGCGCTGGAACTCGCGGCGGGCCGACTCCGGCCGGCCCCACATCTGCACGACCTCGACGCGGCCGGTGCGGACCTCGCGGAGCGCGAGCTCGCCGCCGATGTCGGCGTCGTCGAGCAGCTTGAGGGCGGTGTGCACGGTCGGCGCCGCGGCGGCATGACCGAAGCGGTGGGCGACGAGCAGCCGCCAGTGCCAGTCGCTCTTGGAGTACGGCTGTGCGTTGCAGGTGACGAGCAGGACGGCGGCGTCGATGTAGCGACGCTCGTCGGTGAGCCGGAGGTCAAGCTCGAGGTCGGTCCAGTCGTCGGGGAGCGACTCGACGATCTCGTTGAAGGTGTCGGCGAGGTTCATCAGGTGATCTGCTGGAGGATGAGGAACAGGTTCATCGCCGTGATCAGCGCGGCGACCGTATACGCCATCACAGTAGTGAACCGGCCGTTGACGTGGGCGCCCATCACGTCACGTCGGCTGGTGAACACCACGAGCGGCACGAGCGCGAAGGGAATCCCAAACGAGAGCACGACCTGGCTCAGCACGAGCGCGCTCGTCGGGCTGACCCCGATGGCGAGCACGACGAGCGCGGGGATCATCGTCACGAGCCGCCGAACCCACAGCGGGACCCGGATCCGGACGAAACCGCTCATCACGACCTGGCCGGCGTACGTCCCGACGCTCGAGGACGAGGCCCCCGAGGCGAGCAGCGCGACCGCGAAGGCGAGCGCCGCGCCACCGCCGACCAGGCGACCGAGCTCGGCGTGGGCCTGCTGGATCGTGCTCAGCCCGTGCAGCGACGGCGTGTGGAACAGCTTCGCCGCGACCGCGAGCATCGCCAGGTTGATGACCCCGGCCAGCCCGAGCGCGATGAGCACGTCGAGCCGCTCGAACCCGAGCACCACCCGGCGCTCGTGGTCGTTGCGGGCCGGCATCCGCCGGTTGGTGAGCGCCGAGTGCAGGTAGATCGCGTGCGGCATCACCGTCGCGCCGATGATGCCGACCGCGAGGTAGATGAAGCTGATGCCGCCGACATTGGGGACGAGCCCATTGAGCGAGCCGTGTACCGAGGGGCCGATCTTCAGCGTCTCGTAGAGGAAGCCGAGGAAGACGAGTCCGAGCAGCGCGGTGATCGCGAGCTCGAAGCGCCGCACACCGCGCCGCTGCAGCCCGAGGATCCCGAAGGCGATCACGCCGGTGAGCAGGCCGGCGGCGAGCAGGGGCACGCCGAACAGCAGGTTGAGCCCGAGGGCGGCGCCGAGGAACTCGGCGATGTCGGTCGACATCGCCATCAGCTCGGCCTGAAGCCAGAGCCCGACGGTCGTCCCGCGCGGGAAGCGCTCGCGGCACAGCTCGGGGAGGTTGCGCCCGGTGACCACGCCGAGCTTGGCCGACAGGTACTGGATGAGCATCGCCATCGCGTTGGCGAGCAGCACGACCCACAGCAGGAGATAGCCGAAGCGCGCCCCGCCCTGGACGTTGGTGGCGAAGTTGCCGGGATCGACGTAGGCGACGCTGGCAACGAAGGCCGGCCCGAGCATGGCCAGCATCGCGCGGACCCGGCCGCGCGAGAGAAGATGCTCGACCGGCGAGAGGCCGATCTCGGGAAGGGCGACGGTCTGACCGTCGGGGGTGATGGCGGCCGGCACGCGCGTCAGCGGCGGCGGCGTCACCGGCTCACCTCAGGCTGCACGTCACGTCGCTCCGTGTGCGCGGCCGACGGCGCGCGCTCGACCCGCATCGCCCGGGCAAGCGCACCGCCGAGCACGTGGGTATCGGACCCGAAACGCACGAACAGCGGCCCGTCGAAGGGCTGCTTCTCGACCACCTCGAAGGTGTCGCCGGGGGCGATGCCGCGGTCGGAGAGGAAGCGCAGCATCTCGGGGTCGGAGTCCGACACACGCATGAACGTGCCCCGGTCGCCGCTCTCGAGCGCTTGGAGGCTGAGCGTCGGGCCCTCCTCGATCGTCAGATCACGGGTCGGGATCGGGTCGCCATGCGGATCGTGGGTCGGGTTGCCGAGCTTGGCCGCGATCAGCTCCTCGAGGTCCTCGGAGAGCACGTGCTCGAGCACCTCGGCCTCGGCGTGCACGCGGTCCCACGGCACCCCGAGGCTCTCGACGAGGTAGAGCTCGAGAAGCCGATGGTGGCGAATCACCTCGAGCGCCACGCGGCGTCCGTGGTCGGTGAGCGAGACGCCGTGGTAGGGCTGGTGCTCGACGAGGCCGAGCTCGCAGAGCCGCTTGACCATGCCCGAGGCCGACGCCGGAGTGACCCCGAGCCGCTGGGCTATCGCGTTGGTGCTGACCGGGCCACCATCCTCCCGCTGCTGCAGCGCGTAGATGGCCTTGGCGTAGTCCTCGACGGCCGAGGAGATCCCAATTGGTTCCTGACTCGCCATCACAGGAATTATGGTAGGCCTAAATTCTCCTTTTGGCAACCCCTGTTGTGAAATCAGCGGGCCAGAGATTTCGGCCTGCCTATTCTCTGGAGAAGTGAGCTCCACCGCCGCGTCCACCTCCGGCTATCGGATCGTCACCGAGGCGTGCGGGCTGCTCGATCGCTCCGAGCGCGGGAAGCTCGCGCTCACCGGCTCGGAGACCAAGAGCTTCCTGCAGGGTCAGGTCAGCAACGACATCGAGTCACTGACCCCGGGCGAGGGCTGCTACTCCGCGTTTCTCACTCCGAAGGGCAAGATGCTCGGCGACCTTCGCGTCCTCGACGCCGGCGATGAGCTGTTGCTCGACACCGAGCGCTCCGCCCTCCAGGAGCTGTTCAACATGATCCGGCGCTTCCGGATCGGGTTCGACGTCGAGCTGCACAAGCGCACGGTCGAGCGCGGGCTGGTGTCGCTCATCGGTCCCGCCGCGACCGACATCGCCGGCGTCCCCGATCTGCCAGCGGCCGAGCACACGCACCGTCCGCTCGAGCTCGACGGGATCACGGTGCGAGCGATCCGCACCGACGTCGGCGTCGATCTCCTGTGCCGCGCGGAGAACACCAAAGCGCTGATTGGCGTGCTCACCGAGCGGGGCGCCGAGTCGGTCGGCGAGGAGATCGCCGAGTGTCTGCGCATCGAGCGCGGCCGGCCCCGCTACGGCCTTGACCTCGACGAGTCGGTGATCCCTCAGGAAGCGGGGCTCAACGATCGCGCCGTGTCGTTCACCAAGGGCTGCTATGTCGGGCAGGAGACGGTCGCGCGACTGTTCTACCGCGGCAAACCCAACCGCCATCTCCGCGGCCTGCGGCTGACCGCGCCGGCGTCGCCGGGCGCCGAGGTCGTGCTCGGGGACCGCACCGTCGGCCACCTTGCCAGCACCGCCGTCTCTCCCCGGCTCGGCCCGATCGGCCTTGCCCTGATCCGGCGCGAGGCGGAACCCGGGGCGACCGTGCGCGTCGGCGACGACGGCGCGTCGGCCACCGTCGTCGAGCTGCCCTTCTAGGCCGCGAGCGCGGTCACGAGGGCGGCGCGGTCGGGCGCCGGCTCGAGCGTGATCTGGGTCACGTCGGGGTGCGACGCGAGGTAGGTGCCGAGAATCCGCACCTCGTCGATCTCCGCGGGCGGCAGGTGGGCACCGAGCTCGCCGGCTCGGCCGCCCCGTCGCAGCGCCGCCTCGGTGCGATCGGCGAGCTCCTCGGCGTCCGCGGGCATCGCGCCCCAGTCAACGAGACGCCCGCCGACGACCCAGAACGCGTCGGCTGAGGGCCCGGTCGGGTGGCGGGCGACGAGCAGCCGCGGGCGCGCGTGGGTCGCCTCGAGCACACCGTCGAGCCGGCCGATGATCACCTCGAGCCGCCGCGCGCGCCGGCGCAGTGCGCTCGCCCGCTCGTAGCGCTGCTGCGCCGCGGCCGCGCGCATCTCCCCGCGGACGTGCTCGACGAGCCGGCGCCCGGAGCCCTCGCCGCCGAAGAACAGCCGCAGGGCCTCGTCGAGGCGCCGCCGGTACAGATTGGGGTCGAGGTCACCGAGGCACGGCGACAGGCACCGTCCCATCTGGCCGTAGGCCGATGGGTGCTCGCGCAGGGCAAGCCGCCGCCCGCAGTGGCGCAGGCCGAACAGCGAGTCGAGCTGCTCGACAAGCTCGCCAGCCAGCCGCCGGCCGTGCACGGGTCCGATGCTCACGGCATGACCGGCCGCGGGCTCGGCGGCGACGTCGAGGATCGGGAACGGGATATCGAGGCGGCAGCGGATGTAGACGAGGCGGTCGTCGTGACGGGTGAGCCGCACGTTGCCGGGCGGCCGCAGCTCTTTGATCAAGCGGTTCTCGAGCACGAGCGCCCCGAGTTCCGAGCGCGTGGCGCGGTAGTCGAGGACCGTGGCGTGCCGCGTCCAGGCCGCCCGTGGCGTCGAGGGGGCGAAGTGGGCCCGGGCCCGCGAGCGGATGGAGACGGACTTGCCGACGTAGAGGGCGGTTCCCTCGCGATCGCGGAACAGGTACACGCCGGGGTCGCGGGGCAGCTCGCCGAAATCGAGCTGAGGGGTCGCCGCGGCGCCGGCAGGCTCCTCGGCCGGGTGCAGGAGGCGGCGCCGTCGCGGCGCGCGGGCCTTTGACGGGCGGTGGGGCTTGAGCAGGGCGAGGGCGTCGGCGACGGTGCCCGCGTGCGCGCACAGGCGCGGGAACAGCGCGCACAGCACGCGGGCGCAGGTCTCGGCGTCGGCGAGCGCCCGATGGGCGACGGCGACCTCGATCCCAAGTGCGTCGGCGAGGGCGCCGAGCCGCCGCTCGCGCTGGAGCGGCATCAGCTTGCGGGCCAGCGCCGCGGTACAGATCACCGGGGGATCAGGCCAGTCGAGCCCGATCCGCTCGAACGCCTGGCGCAGAACCCGGCGGTCGAAGGGGGCGTTGTGGGCGACCATGACGCGGCCCGCGAGCCGACGCTCGAGCTCCGGCAGGACGACGTCGAGCGAGGGTGCCGAGTCGACCATCGCCTGGGTGATTCCGGTGAAACGCTGGATCCCGCGTCGCAGCGGGATGTTCGTCTGCACGAGGGATGACCAGCGGTCGTGGAGCTCGCCGCCGCCGACGAGCACGGCGCCGACCTCGGTCAGCTCACAGCTCTCGCCGCCGAGGCCGTTGGTCTCGGTGTCGACGGCGAGGAACTCGACCCGCGCGATCGCTGATTCCTGCAGTTCCAAGCCGTCGGTGATACGACTGCACCCGGACGGCATGCAGCGCGCATTGCCCGACTGCGATGCGCGCGACCGCGCTCCGCCGGCGACTTGACGACCGCGCGCGGGGGTAACATCGTGTGGGAAGCAGCAAGAGAGGAGTTGGAATTGGCTGCGATTGCCCCCGATGTCGAGAAGCTTCGCGAGCTGGATGCCCGCACTCGGCGCGCCTGGTCCGCGTACAGCGAGCGATTGCGCGAGCTGACCGGTGAGGAGTATGAGCGGGTCGAGACCGAGTCTTGGGCAGAACTCCAGAGCGAGCTCCGGCGGCTCGAGCGCCGTCGGCGGACGCTGAGCCAGAACTCGACCTGAGACCACGGATCTGGCGGCCCGCACCCGGTCCGCCGGGTGTAAATGCCTATGCACGTGGGTAATCGAAGGCAGTCGCCGTTGCGGCCGCGAGCCGGCCGTCAATCTCGGGGCTCAGGCGGGCCCTTCCGCCCGCGCTCCGGAGGAGCGGTCATCCTCGCACCGCGACCGCGTGTGAGTTAGGGTTCCGACCGACCGATCCCGTCCGGTTCGGCAGGGAACTCGGAGAGGAGAGCCACAGGCGGATGCGCAGAACCACGTTCGGGATTCTCACCGTAGGAACGCTCGCCCTGGCGGGCTGCGGGAGCGGTGGCACGACGTTCGCCAACAAGCCGCGGCCACCGTCACCGGTCAACCTCAGCGTGTATGTGAACAACGCGCGCGTGTCGGTGTCACCGGTCTCGGTGGGCGCCGGCCCGGTGGTGTTCGTCGTCACCAATGCCGCATCCCAGACCGAGTCGATCAACGTCCAGGGACCGGGCAACGAGAACCTCGCCACGACCGGCCCGATCAACCCCCAGTCGACCGCCCAGGTCACGGTCGACTTCCGCAACCCGGGGATGTACTCCGTCGCCACCGGACACGCGGGGACGACCGAGGCCGCGTCCACCGCGCCGGCATCGATCCAGCCGGCGACGATCCACATCGGCGCTTCGCGGCCGAGCGCGTCGAACCAGCTGCTGCAGCCGTAGGCCAGGGCGACGGCGCCCGGCCGGATCGCCGGACGGCCGCCCTCTGGGTGCCGGCCGACGATTGACCAGCCTGCAATACTTGCTTGCATGCAAGTAAGCGGTTCCTCGGCGCAAGCAATCGCAGGCGCCCCGCCCACCGCCCCATCGACCGACGACCTCGCCGGTGACCTCTACGCCGTCGTCACGTTCATGCACCGGACGTGCAACGCCGACTTGCTCGAGGCGCTCGGCGAGCTCGAGCTGACGCTGACCCAGATCAAGCTCCTCGCCTACCTCGAGGACGCCGAGGAGGAGATCACCCTCAAGCAGGCGGCCGAGCTCGTGCATGTCTCGCTGCCCGGCGCGAGCCGCATGGTCGACGACCTCGTGCGCCGCGGGTTTGTGCTCCGCCAGGAGGACGTCGCCGATCGCCGCATGAAGCGGATCACCTTGACCAACGAGGGCCGACGGGTCAGCCGGCGCCTCAACGACGCGCGCCTCAGCGGGCTGCGCGAATTCATTCACAGCCTGAGCCTGACTGAGCGCGAGTCGCTCAGCGCCGCTGTCTCCACCCTGCTCGCCCGTGAGGACATCGCCGCCTGCCGACCGGAGGGACCGAACGCGTGAAGAGCCGCATCCACGCACACCGCCACCGCCTCGTGACCGACGAGAACAGCCGCTGGTGGACGCTCGGGGCGATGTGCTTCGCGCTGTTCATGATCATGCTCGACAACACGGTCGTGAACGTCGCGCTGCCGTCGATCCAGCGCGATCTCCACGCCTCGCTGTCGGCCCTCGAGTGGACGATCAACGCCTACACGCTCACGTTCGCGGTGCTGCTCGTCACCGGTGGGCGTCTCGGCGACATCTTCGGCCGGCGCAGATGCTTCATCTTCGGCGTGATCGTGTTCGGTCTCGCGAGTGCAGCCATCGGCTTCGCACCGAACGACACCACGCTCGTCGCCTTCCGCGCGCTCCAGGGCGTCGGCGCGGCGTTCATGATGCCCGCCACCCTGTCGATCATCACCCAGGCCTTCCCGCCCGAACAGCGCGGAATGGCGATTGGGACATGGGCGGGCGTGAGCGCGCTCGCCCTCGCGATCGGTCCCGTTCTCGGCGGTTTCCTCACCGAGTCGGTGAGCTGGCGAGCCATCTTCTTCATCAATCCGCCGATCGCCATCGGCGCCGTCGCGGTGACGCTGTTCGCGGCCAGGGAGTCGCGCGACGAGACCGTCGACAAGCACGTCGACTATCTCGGGATCGCGGCGATCACCGTCGGCCTGACGAGCCTCGTGCTCGCCCTCGTCGAGGGCAACCGCTGGCACTGGGGCTCGCCGCAGATCATCGCGCTGTTCGCCGTCGCAATCGTCGCGCTGAGCGCGTTCGTGATCATCGAGCGGCGCGTCAAGGCGCCGATGATCGACTTCAACTTCTTCCGCTCGCGGACTTTCCTCGGCTCGAACCTGGTGGCGTTCTTCGTCTCCTTCGCGATGCTCGCCCAGTTCTTCTTCCTCGCGCTGTATATGCAGAACATCCTGCATTACTCGCCGCTGCAGACGGGCGTGCGCTTCCTGCCCGCCACCGCGCTGATCATCGTCATGGGTCCGCTCGCCGGCCGGCTCACCGACCGGGTCGGCCCTCGTCCGCTGATGACGCTCGGGCTGCTGATCGTGTCACTGTCGATCTTCATCCAGTCGCAGATCACCGTGCACACGGGCTACCTCCTGCTCCTCCCGGGCTTCATGCTGATGGGCGCCGGGATGGGAATGACGATGTCGCCGATGAGCACGGCCGCGATGAACGCCGTCGACAGGACCAAGGCGGGCGCCGCATCCGGCGTGCTGTCGATGTTCCGCATGGTCGGCGGCACCTTCGGCGTGGCGATCATGGGTGCCCTGATCACGACGATCGGGCGCGCAAAGATCGACGAGCGCCTCCCCCAGCTCCCGGCCGCGACGCGCGCGACGATCGCCAACTCCCTCGGGGGCGGCGGCGGGACCGGCCATCATGCCCCGGCTGCAATCGTCGCCGTCGTCCGCGAGGCCTTCGTCTCCGCACTCAGCACCGGCCTGCTGATCGGCTCGTTCGTGACCCTCACCGGCGCGGCGCTGGCCTGGATCCTGATCGCCCCGATGAGACGGCCCGTCGTGGCGGTCGAACCGGCCGATGGCCATCGTCCGCAGAACGAGCCGTCAGTGGCCGATCCCAGGCTGTCCGCTGTGAGTCCGTCGGCCCAACGAGCGGAAACTCCTGCCGTCGAACAGACGGAGGAAACCGCCACCGGGGCCGGCATGCGGTACGTGGACTGACGCCGCACACGCCGCGTGGCCCGTGCCGGGCTCGGCCAGGCTCGACGTCCCGAGCACGACGGTCGTCGATCTCACCGATCGGCCCGTCGCCGATCAGTCGAGCCAGTTCCCCGAGGGCCGGCGGTCGAGTGCCGCCGCGCCCCAGGCGGCACTCGACGCACGCGGCACATGTACCCCCCGCGCGAGGAGGATGAATCCTTGGACTGGACGCCCATTCACGCCGGTGGCCTGTCCCCGCCTTCCCGCTCGGCGCCAACTCCAAGGGCAACCACGGCCCAGCGACTCGCTCCCCTCGGGCCCGCGTCGCCATTGGCTCTCGGTGCGAGGCCGCCGAGCACGGCCACCCTGCGCACCCTGGCGGCTACGCGCCGGGTCGAGCGCCCGGCGACGAGCGGCGTGGCAGGCTGATCTTGCTTCGCGGACGACCGTCTGACTGGCCGATTATTCACCTGTGAACTCCTCATGCTGGGGGCCCGAGCCGTTCACCCGCGTCCTGCCTTCGGTCGCTCGGAAGGAATGCGTTCGAAGTGACGGAACCGCCCGCTTCGAACACGCCAGCCTTGTCGTTGTACTTCCCGGCAGGTCAACCGCCCCTTGATTAGCCAGCGTGGGCACCAACGTAACAGACCGGTGGCTTAGCCGCAACCGCATCTGTCGCCTGGCGCATCGCCGCCTGTCGCCTTGCTCATCGGGCCGGTTTCCAGATGACAATCGACGACACACACTGCCGTCGGCGGATCAGGCGCTGCGGTACTCTCGCGCGGTGCCGCTCCGGCCCGTCACAGTTCGCTTCGACGACCGCGTCCTCAAGGCAATCAGGGACGCGTCCGAATCGCTCGGCGTCTCCTCGGCGCAGTTCATTCGAGATGCCGCCCTGATCCGGGCGGTGATGGTCACAAGTCAGCATCCCGTGCCGATCAACCCGACGGCATGGCAGGACCTGAGCGACGAGCTCAAACGTCTCAGCGAGTAGCAGCCCTCCTCCCGGCCGAGCGGTGGATTTGCGCGGTCGCCCACTACCAGCCGTGCGGACGTGCCCGTTCAGCACCCAATCACCGACGCCGACGCCACGCCGGACGCGGCGGCAGTTCTCTACAGTTCGCACCTCCCTGGAAACGACCAAGCGAGGCGCTGTCAGTGGCCGTCGATGTGACCCAAGTGGCAAATGTGGAAACCGAGCCGGGCGAGCTCCCGAGCACGATGGCCGCGTGGGTAATCCGGCCCGAGCGCGAGGGTGAGCCGACCGACGCCTTCCAGCTCGAGGAGATCGAGACCCCAGAGCCCGGGGCGTTCGAGGTGATCGTCCGGGTGATGGCCGCCGGCGTGAACTTCAACAACGTGTGGGCGGCGCTTGGCCAGCCGGTGTCGGTGTTCGGCTACGGCGATCACCCCCAGTACGGCCACCACATCGGCGGCTCCGACGCCTCGGGGGTCGTCTGGAAGGTCGGCGAGGGCGTCACCCGCTGGAAGCCCGGCGACGAGGTTGTCGTCCACTGCAACCAGGCCTCCTACGAGGATCCCGAGGTCCACGGCCTCGATCCACTCGCGGCCCCAAGCCAGCGGATCTGGGGCTATGAGACGACGTGGGGCTCGTTCGCCCAGTTCACCAAGGTCCAGGCCCAGCAGCTCCTGCCGCGACCGCAGAACCTGACCTGGGAGGAGGCGGCCTCCTACGGCCTGACCTACTTCACCGCCTACCGCATGCTCATCACCCAGTGTGAGATGCAGGCCGGCCACCGCGTGCTCATCTGGGGCGCGGCCGGCGGTCTCGGCGTGTTCGCCACCCAGCTCTGCGCGCTCACCGGCGCCGACTGCGTGGGCGTCGTCTCGAGCGACGAGAAGGGCCGGCTCGTCGAGGAGCTCGGAGCGGTCGGCCACATCAACCGCGGCGAGTTCGCCGGGATGATGCGGCGGGGCGGCGAGACGCCGGAGGAGGAGAAGGCCCGCTTCAAGGAGTCACGGCGCTTCTCCAAGGCGCTCAGCGAGATGCTCGGCGGGCCGCCGGACATCGTCTTCGAGCACGTGGGCAAGTCGACGTTCCCCACGTCGGTGCTCGCGGTCAAGCCGTTCGGCAAGGTCGTCATCTGCGCCGGCACGACGGGCTACAACCTCGACTTCGACGTCCGCTATCTGTGGATGCGCCAGAAGCAGATCATCGGCTCGCATTTCGCCAACGCGTATGAGTGCATGAAGGCCAACGAGCTGATCGAGCAGAACAAGATCCGCCCCGTGCTGTGGCGCACGATGGGCTTCGACGGCGTACCGGAGGCTCACCAGCTGATGAAGGACAACAAGCATCTCGGCAAGATCGCGATCCTCGTCGGAGCGAACGAGGAGGGTCAGGGCAAGACCGCGGAGGGACCCGGCGCGATTCACGCCGAGGTCGGAGCGTAGTCATGGCCGGCGTCCTCCACCTCCCCTTCTACGCGACCGTCTTCCGCAAGGACTCCTTCGCCGAGGAGGTCGCCGCCGCCGCCCCGATCGCGCTGCGCTACGGGGCCACCCAGTACCAGGTCCACCGCTCGCAGGACGACCGCTACAAGATCCTGCTGATGATCTGGTTCGAGGACAAGCACGACTGGTATCGCTACTGGGAGGGCCCGGAGATGAACGAGTTCCGGCGCCGCAACTCGAGCCGGTACCAGATCCCGCTCGTCTACGCCTGGCACGACGAGCTCGCCGAGGGCGGTCTCGGCCCGGCGGTCGCCCCGGAGGCGGCCCCCGAGCCGGAGCCCGAGCCCGAGCCGCAGGCCTCGGCCACCTAGGCCTCGCCGGCCTCGATCCTCAGCGCCAACTCGAGCCAGAACCGCTCGTCCGGGTCGTCGAGCGCGGTGCCGAACACCTCGCGCAGGCGGGCGAGCCGGTAGCGCGCGGTCTGGGGATGTACCCCGAGCCGGGCGGCGACCGCGCCGAGCCGGCCCTGCTCGGCCAGCCACACCGTGAGCGTCTCGGTGAGACGCCGGCGCGGACCGGGCTTGGCGGCGTGGAGAGGCGCGAGCCGGTCGAGCGCGAGCTCGCGGGCGAGGCGCCGGTCACTGCGCAGCAGCAGCTCACCGGCCCGCTCGCGGGCGACGACGAGCCCCGGACCGGTGGCCAGGGCGAGCGCGGCCCGCGCCCGGGAGAAGCTGAGGGCGGCGTCCTGCCACGGCACCGTCGTGCCGAGTCCCGCGGCCAGCCCGGCGTCGCCGACGGCCCGCACGAGCATCGCGTGCCGCCCCGGCCCGTCGGGATCGGGCAGTACGACGCAGGTCAGCTCACCGATCGTCTCGACGAGCGCCTCGGGGACGATGCGCAGGGCCGGTCCGCGGCTCGGACCGGCCGGCAGCGCGATCACCGCGAGCGTCCGCGGCAGCACCCAGAGCGCCTCGGACGCCGCGGCCTGCACGGCGACCGGGTCGGCCGGTGGCTCGCGGAGCAGGACGCGCACGAGGCGCCGGCGCCGCAGCTCGGCCTCGCTCACCGCCGCCGACTGCTCGAGCGCGTACCCCTCGGCCGATTCCGCCGAGAGCGCGTCGATGTAGGCGAAGATCGACTCCGCAAGCCGGTAGAGCGTCTCCGGCGCGAGGCCGGCCCGCACCCCCTCGTCGGCGAAGCGCCGCCAGGCCACGCGGGCGCCGAGGCGGTAGGCGCCGAGCAGCGATTCGAGGCTGCGGCCGGCCCGCATCTCCCCACGCCCGAGCGTCCGGTAGACGTCGGCCCGAGCGACCGAGCCGCCCCGCTCGATCTCGGCGAGGAAGTGCCGCAGGGCCTCGTACACGCCGGCGCGCACGCCCTCCCCGAACCGCCCCTCCATCGGCCGGGCGTAGGCCGGCACGGTCCCGACCGCGGCGATGATCTCGTCGGCCAGCTCGTCGAGCGCCGGCCGCAGCACGGCGGCGATCTCCGGGGGCAACTCGAGCCAGGGCTGATCAGGCATTTCTTATCACGAGACTACAAATTCCACCCGTCCAGCACCGCACATAGGGTCAAGAAACTCATACCAACCGGTCGTATTGTGCTCCGTGATGACACGCTTGCACAAAGCGGTCAACCTGATCGGCGTGCCCCTGCCCCTCGTCGGCCTGATCGTCGCGATCGTGCTGCTCTGGAACCGGGCGATCGGCGGCCTCGAGCTCGGGCTCCTGCTCGGCCTCTACGTCCTCACCGCGTTCGGGATCACGCTCGGCTATCACCGCATGTTCACCCATCGTGCGTTTGAGTCCTCGCGTACGTTCCGGGCGATCGTGGCCGTGTTCGGCTCGATGGCGGTCGAGGGATCGGTCATCACCTGGGTCGCCGACCACCGCAAGCACCATGCCTTCACCGACCAGGACGGCGACCCCCACTCCCCCCACCTCAGCGGGCCGGGCTTCTGGGGCGGGGTCAAGGGCCTCTGGCACGCCCATGTCGGCTGGCTGTTCGAGACCGTCGGCACGGCCGAGCGCGAGCGCTTCGCCCCGGACCTCGTCAAGGACCGAGTGATCCGGGTTGTCGACCGGCTGTTCTGGCTGTGGGTCGTGCTCGGCTTCGCGATCCCCTTCGCGATCGGCTGGATCATCGGCGGCGGCCTCGGCACCGCGCTCACCGCGCTGCTGTGGGGCGGGTTCGTGCGCGTGTTCCTGCTGCACCACGTGACGTGGTCGATCAACTCGGTCTGCCACTTCTTCGGCCGCCGGCGCTTCGCGATCGAGGATGAGTCGCGCAACGTCTTCTGGCTCGCACCGCTGTCGATGGGCGAGGCCTGGCATCACAATCACCACGCCTTCCCCACCTCGGCGTTTCACGGGCTGCGGTTCTGGGAGCGGATCGCCGATCCGACCGGCCTGGTCATCGCGCTGCTCGAGAAACTCGGCGTGATCTGGAACGTCGTGCGGGTCTCGCCCGAGCGCCAGGCGGCCAAGCTCGCGCCGCGCGCGCCGCGGGTGGCGGGCACGCCCGCCGACGCCCGCCCAAGCTAGCGGCGCCTCAGCCCGACTCGAGCGGCGCCATCGTCAGCCCGGCGCCGTCGAGCTCCTGCCAGTGGACCTCGGCGTCCTCGCGCGGGCCGCTCCAGACGATCGCGCAGCCGCTGTTGTGGATGCGGTCGGCGAAGCGGTACCCGTCGGCGAGGGTGACACCGGGGATGAACCGGGCGAGCGTCTCGGCGACGTGATCGAAGGTGTTGAAGTCGTCATTGAGGACGACCACGCGCCAGAGCCCGCCGACGCCACTTCCTGGACCGCCGACGCGAGGCAGCTCAATCGTCTGCGCCATCACGGCTCAGGATACCGCCGTACCGGCACGCTCCGAGCGCTTTCGCCAGTACCTCTGCAAGCCTGCGTAAAGCTGCTCGGGGGGCGCGGCCTGGACGTAGGCTGCGGCGAGCTCGCCGCTGTCGTCAGCGGGCAGACCGGCGGCGACGACGGCCGCCACGCCGGCGATGAACTCGTCGATCCCCTGGGCGCGAACCCGCTCGGCGAACTCGTCGAGGCGGCGTCCAAGCTCGGTGAGATGGGCCTCGACGTTCGTCTCGTCGCCGAAGTGCGTCATGGCGAGTCGGCTCGGCCGCCAAGCCCGGATCAGCTCGAGCGAGGCGTGCCACTTCTCCACATCGATGTCCGGTGGCGGCGTGGGTGGGATCACCGGGGCGCCGGGAATGATCTGCACGCCGCCGGTGTCGCCGACGAAGGCGACGCCGTCGCGCAGATAGGAGACGTGGTGGGAGGCATGCCCGGGCGTGTAGGCGACCTCGAACTCGCCGTCGAGCAGCGACTCGCCGCCGCTGAGGATCCGCAGTCGGTCCTCCGGGACGGGCAGGAACTCGCCCCACAGCCGGTCCATGTCCGCGCCGTAGAGCTGGGTGGCGCTCGCGATCAGGCGGGCGGGGTCGACCATGTGCGGCGCGCCGCGCTCGTGGACGTAGACCTCGACCTCCGGCCAGCGGCGCGCGAGCGAGCCGCTCGCGCCGGCGTGGTCGAGATGGATATGGGTGAGCAGCAGCGCCCGCGGCTGCCAGTCGCCGAGCGCCGCGAGCAGCGTGGGCAGGCACGACGACGGGCCCGGATCGATCAGCACCTCCCCCACGCGCCAGCAGCCGATCACGCGCGAGCGGCCGAGATGGAGCAGGTCAACGACCTGCGGTTCGCTCATGCCGGGGGCGGCTCGGACGCCGGCGGCTGGCGCGGGTGCTCGAGCGTCTCATCCGGCTCAGATCCCTCGCCGGTGCCCGCGGGCTCCCCGGCCGGATGCGGCGGCATCACCGTCGTCGCGCCGAGATCCTCGAACGCCGGCGGGTCGCCGAACGGCCGCGTCGCATCGGCATCGCCGAGGACCGCGGTCGCGTCGTCCCCGGGCTCCTCGTCGGCGGCCACCGGGAGCGGTCCGCCGAACCCCTCGTCGAGATCGGGGGCGTGATCGAGGTTGACCGGGGCGACCCCGGCCTCGGGCTCGATCGTGGCGTCGGCGGCGGGGAAGCGCTCGGCGGCGTCGTCGGAGATCGCCTGCAGCTCGCGGGACAGCGCGCGGGCATCCTCGATGATGCGCATCCGCTCGGACCAGATCCGGTCGGCGTCGGCATCGAGCTCCTTGGCCCGCTTCTCGCCAGCCGCGACGATCTCGGCCGCCTCCTGACGGGCGAGCTCGAGCCGCTCCTCGGCCTCGCTCCGGGACTGCGCGGTGATCTGCTCGGCGGTGTCGTGGGCCCGCTGGAGGATCCCCGAGATCTGCTCGCCGACCCGCTCGAGGGCACGTCGGACGGCCGCCTCCGGGGACCGCGTGGCCTGCAACTCGGCCACGAGCTGCCTGGTTCGCTTGACGTAGGCGTCGACCGCGAGGCGGTCGTAGCCCCGGAGCACGATTGGGAAATCGGTTTCGGAGGCTATGGGCATGGCGTCGTCCGGCAGCCGGTCCAGTGGAAGGGTGATCTCCTGGATGAGGGCATGCTCGTCGGCGGCTGAGCTCTGATCGGGCATGCCCCTGACGTTACCCAAGCGCGCCCGCCGGCGAACGGTCAGGGCTGCTCAGCCGGTAGGCCCCGGGCGCGAGCGTCGCCGTGCGGCGCCGGTAGCCGCTCCACGTCCACGGCCACTGATTGGGGTCCTCGCCGTGCTCGTCCACGTACCAGTTCGTGCAGCCGGTGTGCCAGACCGTGCCGCGCAGCGCGTCGCGGAGGTCGGCATCGAAGCCGGCGGCGGCCTCGGGACGGATCTCGATCTCCCGCTCGCGGCTGCGGTCGAGGGCCCGCAGCGCGGCGATGACGTGCGCGATGCCGGCCTCGATCGTGAACACGACCGAGCCGCTGCCGCCGTTGGTGTTCGGCCCGTAGAGAAGGAAGAAGTTGGGGAACCCCGGGACGCTCAGCCCGAGGTAGGCCCGCGGCACGCCCGCCCACACGTCGCTCAGCGAGCGCCCCTCGCGTCCGGTCACCGCCATCGGCGTGACGAAGCCGTGGGTCTGAAAGCCGGTGGCGATGACGATGACGTCGGCGCGGCGCTCGACGCCGTCCTCGGTGCGCACGCCGACCGGCGTGACCTCAGCGATCCGCTCGGTGACGAGCTCGACGTTGGGCTCCGTGAGGGTCGGATACCACTCGTCGGTGAGCATCACCCGCTTGCAGCCGAGCTCGTCGCTCGGCGTCACCTTGCTCCGCAGGACGGGATCCTTGATCGCGCGGTTGATCTGCCGCCGCCCGACCGCCTTGAAGGCGGGCAGCAGCCACGGCCGGCTGGTCATGCCGAGGGCGGCGAGCTCCTGGAAGGCGAAGATCGACTGGCGGTCGAGGCGCTGGAGGGCCGGATAGCGCTCGAGCAGCCGCAGCGTCCGCGGGCCGTAGGCGAAGTCCATCTTCGGCAGCGTCCAGCCCGGCGAGCGCTGATAGACGTCGAGTTGACGGACGCTGGGCTGGATCGCGGGGACGACCTGGATCGCGCTGCAGCCGGTGCCGATGACCGCGACGCGCGCGCCCTTGATCTCGACGTCGTGGCGCCAGCGGGCGGTATGGAAGGCGGGCCCGTCGAAGCGATCGAGGCCGCGGATCGCCGGGACGCTCGGCACCGAGAGCTGGCCGCAGGCGGTGAGCAGCACGTCGGCGCGATGCTCCCCGGCGCTCGTCTGCAGCGTCCACTGGCCGTGCGCCTCGCTCCACTGCGCCGACTGCACCTCGACGCCGGTTCGGATCCGGTCGAGAACCCCGTGGCTGCGGGCCACGTCCTCGAGGTAGGCCTGGATCTCCGGCTGGGGCGCGTAGCGGCGTGACCAGCGGGGATTCGGAGCGAAGGAGAACTCGTAGAGATGGGAGGGGATGTCGCAGGCCGCCCCCGGATACGTGTTCGCGTCCCAGACGCCGCCGATGCGGTCACTGCGCTCGAACACGGTCACCTCGGCGTACCCGGCACGACGCAGCATCGCCGCCGCGCCGACACCGGCAAAGCCCGCTCCAACCACCGCCACCGACCTCATCCTCACAGCGTATCCGTGGCGGGCCGAGCCATACAATGGCCGCATGTCCCCGACGCCATCCCGCCTGCCCGAACGCGATCGTCCCTGGATGATGCGCACCTACGCCGGGCACTCCGACGCCCAGCGCTCCAACGAGCTCTACCGCCGCAATCTGGCCAAGGGACAGACCGGCCTGTCGATCGCCTTCGATCTCCCCACCCAGACCGGCTACGACCCCGATGACGAGCTCGCCCGCGGCGAGGTCGGCAAGGTCGGCGTGTCGATCGCGCATCTCGGCGACATGCATGCGCTCCTGCACGACATCCCGCTCGACCAGATGAACACCTCGATGACGATCAATGCGACGGCGGCCTGGCTGCTGGCGCTGTACATCGTCGCCGCCGAGGAGCAGGGCGTGGCCGAGGAGCAGCTTCAGGGCACGACCCAGAACGACATCCTCAAGGAGTACCTGAGCCGCGGCACCTACGCCTTCCCGCCCGGCCCGAGCATGCGGCTGATCGCCGACACGATCGCCTACACGGTCGAGCACGTGCCGAAGTGGAACCCGATCAACATCTGCTCCTACCACCTGCAGGAGGCGGGCGCGACCCCGGTCCAGGAGATCGCCTACGCGATGAGCAACGCGATCGCCGTGCTCGACGCCGTCCGCGAGCGCGTGCCCCAGGAGCTGATGGCCAATGTCTTCGGGCGAATCTCGTTCTTCGTCAACGCCGGCGTGCGGTTCATCGAGGAGCACGCCAAGCTGCGGGCGATGGCCCAGCTCTGGGAGGAGCTCGGCCGGGACCGCTACGGGGTGCAGGAGGAGAAGCACCGGCGCTTCCGCTACGGGGTGCAGGTCAATTCGCTCGGGCTGACCGAGGCGCAGCCGGAGAACAACGTCTATCGGATCGCCCTCGAAGCCCTCGCGGTCACCCTCGGCCGCAGCGCCCGGGCGCGCGCGCTCCAGCTCCCGGCCTGGAACGAGGCCCTCGGACTGCCGCGCCCGTGGGACCAGCAGTGGTCGCTGCGCCTGCAGCAGATTCTCGCCTTCGAGACCGACCTGCTCGAGTACCCGGACATCTTCGAAGGCTCGACGGTGATGGAGGGGCTCGTGGCCGAGCTCGTCGAGCGCTCGCGCGAGGAGATGGCTCGCGTGGCCGAGCTCGGCGGCGCCGTCGAGGCGGTCGATTACATGAAGGCCGGGCTTGTCGAGTCCCACCGCGAGCGCTGGCGCCGGATCGAGTCCGGGGAGCTCACCGTCGTCGGCATGAACCGCTTCACCTCGACCGAGCCCTCGCCGCTCACCGCCGACCAGGACGGCGGGATCCTCGTCGTCGACCCCGAGGTCGAGGTGCAGCAGAAGCGCGCGGTCGAGCGCTGGCGCGCCGAGCGTGACCAGGCGGCCGTCGACGCGGCCCTCGCCGAGCTCGCTCGCGTCGCCGCCGATGACGCCGAGAACATCATGCCCGCGACGATCGCCGCCGCCCGCGCGGGCGCCACGACCGGCGAGTGGGCGCAGACGCTGCGGGCCGGCTTCGGCGAGTACCGGGCGCCAACCGGGGTCGGCGAGGCGGCCGCGGTGAGCAGCGAGGACGTCGCCGCGCTGCGCGACGAGGTCGAGCGGGTGAGCGACGCGCTCGGCCGCCGGCTCAAGTTCCTCGTCGGCAAGCCCGGACTCGACGGCCACTCCAACGGCGCCGAGCAGATCGCCGTGCGCGCCCGCGACGCCGGCATGGACGTCGTCTACGAGGGCATCCGGCTGACGCCGTCGCAGATCGCCAACTCGGCCGCCCAGGAGGGCGTGCACGTGATCGGCCTGTCGATCCTCTCCGGCTCGCACCGCGAGCTGATCCCCGCCGTGCTCGCCGCGCTCCGCGACGCGGGCGTGGGCGAGATCCCCGTCGTCGTCGGCGGGATCATCCCCGACAGCGATGCCACCGCCCTGCGCGAGGCCGGCGTGGCCGCGGTCTACACACCCAAGGACTGGGACCTCAACCGGATGATGAGGGACATCATCGCGCTCGTCGCGGAACGGCAGGACATCGACACCGCCGCCCCGGCTTGAGCCCGGCGGCGGCTGCCCCGGACGGCGGCGAGCTCGGGGAGCGTTTGCGGGCGGGCGACGTGAGCGTGGCCCCGGCCGTGCTCAACCTCGTCGAGAACCGCAGCGCGCCGTATCGCGAGCAGACCGCGCGCCTGCTCGACGCCGTCTCCCCCGCCGCGCTCGGCGGCGAGACTCCGGGGCACGTCGTCGGCGTCACCGGACCACCCGGCGTCGGCAAGTCGACGCTGCTCTCTCGGCTCGTCGCGCAGTGGCGCGCACGGGGCCGCTCCGTCGCCGTGCTCGCGGTCGACCCGAGCTCGCGGCGCTCGGGCGGCGCGCTGCTCGGCGACCGGGCGCGGATCGAGTTCGACCCGGCCGACCGCGGTGTGTTCATCCGCTCGACCGCCGCCGGCGATCGCCTCGGCGGGCTCGCGCCGGCCACCCGGGCGGCGGCCACCGCGCTCGCAGCCGCTTTCGACGTCGTCGTCATCGAGACGGTCGGGGTCGGGCAGTCGGAGACCGAGGTGGCCGATGTCGCCGACACGGTCGCGGTCGTCGTGCAGCCGGGCTCGGGCGACGTCCTGCAGTTCCTCAAGGCCGGGATCATGGAGGTGCCCGACGTGCTCGTCGTCACCAAGGCCGACCTCGGGCGGGTGGCGACGCGGGCGCTCGGCGATCTCCACGCCGCCCTACGCTCGCTCGGCGCCGCCGAGACGACGGTGCTCGCCGTGTCCTCGATCGGGCCGGGCTCCGGCATCCCCGAGCTCGTCGACGCCATCGAGGCGCATCGTGAGAGGCTCGATCTCCCCGCCCGCCGCCTCCACGGGCGGCGGATGCATGCCCTCGCCGACTTCGCCGCCGAGCATGGCGACCGGGGGCTGCGAGCACTCGGAGGCCGGCGCGAGGCCGAGCGCTGGCTGGACACCCAGGACCCGGGGCTCGCCGTCCCCGCGCTGCGCGCCGCGCTCGAGCAGCGGGCGGCCGCGTGAGTGCCGAGATGCGCACGCGGCTTCGGCACAATCACCCCATGCTCGTGGATCTCTCGATCATCCTCGGCGCCTTCGTCCTCGGGACCGCCCTCGCCGGCGCGCTCGGCGCCGCCAATCTCGGCACCGCGCTCGCGTTCGGCCAGATCGCCTTCGCCGCCGCGGTCGTCGCGGTGATCGTCCGGCGGCCGTGAGCGACGCACCTCGCCGCACCCCCGCGCCGCGCCGGATCATCCTGCCCCCCGAGCCGCTCGTCGCCGGGCCGACGGCGCTGCGCCCGTGGCGTGACAGCGACCGTGAAGCGCTCGCCGTCGCCTGCCGGGACCCGGAGATCGCTCGCTGGACACGTGTGCCACCGAACTACACCGAGCACGACGCCAGGCAGTTCCTGCTCAGCCGCCACGACACCCTGCACGCCGGTGCCGAGGCCTCCTTCGCGATCGTGGCCGCCGATGACCTCGACCGGCTGCTTGGGTCGGTCGCGCTGATGCGCTTCGACTGGCCCAACGAGCGCGGCGAGGTCGGCTACTGGCTCGCGGCGCACGTGCGCGGCCACGGCCACGCCACCCGGGCCGTCGAGCTGATCTGCGCCTGGGGCCTGCAGTCGCTCGGACTCGCGCGGATCGAACTCCAGGCCGACGTCGCCAACGTTCCCTCGCAGGCGGTCGCCGTGCGCGCCGGCTTCACCTGCGAGGCGGTGCTGCGCTCGTGGCTCGAGAAGCAGGGCCGGCGGCAGGACATGGTCGCCTTCAGCCTGCTCGCCACCGATCCCGAGGCGCCCGGTGGCCCGGGGCGCCGCTGAGGCCCGCCGGCCGACGCCGGCGGGCGGGTAGCCTGTGCATATGGCACTTGAACCGCTTCGCGACGGTCACGGCCGCCTGATCGGCGACCTGCGGGTGTCGGTCACCGACCGGTGCAACTTCCGCTGTCAGTACTGCATGCCGGCCGAGGGGCTGCCCTGGCTCGAGCGCAGCGGGATCCTCACCTTCGAGGAAATCGCCCGGCTCGTCACGCTGCTCGGGGCGATGGGGGTCCGCGACGTGCGCCTGACCGGCGGTGAACCGCTCGTGCGGCGGAACTTCCCCGCACTCGCGCGCATGTTGAGCGAGATCGACGATGTCGACGACTTGTCGGTGACGACGAACGGGTTCCTGCTCGAGCGCGATGCCCAGGCACTTGTCGAGGCAGGCGTCAACCGCTTCAACGTCTCGGTCGACTCGCTCCAGCGCGACCGCTTCTACGAGATCACGCGGCGTGACGCGCTGCCGAAGGTGCTCCGCGGGCTCGAGGTCCTCGCCGGCTTCCCCGAAGCCCACCCGATCAAGGTCAACGCGGTGGCGATCCGCGGGTTCACCGAGACCGAGGTCCTGCCGTTCGCCGAGTTCGCGCGGCGCACCCCCTACGAGATCCGCTTCATCGAGTACATGCCACTCGACGCCGACCACGCCTGGACGCCGGAGCAGGTGCTCAGCGGCGCCGAGATCCGGGAGGCGATCAGCGCCGTCTACCCGCTCGAGCCCGAGCCGCGCGAGCCACACGCCACCGCGCGCGTCTACCGGTTCGCCGACGGACACGGCCGGATCGGCTTCATCAACCCGGTCTCCGAGCCGTTCTGCGGCGACTGCAACCGGATCCGGCTCACGGCCGACGGCCGGCTGCGCACCTGCCTGTTCTCGCTCAACGAGACCGACCTGCGCGAGCCCCTGCGCTCGGGCGCGAGCGACGCCGACCTCGAGGAGATCATCCGCGGCGCGGTGTGGCGCAAGGAGCTCAAGCACCACGTCGGCGAGCGCGGGTTCATCCAGCCCGGCCGGACGATGTCCGCGATCGGCGGCTGAGCGCGCGCGCCGCCCCGCCGCCGCTACCGCCGTAACGCTTTCGTAATTTCCGCTGAGGATGATGTAGGTCGTGCCGCTTCTGCTCCTGTTCGCGCTGATCGCGGGCGCCGGGACGGCCGTCACCCCGTGCGTCCTGCCCGTGCTGCCGGCGCTGCTGTCCGCGAGCGCCGTCGGGGGCAGGCGGCGGCCGCTCGGGATCGTCATCGGGCTGGCCGTCACCTTCACCGTCGCCATCGTCGCCCTCGCCCAACTCGTCAAGGGCGTCGGGCTGGCCAGCGGCGCCGCGCGCACGCTGGCGATCATCGTCCTCTTCGCCTTCGGCATCATCATGTTCCTCCCTGCCGTCGCCGCCCGCATCCAGGCGCCGCTCTCACGACTGGCCCGCTACGGGCCGCACACGCGGGGCGACGGCTTCTGGTCCGGGCTCGGGGTCGGCGCCGCGCTCGGCTTCGTCTGCGCCCCGTGCGCCGGCCCGATCCTCGCCGCCGTCACCTCGGTGAGCGCGTCGAGCGGGGCGTCGGCCCGCGTCGTCGCGGTGGCGATCGCCTACGCGGCCGGGCTCTCGGCCGTGCTGCTGCTCTACGCGCTCGGCGGACGGGCGCTGGTGAGCCGGATCCGCCGCTCGGCCCGCGGGCACATCGTCGAGCGCACGCTCGGGGCGGTGCTGATCCTCACCGCGATCGCGATGGCGACGAACCTCGACGTCCGCTTCGAGGAGGCGCTGGCCACGAGCAAGAGCCTGCCGGGCTTCCTCGTCGACCCGACCCGGGCGCTCGAGAACTCGGGCGCCGTCCAGAACCGGCTCGCCTCGCTGCGCCCGCCCTCGCGCTTCGCCGTCCGCGAGCGGCTCGCCGCCGCCCACATGCCCGGCAACGCCCTCCCCCGCCTCGGACGCGCGCCGGCGTTCACCGGCACCGAGCGCTGGTTCAACACGCCGGGCGGGGGCCCGCTGACGATCGCCGGGGAGCGCGGCCACGTCGTACTCGTCGACTTCTGGACCTACACCTGCATCAACTGCCTGCGGACGCTGCCGTTCCTCAAGGGGCTGTACGCCACCTACCACCGTTACGGACTCGAGATCGTCGGCGTCGAGACCCCGGAGTTCACCTTCGAGCAGGAGGCCGGCAACGTCGCCCAGGCGATCCGCTCCGACGGCCTGCGCTATCCGGTCGTCCAGGACAACAACTACGGCACCTGGAACGCCTACAACAACGAGTATTGGCCGGCCGAGTACCTGATCGACGCCCGCGGCGAGGTCCGCCACACCCAGTTCGGCGAGGGCGACTACCGCCAGGACGAGGCCGACGTCCGCGCCCTGCTGCTCGCCGCCGGCGCCCGTGACCTGCCGCCGCCGATGACCGCCCACGCGATCATGCCCTCGGCCCAGCTCGGCACCCCCGAGACCTACCTCGACCCGCAGCGGGCGCAGGGCTTCGTCGTCCCGCCCCAGGCCGGGCTGCACCGCTACCCGGGCGCCGACCATCTCCAGATCAACCAGTTCGCTCTCGCCGGGCCGTGGCGGATCGGCTCCGAGGCGGCAACCGCGCTCGCGCCGGGCGCGTCGATCGAGGGCGCGGTGCAGGCGGCCAAGGTCTACCTCGTGATGACCTCGGCGGGCAACCTTCCCGGCCGCGTGCAGGTGCTGATCAACGGGCGCCCGATCCGGGATGCGCAGGCGGGCGCGGACGTCCACCACGGGGTCGTGACCGTCGCCGGCCAGCGCCTGTACTCGCTTGTCTCGCTGCGCGGCGACGGGCAGTTCCTCGTCACCGTCAGGCTGCCGGCGGGCGTGAGCGCCTACGACTTCACCTTCGGCTGATCAGCGCTCGGGGGCCGGGATCGCCCGGCCGCCATCGACCGCGCGCCGGCGATCGAGCATCGCCGTCGCCGTGAGTACGTCCTCGGGGGCGTTGACGTTGAACAGGGCCTCGGCGTCGGAGACCTCGAGGATCACCGGCCGCAGCTCGGCGACGACCGCGCGCAGCGGGCGCAGCTCGTCGAGCCCGGCGCGCAGCACCGGCTCGGCCTGCGGCCAGTAGCAGCCGAGCAGCGGCTGCACCGCGCCCGCGTGGGCACAGACGACCGCCGGGGCATCCGG
>CAVWAC010000003.1:0-613282 GCA_963752905.1 uncultured Solirubrobacterales bacterium
TGCAGGCTCTTCCCGTGCCGCTTCTCGTAGGCCTCGACGAAGTTCAGCCACAGCTCGCTGCGGGTCGGGAACGGGGCGATCGCGTGGGCGATCCGGGCCAGTGGAACCTCGCCGACGACGGCGATCGTCGCGGCGTGCAGGAAGTCCGAGACCTCCGCGCCGACGAAGGTGACCCCGACGAGCACCTCTCGGTCGAGGTCGACCACGAAGCGCGTGTCACCGGGGGCGCCGCGGCCGTAGAAGCTCGCCCCGGCGGTCGATGAGGTCGGCAGGTCGATCGCCTCGGCGTTGATTCCCGCGGCGCGCGCATCGGCGAGGGTGAGGCCGACGGCCGCCACCTGGGGGTCGGTGAAGATGACCCGCGGGGTCAGCGGCCCGTCGGTGCGCGCCTGGGCGGGCTCGCCGAGGATGTGGTCGGCGGCGATGCGAGCCTGGTACTTGCCCGCGTGGGTGAGCAGCGCCCGTCCGTTGGTGTCTCCGATGGCGTAGAGCCACGGGTGCCCGGGGACACCCAGGTGATCGTCGACCTCGACGTACCGGCCGCCCGCCAGGCCGACGCTCTCGAGCCCGAGGTCTTCGGTCAGCGGGGTGCGACCGATGGCCACGAGCAGGTGCTCGGCCTCGAACGCGCTGCCGTCCTCGAGCGTGACGACGATCCCCTCCCCCGCGCGGCGCACCTCGGTCGCCCGCGAGCCGGTGCGCACGACGACGCCGAGCTCCTCGAGGGCCGCGCGGACCGTCTCGCCGGCGATCGGCTCCTCACAGCCGACGAGCCTGTCGAGCGCCTCGATCACCGTCACCCGGGTGCCGAGCGAGGTCCAGGCCTGGGCCATCTCGACGCCGACGACACCGCCACCGAGCACGAGCAGGCTGGCCGGAGCCCGCTTGGCGGTGGTGATCTCCCGGTTGGACCAGGCGCCGGCGTCAGCGAGTCCGGGGATCGGCGGCATCAGCGCGCCGCTGCCGACGGCGAGCACGACGGCCTCGCGAGCCCGCAGCACGTCGTCGCCGACGACGACGCGGCGCTCGCCGTCGAGGTGCCCGTCGCCGCGGACGAGCTCGATGCCGCGATCCTCGAGCCACGGCAGCTGAGCGTCGTCGTCGAGATGGTGGATGACCTCGTCCCGGCGCGCGAGCACGGCGCCGACGTCGAGCTCACCGCGCGCGGCCTCCGCGGCGCCGGGAATCCGCCGCGCCTCACGGAGCGCCTCGGCGGGTCGCAGCAGCGACTTCGACGGCATGCAGGCGTAGAACGAGCACTCACCGCCGACGAGGTGACGCTCGACGACCGCCACCTTCCGCCCGCCGCGGTCGGCGAGCCGCCCGGCGATCACCTCACCTGCCGGGCCGGCACCGATCACGATGACGTCGAACTCGCGCTCCACTGGGTTCCAGCGCTACCCGACCGCGCCGCCGTCGAACCTCGGCCGCCGGCTGGGTCCGTCTAGACCGTCGCGCCGGCGTGGAGCCCCGCGTACAGCGGGTAGCGCTCGGCGAGGGCCTGGGTGCGCTCGGTGAGCTCCGCCCGCCGGGTCTCGAAGTCACCGGGCTGGAGCGTCGCGGCGATGATCTTGCCGCATTCGACGAAATCGTCGACCTGGAAGCCGCGCGTGGCGAGCGCCGGGGTGCCGATCCGCAGACCCGAGGACACCGCCGGTGGCCGGGGGTCGAACGGGACGGCGTTGCGATTGACGGTGATCCCGATGTCGTGCAGCCGGTCCTCGGCCTGCTGGCCGTCGAGCTCGGACTCGCGCAGATCGCAGAGCACGAGATGGACGTCGGTGCCGGCGGTGAGGACGTTGACGCCGCCCCCGGCGCCGAGCAGCTCGCCGGCCACGGCCTTGGCGCCGGCCAGCGTCCGCTCCTGACGCTCGCGGAAGGCCTCGGTGGCGGCGATCCGCAGCGCCACGGCCTTGCCGGCGATCACGTGCTCGAGCGGCCCGCCCTGCTGGCCGGGGAACACCGCCGAGTTGATCTTCTTGGCCAGATCCTCCTGGCACAGGATCATGCCCGCCCGGGGGCCGCCGAGCGTCTTGTGGATCGTCGTCGTGACGACGTGCGCATGCGGCACGGGGCTCGGATGCAGACCGGCGGCAACGAGCCCGGCGACGTGGGCCATGTCGACCATCAGGTATGCGCCGACCGAGTCGGCGATCTCCCGGAAGCGCGGGAAGTCGAGGAAGCGCGGATAGGCCGACCAGCCGGCGAGGATCATCTTCGGCCGGCGTTCCTCGGCGACCCGCTGGACCTCGTCCATGTCGATCAGGCTCGTCTCGCGGCTCACCTGGTAGGGCGCGATGTCGTAGAGGCGGCCGGAGACGTTGATCTTCATCCCGTGAGTGAGATGGCCGCCGTGGGCGAGCTCGAGCCCCATCAGCGTGTCCCCGGGCGCCAGCAGCGCGTGGTAGACGGCCGTGTTGGCCTGCGCGCCCGAGTGGGGCTGGACGTTGGCATGCTCGGCCCCGAACAGCGCCTTGGCCCGGTCGATCGCCAGCTGCTCGATGACGTCGACGTACTCGCAGCCGCCGTAGTAGCGCTTGCCCGGATAGCCCTCGGCGTACTTGTTGGTGAGCACCGAGCCCTGGCACTCGAGTACCGAGACGGGCACGAAGTTCTCCGACGCGATCATCTCGAGCGTGGTCTGCTGGCGCTCGAGCTCGCGGTCGATCATCTCGGCGACCTCGGGGTCGACGTCGGCGAGCGGGCGGTTGAAGAAGTCTGGCGGCAGGTCAGGGCTCATGGCGGGCGACGATACCAGTGGACCCCGGCGGGCTCAGGCGAGTTTCCCGCGTGCCCCGAGCAAATCTCAGCCCAGCGCGGCCGACAGGGCCTCCTCCCCCACCGCGCCGAGCCGCACGACCGACCACTGACCCGTCGCCTCGTAGCCACGCAGGTCGACGACGGTCGACGGGGTCCCCGGCAGCTCGCCGCCGTCGATGACGAGATCGGCGGCCCGCCGCAGCACCTCCGGCACGTCCTCGAACCGCCGCGGGTCGGGGCCGCCGGCGAGGTTGGCGCTCGACTGCAGCACGGGCCAGCGGACCGCCGCGAGCCGCGGCAAGACGGGCACGCGCAGGCCGAGGGTGAGGGGGTCCTCACCGCAGGCGAGGGCAAAGCGCCCGGCCGGGTTGGGCAACAGCGCCGTGAGCCCCCCGGGGAGCAGCGCGGCGAGCGCTGCGCGAGTGCGGGCGCCGAGCTCGGGGAGCGCGTCAAAGGCGAGCTCCGGATCGAAGAACATCACCGCCGAGGGCTTGTCGAGCGCGCGGCGCTTGAGCCGGTAGAGCCGCTCGACCGCGAGCCGGTTGGCGGGGTCGCAGGCGAGCCCGTAGACGGTGTCGGCCGGGAAGACGGCGACGCCGCCGACGGCCATGCACCGCTCGAACGCGGTCGCCTCGGCGTGGCTCACCGCCGCCCGACCAGCACTCGGTCGTGGCCGGCGAGATCCCGGCGGCGCTCGATCGCGGCGAAACCCGCGGCCCGCAGCAGCGCCTCGGTGGCGGCGGCCTGATCGAAGCCGACCTCGAGGGCGACAACTGGCACCGCGGCCGCGAGCCCGAGCAGCCGCCGGGCGACGTCGAGCCCGTCGGGCCCGCCGTACAGCGCGAGGGACGGCTCGTAGCGGGCGACGTCGGGGGCGAGCTCGGGCGCGCCGTCGGCGACATACGGCAGGTTGGCCAGCACCGCGTCCCAGTCGCTGCTGTCGAGCAGGTCGGTGTGCCGGAACTCGACGGTGAGACCGAGCCGGACGGCGTTGGCGCGCGCGACGGCGAGCGCGTCGGTGGAGATGTCGGTGCCGGTGAGCCGCAGATCCGGGCGCTCGTCGGCGAGGGCGAGCGCCACCGCCCCGCTGCCGGTGCCGACGTCGGCCACCCGCGCGCCGCGGGGCAGCTCGAGCCCGACCTCGACGAGCAGCTCGGTCTCCGGGCGGGGGATGAGCACACGGGGATCGACGTGCAGCTCGAGCCGGCGGAACCACTGGCGACCGGTGAGGTAGGCGATCGGCTCTCCCCGTTCGCGGCGGGCGAGGAGCCCGGCGAACGCCGCCTCATCCGCAGTCGCCAGCGCGTCGCCGGCGCGCAGCACGAGCGCGGCGCGATCGGCGTCGAACACGGCGGCGAGGAGCACCTCGGCGTCGAGCCGAGGCGTCGGCGAGCCGGCCTGCGACAGGGCCGTGGTCGCGCCGCGCAGCGCGGCCCCGATGCTCACCGGGGTCGCGGCCACGGCGTCAGGCAACCGCCCGCTCCTCGAGCCGGCGGCGCTTCTCGTCGTCCTGGAGCGCCGCGGTCAGCTCGTCGAGCTCGCCGATGAGGATCTCGTCGAGGTTGTGGACGAGCAGGTTGATGCGGTGGTCCTTGACCCGCTTCTCGGGGAAGTTGTAGGTGCGGATCTTCTCGGCCCGCTCGCCGGTGCCGACCTGGGCTTGGCGCGAGGCGGCGAGCTCGGCCTGCTGCTCTGCGAGCGCCCGCTCGTAGAGGCGCGCGCGAAGCACGCGCATGGCGCGCTCGCGGTTCTGCAGCTGGGACTTCTCGTCCTGCATGGAAACGACGATCCCGGTCGGCTTGTGGGTGATCCGCACCGCCGAGTCGGTGGTGTTGACCGACTGGCCGCCGGGGCCGGAGCTCCGGTAGACGTCGATCTGGAGATCTCCGGGATCGACGGCGATCTCGACGTCGTCGGCCTCGGGAAGCACGGCGACGGTCGCCGTCGACGTGTGGATCCGGCCCTGGGACTCGGTCTCGGGCACGCGCTGGACGCGGTGGGTGCCGCCCTCGAACTTGAACACCGAGTAGGCGCCGTCGCCCTTGACCGAGAACGTGTAGCTGCCCTCGCCGACCGACAGCGGCTCGACCGAGAACCCGCGCCGCTCGGCGTAGCGGGTGAACATCCGGTAGAGGTCGCCCGCCCACAGCCCGGCCTCCTCCCCGCCGGCGCCGGGCCGGATCTCGACGATCACGTTCTTGTCGTCGTTGGGGTCGCGCTCGACCATGGCGAGGCGGATCTCCTCCTCGAGCGCGGCGATCCGCTCCCGCGAGGACTCCATCAGCTCGCGCAGCTCCGGGTCGTCGCCATCCTCGGCGAGCAGCTCACGGGCGCCGGCGAAGTCGTCGGAGGTGCGGCGGTACTCGGCCGCGAGCTTGGCGGCCGGCTCGAGCTCGCGGTACGCGCGGCTGGCGGCGGTGAAGCGCTCGCGGTCGCCGATCACCTCGGGATCGGACAGCTCCTGCTGGAGCGCCTCGAAGCGCGCCTCGATCTGGGCGACCAGGTGATCGATCATCGTCTGTCGAGTGTAGGCGGGGCCCGGCGCCCGGACTACGCGACGACTTCGACGCCGACCATGTCCTCGGCCGTGGCCGCGCCGGGCGTCTCGACCGCGAGCACGGCCTGCAGGGCGGCGATCGACACCGCGAGCTGGTCGAGGTCGGGCTCGCGCGTGGTGAGCTTCTGCAGCTGCAGGCCCGGCCACATGACCGCCTGCACCCAGCGCCGGCGGCGGTTGCGCCCGGCCCACTTGATGACCTCGAAGGACAGGCCGGCGATCAGCGGCACGCCGAGGATCCGGGTGAGGATGAGCACCCACAGCGACGGCAGCCCGATCGGCGCGAACACGAAGATGGCCATGATCATCACGATCAGCAGGAAGCTCGTGCCGCAGCGGGGATGGAGCCGCGAGTAGAGCTTGGCCCGGGCCGGGGTGAGCTCATCGGAGGCCTCGAAGCACGAGATCACCTTGTGCTCGGCGCCGTGGTACTCGAACACGCGCCTGAGGTCCTTCAGCCGCGACAACAGGTAGAGGTAGCCGAGGAAGATCGCCGTCCGCACGACCCCCTCGACGGCCCAGAACAGGATCGGCGAGCCGAGCTGGTGCTTGATCAGGCTGGTGAGCCCGACCGGCACGACGAAGAACAGCCCGATCGCGAACACGAGCGCGACCACGACGGTTCCGGCCCACATGCCGCCGGAGATCTCCTGCTCCTCCTCGGGCAGCTGCGCGTTGGCCGAGATGCCGAGGGCCTTGAAGCCGATGCCGAGCGACTCGGCGAGCGCGACGACGCCGCGGATCACCGGCCAGCGGTAGATGCGCCGGCGCTTGGTCCAGGACGTGAGCGGGGACGAGGTGACGTCGATCGGGCCGAGTCCCGTCCCTTCGCACGGCTTGCGCACGGCCACGGCCCAGGTCGAGACGCCGCGCATCATCACGCCCTCGAGCACGGCCTGGCCACCCAGCGGCGCATCCCGCTGGGCGGTGAGCATCCCCTCGGGCTCGAGGGGCACCCTGCCGTCAGGTTGGGGCGTGCCTCCGCCCTCCGTGGCGGCCAGGTTTCCGTTCCCGGCCCCCACGGCCAGTGGCCTCGCTAGGCGCCGGTGCCCGTGCGGGCGGCCCGGCGGCCCTTGGCCACGCGGCGCTGGAAGCGCTCGACCCGACCACCGGTGTCGACGAGCTTCTGGCGCCCCGTGTAGAACGGGTGGCAGGCCGAGCAGATTTCTACGTGGATCTCGGGCTTGGTCGAGCGAGTCGTGAACTCGTTGCCGCACGTGCAGGTGACGTGGGACTCGACGTACTCCGGGTGAATGTCGGTTTTCATCGTCCCTAGAGTCTAGCGGCGCTCAGGAGGCCGGACAGGTCGCGATCAGACGATTGTTCGAGAGGTTGTAGTCGTCGATCGACAGGCTCGGATCGACGGTCACCGTGGGCGCGTTGGCGGTGGTGCAGAGCGGTCCAGCGAAACTGAAGGACAGCCTTGAATGGGCACCGAGACCGGGGAAAGTGCGGAAGCTCGAGGTCGTGCTTCCGCCGAAGGCGATCTCGACCTGGAACGGCCCGACGGCGGTCACGCCATGGTTGGCGATGACGACGCTGTACAGGTCCCGGTTGGGGTGCTTGGGAGCGGCGCTCACGGTGAGGCTGTTGACCGCGAGGTCGGGCCGCAGCTCGGGCTGCCAGCAGCTCGGCGACTGGCGCGTGACGGTGCCGAGGATCTTCTTGTGGGCGCCGAACCAGCGGAACGACACCTGGAAGCGGTAATGGGCCGGGGCGGTGAGGTTGCGGACCACCTTGTTGACGATCCAGACATCGCCGGGCCGCTGGCCGAGCGTCGGGTTGCTCGGGGAGATCCAGACGCCGAGATCGCCGCCCGTGATCGTCAGGTAGCGCCCGCCCGGCCGCAGTCCCTGGAGCTCGAACCGCAGCGCGATCCGCTGCGTGCCGGCGAGCGGGCGCATGACCGAGGTGATGCCGACCGTCCGGGCGCCGGGATCGAGCGCGCGCTGGCAGATCGGGCTGCGCAGACGGGTCCGCGGGGGCGTGGCCCCGAGGGCGGGCATGGCGCCGGCGGCGAGGCCGGCCACGGCCAGCAGGGCGATCAGGACGCGCTTCATCGTTTTCCTATAACAACATGCGGGGCCCGAAGTTTCCACGGGCAACCGTCGCGGGGCGCATACACCGGCGCCGCGCGGGCTTCGGATGCGTCAGGTGAGCTGGTACAGCGGGCCGTCGCCACCCTCGGGCGGCGTGAGCCGGCCGCCCTTGGCCGTGATCGCCCCGCACTGCACGCAGTTGGTGTAGTTGACGATCACGTCGACCGAGCCCTGCTCAGGAGCATCGTCGGGGAGCTCGTAGACGCCCGCCGGGCACATCCACACCCAGGCCTCGGCGACCTCACGCGGGACGTGCTTGTGCAGCCGGATGTGGTTCGGCGCATCGTCGCGGGTCGAGTTGCCCGAGATGTAGACCGAGGAGAGCTTGTCGAAGATGTACTTGCCATCGGGCTTGGGGTAGCTCTCGCGAGTGTCGCCGACGAACACGGGCTGCTCGTCGTTGCGCTCCCACTCAAGCCGGCCGCCGGGGATCTTGCCCTTGGTGGCGATGGCCAGGTTGACGAGCGGCGCACCCTTGATGAAGCCCTTGGAGAAGGGCTGGCGGGTGTTCCGCACCTGGTAGAGCTCCTTGCCGATCGATGACTGTTCGACCGCCTCCTCGTAGGACTCGAGCGACTGTCCGTCCTTGAGCGAGCGGTAGATCGCCTCGGCGGCGAGGATGCCGGACTTGATGCAGTGGTGCACGCCCTTGAGCGACACCGTGTCGACCATGCCCGCGGCGTCGCCGACGAGCAGCGCGCCGGGCATCGTCAGCTTCGGCATCGACCAGTAGCCGCCGCCGGGCAGCGCTTTGGCGCCCCAGCCGACGCGCTCGCCGCCCTCGAGGATCTCCTTGACGAGCGGGTGGGTCTTGAACAGCTGCAGCAGGTCGTGGGCCGAGGTCGTCGCGTCCTTGTACTCGAGGTCGACGACGAAGCCGATCGACACGAGGTCGTCGCCGGTCTTCTCGTCCTTCATCGGGTACAGCCACGTGCCGCCGATCTGGCCGTACTTGGCCGACAGCTTCAGCGGCCACGGGCCGATCGTGTGGATGATCCGGTCGAGCGGCTTCTTGACCTTCCAGACCTCCTTGACGCCGAGCTCCCAGACCTGGGGCTCGCGGCCCTCGCCGAGGCCGAACTCCTTGATCGCCGCCCCGGTGAGGTGGCCCCAGCAGCCCTCGGCGAGCACGGTCGTGCGCGCCTTGATGTCGGTGCCGGGCTCGAAGTTGCCGAGCGGCTCGCCTTCCTTGCCGCGGCCCTTGTCACCCGAGCGGACGCCGACGACGGCGCCGTCCTCGACGATCAGCTGGGTGGCCGAGGTCTCGGTGAGGATGTAGGCACCGCCCTCCTCGGCCTGGCGCTGCTGATAGCGAGCCAGCGCGGAGACCGAGACGACCTCGTTGCCGTGGTTCTTGAACGGGGGCGGCGGCGGGATGCGGAGCTTGGTCTTGGCGCTCGGGAGCATGTAGACCGCTTCCTTGGTCACCTCGCCGAAGGCGAAGCGCTCCTGGCGCCACTCCTCGCGGGACATCTCGGGGAACAGCTCCTGGAGGGGACCCGGCCGCATCACGGCACCGGACAGGTTGTGTCCGCCGCAGGTCTTGGCCTTCTCGATGACCGCGACCGGGACCTCCCCCAGCTTCTCCATCGTCTCGGGGTCGTCGCCGAGCAACTGGAGCAACCGGTTGGCGCAGGCGAGGCCGGCGGTGCCTCCGCCGACGATCGCCACGCCCACCTCGATCAGCTCATCCTCCGGGTCGAGCCCGCGCTTGACGAACTCCTTGACGGAGTCGACGGGAGGCGGGAACTCACTCGGGGCGTACGGACCTTTTCCGTTGCTCGACGACATGTCTCTATGACCCCTTCTTCGCCTTGATCGCCTCGGTCAGCTTGGGCAGGATCTTGTTGAGATCGCCCACGATGCCGAGGTCGGAGAACTCGAAGATCGGCGCGTTCGAGTCCTTGTTGATGGCCACGATGTTCTCGGAGGCCTGCATCCCGACCTTGTGCTGAATCGCGCCGGAGATGCCCGCCGCGAGGTACAGCTTCGGCGCGACCGTCTTCCCGGTCTGGCCGATCTGGGCCGCATATGGGTACCAGCCGGCGTCGACGACCGCGCGGGTCGCCGCGACGGCGGTGTTGCCGCCGAACGCCTTGGCGAGATCCTCGGCGAGCTCGAAGTTCTCGGCCTTGCCGAGACCGCGACCGCCGGCCACGAGGATGTCGGCACCCTCGATGTCGACGTCCGCGCCGCGCTGTTCGCCGCGCTGGACCATGGTGGCCTTGTTCGACCAGGGCGAGTAGTCGACGTCGACGTCGACGACCTCGGCCGCGCCGCCGTCGCCCTGTTTGATCTCGAACGCGTTGATCCGGCCGATGATGATCCCGAGGTCGCCGCGGTAGCGGGATACGGAGATCTTCGAGTCCTGGAGGATCGGACGCTCGGCGACGAGCTTGCCGTCCTCGGCGCGGACCCCGGTGACCTCCATCGTGACGCCGGCCTGCTTGCGAGCGGCGAGCCCGGCACCGATCTCGAAGCCGAGCAGTCCGCCGCCGAACAGGGCATAGCCGTGGCCGTTCTCGTCGATGACCTTGGCCATCACGTCGACGACCGGCTGGGCGAGGCCGACCGGGCCCTTGGCCCGGAACACCTTGGTGGCCCCATAGCCGCCGAGCGACTGGCAGAGCTCGTCGGTGAGGTCGTCGCCGCCGACGACGACCGCGTGACACTGACCGCCGGTCTCGGCCGCCCGAGCCGCGCCCTCGGACACGGCGCCGAGGGAGTTCTTGTTGAACTCGCCCTCGTTGTGGAGGACGTAGGTGAGAACGTCGGCCATCTAGATCAGCTTCCTTTCATCGAGCCAGGCGACGATCTTCTCGACCGTCTCGTTGGTGTCCTCGTCCTCGATGATCTGGCCGGCGGCCTTGGCGGCCGGGTCGTGGAAGTCGCCGCACTGCACGCGCGAGCCCTCCCCACCGACCAGGGACGAGTCGATGCCGATGTCTCCGCTCGCCACGGTCTCCAGCGGCTTCTTCTTCGCGCCCATGATCGCCTTCAGCGACGGGTAGCGCGGCTCGTTGATCGCGTCGCCGACGGAGATGACGGCGGGCATCTCGACCTGCACGGTGTCGTAGCCGTACTCGGCCTGGCGCTCGCAGCGCAGGGTGGGTGGGCCCCCATCCTCGACGTCCATCTTGATGACCTGCGTGAGCGACGGCATCTTCAGGTGATCGGCGACGACGGCGCCGATCGTGTAGCACTCGCCGTCATCGGACTGCTGGCCGAGCAGCACGAGATCGGGCTGCTCCTTCTCCAGCGCCTTGGACAGCGCGTAGCCGGTAGCGGCGACATCCGAGCCGGCCAGGGCCTGATCGGTGAGATGCAGCGAGCGATCGGCGCCGAGCGAGACCGCCTTGTGCAGGGCACGGACGGCGGACTCGGGGCCCATCGTCACGGCGACGATCTCGTCGACCTCGACAGCGCCGCCCTCGCGGATCTGCATGGCCGCCTCGATGGCGTGAGTGTCGTAGGGGTTGAGGTTCTTTTCCCCGGAGCGGTCCATGCGCCCCGTCGAGGAATCAATGCGCTTCTCGACGGCGGCGTCTGGCACCTCTTTGACCAGGACGCAAATCTTCAACAGTGCCTCCTTCGTGAACGGGTCGCAGTGTACCCGGTTGACTGACGAGTCAATCGGTCGCGGTAAGACGACCGGCGGCTCGTCGCAGTGGAACGTTCGCGCATCCGCCCTTACGCCTTGACGGCGCCACGGATGAAGTCGATGGCCTGCTGCGTCGGTGCGCCGGGGGTGAACACCTCGGCCACGCCGAGCTTCTTGAGCTCCTCGACGTCGTCAGAGGGGATCGTGCCTCCGACCGTCACGACGACGTCGTCGATCCCTTGCTCGGCCAGCAGCTCCATGATCCGGGGCACCAACGTCATGTGGGCGCCGGAGAGGATCGAGAGTCCGACCGCGTCGGCGTCCTCCTGGATGACCGTCTCGACGATCTGCTCCGGCGTCTGATGCAGGCCGGTGTAGATCACCTCCATGCCCGCGTCGCGCAGGGCGCGGGCGATGATCTTCGCGCCGCGATCGTGGCCGTCCAAGCCGGGCTTGGCGACGACGACGCGGATCTTCTTCTCAGCGGAGGCGGCCATCGGGGAGAGTGCTCGAGCGGCGATATGCAAGCAACTGCGAGCGGGGGGATTGTAGAGCGCAGGGCCCTGTTCGCGCCCTCACGTCGGGCAATCCTCAGAACGCCGGTGTTTCCCGGTAGGTGCCGAAGACGCTCTGCAGCGCCTGCACCATCTCGCCTTCGGTGACCCCGGCCCGGGCGGCATCGACCAGGTGGGGCATGAGGTTGGCGTGCTCGTCGCGGGCGGCGTTCTCGAGCGTGCTCAGCGCCGCCTCCACCGCCGCGCTGTCTCGCGTCTCCCGCAGCGCGCGGACGCGCTGGACCTGGTGGGTCTCGAACGCCGGATCGATCTTGAGGATCGGCGTCTGGGCGTCGTCTCCCTCGGTGTAGGCGTTGACCCCGACGATTCTGCGCAGCCCGGACTCGACCTCCCGCTGGTAGGTGAAGGCGGCGTCGGCGATCTCCCGCTGGGGAAAGCCGCGCTTGACCGCCTCGACCATCCCGCCGAGCTCGTCGATCTTGTGGAAGTACTCGTAGGCCTGGGCCTCGAGCCGGTCGGTGAGCGCCTCGAGGAAGTACGCCCCGCCGAGCGGATCGATCGTGTTCGCCACCCCGGTCTCCTCGGCGATGATCTGCTGGGTGCGCAGCGCCACCCGCACCGCCTCCTCGGTCGGCAGCGCGAGCGCTTCGTCGAAGGAGTTCGTGTGCAGCGACTGGGTGCCGCCGAGCACCCCGGCGAGCGCCTCGATCGCCGTCCGCACGATGTTGTTGAGCGGCTGCTGGGCGGTGAGCGACACCCCCGCGGTCTGGGTGTGGAAGCGCATCAGCATCGAGCGCTCGGCCCGTGCGCCGTAGGTGTCGCGCAGCTCTCGCGCCCAGATCCGGCGCGCCGCCCGGTACTTGGCGATCTCCTCGAAGAAGTCGATGTGGGCGTTGAAGAAGAAGCTCAGCCGGGGGGCGAAGTCGTCGACGTCGAGCCCGCGGGCGATCGCGTGCTCGACGTAGGTGAGCCCGTCCTTGAGCGTGAAGGCGAGCTCCTGGGCCGCCGTCGAACCGGCCTCGCGGATGTGGTAGCCGGAGATCGAGATCGGATGCCAGCGCGGCATGTGCCCCGCGCACCACTCGATCATGTCGGTCACGAGCCGCATCGCCGGATCGACCGGGAAGCACCATTCCTTCTGGGCGATGTACTCCTTGAGGATGTCGGTCTGGATCGTCCCGCCGAGCTTCTCGGGGCCGATCCCGCGCCGCTCGGCGGCGACGACGTAGAAGGCGAGCATGATCGGCGCCGGCGCGTTGATCGTCATCGACACCGTCACCTCGTCGAGCGGGATGCCGGAGAACAGCATCTCCATGTCGGCCAGACAGTCAACCGCCACCCCCTCGCGCCCGACCTCGCCGAGCGACCGCGGATGATCGGAGTCGTGGCCCATCAGCGAGGGCATGTCGAACGCCGTCGAGAGCCCCGTCTGCCCGTGGTCGAGCAGATAGCGGAAGCGCTTGTTCGTCTCCTCCGCGGTGCCGAAGCCGGCGAACTGCCGCATCGTCCACAGCCGCCCCCGATACATCGAGCCGTACACCCCGCGGGTGTACGGGTACTCGCCCGGCAACCCGATCGACTCCTCCGGCGACTCGGGCAGATCAGCCTCGGTGTACAGCGGCTTGATCGGCTCTCCCGACATCGTCGAGAACGGCGCCGATCGCTCCGAGGCGCGGCCGAACGTCTCGCGCTCCCAGCGGTCGAGATCGGTCAGCTGAGCTCGCGTGGCCATCGAACAGGAGTCTAGGGCCGGAGCTTGCGCACGGCATCACGTGTCTTGCGCATCCGGGCATACCGAGCCGGACGCGTGGCCCGCGCGAGCGCAACCGAGCCCACGCCGCCGGCCGTGGCCACGCCGGTGAGCACGGCCGCGGTCTTCAGGCGCCGGCCGAGGCGGTCGAAGCGCAGGATCTGCCAGCCCTCCGCCCGCGCGACCCGGGCGAGCTCGGCGTCGGGGTTGACGGCGACCGCGTGGCCGACCGCGCGCAGCATCGGCAGGTCCGAGGCCGAGTCGGAGTAGGCGAAGGACGCCGCAAGGTCGATCCCCTCGCGGGCGGCGAGCTCGCGCATCGCGCGGGCCTTGTCCTCGCCGTAGACGAAGTAGCCGGCCGGCTCCCCCGTGTAGACGCCGTCCTTGACCGCCGAGAACTGTGAGCCGATCGCGCCGTCGAGCGCGAGCACCCCGGCGAGCATCTCGGCGAGATCCTGGGAGGCGGCGGTGCAGATGTAGACCCGCCGGCCCGCGTCCTGGTGCTCATGGGCGACCGCGAGCATCTGGGGGTAGATGCGCGGCAGGATGCCCGCGAGCACCGCGGCCCCGAGCCGATCGAGGTCACGGACCCGAGTGCCGGCCAGTGAGGCCGAGATCCGGTCGCGGAGCGCGTGCGTCGCCTCGTCGCTGGCCCCCTGCAGGCGGAACCGCAGGTTGGCCAAGCCGTCGGCGATCAGCTGGCGCCGCGAGAGCAGGCCCGCCCGGAAGGCGACACGCCCGAACTGGAAGGCCGAGGAGCCTTCCATGAGCGTGCGATCGAGATCAAAGAACGCCGCGCTGCCGGTCCCGCTCAGCCGCCGTTCACCTCCACGATCACCGCGTCGCCCTGGCCGCCGCCGGAGCAGATCGCGGCGCAGCCGATGCCGCCGCCGCGACGGCGGAGCTCGAGCACGAGCGAGCCGAGGATCCGCGCGCCCGAGGCGCCGATCGGGTGCCCGAGCGCCACCGCGCCGCCGTTGACGTTGACACGGTCCTCGTCGATGCCGAGCATGCGGATCGAGTTGAGGGTGACCGAGGCGAAGGCCTCGTTGATCTCCCACACGTCGATCTCGTCAGCGCTCAGTCCGACCTTGGCCAGCGCTTTCTGGGCGGCCTTGGCCGGGGTGCGGGCGAGGTAGGCGAAGTCGTCGGCGACCTGGGCCTGGGCGAGGATCGTGGCCAGGACCGTCTTGCCGTTGCGCTGGGCCCAGTCGTCGCTGGAGAGCACGAGCGCGCCGCCACCGTCGTTGACCCCCGGCGAATTGCCGGCCGTGTGGGAGCCGTCCTTGAGGAAGATCGGGGGCAGCTTGGCGAGCGTCTCGAGGGTCGAGTCCCGGCGCGGCGCCTCATCGATCTCGACGACGGTGTCGCCCTTCTTGCCCTTGATCGTGACCGGCACGATCTCCTCGGGCAGGCGCCCCTCGTCGGTCGCCTTGACCGCGAGCTCGTGCGAGCGCAGCGCCCAGCGGTCCATGTCGGGCCGGGTGAGCTCGAGCTCGGAGGAGACCTCGCTCGCCTCCTGGGCCATGTGCTTGCCGGAGAACGGGTTCGTGAGCCCGTCGTTGATCATCGAATCGATCGCCTTGGCGTCGCCCATGCGGAAGCCGAACCGGGCCTGCTTGAGCAGATAGGGGGCGTTCGACATCGACTCCATCCCGCCGCCGACGCCGACCTCGAGGTCGCCGGCCCGGATCGCCGCGTCGAGGATGCCCGCGGCGCGGATGCCGGAGGCGCACACCTTGTTGATCGTCTCCGAGGAGACCTCCTTGGGGATCCCGGCCTTGATCTGCGCCTGGCGCGAGGGAATCTGGCCCTGGCCGGCCTGGATGACCTGGCCCATGACGACGTGCTGAACGTCCCCGGGATCGACGTCGGCGCGCTCGAGCGCTCCTCGGATCGCGGTGGCGCCGAGCTCGGTGGCGTCGAGGCTGGCGAGGCCACCGCCGAGCTTCCCGATCGGCGTGCGGGCGGCTGAGAGGATCACGGTCTTCGGCATCGGACGGGCGCTCCGGAGTTCGGTTGCGGGTGCACAGCAATGCTAATGGTCGTGCATTAGGGTGCCCCGGATGGACGTCCGAACTACGACGGCGGCGCCGCTCGAGACCGACGCGGACACGATCGTGATCGGCCTGCTCGACGGTGAGGGCATCGCCCACGACCTGTCCGGCGGGCATCTCGGCGCGGTCGTGGCGTCCGGCGAGGCGGCGGCGAACTTCCGCCGGCTCGCGGTCACGCACGCCGAGGGCCGGCGCTACCTGCTCGTCGGCCTCGGCGAGCGCGGGCGCTTCGACGCCGAGCGGGCCCGCGTCGCCGCCGCCGACGTGCACGGCCGGGCCCGCGAGCTCGGCGGCGCCCGGCTGTGCTGGGAGGTGCCCCACCACGTCGGCGAGGACATCGTCCGCGGACTCGTCGAGGGGACGCTCCTGCACGCCTACCGCTTCGACCGCTACCGGCGGGACGAGGACGATCGCGCCGTGGAGACGCTGCTGCTCAGCGCCCACCACGACATCGCGGCGCCGGCCCGCACGGCGGCGATCGTGACCACGGCGCAGAACCGCGCCCGCGACCTCGCCAACACGCCGGCCAACGACCTGACCCCGCGGGCGCTCGCCGATTACGCCGCGCAGACCGCCGAGCGGCTGCCCGCTCTCGCGCTCACCATCCTCGAGGAGGAGGAGATCATCGCCGCCGGGATGGGCGCGTTCGCGGCCGTCGCGCGGGGCTCGGCGCAGCCCGCCCGGCTGATCGCCCTGCGCTACGACGGGCCGGGCGCCACCGGACCACGGCTGGGCCTCGTCGGCAAGGCGGTGACCTTCGACAGCGGCGGGCTGTCGCTCAAGCCGCCGGCCAACATGCACGAGATGAAGTTCGACATGTCCGGTGGCGCGGCCGTGCTCGAGACGGTGGCGGCGCTCGCCGAGCTCGAGGCCCCGATCAAGGTGCTCGCCGTCATCGGGGCGACCGAGAACATGCCGAGCGGACGCGCGGTGAAGCCGGGCGACATCGTCCGGGCCGCCGACGGCACGACGATCGAGATCAACAACACCGATGCCGAGGGCCGCCTCGTGCTCGCCGACTGCCTGCACTATGCCCGCGAGGCTGGGGCGGATCAGCTCGTCGACGTCGCCACGCTGACCGGCGCGATCGTCACCGCCCTCGGGTCGACGTACGCCGGGCTGTTCGCCAACGACGACGCCCTCGCCGGGCGGCTGCTCGGGGCCGCGGCGGAGTCCGGCGAGCTCATCTGGCGCCTGCCCCTGCACGAGAGCTACGCGGCGATGGTCAAGGGCCGCTTCGCCGAGCTCACGAACCGCACCGAGCGCCGCGAGGCGGCCTCGATCACCGCCGCCGAGTTCCTCCACCACTTCGCCGGCGACACGCCATGGGCGCACCTCGACGTCGCGGGCGTCGCCGACGGCGTCCGGCGTCCCTACTTCCCGGACCGCAACGCCACCGGCTTCGGCGTGCGGCTACTCGTCGCGCTGGCGACCGGCAGCGTCTGACGCCGGGTCGGGGCCGCCCCGCCCCCAGTGCCGGGTCAGATCCGGATCAGCCCGAGCAGGCGGCGCATCAGCCGCAGCCGCCCCTCGACCCGCAGGTGGCCGAAGGCCATGCTGCCAAGCGCGCTGCGCCCGCGGGCCCGGATCGGGCTGGGTACGCCGCCGAGCAGCGGCGTGACCATCAGGGCGGTGAGGTCGGCGAGCGTGCCGGACACCCGCAGGACCGGCTCCTGTGCCGGACCGTCCTCGACGAGCACGCCGCGCTCGTCGAAGCGAAGCCGGACCAGCGGATGGCCATGGCCGAGGTCGAGCTCGACCTCGCCGGCGAGCTGGGCCGCGAGATCGGGGCGCAGCCGCGCGCCGCGCTCGACGATGGCCAGGATCGCCGGCGCGAGTCCGCCCTCGAGGCATTGACCGAGCTGCACGTGTGGGGGCTGGGCAGGAAGAGCAGCTTCCACGCGTCTGATGCTAGGCGGCCACGGGACGGACGCGCCCGGCGCGCCGCCGGGCCCCGGCCCTCTGGGAACATCCGAGGCGTGAACTTCGAACTCAGTGACCATCACCGCCTGCTCCGCAACACCGTCCGCGAGTTCGCCGAGCAGGAGATCGCTCCCGTCGCCGGGGAGCTCGACCGCACCAAGGCCTTCCCGTACGACATCGTCCGCCGCCTCGGCGAGCTCGACCTCATGGGCATTCCGTTCCCCGAGGAGTACGGCGGAGCGGGCGGCGACTCGCTCGCCTACGCGCTCGCGGTCGAGGAGCTCGCTCGGGTCGACTCCTCGGTGGCGATCACGATGTGCGCCCACACGTCGCTCGGCACCCAGCCGCTGTACCTGTTCGGCTCCGAGGAGCAGAAGCTGCAGTGGATGCCCGAGCTGTGCAGCGGCCGCCAACTGGCCGCCTTCGGGCTGACCGAGCCCGAGGCAGGGTCGGACGCGGGCAACACCCAGACCCGGGCGCGGCTCGACGACGGCGAGTGGGTGGTCAACGGCGCCAAGCAGTTCATCACCAACGCCGGCACCGACATCACCGCGTTCGTCGTCATCACCGCCGTGACCGGGGAGCAGCGGGAGATCTCGAACATCCTCGTCGAGAACGGCACGCTCGGCTACGAACAGGGCACGCCGTACCGCAAGATGGGCTGGAACGCCTCCGACACCCGCCCGCTGTCCTTCGACGATTGCCGCGTACCGGCTGAGAACCTCGTCGGTCACCGGGGCGCCGGGCTGCGCCAGTTCTTCCGCGTGCTCGACATCGGGCGGATCGGGGTGGCGGCGATGGGCGTCGGGGTCGCCCAGGGCGCCCTCGATCAGGCCCTCGCCTACGCCAAGGAGCGCCGCGCGTTCGGCAAGCCGATCGCGAGCTTCCAGACGATCCAGGCCAAGCTCGCGGACATCACGACCGAGATCGAGGCCTGCCGCCTGCTCGTCCACAAGGCGGCCTGGCTCAAGGACCAGAATCAGAACTTCAGCCTGACCGCGGCCCAGGCCAAGCTCAAGAGCGGCCGTCTCGCCGTCCGAGCCACCGAGGAGGCAGTGCAGATCCACGGCGGCTACGGCTACATCGAGGAGTATCCGGTCTGCCGCTTCTACCGCGACGCCAAGATCCTCACGATCGGCGAGGGCACCGATGAGGTCCAGCAGATGGTGATCGCGCGGGCACTCGGAGCGTGAGAACCGGGACCGTGAGCCGGCGAGCCTGCCGCCGGTCGGCGGCTGCGTTCGCCGTGCTCGCCGCCGCCGCGCCCGCTCCCGCCGCCGCCGCGGCCTCCCGCACCGCGACCGCAACCGCGCCCGCCGCCGCCACGACCCCTGCGCCGCCCGGGCAGGCCCGCCTCTCCGGCAGCTTCGGGCTCTCCGGGAAGATCACCGTCGCTCGCCTCGTCCCCGGCGAGCGCGTCGGGCAGACGGTGACCCGGACCTGGGGCTTACACGCCGACTGCCCGACCGGCGCCTGCGCGACCGAGACGCTCGTGCGCCAGCGGGCAGGGGGCCGGGACACGGTCACCCTGCGCCGCCGCTCGCCGGGCTACTACGTCGGCACCGGCAGCTTCTTCGCTCCGCTGCGCTGTGGCGCGCACGTCTGGCGCCGCGGCGCGCTCGTGCCGTTCACGATCACCGTCCGGGTCACCGCGGCGGTGGTCTACAACGGCGCGCTCGCCACCGCGATCAGCGCGACGTACACGAACACCCGCCGAACCAACCGCACTCCGTGCGTCGCGGTCCTCGGCCACGACGCCGCGATCTATCAGGGCGGCCTGCTCCCCAGCCCACCGACCGGGGGCGGCGGGCTCGGCAGCGGCTAGCGCCCGATCGCCTGCGGGAAGTTGAAGTGGTGGTCGGGGTCGATCGCCTGGCGGATCGACTTCAGCCGCGGCAGGTTCTGGCCGTAGTAGGCCTGCGCCCAGTTCGGCTCGCTGATGTCGATGTAGTTCTGGTACGCGCTCCCGGAGACGTACGGCCGCATCGCCCGGTGGATGTTGGCCAGCCACCCCCCGCCGCCGTTGTAGCTGAGGTACTGCATGCAGGCGAGCTCGCGGCGATGCACGAAGGCGGTCGCCGTCGGGGAGACGCGGTTGATCGCACCGCCGTAGCAGTCGAACAGGATCGCCCCGGAGCCCGGCTGCTCGGCCCGCTGCTCAAGTGCGGAGACGAGCAGGTTGCGCGCCCGCGCCGGCAGCGGCTTGGACACGTAGTCGGACTTGGCCTGGAAGCTCTCCCGCGGGAGCGTCCCACCCGGACCGGCACCGATCGTGTGGCAGGCGGCCACGCTCTTATCCTCGCAGCCGGCCCACAGCAGCTGGAGCGGCATGTAGGCCATGTTCCCGGTCGTGATCGAGACCCCGGGGACGCGGCGCAGCGGGGCGAGCAGGCCGTCGAGTGCGCTCGCTGGTCCGAGGAACTGCCCGGTCACCTCGACGCTGTTCCCGCCACCGCCGGCGTTGAGGTGGAAGATCGAGGTGAGCTGGTCACGGGCGTGGGGCGCCCAGGACAGCCATGCCGCGAGCGCCGCGGAGGCCTGCGACCACGGCCAGCTGACGAAGAGGAACGCCGCGCTGCGGGGGAGCGGATGGACCTTGAAGGTGAAGTCGGTGACGATCCCGAAGTTTCCGCCTCCGCCGCCGCGCAGCGCCCAGAAGAGATCGGCGTTGGTGCTGCGGTTGACGGTGCGGATCTTGCCGTCGGCGGTGACGATCGTCGCCCCGACGAGATTGTCGGCGGTCATCCCGAACGCCCGGCCGGCCAGCCCCATGCCGCCGCCGAGCGTGACCCCGGCGATGCCGACCGAGGGGCAGGAGCCCGTTGGGATCGTCGCGCCGTGGGCCGCGAGCCCGTTGAGGACGTCGATCAGCTGCAACCCGGCGCCGACGGTCGCCGTGCCGGCCCGCTTGTTCACCGAGATGCCGGTCAGCTTGGTGAGCTCGAGCACCGCCCCGCCCTTGAGCGTCGAGTAGCCCTCGTAGCTGTGGCCGCCGCCGCGAGCGCGGAACGGAACGTTGCGGGGGATGAGGTATTTGAGCGCCGCGCGCACGTCGGCGGCGTTGACGGGACGGGCGACCGCGGCGGGGAGCACGCCGTCGAAGCGCTCGTTGTAGACGTGCGCGACCGACAGGAAGCCGGGGTCGCCGGGCCGGAAGACATGGCCGCGCATCGCCGCCTGCAGGCCGCCTGGACTCCAGCCGGTGCTCGCCCGCGGCCGCGCGGCGCCGACGAGCGGATCGGCGAGCGCCGCGGCCCCGCTCAACGCCGCGGCGGTGCTGCCCGCGGTCTTGAGGAACGCACGACGATCGATCTCAGCCCCATACCCCACGTGCACACCCTCTCACATCGGCCGGACCGCATGGGAAACAGCGGCGCACCTGAGAGGGCGCGCCGCGGTGGAACGGCGTGCTCGAGCGGGACCTGGCCGCCCGTGCGGCTACGACCGCGGCGTGACCCGTAGCGAGCGCAGCACGTGGTTGACCGCGCCGAGCTGCCCGCGCCGGGCCGGACGCGCCCCCGCGAGCACCACGTACAGGCACAACGGCCGGCCGGAGGCGGTGAAGAAATGCTGCATCCCCACCTGCCCGGGACGGGGATGGGCGAGCCCGGTGGCCGCGAACCCGAGCGGGTCAAGCGGCAACGGCAGCCGCCGCGAGGCGAACAGGCCGGCGCCCGGCCTCAGCCCGTCGCCGGCGAGGTACTCGGTGAGAGCGATGAACGCCGACGGGTGATGCATCCGGCCGGTGCTCGCGTCGCCGAACTCACCGTCGCCGAGAACGAGCGGGAAGTTGCCGGCGTGCAGGGTGGCGGCCTCGGGGTGCCGGCTGAACACCCGACCGCTCCAGCCGCGCGGCAGCTCGACGACCAGACCGTGGGCGTCGAGTCTCACGCCGCCACTCCGAGCGTCAGCGCGAGCACGAGCACGAGCGCGAGCAGCGTGGGTGCCCCGGCCCGGACCGCGCCCCGGCGCCGGTCGATCGCGGCGTGCAGCGCGATCAGCTGGTCGGGGCGGCGGACGTGCACGGCGAGGAGCGGGGTGAGGCCCCGGACCGCGCCGAAGCAGCCGAGGATGACCGCCCCCGCGCCCGCGCTCCCGGTGAGGAAGGCGGCGAGGCCGGCGGCGTAGGTTGCGGCACTCGGGACGACGGTCGTCACCCCGAGGCCGAGCTGGGCGCCGAAGCCGGCCCCGTAGACCCAGCCGCGGAACTCGTCGAGCCAGCGCTCGTCGACCTGGCGGTGGGGCCCGGGGACATGTCCGGTGAGGTCGAGGACGACGGCGATCAGCAGCCCACCGGCGAGCACCAGAAGCCGCGCCTGCTCGCTCACTCCGGAGCCGAGCACCACGTCGCCGAGCAGCCCGAGCAGCGCCCCGGCCGCGGCGCCGGCGCCCGTCGCGGCGAGCGCGAACGCCGCCACCGTGATTCCCCAATGAGATCCGCGGCCCCGCTCACCGAGCGGGGTGATGCTCGCAAGCATCGACTCGCCTCAGGGCGACCAGGCCGCGGCGATCGCCCCGATCACCGCGGTGACGGCGCCGATCACCGCCAGCGCGGTCATTCTCCGCCCGCGGCGCTCCCCGGCCGCAGGCTCGGATGGTCGTTGCCGATGCCGGCCGACGCGAACGTGGAGTCGATCGCCCGCGAGCGCCGATGCCCGCTCGGTCCGGGGGCGACGTGGGGCTCGGCCTTGCGCTCGTCCGCGACGGCGTCGCTGACCAGCGACGCGAGTGCCGTCCACGTCGTCGCCACCCCCTCCCCGCGGATTCCGCCGTCGACGAGCACGAAGTACGGGGCGCCGGGAACGCGATAGTCCGCCCAGGCCTGCGCGGACATGACCACCGGGATCGCCGCGGGGGCGAGCTCGCGCAGCTTGGCCGGCCGCTCGCGGTCGGTGCCGCGGGTGACGATCAGCGTCTGCACCCCGGTCGGAAGCCGCGGCTCGGTGAGCGTGGCCCAGAAGCCGGCACACGTGCTGCAGCCGCTGGTCAGGAAGGCAAGCAGGGTGGGCGCGCCGGGCGCATCGAACGCGAGGCTGACCGCGTCGCCCTCGAGCGTTGTGCCGGTGAGCGGCGGCGCCTGGATGTCGGCGGCGGTGTCACGCGGTGCGCGCGACTCGGGCTGGGGGATGTCGGCGCCGTCGCCCGCCGGTCCCAGCCGCCGCAGGATCTCGGCATTGCTGCGCAGCAGGCCGGCGACGAGCACGAGCAGCAGCACGAGCACGACGGTCTCGACGACGACGAGCGCGACCATCAGGCGCCCTCGCCGCCGGGCAATTGCACGGCGAGGCCCTCGAGGCAGTTCGCCTCGTGCACGCACGTCTTGTTGTCGACCTTCTCGGTGCCGTTGCAGTTCAGCCCGTCGATCGTCGCCGGGTTGGCGCAGATCATCAGCCGGCAGACGACCTCGGTCGTGCCCTGGACCTGGGTGTTGCACTGGCCGTAGCGGAAGTGATTGCAATCGACGCGCCGGCGGCTGCACTCGCCCCCCGCGCACTGGCAACCGCCGGGGAAGACGGTGCCGGGGGTGCGGTTGCAGTCGAGGTAGTACCGCACTCCCTCCTCGTGGCAGAGACCCCCGCCGTGGTAGCTCGCGCACTTCCACCACCCGGCCACGTACGTGTCGGCCGGGCAGGTGTTCCGGCCCGCCTCGATCTCGCAGCAGAAGGCGGTGTAGCCGTCGGTGCACTTCCCCGTCGCACAGTCGTTCGGCGTGATCACCCCCCAGGCGGGATCGGGGCGCACGAGGTAGCGCACCGGAGCGACGGCGAAGGCCGAGCCGGCGACCGCGGCCCGGGCCAGGGCGCCGCGGCGCGACACCCGCCGCTCGAGCAGCGCGCCGACGGACGCCGCGAGCCGCTCGCTGAGGCTCATGGCGCGCTCCAGGCCGACCACGCGCGCGGCAGCTGCGTGTACACGAGCACCGCCCCGTAGACGATCCCGGCGGTGCCGATCAGCAGACCGGTCGCCGTGCCCGGTGGCTGGTGGAAGAGCCAGTCGAGGCCGCGCGGCTCGGCCGCGGCGGCGACCAGGGCGACGGCGGCAAGCCCGGCGCTCAGCAGCGACTGCACCACCGAGGCGGGCGTATCGTGGGCGCCGAAGCAGCCGCACGTTGCGCGGCGCCGGGCGAGGACGAGGGCGACGATCGCGAACGCGCCGTAGACCGCCCCGAGCAGCGCGCAGCTCAGCCGCGTCGGCGCCAGCGCCGCCCACAGGCCGACGGCGATCTCGCCCGCGCCGAGCACGCGCGCCGCCGCAGGCCCCGCCGGCAGCCCGAGCATGGCCAGGGCCGCGGTGACGGCCGCCGGGTCGCGGAGCTTCGCCACCCCGGCCGCGCAGAGCACGAGTGCGGCGGCGAGCACGAGCGGCGTCAGCGCCTCCGCCACGGCTAGCTCTCGATCGAACGCTCGAGGATCTCGGTGGCCGCGCTCGCGGGGTCGAGCTCGCGCGCCACGACCCGGTCGAGCAGCTCCTGCGCCGACGGGTCCTCGCGCACGGCGGACTCAAGCTCGCGGCGCATGCGGAAGGTGGCGATCGCGAGCACCTCGTTCATGAGGTTGCGCCGGCGGCGCTGCGAGAGGGTGCCCTCGGCCTCGATGTACGCGCGATGCTCGACGAGGCTTTCGGCCAGCGCCTCGACACCCTCGCCGCGGACGGCCTCGGTCTTGATGATCGGCACCTGCCAGCCCTCGTGCGGCCCGAGGGCGAGGACGCCCTTGATCTCGCGCACCATCGTGTCGGTGAGCGGGTGATCGGACTTGTTGACGACGATGATGTCCGGGATCTCCATCACGCCCGCCTTGAGCGCCTGGATCGAGTCGCCCGAGCCGGGCATGAGCACGAGCACGACGGTGTCGGCGTGGTCGATGATGTCGACCTCGGCCTGGCCGACGCCGACCGTCTCGAGCAGGACGATGTCCCGTCCGGACGCGTCCATCAGCAGCGCAGCCTGGAGCGTCGCCTCGCTGAGCCCGCCGAGCGCACCGCGGTTCGCCATCGACCGTATGAACACGCCGGGATCGAGAAAGTGGTCGGTGAGCCGGATGCGATCGCCGAGCAGGGCGCCCTTGGTGAACGGCGAGGACGGGTCGATCGACAGCACGGCGACCGAGCGGCCACCCTCGCGCTCGAGCTTGGTCAGCGCGCCGAGCAGCGTCGACTTGCCGACGCCGGGCGGTCCGGTGAAGCCGATGATCGCGGCGCGGCCGGTGCGCGGGTACACCTCGCGGACGAGGGCCCAGCCGGCGGGATCGTCGTTCTCGACCAGCGAGATCGCCCGGGCGAGGGCGCGACGGTCACCGGAGAGCAGACGCTCGGCGAGTGAGGGCTCCACATCGGTCATCGAAGCGGTCAATCATGCCAGCCGCGCCCGGCGGCGTCCCCGCCACGCCCGGATCCGTCGCGTCAGCGCCGTTCGACGGATGGTCGAGGGTTGGCGAGGTCCCGAGCGGGAAAGGATGGGGCCATGACCGGGACTCTCACGACGCGCGCCGACTCGGTGATCGGCGCCTCGGTCGAGTCGGCGGTCAAGCTCAAGCACCGTCGCCGGCTGCACAAGCTCGGCTGGCAGCGCGCGCTGGAGCCGCCCGAGGACGGCCTGTGGTCGGCCGGCGAGCCCGCCCCGCGCCCCGGCTGCTCGCTCGAGGTGCTGATCGACGGCGCGCAGGCCCTGCCGGAGATCGCCGCGGCGATCGAGCAGGCCCGCCATTCGGTGCACATCACCGGCTGGCACGTCGAGCCCCATTTCGAGCTCGTGCGCGGACCGGCGCCGACGGTGCTCGGCCAGCTCCTCGCCGAGGCCGCCGAGCGGGTCGACGTGCGCATGCTCGTGTGGGCGGGCGCGCCGGTGAAGGTGTTCCACCCCTCGCGCGGCGAGGTCCGCGAGGGGCTTGAGAACCTCACCCGCGGGACGAAGATCCGCTGCGAGCCCGACCCGCGCGAGCACCCGTTCCACTGCCACCACGAGAAGACGGTGATCGTCGACGGCGAGATCGCGTTCGTCGGCGGCATCGACATGACCGACTCGGCCGGTGACCGCTTCGACACCTCCGCCCACGAGGCCCGCCGCCGGCTCGGATGGCACGACGTCGGCACGAAGCTCCACGGCCCGATCGTCGCCGACGTCGGGGCGCACTTCGCGATGCGCTGGCGTGAGCTGACCGGCGAGCGCCTCGACCTGCCGCCCACGCCCGGCCCGAGCGGCGAGCACACCGTCCAGTTCGTGCGCACGGTGGCCGAGGGGATGTACGACAGCGTCCCCCAGGGCGATTTCCGGATCCTCGAGAGCTATACCCGAGCGCTGCGCTCGGCGCAGCGGCTCGTCTACCTCGAGAACCAGTTCCTGTGGGCACCGGAGATCGTCGACATCCTCGTCGAGAAGCTGCGCCGCCCGCCGCACCCCGATTTCCGCCTCGTCGTCGTGCTCCCCGCGAAGGCCAACAACGGCCAGGACGACACCAGCGGCCAGCTCTCGGTGCTCGCCGACGCCGACCGGCGAGCCGGCGGCGTCGAGCGGTTCCTTGCCGCCACGATCCGCGGCCGCTCCGGCGGGCGCGACGATCCGCTTTACATCCACGCCAAGGTGGGCATCGTCGACGACCGCTGGCTCACCGTCGGCTCGGCGAACCTCAACGCCCACTCCCTGCTCAACGACACCGAATGCAACGTCGTCACCCTCGACCCCGAGCTCGCCCGTGGGACGCGGGTGCGGCTGTGGGCCGAGCACCTCGAGCTCGACGAGTCGACGGTCGCCGCCGCCGCGCCGTCGGCGCTCGTCGACGAGCACTGGCGGCCGATCGCCGCCGAGCAGCTCGACCGTCGCCGGTCGGGCGCGCCGCCGAGTCACCGGCTGCTTGCGATGCCCGGTGTCTCGCGCCGCTCGCGCCGCCTGCTCGGACCGCTCGAGGGCCTGTTCGACGACGGTTAGCGAGGACGTCGGAGGAGCGCTCGCGCCGCCGACGTGGGAGCGATCGGAGGGCCGCGCGGATGCGCGGCAGGCAGTCCACCGCTTACGATCTGCGGTTGTGTCCACAGGCACCCGGCCGATCAAGCGGCGGCCACAACCCACACGAGAGCCACCGCTCCCGCCGCCTCCACTCCGCCCGCCCCCTCCCCCGCTCCACGGCGGACCGCTCACGCTGCTGCGCTTCGCCCGGCGTCACCGCATGCTGCGGCCCGGATACGCGGTGCTCGTCGCCCGCTGGCTGTGGCTGAAGCTCCGCTGGCGTGGACGGCTGCAGACCGACGGCCTGTGCTTCGTCTGCCCCGGGGTCAAGTTCGAGATCGGGCGCGACGCGACGGTCACGCTCGGCCGCTGGTCATGGATCGGGCACGGCTGCAAGATCCGCGCCCACGAGGGCGAGGTGTCGATCGGCGCCAAGTCGGTGCTCGGGCAGGAGTGCACGATCTCCGCCTTCCAGCACATCTCGATCGGCCGCGAGTGCATCATCGCCGACCGCGTGATGATGATCGACTTCGATCACGGCGTCGTCGAGGTCGAGCGCCCGATCCGCGAGCAGGGCATCTACAAGCGCGACGTGCGCATCGGGCACAACGTGTGGATCGGCTACGGCGCCTGCATCCTGCGCGGAGTGCGGGTCGGCCACAACTCGATCGTCGGCACGAGTGCGGTCGTCACCTGCGACGTGTCCGAGAACGCCGTCGTCGCCGGGATCCCGGCGCGCCAGATCCGCATGCGCGACGCCCCGCGGACCTTCCGCTGGGAATAGGCCGCGCGCTTCGGGGCGGCGACCGTCTCGTGTCGTGAGTCGGAAATTCGTGAGCGGTCTCGGGAGCGGCTGGGCGTGGATGGCGGATGGCGACGACCCAAGTCGTACTGGTGGTCCGGCGGGGTCGTCGCCATCCGCAAGGCGCGTCCAGACGCCGCGAGACTGCCACCGAATTTATGAATCACGACACTAGTAGTGCTCCGTTAGGTTTTGGAGGAGTCTGTGTTTTGCAGGCGAATCCCTTGGCGACGTTGCCGTCGTCGAGGGAGGTCAGGATGCAGGCTGTGGCTGGCTTGTCGGAGCGTGAGCTGTCGCGGGTGCGTGGTCGGCTGGTGGAGTTCACCGGCGAGATGTTCGACTCGATGCGGCGCAAGGACCAGCGCCGCTGGGGCGAGGTGTATGTCCGCGGGTTGATGCTGGACGGGAAGCGCAAGTCGATCGAGCCGATGGCTGCGCGGTTGGCGGACGGGGATGAGCAGTGCTTGCAGCAGTTCGTCAATCAGTCGCCGTGGGATCCGGTGGCGGTGCGGCGTGCGTTGGCGCGTCGGATGAGTCGTGAGCTGTCCAGCGATGCGTGGGTGATTGATGACACGGGCTTTCCGAAGTTCGGGAAGATGTCGGTCGGGGTCGCCCGCCAGTACTGCGGTGCGTTGGGGAAGGTCGGCAACTGTCAGATCGGGGTGTCGATCAACGCTTGCAGCGATGAGGCGTCGTGCCCGCTTGATTGGCGGCTGTTCGTGCCGGAGGAGTGGGACGAGGAGAGCGAGTTCAACCGGCAGCGGCGCGCGAAGTGCAAGCTCCCCGAGGACGTTCGTCACGTTGAGAAGTGGCGGCTGGCGCTGGAGATGATCGACGAGCTGACCGGCTGGGGGATCGAACCGCCGGTGATCCTCGGTGACGGCGCATACGGTGATAACACCGAGCTGCGCGCTGCCCTGGAGGAGCGGGAACTCTGCTATGTGCTGGATGTCAAGGGCGTCACCTCCGCCTACGCGGAGGACGTCAAGCCCACGCAGCCGCCGAAGCCCGAGGGCCGCGGTCGTCCACCCGGCATGCGCTACCGGCAGGATCCATCCTCGCTCAAGCAGCTGGCGCTCACGGCCGGCAAGCAGGCCGCGGTGACGGTCACCTGGCGGGAGGGCACGCGCGGGAAGATGAGCTCCCGGTTCCTCGCGCTCCGCGCGCGCCCGGCGAACATTCACCTGCGCCACAAGGCTCACAAGAACGGTGAGGAGCTGCCGGTCTGCTGGCTGCTCTGTGAGTGGCCGTCCAAAGCGAGCGAGCCGACCAAGTACTGGCTCTCGAACCTTCCCGCCGACACTCCGCTCAAAGATCTCGTCCGCCTCGCCAAGCTGCGCTGGCGGATCGAGCACGACTACCGCGAGCTCAAAGACGCGCTCGGCCTCGACCACTTCGAAGGCCGCACCTACCCAGGCTGGAACCACCACGTCACCCTCGTGTCGGTCGCGCACGCGTTCCTGACCCTGGAGCGACAACGGCGCCCGCCAACCAGGGCGGCAGCCTGACCCTCTTCCAGCTCGTCCGGGAGCTCCAAGCGCTCCTGGACTGCTGGCACGGGACCTGCGCCACCTGCCGCAGGGAGCTGCCGCCCGATCATCCACTCCGAGCACCACCATGACCTAACGGAGCACTACTAGCCCTCCCAGCCGGCCAGGACCGGCGCGAGGTTCCGCACCGCGGGGTCGGCCCCAGACCCGTCGCGGAGCGCCTCCACGAGACCCGCGGCGTGACCCGCGGCACGGGTGAGCGGATAGTCGCCGGCCAGGGCCCGCGTCATCAGGAACGCCCAGTCGCTCGACTGCAGCGCGAGCAGCTCGCGCAGCGCCCGCCCGGACACCGCCGTGCCGGCGGCGGCCACGGTCAGCTCGGCGGTGCGGACCTGCCAGGCGAGATCGGCCACCTGGGGCCCGCTCCACGTGCGCAGGTCGCCGCCCTCTCCCCAGCTCGTGACCGGCAGGCCGGCGGGCGCGGGCTGCGGCGCGTGGCGCGCCGGGGCGTCGTCGAGCGTGGTGAGCGCGAGCCCCTGCCGCTCGCTCTCCTCGATGACGGCGGCGAGCCAGGCCACGCCCTCGTGCCACCAGTGGCCGAGCAGCTCGGTGTCGAGCGCGCACACGCACACGCCGCCGTCGGCCACCCGGTCGATGACCCGGGCGACGAAGTCGGCAGCGTCGGCCTGGACCTGCGCCGCCGCCCGGGCGCGATCGTAGGGCCGGCCGTCGTTGCTCCACGCGCGGTGGCGGTGGTCGGTGAAGCGGTGGTAGTCGCGGTAGGCGGGGTGAGCGGGATAGCCCGCCTCGCCCCACACGAGGTCGATCATCGCCCGGTCGATCGGCCACAGCACCGGGCCCTCGGCGGTGGCCAGCGGCGCGAGGTGACGCGGATCTCCGCGGCCGAAGCACGCGGTCAGCTCGACGCAGGCCGCGCGGACCCCGGCATCCTCGAGCAGCGGGTCGAGCCAGGGGGCGTGGGCGCACTCGGGCAGCCACAGTCCGCCCGCCCACTCCCCGTGCCGGCGACGATGCGCGGCGATCCCGGTGCGGACCTGCAGCGCGATGCCGCTGTCGGTGGCGAGCAGCGGCAGGATCGCGTGGGTGGCGGCCGACGTCCAGCGCGCCCGGCCGGCGAACAGGCCGCCGAGCCCACCCTCGAGCGTCGCGAGGCGGTCGGCGGCGGCCGCGTAGTCGGCAGCCGAGCGCTCGAGCTCCGCCGCGAGCTCGCTCGCGCCCTCGCCCCGGAGGGTGGCGACGTCCCGGCGGTGGGACTCGGGCCGGACCTCGCGCAGGAACTCCAGACAGCGCTCCCCGGCGCCGGGCGCCTCGAGCTGATCGCAGAGCACCGGCGTGAGCGACACCGTCACCGCCGCCCCGGCGAGCAGGTCGTGGAGCGGCAGGTAGCAGGTCGCGACGGCCTCCCACAGCCATTCCTCGCCGAACGGCCAGGTGCCGAAGCCCTCGACGTAGGGCATGTGGGTGTGGAGGACGATGGCCAACTCGCCCGCGCCCCGATCCGTCGGGACTGTTCGCTCTCGGCTGGAGTGCATGCGCCTGCTGTGGACTACATCACGGGGGCAGTCGGCCTGCGATCAAGGGCGGCGTCGTCCTCGCGCCGGCGGCCCCGGGTGCGCGGCAGGCGGACCGACAGCGCAGCAGCGCCGATCGCGCCGAGCAGCACGAGCCCGACGTCGGCGGGGACGCGCAGGCGCGGCAGCCCCGAGTCGATCGCGCTGATGATGATCGACAGGACGACGAGCGCGAGCAGCGGCCAGCGCCAGCGCTCGCAGTAGCGCACGCCGACGGCGGCGAGGATCAGCAGCGGGAAGTAGATGACCAGGCCGAGCACGTCGAACCAGCCGCGGCGGATCTGGCCGTTGCCCTCACGCAGCGGCTGGAACATGCTGAACGTCCGCAGCACCCGCACGGCGGCGACGAGCGGCACCCGCCCGAGGTGCGCGCGGATGTAGCGGAAGGCCGGGGCGGTGTTCGCATCGCCCTCGACGAGCTGCCGGAAGGTCCGGCCGCGGGCGTCGCAGGAGAGCTCCCACCAGCCGATGTCGCGGCCGTAGTAGGTCTGGGCGCAGTTGGCGCCGGCGATCACGGTGTCGGAGTTGGTGGCCAGGGTCGCGCGGTGAAAGTCGGCGACGTTGCGCGCCACCCAGGGCGCGAGCACGACGGCGCAGGCGAGGATCGCCGCCCCGATCCGGGTCGCCCGGCCCTGGCCCCAACCGGAGCTTGCGCCGCCCGCGCCCCGCCACGCCGCCGGTACGACGACGAGCGGCAGCAGGAGGAGCGCCTGCGTGTGGGCGAGCGTCGTGAGGCCGACCTCGGCGCCAAGGCTGGCGGCGAGCCAGCCGCTGGGAGCGGTGATGAGCCGGTAGGTGAGAAGCAGCCCGACGAGGATCCCGAGCACGAGCAGCGGCTCGCTCATCAGCGCGCCGTCGACGACGATCAGCGGCGGGTAGACGGCGGCGATCGCCGCCGCGAGCAGGCCGACTCGGCGGCCGCCGAGCCGCCGCCCGAGGATCCCGAACAGCGCGATCGAGACGGTCCCGATCATGCAGCCGACCGCCCGCTGCGCGGCGATGCTCGCGCCGCCGAGCCAGGAGACCGCCCCGAGCGCGAGCGGATAGAGCGGCGGGTGCTCAGCGGTGAGGTAGGCCCGGCCGAAGATCCCGCGGTAGTAGAAGTGACCGTGAGCGATGTACTGCGCGGAGCCGAAGTAGAAGCGCCAGTCGCCGTCGAGCCCGATCGGAGCGGGCGCGATGACGAGGATGTAGAGCAGGCGCACCCCCAGGCCGAGCACGCTCAGCAGCGCCAGCTGCGCGCCGAACGAGGCCCCGAGCCTCGCCCGGGAGCTCACGTGCGGCAGACGGCGAGAAAGTCGAGCGCCGCGTCGAGCCGCCCCGGGTCCTGCGCGCAGTCGCGGATCGCGAAGTCGCTGGCGGCGATGGCCGGCGTGAAGCGGTCATAGAACGGCTTGGTCAGCCGCAGTCGGGGGTGGATAGCGTCCCAGCCGAGCCGCAGGGCGAGCTCGTGGACCCGCAGCTTGCGGGCGTGGAAGACGCCATACAGCGTGACGTCCTCGAACTCCGACTCGCACAGCGCTCGGAACTCCTCGGCGCGGTACTCCCGGATGTGCCACGGGTTGCTCGACTTGTCCGCCCCGGCCGGCGCAAGAGTCAACAGGTTGGGCGTCGAGACGTAGGCCGTCCCGCCGGGACGCAGCAGCGAGCGGAAATGCGCGAGCACGGCCCCCGGATCCTGGACGTGCTCGATCGTCTGCAGGAAGACGACGGCATCGAACGAGTCCGGCTCGCCGTAGGTCTCGACGAGGCCGCGGTCGAAGCTCAGCCCGGGCTCGCGGTAGCGGAGCTTGGCGTGCTCATGGGCCTCGGGATTGGCGTCGAGACCGACGACCTCGGAGGCCGAGCGGGCGAGCACGGCCGAGCCGTAGCCCTCGCCGCAGGCCATGTCGAGCGCGCGCCCGCCGTGGAGCCGGGCGGCGATCCACTCGTACACCGCGAGGTGCCGACGGAACCAGTAGTTCTCGGCCGGGACGTCGGGCAGCGTGCGCTCTCCGGTGAGCTCCAGCGGGGGCACGCCGGGCGGCTGGTTCTCCTGGACGTACGCATTCATGGGCACGGCCGACAGGGTAATGTCATCGCGCGATGGAGGCTGTACGCAACGCGGAGGAGATCCGCGACGTCAATACCCGGTACCACGATGTCGCCGCGTCGAGCTATGACTCGAAGTGGGGCATCGACTTCGGCGAGGTCGGCCAGACCCAGGTGCTCGGCAAGCTCCGCAAGGTCGTCGGGGCCGAGCTCGACCGCGGCTACGAGCGCTCACTGGAGATCGGCGCCGGCACCGGCTACTTCAGCCTCAACCTGCTGCAGGCCGGCGTCGTGCAAGAGGCGACCTGCACCGACATCTCGCCGGGCATGGTCAGCGTACTCGCCGGCAACGCCGAGCGGCTCGGGCTCGCGGTCAGAACCGCGCGCGCCGATGCCGAGTCGCTGCCGTTCCCGGACGGGAGCTTCGACCTCGTCCTCGGGCACGCCGTCCTGCACCACCTGCCCGACCTCGAGCGTGCCTTCGCCGAGTTCCACCGGGTGCTGCGGCCCGGCGGCCGCATCGTGTTCGCCGGCGAGCCCTCGCGCTTCGGCGACCGGCTGGCCGCGATCCCCAAGCGCAGCGCGAACACCCTCGCGCCGCTGTGGCGCCGGGCGCTCGGCGCCGCCTCCGCCCCGCCGCACGCCGATCCGAGCTCCGAGCATCAGCACGACCACGACCTCGAGCGGTTCGTCGACATCCACGCCTTCACCCCCGGCGATCTCGTCGGTCACGCCCGCGCCGCCGGCTTCACCGACATCCATGTCCGCGGCGAGGAGCTCGTCGCCAACTGGTTCGGCTGGTTCAACCGCGGGCTCGAAGCGACCGCCAAGCCCGAGGACGTGCCGATGCTCTGGCGCCAATACGCCTTCCGCGGCTACCTCCTCTTCCAGCACGTCGACAACCGGCTGCTCGAGCCGCACCTGCCGCCGGCCATCTTCTACAACCTGCTCGTCACTGCCCGCCGCGACTGACGATGCCCGAGCGGCTCGTGAACGAGTTCCCGTTGTTCCCGCTCGAGCTCGTCGCGCTGCCGCAGGAGGCGATCCCGCTCCACATCTTCGAGCAGCGCTACAAGACGATGATCAACGAGTGCCTGCGCAGTGAGCGTGAGTTCGGGATCGTCTGGATGGCCGACGACGGGCTGCGGGACATCGGCTGCGCCTGCCGGATCGAGCGGGTCCTCGAGCTGCTCGACGACGGGCGCATGAACATCCTCACCCGGGGCACCCGCCCGCTGAGGGTGCTCGAGCGCCAGAGCCATCTCCCCTACCCCGCCGGCGTGATCGAGTTCCTCGCCGACGCCGAGGAGGCCGTCGACGAGCAGGCCGGCGAGGCCGCCCGCGCCGCCTACGCCGACCTCGTGCGCCGGGCCACCGACCGCGAGCCTGAGAGCGCCGAGCTGGTAGCGATGGACGCCTACGGGATGGCGGCGACGGTCGACTTTGGCCTCGACGCCAAGCAGGCGCTGCTCGACCTGCGCGCTGAAAGTGCCCGCCTGCGGCTCGTCACCCGCCTGTTCCGCGCGGCGATCAAGCGGTTGGACTTCGTCGACGGCGCCCAGGAGCGGGCGCGGTCGAACGGCAAGGTCCGCTTCGGTTAAGCGGGGCGCGGCGGTCGCGGGCCCGGCCGGGTGATCATTCCGGTGCGTTCGACCCCAGACCGGCGGACCGCAGCGCCGACGACGCCGGCGCCGCTCTACAGGTTGTAGACGACCATCAGCGCGCCGAACGCGACGCAGTAGATCCCGAACGGCGTCAGGGTCCGCGTCTTGAAGTACTTCGTGAGGAAGTGGACGGTGACGATCGCGGTGATGGCCGCGGAGATCGCGGCGACGACCGCCGGCCCGCGGATACCGTTCCCGAGGTGCCCGGTGAGGTCGGGGAGCTTGTAGATGCCGGCGAGAAGGATCGGCGGGGTCGCGAGCAGGAAGGCGAAGCGGGCGGCGTCGGAGTTGTCGAGACCGCGGACAAGCCCGGTGCTCATGCACACGCCGTCGCGGCTGATGCCGGCGATGAGCGCGGTGCTCTGGGCGACGCCGATCACGCCGGCCTCGCGGTACTCGAGCGTGTCGAGTCGGCGGCCGCCGTCGGCCTTCATCCCCTCGCGCTGGGCGAGGGCGCGGATGTCGGCTCGTCGCCGGAGATGCTCGGCGCCGAGCAGGATGACGCCGTTGAGAATGAGGAAGAAGGAGGCGGCGAGCGGCTTGGCGAGGGCGACGCGGATCGGATGCTCGAGCGCGACGCCGAGGATGCCGACCGGGATCGTCGCGCAGATGATCAGCCACGCGAGCCGCTCGGCCGGGGTGGTGGCCTTGCGCGTCCGCAGGGTGACGAAGAACGCCTTGACGAGCTCCACCCACGTCTTCCAGAAGTAGATGAGCAGACCGATGGCGCTGCCGACGTGGAGCATCACGACGAAGGCCAGCCACGGCGATTCCGGCTGCGACTGCCAGCGGACGATGTTGTCCCAGCCGAACAGGTTCGGGAAGATCACCGTGTGGCCGAGGCTCGAGATCGGGAACAGCTCGGTCGCGCCCTGGAGGACGCCGAGCACGATCGCCTGGAAGTACGAGATGAGGGAGGAGCCGAGGACGAGCACGCGGCGGAACACTAGCCGCACCGCTAACGCGACGCTTAAGCGGGCGCGCTCACTGGCCGGCGCATGGCCCCTGGAGCGCCTGCGCCATGAGCAGCTCGGCCTGGGCTAGCTCCTTGTGACCGGGCGCGTCGGTGTCGGCGAAGACGAGCGTGCCGTCCTGGAGCCGGACGCGGTAGCTGTAGACGCTGGCCGCGGTCGCCGGGCGGAGCCTCAGCTTGTTCTTGACGTCGCCGTCGAGGCTCGTGGCCAGATCGCGCGCCGCGAGCAGGAGGGGATCGGACAGCGTCCGGGCCTTGCCCCCGTTGCAGCGGATCGTGCCGCCGTCGTTGACGAGGATCTGCTGCGTGCCGCCCTGGCCGGTGCGCGTGAGCAGGAACAGGTCCGGTGACTGGACGGCGAAACCGCAGCCGGCGGTGGCGAGCGCCAGCCCGGCGCTGAGGACCCGCACCGCCCCTCGCCGCCGGCGCATCGGTCGGCCTGTCACTCCGATCGGGCGGACGATCACTCTGGCGATTCCACCACGATCGCGGCTCCCCCGCGCCGCGGATCGCCGCCGCCCGAGAAACCGCCGTGGGCGTTGCGCTCGACGGCTTGGACGCCGCCGAAGAAGAGGTTGGGGGCCCGGAAGCGGGCGATCGCCTGGCCCGAGCGCTCGAGCGGCGCGGTGTCCGCTCCCGGCTCGGCGTAGACGACGCCATCCTCGTAGTGCAGGCGGGGGGCCTGGACGGCGTCTTCGGCGGTCAGGCCGTCGTCGAGCGCCCGGATGATCGTCTGGAGGATGGCCGAGCGGATGCGGTTCGACCCGGCGCTTCCGAGCACGAGCTCGGGCTGCCCGTCACGCAGGACGATCGTCGGGGCCATCATGCTCGGCAGCCGCCGGCCGGGCGGGTGGCGGTGGAAGCCGAGCGGGTTGAGGTCCTGCTCGCCGAGCATGTTGTTGAGGTGCAGGCCGGTGCCGGGGACGATCACGCCCGAGCAGGCCCCGTTGGAGCAGGTCACCGAGCACGCCCAGCCGTCGCGGTCGATGACCGCGATGTGGGTCGTCGAGCCGAGCCCGCCACCGCCGCGAGCGCCGGGCCCGCCGCCGCCGCCCCCACCCAGGAAGCGGTCGAGGAAACCGGGATCGTCGAGCCCCTCGAGAAACTCGGGGGTCCGCGCCGCCTGCGTCTCGGCCATGGCCGCGACGATTCGCTGCGCATCCGGCGGGCCCGGCTCCCGCTCGAGCAGCGACAGGGCGTGGGCGAGGAGGATGCCGCCGGCCGACGGCGGCGGATTGGTGAGGACCTCGCGTCCGCGGTAGGCGGTGGTGACCGGCACGCGGTCGACCACCTCGTACGCGGCGAGGTCCTGCGCGGTGACGATCCCGCCGCGCTCGCCGAGCCAGTCGGTCACCGCGTGCGCCACCTCGCCGGAATAGAACGGCTCGGGGCCCTCGGCGCCGAGCAGCTCGAGGGCGTCCGCGAGCTCCGGCTGGCGGAGGACGTCGCCCGCCTCGAGCAACCGGCCGGCCGGGGCGAACAGCGCCGCGGACTCCGGCGTCGAGGTGACGATGCCGGCGAGGATCTCGACGACGTACGCCTGCTGGACCGAGAGCGTCACCCCCTCACGCGCGAGCCGCGCCGCGGGCGGCACGAGGTCGGCGAGCGGGATGCGGCCGAAGCGGGACGACGCCTCGCACACGCCGGCGGGCATGCCGTAGCTGCCGACCGACGCCGCGCCGACGTTGAAGATCTGGACGGCGTCGCCGAACGAGACGCTGATCGGCAGCAGCTCGGCCCGGACCGAGTGGTCAGCCCCGCGCCCCGGCGCCTCGACGAAGAAGTCGAGCAGCACCGGCTCCTCGCCGGGGGCGGCGACGAGCATGTACCCGCCCGCCCCGAGGCCGGTGAGCAGCGGCTCGCACGCGAACGAGCTCAGCATCGCGCCGAGCGCGGCGTCGACGGCGTTGCCCCCGGCCCGCAGGACGTCGGCGCCCGCGCGGGCGCTCACGGCATGACCGGCGGCCACGACGCCGAGCGGCACTGCGGCCAATTCCTAGCGGCGGGGGATGAACTCAGGCACGTCGAACTCCGTCGACGAGGCGGGCTGCCGCCCGCGGATGCGAGACACGCGCGGCTCGCCGACGGGCTCACGCAGGGAGTCGCGGTCACGCGATCCGCTGCGCGCGTCGGCGCCGCGGCCGATCCCGGGACGATCCTCCTCGCGCCGGCGCGGCCGGCCGTCGCCGAACCCCGTGGCCACGACCGTGACCCAGACCTGATCGTCGAGCTTCTCGTCGACCATCGCGCCGAAGATGATGTTCGCGTCGGGATGGGCGGCCTCGGCCACCGCCTTCGCCGACTCGTTCACCTCCCACAGCGACAGGTCGTGTCCACCGGTGATCGAGAGCAGGATCGAGCGCGCTCCCTCCATGCTCGTCTCGAGCAGCGGCGACGCGACCGCCTGCTCGGCGGCGTCGATCGCCCGGCGCTCGCCGGAGCCCATGCCGATGCCCAGCAGGGCGTTGCCGGCGTTGGACATGATCGTGCGCACGTCGGCGAAGTCGAGGTTGATCAACCCCGGCAGGGTGACGAGGTCGGAGATGCCCTGGACGCCCTGGCGCAGCACGTCGTCCGCGACGCGGAAGGCGTCGACCATCGAGGTGTTGCGATCGAGCACCGACAGCAGCCGGTTGTTCGGCACCACGATCAGCGTGTCGACCTCTTCGGCGAGGGAGGCGATGCCGGCCTCAGCCTGGTCGCGCCGCCGCGAGCCCTCGAACTGGAAGGGCCGGGTGACGATGCCGACGGTGAGCGCGCCGAGCTCGCGAGCGATCTGGGCGACGATCGGCGCCGCGCCGGTGCCGGTGCCACCACCCGCACCGGCGGCGATGAACACCATGTCCGAGCCGCGGAGCAGGGCCTTGATGCGGTCGTACTCCTCGCGCGCGGCCATCTTGCCGAGGTCGGGGTTGGACCCGGAGCCGAGACCCCGCGTGATCGCCTCGCCGATGTGCAGTGTGTCGTGGGCATCGGACTGCTGGAGCGACTGCAGGTCGGTGTTGATCGCGAGGAACTCGACGCCCTCGATCTCGGCCTCGACCATGCGGTTGACGGCGTTGACGCCGGCCCCGCCGACACCTACGACCCGCAGCACGGGCTTGCCGACCGGCGCCGGCACGGCGAACGACTCGCCGGACCGCTCAGGACGGGCATAGACGTCGGGCTCGGGCGCGACCGGACGGGCGGGCTGCCGCTCGCGCGGGCGCTCCATGACGTTCTCCGGGATGTCAGCCGAGAACGCGTGGCGCAGGCGCTCCTGCGGCGTGGGGATCGACGGCGTGTCGTCCTCGAACGGCGCCGCCGATTCGAACGACGGGTGCGGATGCTGGCGGCGCCCGGCGGACTCGTCCGGCCCGGTCTCCGCGTCGGCGGCCGGGGTCTCGGACCGGGGCGCGGACGACTTGCCACGCGCGGCCGGGGTCTCCCGGCGCGCGGCCGGCGCCTCGCTCCGAGCGGCCGGCGTCTCGCGGGCCGACGCCTCGGCGGCGGGAGCGGACTCGACCTCGGACTCGGCGGGGGACTCCGTTCCGGGCGCGGTGTCCTCGGCGGTCTTGCGGAAGAGGGCCGCAAGCGGTCCCTCTCGCATGCTCGCGCGCTTACCGGTTGGCATTTTGGAGGACCTCCTTGGCGAGCTGCCTGTATGCGTGTGCGGCGAGACCGTCGGGCTCGTACTTGAGAACCGACATCCCCTTGACGGGGGCCTCGGCGAACCGGATGGTCTTCCGGATCCGGGAGGCGAAAACGCGGTCGCCGAAGTTCTCCTCGAGCAGCTCAATGGCTTCCTTGGCGTGCAACGTCCTGGTGTCCACCAGCGTCGGCAGGATGCCCTCGATGTCCACATCCGGATTCAGGTTCTCGCGAATCATCGCGAGCGTGTTCTGAAGTTGGATCAGACCGCGCATTGACAGATATTCGCATTGCACGGGGACAATTACTTTGTGGGCGGCGGTCAGCGCGTTGATCGTCAGCAGTCCGAGGCTCGGAGGCGTGTCGATGAACACGAAGTCATAGTCCTCCTCGACGTCCTTCAGCGCCTTCTGCAGCGAGCGCTCGCGACCGATCATCGTCGACATCGCGATCTCGGCGCCGGCCAGGTCGATCGAGGCGCAGGCAACGTCGACCTCGCGGCGCCGGATCACCTCACGGATCGAGACGCGATGGACGAGGACGTCGTACATCGACTTCTGCAGCGTGTCGGGGTCGATCCCCTGCGACATCGTCAGGTTGCCCTGCGGATCCATGTCGCAACACAGGACGCGGTGGCCCTCCTCAGTGAAGGCCACGGCGAGATTGAGCGTGGTCGTGGTCTTGGCGACGCCACCCTTTTGGTTGGCGAACGCGATCACCTTCTGGGTGGCCGTCACGGGATTCTCCGATGCGTCGGGGAAGTCATACGCGCCTGTATTCGCAGACACCCCCGGAAATCCTTCGCCGATTGCCCGTTTACCGGGTGGGTCGGACGGCTCGGGCGTCGATCCGGGTATTTTCCGCTCGGTGCGAGATCTCCTCGATCGCCACCTGATCTTCGTCACCGGCAAGGGCGGGGTCGGCAAGTCGACCGTCGCCGCCGCGCTCGGGATGCTCGCAGCGCGCAGCGGACTGCGGACGGTGGTCGCCGAGCTCTCGGCCCAGGACCGGATCCAGCGCATCTTCGACACCCACGGCGAGCCGTTCGAGGAGATCGAGCTCGCGCCGCAGCTGTTCACGATCTCGATCGACCCCCAGCACGCGATGGAGGAGTACCTGCGCCTGCGGATCGGGCCTCTCGGCCACGCGCTGTCCGCGAGCCGGCTGTTCCACGCCTTCGCGATGGCCACGCCGGGCATGCGCGAGCTGTTGAGCATCGGCAAGGTGTGGGAGCTCTCGCAGCCCGAGCGGCGCAGTCACGGCGGCGTCGTCTATGACCTCGTGATCGTCGACGCGCCGGCCACCGGCCACGGGGTGGCCATCCTCAAGACGCCCCAGACGTTCGCCGACATCGCGCGGGTCGGGCCGATCGCCCATCAGGGCCGGACGATCGCCGCGACGATCGCCGACCGCGATTTCACCGGCCTGCTCGCCGTGTGCACGGCCGAGGAGATGCCGGTCAACGAGACGCTCGCAATGCGCGACGCGCTCGCCGCCGAGGACCTCGAGCTCGACGCGCTCGTGGTCAACGCGCTCTACGCGAACCGGTTCGACGACGCCGACGAGCGGGCGCTCACCGATGCGCTCGCGTCGAGCGACGGCTCGCTGAGCCGGGCCGCGCTCGCCGCCGCCGTGTCCGAGCACACCCGCGCCGAGGTCCAGCGCGAGCAGCTCGAGCGGCTGCACGCGGGGATGGACATGGAGCTCGCCACCCTCCCCTACCTGTTCTCCGAGCGGCTCGCGCGGGCCGAGATCGAGCTCCTCGCCGACCTGCTCGCGGCCGAGCTCGGCGATCGCAACCCGTCGGCGGCGGGCTGATCGCCACCGGATCAGGCCGTCGCCGCCGCCCAGCGCCCGGCCCGCAGGCCTGACTCGATCGCACCGTCGATGAACCCGGACCAGCCGTTGGCGAGGTCCGAGCCGGCGAGGACCACCCGCCCCTCGGGCACCTGCATCGCGGCGTGGTGGTGCTCGTACCAGCCCGGGCGGTGGATCGCCCACGTCCCGCGTGAGAACTCGTCGGCGAGCCAGTCGTGCGCCGTGCACTCCCGGAGCTCGTAGCCGGGCAGGATCCGGTCGAGCTCGCGCTGGACGGCGGACGGATCCTCGGCCGAGCAGCGCTCGGCGTCGGGGCCGAAGCCGATCATCAGCTGCCCGCCGTCGCCGTCGAGCTCCTCGGTGTCGAGGTAGCCGAACGGGTGCCCGGGCCGGATCGCGTTGTGCAGCACGGGCTCGCCGCGCGCGCGGATGAACAGCTTGATCCCGCGCGAGGCCTGGCCGAGGGCGATCGCCCGCTGCTTGGCCTCGGTGAGCGGCGGATCGAAGGCGATCGCGCCGAGCGCGTTGAGCGGGAGGGCGACGACAACGGCACGGGCCGCCTCGCTCGTCCCCGCCCGGCTGATGACCTCGACATGGTCGCCGTCGGCGCGCACCACGGCCACCGGATCGCCAAGCCGCTGCGTGAACGGCGCCGCGGCGGCGATCGCCCCGATCAGCGCCCGCGTCCCACGCACGATCGTCACCCGGCTCCCGGTGAACTGCGCGAGCGCGAGGCTGTACCCGGACAGGGCATGCCAGCGCAGCACCGACACCGCGCCGGCCTGCTCGAGCGGCGCATGGGCGAGCGACTCGAGCTCGGCGGCGAGCACGTCGCGCTCCTCGTCGTCGAGCGGCAGCTCCGCGATCCGCTCGGCGATGCTCAGCCGGTCGAAGCGGGCGAGTCGATCGATCCGGCACAGCGGGTCGTGGGGCAGCGGCAACGCCTCCTCCACGCCGGCGACGAACCGATCCCAGCCGCGCCTGGCGATCGCATCGCGCTGCGCGATCGTGCCCTCGCGCCGCTCCTCGCCGACGTACCACGACGCGTGCCCGGCGTCGTCGCTCAACGACACCGCGAGCCCGGCGCGGGTGAGCTCTGACCACGTGTGCGGCTGGTGCCAGTGGACCCAGGCTCCGCCGTACTCGATGGTGCCGCCGTCCCAATCCGCCGTCCAGGTGCGCCCCCCGAGCCGGTCCCGAGCTTCGATCAGCAGCACCGACCGGCCGCGCAGGCTCGCCTCCCGCGCCGCGGTCACGCCGGCGAAGCCGCCGCCGATGACGATCACGTCAGGCAACGACCGCCTCGGTGACGGCGGCGTCGAGCACCATCGCCCCGTGCTCCCACACGACGACCGGGTTGCACTCGATCAGGCGCAGGCCGCGCTCGAGCAACAGCTCCCCGATGCGCTCGGCGAGGCGGCAGAGCGCGCCGATGTCGGGCGGCGGGCCGCCACGGGCGGCGGCGAGCATCGGAGCGGCGCGCAGGGCCGACAGCGCCCGCTCGATCTGCTCGGCGCGGCACGGCAGGGGCACGACGGCGACGTCGTCGAGCATCTCGGTCCACACGCCGCCGAGCCCGATCACGAGCGCCGGCGCGACGGCGTCGACGTGGGCGGCGACGAGCAGCTCGAGCCCGAGCTGGCGCCATCCGCTCGACGAGCACGACCCCCTCGTAGGCTCGGGCGAGCTCGGCGAGCCGCAGGTAGGCGACCCGTACCGCGTCCTCGTCGCGCAGCCCGAGGACGACGGCGCCGAGCTCGGACTTGTGCTGGATCCCCGGCGAGCTCACCTTCATCGCCACGTGTCCCCCGAGCTCGGCGAGCGCCGCCACGGCGTCGCGGTCGCCGTCGACCACCCGGCCGTCGATGACCTCGACCCCGGCGGCGCGCAGGAGCGCCTTGGCGTCGTGCTCGCCGAGCCAGCGCACGCCGCCCGCTCGCTTGGCGGGCTCGGCGGCACGAGCGGCCTCGGCGATCTCCCGCAGGCGCGCGGCGTCGGCGGGCGCGGCCCGCATCGCCGCCGCGCACCGCAACCCGGTGCGCAACCCAGCCGCGGCGGGAATCCCCGCCTGCGCAAACCGCCAGGCGGCCGCGTCGTCGAGCAGCTCGGGCAGCGTCGAGCACACCATCGTCGGCACCGGGCTGCGCTCGGCCCCGGCGACGATGCCCTCGCGCACCGCGCGCCAGGATTCCTCGACCGCGCCGGTGAGCGCCGCGGGCTGGTCGTAGAACACGAGCACCTGCCCGATCGCCGGGATCCTCACCGAGCGCGCTGACCATCTCGGCGAGCTCGGCGCGCTCGCCCCACAGCAGTGCGGTGTAGTCGAGCGGATTGGCGACGGTCGCGGCGCTGGGCAGCAGCCGCGCGAGCCGCTCGCGCGCCGGCTCGCCGAGCGGCGGCAGCTCGAGCCCGAGCCGGGACGCCTCGTCGGCGCCCTGGGCCGAGTCACCACCCGAGCAGGTCATGATCGCCAGCCCGGCCCCGACCCGGGAGCGGGTGCGGACGGCGCCGGTCTTGGCCAGCTCGAGCAGGTCATGGACGTCCTGCGCCCACGCCGCCCCGGCCTCCTCGATGACGCTGCGGAACACCCGCTGGTCGCCGGCCAGCGCCGCGCTGTGAGCGGCGGCCGCCCGCGCGCCCCGCTCGGAGGCGCCGACCTTGAGCACCGCGACGCGGATGTCCCGCGCCGCGCAATCGGCGAGCGCGTCGCACAGCGACGGCCCGCCGTCATCCTCGAGGTACAGCGCGACCGACGTGACCTCGCCCTCCTGCGGCGAGGAAGGCGAGGAAGTCGGCCGCCGACAGCACCGCCTGGTTGCCGCTGGCCACGACGGTGTGGAACCGCAGCCCCCGCCGCGCGGCCAGGGCGTTGACGGCGACGTTCCCGCTCTGGGCGATGAGCGCGACCGTGCCCGGCTCCTGCGGGGTGAAGGCGTCCCCCCACAGGGTGCTGCGCGCGGCGAGAGCGACGATCCCGTCGCAGTTGGGGCCGCACACCGGCAGCGCGTGGCGCTCGGCCGCCGCGACCAGCGCGCGCTGAAGCTCGGCCCCGCCCTCGGCCTCGCCGAAGCCGGCCGAGTAGACGACCGCCCCGCCGCAGCCGCGCGCGCCCGCGTCCTCGATGACTCGCGGGACGGCCGCGGCGGGGACCGCGACGACGACGGCGTCGACCGCCTCGGGAAGCGCCGCGAGGTCCGGGACGCACGGGCGGCCGCCCACCTCGCCCGGTTGGGGTTGACCCCCCACACCGGCCCCGGGAAGCCGATCGCGTCGAGGTTCTCGAGCGTCTGGGCGCCATAGCTGCCCGGTCGGTCACTCGCCCCGACGACCGCGATCGAGCGAGGACGCAGCAGCCGGCGCAGGTCGGCGCGCGCCGCGACGGTGCTCAATGGATCGTCGCCTCGACGCCGCGACGCTCGAGCGCGCGGGCGATGATCAGCCGCTGGATCTCGCTCGTGCCCTCCCAGATGCGGTCGACGCGGAGCTCACGCAGGTAACGCTCGGCGACGTTGCTGCGCAGGTACCCGCGGCCGCCGAAGGCCTGCACCGCGCGGTCCGCGCAGCGGCCCGCGGCCTCGCTCACGAACAGCTTGGCCATCGAGGCCTTGGCGTGGATCAGCTTGGGGTCGGCGCCGTCGTCGACGAGCTGCGCGACGTGCAGCGCGAGCAGCCGGCCGAGAGCGGCGTCGGTCGCCGAGTCGGCGAGCGGGAACGAGATCCCCTGGTAGTCGTAGATCCGCTGTCCACCCTGGCGGCGCTCCTGGGCCCACGCCGTCGTCTCGTCGAGCAGCCGCCACATCGCGCCGAGGCCGTGGGTGGCGATCCCCAGCCGCTCCTCGGTGAACCATCCCTGCTGGAGACGCTCGCCGTTGCCGATGCCGCCGATCACCGCGTCGGCCGGCACCGCGACGTCGGTGAAGCGGATCGTCGGGTGGCCGTGGGGATAGTTGTGGGTGAAGCGCGGGTTGTCGACGAACTCGACGCCGGGCGCCGTGGGTTCGATCAGGAACAGCGTCGGCCGCCGCGCGTCGCCGTCGAGGACGTTGGCCATCACGATGAGGACGCGAGCGACGTCGCCCGAGGTGACGAACCACTTCTCGCCGTTGATCCGCCAGCCGGCCTCGGAGGCCACCGCCGTCGTGGCGATGCCCCCGGGGTCGGATCCGGCCTCGGCCTCGGTGACCGCATAGGCGTCGCCGCCCTCACCGCGGAGGGCGGGGACGAGGTAGCGCTCGACCTGCTCGTCGGTGCCCTGGATGAGCACGTTGTAGACGTTGGGAACGTGCCAGTGCAGGCCGTTGGTCACCCGCCCGAACTGCTCGTTGACCAGGAACCACTCGACCATCGTCCACTCCTGACCGCCGTAGCGAGCGGGCACCCGGCCGCCGTGGAGCCGGGCGGCGATCGCCTCGCGCTTGATCGTCTCGATCGTCGCCTCCGGCAACCGGCCGTCGGCCGCCTCGGCCTGCTGCTCGAGCGGCATCAGCACGGTCTCGACGAAGCGCCGAGCCCGCGCCTGGAGCTCGAGCTGGTCATCGGTGAGGCCGGCCGGACGGATCGGCTGCGAGATGGTGGTGCTCATGGATGTCCTTTGCGCGCGTGGGCGGGGTCGTCGGGGTTGTCGTAGCCGTCCTCGTCGGGATCGAGATCGGGGTCGGGGGGATCGCGGTCGTCGTCGGTCTCCGGGTCGCTCGGCATCCGAGCGAGCGCGAAGCGGTCGGCCGCGGTGAGCTTCCATCCCGGTCCCGGAAGGGCGAGGAGCAGGTTGTGGTGATTGGCGATGACCGTGCGGGCGACCGCCCGCGCCCGGATGACCGCCGCGTCCTCACTGCCGCGGCGGCGTTCGATCAGCTCGACCGCATGATGGAGGTAGGCCAGCCAGGCGCGCTGTGGCCCGTGGAGGATCAGCGCGCTCGACCCGCTCCCGCTCACGCGCGACCGCGGCGGCCGTGGGCCTCGTGTCCGAGCTCGAGCGTCGCCACCGCCGCGGGCAGCTCGCGTTCGGGCTCGGGAGTCACCGAGAGCCAGGTCACGCCCTTGACCATGGCGGGTAGACTAACACCAACTGATCACAAAGTCAGGACGTGTCCATGAGCTCGCTGACCTCGCCCGCCGCCGCCTCCCCGACCCCCGAGGCGCTGCTCCCCCGCCTGTACCTCGACGAGAGCCTGCTCGACGTCGAGCAGGAGCTGATCTTCGAGCGCACCTGGCAGCTCGCCGGCCATGTGTCGGCGCTGCCGCGGCCCGGGAGCTATCTCACCGCGCGGGCGGGCAGCCAGCCGGTGCTCGTGCTGCGCGACGACGAGAACCGGCTCGTGGCCTTCCGCAACGTCTGCCGCCACCGAGCCTCGCGGCTGCTGAGCGGCAGCGGCCAGTGCAAGGGTGCGATCCGCTGCCGCTACCACGGCTGGACGTACCGCTTCGACGGCAGCCTGATCGGCGTGCCCGAGGGCATGACCTATGGCGAGCGGCTGAAGAAGTCGACGCTCGGCCTGTTCGACGTCCGGGTCGAGGAGTTCTGCGGGCTGATCTTCGTCAACCTCGATCCCGACGCCGCGCCACTCGCCGAGCAGGTGCCGGGCCTGCGCGAGCTCCTCGAGCCCTACGGCATCCCGTGGCTTGAGCCCTTTGCGCAGGACGGGGGCACGCTCGGCCAGCAGCTGCGCCAGTACGTGCCGCGCCTGCGTCAGCCGTCATCCGGCGGCGGCCAGCCGGCCAACTGGAAGGTCGTGGTCGAGAACTACATCGAGGGCTACCACATCCCGATCGCCCACCCGGGGCTGATGCGGCTGCTCGACTACAAGCGCTACGCGGCGGCGGTCCACGACAACTACGTGTGGTTCGACGCGCCGCTGCGGGCCAAGACGAGCTCCAACCGGCTCGAGCGCCTCTACGCCCAGCTCGTCGAGCCGATGCCCGGCCTGCCGGAGGAGAGCCGCCGCGTCTGGCGCTACGCGTTCATCTACCCGAACACAACGATTGACCTGTACCCCGACCAGGTCAACACGTGGCAGATCCTCCCGAACGGCGTCGGGCGCACGACGGACGTGTTCGCCAGCTACCGGCCGCCGGGCAGCTCGCCGCGGACCCGCGTCGTCCAGTGGCTCAACCAGCGCCTCAACGACCTCGTGCTCGACGAGGACGTCGAGCTCGTCGACAACGTGCAGCAGGGCGCGGCGACACGAGGGTACGTGTGCGGGCCGCTGTCCCGGCGCGAGGCCGCCGTCGGCTGGTTCGCGGAGCGGATCCGCTCCGACCTCGCGAGCGTGCTCTCGCGGTGAACGCCCGCGAGCGGATCCTGCGCGCCGCGGTGCGCGCGATCGCCCACGAGGGGATCGACGGCATCCGGATCGCGCGGATCGCGGTCGACTCCGGGGTCTCCCCCTCGCTCGTGCACTACCACTTCGCCGACCGCGACGCCCTGCTCGCCGAGGCGCTCGACTTCTCCTACGCCCACGCCGGCGAGCGGCGGCTGGCCGGCGAGCGCGACTTCCCCTCCCACGCCGCGCGCCTGCAGGCGATGGTCGAGCAGTGCCTGCCGACGACCGAGCTGCTTCACGAGGACTGGTTTCTGTGGATCGAGCTGTGGTTGCGCGCGGCGCGCCATCCCGAGCTGCGGCCCTTCGCCGAGGAGCTCTACGCCCGACTGCGCGGGTGGTTCGCCGCCGAGATCGCGGCCGGAATCGCCGCCGGGGAGTTCGCGCGCTGCGATCCCGACGACGTCGCCGACCGCACGCTCGCGCTGCTCGACGGCTACGGCGTGCGGGTGATGATGGGCGACAGCGCGATGCCGCTCGAGCGGGCCGTCCGGTCGGTGTCGGCGGCGCTCGCTCAGGAGCTCGGACTCGGCGAGAGGCTCGTGCGCTCGAGCAGCGCACGAGCGGCCCCGCGCCCGGTGCGCACCGCGCCCTCCATGTAGCCCGCCACCCACTGGTCTGAGCCGGCGACGTAGAACGGCGGCTCATGCGTGCCGTGCAGCGGGCCGACGCGGTGCAGGTCACCCGGCGCCCAGCTCGTGATGTAGCCACGCGTGAACGGGTCGACGCCCCACGGGCGCTCGAGCACGAAGGCGGGGTCCGCGGCGGGCTCACCGTAGAGCGCGCCGAGTCCGGCCAGCACGGTCGCGCGGCGCGCCGGCGGCGGCGCGGCAAGGAACGCGGCCAGTCGCTCCGGCGGCACGAGCAGCGACAGCACACCGCGGGCCTGCGGCCAGGTCGAGCCGAACAGCCACTCGGTCTCGGCCAACCCGTTCTGCCCGCGCTGCTCCCAGAACGACTCCGCATAGGCGACGACGACCTTGGCGGCGAGCGCATGACGGTGCGCGCGCAGCGAGGCGAGCCGCTCGTCGCTGACCCCGGTGATGGCGATCTCCCGCAGTGGCCCGGCCGGGAGGGTGCAGACGACCGCCTCGGCCTCGACCTGCTCGCCGTCCCGCAGGGTGATCGTGACCCTCGCCGGGGACACGGCGATCGCCGTCACCTCCGCGTCGAGACGCAGCCGCTCGCCGACCTCGGCGGCGAGCCGGTGGGCGACGGCCGCCGACCCCTCGGCGACGCGGAGGCCCTCCCAGGTCTCGAGGTCGTAGTAGCCGTCTCCGCCGAGCGCGGCGTGCTTGCGCAGCTCGGCGAGCAGGGAGGTCCGCTCGGGCGAGTCGCAGGACAGCGAGAGCGAGGCGAGCCGGTGACGGCGATGCACGGCCGGGAGTGCACCGAGCTCCCGCAGCCAGTCGGACACGCTCAGCGCGTCGAGCCGGACGGCGTCGGGATGGGACCAGGGGTCGGCGGGATCGATCTCGGTCGCGAGCCGGGCGAAGGCCCGCTCGACGCGGTCGGCATCGGCGCGCTCGGGCTCGGTCATCCACACCGGGTCGTCGCCGACGAACACGCCCTCGGGGAGACCCCAGGTCATCTCGCCGGGGACGACGACGTAGCTCGGCTCGACGCGCAGGCCGAGCTCGTCGACGAGCTCGGCGTAGGCGGTGTGCCCGGCGCCGAACACCTCACCGCCGGCCTGCACGACGCGTCCGTCGGGCAGCGCCACCGCCTCGACCCGCCCGCCGGCCCGCTCGCGGGCCTCGAGCACGACGACGTCGGCCCCGCCCGCCGCCAGATCACGGGCCGCCGCCAGCCCGGCCAGCCCAGCCCCGACCACCGCTACGTCCCTCACCTCGACTCCACCTCTCCGTGCACGGCTGGCGACCGGGTTCCCGTCACGTTAGGGTCAGATCGCCAGGTCTTGACAGCTGCGACTTCCTCGCGTTAGTTTCCTGAACGCCGGTTCAGTATACGAATTGGTACCGGCGGCAGCGGAGAGATGGAGAGAGGATGAGCCCACGGCCCAGTGTGGAGCATCTGCGCAAGCCGCAGATCGTTGCCGCCGCGGCAGAACTGCTGTATGAGCGGGGACTTTTCGATACCCGGATCGGGGATATCGCCGACCGCGCGGGCACGAGCTCGCCGACGATCCTCTACTACTTCGCGTCCAAGGACCGGCTGCTCGAGGAGGCGGTCGACAAGACCGACCGCGAGTTCTACGAGCGGCTCACCGAGGGCCAGGAGCGCCACGAGCACGCGGCGGAGAAGCTCGTGCACCTGATCGAGGAGACGAGCCTCGGCCCTGGCGGGATCAGCGACTGGACGCTGTGGATGGAGATCTGGGTGCGGGCGCGGCGCGACGCGACGGTGCGCAACAACTACTTCCGGCTCGATCGCCGCCAGCGCGAGCTGATCGCCGCCATCGTCCGCGAGGGGCAGGGCACGGGCGAGTTCTCGCCCGACGCCGATCCCGACGAGTTCGCCCTGTCGCTCAGCGGCCTGATGGACGGGCTCGGGGTGCAGGTCACCCTCGGCCAGCCGGACGTCACACCGGAGCGCATGGTCGGCCGCTGCCTCGCACTCGCATCTTCCGAGCTCGGCTGCGAGCTCACACCCAGCGGGATCACACGAACACCGGGCAAGAGAGGAGTCGGGCGGTGAGCAGAGAGCACGAGATGTACCCGGCCGGCGGCGACGGCACCGACCGGCGGACGTTCCTGCGCAGGGCGACGATGGCGGCGGCGGGGCTGGCCACGCCGGGGCTGCTCGCGGCCTGCGGCTCGACGAGCCCGACCGGTGGCGGCACGTCGACCAAGGCGGGCCTCGGCCCGGGCGGACTGCCGCTCGCCCGCCCCGACCGGCCGGTGACGCTGCCGATCTATCCCGACAACAAGGCGATCGCCTCCGGGCTCAAGCCCGAGGCCGGGCCGCTCCAGTTCTACAACTGGATCCAGTACATCAACCCGGACGTCGTCAAGGACTTCGAGAAGAAGTACAACGTCAAGGTCGAGATCAGCACGTTCACCACGATCGACGAAGCGGTCGCGAAGCTGGCCAGCGGCGCCGTCCAGTACGACGTGTTCGTCCCGGAGACGGTGTTCATCGAGCGGCTCGTCGCCGGGAAGATCCTCCAGCCGCTCAACCACAGCTATCTCCCCAATCTCACGGCCAACGTCTGGCCCTCGCTCCAGAGCCCCTGGTACGACGTCGGCAGCCAGTACAGCGTCCCCTACACGGTCTACACGACGGGAGTCGGCTGGCGCGCCGACAAGCTGCCCGGCTTCAACCCGGCCAAGCTGACCAACCCGTGGTCGGCATTGTGGGTGCAGGGGCCGAAGATCTCCGGCAAGGTCGGCCTCCTCGACGATCAGCACGAGGGACTCGCCATGGGGCTGCTCAACAACGGCATCACCAACGTGAACACCGAGAACCCGAAGCAGCTGGCCGCCTCGCAGAACTCGCTGATCAATCTGGTCCACACCGCCAACCTGAAGTTCGACACCAACGAGTATCAGCACCTCGCCGACGGCTCGATGTGGCTCCATCAAGCGTGGTCGGGAGACATGGCCTCGGCCCCGAGCTACGCACCGCAGGGCACTCCGCCCTCGGTGTTCCGCTACTGGTGGCCGCAGGACGGACAGGGGCCGATCAACAACGACATGTTCGGCGTGCTCAAGGGAGCCAAGAACCCGGTCCTCGCCCACCTGTTCCTCAACTACCTGCTCGACACCGAGGTGGCGTTCAAGAACTTCACCTTCCTCTACTACCAGCAGCCGCTCAACGGCATGACGCCGGAGGCGCTGGTCAAGCGACAGCTCGTCGTCCCGAATCTCGACACGACGATCGTGCGCGAGTCGCAGTTCAAGAACGGGCTCGTGCAGGGACCGCTGAGCCAGGCGGGAGAGGTGATGTGGGAGAACGCATGGGCGGCGGTCAAGTCGGCGTGAGCGGGTAGCCCGGTGCAGTCGCGCGCGTATTGGCGAGGGTTTGCCCTTCCCGGCGTGGCCTGGCTGGCGCTGTTCGTCCTCGTCCCGGCCTACGCCGTCGTGGCCATGGCGATGGGCAAGGTCAACCTGCTCCTGCAGCCGGTGCCGGCGTGGAACCCGGCCACCTGGAATCCCGGCTTTGTCTCCAAGGCCTTCTCGGGCGCGCTGCCGGGGGGCGAGTACTGGCCGTCGGTGCGCAACACGCTCGTCTACGTCAGCGCCGCCCTGTCGCTGTGCTTCGTCATCGGCTACCCCGTCGCCTACTACGTGGCGTTGCACGCCAAGAAGAGCAAGGGGCTGCTGATCACGCTGCTCGTCATCCCCTTCTGGGTGAGCTACCTGCTGCGGATGCTCGCCTGGATCGGGCTGCTCTCCTCCGACGGCTATGTCAACAAGCTGCTGCAGGTCGTCGGGATCACCCACCCGCCCGACTGGCTCAACGGCAACCCGTACTCGGTGATCATCGCGCTCGTCTACGGCTACATCCCGTACTTCATCCTGCCCGTGTTCGCGGGACTCGACCGAATCGATCGCAGCCAGATCGAGGCGGCTCGGGACCTCGGCGCCTCCCCCCGGCAGGCGTTCCTCCGGGTCACGCTGCCGCTCAGCCGTCCGAGCATCCTCGCCGGCTCGGCGCTCGTGCTGCTGCCGATGTTCGGCGACTACTACACCAACGATCTCATCTCGGCCTCGCCGAACACGAACATGCTCGGCAACCAGATCAACCTGTTCGTCCAGGGCGGCCCGGAGAAGAACCTCGGCGCCGCGCTCGTGCTCGTGCTGATGACGATCCTCGCCGTCGGCATGGCCTACTACCTGTTCCAGACCGCACGTGACGCCCGAAAGCTGAGCGCATGAGCGCCACCGACACATCCCTCGCCCCGCTGACCGCCCCGACGGACACTGCGGTCCGCGCCCGCCGGCACCGCCTGCCCTCGCCGCTGCGCAACCCCTGGGGCCGGCCGCGGTTCCTCGTCGCCGCGACCTGGCTCTACATCTTCTGGGCGCTGCTGCCGGTTGTCATCGCGATGGGGTTCTCATTCAACGCCGGCCGCTCGCGGAGCGTCTGGCAGGGCTTCTCGGTGCGCTGGTGGTGGGGCGACCCGAACCTGTCGATCTTCCACGACCCGGATTACACGAACGCCCTGTGGCACAGCCTCGAGCTCGCCGGCCTCGACATGCTGATCGCCACCCCGCTCGGGGTCATGCTCGCCCTCGGGCTGGCCCGCTGGCGGGGCCGCGGCTCGGGTGCGGCCAATGGGCTCATGCTGGTCCCGCTCGTGACCCCGGAGATCGTCATGGCCGTCTCGCTGCTCGTCGTGTTCACCCAGCTGGCGATCGTGCCGTTCAGCCTCGTCCATCTCGGCACGCCGGCCCAGGTGATCGGTCAGGTGACCTTCTCGGTCTCCTACGTGGTGGTGATCGTGCGAAGTCGCCTGGCCTCGATCGGGCCCGAGTACGAGGAGGCGGCGAGGGACCTCGGGGCCACGCCCGCGCAGGCGCTGCGGCTCGTCCTGCTGCCGCTCCTGCTGCCGGCGATCCTCGCGAGCATGCTCATCGTCTTCGCCCTGTCGATCGACGACTTCGTGGTCACCCAGTACATGTCCTCGAACGCGGGGACGACGACGATCCCGATGTACCTGTACTCGAATGCCCGCGGCGGCACGACGACGCCGGCCCTCAACGCCCTGGCCACGATCCTCGTGCTCGTTACATTGATCGGCGTGGGCTGTGCCTTCTTGGCCTTCAAGCTGCTGAGTCGCCGCACGGTCCCGGGCGAGGTATCGGTGATGAGAGAGCTCAGCGGACTGGAGGCAGCCTGATGGCCGGCGGAAGTGTGGAGCTACACGATCTGACCAAGCGCTTCGACGAGGTCACCGCGGTCGACGCGATCAGCACCCTCATCCACGCAGGTGAGTTCTTCTCGCTGCTCGGCCCGTCGGGCTGCGGCAAGACGACGACGCTGCGGATGATCGCCGGGTTCGTGCGTCCCACCTCGGGAGAGATCCGGCTCGACGGCGTCGACGTCGCCCAGGTGCCGCCGCACGACCGCAACGTGCACACCGTGTTCCAGAACTACGCGCTGTTCCCGCACCTCGACGTCTTCGGCAACGTCGCCTTCGGCCTTCGCCGCCACAAGGTGCGCAAGGAGGAGATCCGCCGGCGCGTGCACGAGGCGCTCGACCTCGTCGAGCTGCGTGGCCTCGAGTCGCGCCAGCCCAAGCAGCTCTCCGGCGGCCAGCAGCAGCGCGTCGCGCTCGCCCGGGCGCTCGTGCTGCGTCCCGCCGTGCTGCTGCTTGACGAGCCGCTCGGCGCCCTCGACGCCAAGATCCGCAAGCAGCTCCGGATCGAGCTCAAAGCGCTGCAGGAGGAGGTCGGGATCACCTTCGTGTTCGTCACCCACGACCAGGAGGAGGCGCTCAGCATGAGCGACCGCGTCGCGGTGATGAGCGGCGGGCGGATCGAGCAGGTGGGCACGCCCCAGGAGGTCTACGAGGACCCGGGGACCGTGTTCGTGGCCGACTTCCTCGGGGTGTCCAACCTGATGGACGCCGAGGCGCGCCAGGTCGGCGGCGGCTGCGAGGTCCGCGTCGGCGACTTCTCGCTGCGGGCGGGCTGCGGCGACACCGGCGCGCACGGCCCGGTCAAGATCGTCGCCCGGCCCGAGCGGCTCGTTCTCCGCGCGGCCGGCGAGCAGCGTGAGAACTGCCTTCCGGCGATGGTCGAGCGCACGGTGTACGTCGGCGCGAGCCTCCAGGTCATCACCCGGTTGCCGACCGGCGTCGCCCTGCAGGCCTCGGTGGCCAACACCGGTCAGCACGCCGACTGGGCGCAGGGGACGCCGGTCACCGTCCAGATCCCCACTGACGCGCTGCGCGTCCTCGCCCTCGAGCCGCAGCCGGGCGACGCCGCCGCTGCCGAGAGCGCCGCGCCCGGCGTGCTCGTCGCCGGCGGCTGAGCTTGCGCCGGCGCTACGCCGCGTTCTTCGCCCTACCCGGCGCGCTGCGGCTGCTCGTCAGCTCGCTCACGGCGCGGCTACCGCTGGGGATGTCCTCCCTGGCCATCCTGCTGCTCGTGCGCCAGCGCACGGGGTCGTTCGCCGACGCCGGCCTCGCGGTCGGAACGTTCACCCTGTGCGCGGCCGCGGCCACGCCCCTGCTCGGAGGGCTGCTCGATCGCCATGGCCGCCGAGTGGTCATGCCGCTCGCGGTCGGCCACGCCGTCGCCCTCGTCGTGCTCGTCGCGGTTTCCGCCGGCCGGCCGGAGCCGCTGCTCATCGCGGCGATCGCCGGGGTCGCGGGCGCCCTCATCCCGCCCGTCGACGCCGCCGTCCGCGTGCTGTGGCCGCTGCTCGCCACCGGACCCGAGGTGCTCGAGTCCGCCTATCAGCTCGATGCCACCTCCCAGGAGGTCATCTGGACGCTCGGCCCGCTGCTCGTCGCCGCCGCGGTGGCGGCGGGCTCGGCGGCGACCGCGGTGCTGCTCACCGCTGCCATCGTGGTCCTCGGCACCGGCCTGTTCGCCGCCGCCCCGGCCCCGGCGATCGGCGCGCACCGCGCCCGCCACCACGGAGCGCTGGCGAGCCCCGGCCTGCGCGTGATTATCGGCGCCGCCGCGCTGATGGGCTTCGGCATCGGCGCCGTCGAGGTCGGCCTCCCGGCCCTCGCCGTGAAGGTCGGCTCGCCGGGGAGCGCCGGGCTGCTGCTCGCGCTGTGGAGCATCGGCAGCATGATCGGGGGCATCCTCTACGGCACCCGCCACTGGGAGGCCGAGACGCGGGTGCGCTACCCGGCGCTGATGCTGCTCGTCGCGCTCTGCACCGCCCCGCTCGTCGCCGCGAGCTCGCTCGGCGCCGCCGCGGCCCTGAGCGCGCTGGCGGGCGTCGGCTACGCGCCGATACTCTCCTGCGAGTATGGGCTCGTGGCCACTGTGGCCGAGACCGGCCGCGAGGCGGAGTCCTTCGCCTGGACCACCGCGTCGCTCGTGGCCGGCCTCGCCGGGGGCAACGCCACGGCCGGCGTGCTCGCCCAGGACACCGGCGTCGCCGCCTGCTTCGCCATCGGCTGCGCGGCGACCGCGCTCGCCGCCCTCGTCGCCCTCGCGGGCCGCGCGCACCTCCGCGGCCGGCCGCTCGGCACCGCCACGCCGCTGGCCGCGGTGGTCGGTGGCTCCTCCCCCCGGCCGATGCCCACCTAGACTAAGTCCGCGTGAGCATCTCCGAGCTTTTGGAGGGGAAACACGTCTGCGTGTGCGGCGGCTCCGGCGGCGTCGGCAAGACGACCACCTCGGCGGTGATCGCGCTCGGCATGGCCGCCCAGGGCGCCAAGGTCGCCGTGGTCACCATCGATCCGGCCCGGCGCCTGGCCAACGCCCTCGGCCTCCAGGAGCTCGAGAACGAACCGCGACAGGTCGAGCCCAACCGGCTCGCCGACAGCGGGCTCGAGATCGAGGGTGAGCTGTGGGCGATGATGCTCGACCCCAAGCGGACTTTCGACGAGCTGATCGAGCGGATCGCGCCGACGCCCGAGCGCGCCGAGGAGGTCAAGGCCAACCGCGTCTACAGCGAGCTGTCGACGGCGGTGTCGGGCTCGCAGGAGTTCACCGCCGTGGCCAAGCTCTACGACCTCGAGCGCGAGGGCGATTTCGACCTGCTCGTGCTCGACACACCGCCCTCGCGCAATGCCATGGACTTCCTCGACGCCCCCGGCCGCCTCACCTCGTTCCTCGAGGGCCGGGCGCTGAAGGCGTTCCTGCGGCCGACGGGGTTCGGCATGCGGGTGCTCGGCCGCGGCGCGGCGCCCGTGCTCAGCGGCCTGCGCAAGGTCACCGGTGTCGATCTCATCACCGACCTCTCGACCTTCTTCGCCCTGCTCGGCGACATGACCCGCGACTTCAGCCTTCGGGCCCAGCAGGTCGACGAGATGCTCCACGCCCCGACCACCGCGTTCATGCTCGTGACCTCGGCCCAGACCGAGCCGATCGAGGAGGCGGTGTGGTTCGCCCGCACGCTCGAGGAGAGCGAGCTGCCGCTGGCTGGGATCGTCGTCAACCGGATGCACCACGATCTCCTCGGCGGCGCCGAGCCCGGCGACCTCGCCGCCGAGCTCGCGGCGATCCTCGACCCCGAGCTCGCCGCGCGGGTGGCCGAGAACTTCGCCGACTATCACGTGCTCGCCCGCCGGGACGAGCGCAACGTCGCCCGGCTGCGGACCGAGCTCGAGCACCAGCCGCTGCTGCTCGTCCCCCACCTCGACGATGACGTCCACGACATCGACGGCCTGCTCCGCGTCCATCGCTACCTGTTCGCCAGCGAGGCCGAGCGTGAGCGGCTGATCGCCGACGTCGTCGCCTAGAGCCCGTCCGGCTCGGTGGTCGGCGCCGGCTCCGCGTCGCGCGCCCGCATGAGCACCGGGCTCGTCGCGTCGCTCCAGCTCGCCCAGGCCATGATCAGCTCCTGCCAGCGCTCACGTCCGACCGTCCGCCCGGACCCATCGCCGACCGGCTGGCCGAGGTCGAGCCGGCCCTCGTGCAGCAGCTCCCACACCGCCTGCTCGGCGAGGCCGAGCTGCTCGCTCGGACGGGCCTGCGGGTAGAGCGCGGCGGCGAGCCGCACCGCCTCGCGCAGTTCGACCCAGTCGACGGCGGCCAGCCCGAGCAGCTCGGATTTCAGCGCCGTCGTCGGCTGCGCGGCCGCGGCGGCCGGCGCCGAGCCGCGGAGCAACGCCGCGGTCACGTCCTCGCTCACCCGGACGGCGTTCGGCCAGCCGCGGCCCATCCCGAGGTCGGCGGTAGCCAGCTCCGGCCCTTCGAGGATGGTCAGGCGCGCCTTGTCGGGCGCCCAGCGGCGCTCCTCCCACTCCACGGCCTGGCCGGCCGTCCACGGCGCGACGATCCGGGCGAGCACCTCGTCCCGGGAGAGGTTGAACGCCCGGGCGACGTGCGGGAACTGGCGGATCTCGACGTGGAACACGCCTACTGCTCGCCCAGCTCGAGGTGACCGATGCGGATGCCGGCCGAGGTGGCCCGGAAGGCCGGCACGAACTCGGTGGTCAGGACGGTCTCGTCTCCGGTCACGCGCTCGATGATCGCCCATAGCTCGGCGATCCGCTCCGGGGTGTCGATCACGTAGGTGAGCATCGGCACCCGCCGGCGGAGCTGCCAGAAGCTGTCGCCGTGGGGCGGCTCGTCGCCCTGATAGCCCCAGATCCCGCGCAGACTCGTCGCGCCCGCCGCCCCCGCGCGGCGCAGCGCACGGATGAGCGCGTCGTGCAGCGACTGATCGCCGCTGTGCACCTGCTCGCCGGCGTGGATCATCAGCTTCTGCCACATGCCGGGGGCGCGCGCCTGCACGGCGGAGAGCTCCTCCAGCCCGACGAGGCGCTCGGGGCCGCGCTTGCACAGCGTCAGCTTCTCGACCGTGACCAGGGGACGGGTCAGCATCTGCGCGAGCGCCGCCCGGGCCTGCTCCATCGCCGCGCGCTCCCCGACCGCCATGATCATCAGCGGCACCTGCACGTTGCCGGAGAAGAACGCCGCGCGCCGCCGGGTCCCGTACGTCGTGCCGTCGACGCCGAGCAGCACGATCACCGCCGCCGCGCCGTGGGCGTGGAGCAGCTCGACGATCACCTCGTAGCCCGGACGGCCGTCGATCCGCTCCTGCCGTCCGAGGTACACCGTGAGCTTCTGCGCGTTGGTGGCGGCCGGCTCGGGGATCGGCTCCTCGCCCTGCAGCCGGGCGCGCTCGAGCGTGATGAGGCCGTCGAACGGCAGCGCCTCGACGTCGGCGACCGCCTCCTGCACGGCGTCATGGGCGTCGACGGCCACCGCCACGAGCGGCAGGTCCTCGGACAGGGTGAGCGTGCGGTCGGTGCGCAGGTGGTGCTTGGCGCCAAAGCCCTCCGTCCCCCGCATGAGCAGGCTGATCCGCAGGCTTCGCCGCTCGAAGATGTCGACGAGGACATCGGCGAGCAGGCGGTCTCCGAGCCGGTCGCGCTCGCCGAAGTAGACGCTGAGCTTGAGCGCGTCCTCGCTCACAGCGCCGCTCCGAGCTTGCGCCCCAGCCAGGCCGCGAGCAGCCCGAGCACGAGGCTGATGGCGAGGTTGGCCCAGGCCGGCGCCGGACGCCCTTCCTCGGCGAGACGTTGGGTCTCGAACGTCCACGTGCTGAACGTCGTGTAGGCGCCGATCAGGCCAGTGCCGAGCAGCTTGTAGGTGCCGCTGCTCAGCGCCGCTCCGACGAACACGCCGAGCACGAACGCCCCGCTGAGGTTGACGGCCAGCGTGCCGAACGGAAAGCCCCGCCCGCCGCCGGAGGACACCGCGCCGTCGAGCAGGAACCGCGCGAGCGCGCCGACGCCGCCGGCAACCCCGATCCCGAGCACGAGCACGAGGCTCATCGCGTCGACCTCGCAGGGGCCATCAGACGAACCTCGCCGGTGGGCATCAGACGAACCTCCCCGGGGGCCATCAGACGAACCTCGCGCGGCGGACGAGGTTGGTCGAGACGAGGATGGCGGCCAGACCGGCGAGCAGACTCCCGCCGGCGTAGACGAGCGCGGTCAGCACGCGGCCACGATCGAGCATGGCCAGCAGCTCGATCTGCATCGTCGAGAACGTGGTGAGCGCGCCGCAGACGCCCGTGGCGAGAAACGGCCGCCGGTACGAGGACACCGGTAGGCGCTCCTGCAGCCGGGTGCTGAGGTAGCCGAGCATGAACGCCCCGAGGATGTTGACGGCGAACGTCGCCCACGGCCAGCTCCCGGCCCGGCTCGGGAACGCCGTGGCGACCTCGGCCCGGGCGATCGCCCCGAGGAACCCGCCGGCGAAGATCGCCGCGAGCTCGCGCCGGTCAGACACCACGCCTCTGCCTCACGCCGGCGGCCCGGACCAGGGGGCTATTCCGCCGCCGGCGGCTCGCGCCGCTGCTGCTCGAAGCGACGCCGGGAGGCCTCGATTTCCTCGAGCGCACGCGCCCGGTCCGCGAACCCCTTGACCTCGGAGCTGCGCCGCGGCTCGAGGTCCTTGTAGACGTCGAAGAAGTGAGAGATCTCGTCGCGCACCTGATAGGGCAGCTCCGCGATCTCGTCGTAGCGGTTCCAGCCCGGATTGTTGAGCGGCACGCACACGACGGTGTCGTCGGTTCCCTTCTCGTCCTCCATCTGGAACAGGCCGATCACCTTGACCGGCACGTGGCAGCCCGGGAAGGTGGGCTCGGACACGCACACGAGCACGTCGAGTTCGTCACCGTCGAGAGCCAGCGTGTCCGGGATGAAGCCGTAGTCGGTCGGATACACGACCGACGCCGCGAGGTAGCGGTCGAGCTTGATCGCGCCGAGCTCATGGTCGTACTCGTACTTGTTGCGGGAGCCCTTGGGGATCTCGACGACACAGACGAGCGGCTCGTCGCCCGCGGGGGGCCTGTCTGCGGCCATCAGTTCATCTCGCCGCGAGCCACGGCGAGACATGCCTCGCACCGCGGCCAGGGCGGGTTCCAGGGGAACCCGGTCACATCCTTGCCGCACAGCGCCGTGTCGGGGTCGTGGTCCTCGACAAGGTGGCAGAGCTCCTCGAAGCCGTTCTCGTCCCGGCCGGGAACGTTGCGGCAGCCGGGGTACACGTTCGGTGAGCGAACCGGAGCGGGAGAACGCGGTGCCACGGCGAGCAGAATAGCCATTCCCCGGGCCTGGCTCAGGCACCGCGCTCGCATCACACAGAACGAGCGGGCCGTGGCCCGCTCGCAGCTGCGATCGCGCTCCCTCTGACTACGTCAGAGCCCCAGGACTTACATGTTGTGCCTGGCGGCAAAACACTCCCGGCCCCGCGAGGGACCGAGTGGGGAGCGGTCGTACGTGAGCCTAGCGCGCAGCCACGGTTTCAGCGAGGAGCCCGTCGGCGACCCACCGCAGGTCCGCGTCGAGATGCCCGCAGAGCACGTCGCGCAGCAGCGCCCGCAGATGTTCGGCCATCTCCTCGACGAGCCCGTTGACGCCGGGCGCGGGCGGGGCCAGACCGGCGATCACCGCCCGCTCGAGCGAGATCGCATGGGCCGTGCGCTCGGCGAGCTCGGCGCGAGCGGCCGGGGTCGCGCACAGCACGGCGAGCCGCTGGGCGAGCCGGCCGCTGCTCGGTCCCTCGGGCTCGAGCAGCGCCCGCAGGGCGACCAGGTGGTCGGTGAGCGCCTCGAACGGCGCCAGCCGCTCGCAGCCCATCTCGTAGCGGGCCAGCGCCCAGGCCAGCTCGCCGGTGCTCGGGGTACGCCGGGCGATCAGGTTGCAGAACGCGCGCAGCTCGTCCTCCTGCGCGGTGGGGATGAGGGTCACGAATCGCGGCCGTCCCGAGCCGCCGAGGGCCACCGGCCGCCAGGGCCCGGAGTCCGTCCGCGTCCAGGCCACCGGGCCAAGGGCGTAGCCGCCGCGCTCGAACAGCCGGATCGCGGTGAGGACCCGCCGGAAGCGCGTGCGCGCGGTCGACACCGGCGCCTGGGCTGCGCGGTCCTGATCGCTGGTGAGGACGACCAGGACGGTCGGCTCCTCGGTCAGGCTGGACCCGGAGGCTCCCGTGCCCCAGACCGCCTCGCTTGGGGCGTCGGGGAGCTTGTCGCCGCGCATCAGCGAGAGGCCTTCGCCGAGCGGGAGCTCTTCCGTGTCCGGGTCGAGCGCGACCCCGTGCAGCGGGGCGATCACCGTCGTCAGACAGCGGCCCTCGTAAACCGCCCGCTCGAGCTCGTCGTAGGCGGACTGAAAGCGCTCGGGGTCAAGCCCGAACTCGCTGCGCTCCTCGAACACGCGGCTCAGGAAGCAGCGCAGCGCGACGTCGGCCTGCTCGCGGGGCTCGGCCGGGATGCGGTGCTCGCCGCGAACCCGGAGATAGGCACCGATTCCCTCGAGCGCGGCGAGGGCGCGCGCCGCGGGCGTATACGTCGGCAGCCCGGAGAGCATCCGCGAGCGCTCGGTGATGAACGCCCCGGTCAGCGGCCGGTAGCAGTAGAGCGCCGCGCGGCCTGGGCGGGAATCGCTCTCGGTGACTTCGAAGGAGATCTCCGCCCCGCGCGCGGTCTCGGCCGCGAGCTGGCCCGCGGAGTCGGCGGTGAACGCCTCGAGGATGCCGTGGAGGGTGGGGTTGCGCACCCCCGCCGTTTCGCGCTCGTCGCGCTCAATCCTTTACCGCGAGCGGCAGCTTGCGGCGATGCTCGGCGATCAGATCCCGCGCTGTATGGCGAGGATCAGGAGCGCCAGCGCCGCGAGTCCCGTGAAGACGACCACGGCGAAGGCCGTCGCGACTGCCACCCGAAACGCGCGACTGGCCCGACGGGGCGCCTGCGACGGCTGAGCACCGGCCGCCGCGTCCGGTCGCGGCTCGGAGGGTGGTGTCACCACACGGTCCTCGGCCACCGACGCCGCCAGCGCGTCGGTGACGAAGCGGTTGAGGCTGACGTGCTCGCGCTCGGCCGCCGCGGCGAGCTGCTGATGCAGGGAGCTCGGCATACGCACCAGGAATCGTCCGCTGTGGCTCGACGTGGGTCGGGGCTTGGCGTGTTGCGAGTCGGATGCCGGCCTCGGCGCAGCGCGCTGGGCGCCGTCGTCCCCCGGACCACGTCCCGAACCGTCGCGTCCGGGGGGAGGTCCAGCGCCGCGGACGCCTCCGGGAAGCGGTGGTATCACGCTGTCGGCAGCGATATCACGCGATTCCTCGAGGTCGCCGCCGACGACGAGTTGCGCGCGGAGGCTGGCGAGCGCCTCGGCGAGCAGGCGCGAGACGTGGGCCTGCGAAATGCCGAGCGCGCCGGCAATTTCGCGCTCGGTCATGTCGGCGTGAAAGCGCAGGAACACGATCCGTCGCTGGCGCGTGTCCAGCATGCGGATCGTCTCGGCCAGCAGGAGCCGGTCCTCGCTGCACGCCACCGGCTCTGATTCGGCATCGAACTCGTCGGAGGCGCCTTCGGAGATCGGAACCGAGGCGCGGGCGCGCTCGGATTCGAGGGCGCGCTCGATGTCGCGCTCCTCCACCTTCAGCGCCTCGGCGAGTTCCCGAACCGTCGGCGAGCGTCCGAACGAGGCGGCGAGGTCCGCCCGGCTGCGCCGGAGCTGCCCGCTCATCCTCTGGAGCTCGCGTGGAATCCGAACGATGCCCGCCTGGTCGCTGAGGTGCCGGCGGATTTCGCCCTCAACCGCGGGAGTGGCGAAGGTGGCGAACGAGACGCCGCGGCTCGGCTCGAACCGGTCGGCGGCCTTGATCATCGCCATCGCCCCGACCTGGACGAGGTCGTCCACCGGCTCGCCGTGACCGGCGTAGCGTCGAGCGAGCGTCCTCACGAGCGGGAGGTGCTTCTCGATCAGCCGCTCCCGATCCTTGCCCCGGATGCGGCGGGGCGAGGGGCTCATGGACCCAACCCGAGCCACGTCAGGCCCCTCGGTGGCGATACCACTGTCGCGATATCGCGCGGCTGGCCGCCGCAGAGATGGATCGGGATGGCCGTCTTTGGCGAGATAGGAGGTAAGGTGGCATCTTTGGGCAAACAACGCCAGGCGGACGCCGGAATGCGCGCTCACTTGCGGCGGCGCGACCTAGTGGCCGCGGGCATCGCGCTCCTGCTGTCGCTTGCGGTGGCGGCGGGGGCCAGGGCATCGACGATCGCCGTGTCCAGCCCGACCGCTGCTGGGGCGATCGCACTCGCTCAGCAGCGCGCCGGAGACGCGCTCGCGCAGGCACGGTCGACGGCCGCGAGCGTGCGCCGACTGGTGGCCGACGCCCAAACAGCCATCCGCGCCCTCCCCGCGCCGCAGCCGACGCCGCCGCCGCGCCCGGACGCTGCGACGACGACGAGCATCAGCCTGCCGGCTGGACCGCCCACGTCGAGCTCACCGCTGGCCGGCCAACTCCTGGCGCGCCAGCACGAGTCCCAGCAGACGAGCCGGCGGTGGCTCGCGAGCCACGGGGGCGGTCGACGGCACGCGGGGCTTCCGCCGCGCGGCGGCGCACTCGCCGGGAACGCGCAGCGACCGGCGATGCCCGCGGGTCCGATGCGCGACTGGCGGCCGGCGGCGATCACCGCACCGGCGATCGCGTCCCCGACCCGTCGCGCGGCGACCTCCGGAGCTCGCGGACGACCCCATCCGCGACACCGGGCTCAAGCGCCCGCACCGAGCCCGGGCGGTGCCGTGCCCCAGGTCGCGGCACCGCAATCTGTCCCGTCGGCTCCGGCCGGCGGAGCGGCGAGTGGGTCCGGCGGCGGGACGGGTGCAGGGCCTGCGACCGCACTGCTCGCCCTGGCCGCGCTCTGGCTGCTGCAGTCGCTCCTGGCCGGGCGGCTGCCACTCGATCTACCGGCGTGGCGTTCGGCCTGGCCGTCGCCGCCCCTGACTCGCCCCGGTTAGGCCCAGCTCCTTTCCCCAAACCATTTCTCGCGGCTGCCGGTCGGCGATGGCTGCCAGCGGTTGCGAACCATTACCAAACAGGAGAAAGAAGCAGCATGAGATCGAAAATGATCGCTGCCTTCGTCAGCGTCGCTGCGCTCTGCGTTCCAGCGACGGCACTGGCGGACAGCAGCCAAGGAGGCAACTCCGGAGCAGGCGGCAACGGCCAGGCGCAGCTGAGCGACCAGTCGGCCAAGACGCTGCAGCTCGCGCTCTCACAGGCAAAGGCCAAGCAGAACGCCGTCAACACCAACGCTCCGGTCAACGTCGCCGGCGGCGACATCTCGACTGGCGATAACAACGCCAATCAGACCGCCAACAACGGTGCCGAGAGCACCGCCAAGAACAAGTCCCACACCGACCAGAGCAACACCCAAAACCAGACCAGCCCGAGCTCCGGCTCCGGGTCCGGCTGCGGATGCGGGTCGGTCGGCAACGGCGGCAACGGCCAGGCGCAGCTGAGCGACCAGTCGGCCAAGACGCTGCAGCTCGCGCTCTCACAGGCAAAGGCCAAGCAGAACGCCGTCAACACCAACGCTCCGGTCAACGTCGCCGGCGGCGACATCTCGACTGGCGATAACAACGCCAATCAGACCGCCAACAACGGTGCCGAGAGCACCGCCAAGAACAAGTCCCACACCGACCAGAGCAACACCCAAAACCAGACCAGCCCGAGCTCCGGCTCCGGGTCCGGCTGCGGATGCGGGTCGGTCGGCAACGGCGGCAACGGCCAGGCGCAGCTGAGCGACCAGTCGGCCAAGACGCTGCAGCTCGCGCTCTCACAGGCAAAGGCCAAGCAGAACGCCGTCAACACCAACGCTCCGGTCAACGTCGCCGGCGGCGACATCTCGACTGGCGATAACAACGCCAATCAGACCGCCAGCAACGGTGCGGACAGCAGCGCCAAGAACAAGTCCCACACCGACCAGAGCAACACCCAGACGCAGACCAGCCCGAGCTCCGGCTCCGGCTGCGGCTGCGGGTCGGCGGCTCCGAGCACGAGCACGAGCTCGAATTGCGGATGCGGATCGACCGGTACGCCCAGCTCGGGTCCGAGCTGCCAGATCGGCTGCGGAGGCATCGGCCAGGCGCAGCTGTCCTCGCAGTGGGCACTGACCGGCCAGCTGGCCGGTTCGAAGGCCACCGCGGCGCAGAACGCCGTCAACGCCAACGCTCCGGTCAACGTCGCCGGCGGCGACATCTCGACTGGCGGCAACAACGCCAATCAGACCGCCAACAACGGTGCTGACAGCAGCGCCAAGAACAAATCCACCACAAACCAGAGCAATGCCCAGACCCAGACCGCATCGGGCGGCTCCTGCTACATCGGCTGCGGCGGCTCCGGCCAGGCGCAGATCTCCGGGCAGCAGGCGCTCACGCTCCAGGCGGCCATGTCGAAGGCGTCCGCCAACCAGAACGCGGTGAACGCCAACGTCCCGGTCAACATCGCCGGCGGGGACATCTCCACCGGCGGCAACAACGCCAACCAGACCGCCACCAACGGTGCTGACAGCACCGCCCAGAACAAGTCCACCACCGACCAGAGCAACACCCAGACCCAGACCGCGTCGGGCGGCTCCTGCTACATCGGCTGCGGCGGCTCCGGCCAGGCGCAGATCTCCGGGCAAGAGGCGCTCACGCTCCAGGCGGCCATGTCGAAGGCGTCCGCCAACCAGAACGCGGTGAACGCCAACGTCCCGGTCAACATCGCCGGCGGCGACATCTCGACTGGCGCCAACAACGCCAATCAGACCGCCGGCAACGGCGCCGAGAGCGGCGCGGGCAATCACGCGGGCACCAGCCAGGACGGAGGGCAGACCAGCAGCTAACCCTCAGGCCATCGGCTCCCGGTCGGTCGGTGACGGCCGACCGGGAGTGGCCGGGCTTCTCATGCGATCGATGACCCTCACCCGGCTGCTCCCGGCGATCGCCGCCGTCTCGCTGATCACGGCGGCACCGGCCGCGCGCGCGGATCAGGCGCCCGCGGTCGCGGCGAGCCCACCGGCGACGACTCCGGCGCCATCGCAAGGCGACGATCAGGCCGCGGCCGGGTCGGCCGGACCCACAGGGGGCGCCTCGCTCCCGCCACCGACCCAGACCGCCGCGCCCGGCGATCAGACGCCACCCGGGGGCGGCGCCGCTCCGAGCCCAGCGGCATCGAACACGACCACTCAGACGATCTCGCAGGTGCAGATCGCCGGCTGTACGGTCGGGTGCACCGGCACGACGCAGGTGCAGGGCGCCGCGCAGCAGAACACCACGGTGCAAGCGACCGCGCCGGCTCCCTCGGGCGGGAGCGCCCCGGTGGCGTCAACGGGCACCGACGCCGGCAGCACGGGCTCCGGGATCGCTGCACCGCAGCGATCCAGCGTCATCACCCAGGTCCAGGTGGGGTGTCAGTCGCACTGCTATGGCACGACCACCACGACCCCGGCCCTCCCACCGGGCTCCGGGCCCGACGCCACGGCGATCGTCAATCAACTTCTCGCTGCTGTGATGCCGCCCGGCGTGCCGACGCTGCCGCCGCTCCCCGCCCAGCAGCAGAGCGTGACCGCCCAGACGATCGATCAGTCGCAGGAGGGCGGGGACACGACCGCCGTCCAGACCCAGCAGGCCACCCAGATCAGCGCCACCTCACAGACTTCCGAGCCGTCGTCGACCGCGCCGGCACCCGGTTCCTCCGGCGCTTCGGTCGGCGCCGTGGTGAACCAGGTCGAGCAGGTGATCTGGCAGGTGCAGATCGGATGCCTGCTCGATTGCACCCAGACGACGCAGTACCAACAGGCGCAGCAGTCGGACACGACGATCGTGGCCCCCGCCCCCGGCACCACCTCCGCCGGCACCGCGGATACGCAGTCCGACCAGGTCATCTGGCAGCTGCAGATCGGCTGCCTCTTCTGGTGCTACGACGCAACCGAGCTGCAGAGCGCCAGCAGCGTGGATGCGGCGACGACCGTCGCGGCGGTGCCGCCGGGCGCATCGGCGACGCAGGGGACCCTGGCGCCGTCCAGCGCGAGCGCGCCGGCCACCGAGCCCGCCACAGCTTCCCCGGTCGCGAACGCGCCCTCGGTACGGCCACCCTCGCCATCCGTCATCGCGACGCCTCCGCTCGGGGCGACAGGCGCCGGCCCCCCACCGGCCCGCGGCCCCGCCTCGCCGCTGCCAGCGCTCGGCCCGCCAGCGGTCGTCCCGGCGCTCGGCCCTCCGTCGGTGGTCCCGGCGCTCGCGACCCCTTCCGCCGCCATCGAGCCTCGGGGGCGCCTCCGTTCGCGCCTCGGCATCGCGTCCCCCAGCGCGCCGGCAACTCTCGGCACGGGCATCCCGGCTCTCCGGCCGGTGGCGCACGGGCCGCGTGACGCCGATCGCCGCCGCGGGGCCGCCCGGCGCCGGATTCCGTCTCGGCACCTGGCGGCGGCAGCGGTGGCAGGCACGCAGCGCGCCCCCGTGTCACTCGCCGACCCGGCTCCGACGGGACAAGGCGTCGTCGCCTTCGATCCGGCGCTCGCGGCTCTCGCCACGCTGGCCATCGCCGGGCTCTGCCTGCTGGGGTTCTCGCGACGTGGCGTGACGAAGGAATCGGGCCGAGCCGCCTCGCGGGCCGGCGTTGAACATCCGCAATGAGGAGACGAGTCGATGGTCAAGTCGCTGACAGTTGTCCTGGCCACGGGGGTGGCGGTCATGGGGGCCAGCTCGCTGGCTGGGGCGGCCGGCCAGACCAGTCCGGCCCGACCCGCCGCGGTCTCGGTCGTCGCCGTGCTCGGACGGCCGGCGAAGGTTCCCGCCGGGCGGTTCGTCAAGGCGTACGCGTACTGCCCCCGGGGCTACTACGTGACCGGCGGCGGCGCGTACAGCGGCGCGATCACCGAGATCGCATCGAGTCCGCTGCCGAACATGCGCGGCTGGTTCGTCGACGGAACCAACGACGACCCTCTGAAGCGGACCTTCCAGCATCGCGCCGACGCCGTCTGCGTGAAGGGCAGCTCGGCGGTGCCCGTGGGGATAGCCACGGCCGCTCAGCCGCTTCGCCAGGCCGAGTTGGCCTTTGCCGCGCGACATGCGACCGCGGGCGGGAGGTGATCCCCACCGACCGCAAGGCCTCGCTCCTCCAAGCGTTGATCGGGTGAGGGTGAACGCGTATCGTAGAGAGGTAGGGAGTCAGGGGCAGACGTTGCACAATCGGCGATTTCAGCGGCGAGCTCGGCACCGGGGCGCTCGGCCTCTAAGAGTTCGGCGTCCGCCTTACCCCACGGTCGCGCGGGCCAGCGGGCTCGTCGTCCTCGCCCTGCTGGTGTTCGCCGCAACGGCGTGGGGGGCGGCCGGTGCCGCGCCGGACCCCGCGCCTCAGTCAGCCTCCGCGGGCGCCGGGACTGCCGGCCCGGCTCCAGACCCCACACCTCGGTCGGCTGCCTCCTCCTCCGCTCACTCACCGGCCGTGCCCAGCACCCCGCAGACGGGAGCCCCGGTGAGCGCCGCGGTATCCGGTGCTGGCCCTCCCGTGGCCGAGCCGAATGCCGCGGCGGTCACCCGCCCAACGTTCACCCAGACGCCACAGCCATCGACCCGAACGGCGGCCTCGGCGAAGCGTGCCCGATCGCGCAAGCTTGCACCGCGGCGCAGATCCCCCACAGCCCAAGCCCGGCTGCACACGGTGGCGCCGACGCGGACACATGACCTGCTCGACCTTCCTGCCGTCGCCATCTCACCCCCGATGACGTCCCACCCGAGCGGAGCGCTGCTGCTCATCGGGGCGCTTGCGCTCACGGTGCTGGCCCTCGCCAGCTCCTCGCTGTTGCGGCGGCTCATGCGGATGAACGCCGAGCTGACGGATAGGAGCCTGCCGTGAGGGGGCGGTGGCGGGGGATCCTCGTGGTTGTGGTCGCCGGGGTGGCCTGCCTGGCGTGTGCCAGTGTGGCATCGGCGGACGCGGCCCTTCCCGTCTGCAACGGGCAGGCATGCGGGACGGGGTGGTACACGAGCCCCGTCACGCTGAGCTGGAACCTGAACGGGGGAAGCAACGATGGTGGCTGCGCGAGTCAGTACTACTGGTACGACGTCGACCTCTCCCCCATCCCGGACGGCCAACTACCGGCCTGGGCATTTTGCACCGTCAAATGGTCCAACGGCACTACGACATCCACGACGACCTACCGCCTCAAGGTCGAAATCTCGAGCCCGACCGCGACCGCCGTCCTCGGCCGCCCGCCCGATTTCAACGGCTGGTACAACCATCCGGTCCCCGTCGCCTTCCAGGGGAGCTCCGTCTCCGGGATCAGCTCGTGCACCTCGGCGATGTATGGAGGTCCGGATTCGCCGGCGGCCACGATCAGCGGGAGCTGCACCGACAACGCGGGCAAGACCGCCGACGCGATCAGCGCCCCCTTCCCGTACGACGCCACGCCACCCCCGCTCTACGCCAGCACCGACCCGGCCGACGGGAGCGTCACCCTGCGGTGGCTGGTTGCCGGGCCGCTCTCGTCATTTGAGATCGCCCGCTCGCCCGGCCTGCACGGACCCGGGGCGAGTGTGATCGACAGCAGCGACCAGAGCACCTATCGCGACACGCGCGTCCGCGATGGGATCCGCTACCGCTACACGCTGATCGCGCGCGACCAGGCGGGCAACGCGTCGGTGCGGACGATCGACGCCACGCCTGGGCCACGGCTGCTCGCTCCCGCGAGCGGTGCCGCCGTGAGCACGCCGCCCCGGCTCGAGTGGACTCCGGTGCGACACGCGACCTACTACAACGTCCAGCTCTACCGTGGCGGCAAGATCCTCAGCGCGTGGCCAACCCGCGCCACGTTGCCGCTCGCCCGTTCGTGGTCCTTCGGCAATCGTCGCTTCCGGCTGAAGCCGGGCCGGTATCGCTGGTACGTCTGGCCGGGCTTCGGCGCCCGCCGGTCGGATCGCTACGGCAGGCTCATCGGCACGGGGTCCTTCACCGTGATCGGGCGCGCCTGAGCTCCGGCTGTCGGTGTGCGCAGCGGTCAGGCGACGGCGATGACCGGGACGCGCTCGGCGGCCGGCTCGGTTCCCGGGACGACGTCCTCGGACGTATCGCAGGTCAGCCACTCGCGGCCGTAGGTGCGCATGTCCTCGATCAACGGGACGAGCGCGCGGCCCTTCTCAGTGAGCGCGTACTCGACTCGCGGCGGGACCTCGGGGAAGGTCTGGCGCTCGACGATGCCCTCTTCCTCGAGGGCACGGAGGCGCAGGGACAGCGTCCGGGGACTGATGCCCTCGAGCGAGCGCTCGAGCTCACAGAACCGGGAGCGCCCCTCGGCCAGGTCGCGGATGACCAGCAACGTCCACTTGCCGCACACGATCTCCGCGGTGCGGCACACGGGACAGGACTTGTTCGTAGCCATCGGAAGTACGATTCTAGCGCAATGCTTCACGAACTGAAGCGGGCCGTCTCCCGATGGCGGGTCGGCTCAGTGGCCGTTCATCGCCGGCGCACCCGGCGGAGTGCTGCGCTGACCGGTCGGCGGGGGCGTGCGCTGGAGGGTCGCCGGGCCCGCGGACTGCGCCTGGTCGACGATGTCGTCCATCGAGGTCGACGTCCGGCCGTCGGCGGCCACGAGCAGCTTGAAGTCATGCGGGCTCGAGGCGACGCGCATGGCGTCCTCCATCGACACCCGGCCGGCCTGGAAGTGGCGCAGCAGGGCCTGATCGAAGGTCTGCATGCCGTAGTACTCGCCCTCGGCGATGACCTCGCGCAGCCGCGGGGTCTGGTCGGAGTCGAGGATCATGTCGCGGGCGCGGCCGGTCATCCGCAGGATCTCGCAGACGGCAACCCGGCCGTCACCCTCGGGCGTGGGCACGAGTCGCTGGGAGACGACGCCCTTGAGCGTGCCGGCGAGCATCGCGCGCGCCTGATCCTGCTCATGTTGGGGGAAGAAGTCGATGATCCGGTTGACGCTCTCGGCCGCGTCGAGAGTGTGAACGGTGGAGAGCACGAGGTGGCCGGTCTCGGCCGCCGACAGGGCGGTGCGCACCGTCTCCTCGTCGCGCATCTCGCCGATGAGGATGACATCGGGGTCCTGGCGTAGAACGCGGCGCATCGCTCGGCCGAAGGAACCGGTGTCCATCCCCACCTCGCGCTGATTGATGATCGAGCTCTTGTCCCGATGCAGGTACTCGATCGGGTCCTCGATGGTGACGATGTGCCGATGCTTGGACACGTTGATCTGGTCGATGATCGCGGCGAGCGTCGTCGACTTGCCCGAGCCGGTCGTGCCCGTGAGCAGGATCAGTCCGCGCTCCTCCTGCGCGAGGTCGGTGATCACCGGCGGCAGCCCGAGCTCGGCGACCGTGCGGACGGCGAAGGGAATCACGCGGGCGACGATCGAGATCGAGCCGCGCTGGAGGAAGGCGTTGACCCGGAAGCGGGCGAGGTTCTCGACGGTGTAGGAGAAGTCGACCTCGTGCTCGTGCTCGAACTCCGACAGCTTGTCGGGGTCGGTCAGCATCTCGTCGAGCACCCGCGAGGTGTCGGCGGGCCGTAGGGGCTCGTACTGCTCGAGCGGGGTCAGCTTGCCGTGGAAGCGAGCCGTCGGCCGCGCCGGGACCTTGAGGTGAAGGTCGGAGCCTTCCTGGGTGACGACGTAGCGGAGCGCTTCGTGCAGGTCGAGCATGCTTATCGGATCGGCCGATAGGCGGCTCGACTTGAGTCCGGCGGACTGACTTTTCGACGGCGAGCGCGCGGATCGACCAGCGCGACGCCCGGAGATGCGTGCGTCGGGCCCGTGAGAGCGAGCTCGAGGCGCTTAAGCGACGTCGCGCAGCTTCTGCGCCTCGGCCAGCGACTGCAGCTTCTTCAGCGACTGATTCTCGATCTGCCGGATCCGCTCGCGCGTGACGTTGAACGTGCGGCCGACCTCGTCGAGCGTCCGCGGATGCTCGCCGCCGAGGCCGTAGCGCAGCTCGAGCACGCGCCGCTCGCGGTAGCTGAGGTTCTCGAGCGCCTCGCGCAGAGCCTCCTTGGTGAGGATCTCGGCGGCACGCTCATAGGGGGACTCGGCCCGTTCGTCGGCGATGAACTGCCCGAACTCCGACTCCTCCTCGTCACCGACCGGCTTCTCGAGCGAAACCGGCGCCTGGGCCGAACGCTTGATCGACTCGACCTCCTCCGGCTCGATCCCGGTCACCTCGGCGATCTCCTCGGCGGTCGGCTCGCGGCCGAGCTCGGTGACGAGCTTGCGCTCTGCGCGCCCGATCTTGTTGAGCTTCTCGACGACGTGCACCGGGATGCGGATCGTCCGCGCCTTGTCGGCCAGCGCCCGCGCGATCGCCTGTCGGATCCACCAGGTCGCGTAGGTCGAGAACTTGAAGCCCTTGCGGTAGTCGAACTTCTCCGCCGCGCGAACGAGGCCGAGCGTCCCCTCCTGGATGAGATCGAGGAAGGGCAGGCCCTGGTTGCGGTAGTTCTTGGCGATCGAGACGACGAGGCGAAGGTTCGACTCGACCATCTTCTGCTTGGCGTCGAGATCGCCGCGCTCGATGCGCTTGGCGAGGTCGACCTCCTCCTGAGCGGTGAGCAGACGGACCTTGCCGATGTCCTTCAGGAAGAGCTGAAGGGAATCAGTCGTCATGTCCGGCTTGAGGTCCAGCGCGGTCTTCACCTTCCGCCGGCCACGCTTGTCGGGGGCGCGCTCAACCTCGGTCGCGGCGAGAGCCGGGTCGACCTCTTCGACCAGCTCGATCTCCGCGCGCTCCAGGAAGCCGTGCAGCTCCTCTACATCCGCCTCGTCCAGGTCGAGCTCGGACACCGCGCCGGCGATCTCGGCGAAGGTGAGAACCCCAAGCTGCTGCCCCCGGTTGACGAGGCCCTTGATCTCTTCGAGTTCCTGCAGTTCCGCTACTGACATCTGGTTCCGTTTCCGTCGTATGCGCCGAGGTCTGGATACGCGCCGGCTAAGAAGCTCGAGCTGCGGCTCGTGCCATTCGAGGGCGTAGACCCGCTAGTCAAACAAACAGTTCGCAGTATAGGCGCTATATTTTTTGAAGTCAAAGCGCGCTAGGGGCGTGCGTTGCCGCTGTTCGGGCAGTGCCGATAGGTGCGCGCGCGCCGCGCGTGCGGCGCCGGTTTCACAACGTATACATAGAACGCGCCCAACCGTTTCAGGGTGCGGGCCAATTTCCCGATCCCGGCGGCGTTGGGAGTGCTCCATCACGTGAGTCGTCGGCGGCTCTCTGGCGATCTTGACGGCGCGGCCACGGCGACGGACATCGGTATCAGGCGCGTCCCGACCATCTCCACCCCAGGTCGGGCAGACACCGATCCGGCTGGTGCGCGATCATCTGCATCGATGTCTGAGGAACGAGCTCCCGGAGTGCTCGGCGGCCTGCCGCGGACGCGGCCGCACCGACGCAGCGACAAGCGGGCCGCGACCGTGGAGACGCGCGAGGCCACCGCGGAGAGCACCGCCGCGCCGGCTGCCAAGCCCAAGCGGGCCGGCAAGCCGAGGAAGACCGAGCCGAAACCCGCGGCCGGCGCCAAGGCGGCCTCCGCGCGCAAGACCGCGGCGGGACCAAGGGCGTCGACGAGCCGGACGAGGGCCAAGCCGAAGGCGAAGACCGCGGCCGGGCCGACCGACATCGCGGCGGCCGGGCCGCTCGACATCGCGGCGGCCGGGCCGACCGACGTCAGCGCGGCGGAGTCGGCCGACGTCACCGCGGCCAAGCCGCCCAAGGTCACCGCGGCCAAGCGCCGCACCGGCACGATGCGCCAGCCCGCCCAGCCGCGGGGCGCCCCGACCACCTCACGCCCGATCAAGCGGCCGACAGCCGCGACTGACCGGCCGGCTCGTCCCGCGTCGACCGGCGGCCGCGAGATCGTCGGCACGGCGGTTCAGGCCGCGGCCGAGCTGGCCGAGATCGGCCTCTCCGTCGGGGCCCGCGCGATCCGCACTGCGGTATCGCGGCTCCCGCGGCCGTAGCGCCCGCCGCTCACCCCGCACGCCCCCACCCCGCCGCTCCGGCCGGCGTCCGCACCCGGCGGCGTCAGTCATCCACGTATTACGTATACTTCGCCGCCTTCCATGCCGAGCGATCTGCCGTCCGCGGCCGATCGACGGGGGAACCACTTGCGGATCGCCTGATCCGCAGGGGCGAATCGGTCCCAGAGCGGACCGTAGCGCTCACAAGGCGCGAGCCCGTCAGCTCACCCCGTAGGCCCAACGCGAAGAGGAACTGAAAACCAATCGTGACCCGACGCGCCAACGCCTATGTGCTGACGCTGCTCCTGATGAGCGGAGCCGCCCTGTTCACCCCCTCATTGGCCCTCGCCGGCACCGGCGGCGCCGGCCTCTCCGGCGGTACCACGAACACGAGCGGGGCCGCGTCATCGCAGTCTGCGGTCGGCTCGGCGAACGGCACGGTCAGCGCGTCGGGCAACGGCATGACGATCCAGACTCGCGCCGCAGCGGTCCTGCGCAATCGCCTGACCGTCGTCGGGCGGGTGCCCTCCTCCCTGGCCGGCCAGACCGTCGAGGTCGAGCGGCTCGGCTCGCAGACCCGCTGGCAGTGGTCCCCGACCACGCACGGCACTGTCCGGGGCAACGGCTCGTTCACCGCGGTCTGGCCGACGAACCACATCGGCCGGTTCTCGCTGCGGATCGTCGTCCTCGGGGCCCAGCCTCCGCACGCCGCCTCCGCCTCGCCGACGGTGACCGTCACCGTCTATCGCCCGGCGATCGCCACGATCTACGGACCCGGGTTCTGGGGCAGCCGCACCGCCTGCGGTGAAACGCTCACCCGGCGGACGATCGGCGTGGCCAATCGCACCCTGCCGTGCGGCACGCGCGTCGCCATCCTCTACCAGGGCCGGACGATGATCGTTCCCGTGATCGACCGCGGCCCCTACGCCAACGGCGCCGACTGGGACCTCACCGAGGCGACGGCGAGCGCGCTCGGCATGACCGGCACCGACACGGTCGACGCCGTCTCGCTGCACTCGCGCTGACGCGCGCGTCAGTCAGCGCTCGGGTCGGACTCGCCACCGGCGGCGTGTCCGTGGGCGTCCGCGTCGTGCGGGGTCCCGGCAGCGAAGCCGGCTCCCCCGGCTGATGCCGCGAAGCGTGCCTCCTCGGCCGCCTCGATCAGCGCGTCGCCGTCGCGGCCGTCCTCGCGGTACATGGCGAGGCCGACGCTGACGTTCATCGGTGCCCCGCGCCAGGGCTGCATCCCTCCGACGGCGCCGACGATGCGAGCGGCGAGCGACTGCGCGCCGAGCCGGCCCGTGTCCCGGGCGATGATCCAGGCCCGGGAGTCGCTCTCGCAGGCGAGGATGTCCTGGCGGCGGACGGCGCCGCGCACGGCCTGAGCGAAGCGGCCGAAGGTCGAGGTGGCCTCGAGCGGCGACGCGACCGCCCGCACGCGGTCGGCCTCCTCGAGCTCGACGAGCAGCAGGGAGAGGGGGGCGCCGGACAGGTCGGCGCGGACGATCTCGTCCTGGAGCGCGCTGTGCCAGAGCGGACCGGGCAGAACGGGCTCCGGCGCGACGGCCTTGAGACGGGTGGCGGTCGGCTCGGTCCCGGGCGCGCGCGACACGTCAGGGGGCGCCGTCGGGGGCGCCTCGGCGGCGGCGCCGGGAAATGCCTCCGCGTCCGGGGGGCCCGGGGCCTCCGGGGCGTATGGGGCGCCCGGGGCGTCCTGGGCCACGACAGGCTCATGCGCCACGGGCGACGACGCTCCATGGAGCGCCGCGTTGCGCACGACCTCGATGACGAGGCCGACCCGTTCGGCGAGATCCGACACGAGGTCGGCGTCGGTGAAGTCGAGCTCGGCGCGCAGGGCGGACCACAGGATCTCCCCGAGCGCCTGGACGGCGCGGGAGGTCGCCGCGACGGTGTCGGCCCCGGCGACGACGCCGACCTGGGCGACGAGCGGCGCGAGCGCCCCTCCGGGCTCGAGCTGCCGCAGCACGCAGTCGGCGGCGAGCGCCCGGATCACCGCAGCGCAGATCCCCGGACCCTCCCGGGCGAGATCGGCAGCGAGGATCGCCGGCGCCTGGTCGAGCGGCGCGTCCTCGAGCAGCGCGAGCAGCCAGCCCTTGGTGAGGTCCTCGGTCCTGAGCAGGAGGGCATCGGTCGGCGCATCGGATACAGGGCGCGCCCGCCGACGCCGTGGTGCACCCGACGGCATGGCGGTCTTTTATCACGCGTGCCAGTCGCCTCCGCCCAGCACGCCGCCGATTGCCGCAAGTTGGTCGATTCTGCCGGCGCGTAACCGACCCGGGTCGCGGAATCGACCATCGGACGCGAGAATCCCCGCATGGCCCTGATCTCGATCGCCGCCGCTCGCGCCGCCGTCCTGGAAACCGCGCGTCCGCTCGGCGACGAGCCGGTCGCAATCGACGATGCCCTCGGCCGCGTCCTCGCGGGCGAGCTGCGCGCCACCGGCGATGTCCCTCCCTTCCCCTCCTCAGCGATGGACGGCTACGCGATCCACGCCGGGCCCGCGGGACGCACCCTGACGGTCACCGGAGAGGCGCGGGCGGGCACGCCGGCACCGCTCGACCTCGCGCCGGGCGGCGCGATCCGCATCTCGACCGGGGCGGCGGTTCCAGCGGGGGCGACGGCGGTCATCCGACAGGAGGACGTGATCGCTCGTGACGGCGCGATCGAGACCTCCGCCGCCGTCGGCCCGGGCGCCAACGTCCGCCCGGCCGGCGAGGATCTCGCCCACGGGCAGCTCGTGCTCATGGCGGGCACGGTGCTCGGCGCGGCCGAGCTCGCCGCCGCCGTCGCGGCCGGCGCGGGGGTCGTGCGGGCCGCGGTGCGGCCGAGGGTCCGCGTCCTCTGCACCGGAGACGAGCTCAAGGCCCCGGGCGAGCCGCTCCAGCCCGGAGAGATCCACAACTCCAACGCGCCGATGCTGAGCGCGCTGGCCGATCGCTGCGGGGCGCAGACGCTCGGCGCCGACCGGCTGCCGGACGACCGCGCGGCCACCGAGAGGGCGCTCGAGCAGGCGCTCGCCGACACCGACGCCGTCGTCATCTCCGGCGGGGTCTCGGTCGGTCCCCACGACCATGTCAAGCCAGCGCTGGCCGCCCTCGGGGTGCGCGAGGGCTTCTGGGGCGTCGCGCTGCAGCCCGGCAAGCCGACGTGGTTCGGCACCACCGAGCGGGGCACGCTCGTCTTCGGCCTGCCCGGCAACCCGGTGTCGGCCGCGGTCACCTTTGCCCTGTTCGTGGCGCCGGCGCTGCGCGGGATGCTCGCTGCCGCCCCAGCGCGGACGCTCGACCGCGAGGCGCTGCTCGCGGAGCCGGTGCGCCGCAACCCCGCTCGCGAGCAGGCGATCCGTGTCCGCCTCGAACGCCGTGACGGCGCGAGCTACGCCACCCCGAATGGGTCGCAGGGCTCGCACATGATCAGCTCGCTGCTCGGCGCCGACGCCCTGGCCATGATCCCGGCCGGCGAGGGCGACCTGCCGGCCGGAACCGCCGTCGCGCTCGAGTCGCTGGTCAACTGAACGCGGCGCTCCGCGCCGGCGTGGCGCGCTCGCTTCACGAGGCGGCGCATCGATGGCGAAAAGGGTCAGAATTCCCGGTGTGAACGTGATCCTCGCCGCGGTGGTCCTCGTCGCGGGCTTTCTCTTCGCCCGGATGCGCCGGCGTCAGCGACTTCCGGCCCAGGCGGTGATCGTCTCGCCCCGCAAGTCGACGGTCATCGCCCGCGACGGCGCCGTGCGCTCGGTCCAGTCGGCCGAGCTGCTGATCGCGCCCGGGGACCTCGAGCGGCTGTGGACGCCCGGCAACCTGGAGAACCTCGCGCGGACGTACTGGACGTTCCTCTCGCGGGTCACGCTTGGGCTCATCCGCGTCACCTACGCGGAGAACGAGCGCCGGGTGATGCTGCTCATCCGGCCGCTGACGCTGCTGCGCTTCGACGCGCCGGAGTACCTGATCGAAGCCGACCACGGCAAGGTGAGCTGGCGGATCCGCGACGGACTGCTCGTCACCCGCGGCGGGCGCGGGTCCGGCTTCCTCGCGGTCGATGTGCGCCGCTCGGGCATGTCGACCGACGCTGCCGATCGCCGCAAGCTCTACATCGAGGTCGAGGTGGCGAACTTCTACCCCTCGATCGCCTCCGGCTTCAGCACCCCGGTCTACATGGCCACCCAGTCGTTCGTGCACGTGCTCGTCACCCACGCGTTCCTGCGGTCGCTCGCGGCGCTCGAGCTCAAGCCGTCGAAGATCGGCCGCCTCGCCGAGGATCTCGCGGGCGACGAAGCCGAGGCGCAGGACAGCACCCGGACAGCGAACGCGCCCCGGTAACGACGCGCCGGGAGCTAGCCGAAGCGCACGCCGCGCAGCGCCCGCATCTTCGCCCGGTCGTGGCGCGCCGCGACCCGCCGCACCGTCCCCGAGCGGGAGCGCATGACCAGCGACTCGGTGGTTGCTCCGCTGTCGCCCTGATAGCGGACGCCCTGCAGCACGTCGCCGTCGGTGACGCCGGTGGCGGAGAAGAAGACGTCGTCGCCGGCGACGAGATCGTCGGCGGTCAGGACCTTGGCGAGGTCGTAGCCGGCGTCGAGTGCGGCCTGGCGCTCGTCGTCGTTACGCGGCCACAGCCGACCGAGCAGCTGGCCGCCGGTGCACTTGATGGCCGAGGCGGAGATGACGCCCTCGGGCGTGCCGCCGATGCCCCACAGCAGGTCGACGGAGGAGTTCTCGCTCACCGCGAGCAACGCGGCCGAGACGTCGCCGTCGAGGATCAGCCGCACTCGGGCGCCGGCGTCGCGGACCTTCTGCATGGCGTCGTGGTGACGCTCGCGATCGAGCATCACGACCATCACGTCGCGAATGTCGACCTGCTTGCGCTCGGCGATCAGCCCAAGCGTGTCGGCGAGCGGCCGGTCGAGGTCGAGCAGATCGGCGACCTCCGGGCCACCGGCCATCTTCTCCATGTACACGCACGGACCGGGATCGAACATCGCTCCGCGCTCGGCGAGCGCGATGACGGCGATTGCGCTCGGCATGCCGAGGGCGGTCAGCCGGGTTCCCTCGAGTGGGTCGACGGCGATGTCGACCCGCGGCGGGCTTCCGTCGCCGATCCTCTCGCCGTTGAAGAGCATCGGGGCCTCGTCCTTCTCGCCCTCACCGATGACGACGATGCCGTCCATCGAGACACCGTCGAGGACGCTGCGCATCGCGTCGACGGCGGCCTGGTCGGCGCCCTCCTTGTCGCCGCGCCCGACCATCCGCGCGGCGGCCAGCGCGGCCGCCTCGGTGACGCGCACCAGTTCCAGCGCCAGATTGCGATCCGGCCGGGCGCTCTCGTCGGCGGCGCTCATAACACTCCGGGCGGTTTGCGGCGCGCCGAGCTCTCGCGCGAGCGCCAGATCGAACCGACGAGAATGAGCAGACCGCCGAGGAGGGCCACGAACCAACCGTAACTGATACTGATTTCTCCGGGCGGCTGGCCTGGCCGGTCGATCAGGCCACGGAAGACGATGAACGTGAGCGCCGTGAGCGCGGTGACCGCGGTCAGCTCACCGCGCGGCCAGGACAGGGCGTGACCGCGGACGATGATCCAGGCGAGGATCAGCGGGGCGGCCGCGGCGAGCAGCAGGAGATACCGCAGGATGGTCAGCGAATTCCAGCCGGTGCAGGAGGAGTTCGGCCCGTGGCAGTTGTTGAGCACCGCGTTGGCGTTGCCGAGATCGAACCAGGCGAGGAACAGCGAGATGCCGAGCACGATGCCGCCCGCAACCGCAATCAACTCTCCCCGGTCGATCTGCTTGACGTCCACGGGCGGGCAGCCTAACCGGTTTCAGGTGGGTGCCGTCGCAGCGGCGCCGGCAACCGATCCGCACCGATCCTGCACCCCGGCCGGCGCCGGCAACCGCCCACGTCGCCCGCCACAGCGAGGCGCCACGCGCACCTCGGCTGGTAGGTTCGCTGGCCGGGATGGACTTCCGCCAACTCCTGCCGGACCAGGCCACCGTCGACATCGACGCGCTGCTCGCCGGCGCCGCGTTCGGCGACTGTGCGCCGGCCGAGCGCCCGTACACGGTGGCCAACTTCGCCTCGACGGTCGACGGCCGGGCGAGCATCGGCGGCCGCTCGGGCCCGATCGGCGACGACGGTGACCGCGCCATGTTCCACGGCCTCCGCGAGCAGTTCGACGGCGTCATGGCCGGGACCGGGACGCTGCGCAGCGAGACCTACGGCCGGATCCTCGGCAAGGCCGAGCGGCGCCGGCGCCGCCTCGACCGCGGTCTGCCCGCCGAGCCGCTCGCCTGCATCATGTCGCGCAGCGGCAACGTGCCGAGGGACATCCCGCTGCTCGCCGAGCCCGAGGCCCGGGTGGTGATCTTCACCATCGCCGAGTTCGACCTCACCGGGATCGCCGCCCAGGTCGAGGTCGTCCGCCTCCCCGCTGACGAGCTGACGTCCACCGCCGTGATGGGCCGGCTGCGGGGCGACCACGGCGTGCGCTCGCTGCTGTGCGAGGGCGGACCGACGCTGTTCGCCTCGCTGCTGGCCGACGGGCTGATCGACGAGCTGTTTCTCACCCTCGCGCCAAAGCTCGCCGGCGGCGGCGACGGTGCGGGGATCACCGCCGGCCCCGAGCTGTCCGCTCCCGCCGAGCTCGCGCTGCGGTGGCTGCTCGAGCGCAACGATTCGCTGTACCTGCGCTACGCCCGGCGCTGAGCCGGCGCTGGTCATCGCCAATGCTCCAGAAGGTTTCACAAGCCGACGCATCGGGCATGGGAAACTTCCAACGGATGGCGACTCCCATCGCAGCCCCAGAGGAACTGACGGCGGCGGCGGCTCTCGACGCGCTACGGGATGCCCGCGAGCGGACGCTCGCCCTCGTGGCCTCGATCTCCGATGCCGATCTCGAACGGGTTCACTCGACCCTGATGAGCCCGCTCGTCTGGGACCTCGGACACATCGCCGCGTTCGAAGACCTGTGGATGGTCCACCGCTTCGGCGGCCGGCGGCTGTTGCGCGAGGACCTCGCCGAGGTCTATGACGCCTTCGAGACTCCGCGGGCCGGTCGGGGCGAATTGCCGTTCCTGGGCCCCGGGCAGGCGCGCGAGTACCTGGAGCAGGTCCGCGACCGCACGCTCGATGTCATCGACGAGCGTGGCGTCGAGGACGGGAACGTGCTCGAGCTCGTCGTGCGCCACGAGCACCAGCACTGCGAGACGATGCTGCAGACGATCCAGCTCGCGCGCCTGCGCGACTACGACCTCAGCGGGCTCCGGCCGGAGCCGGTGACCGCGCCGGCCGGGCTCACCGGCCTCGAGCTGACCGAGTTGCCCGGCGGCGAGTGCCTGATCGGCGCGGACGCGGCCGGCTTCGCCTACGACAACGAGCGACCCCGTCACCGGACCGATGTCCGCGGCTACCTGATCGGGCGCTCGCCGATCACCAACGCCACCTATCTCACCTTCGTCGAGGGGGGCGGTTACGAGCGCCGCGAGTGGTGGTCGGACGAGGGCTGGTCCTGGAAGGAGCAGTACGACATCACGAGACCGATGGGCTGGGCCCCAACGCTCGACGCGGAGTGGCGGCTCAATGCTCTGGAGGAGCTCGACCCCGACCGACCCGTCATCCACGTCTCCTGGTTCGAGGCCGACGCCTTCGCCCGTGCGCACGGCGCGCGACTGCCCACCGAATCCGAGTGGGAGCGGGCGGCGACCTGGGACCAGGACCGAGCGGCCCTCCGCGCCAACCCGTGGGGCGGGGAGGCGCTCGTGCCCGGCGTCCACGCCAACGTCGACCAGCTCGGCGGTGGCGCCGGGCGCGTCGGCGCGCATCCGGCGGGCCGCACCCCGGAGGGGATCGTCGGGTTGATCGGCGACGTCTGGGAGTGGACCTCGACGCCGCTGCACGGCTACCCCGGCTTCCGCGCCTACCCGTACCGCGAGTACTCCGAGGTGTTCTTCGGCCCCGACTACCGCGTGCTCCGCGGCGGATCGTGGGCGACCCGGACCCGAGTCATCTCCCCCACCTTCCGCAACTGGGACTTCCCCGAGCGCCGTCAGATCTTCGCCGGCTTCCGCCTCGCCCGGGACCTCACCCATGACCGCCTCTTCCGACGCCATGACCCCCGCCGCCGGCACCGAGGAGATCCGCATCGAGTCCTGGCTCTCGGAGCTCGAGGAGCGTTCGCTCGCCTACGACGTGCTCGACGGGCTCACGCGGCCGTTCAAGGAGCTGCCGCCGAAGCACTTCTACGACGCCCGCGGGTCGGAGCTGTTCGAGCGCATCTGCGAGCTGCCCGAGTACTACCCGACCCGGGCGGAGAAATCGATCCTTACCGGCGAGGCCGCGGCGATCGTTGCCGCCACCGGCGCCGGGGAGCTCGTCGAGCTCGGCTCCGGGTCGATCGAGAAGGCCCAGATCCTGCTCGACGCGATGGACACCGCCGGGACGCTCCAGCGCTACGTGCCGCTCGACGTGTCCGAGAGCGTCGTGCGGGCCGGAGCCCAGGAGCTCGTCGAGCGCTACCGCCAGCTCCAGGTGCACGGCGTGATCGGTGATTTCGAGCGCCACCTCGATCGCGTGCCCGCACCGGACGCCGAGGGGGCGACGCGGATCGTCGCGCTGCTCGGCGGCACGATCGGGAACTTCCCGCCTGGTTCCCGCCGCCGCATGCTGCGGAACATCGGCTCGCTGCTCGGCCCCGAGGACCGCCTGCTGCTCGGCTGCGATCTCGTCAAGGATCCGGCGACCATCGAGGCGGCCTACGACGACCCGAGCGGCGTCACCGCGGAGTTCAACCGCAACGTGCTGCACGTCATCAACCGCGAGCTCGGCGCCGACTTCGTCCCCGAGGCGTTCGACCACATCGCCTTCTTCGATCGGCGCCACGAGTGGGTCGAGATGCGGCTGCGGGCGCAGCGGCCGTGCTCGGTGCTGATCGGACAGCTCGGCCTGCGGGTCGAGTTCGCCGCCGGGGAGGAGCTCCGCACCGAGATCAGCGCCAAGTTCACCCGCACACGCATCGAGGACGACCTCGCGGCGGCCGGCCTCGCGCTCGATCGCTGGTACACCGACGAGCAGGAGCTGTTCTCACTGTCGCTCGCGCGGCGCCGCTAGCGACGACGGCGCCGGCGACCGCGCCGCCGGCAACCCCGCCCACCATGTCCCGGACCCTCGCCGGTGCGGCCGACGGCGAAGCGCAGCCCGACGCAGTCATCGCAGCCCACGCAGCACAAGCAGCCCACGCAGCCGCTGCAGCGCACGCAGGCCAGGCAGCCGAGCGAGCCGGCGCAACCGACGCAGGCCACGCACGCGAGGCAGCCCGCCGTGGCCACCGACAGCAGCGTCAACAGCGAGCCGGCCGTGCCCACCGAGAACGCCGTGCCGATGCTTCCGGCGGTCGCCACGCTGCGGACCGTGGCGATGCTGCCCGCGGTGGCAACGCTGCGGGAGGTGGCCAGCGACCCGGCCGTGAACAGGCTGCGATCGTCGCCGAGATTGCCCGCCGTCGCGGCGGATTGATCCATGGCGCAAACAGTAGGGTGTCGCCATGACCGAGGAGCTCTCGCCCGCGGATCGCTCCTCGCTCGCCGCCGAGCGCGGCCCGATCAACATGGCCGTCGGTGGCCTGCTCGTGTTCGACCCCGAGCCGCCGCTGACCCGGGCGATGGTCGCGTCGCGCATCGCCGAGCGGATTCACCTCATCCCGCGTCTGCGCCACCGGCTCCAGGAGCCGGGTTTCGGCCTCGTCAACCCGGTGTGGGTCGACGACACCGGGTTCGATCTCGACTGGCACGTCCGGCAGGCGAGCCTGCCGCCGCCCGGCGGCGAGGCCGAGCTCGGCTGGTTCGTCGGGCGCGAGTTCTCCCACCGGCTCGACCGCTCCCGGCCGCTCTGGGAGGCGACCCTGATCGAGGGGCTGCAGAGCGGCCGCCGCGGGCTCCTGTTCAAGGTCCATCACGCGCTCGTCGACGGGATGGCGGCGATCGGGATGGCCGCGCTCGTGCTCGACCCGAGCGCGGAGCCGATGGAGATCCCTCCGCCGCCCGCCGGAGAGTGGACGCCGCGCAGCTACGACCTGCGCCGGCACGTGACGCTGCTGGCCCGCGGGCCGCTCGGCTTCGCTCCCAGGCTGGTGCTCGACGGGATGCAGCGCGCGCTCGACCCTTCGCGAGCCGGCGACGACCTGCGCCGGGGCACCGAGCTCGCCCTCGAGCTCGCCCGCACCCGGCCCCAGGCGCCGATGACGCCGCTCAACGAGGCGATCTCGCCGAACCGGCGCTACGCCGTCGCCCGCACCGAGCTCGCCACCCTCAAGCGGGTGAGCAAGGCGGCCGGCGGGACGGTCAACGACGCGGTGCTCGCGCTCGTGGCCGGCATGCTCGGACGCTACCTCGCCGCGCAGAGCGGCCGGCCGGTCGACGGCGACCACCGGGCGCTGGTGGCGCTCGTGCCGGTGAGCGTGCGCGAGCGTGACGAGGCCGGTGACCTCGGCAACCGCATCTCGACGGTGTTCGTCGACCTGCCGATCGCCAAACCGCGACTCGCGGACCGGATCCAGGCGATCGCCGCCCAGACCCGGCAGCTCAAGAGCTCGGCCGCGGTGCAGGCGGGCGCGCTCATGGTCGGCGCGACCGGTTGGGCTCCGCCGCTCGTCTCCGGCCTGGTCGCCCGGGCGCTCGGCACGGTACGGGCCTTCAACCTCGTTGTCTCGAACCTCCCCGGCCCGCAGCAGCCGTTCTTCCTCGACGGCGTCCGCATGCGCGAGGTCTATCCGGTCGTGCCGCTGAACCCGTCCAACCAGGGCCTTGCGGTCGGCGTCATCAGCTACGACGGCGCCGTCTGCTTCGGCCTGCTCGGCGACCGGGACCTCGACCCGCCGCTGCTCATCGCCGCGCAGGCACTGCGGGCCGAGCTCGCCGAGCTTTCGGCTACGACAACCGCTCGATGAGCATCGCCTGGCCCATGCCGCCGGCCACGCACATCGACTCAATCCCGTAGCTCCCGTCGCGGGCCTGCAGGCCGTTGATCAGGGTGGTCATGATGCGCGCGCCGGTCATCCCGAACGGATGGCCGAGGGCGATCGCGCCGCCGTGCGGATTGAGCTTCTCCGCGGGGATCCCGAGGTCGTCCCGGCAAGGGACGATCTGGGCCGCGAACGCCTCGTTGATCTCGACGATGTCGATGTCGTCGATCGTCATCCCGGTCGCCTCCAGGAGCGCCTGGATCGCCGGGATCGGGCCGAGCCCCATGATCTCGGGACGGATCGCCGCGACGGTGGAGGCGACGATCCGCGCCTTCGGCGTGAGGCCGAGGCGCTTGGCCTTCTCGTCGGACATGACGAGCACGGCGGCGCCGCCGTCGTTGAGCGGGCACGAGTTGCCGGCCGTCACCGTGCCGCCCTCCCGGAAGGCGGGCTTGAGCTGGCCGAGGACCTCCATGTTCGTGCCCGGACGCGGGCCGTCGTCCTTGTCGACGACCGTCTCCGGGACGTCGATCTCGTTGCCCTCCTTGTCGGTGTCCCGGTGAGCGGGGACGGTGACCGGGATGATCTCGGCGGCGAAATGGCCCGAGTCCCGGGCCTCGACGGCACGGTTCTGGGAGATCACCGCCCACTCGTCCTGCGCCTCGCGGCTCACCGAGCAGCGCTCGGCGACGTTCTCGGCGGTGAGGCCCATCGGGATGTAGACGTCGTAGAGCGAGCCCTCGGAGCCGTTCAGCTTGGGGTTCTTGGCCTCATCCATCATCCCCGCCCCGAGCCCGGCCCGGGAGACGGCCTCGACGCCGGCGGCGATGTACTGGTCGCCCTCGCCGGCCCGGATCGCGTGCGAGGCCATGCGGAGGGTCATCAGCGAGGAGGCACAGAAGCGGTTGACCGTGCAGCCGGGGACGTGATGGTCGAGCCCGGCGAGCAGGGCCGCGTTGCGCCCGACGTTGTACCCCTGCTCCCCGATGCCCGAGGCGGCGCCCATGAGCACGTCATTGGTCTCGCCGAAGTCGACGCCTTCGTTGCGCTCGATCAGCGCGCGGATCGGGATGGCGGCGAGCTCGTCGGCGCGGACGGTCTTCAGCGAACCCTTGAAAGCACGCCCGATCGGCGTCCGGATCGCATCTACAATGACGGCTTCGGGCATGGGGTCTCCTGGCAGGGTGCGGGTTCAGGAGGTCGAATCGTAGGGGGTGCCCGACGGTGCTGCGTGAGGGCACGGAACTTTCGGAGAGGACATCGTCGCGATGGCACACGGATGGACCGGGCGTCGGCCCCAGGGCCCTGTCGGCCGCGCGGGGCGCGTCGCGCTGTCGGCGCGGCTCGTGCTCGGGCTGGCCGCGCTGCTCGTGCTCGGGTCGGCGAGCGGAGCCGCCGCAGCGACGCCTGCCAAACACCGTCATCGGACCCCGCACAAGCCGCCCGGACCGCCGGTCGCGGTGATCCTCACCGACCACAACCTCAGCCTCGCGCTCTCCCGCCGGCCCAACCTGCACTTCTCCTCCACCGCGCCGTCCGGTCTGCCGATCATCCACGTCCGGGATGGCCTGCGGTTCCAGCCCGTGCTCGGGATCGGCGCGGCGCTCACTGACACCTCGGCGTGGCTGCTCCAGGACGAGCTGCCCGCCGCGCGGCGCCAGGCGGTGATGGCGAGCCTGTTCGGGCCGAGCGGGATCGGCCTCGACTTCCTGCGTGTGCCGATCGCCGCCTCGGACTTCACCGCGTTGCGCGCGCCCTATTCCTACGACGATCTCCCGGCCGGCCAGACCGATCCGTCACTGCAGAGCTTCTCGATCGCCCACGACCTCGCCTACACGATCCCGGTTCTGCGCCAGGTGCTCGCGCTCGACCCGCGCGCCTTCCTGCTCGCCTCGCCGTGGAGCTCGCCGGGCTGGATGAAGCAGAACGATGATCTCAGCAACATCTACGGCCAGGGCTGGCTGCTGCCCCAGTACGTCGGGACGTTCGCCGACTACCTCGTGAGGTACCTGCGCGCCTACCGCTCGCTGGGGATCAGCTTCCAGGCGATCACGCCGCAGAACGAACCGGGCAACAAGACCTCCTACCCGGGGATGACGCTGACCGAGAGCACCGAGGAGACCCTGATCGACCAGTACCTCGCCCCCAATCTGCGGGCGGCCGGGCTGTCAACCGGGATCTACGGCTATGACAGCAGCTGGAACCCTCGCTCGATGCCGTTCGCGATGCAGCTCGCCGGCGGCGCGGCCGCCCATGCGCTCGCCGGGCTGGCCACCCACTGCTACCAGGGCAGCCCGCTCGAGCTCTCCGCGCTGCATAACCGCGCCCCCACCCTCGACGAGATGGTGTCCGAGTGCTCGCCCGGCATCAAGCCGCTCTCGACCACCGAGCTCCTGATCAGCGCCACACGCAACTGGGCCACCCGCGTGGCCCTCTGGAACCTCGCGCTCGATCCGGCGGGCGGCCCGGTCCAGCCGCCCAACCCGTCCTGCCACGGTTGCAGCGGGATCGTCACCGTCAACGAGTTCACCGGCACCGCCAGCTACACGCTCGACTACTTCCAGCTCGGTCAGCTCAGCCGCTACCTGCAGCCCGGCGCGGTCCGGATCGCCTCCGAGCACTTCGTCGGCTACCACCCGTGGGCGCCCGGCGTCGGCGTCGTCACCCCCGGCCTCGACGATGCCGCCTACCTCAACCCGGACGGCAGCAAGGTTCTCCTCGCCTACAACAACGCCACGGCCCCGGTCGCGTTCGCCGTGCAAAGCCACCGGCGCTTCTTCACCTTCCGCATGCTGCCGCGGCAGACGGCGACGTTCATCTGGGACCAGCCAACCCGGGGACGCTAGAGCCCGAGCCCGCGCACGCCGCGCTCGTCCCACCCGAGATGGTGGGCGAGCTCGTGTCGCACGGTCCGCGTGACCTGCGCCTTGAGCAGGTCGGGATCGTGGCCGAAGTCGCGCACGAGCGTGTCGCGGAAGATGACGATGCGATCGTGGAAGTAGTCGTGAACGACCGTGTCGCCCTGGTAGAGGCCGTACGCCCGCTGGCGGCGGCCACCGTCGGAGATGACGATCGCCACGTGCTCAAGCGCGCGGTGAAACTCGAGCGGGAGGTCGTCGACGGCCGCGCGCACGAGCGCCCGGAAGTCCTCCTCGTTGCGGGGGTCGAAGAGCTGCTCGTCATCATCGTCGTCGCTCTCGTAGTCCTCGCTGTCGCCCCAGGAGTCCTCGGCGGCGAGACGCTCGGCGCGCTGCACGATGGCCTCGAAGTCGACCTCCGACTCGGGCTCACGCCATCCGGCGAGGCGGTACATGACGAAGATCGCCGCGGCGCCGACGATGACCGCGCCGGCGCCGAACACCGCGATGCCCTCGAGCAGCCGCAACGGGAACGACGGGCTGAAGCCGGCCAGCAGACTGACGACGCCGAGCCCGATGGTGAGCGCCGCCAGCGCAGAGGTCAGGATGTGTCGGAGCGTCGGCGGCGATCCTGACATCCGGGTGGTTACCTCAGCGTCCGGGCGATGACGAGCCGCTGGATCTCGTTCGTGCCCTCATAGATCTGGGTGATCTTGGCGTCGCGCATCATCCGCTCGACCGGGTACTCCTTGACGTAGCCGTAGCCGCCGAGCACCTGGACCGCCTCGACGGTCACCTTCATCGCGACGTCCGAGCAGAACAGCTTGGCCATCGCCGAGTACTTGCCGAGATCGGCGTCGCCGCGATCGATCTTCGCGCACGCCTGGTAGAGCAGCTCGCGCGCCGCCGCGCACTGCGTCTCCATGTCGGCGAGCTTGAACTGGATCGCCTGGAAGGCGTTGATCGGCTTGCCGAACTGCTTGCGCTCGCGCGCGTAGGCGGCGGCGTAGTCGGTCGCGCCCTGGGCGATCCCGAGAGCCTGGGCGGCCACGCCGAGACGCGAGCGGTCAAGTGTCGACATCGCGACCTTGAAGCCGTGGCCCACCTCGCCGATGACGTTCTCCTGCGGCACCCGGACGCCGTCGAAGATCGGCTGGCCGGTCGGTGAGCCCCGGATGCCGAGCTTGTGCTCGAGCTTCCCGACGCTGAAGCCGGGCCGATCGGCCTCGACCACGAACGCGGTGATCCCGCGGGAGTGACCAACCTCGCGGTCGGTGACGGCGAGGACGACGTAGAAGTCGGCGACGCCGAGGTTGCTGATCCAGTTCTTGGTCCCCTCGATCACCCACTCGTCGCCGTCGCGGTGGGCCCGGGTGATCATGCCGCCGGGATCCGATCCCGCCTCCGGCTCGGACAGGGCGAAGGCCGGGGACCACTCGCCGGACGCGCAGCGGGGCAGGAAGCGGTTCTTCAGCTCCTCGCTGCCGAACAGCTTGATCGGCAGCGTGCCGAGCTCCTGGACCATGAGGATGAGCGCGGTCGAGGCGCATGCCTTGGCGATCTCCTCGACGGCCATGTTGAGCATCAGCGTCCCGGTGCCCGTGCCGCCGTACTCGGTCTCGAACGGCAGGCCGAGCACGTCCTGCTCGGCAAGGAGAACGCGCAGGTCGTTGGGGTACTCGGCCTTCTCGTCGATCTCCGCCGCGCGCGGAGCGATCCGCTCCTGGGCGATCTGGCGGATCGTGTCGCGGAAGTCGATGTGCTCCTGGGGAATCGTGTAGAGCTCGGCGATGGCGGACATTGAGATGGATGCTACGTCACGCCGGGCGCCGGCGGCGGGCGCGGGTTACGATCCCCCTCGCGTGGCGCACCGCACGTCCTCCGTCTCCGCCCGTACCCGAGCGCGGCGCGCTCCGATGGCCGTGCTCGGAGCGTTTGCGCTGCTCGCGCCGGCGGCTCGGGCCGTCCTCGCCGCGCCGCCCCGCGCAGCGGCCGGTTCCGCGCCCGCGCTGCGGATCTCCCTCCCCACCCGGGCCCGCCGCGGAGTGCCCATCACCGTCACGGTGTCCGGCGCCGACCCGCGGGCCACGTCGAGCGAACCGGCCTACCTCATCGCCGTCTTCCAGGCGACGGCCACGCCGTGCCAGCTCACCGCTCAGCTCGAGAACGCGCGAGCGCGCGGGCTGTGGTTCTATCTCGCGCCGCCGACCGCGCGCCAGCGCGTCGGCGTGTTCGAGGCCGCATCGCCGTTCGTGCGGAGCGACCGGCTCGCGCCGGTGCGGACCGGCCCCCGACGCGTGTGCGCGTACCTCTACGCGCGCGCCACGTTCCCCGATTCGACGCTGGCGCCGATCGCTCGCGCGACCGGCGCCATCCGCGTCGTCAGATAACCGCGCGCCCGCCGCAGCCACGCCGCCCGCCCGCGACGGGCGGACGCACGTGCTGCCTGGCGCTAGTACCCCGAGGGGTGACGCTCCATGAAGCCGGCGTTCGAGCGGCCGGCGCTCGTCCAGCGAGAGCCACCGGTTTCGCCCTGGGCGCTCGTGTCGAACCGCAGCCCGGCGACGTACATGTACGCGTGCCCGGCGTTGGTCCAGATCGTGATCCAGCGTCCACCGCCGGCGCTGCCATAGGACTCAAACCCGGTCGAGTCCTCCGGGGAGGAGATCAGCCCACCGCCGTGGAGGGCGTAGCTGACCGAACCCGAGCAGTCGTAGCCCGAGTCGTTCCAACTGCCGTGGCCGCCACCGTAGATGTACGGCTTGAAGGCGATCCGGTTGCCGGCGGCGATGACCGCCTTGATCGCGGCCGGAGCATTCGACGGGGCGACGGCCAGGCCGTTGTGGATGTACGCGTGACCGACCGGGCCGCTGCTCTGCAGTGAGCGCTGCACGCCCGCGGCGACCATGCGCAGCGAGACATTGACCTTGTAGGTGACCACGCCGTCCGCGCGGAGGTGGTGATGGCTCTGGAAGGCGATCACGCTGTGGAGCGTCTCCGAGCCGAAGTAGCCGGTGATCGAGGTGGGGAAGCCCGCGCGCGTGAGGTAGTCCTGCAGCACGCGGACGTCGTGTCCGCTCATGCCCTCACGCAGGATGCGGTCGCCGAGATGGCGGGAATCGCCGGGGTAGTGATGCCCGTCGGCGGTGTAGGCGGACGAGCCGCTCATCGACGCCCCGCCCGAGGCGGCGAGGGCAGGTGCGGTGGCGCAGACGCTCACCGCGAGCACGGCGGCTCCGGTGAGGATTCTGCGACGGGCCCGTGGGTACGACAAGGGAAGACCTTCCTCTCACTGACGCCTACGGGGTTAGCTGTCGGGCTCGCGCTGTGAAGAGGTAGCGCTACGCCGGTGATCCGGCGATTCGCCCCGGGAGCCAGATGGCTCCTGTGGGTTCCCCGCTCCCCGGAAGCACTGGGCTCCGGGGACTCGGCTTTATGGTGTTCTTGGCGCGGCAGACTAGCTGAACTGCAAGATCAATGTCACCAGCAGGAGTTATGTCTCCTGGCGGGACTGCCGCGGGGGGTCGCTACGCTGGCCTCGTGGACGCAGATCTCTCCCCCACCCAGGTCTCGGAGATGCACGCTCGCGGCGAGATCGAGCTCATCGACGTCCGCCAGCCCGAGGAGCACGCCGCCGGCGCCATCGCCGGCGACCGCCTGATCGTGCTTGCCGAGCTCCCGGCCGAGGCCGAGACGATCGCCCGGGACCGCCCGGTCGTCTTCTATTGCCGCAGCGGCCACCGCTCGGGGATGGCCACCGAGGCCTTCCGCAACGCCGGCTACGACGCTCACAACATGGCCGGCGGGCTGATCGACTGGCATGCCGCCGGTCTCCCGCTCACCCCCGAGGGCGGCCACGTCGCCTGACCCACAGGGCGCTAGCGTCCTGCCTCGCGCGGCGCGGGCCGGTCGATGTTGTAGTAGCGCACGACCTCGGCCCGCGGGGTGTCAGTGTCGCCGTCGCGCCCGATGCCGAACCGGGCGATCGCCCGCTGGCCACCCTCCTCGTCGCCGTAGAGCAGGTCGACGGTGATCCGCTCCTGGCGCTCGACCGCCGCCCGCACCGGCTGATAATCGGGATCGTCCCGTTCGCGGATCGCTCCCTGCCAGAAGCCGGTGTCGCCGGCCGGGATGTAGAGGTCCCGCGACTGGCGGCGGAAGCTCTCGAGCGGAGGCTGGGAGTGGCCGGCGGCCGCCCGCTGCGGTTCGATGCGCCAGCCGAGGAGCACCGCGAGGCCCGAGCCGCCGTTACGCAGCGCGATGCTGAAGTAGAGCCGGCCGTCGGCGACCTCGGTGACGCCGCCGTGGCCGGGAACCTGGAGGACGTGGTCGTCGCCGAAGCGGACGCGCTCGACGGGGTCGTCCTCCCGCGAGGGGATGAGCACGGGCCTCAGGCCCGCGAGGAGCGACAGCTCCGCGACCCGAGCGGAGCGATTGGCCGACCGCACCGAGCTGAAGGTGGCCACGGCGAGCACGAGCGTGCCACCGGCCGTCGCCATCGAGGAGATCGTGACCCAGTCGGCCACTCAGCCGCCGACGCAAACGCTGCGCGGGCACGATCGCCCGCGCAGCAGGTGCGGCGTCTAGATCTTGGCGACGTTGATGGCCTTCGGGCCCTTGGGACCCGCCTCTTCCTCGTAGGACACCTTGGCGCCTTCGGCGAGTGAGCGGTAACCGTCCGCCTGGATGCTCGAGTGGTGGACGAACAGGTCGCGGCTGCCCTCATCGGGCGTGATGAAGCCGAAGCCCTTCTCGTCGCTGAACCACTTGACCGTTCCGGTTGGCATTGTGGAGTTACTCCTCCGTGGCTCGTAGTGCTGCTACCGCGGAGGATGTTCTGCGACTACCACCGGGGCCTGCACCTACTTATCACCGCCTCGATGGCGGCCTTACGGTGCAGGACGGTATCACGGCCTCCCCCCGGTTCGCGGTGGCGAGGCGCCGAAGTTCACCTCCTGGTCACAGGTCATGCTTAGGGCCATGGACGACCCGATGCCCATCGGCCGCCACGCCGCCATCCCCCTGCGGGAGGTCGTGCTGCGCGCGTCGCGCTCCTCGGGACCGGGCGGACAGCACGCCAACGTCACCGCCTCGCGGATCGAGGCGAGCTTCGACGTGGCCGCCTCGAGCGCGCTCACCGATGAGCAGAAGCGACGGATCAGCGCCCGCTGCGGTTCGCGGGTGACGGCGGTCGCGCAGGATGCGCGCAGCCAGGCCCAGAACCGCGAGCTCGCGCTCGCGCGGCTGCAACGGCGCCTCCGGGCCGCGCTCGAGGTGCCGCGCGCGCGTCACGCCACGAAGCCGAGCCGCGCCTCGGTCCAGCGCCGGCTCGAGACCAAGCGGCGCCGGTCCGAGCGCAAGCAGGGCCGGCGGCGACCGAGCGGCGACGGGGAGTAGGCTGGCCGGCCCGTGCGCTGGATCGTCGACGGCATGAACGTGATCGGCACGCGCCCGGACGCGTGGTGGAAGGATCGCGACGCCGCGATGCTGCGCCTCGTCGACCAGCTCGAGCGGTGGGCCGCGGCCGAGGGCGAGGACGTCACGGTCGTGTTCGAGCGGCCGCCGCGACCGCCGATCCGCTCGACGGTCATCGAGGTCACGCACGCCCCGCGGCCGAAGGCGCATGCCGCCGACGACGAGATCGTCCGCCTCATCAAGGCGCATCCCGCGCCGGCGACGCTGCGGATCGTGACCTCCGACCGATGGCTCGCCGACCAGGCCTGGGCCCACGGCGCGAGCGTCGAGGGCTCGGACTCGTTTCGCATCCGATTCGAGTCGATCTGAGAGAGTCACTGTGCGCGACCGGCTCGCGGGCCCATGCCCGTCGGGCAGAAAGCTTCGGATCCGCTTCATCGTCCCTGCGACAATCCTCCTTATGGCCGACGAACCATCGTGGCGACCGCCGACGGCTGAGCGGCCCCGAGGCGATTCGCCCCGCCCGCCGGGCTGGAAGGTGACGCCCGCGCCCGACGGCCGCGGCAGCCCGAAGAAGCCGACGCCCCCGCCGCTGAGACCGAACCCGCGCTGGTGGATCGCGCTGCTCGTCGTCGTCCTGCTCGTCCTCAACGTGTGGATCTCCCGCCAGGCGCTCGGCCCGGCGGCCCGCGTGCAGATCCCCTACAGCCCGACCTTCCTCTCCGAGGTCAAGCAGGGCAACGTCAAGGAGATCGCCTCGACGGGTGACGCCATTCAGGGCACCTTCAAGCAGAAGGTGAGGTACCCGGCGAGCGACCAGAGCGCCACGCCGTCGCAGTACTTCTCCACCCAGATCCCCTCCTTCGCCGACAACTCCCAGCTCTCGCAGCTGCTGCAGAACGAGGGCGTGACGATCGACGCCAAGTCGCCCAACCAGGGACCGTCGTTCCTCACCAGCCTGATCTTCGGCTTCGGGCCGACGCTGCTGCTCATCCTGCTGTTCGTGTTCCTCATGCGCCGCGCGGCGGGCGCGGGCGGCGCCGGCGGGCTGATGTCGTTCGGGCGCTCGCGCGCTCGCCGGGTCGAGGCCTCCGAGCAACCGGTCACCTTCCGCGACGTGGCCGGGATCGACGAGGCCAAGGAGGAGCTCACCGAGATCGTCGACTTCCTCAAGAACCCCGACAAGTACCTGCGGCTCGGAGGGCGAATTCCTCGCGGCGTGCTGCTCAGCGGCCCACCCGGGACGGGCAAGACGCTGCTCGCCCGCGCGGTGGCCGGCGAGGCCGGGGTCCCCTTCTTCCAGATGTCGGCCTCGGAGTTCGTCGAGATGATCGTCGGGGTCGGCGCCTCGCGCGTCCGTGATCTCTTCCAGCAGGCCAAGCAGGCCGCGCCGGCGATCATCTTCATCGACGAGCTCGACGCCGTCGGCCGCTCACGCTCGCCGGGCGGGGCGGGCTTCTCCGGCGGCCACGATGAGCGCGAGCAGACGCTCAACCAGATCCTCACCGAGATGGACGGCTTCGATCCGCGCACCGGGGTGATCGTGCTCGGCGCCACCAACCGCCCGGAGGTGCTCGATTTCGCCCTGCTGCGCCCCGGCCGCTTCGATCGCCGCGTCGCCGTGCAGCCGCCCGACCGGGCCGGCCGCGAGGCGATCCTCCGCGTTCACACCCGCTCGGTGCCGCTCGATCCGAGCGTCGACCTCGGCGCGCTCGCGTCCTCGACCCCCGGGATGGTCGGCGCCGATCTCGCCAACGTCGTCAACGAGGCCGCCCTGCTCGCGGCGCGCCGCGAGCACGAGCGCGTCAACTCCGAGGATCTCACCGACGCGCTCGAGCGGATCGTGCTCGGCGCCGAGCGCAAGGTGATGCTCAGCGAGGAGGACCGGCGGAGAACCGCCTACCACGAGGCCGGCCACGCCATCGTCGGGATGCTCACACCCGGCGCGGACCCGGTGCGCAAGGTGTCGATCATCCCCCGCGGCCAGGCGCTCGGGGTGACGTTCTCGGCGCCCGATGCCGACCGCTTCAACTTCGACGAGCGCCACGTCCTCGCTCAGATCAAGGTCGCGCTCGGCGGCCGGGTGGCCGAGGAGATCGTCTTCGGCGAGATCACCACCGGCGCCGAATCCGACATCCAGCAGCTCACCCGGATCGCCCGCTTCATGGTCGGGCGCTGGGGGATGAGCCGCGCGATCGGCCCGATCGCGGTGATCCCCGCCGAGGGGATGAACCCGCTCCTGCCCGGCGCCGCTGAGACCTCGGAGGCCACGCAGCGCCTCGTCGACGAGGAGGTCCGGCGGATCGTCGAGGCCGCTCATACCGAGGTGAACGAGTTGCTGCGAGCCCACCGCGGGAATCTCGACTCGCTCGTGAGCTCGCTGCTCGAGCGGGAGACGCTCGACGAGGTCGACGCCTACGCGGCCGCGGGGCTCACCCGCCGCCGCGACCAGGTCGTCGAGCTGCGGCCGGCGCCTGCACCGGCACCTGAGCGATCTCTGCCCTAAGGGCGCGTCGGCGGCGGTCAGTCGCCGAGCCGGGTCATCCGCGCGAGCGACTCGTGCACTTCGACGACCCGCCGTTTGACCGGGTCGGAGTCCTCGCGGTCATGGACGAGATCCCAGGTCCGGTCGGCCACCTCCCGGGCGTTCTCCGGGGTGGCGGTCTGGAACAGGCGGTCGACGAGCGCGATCTCGAAGGCCTGCACCTGGGCCGCGGGCTCGCCCGGGGCCATTCGCGGCAGGGGCTCGCCGGTGGCCTCCTTCCACATTCCGGTGGCGACCAACAGGCGGTTGCGCAGGACGATCGGATCCATGTCGGCCATGATCCTAGAAGGGGAAGGCTGGCGCGTTCAAATACCCGGCGAGAGATTGTGCGAGATCAGACCGATGGAAGCTCCTGAGTCAGGCTCAGCGACCCCGCGAACAGGTCCCCGAGCTCGGCCACCCGGTCGAGCACCTGCTCGGTGTCGAAGCTCATCAGATCGGGATCGGCCGCCTCGCGGCAGGCCCGCACCTCCTCCCAGCTCACCGGGGTCGAGACGGTCGGGCGCTCGCGTGCGCGGACCGAGTAGACGTTGACCGTCGTCTTGTGGATGTCGTTCTGGCTCCAGTCGACGAGCACCCTGCCGGAGCGCAGCCGCTTGGTCATCCGCGCGGTGACGAGCTCCGGCATCCGCTGCTCGAGCAGCTCGGCCACCCGCTTGGCGAACGGCTTGGTCTGCCCGTAGGTCACCGCGGTGTTGAGCGGCACATAGGTCTGCATCCCCTTCGAGCCCGAGGTCTTGACGATGCTCTGCAGCCCGAGCTGGGCGAACAGCCCGTGGAGGACGAGCGCGACCTCGCAGCATTCGACGATGCCCGCCGGGGGTCCCGGATCAAGGTCGAAGACGAGCATCGTCGGCCGCTCCGGCGAGTCGGCCAGCGATAGCGACGTATGCAGCTCGACGTCGGCGAGGTTGCCGAGCCAGATCAACGTCGGCCGGTCCTGGGCAAGGGTGAAGTTGATGTCGCCGATCTGCCTGGTCTGCACCCACTCCGGGCGGTGCGAGGGCGACTGCTTCTCGTAGAAGTAGGCCTCGTCGACGCCACTCGGGTAGCGCTTGAGGGTGAGCGGCCGGTCGCGGAGGTGCGGGACCAGCGTCGGTGCCAGCCGGGCGTAGAAGGCGATCAGATCCCCCTTGGTGAACCCGGTCTGCGGGAACAGGACCTTGTCCCAGTTGGAGAGCTTGAGCCGGCGGCCGTCGGTGAGCACGGCGAGCGCGCTTTCGGGCAGCCGCTCCACCTCGTCGAACAGTGCCTCGGGGGCGGCGGGGTCGGCACCTCCTGGCTCGTCCGCGGGCGGGTCGCCGTCCTCGCGGGCCACCTCGCGGGGCGACTTGTCATCGCGGAAGCCCTTGAAGGCCGGCGCGCGCATCACGCCCTCCGACGTCCACTCGACGAACTCGACCTCGGCGACCACGCACGGCTCGACGAACTCGGCCCCGCGAGGCGGCTTTGGCCCGGAGGTGAACGGACTCGTGGCCCGGCGCAGAGGCTCGAGGCGCGCCGTGAGCTGCGCGAGCGTCGCCTCGGTGAAGCCGGTGCCGACCCGGCCGGCGAACCGGAAGGCGCCGTCCTCGTGATAGCCCATCAACAGCGCCCCGACGCGCTCGGTGCGCCGGCCCTCGCCCGGCACCCAGCCTCCGATCACGAGCTCCTGGCGGCGGCGGTTCTTGACCTTCAGCCACGCCCCTGTCCGCCGGCCGGGGTCGTAGGACGAGTCGAGCCGCTTGGCGATGACGCCCTCGAGTCCCTGCGCGACCGTCGCCTCGCGCAGCGCGGTGCCCGTCCCGGCGCCGGCCTGGACCGCCGGGACGCGCCAGGCGGGGCCGGACAGCTCGAGTGCCTCGAGCGCGGCGCGACGCGCGCGGTAGGGCAGCGACATGAGCGAGTGACCGTCGAGGTAGAGCAGATCGAAGATCGCGTAGACGACGGGGATCTCGCCGGCGAGCCGGCGCACCGAGGCGGTGGAGGTGACGTGCATCCGGCGCTGGAGGCGCTCGAAACTCGGCCGTCCCTCCGCGCCGAAGGCGACGATCTCGCCATCGAACACGGCCTCGTGCATGCCGAGATCACGGAGCAGGCCGCGCACCTCGGGGTAGGAGTCGCTCACGTCGCGGAGGTTGCGGCTCTCGAGGCGCAGGCGCCCGGGCTGGACGTAGGCGATCGTCCGCACGCCGTCCCACTTGACCTCGAAGGACCATCCGTCCTGCGGCGACGGAAGGTCCTCGCTCGCGCGCGCGAGCATCGGGACGATGTGCTCGGGCATCGGCTCGCGGTCCGGATCCCCGGGGGGATCCATGCGGTGGATCATCCAGTCGTCCTTGCCCTCCCCGGGGCGGCTGATCGGGAACAGCCCGTAGCGGCCGCGCAGGCGCTCGCCGTGAAAGCTGACCTCGACCTTGCGCTCCTCCCACTTGTGCAGCTCGTACGTCCCCCGGTCCCAGATCTTCATCGTGCCCGCCCCGTAGTTGCCCCGGGGGATCTCGCCCGCGAAGTCGAGGTACTCGAGCGGGTGATCCTCGGTGTGCACGGCGAGCCGGTTATCGGCCGGGTCAGGCGGGATGCCGTTGGGGATCGCCCACGACGCGAGGACGCCGTCGTGCTCGAGCCGGAGGTCCCAGTGCAGGCGGGTGGCGTGGTGCTCCTGGACGACGAACCGCGGGGCGCCCTGAGCGGCCTCCTCACCGCTGGGCCTGCCGCCGGCGCGGCGATGCGCGCCATCGGGCTCCGGCGTTGTGCCGAAGTCACGTCTCTCTCCGTACCGCTGCAGCTTCGTCCTTTTGGCCATCACCATTGATTGTGCCGATGCGGGGGCGTACGATGCCCCCGCCTTGGGGATCGGGAACCGGATCGGACGGCCGTGGAAAGCCGTGCTTCTGCTGGCGGTTGGCGTGGCCGGAGGTGGTGCCGCACTGGCGGTGGCGAGCGTGCCCGACGGCAACGGGGTCATCAGCGCGTGCGTGAGCGTCTCAGTGACGGGTACGACCACCGTCCCGGCGACGACCGGCGGCAATGTGCGGATCATCGACCCCGCCTCACAGACGTGCCACACGACCTCAACCGTGGGCGCGGGGCCGGCATCTGAGACCGAGTTGACCTGGAACCAGACCGGGCCGACCGGACCCCAGGGCCCGCCCGGCAACACCGGAGCTCAGGGCGCCCCCGGCAAGTCGGTGACGGTCGCCGGCGGCCACACCCTGACGATCGGCGGCGGGCAGGTCATCACCGTCGGAGCCCTTCCGAGCAACACCCTGACGATAACAACGCCCCCATCGAAGCCGAGCGGGAGCACGGTCACCCTCGCGATCGGCGGCACCACGATCCCGATCCTCGGCTTCAGCTTCGTGAACCAAACTGCCCGTACAGGCGGTGGAAGTGGCGCCGGCAGAGCCGCGCTCCACGACTTCCAGATCACCAAGCAGGTCGACAAGTCCTCGCCGAAGCTCGCGCTCGCGTGCGCGAACGGAACCCACTTCAAGCAGGTCACGATCACCCTGCGCAAGGCTGGCGGCACGAAGCAGCAGTACCTCAGGTACACGCTGACAAACACGCTCATCTCGTCCTTCCAGACCGGCGGCAGCGGCCACAACGTGACGCCGACCGAGAGCCTGTCGCTCAACTTCACCAAGATCCAGATCACCTACAGCAAGTAGGCGCCCGCGCGGTCGCCCACCGAGGGGGCGGGTCCGCCGCTTCCTGGGAGATGTTGACCCCTATGTAGTAGAGATCTCCCACGAGCCCCCTGGCGAGGTCCGACCGCTTCCCGCCAACCGGGGCCCGTCAGCTCTCGGCGAGGATCCGCGCCTTCTGCACGGCGAATTCGGAGTCGGTGAGCGCACCCGCGGCCCGCAGGTCGGCGAGCTCCTTGAGCCGGTCGAGCGGATCGCGCGCCCCGGCCACCGTGCCGCCGTAAGCCGACACCGCCGCGCCGTCACGCACCGCCCCCCGCGCGCCGGTCGGCCCCGAACTCGGGCGCACGACGTCGAACTCATCGCGGCGATCGGGGTCGTAGCGGACCTGCACCCGTTCGCCGACCCGCGGCGCCGAGGCGGGCAGCATCGTCGTCTCCCGTGACACCTCGAAGCTGACGTCGTCGCTCGGGTGTACGGCGTAGCTCACCCGGAGGCGCTCCGAGCGGGCGCCCGTCGCGCCGAGCGGCTCGACGCGGCAGACAGTGGCGTCGGCGACGCGGCCGCGGGCACGCCGGCGCCGCTCCTCCCGCTCGGCGACCGCGCCGAAGCCGAGGTAGATCAACGGGATCCCGCCCATGAGCACGAACACGATGCCGACCGCGTAGGCGGCGAGGCGCGCGCCGGGACCCGGGTTGTGCGCGGAGATGGCGAAGGTCAGCATCCCGATCCCGGAGATGAGGAACAACCCCGCCCAGACGAGCAGCCCGCCCCCCGCGAGGATCGCGATCACCACGACAAACAGCGACGCGGTGAGCATCAGGATCGACCCGGCCGTGCCGCTCGGGCACGGCCGCGCGCTCACGTACGGGCCGCCCGACGCGCAGGTGCCGATGTCCATCACGTGCAGCAGGGCGTAGGTGAACACCCCCGCCGCTGCCAGCCCGATCACTGTCGCCACCGCACGTCGCATCCTGGCGGCAAGCTAGTCTCGCGGGCACGAGCTGTCAGTAGCGTCCGGGTCTCGTTCCGGTCTCGGCCCCGGGCTTCTTCACCAACTTTTACGCGCAAGCGCGATCATTTTCGCCATGGCACGAGTGCTCGTCGTCGACGATGAACCCGCGGTCCGCCGTGCGCTCGAGCGCGCCCTCCGGCTCGACAACTACGACGTCGAGCTCGCCGCCGACGGCGAGGAGGCGCTCGACGCGCTGGCCACGCGTCCCGCCGACGCGGTCATCCTCGATGTCGCGATGCCGCGACTCGACGGCCTCGAGGTGGCCCGCCGCATGCGTCAGGCCGGCGACCGCACCCCGATCCTCATGCTCACCGCGCGCGACGCGATCGACGACCGCGTGCAGGGCCTCGACGTCGGGGCCGACGACTACCTCGTCAAGCCGTTCGCGCTGCGTGAGCTCCAGGCCCGCCTGCGGGCCCTGCTGCGGCGCTCCGGCGAGGGCAGCGATGGCGAGGTCCTGCGTTACGCCGATCTCGTGCTCGACCCGATGGCGCACGAGGTCCACCGCGGCGATCGCCTGATCGAGCTCTCGAAGACCGAGTTCCTGCTGCTCGAGCTGTTCCTGCGCCACCCGCGCCAGGTCCTCACCCGCTCGACGATCTTCGAGAACGTGTGGGGCTATGACTTCGGGCCGACCTCCAACGCGCTCGGGGTCTACATGGGCTACCTGCGCCGCAAGACCGAGGAGGACGACGCGCCTCGTCTGCTGCACACCGTCCGCGGCGTCGGCTACGTGCTGCGGGACTGACCACCATGCCGCTGCGCAAGCGAGTCGCCATCGTCGCCGCCGCCGCCGTGGCCATCGCGGTGTTCCTCGCCGCGCTCGTCTGTTACCTCGTCGTCCGTGACCAGCTGCTCTCGCAGGTCGATTCGCTGCTGAGCGGCCAGGGCTACCTCGTCCAGCACGAGGGCAACTTCGCCCTCGGCGGCGACCTTCCGGGCCCACCCGTCAACTCGGGCGGGCGCGCGCCGTTCGCGCAGGTGGTCGGCACGGACGGCGGGGTGCTGCTCACCCGCGGCGGCATGACCCTGCCCGTCGACACCAACACCCAGGCCGTGGCCGGCGGCACCGTCGGCAGCAGCTACGAGACCGAGACGGTGTCCGGGAACAAGCTGCGCGTCTACACCTTCCGCGGCACGGCCGAGGTCACCCCCGGCCAGGTCGTCCCGGTCGCGGTCCAGCTCGCCCGGCCGCTCGGCCCGATCGAGAGGATCCTCTCCCATCTTCGGCTCGTGCTCATCCTGCTGTGCGCCGGGGGCGTGGCCCTCGCCGCCGTGCTCGGGCGCCTCGGCGCCCGGCGCGTGCTCTCGCCGCTCGCCGAGGTGGCGGCGACCGCCGAGCAGATCGGGGAGACCGACGACCTGTCGTTGCGGCTCGGCATCCACGCCGACGACGAGGTCGGGCAGCTGGCCACGCGCTTCAACGCGATGCTCGCGCGGCTCGAGGGCTCACGCGCGGCACTCGACGAATCCGTGCGCGCCCAGCGCCAGCTCGTCGCCGACGCCTCGCACGAGCTGCGCACGCCGGTGACCAGCCTGCGAACGAACATCGAAGTGCTGCTCGCCGGAGGCGCCCTCGCCGAGGAGGACCGGGGCCGGCTGCTCTCCGACGTCGTCGAGCAGAGCGAGGAGCTGAGCGGACTGGTCAACGACCTGATCGAGCTCGCCCGCGGTGATCTTCCGACCGAGTCCAGTGAGGACGTGCGGCTCGACCGGGTCGTCGAGGAGTCGCTCGCGCGTGCCCGGCGCAACTCTCCGAGCCTCGACTTCCAGGCCTCGCTCTCCCCGGTCGTCATCGAGGGGGTGCCCGAGCGGCTCGGCCGCGCGGTCAACAACCTGCTCGACAACGCGGCCCGCCACTCGCCGCCCGGCGGCGTCATCGAGGTCGCCGTCGACCCGTCCGGCGTGCGGGTGCGCGACCACGGCGTCGGTGTTCCCGATGAGGACCTCCCCTACGTTTTCGACCGGTTCTTCCGCGGCGCCAACTCGCGCGGGCGGCAGGGCAGCGGGCTCGGACTGGCGATCGTGCGCCAGGTCGCCGAACGCCACGGCGGCAGCGTGTCGGCAGCTAACGTCGCCGACGGCGGCGCGGTGTTCAGCCTGCTGCTCCCGGGGTCACCGGCCGAGCCGCAGCCGTCAGCGTCGCCCGAGGCGGAGACCGCCCACGTCAGCTAGTGGGCGCCGGCGGGCGCGCCAGCCGCGCCTGCCGGGCGATCATGAACCGGCGGCGCAGGAAGAAGAACAGGGCCGCGTACACCGGCACGACGACGAGCAGGATCAACACCCGCTGCGTCGGCTGCCCGACGATCGCCACCCAGACCACCCCGGCGCCGACGGCCGGGATCGCCGCCAGCAGCGAGGTGTGCGAGCGAAAGCCGGAGAAGTGCTCGCGCGCGGTCACCTCGACGACGCCGAGCGTGCAGACGATGAGGCCGACGATGAGCGCGGCGCCACCGCCCTGGATGACGCCGACGATCGCCCCGACGGCGCCGGCGAAGATGGCGATCTCGGAGACCGGCAGACCGCCGAACGGGCTCGGCGGACGCTCCCCCACGGTGCCGAGCTGACGCGGCGACTGGCGTTGCTGGCGCGCGGTGCTGACCTGCCGCTGGGCGCGGCCCTCGCGTCGCGTCGGGGTGACCGCGCGAGGGGCCGTCCCGGCGTGTCGCCGTTTGCGGGAGCGTCGCTTTGACTTCGATGCCGCCACGATGCGCTCAGCATAAACGGCACGACGATGTGCACCCCCATCACCCACCCGCATTAGAGTTGGCGCATGAACGGCGCCCAGAAGCCGCTCGAGATGATCCTGGCGCGGAATCTGCTGTCGAGCATCTCCACGCCCGCGTTCCTCGTCGGCGAGCAGGGCGCGCTTCTGTTCTTCAACGAGGGCGCCGCGGCGATGCTCGGACGTCGCTTCGAGGACAGCGGCACGATGTCCGCGCAGGAGTGGACGACCGAGTTCGGGCCGTTCGACACTGACGAGGCGCCGATGATCTACGACGAGATCCCGGCGACGATCGCCATCCGCAGCAAGCGCCCGTTCCACGGCGTGTTTCGCATCCGCACGGCGACCGGCAAGCATCAGGACGTGGCCGCGAGCGCGATCCCGATCGTCGGCGCGACCGGCTCGAGCGGGGCGATCGTGATCTTCTGGCCGCTTGCCGGGGTAGAGGAAGAGGTAGGCAGTACCGGAGAAGGGGAGCCGGGAGAGGACTCATGAAGATCAAGGTCTGGGGGGCGCGGGGCTCGATTCCCGCGCCGGGGCCGGAGACGATGCGCTACGGCGGCAACACCTCGTGCGTCGAGGTCACCCTCGAGGACGGCCGCAAGCTGATCCTCGACGCGGGAACCGGGATCCGCAACCTGGGGCTCGCGCTGCCGCGCGTCGAGCAGCCGATCACCATCCTGCTCACCCACCTCCATCTCGATCACATCCAGGGGCTGATGTTCTTCGCGCCCGCCTTCCGTCCCGAGTCGGAGATCTCGATCTGGGGCCCGGCCTCGCCCGAGGCCTCCCTGCGTGATCGCGTCGCCCGTTACATCTCGGCGCCGCTCGCGCCCGTCGAGGTTCGCGAATTGCCCTCCATGGTCTCCTTCCGCGAGGCGGAGACGGTCGAGTGGGAGATCGGGTCCGCGAAGGTGCGCGCCCAGGCCGTCAACCACCGCGGCCCGACGCTCGGCTATCGCATCGACGAGGGCGACACGTCCCTGTGCTACATCCCGGACCACGAGCCCGGGCTCGGCGCGCCCCTCAGCCAACTCGACGATGAGTGGATCTCCGGGTTCGAGCTCGCGCAGGGCGCGTCGATGCTCATCCACGACTGTCAGTACACCGACGAGGAGTACGAGCACCATCTCGGCTGGGGCCACTGCCCGGTGTCCGATGCGCTCGCCTTCGGCCGGCGCGTGTCGGCCGAGCGGCTGCTCCTCTTCCACCACGACCCGTTGCACAGCGACGATTTCCTTGACGGCTTCGGCGAGGAGATCGATCGGCGCTGGCGAGAGCTCGGTGGCGACCCCGTGCAGGTCGAGCTCGCCAGCGAGCGCTGCGAGCTCGCCGTATCCGCGCAGCCGGCTGTCGATCCGGCCCCGGCCACCTGACGGCCTCTAAGCTCCGGAGCCGATGCGACGGCTCCGGACCTCGATCCTCGCGCTCGGGTGCGCGCTCGCGATGGTCGCGCCGATGCTCGCCCCGGCGCCTGCCAGTGCCGACGGCGATCCGGCCAGCGACACCCTGCTCGGCGAGAACGTCTTCTACCCCTACTCTCCCCCGGTCTCGGCCTCGTTGCAGCACACGCTCGACGCGGCCACGGCGGCCGCCCGGCGCAGCGGGTTCCCGATCAGGGTTGCCCTGATCGCCTCGCCGGTCGACCTCGGGGTGATCCCCGACCTGTTCGGCCAACCGCAGAAGTACGCCGACTTCCTCGATCAGGAGATCAGTTACAAGGCCAAGCAGCCGCTGCTCGTCGTGATGGCCGCCGGCTACGGCACCCAGGGTCTCGACGCCCACAGCCAGGCCATCGTCGCCGCCCTCCCCCGACCCGCCGGCGGGAGCAGCGATCAGCTCGCCACCGCCGCGATCCACGCGGTGGCGAAGCTGGCCGCCGCGGCCGGGCATCCCCTCACCGGCGTGCCCGGAGTCGCGAGCAGCGCCGGGTCGGGCGGCGGTGGCGGCTCGGGGGTGGCGACGATCCTCATCATCCTCGGCGCAGTGGTCGTCGCGCTCGCCGCCGCCGGACTGATCGTCACCCGCCGGCGACGCTCGCCGGTGTCACCCGGCGACACGCCGGCCGCCGAGCAGCCCTAACCCGATCGCTCATCGCGTGCGGTCGCTCACGCCCAGCGATGGCGACCGGAGCGCAGCGCGCGGAACTCGGCGATCTCGTACTCCTCGAGCGGCGACGGGTGCACCGAGGGCGGGAGCTCGAGCAGCCGCAGCGGCACCTCGCTCTCCTGCACCCCACCGCTCTCGTCGGCTCGCACCTCGAGGGCGCGCGCGCCCGGACGCGAGCTCACGCACTCGCGCAGGCGCGTGCCCGCGTAGATGAGCGCAGCGCCGTCGTCGCAGGCAAGGCCGGCCGGGAGCTCTCCGGCGGCCACCGCGGCGCGGAAGGCCGGCAGCCGCTCGGGCTCGCCGCCGAGGTGCACTGACAGGCTGCCGCCGAGCAGGCCGAGTCCACTGACCGGCTCGGGCGCGCCGCCGCTCATGCTGATGCCGCCCTGAAACCAGCACATCGCGCCGGCGCTCAGGCCGGCGAGCACGACGCCGGCGTGCCACGCGTCGCGCATCGCCTCGTCGATGCCGTGCTCGCGCCAGATGGCCAGCATGTTGCGCATCGATCCCCCGCCGACGTAGATCGCGTCCTGGGCGAGCAGGTGCTCGATGGGGTCGATCCGGTCCCGCCCGAGGTGAAACAGCGAGAGGATCGTCGGCTCGCACGGCCAGTAGTCGAAGCGCTCGTGGAAGCGCGTCACTTGCTCCCGCGGATCGCCGCTCGCCGTGGGCAGGAAGCAGATCTTGGGCACCGGCTTGCCGGTGAGCGTGAGCACAAGCCGATCGAGCGCGACCCCGCGCTCGTGCATGGTGAATCCGCCGCCCCCCATGGCGAGGATCCGGCGGTGCTCGGCGCCGGCCTCCCCGGGCGCGCCGCCCTCCCCTGCCCCACGGCCATGCCTGGCCGCCCTCACGCCGCGATCGCCTCCGAACCGACCGACGCGCCGAGGAAGCGGACGTCGAGCTCTCGCTCGCCGGCGCCGCCCGTCCCGTCGGCGCTGACGTAGACCGCCCGCGCATCGGCGCGCGAGGAGATCACCTCGGCCAGCTCGGTCCCGACGAAGTGCAGGGCGGCGGCGTCGCCGGCGCCGTATCCCGACGGCATCCCGCGGGCGACCGCGGCGGTGAACGCGGTCTGCCGTCCCGGCTCCTGGTGATAGTGCACGGCGTTGCTCCAGGGCAGGAAGCCGAGGCCCTCGAGCTCGCGCGCCGGGCCCTCGTGGAAGCCGCTCACCGCGTGCGCGAACCAGCACAGCGACCCGGCCGAGCCGCCGCACAGCACGACGCCGCTCTGCCAGGCGGCGTGCAGCGCCTCGTCGATGCCGTGGGCCCGCCAGGTGCCGAGCAGGGAGATGAGGCTGCCTCCGCCGACGTAGATCAGGTCCTGCGCCAGCAGATGGGCGCGCGGGTCCCCCACCCCGGTCTCCCGGCGGAACAACGAGATGTGGGACGGCTCGCAGCGATCGGCCGAGAAGGCGCGGTAGAAGCGCACGACGTAATGATCGGCGTCACCGCTGGCGGTCGGCAGGAAGCAGACGCGGGGTCGCGCGACCCCAGTCAGGGTAAGGACGTGATCGTCGAGCAACGTGTTCCCCCACTCGGTCGAGAACCCGCCTCCGCCAAACGCCACGATCTGCGGTGGTCGCACGCGCATGGCGGCACGGTACGCCCGCGCGCGGGGAGCGGTCATTGGCCGTGTGTCCAAAACACGGCCGGTCAGAGTTCCGCGAGCGGATAGGGTCGCGCCCCACGGCCTGCGGGTCATGGGAGACGAACGGCGGGCCACCGTAGACCGGCGCGAGGTTCTCGACGGCCAGCCGCACCCCGAGCTGCTCGCAGCGCTGCAGACGCCGGCGCAGCGAGGCGAGCTCGCGGCTGAGCCGCAGGTCGCGGTCGGCCGCGCCGGCGAGCACCCGCGCCCCGTGGTACACGCGCGGCGGCATCCGCACCTGGACGGCCGCGAACCCGGCGGCCTCGCAGGCCTTCAGCCGGGGCGCCGTCGGCCACCATCCCTCGGGCTGGTCGATGCCGAGCCGATCCCCCGCCGACGGCCGGTCAAGCACCACCGGCGGATGATCACCGATGGCCGGTCTGCGAGCCATGGCGCCACGGTACGGCCCCGCGGCGCGGGCGTTGTGTCGTTTCAGTGACGGCCGTGTGACCGGGCCGCTATGCGGCCTGGGGCGACTCGGGCGGTGTCGTCGCGTCGGCGAACTCGCGGAACAGCCCGGTGACGACGAACACCACCTGCTCGGCGATGTCGACGGTGTTGTCGCCGATCCGCTCGAGGCAGCGGGCGACGAGGATCATGAACATCGCCCACTCGCGCACCTCGAGGTCGTCGCCGACCTCGACCGCCCGGCGGAAGATCGCACGGTTGAGCCGGTTGATCTCCTCGTCCTGACGGACGAGGTCCTGGGCGAGCTCAACGTTGCGGCTGATGAACGCCTCCTTGGCCTGGGCGACCTGCGAGCGCGCGAGCTGGCCCATGCGCTCGATCGCGTCGAGGATGTCCTTGTCCTTCGGCGCCTCGTAGCCGGAGAGCGGCACGAGCTTGGCGATATTGACGCACTGATCGCCCATGCGCTCGACGCAGCGGATGATGTGCAGGAGCGCGGCGACGATCCGCAGGTCGCCGGCCACCGGAGCCTGGCGGGCGAGCAGCGACAGGACGCCCTGGTGCACCTCGAGGTAGCGGCCGTCGATGCGGTCGTCGTCGGCGACGACCATCCCGGCGAGCTCGACGTCCTGGTAGCTGATCGCCTCGAGCGCGCGATCGAGCTGCCCGATCACGAGGTCGAGACCGCCGAGGCCGTGCGTCTCGAGCTCCCTGAGCGTCTCGCGGAACTGATGCCGCGTCTCTTGCATGGATCAGCCGAACTTTCCGGTGACGTAACGCTCGGTGCGCTCGTCCTTGGGGTTGGTGAAGATGTCGTTCGTCGGGCCGTGCTCGATGAGCTCGCCCTCGAGCATGAACGCCGTCGAGTTGGCCACCCGCGCCGCCTGCTGCATGTTGTGGGTGACGATCACAATCGTGTAGCGGTCCTTGAGCTCGTCGATCAGCTCCTCGATCTTCAGCGTGGCCACCGGATCGAGCGCCGAGCACGGCTCGTCCATGAGAATCACCTCGGGCTCGACGGCGACCGTCCGGGCGATGCACAGGCGCTGCTGCTGGCCGCCGGACAGGCCGATCCCAGGCTGGTTGAGTCGGTTCTTGACCTCGCCCCACAGCCCGACCGACCGCAGCGCCCGATGGACACGCTCGCGAAGATTGTCGCTCTTCGTCCCGGTCAGCCGCAGGCCGGCGGCGACGTTGTCGAAGATCGACATCGTCGGGAACGGGTTCGGCTTCTGGAACACCATGCCGATCAGCCGCCGCACCGCGGTCACGTCGACTCCGTTGGCGTAGAGGTCGAGATCGTCGAGCTTCACCGACCCCTCGGCCCGCGCGCCGGGAATCTCCTCGTGCATCCGGTTGATGCAGCGCACGACCGTCGACTTGCCCGAGCCCGACGGCCCGATCAGCGCCGTCACCTCGTTGGCCCGGCACTCGAGGTCGATGCCCTTGATGCTGTGCTGCTCGCCGTAATAGGCGTGCAGATCCTTGATGCTGACGGTATGACCGGCGGTCGACGGAGTCTCGCGGTCCGCGCCGGCCGACTGCGCCTGTGTCTGCTCGGACTGGCCCCCAGTGGACATGTCGATCGGTTCCTGGCTCCTCGGTTGCGTGGTCCCGGGTGTGGACTCAGGTGGGATCATGCCATGCGGCTCCTTCTTGATGCGGCTCGCGCGATCAGGTTGAGGATCAGCACCAGGGCGACGAGCGTGAGGGCGGTGCCCCAGGCGCGGGCGACGACCTCGGCACGCGGCGACAGGATGTCGTTGAAGATCTGGATGGGCATCGCGTTCATCTGGGCGCTGAGGTTGGCCGTCAATGCGAACGCGCCCGCGGTCGTGAACAGCAGCGGCGCGGTCTCCCCCATGCCGCGGGCGATCGCGAGCAGCGAGCTGGTCACCAGCCCCGAGCGGGCCGTCGGCAGCACGACCCGGGTGACCACCCGCCAGCGCGGCGCGCCGAGCGCGAGCGCCGCCTCGCGGAGGCTGGAGGGCACGAGCAGCAGCACGACCTCGGCGCCACGGGTGACGATCGGGAGCATCAGCAGCGACAGCGCGATCGCACCCTTCCAGCCGGAGAAGCCGGTGCCGCCGATCTTCGCGGTGACGAGCACGATGTAGACGAACAGGCCGAAGACGATCGACGGCACCCCGGTCATCACGTCGACGAAATAGCGGACCGTGTTGGCGAACTTCGACTGCTTGCCGTACTCGGTGAGGTAGAGGGCGACGCCGATGCCGATCGGCACGGAGATGAGCGTGGCCAGACCGACGATCTCCAGCGTGCCGAGGATCGCGCTGCGGATCCCGCCCGGATACCCGAGGAAGTTGCCGTTGGGGTCGGTGGTGAAGAAGCTGCCGCTCCACGTGCCGATGCCCTTGTAGATCAGGTAGTAGATGATCAGTACGAGCGGGATCAGGGCGACGATCGTGGCACTGAACACGAGCGCCCGCATGATCTTGTCGGTCCGGCGCCGGCGGGCGCTGATCTGCGGGATGGCGGTGGCGCTCATTCGACCTCCCCCAGCTCGGCGGCCATCACCGCGACGGTGACGTCCGAGCCCCGGCGGCCGCGCTCGCCCCGGGCGATGAAGCCGCGGGCGATGATGTTGACGATCAGGGTGAGCACGAACAGCACGAGCCCGGCCGCGAACAGCGCCGAGCTGTGGATCGGTGTGTTGGCGGCCTCGCCGAACTCGTTGGCGATGACCGCGGCCAGTGAGTAGCCCTGAGAGAAGATGCTGTGGCCGATGACCGGGGCGTTGCCGATCACGAGCACGACGGCGATCGTCTCACCGAGCGCCCGGCCGAGACCGAGCATCGCGCCGCCGGTGATCCCCGGCCGCGCGTACGGCAGCACCGCCATGCGGATCATCTCCCAGCGCGTCGCCCCGAGCGCGAGCGCGGCCTCCTTGTTCTCGGACGGGACGGTCGCGATCACCTCGCGGGAGATCGCCGAGACGATCGGCAGGATCATGATGGCCAGGATCAGCCCGGCGATGAAGTAGTTGGGACCCGTCACCGTGCCCCCGACGAAGGGAAGGAACGAGAACGTGCTCGCGAACCACTTCTCGGCCGGCAGCAGCTTGGGGATCAGCACGAACACGCCCCAGAGGCCGTAGACGACCGAGGGCACCGCGGCGAGCAGGTCGACGAGGACCCCGAACGGTCCCCGCAGGCGCCGGGGGCAGAGCTCGGCGATGAACAGCGCCGTGGCGACGGCGATCGGGACGCCGATGACGAGGGCGATCGCCGAGGTGATCAGGGTCCCGACGACGAGCGGGGCCCCGTGGTAGATGTTGCGGCTGACATCCCAGTCGTTGCCGAAGATGAACTTCAGCCCGAACGAGCTGAAGGCGTCTTTCGATTGCCCGATCAGACGGATGAAGAAGTAGGCGAGCAGCGCCAGGATGAGCGCCGCCAGCGCGGTCAGCCCCCACTTCAGCACCCGGTCGGGCAGGCGCGCGGCCGGCGACCGCTCGAGAACCGAGCGGTCGCCGGAAACCGTTGGTGCGGTTGCGCTCACGCGCGCTTACTTGATGGCCGACCCGTTGCAGGTCATCTTGGCCAGCTGCGCGTTGTCCTTGGCAGCGAGCTCCGAGGTCAGCGGCGCGTAGGGGAGCTGGTTCGAGCCCGCCCCGAGCGTCTGCTGACCCGCTCCGAAGGCGTAGCCGAGGAACGACTTCAGCGCGGCCGCGGTGGACGAGCTGCTGCCCGCCTTGCACGGATCCGCATACGCGTCGAGGAACGTCTGGGAGACGATCGGGTAGGCCTGGGGGTTGGGCGAGTTGATCGTCGAGATCCCCAGATCGGCCGGGATCGTGACGCCGTTCGCCGCCTCCGAGGTGTTCTGGATCGTCGGCAGGATGTAGCTGCCGGACTTGTTCTTGACCGCGGCGTAGGTGAAGCCGTTCTGCAGCGCGTAGGCCTGCTCGACATAGCCGATGGCGCCGTCGGTCTGCTTCACCGCGGCGGCGACGCCGGAGTTCTTGGCCGCGCCGGTACCGGTCGGCCACTTGACGTCCTTATCGGCGCCGACCTGGGACTTCCAGGTCGGGCTGTAGTCCTCGAGGAAGGTCGTGAAGCCCTTCGTCGTGCCCGACGAGTCGGAGCGGTGAACGACCGTGATCGCCGTGCTCGGCAGGCTGAGGCCAGGGTTGAGCGCCTTGATCGCCGAATCATTCCAGGTTTTGATCTTGCCGAGATAGATGTCGGCGATCGTCGCCCCGTCGAGCTTGAGGCCGCTCTTGACCCCGGACAGGTTGTAGGACACGGTGATCGCGCCGAAGGCGACCGGGAACTGGAAGAGCGGGCCCTTGGCCTTCGAGCGGTCGGTGGACTTCAGCGCCGGGTCGCTGCCGGCGAAGTCGACCGTGGCCGTCTGCAGGCTGGCCACGCCGGCGCCCGAACCGACCGGGTTGTAGTTGACCGTCAGGCCCTGGGACTTCAGCGAGGAGCCCCACTGCTGGTAGATCGGGGCGGCGAGGGTCGAGCCGGCGCCGTTGAGCGTGCCGCCGGCGATCGAGGCGCTCGAGCTCGCGCTCGAGGCGCCACTCGAGGCGCTGCTGGAGCTGGAGCTAGAGCTGCTCGAGCCACAGGCGGCGACGCCGAGAGCGGCGGCCACCGTGAGGGCGACCGCGGATATGCGTTTGGTACGCAACGTCATGTTCTCCTTGTCGTGATGGTGCGGACGATTCTCGGCGCGCGGCGCGCCCAAGGTGTTAATCAGTTGTGAACCGGCAGTTGGCGTGAGGTTTTCGGCTCGGCGGCGAGCCGGTAGCCGAAGCCGAAGTGCGTATGGATGAAGCGCCACTCGGGCAGGGCCTCCTCGAGCTTCACCCGCAGCTTGCGGATGTAGACGTCGACCGACCGGTCGCCGCGGCGCATGTCCCGGCCCCACACGAGCCGGTAGAGCTCCTCCCGCGCCATGATCCGGTCCGCGCGCCGGGCGAGCTCGGTGAGCAGCCGCAGCTCGCGGATCGACAGCATCAGCGCCCGGCCGTCGGCGCGCGCGAGGTGCTCATCGGGGTTGATCTTGAGCGGTCCCACCTCGAGGGTCTCGCGGCGGTTCTGGGCGGCGGCCGGCACAAGCCGGGATCCTGCTCGGAGCGGCTCGTGGACGCGTTACCGAGTCGTGACGCGGATGTGAATAAGTTGTGACGCAGAGCTCCGGGCGGCACCGGCCAACCGCCGCCGATCGCGGTGGCTCAGCGACTCAGCGCGGGGTCGAAACCGGCCTCGAGGTCATCCTCGAGCCCGGCCACATCGCCGAGCGGCACGGTCAGCGGATCGGCGCTATCGCCCTCGCCCGCCTCGTCGGGCTCGGCGGCGAAGCGGTAGCCGACCCCGAAGTGGGTGTGGATGTAGCTCCACTCCGATGAGGCGGCGCGGAGCTTCTGGCGCAGCTTGCGGACGAACACGTCGACCGAGCGGTCGCCGTGGGCCATCGCGTAGCCCCAGACCCGCTCGTAGATCTCCTCGCGTCGCAGGACGCGGTCGGACTGCGAGAGCAGGTGGAGGATCTCGAACTCCCGAGCGGTGAGCTCGAGGCTCTCCTCACCCCGGTAGGCCTGGTAGAGGTCGGGCCGGATGGTGATCTCGCCGACCATCGCCGTGGCCTGGAGCTCGGGCATCTCGCTGCGACGGTGGCGCCGGATGGCGGCCTCGACGACGCAGATGAGCTCCTCGGCGTGGCAGGGCTTGGTGATCCAGGCGTCGGCGCCGAGCCGCAGGCCGCGCACGCGCTGGGCGACCGAGGAGGGGCCGGTGCAGACGATCACGGCGAGACCGGGCAGCCGGGCGCAGACGCGCTCGAGGTAGTCCCAGTTCCCGGGGCCGAGCACGGCCATGTCGACGACGAGAGCGCTCAGCCGCATCGACACGAGCGCCTCGATGGTCACCGGGCTGGGGAGGGCCCGCAGGTCCCACCCGAGCGCGTCAAGACGATTGGACATGACCTGGAGGAAGCCGGGGTCGCGGTCGATGACCGCGAGGCGGAGCCGGTTGTTCGCGCGCGCCGGAGTCCCCTGCGACCCCAGAGCCTCGCTCAGTTCGGGCGACATGGTCGGCACTCTAGACCACCCGCTGCGGGAAGCACCGTGGGCAAAGATGCTGGTCACAGGATGTTTACATGCACCTAGCGGGGAAACAACCTCCCCCTCGGTACGCTCCATGGGCATGCGGGTCGATCGAGCACGGCGCCCGCGATGAGCGCCGGCGGGGGCGCAGCCAGCCGACCAGTGCGGGAACCTCTCACATCCGCAAACGCATCCGAGAAAGACCGAGCATGACCCGACGACCCCTTTTGGTGCCGGTGATCGCCCCGGCGCTGTGCGCACTGGCCATCGCCGGCTGCGGCTCCTCGTCACACTCTTCGAGCACGTCGACCTCGTCCAGCGCCACCCAGAGCGCGGCGGCGACGACCACCTCCTCCGCCTCCACCCTGCCGCCCGCGGTCGACGAGCTGGGCGCGGCCCTCAAGCCCAGCCGCGGCCAGTTCCCCGCCGCGCACGGCCAGAGCCTGCAGCAGCTCGCCGCGCTCGTGCACTCGAGCGCGCAGCTCGGCGCGGCCACCGGCACGTTCACGCCGGGAGTGCGCCGCCTCGCCTTCGCGCTCAACGCGAGCTCGGGCGCGTTCATCTACGCCCCGACGGCGATCTACGTCGCCCGCACGCCGAACAGCCCGGCCTCGGGCCCGTACCTCGCGCCGGCCGACCTGCTCACCGTTCCGCCGCAGTACCGCAGCAAGCAGAACAGCGGCCCCGGCGGGATCCAGGCCATCTACGCCGCCCACGTCCCGCTGCCGAGCAAGGGCACCTACACGATCCTCGCCCTCACCCGCACCTCGCAGGGGCTGATCGGCGCGCCGGGCGAGGTCGCCGTGGCCGCGCACTCGCCGATCCCCGACGTCGGCCAGCGGCCGCCGGCGATCGCCACCGACACGCTCGCGACGACGAACGGCAGCATCCCCCTGCTCACCACCCGCGTGCCGCCCGAGTCGATGCATTCGGTGTCCTTCAAGGACGTGCTCGGCAAGCGCCCGGTCGCGCTGCTGTTCTCGACCCCGCAGCTGTGCATCTCCCGCGTGTGCGGCCCGGTGACCGACATCGCGGTCATGCTCCAGCAGCGCTTCGGCGACAAGATCACCTTCATCCACGAGGAGGTCTACGTCGACAACCAGCCGAGCAAGGGCCTGCGTCCTCAGCTCAAGGCGTTTCATCTCGAGACCGAGCCGTGGCTGTTCACGATCAACCGCCACGGCGTGATCGCCGCCCGGCTCGAGGGCTCGTTCGGCGTCGCCGCGACGACGCAGGCGCTGCAGGCGGCCCTGCAATGAGGGCGCGCCCGGCGGTCGTCGTCGCGGCCCTCGCCGTGGCGGCGGGGCTGCTGAGCGGCTGCGGGTCGAGCTCGAGCGGCGCCGTCACGGTGCCGAAGGTGGCTCCGGCCCGGGTCTTCTCGCTGGCCGGGTTCACCCCGGCCGGGACCGTCACCGCCGGGCGGCCGACGACGATGTCGTTCTCGGTGGCGATGCCGGACGGCAAGCCGCTCACGAGCTACAAGACCGGCCCCGGTCCCCACACCGGCGTGCATCTGATCATCGTTCGCGACGATCTCGCCTACATCATCCATGACCACCCGCCGATCAGCAGCAGCGGGCAGCTCAGCCAGCGGGTGACCTTCCCGGCGCCCGGCCCCTACCGCGTGCTCGTCGACGTCTACCCGAATCTTCCCGGGGGCCAGCCGAACTTCCAGCTCTTCCGCACCGTCCAGGTGAGCGGTGCGTACCACCCGCGTCCGCTGCCGGCCTTCCAGGCCACCCAGACGGTCGACGGCTACCGGGTGACGATGGAGAGCCATCCGCAGCTGCACGCCATCCAGGCCGAGTTCGTCAATGTCGAGGTCCGTGACCCGGCCGGCCACAGGGTCACGTTCGTGCCGTGGTTCGGCGCGCTCGCCCACGCGATCTTCTTCCACCAGGGCAGCCTCGACTACTTTCACACCCACGTCTGTGGCGCCGGAGCGCCGAACTGCACGACGATCCTCGGCGCGACGCGCGTGTCCGGTCATTCGAGCGCCCCGGGAAGCATCACCCTCGGCGTGCTCCTACCGGTGCCGGGCACCTGGCGCCTGTTCCTGCAGATGAAGCTCGGCGGCCACGTCGTGACCGTGCCGTACACGCTCCAGGTGGCCTCGTGATCCGCCGCGCGCGGCGGGTCGGGCTCATTCTCGCCGCCCTCCTGCTCGCGCTGCCCGCGGCCGCCGGCGCCCACGCCGAGGTCAGCCCCAGGGTGTCGCTGAGCGGTCAGCTCCAGCTCTACAGCCTCGCCGTCCCCACCGAGAAGTCGGGCGCCACGACGACGCAGGTCGTGCTCACGGTGCCGAGCGGCTTCTCGATCGACTCGTTCGTCCCCACTCCGGGCTGGCACCGCGTCCTTCAGCAGTCGGGCAGCGGCGACAACGCGGTCATCCAGAAGGTGACCTGGACCGGCGGTCACACCCGCACCGGGGAGGATTCGCTGTTCCAGTTCCTCGCCCAGCCCGCCGCGACCGGCACCTATACCTTCACCGTCCAGCAGACCTACTCCGACGGCTCGCTCGTCGACTGGTCGGGACCGGAGACGGCGGACGCGCCGGCTCCGCGGATTGACGTCGTGAGCTCGGTCGGCTCCGGCGGCACGCCGACGCTGGCCATCGTCGCGCTGATCGTCGCCGTCGTGGCCCTCGTGGCCGCCGGCCTCGGGCTCGTCTCCGGCCGCGGGGGTGGCGGGGGACGACCGCTCGCGTGAGCCTGCGGCGGGCGATCCTCGCGGCCGCGCTCGCCGTCGCCGCCCTCCTGGCCCTGCCCGCCGCCGCCGGGGCGCACGCCTACCTGATTCGGACCTCGCCGGCCGCGAGCGTCGTGCTCGACTCGGCCCCGAGTCAGGTCGCGCTCACCTTCGACGAGGCGGTCGAGCCCCGGTTCGCGATCATCTCGGTCACCGACGCGTCCGGGAACCTCGAGACGACGACGGCGACGGTGAGCCGCTCGCCGGCCGATCCGGACACGCTGATCGTGCCGCTGCGCGCCGGGCTCGCCCAGGGCTGGTACCTCGTCTACTGGCGGGCGATCTCGGTCGACGGCCATCCGGTCCAGGGGGCGTTCACCTTTGCAGTCGGCCCGAACCCGGGACCGGCGCCCCAGTTCGCGGTGCCGAAGCTGTCGGCGACCGCGGTCACGCCGCAGCTGCTCGTCACGCGCTGGCTCATGTTCATCACCGTGATGTGCGCGATCGGGCTGCTGATCATGCGGCTGCTCATCGCCCGCCCAGCCGTGCGGCGTGCACGCGGCGCGAGCCTGCGGGGACTCTCGGTCGCCTTCGTCATCGCGTCGATCGCCGGCCTCATCGCTATCCCGGTGTATCTCGACTTCGCGATCGCCAACGATTCGCTGCGCTCGGTGTTCGACCTCGGGGCGCTCGTCCCCCTCTACCGGGTGACCGCGTTCGGACGCGGCTATCTCGACCTCGAGCTGTGCTTCGCCTGCTTCTGCGCGTGCGGCTGGGTCGCGCTGTGGCTCGACCGGGCCGACCGGCCACGCCGCTCGGTGGCCGAGCTCGCCGCCGGCGCCGGGGCCGTGCTCGCCGGCGCGGCCGTGCTGCTCATCCCGGGCACGATCGGCCACGCCGGGCAGACCTCGCCCCGCGGGCTGTCGGTCGGCCTCGACTGGCTGCACCTGCTGTCCGGGTCGATCTGGATCGGCGGCCTGGTCGGGCTGCTCGTGCTGTGGCTGGTTCTTCCCGGTGCCCCGGAGGGCGTCGGCCGGGTGGCGGTGCTGAGAGATGTCGTGCCCCGCTTCTCGACCGTCGCGCTCGTGTCCGTGCTCCTGCTGCTCGCCTCCGGCACCGGGGCGACGATCGTCCACATGCCGACGGTCAGCGCGTTGTGGAAGACGAGCTACGGCCAGGCGATCCTCGTCAAGCTCGGGCTGCTGCTCGTCGCGATGTCGCTCGGCGCGATCAACCTGCTCCGCACCCGACCGCGGCTCGCCGCGGCGCGCGACAGCGCGGACGGCGAGGCGCCGGCCCGGCTGCTGCGGCGGCTGATCGCCGTCGAGGCGGTGCTCGTGACCGGAGCCGTGTTCACCGCCGCCGTGCTCTCGAGCCTGGCCCCGCCCCCGCCGACCTTCGCCCTCCAGGACTCCGCGCTCGCCCAGGTCGGACCGGGGCGGGTCGCCGCGACGCTCAACCGCAGCGGCTACCGCCTGCAGGTGCTCGTCTCCCCCAACCGCGCCGCCGCGCCCGACACGTTCGCGCTGCGGATCACCCGGAGCGGCCGCCCGGTGCGCGGGGCGAACGTCGTGCTCACCTTCAACCACACGGAGATGGAGATGCCCCAGCAGCAGTATCAGCTGAGCGAGGTCGCGCCCGGGGTCTACTCGCGGGCCGCCCCCGCCCTCGTCATGGTCGGCAAATGGGCGCTGTCGTTCTCGGTCACCCCGCCGGGCGCACCGCCGTTCACCGCGCTGATCCTCGACCAGGCGAACGGATGACCGGCGAGGACGCGAGCGGCGGGCGGGCACCCGGCGGACGACCGCCGACCCGGGGCGAGGTCGCCCTCCGCTTGTTGGCCGCGATCGCCGTGCTCGCGGCGGGGATCGTCGCGCTCGTGGTCGCTATCCTCCTGCTGAGGGGCGCTCTCGCCTAGCGAGCCCTACCCTCTTCGTCCTCCCCCATGGCCTCACGCACAAAGCAAAAGGAACAGGCTCGCGCCCAGCGCATGGCCGAGGAGCAGGCGCGCCAGGAGCAGGAGCGCAAGCAGCGCCGGCTCCGGATGCTCGGCGGCGTCGTTCTCGCCGCCGTCGCCATCGTCGGCGTGGCCATCGCCATCTCCGCCGGCAACAGCGGCAGCTCCGGCATCAAGACGGGCGCGCAGGCCGGCAAGACGGTCACGCAGGTCGAGAACCTGCTCAGCGGGATCCCTCAGTCGGGCACGGTGCTCGGCAACCCCAACGCCAAGGTGACGATGACCTACTACGGGGACCTCCAGTGCCCGGTCTGCCAGGACTTCACGCTCAACGGCGGCCTGCCTCAGCTCATCGCCAACGACGTGCGCTCGGGCAAGGTGAAGGTCGACTACAAGAGCTTCCAGACCGCGACGCGTGATCCGTCGGTGTTCCAGACCCAGCAGGTGGCCGCGCTCGCCGCCGGCAAGCAGAGCCGCTTCTGGAACTACGCCGAGCTGTTCTATCGCCAGCAGGGCGCCGAGGGCTCGGGATACGTGACCGACGGCTTCCTCAACACGCTCGCCAGCCAGATCCCCGGCCTCAACATGAGCGCGTGGAAGTCCGCCCGCAACAACCCGGCGCTGGTCAGCCAGGTCTCCGCCGACGCCCAGACGGGCAACGCCGCCGGCGTGCAGGGCACCCCGACCCTCATCTTCGAGGGCCCGAAGGGCAAGACGCAATCGCCCGAATCGGTGCCCAGCTACAGCCAGCTCCAGCAGGCGATTCAGTCGGTGTCATGACCACGGTGAGCGAGGCCTCGGGCCGCGGGCGCTCACTGACCACCGATCGTCGGCTGCTGATCGCCATCGCGGTCATCTGCGTGCTCGGGATCGCCGACGCCGGCTACCTCACCTACGTCCACTACGCCAAACTCAAGGTGCTCTGCCTGTCGTCCGGCGGCTGCGAGACCGTCCAGTCCTCGCCGTGGTCGAAGCTCGACGGCGTCCCGGTGTCGCTGCTCGGCCTGATCGGCTACATCGTCATCCTGCTCACGCTGCTCATCCGCAGCGAGCTCGGGCGCGCCCTCGGCTTCGCCGTCGCCCTGACCGGCTTCGGCTTCAGCATGTACCTCACCTACCGTGAGATCTTCACGATCAAGGCGATCTGCCAATGGTGCGTCGGCAGCGCGGTGATGATGACCGCGCTCGCCATCCTCACCGCGATCCGCTTCCTGCGCACGCCGGATCCCGCGCCGTAGGCCGGCGGGCGGCCACCGGCCGGGGCCGTTCACATCCTGATCACAGAAACTTGCCCGATCGGTCACGAGCGGGCCGGTGGAGAGCTCCAAGCTCTCCTCATGCACACAGAGAATCACCCGCACGACCCGATCCGCCGGGTCGCCCTCGTCACGGATCCCGGCGCCGCCGGCGACGAGGCCTGGCATCTCGTCACCGCGCTGCTCGAGCAGGACATCCCCGGATACACGCTCGAGCCGCTGTCCGACGCGCACGACCGCTTCGGTCGCCTCTGGGAGCTCGAATCCGGCCGCTATGACCTCGTCCACATCCTCGGGCCGGGCCGGGCGAGCGTGGCCGCGCTCGCCGCCGCCCGGACCCACGAGCTCCCGGTCGCGACCAGCTACCACCGCCAGATCCGCAGCGCCACCTTCTACCTCCACGGCCGCACCGTGTTGTCTCCCAGCAGCGACGCCGACCTCGCTCTCGCCGACATGCAGGTGCCGCTCGGACGGGTCGCCCGCTGGCGCCCGGCGGTCGACCGTGAGCACTTCGGCCCGGCCCACTACTGCCGCGACCTGCTGCCCGGGGCGTTCAACCTCCTGCTCGTCGGTCCGCTCGACCGCTCGCGCCGGATCGAGCTGCTCGCCGAGGCCGCCCTCACCGCGGTGCGTCGCGACCCCCGGCTGCATCTCGTCATGATCGGGTCCGGCCCCGGCGAGGCACGGCTGCGCGGCCTGCTCGGCTCCGTGGCCACCTTCCTCGGCGCCGTCGACCGCGAGCTGCTCGCCCAGGTCTACGCCAGCGCCGACCTGCTCGTGCATCCCGGCGAGGGCGCGTTCTACCCCGCCGTGAGCGAGGCGCAGGCCAGCGGGCTCCCCGTGCTCGCCGTGGAGTCGGCCGGCATCGGCGCGCTGATCGAGAACGGGCGCAGCGGCTGCCTCGTCGACGGTGATCCCGCGGCGCTCGCCGCCGCGATCACCGGGCTCGCCCGTCGCTCGGTGATGCTCGACCGCCTCGCCACCGGTGGTCTCGCGGCGGCGCGTCGGCGCTCGTCCACCGAGTCCGCGGCGCAGCTCACCGCCGGCTATGCCCGCGCGCTCGCCCCGGCGGACGCCGAGCCGGCCACGCCTCAGGTTCCGGCGCAGGCCGCCTGAGTGGCTCACCGGGCCGCGAGAACCCGGCCGCCCCGCCGGGAGACGATTTCCCGCACGATGCGGGAACGAGGCCGGCCAGCCGTCCGCGTCGCGACGGATGATGCGGCGGTGAGCTGGCGATCGACGAGAGCCACCGCGCCGGCCGGGCAGCAGAGCCGGCAGATGGCGGTCATCGACCTCGGCTCCAACTCGTGGCGCGCGGTCGTCTTCAGCTACATGCCCGGTGACTGGTGGAAGCGCACCGACGAGCTGTACGAGACCGTCCGCATCGGCGAGGGCCTCGCCGCCTCCGGACAGCTCAGCGAGGAGGCGATCGTCCGCGGGCTCGAGACGCTCCGCGTCTTCAGCCATTTCTGCGATGCCCACGGCCTCGATCCTCGCGACGTCCACGCCATCGCCACGTCGGCCATCCGCGACGCGACCAACCGCGATGACTTCCTCGCCCGCGCCCGCGCCGACACCGGGATCGAGATCGAGTTGCTTTCGGCCGAGGAAGAGGCCCGCTACGGGTACGTCGCGGCGATCAACACCTCGACCCTGCACAACGGCGTCGTCGTCGATCTCGGTGGCGGCAGCATGCAGCTGGTCAAGGTCGTCGGCCGTGAGGCGGAGGAGCTGACCTCGTTCCCCCTCGGCGCCGTCCGGGTCACCGAGCGATTCCTCGACGGCTCCGGCCCGGCCAAGAAGAAGGACCTCCAGCGCGTCCGCGCCCACGTCCGGGACGCGCTCGGCGAGCTCGATTGGCTCGCCGACTCCGGGCCCCGGCTCGTCGGGATCGGCGGCGCGGTGCGCAACCTCGCCGCGGCCGCCCAGCGCGCGGCCGACCAGATCGACATCGGCATCCAGGGCTTCGTCATCACCCCCGAGATGCTCGATGACCTCGTCCAGACCCTCGCCGCGCTGCCCGTCGACGAGCGCGGCGCCGTCCCCGGCATCAAGGTCGGACGCGGCGACATCATCCTCGCCGCGGCCCTCACCCTGCAGACCGTCGTCGAGCTCGGCTCCTTCAGCGGGATCGAAGCCACCGAGGCCGGGCTGCGCGAGGGCGTGTTCCTCGCCGAGACGATGCTCGCCGGCGGCCCGCCGCTCATTCCCGAGGTCCGGGTGAGTGCGGTCCGCAACCTCGCCGTCCAGTACGAGTCCGACCTCGTCCACGTCGAGCACGTCGCCCTCCTGGCCCTTCAGATGCACGACTCCCTCGTCGAGGCCGGACTGTTCACGCCGCAGGCGGGTGAGCGGGAGCTCCTGTGGGCGGCGGCGATGCTCCACGACGTCGGCATGACGATCTCCTACGACGACCACCACAAGCACTCGCGCTACCTGATCGTCTCGGCCGAGCTCCCGGGCTTCGACCCGCGCGAGCGCGCGCTGATCGCCCAGATGAGCCGTTACCACCGCAAGGGCGCGCCGAAGCTCGGCGAGATGGCCGTGCTCGCCCGCGACGGCGACGAGGAACTGCTCGAGCGCTGTTCGGTGCTCCTGCGGCTGGCCGAGCACCTCGAGCGCGGCCGCGACCAGTCGGTCAAGGAGGCGCGGCTGCACACCAACGGCCGCGGGGTCGACCTGCACCTCGAGGCCGCCGGCGATCTCACGCTCCCGCGCTGGAGCGTCGAGCGCTACGGCGACGATGAGGCCTTCCAGCGCGTGTTCGGCCGCCGCCTGCTCATCGACTGACCGCGGATTGGCCATTTCGCCGCCGAGGCGTGCCCATCGCTGCGGCGCTGGCCACCGGGGCGTGCGTTTTGCCACCGCCGCCGCACTCGCGCTATCGCCCGCCCGGCCGTTCCGCGTAAAGTTGCAGCATGCTCTGGTTGCTGCGACACGCCGAGGCCGCTGACGGCGCCCCCGACGACGAGCGGCCGTTGACCGACCGCGGGGCACGCCAGGCCGAGGCGGCCGGCCGCGCTCTCGCGCGACTCGGAGCCGAGATCGACGTGTGTCTCTCCAGCCCCAAGGTCCGCGCGCGGCAGACCGCCGAGCTCGCCTGCGACCCGCTCGGGGTCGAGGTCACGGTCGAACCCGCGCTGTCCGGCGAGCCGTTCGACGTCCATGCGCTCACCGCCGGGCTCGGCCACGTGCTGCTCGTCGGCCACGACCCGTCCTTCTCGCTCACCCTCCACGATCTCACCGGCGCCCAGGCCCGCATGCGCAAGGGCGGCATGGCGGCGATCGAGAAGGGCGAGCTGCTCGTCCTGTTGCGACCGCGCGAGCTGAGCGTGATCGCGGGGCTGCAGGAGCCGGTGGCATGAGCGAGCGCCCGCTGCGCAGCCTCGACGCCGAGTCGCCGGCCACCGGCGCGGACAACGGCGACGTCGCCGAGACGGCTCTCGACCTCAGGGACTACTCGCTGTACATCAATCGCGAGCTGTCCTGGCTCGACTTCAACGACCGCGTCCTCCAGCTCGCCGAGGGCGAGCTGCTGCCGCTGATCGAGCGCCTCAAGTTCCTCGCCATCTTCGTCACCAACCTCGACGAGTTCTTCATGATCCGCGTGGCCGGTGTCCACGACCAGGTCGACGCCCGGATCGGTCATCGCGGCCCCGACGGGCTGCTGCCGAGCGAGGTGCTGACCGGCATCGCCGAGCGCGTTCGTGATCTCGATCGCCGTCACGCCCGGATGTTCACCGACCACATCCGCCCCACGCTCGCCGAAAACGGCATCCGGATCGTTTCCTGCGCCGATTCCGGTGTGGCTCCGGAACTGATCGCGCGGCGCTTCCGCGAGCAGATCTTTCCCGTGCTCACGCCGCTGGCCATCGGCCCCGGGCGACCCTTCCCGTACATCTCCAACCTCTCCCTCAGCCTGATCGTGCGCCTGCACGATCCCGAGCAGGACCACGATGCCTTCGCCCGCGTCAAGGTGCCGAAGGAGGTCCTGCCCCGGTTCATCGAGATCACCCGGGACACGTTCATCCCGCTCGAGGACGTGATCGCGAGCCATCTCGACGCGCTGTTCCCGGGCATGGAGATCATCAGCCACGACCTCTTCCGCGTCACCCGTGACGCCGACTTCGAGGTCTCCGACGAGGCTGACGACCTGCTCGAGGCGGTGGAGGCCGAGCTGCGGCGCCGCCGGTTCGGCGAGGTCGTCCGGCTCGAGGTCGGTTCCGGCATGGACCCGGCGCTGCGCGGCCGCCTGATCGAATGGCTCGACGTCGACGAGATCCAGGTCTACGACGTCCACGGCATGCTCGACCTCGGCGACCTGTGGCAGATCGCCGGCGTCGAGGGCCACGACGACCTGCGCCAGCCGCCGTGGACGCCGATCACCCACCCGGCCTTCGGGCCCCGGCCGGGCGACACCGACGAGCCGACCGACGTGTTCGCCCCCATGCGGGCCGGCGACGTCCTCGTCCACTACCCGTATCACTCGTTCGCCACCAGCGTCGAGCGTTTCGTCAAGCAGGCCGTCGAGGACCCGAACGTCCTCGCGATCAAGATGACCGTGTACCGCACCTCCGACGACTCGGCCCTCGTCCCGTCGCTGATCGAGGCGGCCGAGAAGGGCAAGCAGGCCGTCTGCATGGTCGAGCTCAAGGCACGCTTCGACGAGCGGCTGAACATCCGCTGGTCACGCGCGCTCGAGGAGGTCGGGGCGCACGTCGTCCACGGCATCCCGGGCCTGAAGACCCACGCCAAGGCGATTCTCGTCGTCCGGCGCGAGCGGGTCGGGATCCGCCACTACGTGATGATCGGGACGGGCAACTTCCACGCCAAGAACGCCCGGCTCTACGAGGACTTCGGCCTGTTCACGACCGATCGGGAGCTCGGTGAGGAGGTCGCCAACCTGTTCAACACGCTCACCGGCTACGGCCATCCCGAGCGCGAGCAGAAGGTGCTCGTCGCCCCGGGATCGATGCGGATCCCGCTGATCGAGGAGATCGAGCGGACGGTCGCCGCGCACCAGGCCGGTCAGCCGGCGCGGATCGACATGAAGATGAACTCGCTCGTCGACCAGCAGTGCATCGAGGCGCTCTACCGGGCCTCGCAGGCCGGCGTGCCGGTCGCGCTGAACGTGCGCGGCATCTGCTGCCTGCGCCCGGGAGTGCCGGGAGTGAGCGAGACGATCAATGTCGTGTCGGTCGTCGGGCGCTTCCTCGAGCACTCGCGGATCTACTCCTTCCACCGGGGCGACGAGCACAGCTACTACATCGGCTCGGCCGACCTCATGCCCCGCAACCTCGACACTCGGGTCGAGCTGCTGACCCCGGTCGAGAGCCCGGAGCTTCAGCTCGAGCTCCAGGACACGCTCGACCGCTGCCTCGCGGACGACACCTTCTCGTGGACGCTCGACGCCGAGGGCGGCTGGCATCGTCGTGAGGGCGGGACCCGCTCGGTCCATCTCGAGCTGATGGAGCGGACGCTCGCCCAGGCGGCGAGCGCCGGCGCTTGACCGGCGAATACGCCGCTAGCCGGTGACGGCGAGACGTTGCGCGGCCAGTTCACGCGCTGCGCGGTCGGCCTGCCTCGAGCCGGTTACCGCTTCGAGGAACGGCGCCCGCTGGAGGCTGTAGAGCGTCACCGGCGACGTCGCGCTGACCGTCGCGGTCCGGATCCCGTCCTCCAGCAATGCGATCTCCCCGAACCCGTCGCCGGGTCCGAGGGTCCGCACGCGCGCGCCGCCGACTGACACCTCGAGCTCGCCGGCCTCGACGAGAAAGAACCGGTCTCCGGCCTCGCCCTCCCGGGTGATGGTCTCGCCCGCCGGCGCTTCGACGCGAGCCAGAGATCGCGCCAGATCCTCGAGCACCGGCGGACCGAGCATCGAGAACAGCGGGAAGCCGCGAACCACGCCGAGTTCATGGTCCAGCGTCGGCGCGGAGCGCTCGATCTTCCGCAGCGCCGGCGTGGTCAGCACCGGGACGACGATCACCAGAGAGCCGACGACGGCCACCGCTCCGCCGGGACCGGCGATCGCGACCAGCACCGGTACCGACATCGATCCGACGGCCAGGCCGAGCATCTCGAGACCCTCGAGGACGCCGAACACGCGGCCGTGCAACGCGGCGGGAACCGTCCGGTGCAGCAGCGTCCGGCCACCGACATCGAGGACCGTGCGGGTCAGCCCGGCAATCGCCAGCAGGCACAGCGCGACCCCCAGCGCTGGACCCGCGCCGAGCGCGACGAACGCGACGCCCCACCCGGCGCCCGCGAGCAGCAGCGGCCCGGCGAGCCGGTGCCGGCCGACCAGCGCGAGCGCGACCGCCCCGCCGACCAGACCCCCGGCGCCGAACGCCGCACCCAGATACCCCGCTCCGCTTGCCCCGAGTCCGAGAACCTGTGCGGCCAGCACCACCTCGAGCACGTCGAGCGCGCCGAGGGCGGCGTGCTCGGCGACGAGCATCCCGAGCGCAGGGCCCGCGCCGGGGGCAGCTCGGACCACATCCACCAGGGACCCCTGCGGCGTCTCGTCGTCCTCCTCCTCGTCGGCGCTGATGAGTCCCAGCCGGTGGAGCGGGAGCACGATCACGGCCGAGCCCGCGACGACGGCCGCAAACACGCTCAGCGCCTCGCCCGGACCGCCGATTGCCAACGCCAGGCTGGCGATCCCGGGCCCAGCCAACAGGCTCACGTTCTCGACCCACCCCGACACGACGTTCGCTGCGGTCAGCTGCGCCGGCGTGTCAACGAGGGCGGGCAGAAGCGCAGCCTGGGCGGGACGGGTCAGGGTCACTGCCGAGGCGGCGATGACGGCTCCCGCGTAGACGATCACCGATGCAGCGCCACTGAGCATGAGCGCGGCGGTCATGCCCAGTGACAGCGCCTGCGCGGCGTACCCCACGCACAGCGCGGCCGCCGCGCCGCGAGACGCGATCAGCCGTGACGCGACCGGGGCAACAACCGCCGCCGGAACGAGCTGGACCGCGGCGACGACCGCCGCGGCCGACGTGCCACCCCGTCCGTACGCGTACACGAGCACCGCCACCCACACGCCGTACTCGCTGATCCCGAAGCCGAGAAACGCGACCTCGACCCGTCGCAGCCGGGGACTGGCCAGCGCACGCCTGAGCACGGCGAGCCGATGCGCCACCGCTCAGCCCGCTGCCCCGGACGCGACGGGAGGCCTCCGTGCTCCATGCACGACCGCAACTCTATTTCACCCGGCCGACCCCTCGCCAGCCTTCGCCCTAGACGAGCGGCCGCTCCGCGTCGCCGCGCGCCGGACGCGCGACGAGCTCCTGACGCACGCGCGGTGCGCCAGGAGCTCTGCTCAGGAACGTGCCGGACGCCGGGTCAGCCGCTGCTGGCCTGCGAGCTCGGCCGCGTGCCGAGCGTCAGCTTGATGCTCTGCGTGTTGCCGCCGCGCTTGACCGTTAGGGTGATGGTCTTGCCGGGCGGATAGTTGTCCACGGTCGAGATGAACTGCGCGGTCGAGGTGATGGCCGTGCCGTCGATGGCGGTGATCAGATCGCCGGCCTTCAGGCCAGCGGCGCTGGCCGGGGAGCCCGCCTGCACGGTGGTGACCTGGGCGCCGGTCGTCGAGCTGGCGTTCAGCTCGACCCCGACGTAGGAATGCTTGACCGGGTGCCCGGCGATGATCGCCTCGGCGATCCGGGCGACGGTGTTCGACGGGACCGCGAAGCCGACGCCGGCGCTCGAGCCGGAGTTCGTCTGGATCTGGTCGTTGAGGCCGAGCACCCGCCCATCGGCGTCGAGCAGCGGACCGCCGGAGTTGCCGGGGTTGATCGCCGCGTCGGTCTGGATCGCGCCCGTGATCGTGTAGTTGTTCGGCGCGGTGATGCTCCGGCCGACGGCGCTGACGATGCCTGTGGTCGTCGTCTCAGGCAGGCTGAACGGACTGCCGATCGCCACCACCGGGTCGCCGACCTGGGCGGCCGAGGAGTCGGCGAGCGGAATCGGGTGCAGCTCGGAGGCGGGCACGTTGACGCGGATCACGCCGACGTCGGTCGACGGATCGGTGCCCAGCACCTTGGCGATCGCCGTGCGGCCATCCTGGAACTTGACCCGGACGTTCGTCGCGTTGGCGACGACGTGCTCGTCGGTGAGGATGTCGCCCTTGTTGTCATAGACGACGCCGGCGCCCTCGCCCTGCTGCTGCTGCGAGCCGCTCCCACCGAATGGGCTGAACCCGCCGGAGTTGGTGACCGAGGTGACGACGATGTCGACCACGCCCGGGCTGGTCTGGCGGTAGATCTGGTTGACGGTGAGTCCCTTCGCCGAGCTCAGCGACGTCGGAATCGACGACGAGGCAGACGGCGCGACGACGGTGGTCGTGGTGTTGTGCGTGGACGATCCGCCGCCGGCCACGGCGATCGCGATCGCCCCGCCCGCCACGGCGCCTCCGACGATGGGAAGGATGCGGTTGAGAGAGCTCATATCAAGGTGTCTTTCGTTGACGGACGTGACTTCACTGCTCGCAGTTCACCACCCGCCAATGAGAGTGCCTTCAGAAGTGGATGAGAGGACCGTAAGAGCGGTCGCTGTGGTGAGGGCTACCCGCCGGGCCGGTCAGTACACAGGTCCGGAGGGCCCCTGTGGAGCGGACGCACCCGGAAGCGTAGCCGGTCCCGGATAGCCCGGAACGACGTTGGAGGCGGTCCCGCCCAGGCGACCCGGACCGCCGACCCCCCCGGGCGTGAAGCGGCCGAGGTGGAACCGCGGGGCGAGGCCGGCGCGGTTGATCTGAGCGTCGAGCCGGGCCGAGAGGCGACTGAGGATCTGCTGCTCGGCGGCGGCGCTGATCATCCCGGCCTTGCGCAGCTTGGCGAGGTCGGCGGTGATCGACGCCGTCATCTTCGCCTTGAGCGTGGCGGTCGACTTGCCCCGCACCTGGGCAATCTGCGCCAGCGACTTGCCCGCGGCGAGCTGGTTGAACAGCTGGGCGTCGGTCAGGCCGAGATACTGGGCGGCGGCGTTGAGCGTGCCGGCCCGGGAGCCGCCGAAGCGGATGCCGGGCGGGCCGGGCGGGAAGCCACCGTGGAAGCGCGGGCCGAAGAACGCCCCGAGCGGCGCGCCCGGAGCCCGGGCGATGTGCTGCTTGATCGCGTTGGCCTGGGCCTGGGTGAGGCGCCCGGCCTTGACCGCGGCCTGGAGCTGGTCGTCGGCGGCGCCCTTGAGGGCGGCGTTCAGCTGTGCGGGGGTGACGTTCAGCCGTTTGGCGACGTCGGTGACGAACGCCTGGCGCGAATTGGTATTGAGCGCCTGGCTGGCGGCGTAGGCACCTCCGGCCAGTACCGCCAACGTGGCGACAGTGGTTCCGGCAAGAAGCTTGCGCTTGAGGTTTGCCTGCATCGTCGACCTCCCACGTAAGTTGGCCGGGCGCCCGGGGAGCCGAGACGCCCGTGATCGGGCAGCCTGGCACGCCAATCTGAGAGGAACGTAAGAAGTGGACACGCGGCCCTGCGGCCGCTATTCCTCGGCCATCTCGACGAACACGTCGAGCGCGGCCGGGTTGGCCAGCGACTCCCGACTCGCCGCCTTCTCGGCCGGGGTGCCGGTGAGGATCCGCTTGACCGGGACCTCGAGCACCTTGCCGGACAGCGTGCGCGGCACCTCGACGATCTGGCGGATCTCGTCGGGGACATGGCGGGGCGAGCAGTCCTCGCGCACCCGCCGGCGGATCTCGGCGATCAGCCCGTCGTCGAGCGTCACGCCCTCGCGGAGGACGACAAACAGGGGCATCCAGCCGTCGGTGCCCTCCCGGGGCAGATCGACGACGAGTGCGTCGAGGACGTCGTCGACCGACAGCACGGCCCGGTAGATCTCGCTCGTGCCCATCCGCACCCCGCCGCGGTTGATCGTCGAGTCCGAGCGGCCGTAGATGATCGCCGTCCCGCGGGAGGTGATCTCGATCCAGTCGCCGTGGCGCCAGACGCCGGGGTACATCGAGAAGTAACTGTCGCGGTAGCGCGCGCCGTCCTCGTCGCCCCAGAAGTAGACCGGCATCGAGGGCAACGGCTCGGTGATCACGAGCTCGCCGACCTCGTCGGTGAGCGACCGGCCGTCGAGATCCCACGCCTCGACCGCCGCGCCGAGGCAGCGGGCCTGGATCTCCCCGAGGTACACGGGCAGCGTCGGCACGCCGCCGACGATCGCCGTGCACATGTCGGTGCCGCCCGAGGTCGAGAACAGCCACGTGTCCTCGCCGAGCTCGTCGTACACCCAGCGGAACCCCTCGGGTGAGAGCGGCGAGCCCGTCGAGCCGACCGCCCGCAGCGGCGTCAGATCGCGCCCATCCTTGGGCCGGATCTCGGCCTTCATGCACGCCGCGATGAACGCCGCGCTCGTGCCGAACGTCGTCATCCCGGTGTCGGCGGCGAGGTCCCACAGCCGTCCGAGATCGGGGTAGCCGGGATTGCCGTCGAACAGGATGATCGAGGCCTCGCTGAGCAGCACGCCGACAAGGAAGTTCCACATCATCCAGCCGGTCGTCGAGAACCAGAACATCCGGTCGCCGGCCTGCACGTCGAGGTGGAGGCTCTTCTTGAACTGCTCGAGCAGGATGCCGCCCTGGCCGTGGACGATCGGCTTGGGCAGCCCGGTCGTGCCGGAGCTGTACAGCACCCACAGCGGGTGGTCGAACGGCACCGCGGCGAACTCGAGCGCCTCCCCCGGCGTCGCGGTGGCGAAGCCATCCTCCCAGCCGCTCTCGTCGAGGTAACCGAGGGTGACCACGCGCTGGAGCGACGGCATCTCGGCGGCGATTCGCTGCACGATCTCCCGGCGGTCGAAGTCCCTGCCGCCGTAGCGATAGCCGTCGACGGCGAGCAGCACCTTCGGCTCGATCTGGGCGAAGCGGTCGATCACGCTGCGGGCGCCGAACTCGGGCGCCGCCGAGGACCAGACCGCACCGAGCGACGCGCAGGCGAGGAACGCCGCGACCGTCTCCGGGATGTTCGGCATGTACGCGGCCACGCGGTCGCCCGGACCGACGCCGGCGTCGCGCAGCGACGCGGCGATCGCCGCCGTCTCGGCGCGCAGGTCCGACCACGTCCAGCGGTCGAGCGAACGGATCTCCGAGGCGTGCTGAAGCGCGAGCGCATCCGGATCCTTGCCACGGAAGATGTGCGCGGCGTAGTTGACCGTGGCCCCCGGGAACCACTGCGCTCCCGGCATCGCGCGCTCGCCGAGCACCGCCGAGGGCGGCGTATCGAACGTGATGTCGAAGAAGCCGACGATCGAGGACCAGAAGCCCTCGAGATCGCTGATCGACCAGCGCCGCAGCGCGTCGTAGTCCTCGAAGGTCAGGTCGCGGTGCTCACGTAGCCAGGCCTGGTAGCGGGTCAGCAGCGCCCGCTCGAGGACCGCTTCCGACGGCCGCCAGAGGACTTCCGGTTCTCCCATCACCCGGGAGTATTCCCTACCCGCAGCGTTTGCAGGCGCCACGCAGGAGCACGTCGTGGCTCTCGACCGTCACCCCGAGACGCCCGGAGAGCTCGTCGATGGCCCGCTCGAGGCCGGGATCGTCGAACGCGACGAGCCGGCCGCAGCGGTCGCAGACGAGATGGTGGTGATGGTGTCCGCTCGGGTGCACGCGTTCGAAGCGCGTCTGCCCGTCGCCGACCGCGATCCGCTCGACGAGCCCGTGCTCGGCGAGCAGGTCGAGCACGCGGTAGATGCTCGCCCGGCCGGTCGGCCGCCCACTGTCGCGCAGGGCGTCCTCGATCTCGACCGCAGTCAGGGCGCATGGCTCACGCGCGAGGAGGGCGATCACCCGCTCCCGCGCGCCGCCGCGCTTGAGCCCGGCGCGGGACAGCACGGTGTGGACGTGCTCGCTCCAGTCGACTGTCGTGGTGCCCTCGGACGTCGCGGTCATGCCCTGAGCGTACCGCCTGCCGAGGCGAAAAAGATAATGAGACTCAATCCCACCTTGCTAGGGTGGCGGGTTATGGACGGGCCCCAGTCGGCAAGCCACGCTGCACGCGCACGTCGGCGCGCGGCGCGCCTCGCCACGCTGGCCCTCCTCCCCGTGGCCCTCGCCGCCTGCGGCAGCCTCCCCGCCGCGGCGCGCTCCTCCCGCATCCAGGTCGTCGCGGCCGAGAACTTCTGGGGCAGCATCGCGACCCAGATCGGAGGCGAGAAGGCGGACGTGACCAGCATCATCTCGAGCCCGGCCGCCGACCCCCACACCTACGAGCCCACGGCGGCCGACGGCCGCGCGCTCGCCACCGCCCAGCTCGCGATCGTCAACGGCCTCGGCTACGACCCGTGGGCGCCCCGACTGCTCAATGCCAACCCGGTCGGCGGCCGGCGGGTGATCAACGTCGGCAAGCTGCTGCGACTGCCGAGCGATGCCAATCCGCACCGCTGGTACGACCCGGCCGAGGTGAGCGCGGTCGCCTCCGCGATCGCCGCGGACCTCGCGCGCCTTGACCCCGGCGACGCCGGCTACTACACCCATCGTTCCGCCCGCTTCCGGACCGACGGCCTGCGCCGCTACCACGCGCTCATCGGCGAGATCCGCGCGCGCTTTGGCGGCACCGCGGTCGGCGCCTCGGAGAACATCTTCGCGCTGCTCGCGCCGGCGCTCGGGCTGCGGCTGCTCACCCCCCCGGGTCTGATGCGGGCGGTCGGCGAGGGCACCGAGGTCACCGCCCAGGACCTCGTCTCCACGCAGCGGCAGATCGCCGACCGGCGGATCCGGCTGTGGGTCTACAACTCCCAGAACACCACGCCGCAGGTCACCCGGCTCACCGACCTCGCCCGGGCCAACGCCATCCCGGTGGCCACGGTGACCGAGACCCTCACCCCGGAGCACGCGAGCTTCCAGGCCTGGCAGACCACCCAGCTCCAGAACCTCCTCGACGCGCTGGACCGCGGATGAGCGCCGCCACCGAAATCGCCGATCGTGCCGCGGGCCCGGCTCCGGCGGTCGCCCTCGAGGGCGTCACCGTGCAGCGCGACGGCCGGGACGTTCTCCGCGACGTCGCGCTCACCGTCGCCCCGGGCGAGTTCCTCGCCGTGCTCGGCCCCAACGGCGCCGGCAAGTCGACGCTGATGAGCGCGATCCTCGGGCTCGTCCCCCTCGCCGCCGGCCGCGCGACCGTGCTCGGGACGACGCCGGCCGGCGCCCGGGCACGGATCGGCTACCTCCCCCAGCGCCACGGCCTGCCGGACTCGGCGCGGATCCGCGGCCTCGACCTCGTCCGGCTCGGCCTCGAGGGCGACCGCTGGGGCATCCCCGTGCCGCTCACCGCACGCAGCCGCGCCCGCCGTCACGCGGAGCGCGAGCGCGTCGAGCAGGTCATCGAGCTCGTCGGCGCCTCGGCCTACGCCCGCCGGCCGATCGGCGAGCTCTCCGGGGGCGAGCAGCAGCGGCTCCTGATCGCGCAGGCCCTCGTCAGCCGGCCGCAGCTGCTCATCCTCGACGAGCCGCTCGACAGCCTCGACCTGCCCAACCAGGCCGCCGTCGCCGCCCTCGTCCGGCGCGTCTGCACGACCGAGAACGTCGCCGTCCTGCTCGTCGCCCACGACGTCAACCCGCTGCTCGGCTACATCGACCACGTCGTCTACCTCGCCGCCGGGCGCGCCCTGTGCGGATCGGTTCAGGACGTCATCACCGCGCCGCGACTCAGCGCGCTCTACGGCGCCCCGGTCGAGGTCCTGCACACCGCCGACGGCCGGCTCGTCGTCGTCGGCCTGCCCGAGGCCCCCCACCACCACGGTCACCGGCACGACTCATGAGCGGCGGCGCCTCCCTCTCCCTCGACCTCGTCTCCGACGTCCGGCAGCTGCTCGAGTTCCCGTTCATGGTCAACGCCCTGGAGGCGGGGACGATCGTCGCCGTCCTCTGCGGTGTCGTCGGCTGGTACGTCGTCCTGCGCCGCCAGAGCTTCTCCGGGCACACCCTGTCGGTGATGGCGTTCCCCGGGGCCACCGGCGCGACCCTGATCGGCCTGCCGGGCTCGCTCGGCTACTACCTCGCCTGCGGCGCCGCCGCGCTTGCCATGGCCCCGGCCCGGCGGGGCCGCGGCCCCGCCCAGGCCAGCGAGACGGCGACCATCGGCACCGTGCAGGCCGTCGGTCTCGCCGCCGGCTTCCTGTTCCTGTCGCTCGACCACGCCGTCCTCGGCGGCCCCGAGACGCTGCTGTTCGGCACGTTCCTCGGTATCAGCCGCGGTCAGGTACTCGGGCTGCTGCTCGTCGCCGCGGCCGCGCTCGCCGCGCTCGCGCTGATCGGGCGCCCGCTGCTGTTCGCCACGCTCGACCGCGACGTCGCCGCCGCCCGCGGCGTCCCGGTGCGCGCCCTCGACATCGCCTTCCTGCTCATCCTCGCCGCGACCGTCGCGGCCACGAGCCAGATCACCGGCGCGCTGCTCGTGCTCGCGCTGCTCGTCGCCCCGGCCGCGACCGCCCAGCAACTCACGATGCGGCCGCTCGCCGGGCTCCTCCTCAGCGTCGCCCTCGCGGTGCTGATCGCCTGGCTCGGACTCGCCATCGCCTACTTCTCGATCTATCCGGTCGGCTTCTACGTGACGACGATCGCTTTCATCCTCTACGTCCTCGCCCGCGCCCGCCGGCGCTCCTGATGTTCGCCCACGACTTCGTCCGCAACGCCTACCTCGCCGGCACGTTCATCGCCCTCGCCTGCGGCACGGCCGGCTGGTTCGTCGTCCTGCGCGCCCAGGTGTTCGCCGGCGACGCGCTCAGCCATGTGGCGTTCGTCGGGGCGATCGCCGCGGTGCTTGCCGGACTCGACGCACGTGCCGGGCTGTTCGCGCTCACGCTCATCGTCGCCCTTGGACTCGCCGCGCTCGGCCGTCGTGGGCAGCCCGACGACGTCGTCATCGGCGTCAGCTTCGCCTGGATCCTCGGCATCGGCATCCTGCTCATCACGGTGCTGGCCACGAGCACCGGGGCGGGCAACGGGATCGTCACCGTCAGCACCCTGTTCGGCTCGATCTACTCGCTGACCGGCGCGGGCGCGGCGATCGCCGCCGCGATCGGCCTCGGCGTCGTGCTCGTCCTGCTGCTCGGCTTCCGACCGCTGCTGCTCGCCACCCTCGACGCCGACCTCGCCGTGTTGCGCGGTCTGCCCGTTGGGCTCATCGGCGCCGGTTTCCTCGCCCTGCTCGCACTCGTCACCGCCGAGAGCGCCCAGGCCGTCGGCACGCTGCTGCTCATCGGCCTGCTCGCCGCTCCGGCCGGGGCGGCCCACCGCCTCACCGCGCGGCCGTACCGCGGCGTCGCCCTCGCCGCCGGACTCGCCGTGCTGTGCACGTGGGTCGGGCTCGCCCTCAGCTACGCGATTCCCGCCCTGCCTCCGAGCAGCGCGATCATCGGCCTCGCCGGCGCCGTCTACGGCCTCACCCTGCTGGCCACGCGCCGGCCTAGGTTGCGCGCAGCGCCTCGGTCGGGCTGAGCCGAGCCGCCTTCGTCGCCGGATAGAGCCCGGCCACCGCGCCGATCACGAGCCCGGCCACCGGCGCCGCGATGAGCGCGTAGACGGGGACGACCATCGGCTGGTTCTGGGCCAGCGAGTAGATCAGCGTCGCCACCGCCCCGAGGGCGAGCCCGGCCACCCCGCCGAGCGCGGCGAGCAGCGCCGACTCGGTGAGGAACTGCGAGCTGATGTGCCGTCGGGTCGCGCCGAGCGCTCGGCGCAGCCCGATCTCCCCCCGGCGCTCGAGCACCGAGATGACCATGATGTTGGCGATCCCGATCGCGCCGACGAGCAGGGCGACGGCGCCGAGCCCGAGCAGCAAGGTCGTGAACTGGCCCTTGGCCGCGGCCCGGGCCTCGAGCACATCGGAGGGCCGGCTCACCTGCACCCCGTCGGGGTTCTGCGGGTCGGCCGTCGGCGCGAGCAGGTTCGAGACCTGGTCGACGTTGTTGACGTTCGCGCGCACGTAGATCTCCGAGGCGTTGGGCTGAACGCCGAACATCTGCTCGGCCACCGGGAGGCCGATGAACACCGTGCTGTCGAGGCTCGGGTCGAGGATCACCGGCTGCATCACGCCGATCACCGTGAACCACGTGCCCCCGAGGAAGACCTGGATGCGCCCGCTCACCGACCTGATCTGCAGCGTGCTCGCCGCCTGCGCACCGAGCACGACGGTCGGGAAGCTCGAGCTCGCCGCGTCGAGGAAGTGACCGGTCGCCATCTGCCCAGAGACCGCGTGCAGCAGGCCGGGGTCGGTCGCGTCGACCCCGATGCCGCCGGTCTGCTCGGAGGGGACGTACGGCGTGCGCCGCACGGTCGCACCCGACACCTGGTAGATCGAGGCCGACTCCTGCACCGCCGGCATGTGGTCGATCGTCGCCTGCGCGGTGCTCGGCAGCACCTCGTTGGCGCCGAGGAACGTCTGTCCGGGACTGACGGTCAGGAGGTTGGTCCCGAGCCGGTCGATCGTCGAGAGCAGGCTCGCCTGGCTGGACGCCGAGACGCCGACGACGGCGACCATCGCGCCGATTCCGATGGCGATGCCCAGCGCCGACAGCGACGCCCGCAGGCGGCGCGTGCGCAGGCCCTGCACGGCCACCCGTACGAGCTCGCGCAGCGACAGCCTCGGCGCCGCAAGCTTCACCGCCGCTCCTCGCCGACGATCTCGCCGTCGCGCATCTGGATCCGGCGTGCGAACCCGGCCGCGATCCCCTCGTCATGGGTGATGAGCACGAGCGTCGCGCCCTCCGCGGCGAGCTCGTGCAGCAACTCGAGCACGTCGTGGCCGGAGCTCGAGTCGAGGTTCCCGGTGGGCTCGTCGGCGAGGATGATCGCCGGGCGCTTGGCGATCGCCCGGGCGATCGCGACCCGCTGGCGCTCGCCGCCGGAGAGCTCGACCGGTCGATGCGTGAGCCGGTGCCCGAGCCCGACCCGCTCGAGCGCCGCCCGGGCGGCCTCGCGGCGCTCGGCCGCGGGCACGCCGGTGTAGAGCATCCCGCCGGCGACGTTCTCGACCGCGCTCAGCGTGTCCTGGAGATGGAAGCCCTGGAAGACGAAGCCGATGGTGTGGGCACGCAGAGCGGCGAGCTCGCCGTCGGAGGCCTTGACGACGTCGTAGCCCGCCACCTCGACCGAGCCCGCGCTCGGGCGCTCGAGCGTGCCGAGCACGGTGAGCATCGTCGTCTTGCCCGATCCCGACGGCCCGACGACGGCGATCTGCTCGCCGCCCCGGATCTCGATGTTCACCCCGCGCAGTGCCTGGACGCCGCCGGGGTAGGCCTTCGTCACGTCGCGCAGCCGCAGGTCGCCCTCCACGGCGGGGAGGAGCGGCGCAGCCCGGACCGGCGTCGCCGGAGTCGGCTCGGCGGTCACGCTCACCCCTGTGAGTCGGTCACCGCGAGGCCGGGATAGATCCCGTCCCCGGAGACCTGAACATAACCGGCCGCGAACAGGCCGGGTGTGACCGGGAGCAGGTGGTGCGGGGCGTCGGCCTCTTGCACGGCATAGCCGCCGCCGGCGGTGGCCAGGAGCGCGCTCACCGGAACCGACAGCACGTTCGTCGCCTTCTGCTGCTGGAAGTTCACGCTCACCGCGGCCTGGTCGAGCCCGGAGACGTGATTGTGGCCGGTGAGGGTGATCGTCACCGGGATCGTCGCCGACGGGGTGCTCGAGCCGCCGCCCGCGCCGGAGCCCGAGGAGGACGACGAGGAGGACGTCTGCGCCACCGGACTGACCTCGGCGATCTTGCCGTCGGCGACGCTGCCGTCGGGAAGCTCAACCGACACCGGCTCGCCGACGACCGCCTCGCTCTGCTTGGTGGCATCGAGCTGGACGGTGACGACGAGCTGGGTCGAGGTCGTCCCCAGGATCGCCTGGGCCCCCGCGCCGGCGGAGGACGAGCTCGACGCGCCGCCCGCGCCAGAGCTCGCTCCGCCGGCGGAGGACGCGGCAGTGGAGCCGCGCGCTCCGGTGGAACCGCCAGACCCGCCGGAGCTGCTGCGGCCCGCTGCGCGCGAGCCTGCGGAGCTTGTCCCGCTCGCGGTCCGGCTGCCGGTGCTGCCACCGGTCGTCCCGGAGCCCGAGCGGCTCTTCTGGAGCTCGGCCGTCTCGGCCCGCAGCAGCGCGATCAGTGCCGCGAGGGTCGAGGCGGGCTGGCTGCCCCCGCTGCCCCCGGACGGGCGCCGGGAGTGAGAGTGCGTCGTGCTCGTCGACGTCGAGGTCGTCGTGGTCGTCGTCGTCGAGGTCGTGGTGTCGGTGGTCGTCAGGCTGACGAACTCGGGCCGGGACGCCGCCGGCGTGGTGCGGGCGAGGCTGGTCGTGTTCGCGACGGTGCCGCCGGCCGAGGACGCGCTGCCGCCGCTCGCGCTGCTCGACGACGCGCCGCTGCTCGAGGCACCGCTGCCGCCGGTCGAACCGAGCACGGTGTCGACCGCGGTGATCCGCCGATCGCCGGAGAGGAACACGACCTGGCCGAGGGTGACGACGCCGTTCTCGGTCTCGCCGAGCGAGCCCTGCCAGCGCTCGACCGCCGCTGTCGTCGCCGCGTCGAAGGTCTGGTTGATGGTGATCTGATGCTCGGCGTCGAAGCCGAGATTGACGAGGTTCTGCTTGAGCTGCTGGACGTCGAGGCCGTCGCTCACGCCCGCCTGCAGCGTCCGGTAGGCGGGCACCGACCCGTCCATCAGCACGACGGGGGCGCCGTCCACGTCGTAGAGCGTCCCGCCGGCCTTGACCACCTGCCCGATGTTGGGCAACGCGGTGATCGTCCCGCTCAGCCGGTTGAACACCGTCTGGCTGTCGGCGTAGCCGAGGGTGCCCGACTCGGTGTCGGTCTCGACGAGGTCCCGGCGCTGCACCGTCGTCGAGCCGGCGGGCGCCGAGCTCCTCGACGCCCCGCGGCTCGAGCCCGAGAAGCCGGTGCCCAGGATCACGCCGGTGATGAGCGCGACCGCGGCAATCGCCGCCAAGGCCGCGGCCACCGGGCGACGGCGTGCTGGGTCCCGCAGAGTCCGCGTGACCTGCGCCCGGGCCTTAGACACCCGGGCCTCCGCCACCGCCTGCCGCCCCGCGTCCGAAGCGCGGACGCAGGGACTGGCACGCCGTCAGCGCCGACCGGAAGGCGGGGCTGTTGCGGTCGACCGAGCCGAACGCCCGCGCGAAGCCGAAGCCGCCTCCACCACCGCCGGTGCCGCCGTTGACCGTCGGATCGGGCACGTTGACGCCGTGCGAGCGCATGCACTGGGCGAACTTGACCAGCTGCTGCTGGGTCTGCGCGCGCTGGGCGGGACTCAGGTTGAACGCCGGGAAGGCCTGGGCGAAGTACTGCTGGCAGGCTTGGCGCGCGGCCTGGACCTGGGCCTGGGAGTACTGGCGCAGCTCCCGGAAGAGGCCACCGCCGCCGGCCACGCCACCGCCGCTGGACGGATCGGGCACGTTGAGGCCGTGGGCGCGGAAGCACTTGGCGAGGTTGAGCCGGGCCTGGTAGCGGGCGCTCGTGCCGCCGTTGGTCGGTGAACCGGTCGAGGCCGACGAGGACGAGCTCGAGGAGCCGCATGCGGACACGGCGAGAGCCACGACGACCACGCCGAGACAGGTGACGAGCGCGCGCCGGGCGGCCGAGGAAGAGCGTAAGAAGAGAGGCAAGGGGGATTACTCCTGGGAGTCGAGAGGCTCCTCAGTTGTAGCGAGGGCCGCGTCAGCTCTCTGTAAGCGCGGGCGGCGCTAGCACGACGTCAACATGCGGCGCCGGAGCTCCCGGCAGCCGGACGGTGATCTCGAGCCCCCCGGTGTCCGGCGCGACGACATCGAGCCACCCGCCGTGGACCTTGACCACTGAGTTCACGATCGACAGACCGAGGCCGAAGCCACCGGGACCGCGATCGAGCCGCCGGAACGGCTCGATCAGCGTGTCCGCCTCCTCGGGCTCGATCGGCGCGCCGCCGTTGGCCACCCGCAAGCGGACGCCGTCGCCGTCAGTGCGGCTGCTGACGCTGAGATGGCCGCCGGGCTCGTTGTGCCGGATCCCGTTGTCGATCAGATTCGCGATCATCCGCTCGAGCAGCGCGGGATCGCCCCGCGTCCAGGCCGGCGCGAGATCGGTCTCGAGCTCGACGTCGGCCTCACGCGCGCGGGCGCCGAAGTCGGTCAACGTGTCGGCGGCGAGGGCGCCGAGCTCGATCGCCTGCTCGTGGCCGATCGCGGCCTCGCTGCGGGCGAGCATCAACAGGCTGGCGATCAGCTGCTCGCACCGATCGACCGTCTCCCGCACCGCGTCGCCCATCGATCGCAGCTCGGCACGGCTCGCGTCGGGGTCGGCGAGGGTGACGTCGACCTCGGTGCGCATGATGGCCAGCGGGGTGCGGAGCTCGTGCGAGGCGTTGGCCACGAAGTGGCGCTGGCTGGCGAACGCCCGGTCGAGCCGCGCCAGCATCCCGTCGAAGGTGTCGGCGAGCTCCTTGAGCTCGTCGGCTGGGCCGCGGAGGGCGATCCGCTCGCCGAGGTTCTCGCCGGAGACCCGGCGGGCGGTGGCGGTGATCTCCCGCAGCGGCCGCAGCGCGCGGCCGGCCAGCAGCCACCCGGCGACGACCGAGACCATCGTCATCACCCCGAGCGCGAGCACATACTCGACGAGCAGCCGATGCAGGGTGTCCGCCCGCAGCTGGGCCCGGATCGCCTCGGCCACGCTGAACGGAGGGCCACCCGCCACGGACCGCACCTGACCGAAGAACGGCGCCACCGCCGGCGCGGGCAGGCCAAGCCGCCGGAGCGTCGACCGGAAGTTGGCGCGCGTATCGAGGTTGTGCCGCACGAGCACGTAGCCGATCGTCAGCAGCACCGCACCGGTGACCAGGAACATCAGGCCGTAGAGCAGGGTGAGGCGCAGGCGGATGGTCGGGGCGGGCTTCATGCGATTCGGTAGCCGACGCCGATGACGGTCTCGACGACCTGCGGGTCGCCGAGCTTGCGGCGCAGGGTCATGATCGTCATCCGCACGACGTTGGTGAAGGGGTCGATGTGCTCGTCCCACACGCGCTCGAGCAGCTCCTCGGCGGACACGGTGGCGCCGTCGGCGGCCATCAGCGCCTCGAGCACCGCGAACTCCTTGCGGGCGAGCTCGATCGGCTGGCCGCGGCGGGTGAGGCGCCGCCCGCCGGGGTCGAGCTCGAGGTCGGCGCGCGTCAGGACCGGTGGCGGGCGCGGGGTCGAGCGCCGGGCGAGGGCCCGAACCCGCGCGACGAGCTCGGCGAACCGAAACGGCTTGGCGAGGTAGTCGTCGGCGCCGAGCGACAGGCCCTCGACGAGCTCCTCGGTCGCCCCGGCCGCGGTGAGCATGATGATCCCCATCTCCGGCCGCTCGCCGCGCACCGTGGTGCACACGACGTCGCCGTGGGTGAGCGGCAGATCGCGGTCGAGCACGAGCACGTCATAGCGGAACACGCGCGTCTTGCTCAGCGCCTCCGAGCCGTCGGCGGCGACGTCGACGGCCATGCCCTCGCGGCGCAGTCCGCGCGCGATCGCGTCGGCGAGGCGCCGCTCGTCCTCGGCGATCAACACCCGCATAACGCACCCCGTTCGAGCACCCGAATCAGCATGACGAGCCTCGCGTAAGTGTCGCGTAAGTTAGGTCCGCGCGCGAGAGGCGCGGCGACGGGTCAATACTCACGATTACATCAATCGATGTCACAACGATGCGTGCTATCTTCGACCGATGCCTACCTCGCCGAACCTGGCCGAGCGCAGCATGGCCGTCGGTCTGCGCGCGCTCAACCGCCTCGCCTCCTCTGAGATCATCGACCGCGTCGGGCTGCGCGAGCAGACCGAGTGGCTCGTCCACAACACCTCGAAGACGACCGTCCGCACGGCCGCCCGCGCCGGCCGCACCTTCGCCGCGGCCCAGAAGCTCTCCCGGCCCGCCCGGCAGCCCCGCGCCCGGCGCAGTGACCTGTTCGACCTCACTCCCGACGACGAGCAGCAGATGCTCCAGGAGTCGGTCCGCGATTTCGCCGCCCAGCGGGTCCGCCCGGCGGCCGAGGCGGCCGACGCGGCCTGCGCCGCCCCGCCCGAGCTGCTCAGCCAGGCGGGCGAGCTCGGCCTGAGCATGATCGGTGTGCCAGAGGATCTCGGCGGCGCCGTCGAGCAGCGCTCGGCCGTCACCACCGCGCTGATGAGCGAGGCGCTCGCCCACGGCGACATGGGCATCGCCGTCGCCGCGCTCGCGCCCGCCGGCGTCTCGACTGCGCTCAGCCTGTGGGGCGACGCCGACCAGCAGGCCACCTATCTGCCCGCCTTCGTCGGCGAGGACGTGCCCGTCGCCGCGCTCGCCGTGCTCGAGCGCCGCGCGCTGTTTGACCCGCTCAGCCTGCGGACGACCGCTCACGCCGTCGACGGCGGCTACGTGCTCAGCGGCGCCAAGTCGCTCGTGCCCCGGGCCGGCGACGCCGAGCTGTTCGTGATCGCCGCCGAGCTCGAAGGCCGCGGCCCGGCGCTGTTCGTCGTCGAGTCGGGCACGAAGGGGCTGAGCGTCGAGCCCGAGCCCGCGATGGGGGTCCGCGCCGCGGCCACCGGAACGCTCGTGCTCGAAGACGTGACGCTGCCCGCCGGGGCGCTCCTCGGTGACGCCGATCCGGCCGTCTACCGCGAGTGCATCGCCCTCGGCCGGCTCGGCTGGTGCGCGGTCGCGGTCGGCACCGGCCAGGCCGTGCTCGACTACGTCATCCCCTACGTCAACGAGCGCACCGCGTTCGGCGAGCCGGTGTCCAACCGCCAGGCCGTGGCGTTCACGGTGGCCAACATCGCGATCGAGCTCGACGGGATGCGGCTGGCCACGCTGCGGGCGGCGAGCCGCGTCGACCAGGGGCTCGACTTCGCCCGCGAGGTCGCGCTCGCCCGTCGGCTGTGTGCCGAGCGCGGCGTCGCGATCGGCTCCGACGGCGTGCAGCTGCTCGGCGGCCATGGCTTCGTCAAGGAACATCCGGTCGAGCGCTGGTATCGCGACCTGCGATCCGCCGGCGTGATGGAAGGAGCGCTGGTGCTCTGATGCCGATCTCTCTCGAGATTCCCAAGAAGTACACGGGCCTGGTCAGCCAGGCCCACCAGGTGGCCACCGAGGTCTTCCGCCCCAACTCGCGCAAGTACGACCTCGCCGAGCACACCTATCCCAAGGAGCTCGACATGCTCGCGGCGCTGATCGACGGCATGAACGAGTCGGGCGGGCTCGACGGCGCCGGGGCCGGCGCGGTCGGCGCCGGCTCGGGCTCGAACGGCTCCACGCGTGGGGACGGCAACCGCAACGGCAGCAACATAGCCAGCCTGCTCGGGCTGATCGAGTTGTGCTGGGGCGACGTCGGGCTGCTGCTCTCGATGCCCCGCCAGGGCCTCGGCCAGGCGGCGATCGCAGCGGTGGCCGACGAGGAGCAGCTCCAGCGCTTCGGCGGCAAGTGGGCGGCGATGGCCATCACCGAGCCCGAGGCCGGCTCGGACTCGGCGGCGATCCGCACGACCGCCGTCCTCGACGGCGACGAGTACGTCCTCAACGGCGAGAAGATCTACGTCACCTCGGGCGACCGAGCCGACCTGATCGTCGTGTGGGCGACCCTCGACCGCAGCCAGGGCCGCGGCGCCATCAAGTCGTTCATCGTCGAGCGCGACAACCCGGGCCTCAAGCTCGACCGGCTCGAGCACAAGCTCGGGATCCGCGCCTCGGACACGGCCAACTTCTCGCTCCAGGACTGCCGCGTGCCGAAGGAGAACCTGCTCGGCAGCCCGGAGATCGAGACCAAGCGCGGCTTCGCCGGGGTCATGCAGACCTTCGACAACACCCGCCCGCTCGTGGCCGGGATGGCCGTCGGCGTCGCTCGGGCGTGCCTCGAGCGCACTCGCGAGCTGCTCGAGGAGGCCGGGGTCGAGATCGACTACGACCTTCCCCCCCATGCGCAATCCGCGGCCGCCTCGGAGTTCATCGCCATGGAGTCCGACTGGGAGGCCGCCCGCCTGCTGACGCTCAAGGCGGCGTGGCTGGCCGATAACCGCAAGCCCAACTCGCTCCAGGCCTCGATGGCCAAGGCGAAGGCGGGGCGCACCGGGACCGACATCGCGCTGCGCTGTGTCGCCCTGGCCGGCAGCGTCGGCTACGGCGAGGGCGAGCTGCTCGAGAAGTGGGCCCGCGACGTGAAGATCCTCGACATCTTCGAGGGCACGCAGCAGATCCAGCTGCTCGTCGTCGCCCGGCAGCTGCTGGGCAAGACGAGCGCCGAGCTCAAGTAGCGGCGCGGCGGCGGTTCATCCCCCAAGCGCGTGGCGGACACGGGCGACGGTCTGTGCCTCGCGCTCGGGCTGGGCGTCCTCCCAGCGCAGGCGCAGCACGCGGAGGCCGTGCCCCTCGAGCAGCGACTGCTTGCGCCGGTCCGCGGCCTGGCGGATCGGGGTGTCGTGGAAGCGGGCGCCGTCGGCCTCGATCACGAGCCGCTGCGCCGGATAGAAGAAGTCGACCTCGACCCAGGTGGGGAGCCCGGGGATGCCCGCGTTCGTGTGCGGCGGTCGCAGGCCGTGCCGGGTGAGCAGGTCGTCGACGGCGTCCTCAAGCTCGGAGCGGGTCGGGCGGGGGCCGTCGGCGATGGTCTCTGCCAGGCGGCGGCCGGGGCGGCGGGCGAGTTGGGCCTCGAGCTGCGGTTGGGTGACGAGGCGCTGCGCCTGGGCCTCGTGGACGGCGCGGCGGTAGGCGTGGTCGCTGTAGACGACGGTCGCGAGGTCGGCGACGGTGCGGGCGGGGGTGGTGATCGGGACGCCGTTGCGCCTCGTGCGATCGGTTGCCGGGAGATCCGCCGTGGTGTGGATGCGGATGTCCGATCGCTTCCGCAGCTCGCGCGGCACGAGGACATCGAAGGGAGCGCAGAGCTCGCCGTAGCGCCAGAAGCCCCAGGCGATCGCGGCCGTGAGGTGGCTGATGACAGCGTCCTCTCCGACCGCCAGGACGGCGGCCATCATCTCCCCGTCGGGCGAGAGGTCAGGCCGGCCGACCGCGTAGACGCCGCGGTACTTGCGGTGCAGTCGCCCCCGCTCGACCCGCCGGGCGATCGAGGCGTTCGAGAGGCCGACCGACTCCAGCTGCTCACGCCTCACTGCGCCCTTCTGACCGCGGGCAATCGCGGCAACCTGCAGTTCCGTCCGCATAGCGGACGGTTTGTCAGGTGGGCGTCCGGACACGCCACCAACGATGGCCCGCCCGCGCGTTACCGATCAAGACGTAATCGTCACGATTTCGTGCCATCTCGCAACGAGATGATGCCGCCGAGCACGCCGAGGTACTCGCGGCCGGCGCGTGACAGCGCGATCCCGGCGTAGTTGTTGTTGTAGCCGAAGCTCCCGGTCCCGGACAGGCGCTTGTAGACCGTGCGCCCGGTGCGGAAGTCGAGCGCGGTCCAGTACCAGGGATCGGTCGGCCCCGGGTCCTTGGTGTAGAGGTAGACGAGCCCGGTGGCCAGCGAGAGCTTGGGCACCACGGTCGGGGCCCGTTCGGTGCGGTTCGTCCACACGAGCCGGCAGCCGGTGCCGCTCCGGTTGATGTCGACCCGCGCGACGCCGGGTGCGGTCAGCTGCCCGCCGGTCACCGACGTCGGGCTGCTGTAGCCGTAGTTGTTCTCGACGATCATCGAACGGCCGGCGGCGATCAGCGAGTTCTCGGTGTCGCTTGTACCGCGACTGAACACGGGCACCCGGCAGACGAGCCGGCGGCGGACCTTCGGGGCCGTGCGGTAGACGACGACGTCCATCGGGTCGGCGTTGTCGGTGATGTTGACGAAGCCGCCGCTCATCACCGTCGGGGTGGTGCCGGTGCCGTCGTCGACCTGGCCGGGCTTGTGCTCGTAGCTGTTGGGATAGGCGATCTGCCAGACGATCGTCGGCGCGCCGCCGCGACCGGCGCGGAAGCGGTAGAGCTTGCGATTGGTGGCGATGTACACGCCGCCGTGCTGGTCGACCGCGAACGAGTTCTCGATCTCGCCGAGGCTGCCGTGGCCGAGCCGGCGGACGCGGAAGCGGCCGGTGGCGAGGTTGAGCGTCCCGACGACCCCGTCGGTCCGGGTCACCACCCACAGCAGCCCGTGGGAATCGGGCAGCGCCGAGGTGATCTTCTCCTGCCCCGTCAACACGCGGCTCAGGTCGTAGTCACGCTTCAACACGAAGGCGGTGCCGGCCGCGTTCTCGGCGATCACGTAGATGTGGCGTGTCGTCGTCGCGGTGACCACACGGTCGCGGTTGTCGAGGTAGAAGTAGCCCCCGCCGGTGTAGTCCTGGAAGATGTTGCCGGAGACGGTCTGGCGCGGCGGCAGGCGCAGCGACGTGAGGATCTTCAGCGTCCGCGGGTCGAACATGAACAGCTCGGGTCCGCTGATCCCGACGCACACCGAGATGACCCGGCCGCGGCGGTCGAAGGCGATCGAGCCGCAGTCGCGCGAGGGGGTCAGCATCTCCGACAGCGTCTGCGGCGAGCGCCCGAGCGGGCCGCTCCAGGCGTAGGCATCGGACTGCCAGCCGTCGTTGTGGATCTCCGAGACGCCGTTGGCGGCCATGAACGGGTTGCGCGGTGGCAGCGGCACGTGGATCGGGTGCGGTGCGGCCGGATGCCCGAGGTAGGACGGCACCGTGCTGAGCGACGGGATTGGGATGACGAGCGCCTGTGCGGTGACGGCGCACCCGAGCACGAGGGCCACGATCGCCGTCAGGATCGTCAGCTTCCGTCTCACAGATCTGCCTCCTGGCGCTGCAGGACCTCCCAGGCGCGCTCGATGTCGCCCAGGCAGGTGTTCATCTGTCCCACTGCCAGCCGGAGAACATAGCGACCGTCGAGCACCGCATGCGACATGAAGATCTCACCGCCGGCGTTAACCCGGGCGAGCAGGCGGCGGTTGCGCTCGTCGTCGCCGGGCGCGCGGAAGCAGACGACCGAGAACGGCCGCGGGGTGCACAGCTCCCACCCCGGGGCCTCACGCACCCAGCCCTCGAACGTCGCGGCGAGCGCAACCCCGCGGCGGATGTGAGCCTGGAGGCCCTCGCGGCCGTGGCACCGCAGGACCGCCCACAGCTTGAGCGCGCGGAAGCGGCGGCCGAGCGCGGGCCCGTACTCGCTGAGGCTGAGCGCGTCCTCGGCGTCCGGGGTGCGCAGGTACTCGGGGATGAGGCTGAATGCGGCACGCAGGTCCGCGGGCCTCCGGCTCCACATCAGCGAGCAGTCCATCGGGGTGAGCATCCACTTGTGGGCGTTGACGACGAGCGAGTCGGCGCGGTCGACGCCGGCAAACGCCCAGCGGTGCTCGGGGCACACCATCGCCGACCCGGCGTAGGCGGCGTCGACGTGCAGCCACGCCCCCGCGCGCTCGCACGCGTCGGCGATGGCCGGCACGGGGTCGACCGAGGTCGAGGCGGTCGTGCCGACGGTGGCAATGACCGCAGCGGCGTCGCGCAGATCGCCGAGCTGATCGACGCGCAAACGGAACTGCGCGTCACAGGGCACCGCGCGCACCGCCATGGCGAGCATCCGCGCGGCCTTCTCGACCGACGAGTGCGCCTGCTCGGAGCAGACGACGGTGCCGCGGCCGGTGGCCTCGCGGGCGGCGATGATCGCGGCGAGTGTCGCCGTCGAGGCGGTGTCCTCGATGTGGCCGTGCCAGCCGGCCGGCAGACCCAGCAGGTCCGCGACCCAGTCGAGCACAACCCCCTCGAGCTCGGTCGCGGCCGGGGCGGTGCGCCACAGGATCGCCACCGAGTTCAGGGTCGCGGCGAGCAGCTCGGCGAGGATCGCCGGTTCCGAGGAGCTGGTGGCGAAGTAGGCGAAGTAGCGCGGGTGCTGCCAGTGGGTGACGCCGGGGAGCAGGACCTCGTCGAGGTCGCGGAGGATCGCGCTGAACGGCTCGCCCTGCTCGGGCGCGCGCGCCGGGAGCCGGGCGCGGATCTCGCCGGGGGCGACCAGGGCGAGCACCGGCAGCTCGGAGACCCGCTCGAGGTAACTCGCCGCCCACTCGAGCGCGGCGGCGCCGTCACGGCGCAGGTCGGTCAAGCCGGGCTCGCCGCCGCGAACGCGTACTGGACCCCGGTGAGCTCCTCGGAGACCACCCAGAGCCGTCGCCAGGCATCCTCGTCGTAGGCCCGGCCGGCCGCGGTGACGACGTGCGGGTGGCCCCGGCTCTCGAACAGCCCGTCGGGGCCGACGAAGCTGCCGCCCGGCAGGTCGGGGAAAGTGGCGGCGTACAGGGTCGGCAGCGCGCCCATGTCCGCGCTCTGGCCGAACAGCGGGTTGGTGACCCGCATGATCCACTGCTCGTACCAGTGGGGACCGGCGAACTGGAGGTTGGTGCGCGCGTAGCCGGGGTGCGCGGCCATGCTGCGCAGGTCCGAGCCGGCGGCGGTCGCCCGCTTCTGGAGCTCGAAGCAGAACATGAGGTTGGCGAGTTTCGACTGCCCGTACCAGAGCCAGTTGACGTAACGGTGCTCGCCCTGGAGGTCGTCGAAGTGGATCGACCCCATCCGGTGGGCGCCGCTCGACAGCGTGACCACCCGCGGTTTCTCGGCGGCCTGCAACCGCTCGAGCAGCAGGCCGGTGAGGGCGAAGTGGCCGAGATGGTTGGTCCCGAACTGGCTCTCGAAGCCGTCCTTCGTCGTCCGCCGGGGCGGAGCCATGACGCCGGCGTTGTTGACGAGCAGATCGAGCGGCGGCTCCTCGGCGGCGAAGCTCTCGGCGAACGCGCGCACCGAACCCAGGTCGGCGAGATCGAGCGCGCGGACCTCGACCTCGGCCCACGGCATTTCGCCGCCGATCGTGCTCGCGGCGGCCTCGCCCTTGCCGACGTTGCGACAGGCGATGATCACCCGCGCGCCTGCGCGGGCGAGCTCCCGCGCCGTGACGAGCCCGAGGCCGCTGTTGGCGCCGGTGACGACGGCGAGCCGGCCGTTCAGGGGCGGGATGTCGCGCGCCGTCCAGCCGCTCATGGCGTGGCCACGTGGGCGCGGCGGGCGACCGATTCCGAGTACGCGCGGGGCCGGAAGCGGAGCACCGGGTCCTCCGAGCACTCGATCCCGTCGGTGACCCGGGTGGGGTCGAAGACGAGGACGTCGCCACCGCGCTCGCGGTCGGAGTCAAGGCCGGTGACGCTCAGGGTGCCGACGGTGACCCGATGGCGCTGGGCGGGCCAGGCGGCATTCGGGTCGTCGGTCGGGTCGCCGGGATCGGCGATCTGGACCTCGAGGTCGAAGTGCACGGGCCCGGCGGCGATCCGCTCGCGGATCTCGGTCCGCAGGTAGTCGCGGTCGCGCTTGCGGGCCTCCCACGGCGCGAGGTGCGCGACTCCGACGGCGCCGGGGCGCCACGTGTAGCGGACGAAGCGCTCGCTGCCGTCGGCTGCGGTCCAGCGAAAGGCATGGATTCCGTAGTAGGGGATCGTCGCGTAGCTCGCGGGCGGGCGCAGGCTTGCCACCAACTGGGGCAGTACTCGGAGCGCCTCGGGATGGTGGGCGAGGAACAGGGGGACCTTCCACGCCGCGGCCGGCCCGGCACCCTGGGCCCGGACGAGCTCGAGGAATGCCTCGGGGGTCCGGGTCGGGAAGATCGGCGATGTGGCGGCGACGATATCGGTGCGGCTCTCGTCCGGGAGATAGAACTTGACCGCCAGGCCGCGGGGATCCGGCGCCCAATCAGGATGTCCGGGGTTGCCCGAGCCGTTCGAGAAGCGCACCGTGACCGGGATCTCGCCGCCCTGGAGGTGCGCGGCCCGGGACAGCGCGCGCCGCGGCGGGCGCGGCCCGGAAGGTGCCGGTGGCGAGGATGCCCTTGGCGTGCAGCGCCCGGTACCCGGGGTGGGCGCCGAATGCCTCCGTCGTCGTATCGATGGCCTGCGCGGGGGTGAGGGTCACGGCTGCAAACCCTACCCCTCCGGCGCTGCTCTCAGCCGACGACCTCGAAGCGGATGCCGGCGGCCTGCAACCGGTCGATCAGCGCCTGGCCCATGGCCACCGCCGGAGTGAGCACCCCGGCGCGTGGCGGGAGATCGTCGTGGGCGAGGCACAGCGCCGACTCGGCGAGCATCTTCGAGGTCTCGGTGTAGCCGGGATCGCCGCCGCTCACCTCGGCCACCACCCGCCGGCCGCCGCCCTCGCCGACGAGGCGCGCGTTGAACCAGGCCTTCTCGCGCTGCTCGGGGCTCGGACCGTCACCGGGATTCTTGAGCTTGAGCAGCAGCTTGCGCGTCGGCGGCAGCTGGGCGAGCGCCGTGGCCACGCCGGCGCCGGTGAGCATCCCGACGGTCATCGGGAGGTTGCCGGAGACGATGTAGTGGCTGTAGCTGAAGTCGGGGCCGTAGCGGTCGAGCGCGGAGGCGGAGTTGAGGACGTGCTGGGCGTCGATGCTCGGGAACGGCACCACCCAGCCGCCGGCGTCGTGATCGTGGTGGGGGTAGCCGAGCACGCCGTGGACGCGACGGCCCTCGAGCTCCGGCTCGCGCGCAGCGCCGCTGCTTGTGGAGGTCGACCGACTCCCGCAGGCTGGACATGACCTGCACGGCCGAGTGGTAGGTCCCGCCGGAGAACGTCCCACCGACGCGGACGAAGCAGCTGACGCTGATCGGGACGCCCTCGGGCAGGTGGGTGACGGTGAACAGCGTGCCGAGGTCGAAGGGCAGGGAGTCAAAGCCGCACGAGCTGACGATCCGGGCCCCGGTCTGGCGGGCCCGGTCGTTGTAGACGAGCCACATCTTGTCGACGAACCCGGGCTCGCCGGTGAGGTCGACATAGTCGGTACCCGCGGCCGCGCAGGCGGCGACGACCGGCTGGCCGTAGTGGCTGTAGGGCCCGACGGTGGTGATGAGCACCTTCGTCGCCGCGGCCATGGCCTGCACCGAGGCGGGGTCGCCGATGTCGGCGACGATGATCCCCGGGCCGGCAGAACCGCTGCCCGACGGCAGCCGGGCGGTGAGCGCCGCCAGCTTGTCGGGGCTGCGACCGGCCACCGCCCAGCGCGTGCCCGTGGGCGCGTGCTCGGCGAGGTACTCGGCGGTGAGCGCGCCGGTGAAGCCGGTCGCGCCGAAGAGGACGACGTCGTAATCGCGCTCAGCCATCGGCCGAGACCTCGCGCGCGAGCTCGAGCGCCCGGGCCGGCTCGAGGCCGGCCTTCGCGGCGACCCAGCACGCGACCGGCGCCGCCACGCGCTCGGAGGAATGGGCGGCTTCGCCGGCGAGATCGAGAAGCACCTTGAACTGCTCGGTCGTCGGCGGTTCGGTGCCGGCCTTCTCGGCAAACGCCCGGATCCATTCAGCTGCGTTCATCGCTCACCTCCGTCGGGCGGGCGGACTCTAGATGGTTGCGTACGAGCCCGCCCCGGCGCGAGCGCCCAGGCAGGGATGCGGCCGCCGCGAGCCCGGCCCGGATGCGATCATCTCGGCCCTTCAGCAGGCAAACGAAAGGCAAGCGACATGGGAATCCTCGATGGCAAGGTGGCGATCGTCACCGGCTCGGCCCGCGGGATCGGGCGGGCGACGGCGGAGCTGTTCGTCGAGCAGGGCGCCAAGGTGCTGATCAACGACCTCGACGGCGACGTCGCGAAGCAGACCGCCGCCGAGATCGACGGCGACACGCTGGTGTTCGCGGGCGATCTCACCAAGGAGGGCGTCTGCGACGAGCTCGTGCAGAAGGTGATCGACGCGTGGGGCCAGGTCGACATCCTCGTCAACAACGCCGGCTACACGCTCGACACCCCGATCCACAAGATGAGCGACGAGTGGTTCCAGCGGATGCTCGACATCCACTCGATCGTCCCCTTCCGCATGTGCCGGGCGGTCGCGCCGTATATGCGTGAGCCGGCCAAGAAGGAGCGCGAGGAGGGTCGCGAGGTGTTCCGCAAGATCGTCAACGTCTCCTCGATCTCGGGCACGATGGGCAACGCCGGCCAGGCCAACTACTCCTCGGGCAAATCGGCCGTCGTCGGTCTCACCAAGACGCTGGCCAAGGAGTGGGGCCAGTTCAAGATCAACGTCAACGCGGTCGCCTTCGGCTACATCGAGACGCGCCTCACCGCCTCCAAGGACGAGTCGAACACGATGGAGATCGACGGCGAGAAGGTCCAGCTCGGGATCCCCGATCAGCTGCGCGGGATGGCGCCGATGCTGATCCCACTCGGCCGTCCCGGGACGCCGCACGAGGCCGCCGGCGGGGTCTTCCTGCTGTGCACGCCGTGGGCGAACTACGTCCACGGCCAGGTGCTCAACATCACCGGCGGGCAGTTCGGAGGGATGACGAGCTAGCGTCGCAGGTCGTCCGGGCGGCCGCGCCGGTCGCCCGGGCACTGCACCTAGACAGACAGCGCCCGCTCCGCTAGAAATACCAATGAACATATTTGTGCAGTGGCGGTCGGTCCGGCCAGTCGCGCAGCCACTGCACAGTCCGGCCGTTCCGGACCACCGGGTCGGCTTGTACGAGAGAGAGCCGGAGGGGTTGGATGTCCGATAAGACGTGGGGTGGTGAGACCTTCTGGGGTCTCGGCTACGAGTGGGATCCCGAATGGGTCCTCACCGACCGGCAGAAGGAGCTGCGCGACCTGCTGATCGAGCTCTGCGAGAAGGAGATGCGCGCGAACGCGAAGATCTCCGACGACGAGCTGAAGTTCCCGCGTCGCAACCTCGAGCTGCTCGGCGAGCACGGCTTCCTCGCCCTCACCGTGCCGACCGAGTACGGCGGCCTCGGCGAGGATCACGTCGGGTTCGTGATGACCTGCGAGACGATCGCGCGCTACGGCTGCGCGTCGACCGCGATGTGTTACGTCATGCACATGGGCGCGGTCAACACGATCATGCTGCGCCCGACGCCGGAGCTGATCGAGCGCTACATCAGGCCGCTGAACAGCGGCAAGATCGGCACGCTGTCCTACTCCGACCCGGAGACCGGGTCGCACTTCTGGTACCCGATCTCCTCGGGCGCCGAGCGCTCCAACGGCGGCTACAAGGTGCGCAAGAAGGCGTCGTGGACGACGTCGGGCGGCTTCGCCGACTTCTACGTCGTGCAGACGACGAGCCCGGACTTCTCGGGCTACGACGACCTGTCGGTGTTCGTGATCGACGGCGAGCACGTCAAGTCGCACCCGTCCTCGTGGGACGCGCTCGGATTGCGCGGCAACCAATCCGGCCCGATCGAGGTCGAAGGCGTCGAGATCCCGGCCACGCAGATCCTCGGCCCCGAGGGCGACGGCGCTGCCTCCAACGACGAGTCCGTCGACCCCTGGTTCCTGCTCGGCTCCTCCTCGGTGTGGAACGGGCTCGCGCTCGGCGCGATCGACATCGCCAAGCGCCAGACGACGCGCAAGCGGCACGTCGACGTCGGCCTCCGGGTCGCCGACTACCCGACGATCCAGGACTACGTCGGCGAGGCGGTGATGGACACGAACGCCTGCCGGCTGTTCGCGTTCTCGGTCGCCCAGGCGATGGACAACGCCACCCAGCACAACACCGTGCAGCCGCCGCCCGGCGAGTTCGCCCGGGCCAACTTCCTGCACTGGGCGTGGCAGATCAAGTTCGAGGCGGCCAAGAACACCGCCCACGTCGTCGACAAGATGCTCCACGCGAGCGGCGGCTCGGGCTACAAGCGGGACATGGAGCTCGAGCGCTACGTGCGCGACGCCAAGGCCGGCTGGGTGATGGGCCCGACCAACGAGGTCCTGCGCCAGTTCGTCGGCAAGGCGGTGCTGCTCGGCTTCGAGAGCCTCGACTACTGGAACCAGACCTACAACCGGCGCGCGGTCGAGAACGAGCTCAAGAAGCTCGACGCCGACGGCAAGCGCAAGCTCGCCGAAACGCTGCTCGCCGAGGTCGAACAACAGACAGCCGGCGCGGCCTCGTAGGCCGCGAGCGCCGGCGATGGCGACCCTCACCCCCAGCGCACCGCTGCTGACCGGCGGGCTGCGGCCCCGCGACCCGGCGCTCGAGACGTATCTCGTGCGCCCGTCCGGGGCCACGGTCATCGCCGTACAGGGCGACGACCGGGTCCGGATCGTCGACCGCTACGGGGGCCAGGTCGCCGAGGTGACGGCACTCGGGCCGGAGGGTGGCGACGCGTCGGGGGCCGTCGGGCTGCGCGGCGATGCCCCGGCGACGGTGCTCACCGGGCTGCTCGAGGGCGCCGCCGCCCGAAACGGCGCCTCGGGCGCGTTCCTGCGCGAGCTTCATGCGCTCGGGCTCGATCCCCGCGACGCCCGCTGCGCCCGGCTGCTCGATGACGGGGGCGATCGCGGCGGCGAGGTCGAGCTCGTCGCCCATGCGGCCGCGGTGCTCGTCGTCGCGGCGCCGGGGGGCCTCGTGATCGACGGGGAGCTTCCCGCCTCCGAGCTGCTCGTCGAGGTCCGCCGGGCGGTGCCGCGGCCGCGGGCCGAGGTCGAGCTGCCGCCGCCGCTGGCCGAGCCCCGGCTCGATTTCCGCGATCGACGCCGCCACGGCGAGCAGCTACGAGGTCACGGCCGGCGAGTACGTTCAGATCATCGACGTGGCGGGCCGCCAGTGCTCGGACTTCCTCGCCTTCAACCGCCAGAAGCTCGAGGCGGGGCTCGAGCGGGGGCTCGACGCGACCGTGACCCGCACGCTGATGGGCAACGCCTACCCGATGCCCGGCCTGTACGCCAAGTTCTTCGACCTCGACCTCGACCCGCTGTGCGAGGTCGTGCGCGACACCGTCGGCCGCCACGACTCGTTCGCCCTCGCCTGTCAGGCCAAGTACTACGAGGATCTCGGCTACCCCGGGCACATCAACTGCACGGACAACTTCAACGGCGCGCTGCGCGGATTCGAGATCGCCCCGCGAAAGGGCTGGCCGGCGCTCAACTTCTTCTTCAACACGGCCTTTGACCGCGACCTGCAGCTGGTCGGCGACGAGCCGTGGTCACGGCCCGGCGACTATGTGATGCTGCGGGCCCTGACCGACCTGGTGTGCGCCTCATCGGCGTGCCCCGACGACATAGACCCCTCGAATGCCTGGGAGGTGACAGATGTCCATGTGCGCGTCTACCCGCGGGAGAACCGCTTCTCGGTGGCCATCGCCCGCCGCGTGACCGCCGACGCCCCCGCGGCCCTGACCCAGGAGACCGCGTTCCACCCCCGCACCTCCGAGCTGACCAAGAGCTTCGTCGAGTACCGCGGCTACTGGCTGCCCCACTGCTTCAACAACGAGGGGGCGATCGCCGAGTACTGGGCGTGTCGTGAGCGCGTCGCGGTGATGGATCTCTCGCCGCTGCGCAAGTGGGAGATCCTCGGTCCCGACGCCGAGACGCTGATGCAGCGGACGATCACCCGCAACGCGCGCAAGCTGTCGGTCGGCCAGGTCGTGTACACGGCGCTGTGCAACGAGACCGGCGGGATGATCGACGACGCGACGGTGTTCCGCCTCGGCCAGGACAACTTCCGCTTCGTCGGCGGCGACGAGTACGACGGGGTGTGGCTGCGCGAGGTCGCGGCGCGGGACGGACTGCGGGTGTGGGTCAAGCCCACGACCGACCAGCTCCACAACATCGCCGTCCAGGGCCCCGAGAGCCGCGACACCCTGGCCGAGATCGTGTGGACGCCGCCGACCCAGCCGAGCCTGCCCGAGCTGAAGTGGTTCCGCTTCCTCGTCGGGCGGATCGGCGGCTACGACGGCATCCCGATCGTCGTGTCCCGCACGGGATATACCGGCGAGCTCGGCTACGAGGTGTGGTGCCACCCGACGGACGCGCCGGACGTATGGGACGCGATCTGGGCGACCGGCCAACCCCGCGGCCTGCTGCCGCTCGGGCTCGAGGCGCTCGACATCCTGCGGATCGAGTCGGGGCTGATCTTCGCCGGCTACGAGTTCGACGACCAGGTCGACCCGTTCGAGGCCGGGATCGGCTTCGCCGTCGCGCTCGCCGACGACGAGGACTTCATCGGCCGCGGCGCGCTGCTCGAGCGCAAGGCGCACCCCCAGCGCCGGCTCGTCGGGCTCGAGCTCGAGGGCAACGAGACGGCCGGTCACGGCGACGAGGTGTACGTCGGCCGCCAGCGCGTCGGGGTGGTGACGAGCGGCACACGCAGCCCGACGCTGAAGCGCTCGATCGCGCTGTGCCGGATGAGCGTCCAGTACGCCGAGATCGGCTCGGAGGTCGAGGTCGGCAAGCTCGACGGCCTCCAGAAGCGGATTCCCGCCCAGGTGGTGCGCTTCCCGTTCTACGACCCCGACAAGACGCGCCCGCGGTCATGACCCGGCGAGGTGCTGACGTGGCGACCCGGCGAACGGTGGGAGTATCGTGGCGCCGGTGACCGAGCGCGAAGGTGTAGCGCGCCTCACCAGGGTGGCCCGTCCCACGCAGAGCAGCGGCCTGATGCCGCCGCTGCGCTCCCCCGCGGGGCGTGCGCGGCCCTCCCCGGAGGCGCCCCGGCACGGCCTCGCGCCGCCGAGCGGCGTGGCCCGGCTCACACCGAAGGCCGCCGCCGTCGAGCGGGCGGCCCGCGAGCTGCGCCAGGTGATGGGCCGCTTCGCGACCGGGGTGACGGTCGTGACCACGCTCGAGCGGGACACGATCCACGGGATGACCGCCAACGCGTTCCTGTCGGTGTCGCTGCGCCCGCCGCTCGTGCTCGTCTCGCTCGGCCGCTGCCGGATGAACGAGATGCTGCCGCGCACGCGCCGCTACGGGGTGAGCGTGCTCGCCCACGACCAGGAGGACTTCGCCGCGCACTTCGCCGCCCAGCGCACCGCGCCGGAGGAGCCGCGGTTCGTCTGGCGCGAGGGCCTGCCGCTGCTCGAGGGCGCCCTCGCCCAGCTTGTCTGCCGGGTCGTCGACGTCCACCCGGTCGGCGACCATGTGCTGTGGATCGGCGAGGTCGAGCATCTCGCCCATCAGGAGGACGGCCAGCCGCTGCTGTTCTACACCGGGCGGTTCGGCACGCTGCGCGAGGTCCGCGAGCGCGCCGAGGCGCGCGAATAGCCGAGAAGCTAGTTCTCCCCGCCGATCCAGACCAGACAGGGCGCGTCGCGGCGGACCGCCTTGGCCGCCGAGCGGAACCGCCGCCGCGGCAGCAGCGAGCGCTCCGGACCGAACACGAGCAATCCGGCCTCGCGTTCGGCGGCGAGCTCGATCAGCGCGGTGACCGGCCGGGGGCTCGAGATGCGCAGCAGCTCGGTGCGGATCCCGAGGGCCGCGGACCGGGCGGCGGTGCCGCGGACCGCTTCGAGATCCTCCTCATGGGGGAGGTTGGCCCACTCGGGCGCGAGCACGTTCGTCAGCGGCATCGGCCGCAGGAACATGACGTTGGCCAGGATCAGCGCGCTGCCGGCCTCGAGCGCGCTCTCGAGGGCCATCCGCTCGGCATCGGGGTCGATCCGCACCGACAGGGTGCCGAGCAGCACCGGCCGCCCGGGCCCGGAGCCGGCGAGATCGTTCGCGTCGGGGCGGTGAATATCGGTAACTGCGGCCACGTATGCATGATGGCACGAGAATTCTTTGACCCCTTTTGAACAAACTGGTATAAGAGCGCTCGCAAGCGACCACGTGCGGTTTCACACGTGAAAGCGACCGGGGCCCGATGGTCCCAGGAGGGTGAGAGAATTGGCTACTGCCACCGTTGAGGAGGTGCAGCTCCTCAAGACGCTGCGTTGGTGGGATGGGTTTGTGATTGCGCTCTGCAATCCGGGCTTCCTTCTTGCCAGCCTGGGTTTCACGCTGGGCATCTTCGGCACGACGGGTTCGGTCATTCTTTGGGGCACCTCGGCGCTGATCGGAGCACTGCAGGCCTGGATCTACTCCGAGCCGGCGACGATGTTCGGCCACCGCAGCGGTGGCATCTCGCTCTATGCCCATGAGGGCTGGCGTCGCTACACGACGCTCGTCGGCCCGCTGGCGGCGTTCGGCTACTGGATCGGGTGGTCGGTCGTGCTCTCGATCTTCGGCAAGATCATCGGCGACCTCGCCGTCGCGCAGTGGTGGCCGAAGTCGACGTGGACGGTGACGATCTTCGCCAACCACCTCGGTCTCGCCCATTTCATCGCGATCGGCTGCATCATTTTCGTCTGGGGCTTCAACGTGTTCGGCCTCCGGCTCGCAGTGTGGTTCACGTACGCGTGCGCGGCGCTGCTGATGATCCCGCTCACCCTGTTCATCGTCGGCCCGTTCATCAGCGGCGACTGGCATGCCTCCAACGTGCACGCGACGTTCACCGGGCCGTGGGGTGGGATCAAGCTCGCGCTCGTCTACATGTTCATCCTCTGCTGGTCAACGTACGCATCAGAGGTCTGTGCGACCTTCGCCCCCGAGTACAAGAGCGAGCGTGACACCCACATCGCACTGCGCAGCTCCGCGGTCTTCATGCTGGCGATCTGCGTGCTGCTGCCGCTCGGCCTCGGCGGCGTGACCGGCGCCGTCCCGTCGGCCACGGCGGAGGGCGAGTTCTACACCCAGGCAATGACCACGATCGTCGGCCACGGTGCCACGGGCTTCTTCACCATCTGCATCATCGCCGCGCTGCTGCTGTCGATGACCTCCTCCACCGCGGACGCCGGACGGGCCCTATTCGGCATCTCTCGCGCCGGAATGACGATCAAGCAGTTCGGCGTGTTGAACAAGCATCACGTCCCGGCCCGGGCGATGACGATGGACCTCGGGGTCAACGTGCTGCTCGTCATCCTCATCAAGTCGAACCTCGCCATCCTCTACATGAGCAATATCGGCTACGTGCTCGCGCACATCTTCGCCCTCAGCGGCTTTGTCCTCCTACGCCGCGACCGGCCGAACTGGCCGAGACCGATCAAGCTCAGCAGCGGCTGGGTGCCGATGGCCGCCTTCCTCTGCGCACTGAACGTCGTGTTCCTGATCGTCGGGGCACTCGCGCCCAAGCTCAACGGCTACGGCACCTGGACCGACTTCTGGATCGGCGTCGGCGTGCTGATCGCCTCGCTGCTGCTGTTCGTCTACCGGCGCGTCGTCCAGGACAAGGAGACGGTGCACATGCGCGAGGACGTCCCGCAGGTGCCCGACGAGGCCGAGCGGGCGATGCTCGGCATGCCGGCGACGACCGCCGTCGGCAGCTGACCGGTAAGGAGACTGAGATGCAGACCATCATCGTCGGCTACGACGGGACCGATCCGGCCAAGCGCGCACTCGAGCGCGCCGTGGACCTGGCCAAGGCGTTCGACTCCAAGCTGGTCATCACCAGCGTCGGGGCCGTGACCACGCCGACCGGCGGCCGCTCGCTGGGCGCCGATCCGCAGGACGACGCCGATGTCGTCATGGGCGACCTCGCCGCGGCGAAGTCCTACTTGGACGAGCACGGCCTGACGGCCGACTACATCGATGCCGTCGGTCACCCCGCGGACTCGATCGTCGCCGCGGCCGGCGACCGCAACGCCGACCTGATCGTCGTCGGCACCCGGGAGCTCGGCTTCGTGCAGCGGATGCTCGGCAACAGCGTGAGCGAGGGCGTCTCGCATCGGGCCCACTGCGACGTGCTGATCGTGCACTGAGCCCGCGCGGCGAATCGGCGGGAGGATCCCCCGCGGCGGCTCCGGCCGAGCGGAGGATCCTCACGACGTGCCCGCGCGACTGCTACGACTCGTGCGGCGTCGAGGTCGCCGTGCGCGACGGGCGGGTCCGTCACGTCCGCGGCGACCGCGACCACCCGGTCAGCCGCGGGCGCCTGTGCACGAAGTGCGCCGCCGCCTATAACGGAGCGCTGCTCGACCCGTCGGTCCGACTCACCGCGCCGCTGCTGCGCGACGGCCCCAAGGGCAGCGGCCGCTTCCGGACGGTGAGCTGGCCCCACGCGACCGGGCTGATCGCCGCGCGCTGGCGGGAGATCATCGACGACGCGGGCGCGCCGACGATCCTCAACACCCACTACACCGGGACCTTCGCCCAGCTCGGGTACGGCTTCCCCCTGCGGTTTCTGCGCCGCCTCGGCGCGCGTGAGGTCGATCCCGACACGATCTGCAACAAGGCCGGCCACATGGCGCTCGAGTACCTCTACGGGACCTCGGCCGACGGCTTCGACCCGCGGACGGCCCGCGACAGCGCGTGCATCCTCGTGTGGGGGGCGAATCCTTCGGCGTCGGCGCCCCACCAGCACGACCACTGGCTGCCGGAGGCTCCGGGGACGGTGGTCGTCGTCGACCCGATCCGGACGCCGACGGCGGCGGCGGCCGCCATCCACCTGCAGCCGTTCCCGGGCAGCGACGCCGCGCTGGCCTACGCGCTGGCCCACGTGATGTGGCGGGACGGGCTGCTCGATCGGACGTTCCTCGACCGCTGCGCCACCGGTCTCGACGAGGTCACGGTGCTGCTCGAGGAATGCTCGCCGGAGTGGTGCGAGCGCGTGAGCGGTGTGCCGGCGAAGCTGATCGAGCAGGTGGCGCACGTGTACGGCACCGGCCCATCGCTGCTGTGGATCGGCCAGGGCTTCCAGCGCCAGCCCCGGGGCGGTAATGCTGTGCGCGCAGTCGGGCAGCTCGCGGCGCTGAGCGGCAACCTCGGGCGCCCGGGCGCCGGGCCTGCTCTACCTCAACGGCGCCGAGACCCGCGCGATCGACGAGGACTACGTCAGCGGCCCCGAGCCGGCGGACGCGCCGGTGGCGGTCAGCCATATGGACCTCGTGGCCTGCCTCGAGGACCCGGCGCGGGCGCGCGGCCTGATCGCCTGGAACATCAACATCGCCGCCTCCAATCCCCAGCAGGCGCGGCTGCGTCGTGCGCTGCAGCGCGAGGACCTGTTCACCGTGGCCATCGATCTGTTCGCCACCGACACCACCGAGCTCGCCGACGTCGTGCTGCCGGCCGCGAGCTTCCTCGAGAGCGACGACCTCGTCGTCTCCTACTTCAACCATTCCCTCTCCGCCCAGGTCAAGGCGATCGAGCCGCCCGGCGAGGCGCTGCCCAACAGCGAGATCTTTCGCCGCCTCGCCACGGCGATGGATTTCGGCGAGCCCGCACTCCACGAGAGCGACGCGGACGTGCTCGAGCAGTTGCTCGCCCGCAGCGGGATCGGTCTCGACTTCGCGGCACTCGCCCAGCGCGGCACGGTGTGGGCCTCGCCCGGGCCGCGCATCCAGTTCGCCGACCTGCGGTTTCCGACCGCGAGCGGCCGGATCGAGCTCGCCTCGGCGGCCGCGGCCGCCGAGGGCCTGCCCCGCGTCGCCGAGCCGTGGGCCGATCCGCGGCCCCAGCCGGGGCGGCTGCGCCTGCTCACGCCGGCGTCGCGCTGGAGGATGAACGACAGCTTCGCCAACGAGCCGAAGCTCAGGCAGCGCGTCGGCGCGGCCGCGGTCGCCCTGCACCCGCGCGACGCCGCCGAGCGCGGCCTCGACGACGGTGACGCCGTCGAGCTCAGCAACGAGGTCGGTCGGGTCACGCTGACGCTGCGGGTCTCCGACGTCGTGCCGCCGGGCGTCGCGTTATCACCGAAGGGCCGCTGGCCGAAGCTCGAGCCGGGTGGGGCCAACGTCAACGCGCTCAACCCGGGCGTGCCCGGCGACATGGGCGCGAGCACGACCGTGCACGGGATCGAAGTGACGGTCGAGCGAGCCTAGGCGTCGAGCAGCTGGCGCGCCGCCCGGACCCCGCTGCGCAGGCCGCCCTCCATCAGGCCATGCCACTCGCCCGCGGTGTGCTCACCGGCGAAGGCGATCGGGCCGACCGGGGCGGCGAGGGCCGCGGTGTCCATCGGCGAGCCGGTCGAGCGCGCCGAGTACGAGCCCCGCACCCAGGGATCGTCGCTCCAGGTGGCGACGAAGGCCTCGCCGGGATCGAGCGCGAGGTCCGGGCGCAGGACAGCGAGCGAGTGCAGCCATCGCTGCGGCCCGTCCTGCACGGCGAGCGCGGCCAGCGCGTCGGCGGTGCCGGCGAAGGCGCCGACGAAGGGGAGCGGCTCGCCGTCGGCGCCGAGCTGCGTGTAGCACCAGTAGCGCTCGGGCACCGACAGCGTCGCGCTCGGTGGCGCCGGCGCGCTGAGGCGGACGAACAGCTTGGCCGCGTACCCGACGCGCACGTCGGCGAGCGCGCGCCGCTTGGCCGGCGGCAGCGGCGGGTCGAAGGCGATCTCGTCCGTGACGCTCGCGGGAACGGCGAGCACGAGCCGGTCGGCGGCCGCCTCGACCCCCGGGCCGCTCACCCGCACGGCATCGCCGCCCCAGTGCACCTCATGCACGGGAGCCGAGAGCCTGAGCCGCTCGCCGAGCTCGGACGCGAGGGCCCGGGCGAGCATGTCGTTGCCGCCCTCGATCGTGTGGGTGTCGAAGCGCCCGAAGGCACCCGCGCCCTCGTGCAGGGTGCTCTCGTCGAGGTCGCCGGCGGCCACGGTGCAGCTCACCTCGACCCGGGCGGCGATCGCCTCCCGCACCCCCGGGGCGAGCCCGGCGCGGAGCAGCGCCCCGGCGACGTCCTCGCCGGCGCGGCGGGGCATGCCGGCGACCCGCGCGAGTCCCTCCCCCACCTCGTCCATGGTCACGCCCGCGCCGCCTCGCGGCTCGCGGTGGCCGTAGAGGGTGCCCTTGCGCACGAGCCGCAGGCCGAAGCGGTCGGTCAACGCGCGCATCACCGCGTAGTCGGGCATCACGAACTCGGCGCCACGCTCGGCGGTGGCCCCGGCGAAGGGCACGGACCACACCCGCCCGCCGACTCGGTCGCGCGCCTCGACCACCTCGACCTCGACGCCGGCCCGCTGGAGCTCGTCGGCGGCAGCGAGGCCGGCGAACCCGGCCCCGATGACCACCGCGCGCGACGGCCGGCCCCGAGGGCTACTCGGGCTCAATCTTCCAGGTCGGCAGATCCGCCGCTGCGCTCTGGTACCGGCGGCGATACGTCGGTCGCACGAAGATGCCGTACGTCGTGGCGGCGAGCGCGATCACGACCAGCCCGGCGACGGCCCGGCCGGCGATGACGAACGCGATCACGCAGACGAGCGCGAGCGTGCTGACGATGATCGGCGTGCGCCGGTACCGAAGCTGTGCCTTGCGCAGCTCGGCGTACTGCTCCATCGGGATCCGCTCGGTGTTCCAGCGGCGGCCGCACTTCTCGCACGTCCAGATCTCGCCGTAGTGCAGGTACTGGCGCTCCCCGCACTCGCAGGTCAGGGTGATCCGCGGTCCCTTGCGGATCGAGCGCGGCAGGGGCGTGTCACTGCGGGTGACCACAGCTGACGGAGAGGCTGCCGTGGCCACGGATCAGTGCTCGGGCGGCTCCCACCCCTCGAGCACCGAGGGGTGATAGTCGGTGCCGACCGTGCGCGATCCCGACACCCACGGCCCGAGCTCGGGCTGGGGGAACTTGCAGTGGCGCTCCTTGAGCGCGATCCCGTACGAGTTGCCGGACTGCAGGTGCTTGATCAGCACCTTGCGCGCGATCTCGTCCTCCCGGCCCGCCGGGATCGGGAAGTAGATCTTCACGAACGAGTTCGAGTAGCGATCGAACACCGCCGGCATGCCCTCCTCCTCGAGCAGCTCGACATCCTCGAGCCAATTGAGGTCCTGGCCCGGAGTCGCCGCCATCAGGTCGATGTCGTCGACGAGCGAGATGTCCTCCTGGTAGGGGAGCCGGCGGCCGGAGAGGTACTCGGAGTCGATCGAGACGATCTTCTGCGGCTCGGCGGGGAGATGGTGGCCTGTCTCACTCATTGCGCTCACCTCACTGAGCCTGGGTGACGCCCTCGTGCTCGGGCGCGAGGTAGTCGATCGGGTTCTCGATGTGACGCTCGAGCAGGCGCTTGATCTCATTCAGCGCCCGGTCCTCGGACAGGCCGGGGATGTAGTCGGTGCCGGCGAGCGGCACCTTGGCCATCGCCGCCGCCTCGGTGGTCAGCGCGCACAGGTCCTCGGGCTCGAGGCTGTGGACGTTGGTCTTGCCGCAGGCCCGAGCCAGCATCTGGCACTCGAGGGTCAGCGTGTGCAGGAAGTTGTACACGCGAGTGGCCGCTTCGTCGACGACGAGCCGCTTGCGCAGCTCGGGGTCCTGCGTGGCCACGCCGACCGGGCAGCGCCCGGTGTGGCAGTGGTAGCAGGAGCCCGCCGGTACGCCGACGGTGCCCTCGTAGTCGGTGACGCCAGGGATCTCCTTGTTGCAGTTGAGCGCCATCAGCGCCGAGTGCCCGATCGCGATCGCGTCAGCCCCGAGCGCGAGCGCCTTGGCGACGTCGCCGCCGTTGCGGATGCCGCCGGCGACGACGAGGTCGATCTCGTCGGCCATGCCGACGTCCTCGAGGGCGCGGCGGGCCTCGGGGATCGCCGCCATCAGCGGGATGCCGGTCTCCTCGGTCGCGGTGTGGGGTCCCGCGCCGGTGCCGCCCTCGGCGCCGTCGAGGTAGATGATGTCCGGCCCGCACTTGGCGGCCATGCGGACGTCGTCGTAGACCCGCGCGGCCCCGAGCTTGAGCTGGATCGGGACCTCGTAGTTCGTCGCCTCGCGGACCTCCTGGATCTTGAGCGACAGGTCGTCGGGACCGAGCCAGTCGGGGTGGCGCGCCGGCGAGCGCTGGTCGATGCCGGCTGGCAGGGAGCGCATCTCGGCCACCTGCTCGGTCACCTTCTGGCCCATCAGGTGGCCGCCGAGGCCGACCTTGCAACCCTGGCCGATGAAGAACTCGACCGCGTCGGCAAGCATCAGGTGGTGGGGGTTGAAGCCGTAGCGGCTCTGGATCACCTGGTAGTACCACTTCGTCGAGAGGTCACGCTCCGGCGGGATCATCCCGCCCTCGCCCGAGCAGGTCGCGGTGCCGGCCATCGAGGCGCCCTTGGCGAGCGCCATCTTGGCCTCGAGCGACAGCGCGCCGAAGCTCATCCCGGTGATGTAGATCGGGATGTCGAGCTCGATCGGCTTCTTGGCAAAGCGCGCCCCGAGCACCGTCCTGGTCACGCACTTCTCCCGGTAGCCCTCGATCACGAACCGCGTGAGGGTACCCGGCATGAACATCAGCTCGTCCCAGTGCGGGATCTTCTTGAACATCGAGAAGCCGCGCATGCGGTAGCGGCCGAGCTCGGACTTGACGTGGATGTCGTCGATGACCTCGGGGGTGAAGATCCGGCTGTGTCCGAGCTGGTTGCGGCGCGTGGGTGCGTTTTCGTCGGCCATGGGTGGGTGGGCTCCTATCTCAGAGCACGAGCTTGCGCTCGGACGGCTCGAGCGAGTCGTAGTTGTAGAGCTTCTTGCCGCAGACGAACTTCTGCAGCTCGGGCGGTGAGCCCAGCTCGTAGATGGAGAACTTGCGCTGCACGAACTCGGTGTCGGCGTCGGTCCACTCGCCGGGGACGCAGTCGACGCCGAGCGACTTGACCTTGCCGGCGACGTAGATCGTGCCGTCGTACATCGAGTCGCCGAGGCCGGGCCCGACGTTGCCGCCGATGATCATCCGGCCGCGCTGCATCATGAATCCCGGTCATCGACCCCGCGTCACCCATCGAGATGATCGTGCCGCCCTTCTGGTCGATGCCGCTGCGGGCCCCGACCTGGCCCCTGACGACGAGATCGCCGCCACGTATGGCCGCGCCGGTGAGCGAGCCGGCGTTACCGTCGATGACCACCGTGCCGGACATCATGTTCTCGCAGGCCGACCAGCCGACGCGACCGGTGATGTGCACCTCGGGGCCGTCGATCATGCCGCAGGCGAAGTACCCGAGGCTGCCCTCGAAGGTGATCCGGCAGCGGCTGAGGATGCCGACGCCGAGCGAGTGGCGGGCACCCGGGTTCCGCACCGTGACGTCATGGACGCCCTCCTCGTAGAGGAGGCGGCGCAGCTCGAGGTTGATCTGGCGGGTGGTCAGCTCGCGGGCGTCGAATACCGCCCGGTCGCCGTCGACCTCGGCGATCCGCGGCACCCGCTCGTCGAGCTCGACGAGCCCGCGCGGGTCGAAGCGCGGCTCGCGCTCCTGGCCGGGGGCGGTTACCGCTTCCATACCATCACCTCGCTCTCATAGGGGTCGTAGGTGTCGATCTCGCGATCGATCACCGCGCGGATCGCGATCTCCTCGGAGGCGAGCGCGACCATGTCCTCGCCCTCGTAGAGCACGAGCGGCTTGGCCGCGAGCTCGTCCTTGGCCATGCCGAGCGCGTCCTCGCTCACGCAGATGTAGGTGAACACGCCGTCGAGCTCCTCGAGGCTGCGCCGCATCGCGTCCTCGAGCGAGTCCCCGTTCGCCATCCGCTCGGCGAGGTAGACGGCGATGATCTCCGAGTCGCAGTCGGAGGCGAACCGGTGGCCGAGTGACTCGAGCCGGCGGCGCCACTGGTGGTAGTTGGTGAGCTGACCGTTGTGGACGACGGCGACGTCGGAGAACGGGTACGCCCAGTACGGGTGGGCGTTGGAGATGTCGACGTCGGACTCGGTGGCCATCCGCACGTGCCCGATCCCGTGGCTGCCGAAGTAGTCGTCGAGGTGGTAGGAGCCGCCGACGCTGCGGGCATCGCCGAGGTCCTTGATGATCTCCAGGGCGTGGCCGAGCGAGAGCACCTCCACCCGCGGCACCGACTCGACGTAGTCGGCGAGCCGCTTCAGATCACCCTCGTAGCTGAGGGTGGCGGTGAAGCTGTAGTCGTTGTTGTCCTCCATGTCATGGACGTGGGCACCGGAGGCCTTGATCCGCTGCTCGACGTCCCGGCGCCGCCGGCGCACGTCCCCGACCGACTCGAGGTCGTCCCGGTCGACGGAGTCGGCGAGCTTGATCCGCAGCACGAGGTCGTGGCTCGGTGGCCGGTAGAGCGCGAAACCAGTCGAGTCCGGCCCGCGGTGCTTCATCGACTGCAACATCGCCGTCATGTCGCGGCCAATGCGATGCGCGCCGTCCCCGTTCTTGTAGATGATTCCTGCGATTCCGCACATGGCTTGCTCTCCGATCGGGGCGCCGCCGGTTAGGGCAGCACCTCGAGGTATTCGTCGCGCTCCCAGTCGGTGACTGCGGCCAGGTAGCGCTCCCATTCATCGCGCTTGTAGTGGCTGAAGACCTTGTAGAGCCGGCCGGGCAGCGCGTCCTTGATCGTGTCGTCCTTGGCCAGGGCGTCGAGCGCGGCGCCGAGGCTGTCGGGCACCTTCTCGATGTCCGCGCCCTGCTGCAGGAGCTCATAGGTGTTGCCCTGCTGAGGCGGCCCCGGGTCGATCTTGCGCCGCACGCCGTCGAGCCCGGCCCGCAGCAGCGTGGCGATGGTCAGATACGGGTTGCACGACGAGTCGACGCCGCGGTACTCGAAGCGGCCGCCGGCGGCCACGCGGACGGTGGTCGTGCGGTTCTGCCAGCCCCAGTTCTTGTAGATCGGGGCCCAGAACCCGGTGTCCCACATGCGGCAGTACGAGTTGACGGTCGGGTTGCCGATGCACATGAGCGCCGGGAAGTGCTCGAGCATGCCGCCGAGGAAGTGGCGCGCCATCTCCGACAGCTGCGCCGGGCCCTCGGGATCGTGGAACACGTTGTTGCCCTGCTCGTCGATCAGGGTGAAGTGATGGTGGTGGCCGTTGGCCGAGACGCCGGTGAACGGCTTGGGCATGAAGGTCGGCAGCAGCCCGTGCTTGCGGCCGACGGCGGCACACACCTGCCGGTAGGTGGTGATGTTGTCCGCCGTGCGCACCGGGCGGTCGAAGCGGAAGTTGAGCTCGAGCTGGCCGGGCGCGTCCTCGTGGTCGCCGTAGCTCATGTCGAGCCCGAGCGCCTGCCCGTACTCGACGACGTCGAGCAGCACCGGACGGAGCTCCTCGAACTGATGGATGTGGTAGCAGTAGGGCTTGGTCACGCCCTCGGGCGGGGCACCGTCCTCGGTCAGCTTGAGCCACATCATCTCCGGCTCGATGCCGATCAGGAACTGGTAGCCGAGCTCCTGCTCGAACTCGTGGGCGATGCGCTTGAGGTTCTGGCGCGGGTCGGCGTCGAGGAGCTCGCCGGTCTCGGTGTCGTAGCAGTCGCAGTACACGCGCGCGACGCGGTTGTCCCACGGCAGCACGGCGAAGGTGTCGAGGTCGGCGATGGCGGCGAGCTCGGACTCCTCGGGGCCGAAGCCGATGTAGTTGCCGTAGCGGTCGGTGAACAGGTTGGCGGTCGCGCCGTAGACGAGCTGGTAGCCCTTCTGCGCGACCTGGGGGAAGAACGAGGACACGACGCCCTTGCCCATCACCCGGCCGGTGACCGATACCTGCTGGAAGAAGACGTACTTGATGCCCTGGGACTCGATCAGCTTGGTCAGCTTCTCGATCTTCTCGGCGCGGCCGGGCTGGTTGCGCGCCTCCTCGAGGGTCTTCGGCGCGGGGGCGATCCTCGGGGTCGCCATGACGGTCTCCACGCTGCCGCCGAACAACGTCGAGGGGGACAGATGCTCGCTTCCCTCGACCGGCTTCTCCGTAATCGCCATCCTCTGCTCCTTTCCCCCGGCCGCGGCACCCGAGCGGCGCGACCGGATGCGTTCACGCGCCGTCGCGACCGAACTCTAGGCAGCGTCCGGGCCTCACCCTCTCATCATCTCCAACCCCTACAGCCCCCGCTACACCGGCAACGCCGTCACGCAGCAGACGGCGGCTGTACAAATTGGTACACGGGGCGTTTATACCAGTTGCCCGGGGCGGTGGCAAGGTCGGCGGCAGGGGTTGTCCGGGGGGTCGCGGCTGGGTGGTGCATTTGGGTTGCCCGGGTCGGCGGTCGCGGGCCCACGGGTCGATCGGCGGGGCTGTGGAAGGGGTGGCAGGTGGTGAGCCTGGGCAGCTGAGCGACTCCACGCGTCGCTCAGCTGCCCACCCTTTGACTCCGACCGCCGCCGGGGCTAGGCTCGATGCCTGCAGCGCAACGGCATTGCCCAGGGCGCAATACCGCTGATTGCCCGGGCGCGACAACGCAGGCCGACGACGCCAAGGAGCCACGATGACCGAGCCTCTCCCCTCCTCGACCTCCGTGCTGGTGATCGGCGCCGGCGTGCACGGGCTATCGACGGCGTGGCACGCGGCAAAGCGTGGCGAGCAGGTGCTGCTCGTCGACAAGATGGGCGTCGGGTCGGGCGCGTCGGGGATCGCCTGCGGGGTGATCCGCAACAACTACTTCCAGCCGGCGATGCAGGAACTGATGGCCGCGTGCGTCGAGGTGTGGGAGTCCGACCCCGAGCGGCTGCACTACCACGAGACCGGCTACATCGCGCTCGGCCCCGACGCGCAGGCGGGTGACCTCACCGCGGTGTTCGAGCGCCAGCAGCGGATCGGCTACCCGTCGGAGCTGCACGTCGGCGAGGCCGAGGTCAGGCGGCACATGAGCGCGCTGTATGACGACTGGCGGGCGCCCGGCCTCACCGTCTGCCTGCACGAGCACGTCGGCGGGTACGCCTTCAACCGCGAGTCGATGTACGGGCTGGCCGACAAGGCCCGCGAGGCCGGCGCGGACATCCGCACCGGCGTCGAGGTCACCGGCTTCGAGTTCGACGGCTCCGGCGCCGTCACCACCGTCCGCACGAGTCACGGCCCGATCGCCGTCGGGCAGGTGGTCGTCGCCGTCGGTCCGTGGGTCGCGTCGCTGTGGGAGATGCTCGGGCTCCCCGACCGGCTCGACGTCCGCCAGCCCGACGGCAGCCTGCACGAGGATCTGCCGATGTGGACGTACTGGTACCTGCAGGAGGGCGAGCTCGAGATCGACCCGGCGAGCTTCGTCACCTCCGACGGCCGGTCCTCGCCGGTGCTGCACGTCGACAGCGACCAGCCGCTCCACGACGACGACGGCCGGCTCATCACCGCCGAGCCGTGGGGGGTGTACTTCAAGCCCGACCGAGAGTCGGTGCAGGGTGGCGCGCAGCCGCTCCCCGTCGGCGATCGCTTCGAGGTCGATCCGTACCCGAGCGGGTCGGTCGAGCCCGGCTTCGCCGACATGTGGTCGGCGGCCCTGTCGCACTGCCTCACCCGCTTCGAGTCCGGGCGCAAGTACTACCGGCACGTGCGCTCGGGCGGGGTCGGGGCATTCACCGTCGACAGCTTCCCCGTGTTCGACTACATGCGGCCGAACGTGTTCGTGGCCGCCGACTCCAACCACGGCTACAAGATGATCGCCGTCGGCCGTGAGGTCGCCCGCGTGCTCGCCGGCGAGCACTCCTCGTTGCTGCATCCGTTTCGCTACGGGCGTTTCGCCTCCGGCGATCTGCACCCGGTCTCGCACAGTCCGTACCCCTGGAGCTGATCGTGCCGCTGATCGGGATCTCGACCGGGTTCACCGAGCACGGCGACTACCTCGGCATCGCCTTCAGCCGCCCGCTCGAGGAGCTCGGGGCGCCCTCGCTCGTCGTCCCCTACCTCGCCGACCCGGCCGCGCTCATCCCCCACCTCGACGGGCTGCTGCTCGCCGGCGGCCGCGACCTCGAACCCTCGCTTTACGGCGGGCGGGCGCATCACACCGCCACCGCGCACTCCACGCAGCGTGACGCGAGCGAGCTCGCGCTCGCGCGGGCGGCGATCGACGCCGGGCTGTCGCTGCTCGGGATCTGCCGCGGGATGCAGGTGATCAACGTCGCCCTCGGAGGCACCCTGCACCCCGACCACAGCGAGCTGCCGCCACCGGCCGACGAGCATCCCGGCGGGGACTGGGACCGCTGGAGCGAGGTCGTCCGCGCCCGGCTCACCGGCGATCCCGGTCCCGAGCACCCGGGCCACGACGTGGCCACCGAGCCCGGCAGCCGGCCCGCGGAGATCGTCGGCCCCGGCCTGAGCGTCAACAGCTACCACCACCAGAGCATCGACCGGCTCGGCGAGGGCGTCGCCGTCGCGGCCCGCGCCCCCGACGGCGTGATCGAGGCGATCGAGCTGCCGGGCGCTGCCGCCCAGTCGATCGCCGTGCAGTGGGAGCTGCAGGAGGAGACCGACCGACGCCTGTTCGCCTCCTTCGTGGCCGTGGCCGAGCGCGCGTCCCGGCTCAGGCCGCTCGCCCGAGCGAGCGGCTGACCGCCGCCGCCGCGGTGCGCAGCGGCTCGTGCAGGGCCCGCATGGTCGACGCCGGCAGCCGTGGTGCCGGACCCTGGAGCCCGATGATGGCCAGCAGCGCGCCGGCGCGCCCGAGCACCGGCGCCGCGAGCGCATTGAGATCGGGCTCGCGCTCGCCGACCGCGTCGGCGACGCCGCTCGACCGCACGCGCTCGAGCTCGGCCGCGAGCGCCGCCCGGTCGACGATCGTCCGCTCAGTGAACGCGGTCAGCTCGAGCCCGGTCAGGTCCCCGCCGCCGAAGGCGAGCATCACCTTCCCGGCCGCGGTCGCGTGCGGCACGCTCGGGCGTCCGAGCCGCGCCATGCTCGCGACGCTGAACGCCGAGGGCACGAAATCGACGGTGATCGCCTCGCTCTCGCCGGGCACCGACAGGGTCGCCGTCTCCCCCGTCGCCTCGACGAGCTGAGTGAGCCACGGGCGCGCGAGCTCGCGCACGTCGAGCTGGGCGAGCACGCGGTCGGAGAGCTCGACCAGGCGCAGGCCGAGCCGATAGGGGCCGCCCGGTTCGCGCTCGACGATGCGGGCCTCCTCGAGCGTGGCCAGCAGCCGCGACGCCGTGCTCGCGTTGACGCCGATCCGCCGGGCGAGCTCGTTGACGCCGAGGCCGGCATCGCCGGCGGCGAGCGCATCGAGCAGCGCGAGCGCCCGGGCGACCGAGCCCACCTGGCGGCGGGGCGCGGTCAACGCCGGCGGCGTTTGGCGGCGGACGAGCCGCGGCTCCCGCGGCCGTTGCGGAGATTGACCACCGGCGCCGGCCGGGTGAGCTCGAGCGAGCGCATGACCATCACGTCGATCGCACCCGGGGCGAACAGGTCACGCGAGTAGGCGACGCGTTCGTCACGGCCGGCGTAGATCAGCTCCTCGAGCTCGAGCACCGCGGTCGTGGTGCGCACGCCGAGCACCTTGCCCGCACGCTCGCGCGGGCTGAGCAGCGACGGGATGACCCGCGTGCGGGCGAAGGCGACGGGCACGCCGGCGTCGATCAGCACGTCGAGCACCATCTTGCCGCCCTCGAGCTCGCGGCGCAGCGCATCCTCGGGCGGCAGCGTGACGGTCGGATGGACGATGTCGAACATCACCGCCATCGGCTGGTCGTCGGCGACGAGCGTGCGTGAGAAGGTCATCGCCCTCGCCGTCGGCGCGAGCCCGAGCGCCTCGCCGGCGTCGCCCCCGACCGCGCGGCGCTCGATCGTGAGGTCGAGTGCGGTGAGTGTGAGCCCGCGTCGGGCCGCGACCGACGAGTAGGGCTCGAGGCGCTCGAGGCGCTCGTCGAGCGCGCTCGGCACGGCGGCCCGGCCGACGAACGTGCCGCTGCCCTGCCGGCGGACGATCTCGCCGCTCCGCTCGAGGCGCTGCAACGCGCTGCGCAGCGTCCCGCGTGAGACGCCGAGCATCGCCGCGACCTCGTGCTCGGGCGGCAGACGGTCGCCCTGGCGGTAGCGGCCGGCGGCGAGCCAATTGTGGAGCGCCTGCTCGGCGCTGTCGACGAGCGACTGGACGGGGGCATCGCCGCCCACGCTGTTTGCCGCAGCGCTTTTGTTCCGCGCCGTCGAGGCGCGCCCCCCTGTGTTGTCGGTGGCCATGTCGCCGACGATGATTATTCCACCAGGGCGAGACGCAAGACCACCGTTGTGGACAATCTTGTCTTCACCGGGCGAAACGGTGTGGTATGAGTCCCCCGGTCATGGAACGGACCGCCGCACGGCCGCGCGTCGTGGTGACACGCCGCATCCCCCAGCCGGCTCTCGACGCGCTCGGGGCGGTCACCGACCTGTGGGTGTCCCCACACGACCGGCCGCTCGAGACCGAGGAGCTCTACGCGGCCGTCGCCGGGGCGGACGCCGTGGTGACGCTGCTGCACGACCGCGTCGACGGCGCGCTGCTCGACGCGGCCGGCCCGCAGCTGCGCTGCGTGGCCAACGTCGCGGTCGGCTACGACAACATCGACGTGCCGGCGGCGAGCGAGCGGGGCGTGCTGGTCACCAACACCCCCGGCGTGCTCACCGACGCGACCGCCGACCTCGCGATGGCGCTGATCCTGATGGCCACCCGCCGGCTCGGCGAGGGCGAGCGCGCGGTCCGCGCCGGTGAGCGCTGGTCGTGGAGCATGTTCTTCATGCTCGGCCACAGCCTGGCCGGCAAGACGCTCGGGGTGATCGGCCTCGGCGCGATCGGTCGCGCGACCGCCGCTCGGGCGCGCGCCTTCGGGATGGAGATCGCCTACAGCAATCGCCGTCCCGCGCCGCCCGAGGTCGAGCAGGCGCTCGGCGGCGCCCGCGCGCTCGAGCTCGACGAGCTGCTGCCGTCCAGCGACGTGGTCTCGATCCACTGCCCGCTCACCCCCGAAACCCGTCACCTCATCGACGGCGACCGGCTCGCGCGGATGCGCGACACCGCCTATCTCGTCAACACCGCCCGGGGACCGATCGTCGATGAGGCCGCACTCGCCGCGGCGCTGCGGGCGGGGACGATCGCGGGCGCGGCGCTCGACGTGTTCGAGCACGAGCCCGACGTCCACCCCGGGCTGCTCGAGCTCGAGAACGTCGTGCTCATCCCCCACCTCGGGTCGGCGACGATCGAGACCCGGACGGCGATGGCGCTGCTCGCCGCCGAGAACGTGCTCGAGCACCTCAGCGGCGGCACCCCGCCGACGCCGCTCAACGCCGACGCGCTCTGAGAACCGCCTGAAGCGACCGGAGCGCCTAGACCGGGACCTGCGAGCCCATCATCACCGTCCGCTCGCCCGGAAGGCGGAAGTGGTCGATCGGGCTGGCGGCGTTGCGGGCCATGGTGACGAACAGCTTCTTGCGCCATGACCTCAGCCCGGACTCGTCGCTCGGCGTGATCGTGATCCGCGAGACGAAATACGACGCGTGCTCGAGGTCGAGGTTGCGCTCGAGCAGGCCGCCCTTGCGCGCGAGGCGCAGGGCGCGGGGGACGTCGGGTGGATCCTGATAGCCGAAGCGGACGGCGACGTGGACGATGCGGGTCGTGCCGCGGCCGAGCAGGTCGACGGTGAACTGGTCCGCGCGCTCGATGTGCGGCACGCTGACCGTCTCGACCGAGACGATCACCACCTTCTCCTGGAGCACGTGGACGTGCTCGATCTCGGCGCGGAGGGCGAGCGGGGTGGTGTCCTTGCTCGGGTTGAGGAACACGGCCGTGCCCGGCACGCGCTTGACCGGCGGGCGTATGTCCGGCATCCGCTGAAGAAACTCGTCGAGCGGTCCCTCCTGGGCGATGCGATTCCGGGTCACGATCTCCCGTCCGCTGCGCCAGGTGATCATCACCATCGAGACGACGAAGCCGACGACGAGCGGCAGCCAGGCGCCGTGGAAGATCTTGGCCAGGTTGGAGGTGAAGAACGCGATCTCGACGGTGAGGAACAGGGCGCCGAGGCAGGCGAGCTTCCACTTCGGCGTGTGCCACATCGCGCGGGCGATGGCGAGGAACAGGAGGGTGTTGAGAATGAAGGTGCCGGTGACCGCCACCCCGTAGGCGTCGGCGAGCTTGGCCGAGTGCTGGAAGGCGAGGATCAGCGCGATCACCCCGATGCACAGCGTCCAGTTGATGATCGGAACGTAGATCTGGCCCTCGAGCATCGAAGTGTGGACCACCTTGAGCCGGGGGAGGAAGCCGAGCTGCGCCGCCTGGCGGGCGACGGAGTAGGAGCCCGAGATGACCGCCTGGGAGGCGATCACCGTCGCCACGGTGGCGAGAATGACGAGTGGCACGACCGCCCAGCTCGGCGCGAGCAGGTAGAACGGGTTCACCCGGTCCTGGGGGTGGGCGAGGATCAGGGCGCCCTGGCCGAGGTAGTTGAGCAGCACACCCGGGAGCACGACGACGAACCACGCGAGCCGGATCGGGTGCGGTCCGAAGTGGCCACGATCGGCGTACAGCGCCTCGGCGCCGGTCACGCACAGGACGACGCCGCCGAGCGCGAGGAAGGCCTGGAAGCCGTGGTTGACCATGAACCGGGCGCCCCACGATGGCGCGAGCCCCTGGAGCACGCCGGGGTGCCGGATGACCTCGTGCAGGCCGAGCACGGCGAGCACGCTGAACCACAGCAGCATGACCGGGCCGAACAGCCAGCCGACCGTGCCGGTTCCACGGCTCTGGATCATGAATAGGCCGAGGAGAATGGCGAGCGAAATCGGCAGGATGAGATGGCTGAGCGCCGGCGTGGCGACGTTGAGTCCTTCAACGGCGGAGAGCACCGAGATCGCCGGGGTGATCATGCCGTCGCCGAAGAACAGCGAGGCGCCGAAGATCCCGAGGGTGACGAGCAGCGCCCGGCGCGGCACCTTGTGGCGGGAGACGAGCGCGGTGAGGGCCATGATCCCGCCGTCGCCGCGATTGTGGGCCCGCATGATGAACCCGGCGTACTTGATCGAGACGACGATCATCAGCGACCAGAAGATGAGCGAGATCACGCCGTAGACGCCGGCCGGGGTGGCCTGCGCGGCCCTGGCGTGGGCGGTGAAGATGACCTGCTCGGCGTAGAGCGGGCTCGTGCCGATATCGCCGTAGACGACGCCGAGCGCCCCGAGCGCGAGCACCGCCTTGCCGGCATGGGCGACGACGTCGCCGTCGACGCCACCGTCGGCGAAGCGGCCGCTGCCCGTGCTCGAGGTCAGCCGCGAGGGCAGGCGAACCGTCGTCTCCCAGTACGCCTGCTTGTGGGCGGCCTCGTTGAAGCTCGGGCGCTTGGCCGCCGCCGCGCCGTCGTCGCCGGCGTTGCCGGCGTTGCCGTCGCCGTCCGACCCCCTCAGCTCGACCTTCTTGGCTCCCTCGTGAAGTGACTTGCGCCGCGAATCCTGAGTCATCGCGGCGCCCCCCGCCGCGCGCTCCTAGAACAGTCCGACTGTCCGTCCGTCAGCGTCGATGTCGACATTCAGGGCCGCCGGAGTCTTACCGAGGCCCGGCATCTGGGTGATGTCGCCGCAGAGAGGAACCAGCCATCCCGCGCCAGTGTAGGCGCGGATGTCGCGCACCGGAAGGGTGAAATCCTCGGGGGCGTTGAGCAGGCTGGCATCGGAGGAGAGCGAGAGGTGAGTCTTGGCCATGCAGACCGGGAAGTGAACGAGACCATCTTTCGTGAATTGCTCGATCTTCTTCTCGGCCTCAGGGTAATAGAAGACGTCCTTGGCCCCGTAGACCCGGATGGCCACCGCCTCGATCTTCTCCTTGATCGGGGCGTCGTCAGCGTAGAGGTGATGGAAATCGTTGGGTTGCTCGCAGGCCTCGACGACCGCCTCGGCGAGGTCGGCCGTGCCGGGACCGCCGCGCTCGAAGCCCTCGTTGACCTCGGCGGCGAAGGCGCCGGCCTCGAGCGCGAGCCGCTTGACGAGCTCGATCTCCTCGTCCTTGTCGCCGGGCCGGCGGTTGACCGCGACCACGGCGGGGACGCCGAAGGCGCTGATGATCGCCAGGTGCCGGCGGACGTTGGCCATGCCGGCCTCGAGCGCGCGGTGGCCGCTGTCCCCATCCAGGCGCGGATCGTCGGCGACGCCACCGTGGTGCTTGATCGCCCGCACGGTGGTGACGAGCACCGCCGCGGACGGGCGCAGCTTGCCGAAGCGGCAGACGATGTCGAAGAACTTCTCCATGCCCATGTCAGAGCCGAAGCCCGACTCGGTGACGACGTAGTCGCCGAGCTTCATGCCGATCAGGTCGGCGATCAGCGAGTTGTTGCCGTGGGCGATGTTGGCGAACGGCCCGCAGTGCATCATCACCGGCTGGCCCTCGAGCGTCTGCACGAGATTGGGCTTGAGCGCGTCCTTGAGCAGCACGGTCATCGCGCCGGCGGCGCCGAGATCCTCGGCGGTGACCGGCTTGCCCCCGTCGTAGGAGTAGGCCGCGGTGATGCTGCCGATGCGGCGACGGAGGTCGTGCAGGTCGCGGGCGACGGCCATGATCGCCATCACCTCGGAGGCGGCGGTGATGTCGAAGCCGGTCTCACGCGGGTAGCCGTTCGGCCGTCCGCCGAGCCCGACGACGATGTCCCGCAGCACGCGGTCGTTCATGTCGACCGCGCGGCGCCAGCCGATCCGCAGGGCGTCGATCTTGTGCGGGTTGCCGTGGAGGATCGAGGCGTCGATCATCGCCGCGAGCAGGTTGTTGGCGGCACCGATGGCGTGGATGTCGCCGGTGAAGTGGAGGTTGAGGTCCTCCATCGGCACGACCTGGGAGAGGCCGCCGCCGGCCGCGCCGCCCTTGACGCCGAACACCGGGCCGACCGACGCCTCGCGCAGGCAGGCGACCGGGTTCTTGCCGATCACGCCGAGGCCCTGGGTGAGACCGACGAGCGTCGTCGTCTTGCCCTCGCCGGCCTTCGTCGGAGTCATACCGGTGACGCAGACGACCTTGGCGTCCTGGACCTCCTTGAGGCGGTCGATCACCGACAGGGAGACCTTCGCCTTGAAGCGGCCGTAGGGCTCGACCTCGTCGGGCAGCAGCCCGATCCGCTCGGCGATCTGATCGATCGGCTCAAGCTCGGCTTCCTGGGCGATCTCAAGGCTGCTCTTCATGTCCCTCTCCTGCTCTCTCAGTGACTGACGGCGGCGGCGGCTAGCTCGGAGACCAGCCTGTCCGTGTAGAAACGCTCCAGGGCAAATGGTGCGATGAGGTCCGGCGTGCGCCCGGTGGCGACGAGCTCGGCGAGCGTCTTGCCGACGATCGGCGCGGCCTTGAAGCCGTAGGTCCCCCAGCCCGCGCTGACGTGGAAGTTCTCGACCTCGGTCTTGCCGAGGATCGGGCTGTAGTCCGGGCTGAGGTCGCACAGGCCGGCCCAGCTGCGGAGGAGGCGCGCGCGCTCGAGCTGCGGGAACAGCTCCATCGCGTGGCGGCACACCTCCTGGAGGAAGTTGAGCGTGCCCTGCATCCGGTAGGTCGTCCACGGCTCGATCTCGGCCCCGAGCAGAAACTCGCCGCGGTCGGTCTGGCTGATGTAGATGTGCATCTGCGAGGAGACGATGACGACGTCGAGCATCGGCTTCATCGGCTCGGTGACGCAGGCCTGGAGGATGTGGGTGGTGATCGGCAGCGGCACGCCGGCCATGTCGTTGATCAGCGTGCTCCAGCCCGCCGTGCAGTTGAGCACGACGCCGGCCTTGACGGTGCCGCGGTTGGTGCGCACACCGGTGACGCGGCCGTTCGTGCGGTCGATGCCGAGGACCTCGGTGTTCTGGTGGATCTCCGCGCCTCCGCGATCGGCGCCGCGAGCGAAGCCCCAGACGACGGCGTCGTGGCGGATGACCCCGCCGGGCGGGTGGTAGAGCGCGCCGGTGATCGGATAGATCGCGTCGGGGTTGTGGACCTGCATCGCCGGGGCGAGCGCCGCGACCTCGTCGGGTCCGATCAGCCGCGAGTCGATGCCGCCGAGCCGGTTGACCTCGGCCCGGTTCGCCATCACGAACATCGCGCGGTCGGAGTGGGCGAGGGTGAGGTGGCCGCACTGCGAGAACATGAGATTGAAGTTGAGGTCCTGCGAGAGGCCCTCGTAGAGCTTGACACTCGCGTCGTAGAAACGGGCGCCCTCGGGCGTCTTGTAGTTGGCGCGCAGGATCGTCGTGTTGCGCCCGGCGGCCCCCGACCCGATGTAGCGCTTCTCGAGGATCGCCACGTTGCGGATGCCGTGTTCCTTCTGGAGGTAGTACGCGGTGGCGAGGCCGTGCGAGCCGCCACCGATGATGACGACGTCGTAGGCGTCCTTGAGCTCCTTCGGGCCGGACCACATCCGCCGCTTGCGGAAGATGTCAAGCACCGGCGCTCACCTCCTGCTGGGGCGCGGGCAGCCGGCCGAGCGCCTCGGCGCCGACCGGCCCTCCGCCGAGATGGCGGGCGGCGTCGTCGATCACCGTCCACATGTAGTCACCGACCGCCCAGCCGAACAGGAACAGGAACCGGTCCTCGTCCTCGCGGATGAGGATGCCGGGCTGGCGGGCGATCGAGCCTGGACGCAGCGCGGCCAGCGGCGTGGCCTGGGGACGGAGGTCGAGCGCGCAGAAGCGGGCGAACACCTCGCGGCTCTGCGGCCCGACCATGGTCAGGGCGGCGAACAGCGTCGTCACGTCGAGCACGGTGGCGGGCGCGGTGGCCGCCGCGGCGGCGTCGAGCAGCCGCTCGCGCAGGGCGGGCAGAGCGGCGGTGTCGCAGATGACGACCGCGCGGACCGGCGTCAGCCGGCACCACCAAGCGTCCTGCGAGCGGGTGGCGAACGCGAAGCTGACCTCGCTCCCGCAGCCGGCCGCGGCGAGGATCGCGCCGAGCTCCTCCGACGCCGCCTGCACCTCGAGCTTGCCGAGGTGCGAGACGTCGGACCAGCCCGCCGTCGTGCGGCACAGCTCGAGCTCCTGATCGGGATCGGTGTAGGCGACCGCGACGTTCCAGCCGTCGCGCACGGCGAACCGGGCCCCGGCAGCGCGGGCCTTGCGCTCCATCGGGCTGCGGGCGACCGGGGTGAATCGCTCGTCGGGGCTGACGGCGTCTGGGTTGAGGAACTCGAGGCTCACGAGCGCAGCACCTCCCCGTCGGGGTCGTAGAACGGTCGGGTCTGGACTTCGGCGCCGTACGTCTGCTCCTCGTCGGAGATGGTGATGTGGACGCCATCGTGGGCGAGCGAGGCCGGGACCCAGGCCATCCCGATCACCCGCCCGAGGACCGGCGAGTAACGCGAGCTCGTCACCTGGCCGGCTGGCGCCCCGAGCTCGTCGAGGACGACCGATCCCTCGGTGGGAACGTGGCCGTTGGCCATCGTGAAGCCGACGAGCGAGGTCGGCGACTGCTGCTCGGCGAAGTGCTCGAGCGCCCACTTGCCGATGAAGTCCTCTTCCTTGTCGAGCTTGACGATCCAGGGCATCGCGGCGCCGAACGGGGTCGACTCCGAGTCGGTGTCCTGGCCGATGAGGATGTGCATCTTCTGCAGGCGCAGGATGCGCTGGGGCTCGAGGCCGAAGGGCCGGATCCCGTATTCCTCGCCGGCGGCGAGCAGCTCGTCCCAGACGTGCTCGCCGTAGGCGGCCGGGAAGTGGATCTCGTAGCCGACCTCGCCGACGAAGCCGATCCGCAGGATCAGGCACTGCACGCCGGCGATCGCCGCGTGCTTGGCGTCAAGGTACTTGAAGCCCTCCGAGGAGCAGTCGAGATCGGTGACCTTGGCCATGATCTCCCGCGCGCGTGGGCCGGCGAGGTTGACCGCGCTCAGAGCGCCTGGGTGAGATCGGTGAGGTGGACCGAGAGCTTCCAGTCGGCCAGCCACCAGCTGAACCATTCCTCCATCGCCCCGGCGCCGCTCGAGGTCGTGGTGACGTAGAAGCTGTCCTCGTCGACCCGGCAGATGGTGCCGTCGTCAACGATCCGCCCGGCGTCCGAGCTGATCACGCCATAGCGGATCCGGCCCGGCGCGAGGTTGGAGAAGCGGTTCGGGTACAGGCGGTCGAGGAAACGGCCGGCGTCGGGGCCGCGCACGAGCATCTTGCCGAGGGTGGAGACGTCGATCAGGCCCGCGGCGCGGTTGACGGCGAGCGCCTCGGCCTCGGGATCGCCGTAGTCGTAGGCGCGGCGCCAGTCGCCCGCCCACTTGACGGTCGCCCCGAGCTCACGGTGGCGGCCGTGGATCGAGGAGCGCTTGGCGGGCTCGAAGGGACGGCCGCCGAGCACGCCCATCGGCACCGACACCCACGGCGGGCGGGCGGTCGTCGTACCGACGTCGCCGAGGCTCTGCCCCGTCTGCTGGGCCATCATCCGGACCGAGGGCACCTGGCACATGCGGCCCTGGCATGGGCCCATGGTGACCGTCGTGTAGCGCTTGGCGAGCTCGATCGAGTCGTAGCCCTCGGCGATCGCGAGGCCGACGTCCTTACTGGTGACGTCCTCGCAGAAGCAGGCGAAGCACTTGCCGCGATCGGTGCCCGACGCGCTCGGCGGCACGGCGACCGGCGCCGCGGCGTGACAGCGGTGAGATGCGCGCGCTCGGCGTCCTCGGCCTGGCGGGAGTCGGCGTCGCCGAGTCCGATGCCGTGCGCGGCGGCGTAGCCGGCCAGCGCGCCGGAGTGCTCGGCGGCGCCGGCGTCGTCCTCGCCCGCGAGCTCGCCGGCGATGTGGATGCCCGCGGGGGTCTCGCGGATCGCGAAGTGGCCGAGCGCGTCCTCGTAGGCGGTCTTGGCTCCGGCCTGCAGCGCGAGCGAGCTCGCCGGGATCGCGCCGCCGGAGACGACGACGAGATCGCATTCGAAGCTGCGCTCGCCGCCGGCCAGCCCGGAGCCGGAATCGACCGGGCCGAGCACCGCCGCGCTCACCTGCTTGCGGCCGCTCGCCTCGAGCAGTGTCGTCGACTGCAGGACCTCGATCCCGAGCTCCCGCAGCGGGGCGGCCGCGGCGCTCGTCTGCGGGCGCAGATCGGCCGACGGCGAGGACCTCGACGCCGACGCGATGCAGCGCGAGCGCGGCGTGCAGCCCGCGGTCGGAGGTCGTGGCGATCACGGCCCGGCGCCCGGGGGCGACGGCGTAGAGAGCGGCGAGCCGGCGGGCGCCGCCGGAGAGCATCACGCCGGGCAGGTCGTTGCCGGCGAACACGAGCGGCTGCTCGATCGTGCCGGTGGCGAGGATGTGATGCCGCGCGCGGATCTGATGCAGCGTCTCGGCCTGCCAGACCGGGACCATGCCGTCGAAGTAGGCGAGAGCTGCGGCGCGGGTGAGGAGCTCGACGCCGGCCTCGCGGGCCTGCTCGACGAGCGGCGCGATCGTGGCCGGCGTTGCCCTCGGCGAGCGCCTGGCCACCGAGCTCGGCGCCTTCGTCGACGAGCACGACGTCGGCCCCGAGGCCGGCGGCGACGGTGGCCGCCTTCAGCCCGGCGATGCCCCCGCCGACGACGAGCACGTCGGCGTGACGGCGGCGGTACTCGGTGCGCCACTCGCGGTCGGCCTGGCGCTCGCGGAGCTTGCCGAGGCCGGCGGCGTTGCGCAGGACCTTCTCGTAGAGCGGCCAGAACTTCCGCGGCCGGATGAACGTCTTGTAGTAGAAGCCGGGGGGCACGAACGGCCCGCCGACGATGTCGGTGGCCCGCATCGCGTCGAACTCGAGGCCGGGACGGGCGTTGAGGTGCTCGACCGCCATCCCCTCGCGCACCGGTTCGGTGCAGGCGCGCGCGCCGGGGTTGCCGTCGACGGCGACGATGCAGTTCGGGCACTGACCGGCGCAGCACATCAGCCCGCGGCGGCGGTGGTACTTGAAGCTGCGGGAGAACGTCCGCTGGCCGGCCGCGTACAGGGCCGAGCCGATCGTGTCGCCCTCGTAGGCCTCGACGGTCTTTCCGTCGAAGGTGAAGCGGATCAGCTTGTGGCGCGCGATGCGCTCGCCGGGCTGCTCGGGCAGGCGCGTCATGCCACCCCTCCAGGCGCTGCGCCGGTCGGCTCGGCACCGTCGCCTGGAGCAGCGGGTGGGGTGGGCGGGCCTCCGACCTCGTCGGGCCGAGCGGTGAACAGGACCTCGTTGGTCGAGGTGTTCCGCTCGGCGATGAACCAGGCGCGGCAGCCGGAGCGGTGATACCACCACTCGCGCTGGACGCCGGCGGTGTTGCGGCGGAAGTAGTTGTAGGCGTTCAGATCCCGGAACTCAGGGCGCGTCTTCGGTCGCTCGGCGATCTCGCCCCCGAAGCCAAAATCCGTTACCTCTCTCACCCCACAATTGGGGCACGTCAACAGAAACGACATGCGGTGGCCACCGTACGCCTGTCGTCTGATCGTGTCCAATACCGAATCAGGCATGATTGATCTGGCAAACCAATCACGGGGGTGAGGATGGAACTTCGTCAGTTGCGCTATTTCGTCGCCGTCGCGGAGGAGCTGCACTTCCGCCGCGCGGCCGCCCGGCTGCACATCTCCCAGCCACCGCTCAGCCAGCAGATCCACGCGCTCGAGGCGGAGATGGGTACGCAGCTGCTCGCGCGCACTCGGCGGCGCGTCGAGCTGACGCCGGCGGGCGAGGCGTTCCTGCGCGACGCCCGGGCGCTGCTCGGCGAGCTCGACGGCGCGGTCGCCACCGCGCAGCGGATCGGCGCCGGCCAGACCGGACGGCTGCGGATCAACTTCGTCGGCTCCGCGCTGCTGTCGATCGTGCCCGGCGCCGTCCAGCGCTTCCGGGCCGCGCGGCCGAGCGTCGAGGTCGAGATCCGCGAGCGGCCGACGGTCGAGCAGCTGCGGGCCGTCGCCTCCGGCGTCGTCGACGTCGGCCTCGTGCGACCGCCGATCGACGAGCTCGACGAGCTCACCGCCGAGCTCGTGTTGCGCGAGCGGATGGTGGCGGCGCTGCCCTCCGGTCATCCCGCTCGCCGCCCTCAAGCGCGTGCCGCTGCGCCGCGTCGCCGCCCAGCCGCTCGTGCTGTTCCCGCGCAGCCAGGCCCCCGGCTTCCACGACCTGCTGATCGGCAGCCTCAGCGCCACCGGGACGACGCCGGTCGTCGCCCAGTACGCGCCGGAGATGACGACGATCATCGGGCTCGTCGCCGCCGGCATCGGGCTCACGCTCGTACCGGCCTCGGTGGCCCGGCTCGCGCTCGACGGCGTGACCTACCGGCCGGTGCCGGGCGCGCCGATGTCCGAGCTGCTCGCCATCGCCCGGACCGGGAACGACGCCCCGCTGGTGCGGGCGTTCATCGAGCACGCAAAGGGCTGATGGACGGGCACCGCGGCGACCGGTGCGGCCAGGGTCAGCCCGTGGTCCGCAGGCCGGTGGCGATCCCGGCGACGCTGGCGAGCAGCGGCTCCATCGCGCCCGGCTGGCCATCGCGATGGCGACGGAGCAGCTCGACCTGCATCGCGGCGAGCACCTCGAGCCAGTCCCGGCGCTCGGGGTCCTGCGGCGAGGACGCGGAAGGGTCGACCGCGCGCAGCGGCGCCGGGCGCCCGGTGATCGCGAGCACCTGGGCGGTGCAGAGCGCGTGCTCGGCGCCGAGCTTGCGCCACAGTCGCCGCAGTCCCGCCGTCCCCTCCCCGAGCGCGAGGTAGCGCTCGGCGATCGTCAGGTCGCAGACCGCGAGGGCGCCGTGGAGCGTGTCGATCAGCGCGGCGAACAGCGGCCAGGCCCGGTACATCTCGCGCTGGCGCTCGGACGAGCCGCCGGCCAGGCCGGTCCCGGCCCCGTACCACCCCGGCAACCCGAGTCGCGACTGCATCCAGGCGAACACCCACGGGATCGCCCGCAGGTCCTGAAAGCCGCGGCCGCCGCGACGGACGGGCCGCGAGCCGAGGTTGAGCTGGTCGAGCACATCGATCGGCGTGCATGTCTGCAGCAGAGCGGGCAGATCCGGGTCGTCGAAGACGAGTTGCTGGTAGCTCTCGCGCGCCGTGCTGCACACCCGGACGAGCTCCTGGCGCCACTCCGGCTCCGGCGGTGTCCCGGGGGCGACGGTGGCCTCGAGCACGGCGGCGACGGTCTGCTCGAGCGCTCGCGCCGCGAGCCGGCTCTCGGAGAACTTCGCGCTCACCACCTCGCCCTGCTCGGTCAGCTTGATCCGTCCCCCGACCGTCCCCGGCGGCTGGGCGAGGATCGCCTGCGGCACGGGCCCACCGCCGCGCGGCGCCGAACCGCCGCGACCGTGGAACAGGCGCAGCTCGACCCCGCGCTCGCAGGCCTGCCGGGCGAGGCGCTCCTGCGCGCCGTAGATCGCCCACTGCGCCGCGAGGTAGCCCATCTCCTTGCCGGCGTCCGAGTAGCCGAGCATCACCTCCTGGCGCTCCTCGCGCGCCTGCAGGTGCTCGCGGTAGGCGGCGTTGGCGTAGAGCCGGCCCATCGTCTCGGCGGCGTGCTCGAGCGCGGCGCGGCGCTCGAACAGAGGGACGAGCTCGATCGCCGAGCACCGGGCGCGCCCCGGAGGCCGGCCCGAGGCGCGGCGGAACAGGCCGCTGCGCCGCGCGAGCCACAGCGCGCAGAGCACGTCGGACGGCTGTTCGCAGCCGGAGACGATGAACGTGTCAACCGTGCGCGGCCCGAGCGTGGCGATCGCCGTGGCCATCGCGTCGAACGCGGCGGCGGCGCGCGGCGCCGGACCGGGCACCCGTTCGGGCAGCTCCTCGTCGAGGCAGGCGCGGGTGAGCCGGGCGATGCGGGCCGTCTCACTCGATGCCGCCGCGTAGCCGGGCAGCAGCGCCCGGCAGGCGTCGTGCAGCTCGACGGCGCCCTCGCGCACCTCGAGCGTCGCGAGGTGGAACCCGAAGATCCGCACCTGCCAGATGAGCCGCTCGAGCCGGCCCTGCCTGACCGCGCGTGAGCCGAGGCTGTCGCGGATCGCCTCGAGGTCGGCCAGCAGCGCGGCGGCGTCGGCGTAGCCGGCCTCGGTGCTCGTCGTTCCCGAGGCCTCGGCGTGGGTGTTGCGCAGCCGCGCGAGCACGAAGGCGAGCTTGCGGCGCAGCGGCTCGCGGGCCTCGTGGGGATAGCGCGCGGCGAGCAGCCCGGCGGTGGTCGGCAGCTCCTGCTCGTCACGGTGGAGGGACTCGAGCAGGGCATCGGAGACCGGCAGGCGCGTCTCGGACTGGGAGAACTCGCGTCGCAGCGGCACGACGCGATCGATGAGCAGCGATAGCGCGAGCGCGCGGTGGGCGGCCAGCGTCTCGGCGATCGTTGCGGCCGACACATGCGGGTTGCCGTCCATGTCGCCCCCCGCCCAGCTGCCGAAGCGCAGAGGCGGAGCCTCCTCGGGCGAGGACCCGAACTGGTGGCCGAACTCGCTCGCGAGCTCGGCGGCAGCGTCGAACAGCACCGACTCGAAGAAGAACAGCAGGCGCCGGACCTCGTCGGCGACGCGCGGGCGCATCGAGCGGACCTCGTTGGTCGCGTACCAGATCGACAGCGCCTCGCTGATCTCGTGCTCGAGCCGGCGCCGCTCGGCCGCGCTCAGCCCACCGAGCGACAGCTGCTCGAGGGCGGTGGCCACGGTGCGGTGCTTGCTCAGCACCGAGCGGCGGGCGATGTCGGTGGGGTGCGCGGTGAGGACGAGGCGGATGTCGAGCGGGCCGGCGAGCGCGCCGTCGGCGAGCCGGGCTCGGACGTGCTCGAGCGAGCCCGGTGCGGGCTCGTCGGTGTCGGTCGCTGGACGGGCGAGGCGCTCGAGCTCGTCGTCGAGGTTGGCGAGGGCGAGGTGCATGCTGCACGCCCGGACGATCGCCTGCGCCGCGCGACTCGGGATGCGGGCGACGAGACCGCCGAGCTCAACGGCGTCCGTCGCCCTCGCGCCGCTCGCGGGGCGGGCCGCGGCGGCGCGCAGCGCGTCGAGCGTGCGCTCGAAGTCCTCGCCCTCCTGCTCGCGCAGCACCTCGCCGAGCAGCCGCTCGAGCACCGGCAGGTGCACCGACGCCGAGGCGCGGTGCTCCTCCTGCAGCGACGGGGACGGCGCGAGCGCCATCGCGCCTACCCGACGAGCGCGGCCGGCGGCGTGGTCGGCTGACCGGAGCCCTGGCGCGCCTCGATCTGCTCGAGCTTGGCCAGCAGCGTCTCGGCCATCCGGATCGAGGCCGCGTCGATCAGCCGGCCGTCGAGCGACACTGCGCCGCGTCCCTGGGCGGCCGCCTCCTTCATCGCCTCGATGATCCGGTGGGTCTTCTGCACGAGATGCTCGTCCGGGGTGAAGACGTCGTTGGCCAGCGGGATCTGCGAGGGGTGGATCGCCCACTTGCCCTCGTACCCGAGCACGGCCGCGCGCCTGGCCGAGGCGATGTAGCCCTCGGGATCGGTGAAGTCGCCGAACGGACCGTCGATCGGACGCAGGCCGTAGGCGCGGCAGACGACGGCGATGCGCGACAGCGCGTAGTGCCACTGGTCGCCCCAGTGACGTTCCCGGGCGATGCCCTCCTGCGGGTCGGTGAGCATGGCGTAGTCGGGGTTGGAACCGCCGATCGAGGTCGTGTGGCTCTGGAGCGAGGCCGCGTAGTCAGCCACCCCGAAGACCATCGCCTCCATCCGCTCGGGGCAGGCGCGGGCGATCTCCTCGCAGTTGACCATGCCCATCGCGGTCTCGATCAGCACCGAGATGCCGATCCGCCGCTCGATGCGCATCGCGTCCTCGATCTGGGTGAGCAGGGTGGCGACGAGGTGCACGTCGCCGGCGCAGCTCGCCTTGGGGATGAGGATCGTGTCGATGTGGCGGCCGGCCTCCTCGACCACGTCGACGATGTCGCGGTAGCAGTAGTGAGTGTCGAGGCCGTTGATCCGCAGCGACACCGAGCACCGGGACCAGTCCTGCTCACGCAGAGCCTCGATGATGTTGACCCGGGCCTGGGCCTTGTCGTCGGGCGCCACCGCGTCCTCGAGGTCGAGCATCACGATGTCGGCGCCGAGATGGGGGGCCTTCTCCAGCATGCGGATATTGCTGCCGGGGACGGCCAACTCGCTGCGGTGGAGGCGGGAGTTCGTCGTGGTCATGGGCGGCAGTAGAGCGGTGCGGCGGCGGTTAGGCAAGCGTTCTTAGATGAATTCGTGCGGTACCCATGAGCGCGGTCAATACATAGGGCAGAGCTCTATGTGTCGACGGGGAATTCGTCGCTGTTCAGGGTTCGGTCGCTGGGCTACCGTCGCCGCATGTCACCCGTCATTCCCGAGCTCAACCCGCCGGAGCGCCTCCTCTGCGGCCCCGGACCGAGCAACGTCTCCCCCGCCGCCCTCGCGGCGATGCAGAAGCCGATGCTGGGCCATCTCGACCCGGATCTCCACGACATCCTCACCCAGGTCGTCCTGCTCCTGCGGTCCGCGTACCGCGCCTCGGACGGCCTGGTGTTCCCGCTGTCGGCCACCGGCACCTCGGGGATGGAGGCCGGCATCGCCAACCTGCTCGAGCCCGGCGACACCGCGATCATTGGCGCCTCGGGGTTCTTCGGCGCCCGCATCGCCGAGATCGCGCGCCGCTACGGCGTCGAGGTCGTGCTCGTCGAGGCTGAGCTCGGTGAGCACGTCGAGACCGCGCGGCTGCTCGACGCGCTCGACCGCCATCCGCAGGCGCGGCTGCTCGCCGTCGTTCATGCCGAGACCTCGACGGGGGTAGAGCATCCGTTGCGCGAGCTCGGCGCGGCCGTGGCCGATCGCGACGTGCTGCTCATGGCCGACTGCGTCACCTCGCTCGGCGGCGTCGAGCTCGACGTCGACGGCTGGGGCATCGACTACGCGTATTCGTGCACGCAGAAGTGCCTCGGGGCGCCTCCGGGCATGTCGCCGGTGGCCGTCTCCGAGCGGGCGATGGAGCGCGTTCGCGCGCGGACCGCCTCGGTGCCGTTCTCGCTCGACCTCCTGCTGCTCGAGCGCTACTGGGTGCAGCGGCCGGCGGTCTACCACCACACCGCGCCGATCCTCCACATCTACGCGCTCCACGAGGCGCTGCGGCAGATCGAGCTCGAGGGCCTGCGCGCCCGCTGGGATCGCCACACCAGCGCGGGCACGCTGCTGCAGGACGCCCTGCGCGTGCGTGGCCTCGAGCTGCTCGCCGACCCCGCCCACCAGCTCGCGCCGCTCACCGCGGTGCGGGTGCCGGAGGGCATCGACGGCAAGCTCGTGCAGACGCGCATGCTCCGCGAGCACGCGATCGAGATCGGCGGCGGCCTCGGCCCGTCGGCGCCGCCGATCTGGCGGATCGGGCTGATGGGGCACAACGCGACCGAGGCGGTTGCCGGGCGCGTGCATCACCGCGCTCGACACGGTGCTCGAGGACGCGCCCGTGCTCTCGCCGGCCTAGACCGGCCGTTCAGGCCGTCGCGGGCGGGATCAGGCGGGTCGCGGGCGGGATCAGGCGGGTCGCGAGCGGGATCAGGCGGGTCGCGGGCGGGATCACGCCGTCGCGGGAGCCCCCACGCGCGCGAGCGCGTGCTGGGCCGCGCGCGAGCTGACGAACTCGACGAACGCGCTCACCTCGGGCCGCACCGGCCCGACGCCCGAGTGCACGACGTACCAGGCCCGCTGGGGCAGGCCGCCGCGCACGCGGATGACGGCGAGCTTCCCGAGCTCGAGCTCGAGCTCGACCGTGCACCGCGACACGAGCGCCACGCCGAGGCCAAGCTGCGCCGCCTGCTTGATCGCGCCGTTGGAGCCGAGGGTGACGACGTCCGGCGCGAGCGCGTGCTCGCCGAGATAGTCGAGCACGAGCGTGCGGGTGCCCGACCCCGGCTCACGGACGAGCCAGTGCCGCCCGGCCAGCTCCTGGATCGCCACCGACCGCGATCCGGCCAGCGCGTCGCCGGGCTCGGTGACGAGCACGAACTCGTTCGCCGCGAACGGCTGCCCCTCGAGCGCGAGCTCCGCCGGCATCCGCCCGGTGATGGCGACGTCGACCTCGTGCTGGGTGAGGCGCTGGAAGACGTCCTCGCGGTTGCCGACGTGGAGGGTGAGCTCGAGGCCCGCATGGGCCTCCCGGAACAGACCGCAGCAGCGGCGCGAGCAGGTACTCGCCGGCCGTCGTCACCGCGGCGACCCGCAGGGTCGGCGCCGCGGTCCCGGCCTCGACCGCCGCCCGGGCACCCTGGTCGAGCAGTCCGAGCACGCTCGCCGCGTACGGCAGGTAGGCCTCGCCGGCCGCGGTCGGCTGCAGGCTGCGGCCGTTGCGGTGCATGAGCGTCACCCCGAGCTCCTTCTGGAGCGCGTTGATCGCGGCCGACACCGTCGGCTGGGTGACGACGAGCTCCTCGGCGGCGGCGGTCACCGAGCCGCGCCGGGCGACGGTGAGGAACGCGACGAGCTGCGTCACGGTGACGGCCATCAGGCGTGCAGCGCGGAGTCGGCCCCGGTGAGCAGCCCACCCTCGAGCCGCGAGGGCTCCTGTCCGGTGGTGACCGTGGCCCGCGCCCAGACGAGGTGGTAGAGGATGAGCAGCTGCACGAGCGCGAGCGAGTCCGAGCGGCGCAGGTCGGTGCCGACGGTGAATTCGCCGAGCCGGCGCACGCGGAGGTGGTTGGCGAAGCTCATCCGCCCCCATACGGCCTCCTCGAGCTCGGCCGCCCGGGCGGGGTCGATGTCGCCGGGGATGCGCAGCAGCAGGTCACGCTCGTGCCGGGTGAGCGACGGGGCCCCACCCGGCTCGCCGAGCAGGGGCGTGAGATCGGGATGCGGCAGCGTGTCGCACAGCAGCACCTCGGCGTCGAGATGCGCGGGGTCCTGGGTGCGCGACGGGAAGAACGTGACGACGATGTCGGCGTAGGCGCGCTGCGGGCGGATGTAACGGGTGGCGTCGCGCTCGCGATGATCGAGCTCGGCGAGCACCTCGTCGGTCGTGTAGCCGCGCCGGGTGCAGTCGCGCTTGAGCTTCCAGGCCCGGCGCAGGTCCTCCGGGGGCGCGAGGAACACCCGCACGTCGTGCGCGGTCCGCAGCGTCTCGGTGTGGAAGTTGAGCAGTCCCTCGACGACGAGGAAGCGGGCCCCGTGCGTGTACACCGGCCGCCCGAGCGTCCCGGTGCGGTGGTCGTAGACCGGCTTGAGCACCGACTCCCCGCGCCGCAGGTGCACGAGATGCTGGGTGAGGATGTCGAGGTGGTTGGCCTCGGGGTGCAGTGGCGTCACGCCGAGCTGGCGGCGCTCGAGCCGCTCGTAGCGGTGGTAGTCGTCGGCGTTGATCCGGGCGACGTGCTCGTCACCCATCACGCGGATCAGCCCGCGGGTCAGCGTCGTCTTGCCGGCACCGGAGTCGCCGACCACCCCAAGCACGATGGGTCGCGCCATTGCGGAAGCGTACCGGCGGTCTTCAGGCCACGCGAGCGGCCTCGTCGCCGGCCGCGGTGGCCTGGGCGGCAAGCAGGGTGTTGCGCATGAGCATCGCGATCGTCATCGGCCCGACGCCTCCGGGCACCGGGGTGATGAGCCCGGCGACCTCGACCGCCGAGTCGAAGTCGACATCGCCGACGAGCCCGTCATCGGTGCGGTTGATGCCGACGTCGATGACCGTCGCCCCCGGCCTGACCCAATCGCCGGGGATCATCTTCGGCCGGCCGACGGCGGCGACGAGGACGTCCGCGCGGCGGCACACCTCACCGAGGTCGCGGGTCCGCGAGTGGCACATCGTGACCGTGGCGTTCTCCGCGAGCAGCAGGGCGGCCACCGGCTTGCCGACGAGGTCCGAGCGACCGACGACGACCGCCTCGGCGCCCTCGAGCGGCACCTCGTGACGTTTGAGGAGCTCCATCACCCCGGACGGGGGTGCACGGACGCAGGCCGGGCAGGCCCTTGGCCAGCAGGCCCGCCGAGACCGGCGTCAGCCCGTCGACGTCCTTGCCGGCCTGGATCAGAGTGGTCAGCCGCGGCCCGTCGATGTGAGGCGGCGTCGGCAGCTGGAGGAGGATGCCGGAGACTTGCGGATCGTTGTTGAGCTGCTCGAGCAGCGCCTCGACCTCGGCCTGGGAGCTGTCGGCCGGCAGGTGATGCGCGAAGCCCTCGATGCCGACCTCGGTGGACGCCTTCTGCTTGCCGCCGACGTACACGGCGGACGCGGGGTCGTCGCCGACGAGGATCGTGGCCAGCCCGGGCCGGTGACCTCCGCGCGCGCACCACCGCTCGATGTCCGCCCTGACCTCGTCGCGGACCGCTTGCGCGATCGCCTTGCCATCGATCACAGTTGCCGTCATCGTGGTCCCGAAGCATAGATGCGGCCGTGCACGGCGGCTAATGTACCAATTCATTCAATGTTGACGTTGCCGCGGGATCGGGCTGGGACAGGGATGCAGCGACGCGACGAGGACCGGAGTCGCGACCGGTCGCGCGCGGCTGCAGCGCATCCCGCTCGCCGTCGACCTCGACCTCGGCGGCGTCCTGCGCGCCCTGCGCGAGCAGGCCGGACTGTTCGCGCTGTCCGGACACTGGGCCGGCGGCGGGGCGGTCGTCGGCTGCGCGCCCCTGGCCGTCGCCGATGGCGACCCCTTCGACACGCTCGAGGACCTGCCCATGGTCGAGGCCGGCGACGCGCCCGCGGGCGTGGTCGGCGGCGGCTGGTTCGGCTGGCTCGGATACCGCCTCGGGGCGCGGATCGAGCGTCTCCCGGCCGGCCCGCCCCGTCCGATCGCACTGCCCGACTTCCATCTCGCCTACTACGACCACGTGCTGCGGCGCGACGCCGACGGACGCTGGTGGTTCGAGGCGCTCGTCACGGCGGAGCGCGAGGCGGCGCTCGCAGCGCGACTGCACTTCCTCCGCGTCCGGCTCAGCGCGGCCGCCGAGCGGCAACCGCCCGGGGCGTCCGCCGACCCGGTGCCGCCCGGACCGCTGCGTCTCAGCGCCGAGGCCCGCGCGCACCACCTCGCCGCGGTGCGCGATTGCCGCCGGCGGATCGCCGCCGGCGAGATCTACCAGGCGAACCTGTGCCTGCGGCTCGAGGGTGCTTGGGCGGGCACGGCGAGCGAGTTGTTCACCCGTGCTCTCGCGACGCTCGATCCCCCACGCGCCGCCCTCTTCCAGACGCCGTGGGGCGGGCTGGCCAGCCTGTCCCCGGAGCTGTTCCTGCGCCGCACCGGGCGCGAGGTGCGCACCGCACCGATCAAGGGCACAATCGCGCGCGCCGACGATGACGCGGTCGCCGAGCGGGCGCGGGCGGTGCTCGAGGCCTCGGGCAAGGATGCGTCCGAGCACGTGATGATCGTCGACCTGATGCGCAATGACCTCGGGCGCGTGTGCGAGTACGGAAGCGTCCGCGCCGCGCGGCCGCCGGCGGTCGAGGCCCACCCCGGCCTCTGGCATCTCGTCTCGCCGGTGACCGGGACACTGCGCGCCGGCGCCGGGGACGGCGACCTGCTCCGGGCGACGTTCCCGCCGGGATCCGTCACCGGCGCGCCGAAGGTTCAGGCCATGCAGGTGATCGCCGGACTCGAGCCCACCGGGCGCGAGGCGTACACCGGCGCGATCGGCTTCGCCAGCCCGCTGGCCGGGCTCGAGCTCAACGTCGCCATCCGCACGCTCGAGCTGCGGGACGGGCGACTATGGATGGGCGCCGGCGGCGGGATCGTCGCCGACTCGGACCCCGAGCGCGAGCTCGAGGAGGCGCTCGTCAAGGCGCGCCCGATTGCCGCCGCGATCGGCGCCGAGGTCGTCGTCGAGCCGGATGCGCCGACCGGCCCGCAGTCGCACGTCGTCCCGCGCTCGCGGCCGGCGCCGCCCGACCGCCACGCCGGCGTGTTCGAGACGCTGCTCGTCCGCGACGGCCATATCCAGGCGCTCGACCGTCATCTCGCGCGGCTCACCAGGTCGGTGGCCACGCTGTACGACGAGCTCGTCGACTCCGAACAGGTGGCGGGGGTCGCCGAGCGCGCCGCGAGCCGGCTCACCGGAACCCACCGGCTGCGGATCGACGCCGTGCCCGACCACCTCGGCATCGAGCTCCGCGCGCAGACCGCCCCCGTCGACCCGGCGGCGCTCACCGCGCCGGTCGTGCTCCACGCGGTGCACGTTCCCGGCGGCCTCGGAGCCCACAAGTGGCGCGACCGTCGCGCCCTCGAGCGCGCCGGCGAGACCTCCGGTGTGCCGCTCATCCTCGACGACGAGCAGGAGGTGCTCGAGGCGGCGTGGGCCAATGTCTTCATCATCGAGGGCACGCGGCTGCTCACGCCGGCGGCTGACGGCCGCATCCTGCCCGGCGTGACCCGGGAGCTGCTGCTCGAGCTCGGCCCGCGGCACGGCTGGACGGTCGAGGAGCTGCCGCTCCCCCTCACCCGCGTGCGCGACGCCGACGCCGTGCTGCTCACCTCCTCGGTCCGTCATGCGGTTGCCGCCGGCTGGGGCGCGTCCGGCTCCGCGGATGCCCGGGGCGCAGGGCGAACGTCTTCCCCGGCCTCGCCGACGGCGGACACCGCCGTCGTCCCGCGCGTGCGCGGGGTTCTCGCGGCGGCCGACTGGCCGGCGCCAGGCTAGGGCGGCCCTTATTGGCGGGGTGCCAACTTTGCTAGATTCGGCCCGTCATGGCGACCTCCCCTGCCCCCCGCTGGCAACGGCTCGACCACGACGAGCGCCGTGGCCAGATCCTCGCCTGCGCCCGGCGGCTGTTCTCCGAGCGCAACTACGCGACGGTCTCGACCTCGGAGATCGCCCGTGAGGCCGGGGTCGCCCGCGGCCTGCTGCATCACTACTTCGGCACCAAGCGCGACCTCTACCTCGAAGTCGTGCGCTCGCTGTTGCGGATGCCCTCGGGACCGGTGCCGCTGCAGAGCGCGGACCGCAGCCTCGAGTCGGTCATCTCCGAGAGCGTCGAGCGCTGGATGGAGATGCTCGAGCGCAACCGCGGGACGTGGCTCGCCGCGCTCGGCGCCCAGGGCCTCGGCAGCGACCCCGAGGTCGAGGAGATCCTCGACCACGCCCGCGAGCAGACCGCCAGCCGCCTGATCGCCGCCCTCCGCGTCGGCGACGACTCCGAGCCGCCGCCCGAGCTACGGGCGGTGATCCGCACCTACTCGGGCCTCGCCGAGGCGACGAGTGTCGAGTGGCTCCAGCGGCGCCGGCTCAGTCGCGAGCAGGCCCACGCCCTGCTCGTGCAGGGCTTCCTCAGCATCGTGCGCGACGTCGTGCCCGCGGTCGAAGCGGCCGGGGCGTAGGCCGCACCAGCCGCGCTACCGCCGCCGCGCCCGCGACTCAGAGCCCGCGGGGCGTAGGCACGCCGCCGCGCCCGCGACTCAGAGCCCGTACGTCTTGGCGATGATGTCGCGCTGGATCTCGCTCGTCCCGCCGTAGATGGTGGTGACGACCGCGGTGCGAACCTGGCGCTCCATGTCGTACTCGACCGCGTAGCCGTAGCCGCCCATCATCTGCATGCCCTCGAGCGTCGCCCGCTTGGCGAGCTCGGTCGCTTTGAGCTTGCTCATCGATGCCTCGCGCGGGAACAGCGTGCCGGGATGGGCGTCGACCTTGGCCGCGGTGTCGTAGACGAGCAGGCGGGTGGCCTCGATCTCGGCGCCGAGGTCGGCGATCCGGTGGCGGAGGGCCTGGAAGCTCCCGATCGGCTTGCCGAACTGCTTGCGCTCCTTGATGTACCCGAGCACGTCCTCGAACGCGCGCTGGGCCATGCCGAGCGCCTGGGCGCCGATGATCAGCCGCTCGATGTTGAGCCCGGCCATCAGCTGCATCCAGGCCTGGTCCTGCCGGCCGACGAGCCGGTCGGCGGGGACCTCGCAGTCGGTGAAGAAGACGTCGTTGACCTCGCGGCCACCCATCGTCTCGATGCCACGCACCTCGAGTCCGTCCGCGTCGGCCGGCACCGAGATCATCGACAGACCCTCGTGCTTGTTGCCGGTCCGATTGGTGCGGCAGACGAGCAGGATGTGGTCGGCGGCGTGGGCCGCGGTGATCCACGTCTTCTGGCCGTTGATGACGTAGCTGCCGTTGACGCGCTCGGCCCGGCAGGAGAGGTTGCCGACGTCCGAGCCCGCCTCGGGCTCGGACATGGCGATCGCCTCGACCCGGCCACGGGCGACCCCGCCGAGGATCTCCTGCTTGAGCTCCTCGGAGCCGAACCGCTGCACCGCCCCCGCGGTGATCATGCTGACGGTGAAGAAGCCCATCGGGATCTGCCCGCGGGCGAACTCCTCGCACAGCAGGCACATGTCGACGGCACCGCCGCCGCTGCCGCCGTACTGCTCGGGGATCGCCACCCCGAGCCAGCCGAGCTCGGCGATCCGCTCGTACAGCTCCTGATTGTGCGGCTCGTTGCCGTGCTCGGTCAGGGCGTCCCGCTGTTCGCGCGTTCCGCACTCGCGCCGGGCGAAGTCGCGGATCGCCTCGACGAACGCGCGCTGCTCGTCGCTCAGAGTCTGCATCTCGATTGCTCTCCTGGTCTCACGATGGGCGGCTGCGCCATCGATCGTAGTGGTGGGGTGCCGTCAAGGGCTTACGGCGCGACGCCGCCCGGGCCCGATCCTTAAGCTCGCGGCGTGCTCGTTCGCCTCGCCGATCCCGCCCGCGACGCCGCCGGCTGCGCCGCCGTGTACGCACCGTTCGTGCTCGACTCGGTGGCTTCGCTCGAGGAGATCGCGCCCGACCGCGACGAGTTCGCGCAGCGGATCGCCGGGGTGATGGGCCGCTACCCCTGGCTCGTCGCCGTCGAGGACGAGACCGTGCTCGCCTTCGCCTATGCCTCCCAGCACCGCGGGCGGGCGTCCTACCGGTGGGCGGCCGACGTCAGCGTCTACGTCGCCGGCGAGCACCAGCGGCGGGGCGTGGGGCGGGCTCTGTACGCCGAGTTGCTGCCGATGCTCGTCGCCCAGAACCTGTGCATGGCCTGCGCCGGGATCACCCTGCCCAATGAGGCAAGCGTCGCCCTGCACGAGGCCTTCGGCTTCCGGATCGTCGGCGTCTACGAGCGGATCGGCTGGAAGTTCGGCGCGTGGCGTGACGTCGGCTGGTGGCAGCTCGACCTCGCCGGCGGCGCCGCGACGGATCCACCGCCGGAGCCACTGCCGCTGGCCCACGCGTCCGGGCGTTAGTCCTCGTCGAGCAGCAGCGCGAGCGTCGGGCAGGCGTCGGCGGCCTTGCGGGCCAGGCCGATCAGCTCGGGCGGCACCTCGGACTCGTCGATGATCGGATAGCCCCAGTCGTCGAGCCGGATGAGCTCGGGGAGCAGTTCGGCGCACAGGCCATGGGCATCACACATGATCGGGTTGACGCGGAGGTGGGCGGTCATCGCTGTCCTCGCTTTCCCGCTCGGGCCGCGGCCGAGCGGATCCGGGTACGGCCGTCGCCGCTGCGGCCCGCGGCGGCACCGCCCGCGGAGGCCATCGGCAGCCCGGCGGGAGGAGCGGAGCAGCGCGACTGGCGGTGCCAGTCGATGTCGCCGCGGAAGACGTTGAGCGCGCTCTCGACGAAGCGGACGGCGCCGTCGGGGTGGTGGCAGGCGCCGCGGCCACGGATCTCGTCCGCCCAGCGCAGAACGCGCTCGCGCTCCCGCGGGTGGGCGACGCCGTCGGCGATCGCGCCGAACGAGTCGGCGATCGCCCGGAGGCCGTACATAGCACGGCCCGCACTGGCCCGCGGACTGGGAGGCGAGGTAGTCGATCAGCCGCGCGGACTCGTGCAGGCCGCACGGCGCTCTCGCCGAGCGCGATCAGCACGCCGGAGCCGAGCGAGCAGCCGACCGAGCGCAGGTCCTCACGCGCGAGGCGCAGCCGCATCGCCCGGGCGGTGTCGACCCAGGTGCCGAAGTACCCGCCGACGAGCAGCGCCTGGAGCGGCTCGGTCGGGCCGCCGGCGGCGTCGAGCAGGTCGGTCATCGGCGTGCCGAAGGCGAGCTCGTAGACGCCCGGCGCCCGCACGGCGCCGGAGATCGTGACCAGCGCCGAGCCCGGATCGGCCGCGGTGCCGAGCTCGCGGTACCAGTGATCGCCGTAGCGGGACACGAGCGCGATCTGCGCGAGCGTCTCCGGGTTCTGGATGAGCGTCGGCCGTCCGCGGTAGCCGCGCTCGTAGGGACGCGGCGGGACGAGCGTCGGCACGGCGCGATGGCCGTTGAGGAACGACACCACCGCGCTCTCCTCGCCGGTGACGTAGCCCTCCGGCCCGGCCGCGAGGTGATACGTGATGTGGTCTTCGCCGCGCGCGGAGATCGCCGCCTCGAGGGCGCGCAGCATCGAGTCGGCGCCCTCGCCGACCTTGACGATCACCTCATCGGTGTCGATCGCGCCGGCGGCGAGCACGGCGCCGTCGAGGACGAGATGCGGCAGGCGGGAGAGGAGCAGGCGGTCCTTGCCGCTGGCCGGCTCGGTCTCGCTGCCGTTGATGACCAGCGTCGGCTGGTGCCCCCGGTCGGCGACGGCCCGCAGCTTGCGCGCCGTCGGGAAGTCGGCGCCGCCACGGCCACGCAGCCCGCTGCGCTCGATCGCCTCGATCAGCTCGTGCGGCGAGTGCTGCGGCAGGGGGCCGTGCACGCGCTCGTGGTCGGCCAGGGTCATGACCGCACCGCTCGGGTCGAGCCCGACGAGCAGCCGGGGCAGCCCGGGTGGGCCGGGACGCCATCCCGTCGAGGCCGATGTCGCGGCCATGCTCAATGCCCTCCCCCGTTCGTCGCCGCCAGCGTTCCGCTCACGCTGCGACTGTTGTTGTCGATGGTCAGATTGGCGTGGAGCTCGAGCTCGTTGCCCGCGGAGTCGGCGACGCGCGCGAGGAACTGCTGGCCCTGGAGCGAGACGATCTGGCCCTCCATGACCGAGGGCAGCCCGACGGCGAGCAGGTCGACCTGGCTGCCGGTCATCGACAGCCCACCGCCGTTGATCGGCGCGCCGGCCATGCGCACGCGCAGCCGGCCGTGGGCGCCGCCGCTGAGGGTGAGCGCGAGGTCGACGATCGAGCCGCCGCCGGCGCTCGACTGGGTCACCGTGCCGGAGACGCGAGCCGAGAACGGCGCCTTGAGCGTCGTCAGCCGACGCGGACGCGGTGCGCTTGCGCGGGGACGATGGTGGCGACCCGGGTACTCGCGCCGAGCTGAGCGGCCGTCTTGGCGAACACGGCCGTCGGGGTGCCGGCGCGCCGCGCCCAGCCACTCTCGAGCGGTCCGACGAGGGTGAAGACGGCGATCGCCACGGGGATCGAGCACGGTCAGGGCGAGCGCCGGCACGCGCACGGCCTCGTTGTCAGGATTCGAGCGGATGATCCGGGCGCCGACGGCGACGACGACCGCGGCCACGCAGGCGACGGTGAGCAGGAGCATCCACCACTGCTTGGTGTCCGTGCCGGTGCCGAGGCCGTGGAACACCGCGACGGGCCAGCTCACGTACGCAAGCCAATGGACCCACCGCCAGGCGGCAGTAGCCCAGGCGGCGCCGGAGCAGGCTGGTGATGATGAGCGCGAGGATTAGGTCGAAGGCCAGCGCGCCGAGGCCGAGCCACAGCGGGCGGTAGGGCGAGAGGAAGGGGATCACCGCGTCGATCACACGGATCGGGGACGAACCCGTCGAGCACGCTCGCGGCGATGTGAACGACGAGCACGGCGACGACGAGCAGTGAGACATCGCGGTGCAGCGAGTCGATCGCGAACCGCGGCCAGCGCGAGGCGGTGTAGCGCAGCGGCCCGAGGACGCCGAGCACGACGCTGGCCGTGAGCAGCAGCAGGGACACGACCCCGGTCCCCCGCGCGAGGTACCAGTAGGCGCTCGGCCCGGCGACTCCGAACACGCCGCTCATGCCGGCGCCCCGATCGGCTCGGACGCGACGGGCAGGTCGTCGCCGTCGGACGGCCAGCCGGCGAGGTGGCGGACGGTGCCGGCGGCGCTCACGAGGCGGCTCGGGAGGCCGAGCGCCTCGAGCCACGCGGGAGCGCGCTCGCCGCGGATGATCGCCGCGGTGCTGGCGATGTTCGCGTCGAGGCACGAGCCGGCGGTGACGCTGACCGTGCGCCACACGACCGTCGCTGGGCGCCCGGTGGCCGGATCGAGCAGATGGTGGGCCGCGCCGTGGGGACCCGCCCAGCGCCGCACCGTCGTGCTCGAGGTGGCGAGGCCGCCGCTCTCGATGGCGATGCTCTGCCCGGGCGCCTGCACGCCGGCGCGGTGGTCGTCGGTGACGCGGACCGGCCAGCCGCTCTCGGGCGGCGGCCCGGCGACGGCGAGGTCGCCGCCGAGACTGACGAGGACGCCGCAGCCGGCCTCGGCGCGGGCGCGAGCGGCGGCATGATCGGCGGCGAGCCCCTTGGCCGTGGCGCCGAGATCGAGGCTCACGCCGACGGGCAGGCTGATCGTCCCGGCCTCGGGGTCGACGCGCATCGCTCGCCAGCCGCTCACCTCGGCGATCCGCAACGACGGGCGCGCGGGAGCCGGGGCGGGCGCCCCGTCGGTCCCCGGCCGGGTCGTCGCCGGCGTCCGCGGGCGGGCTCAGCTCGTCGAAGTCGCGGTCGTAGCCGAGCGCGATCAGCGCCCGACCGAGCGTCGGGTCGACGTCGCCGTCGGTGAGCCGAGCGGCCCGCAGGGCCGCCTGCACAGCCTCGAGCAGCAGATCGCCGACCGGCGAGCGCATGGCCGGCGGCGGCGTTGAGCGCCGAGAGCTCCGAGTCCGCGCGGAAGCGCGAGCAGGCACGATCGAACTCGTCGACGGTGTGCTCGACCGCGGCCCGCGCCACCGCGAGGCGCGCCGGATCCTGCACGACGACCACCGCTGTCGTTCCCAGCGCCGGGAAGGTGACGCGCGTCTGGAGGTGGCTCATCGGCCCGGAGTCGATTCTACGATCCGCCCGAAACCACGGGCGGGCCGGCCTGCGATGCGGAACCGGTGTTGCCCGAGGGCGCCGAGGCACCGGTGTTGCCCGTCGCGCCGGTGTTGCCGGCGGGTGCTGAAGGAGCGGTGTTGCCGGCGGAACCGGTGTTGCCCGCCGAACCGGTGTTGCCCGCCGAACCGGTGTTGCCCGCCGAGCCCGTGTTGGCGGCCGAGCCGGTGTTGCCGGCGGACTGCGGCGCGCCGCTCGGCGCCTGGAGACCGAGGTCGGAGGGGCTGGCCAGCGGCGGCATCTTCGTCGAGGCGGTCACCGCGGAGTGCGTGCGCGTCGGCGCGCCCGGCCGCGAGGCGGTGCGTTTCAGCGTGCGCCCGGGCGCGATCGAGGCGACGACGCCGGCGAAGGCGGCGGTTAGCGCAGCCGCGGCGGCGATGACGAAGCGGCGCGTGCGCACGACCCGCAGCAGGGCGGCATCGCGCTGCAGCTGAGCCTCGCTGCGGCTGGGTGTGGGCATGGGTCGACGATCGGCGCGCATCCGTCCAGAAACTATTCGACAACGGAATCAGTCCTCAGTAAGAGCCACATGAGAATTCGCCCATCACCGAGGGTTCTTGGCCACGAGCGGCAGCACGACCGAGAACGCCGAACCGTCGACCGCGACCGTGCCGCCGTGGCGCTCGGCGATCGCGGCGACGATCGACAGCCCGAGCCCTGAGCCGGGGCGTCCCGCCGCCCCGGCGCCACGCCAGAAGCGCTCGAACAGCCGCTCGGCCTCGACCGGATCGGGGCCGGGTCCCGCGTCGCGCACGGTGATCGTCGCGGTGCTCGCGGCGGCGTCGAGGCCGACCTCGACCGGTCCCTGCGGCGGACCGTGGACGAGCGCGTTCTCGATCAGGTTGTGGAGCATGCGGCGGAGCGCCGCCGGCTCCCCGGGCACGGTGGCCGGATCGAGGCGCACGATCGACACCCGCTCGTCGCTCTCCCCCACCTCGTCGCGGACGAGCGCGTCGAGCGGGACCGCGCGCCAGCTCCTCGTCGGAGGCGGTCTCACGCTCGAGCACGAGCAGGTCGTCGACGAGCCGGGCAAGGCGGGCGGCGTCCCGCTGCAGATCGGCGACGACCTCGGGATCGGCGCCGTGGCGGGAGGCGTATTCGACGTTCCCGAGCAGCGTCGTCACCGGGGTGCGGAGCTCGTGCGAGGCATCGGCCAGGAAGCGGCGCTCGGCCGCGCGCGAGCCCTCGAGCGAGGCGAGCATCCGATTGAGCACGCCGGTGAGCTGGGCGAGCTCCTCGGCGGGGGGCGCCCCGCCCCGCTCGCGGCTCGCGAGCCGGCGCGTCGGGATCGCCGGTGCGCTCGATCTCCTCGGCCGCGGCGGTGAGCCGACCGAGTGGGCGGAGCCCGCGCCGGGTGAGGATCGCCGCGGCCACGGTGACCAGCACGGCGACGACCACGCCGCTCAGCGACAGCACGAGCGCGAGGTGGGCGCTCGTCTGGGCGATGTCGGTGGTGTCGGAGGCGACGAGCACCGCACCGCCGGCCGCCGGGCCGCCTGCCTGGGCGATCGGGGCGGCGAAGAGCCGGAACTCCCGGCCGGCGAGGAGGATGTCCTCGTATCCGGTCCGGCCGTCGACCCGCGCCGCATGGGCGACGGCGTCCTGGGGCAGAAGCCGCGCGCCGAGGGTCAGCGATCGCGCGAGGATCCGCCCCCGGGCGTCGAGCACCTCGACCGCGATCTGGCGCCCGGAGACCGGCGTCTCGAGCGCGCCCGGATCGGTGAGCAGGGCCGGCGCCGAGACGGCCAGCTCTGCGATGTCCTGTGCCCGCTGGCGGAGCGCCCCGTCGAGGGAGCTGTGCAGCTGGCGGCTGACCAGCAGCACGGTGAGGAGCGTCAGCACGATCACGCCGGCCAGCGTGGCCAGGGCCGAAGCGAGCACGAGGCGCGCCCGGAGGGTCGATGGCATGAGGCGTCGCACGGACACGGAACTCAACTCTGCCGCACGAACGGCGCAGCAGCCCGCCGACGACTTTCCCCCACGACGTGGCCAGGGTTACTACATTACTGGTAGGTACAGGCCGGAGGCCGCGCACGGATCCTCCTCGTCGAGGACAACCCGCGCGTTGCGATGCTCATAGCCGAGACGCTCAAGGCCTCCTGGCGCGGTGGACTGGTCATCACGCACGCCGAGCAACTCGGCGACGCTCTCGAGGAGCTGCTCGACCACGGTGCGGCCTGCGTGCTGCTCGGCGTCGGCGCCGAGGGCGGCGACCTGCTCGAGTCGCTCGCCCGCATCCGGTCCGCGGCCCCGGACGCGGCGATCGTCGTGCTCACCGGCGAGCGCGACGACGAGCGGGCCGTGCAGGCGGTGCGGGCCGGCGCGCAGGACCTGCTCGTCAAGCGTGACCTTGCCCCCGCGCAGCTCGGCCGTGCGGTTCGGCTCGCCATCGAGCGCAAGCACACCGAGGTACAGCTCGCTCACCTCGCGCTCCACGATCCGCTGACCGGGCTGCCGAACCGGGCGCTGTTCCTTGACCGGCTCAGCGTCGCCCTCGACCGCTCCCGACGGACGAGCGGGCGCGTCGCGGTGCTGTTCGTCGACGTCGACCGCTTCAAGCAGGTCAACGACACCCTCGGCCACGGCGCCGGCGATCGCGTGCTCGAGGCCCTCGCCTACCGGCTGCGCGGGATGCTGCGGCCGATGGACACCGTCGCGCGCTTCGGCGGCGACGAGTTCACCCTGCTGTTCGAGGATCTCGACAACGAGCGCGAGGTCGTGCTCATCGCCGAACGCATCAGCCGCGCGGCCAAGCTGCCCGTCGCGCTCGATGACGGCCAGGCGAGTGTGACGGTCAGCATCGGCATCGCCACCGCCAACGACCCGACGATCCCCCCGGAGATGGTCATCCGCGAGGCCGACACCGCTATGTACCGGGCCAAGGAGCTCGGCCGCGCGCGCTACGAGATGTTCGACGAGACCTCCCGTCAGCGCACGATGGCGCGGCTCGAGCTCGAGGCCGCCCTCAGCCACGCGCTCGAACGCTCTGAGCTCCGGGTCTTCTACCAGCCGAGGATCGAGCTCGCGGGCCGGGCGCCTGGCCGGGTTCGAAGCCCTCATCCGCTGGGAGCACCCCGAGCTCGGCATGATCCCGCCCGCCGAGTTCCTCCCGCTCGCCGAGGAAACCGGGCTCGTCCTGCGGATGGGCGAGTTCGTGCTTGCCGACGCCCTGCGTCAGGTCTCCCGCTGGCGTGAGCTCGGCGCCGACCTGACGGTGTCGGTCAACCTCTCCGCCCGGCAGCTCGCCGACGCCGGACTCGCGGCCCTGCTCTCCGAGGCGCTCAGCGCGTCTGACGTCGATCCGGCCGCGGTCTGCCTCGAGGTGAGCGACAGCTCGGTGACCGCCAGCCCGGAGGCAGCGGCCCGCTCGCTGCGAGCGCTGAAGGCCACCGGCGTGAAGATCTCGCTCGACGACTACGGCACCGGCGCGACGCCGCTGGACCGGCTGCGCACGATGCCGGTCGATGAGCTGAAGATCGACGAGAGCTTCGTCACCGGCCTCGGCGCCGGCGACGACGACGAGAAGGTCGTCGCGGCGGTCGTCGGACTCGCGCACGCGCTGGGGATGGACGTCGTCGCCGAGGGCGTCGAGACCGACGCCCAGCTCAGCGAGCTCCGCGCGATCGGCTGTGACAGTGCTCAGGGCTTCCTCCTCGGCGCTCCGGGCCCCGGCGAGAGCGCCGAGGCGCTGCTCGCCCACGGCTCGCCCGGCTGACCCTCCGGTCGGCATCACGCCGCGCCACGCCGGCGGGGTCGGCATCACGCCGCGCCTCCCCCTCACGCCCGCAGCGTGAATCCCGCCCCGCGGATCGTCCGGATCAGCGGGGGCTCGCCGAGCTTGCGGCGCAGCCGGGTGACGTAGCGGTCGATGACGTTCGGCTCCGCGGCGTCGTCCCAGATGCGCTCGAGCGCCTGCTCGCGTGAGACGACGTGCCCCTGTTCGCGCAGGAGCAACTCGAGCAGCGCGGCCTCGCGACCGGTCAGCTCGATCGGCCGTCCCGCCCGGGTCGCGCTGCGCGCGTCGGCGTCGAGCGTGAGGTCGGAGTACGACAGCAGCGGCCCGGCCTCGCCGCGGCGCCGGGTCAGGGCCCGGAGCCGGGCGATCAGCTCTTGGACCGCGAACGGCTTGACGAGGTAGTCGTCGGCGCCGGCCTCGAGGCCGGCCACACGGTCGGGGACGGCGTCACGCGCGGTGAGCATGAGAATCGGCGTGAGCAGGCCCTTGCCCCGCAGCCGCCGGCACACGGCGAGGCCATCGAGCACCGGCATCGCGACGTCGAGCACGATCACGTCGGGCGCGGTCCGTTGGGCGGCGACGAGCGCCGCCCCGCCGTCGCCGGCGAGGGTCACCTCGAAGCCTTCAGCCCGCAGCGTGCGCTCGAGCATCCGCCGCAGCGGCGGATCGTCATCGACGACGAGCACCCGCTCTCCGCCCGGGCCGCTCGGGGCCTGCGGGCCGGCGGCCGCCACCGGGCTCACCCGCCGGCCACGTCCCGGCGCAGGAAGACGAGGAACGCGGCCGCGAGCGCCGGGATCCCGTACAGGGCGCAGACCCAGGCCGCTCGGATGATCGGCGACCAGTCGATCGGCGTGCGCAGCAGGCCCTGCCAGGCGTTGAACTGGGTGCTGAGCAGGTAGGGCTGCAGGCCGCTCAGCCCGGGGAGGATCCCGATCAGCTGAATCAGCAGCGAGATCATCAGCGTGCCGACGACCGCGGCCGCGCTGTTGCGGGTGACCGTCGAGAGCAGCAGCCCGATGCACACGATCGCGCCGATCGGGACGAGGTAGACGAGGAAGCTCACGTAGACGAGCTCGAGCGCCTTCGGCGCCGAGACGACGGTCCCGGACAGGCTCTGCAGCGGGTTGAAGCCCGACTGGATGCTGCCGGCCACGACGGCGACGGTGACGTTGAGCAACAGCGCCGCGACGGCATAGGTGGCGGCGGCGAGCGCCTTGCCGCCGAAGATCTGCGCGCGCTCGAGTGAGCGGGTGAGGATCGTCTTCAGCGTCCCGTTGTGGTCCTCGGAGGCGAAGATGTCTCCGGCGACGAGCGCGACGATGAGCGGGAACATCCACACCGCGCCGAACAGGAGGATGACGAGCGGGATGGCCAGTCCGCTGCGGGTGATGTAGCTGCCGAAGGGAACGTCCTGCGGGCCGCGGTGGCGGAAGTGGGTGGCGAGGACGAACAGGATCGGCACGAGCGCCGCGGCGCCGAGGCCGAGATAGGTCCGCTTCTGATAGCGGAGCTTGCGCAGCTCCCAGCGGTAGACGGTGGCGACGCCCGGAGTCATGCCGAAGGCACCGCCAGCGACTCGGGGTCGCGCTCGGGGGTGTCCGCGCTCGCCGGGACGCCGTCGCCGCCGACGCCCTCGGTGAGCGAGAAGAACAGATCCTCGAGCGTGACCGTCTGCGGCGCGAGCTCGTGGATCAACGCGCCGGCTTCGACGAGCGTGCGCGAGAGCTCGGCCACGGCGGCGTCGTCGGCGACGAAGGTGATCCGGTCACGCACCTCGCGTACGTCCTCGAGGCCCCGCGCCGCGCGACAGATGGCGAGCGCCCGGTCGTCGTCGGTCGTCGACAGCCGGTACGTGGCCCCCGCTCCGCGCTTGAGGTCGGCGATCTCTCCCTCGTAGACGATCCCGCCCTTGCGGACGATGGCCACGCGGTTGCAGACCTCCTCGACCTCGGTGAGCAGGTGACTGGAGAGCAGCACGGTGATGCCCTGATCGGCGAGGCGGCGGATGAGCAGCCGCATGTCACGCATCCCGGCCGGGTCGAGGCCGGTGGCGGGCTCGTCGAGCAGCAGCAGCCTGGGGTCGCGCAGCAGCGAGGCCGCGATCCCGAGGCGCTGGCGCATGCCGTGCGAGTACCCACCGACGCGATCGCCGCCGCGGTCGCGCAGTTCGACGGCGTCGAGCGAGGCGTCGATCCGCTCCGGGGCGCCGCCGCCGTCGTAGGCGGCGAGCAGCTCGAGGTTGCGCCGGCCGCTGAGGTAGGGATAGAACGTCGGCGCCTCGACGAAGCCCGCCACGCCATCGAGGGCGTGGATCGTGGCCAGTGGGTCACGACCGAACAGCCGCACCGTCCCGGCGGTCGGCCGGATCAGGCCGAGCATCATCCGCAGCGACGTCGTCTTGCCGGCGCCGTTGGGTCCGAGGTAGCCGTACACGTCGCCGGCGTTGACGGTCAGGTCAACCCCGGCGACTGCGGTCAGCTCGCCGTAGCGCTTGACCAGCCCGCGGACCTCGATCGGTGGCGCGCCGTCGCCGGCGCGCTCGCCCCGCGACGGGGTCATAGCGACCGCGCCGCTGCCTCCGCCGCGGCCGGCGGCACCGAGCCGATGACCGTGTAGGTCACGCCTCCGCGGGTGAAGCGCACCATGGTGCCGAGCGCGGTGTCGAGCTCCTGGCCGCTGACGCCGCCGATCGACACCGTCGGCAGCGTGAGCCCGGGCCGATCGCCGCGCGGCTTGGCCATCGTCGTGCTGGTCCCGGCGGCGGTCTGCTCGATGACGGCGATCCCGCCGAGGTTCTGCCCGTAGGCGAGCAGCGCGGCCGGGTGCCCGGACCAATCGAGCAGGGTGGCCGAGCGACGGGGTAGGCCGACGAGCGTGCCCGGCGCGACGAGCTTGAACGGCACGTGCTTGGCGACGGCGGCGGCGCCGTTCACCTGGGCCTGATGGCGCTTACCGTGGGTGCGGCGGTCAGCGGCCGCGGCGGTCGTCTTGCCGCTCGGGGTCGCCACCTGCACGACCTTGGCGCCGACCGGCGGCCGGAGGTTGAACACGGAGTCCTTGACGTGCCCGTAGCTGATGTCGGTCGCCTTCAGCTCCAGCACCGGCGAGCTGTCGCCGCGCGCGTAGACAGCGATCCGCAGCGGCACGCCCTTGATCGCGTCCCAGGCGAGCTCGGCGGAGCCGAGCAGGCCGCCGTCGTGCTTGGGCGAGATCCGCACGGTGTACGTGGGCTGGCCGGCCACGTCGGTCGGCATCGCGCCCGACAGGTTCGCGTGGGCCATGACATCGGCGATCTGCTTCTGGATGTCGGCGACCGAGGGCAGCGTATCCGCGGGCTTCGGCGTCTTGGCCGCGGTCGTGTCGGCGGGCAGCTTGCCCCGGTAGACCGTGTTCGACGAGGGGTCGTAGACCCAGAAGGAGCCGTTGTTGACGACGACCTGGGCATCGCCGTTGTCGGACTGCAGCTCGAGCCGGAAACGATGGTCGGCGGTCACCCACAGGCGACCGCTGGCCCCGGTGAGAAGCGGGTCCGAGCCCTGGAAGTTGCTCGCGTCGATCAGGTGGTTGGTGAAGGTGATGTCGGCGCTGATGCCCTTGACGGCGGGGGCGGCAACCGCGGCGTGGATCGCCTGCGAAAGCGGCTTGTGACGCGGCACCGGGCCGCCACTGGAGGCCGCGAGAGCGATCGCGGTGCCGCCGGCGATGGCGATGACGAGGCCGGCGATCATGGCCAGTAGTCGTCGGGTGGTGACAGTGCGCAGGAAATACATCGCTACTTCCGCCTTTCGTGGACGGCCTCCCACGTTAGGCCCCAAGCTTGAAATTACTTTGACAGATCGCCTTCGCCGGCCAGCGGCGCCGCGTAGCGCTCCCGCAGCTCGCGCTTGAGGATCTTCCCGGTCGGGTTGCGCGGCAGCTCGTCGAGGAAGTAGACGTCCCGCGGGACCTTGTAGCGGGCGAGGTTGTCCTTGACGTACCCGCGCACGTCGTCCTCGGTCAGGCTCGCGTCGGCCTCGACGACGACGAAGGCGGCGAGCCGCTTGCCGAACTCGGCGTCCTCGACGCCGATCACCGCCACCTCCTCGATCGCCCGGTGGGTGATGAGCAGCTCCTCGACCTCGGCCGGGAACAGGTTCTCGCCCCCGGAGACGATCATCTCGTCGTCGCGACCGTCGATGAACAGCCGCTCATCGGCGTCGAAGTGGCCGACGTCGCCGGTGCTCATCAGGCCGTCGATGAACTCCTTGTTGCCACCGCCGGTGTAGCCCTCGAACTGAAAGCCGTTGCCGACGAAGATGCGCCCGACGACACCCGGGCCGGAGACCTCGCGGCCGTCGGTGTCATAGAGCTTGACCACGGCGCCGAACGGCACCCGTCCGGCGCAGCCCGGCGCGGCGCGGAGATCCTCGGGGGTGGCGAAGGTCGCGTAGGCGACCTCGGTCGAGCCGTAGAAGTTGTAGAGCTTGTCGCCGATCGTGCGCTGGGCGCGCCGGACGAGCTCGCCCTCGAGCTGGGCCCCCGAGCAGAAGATGATCCGCAGCGAGCTCGTGTCGCGGCGTTCGGGCTCGCGCTCGAGCACGCTGACGATCCGGTGGAGCATCACCGGCACGACGACGAGCGCCGTCGGGCGCTCGCGGGCGATCACCGCGAGCGCCTCCTCGGGCTGAAAGCGCCGGCGGGTGACCGTCGTGCAGCCGAGGATCACCGACAGCACCATCTGGGTGAAGCCGAGGCCATGGAACATCGGCGCGGCGACGTACGTCGACTCGCGCGAGCGGTAGGGCACCTTGGAGAGCAGGGCCCCGATCGGCGCGAGCGAGCGCCCCTGGCTGCGCGGGGCGCCCTTCGGCGTCCCCGTCGTGCCGCTGGTCAGCAGCACGAGCGAGGCGGTGGCGCTCGGGGCGGGCGGGGTCGCGCCGCGATGGGCGGCGATCAGTCCCTCGAGCGAGTCGGCCGGCCGCTCGCTGTCCGACCAGGCGAGGACCCGGCGGGCCTCGATCGGGGCGACGAGCGCCTCGTACTCCTGATCGTGGATGAGCGTCGTCACCCCCTCGCGCTCGCACACGTCGCGAAGCTGCGGGCCGGCGAAGTCGGTGTTGAGCAGCAGCAGCCGCGCGCCGACCTTGGCGGCGCCGAACAGGCCGTCGAAGAAGCCGCGATGGTTGCGGCAGAGGATCCCGACGCCGTCGCCCTCGGCGACCCCCAGGCGCCGCAGTCCGGCGGCGACCGCGTCCGAGCGGCGGTCGAGCTCGGCGAAGGTCAGCGTGCCGAGCTCATCGCTCAGGCCCGGCCGCTCTCCGTGCCGGCTCGCGGCGACGGCGATCGCCCCGCCGATCTGTCCGAGCCGCTCGGCGGTGCGCAGGGCGGCGAGCGTCTTGGGCGGCGAATCGAGGCCGAACATCCCCGCCCGGACGGCGTATCCGAAGGCCCGGGCCTCGACGAGGCCGCGCTGGCCGGCATACCGTGATCGCTGAAGCAGCGTCTGAAAGTCGTTCATTTCGCGAAAGTATCTCCTGCGCTTTGCGGTACCGTCGGCTGGCATATGTGCCGTCTGTTTGGGATGAGCGGTGGCTATGAGCCGGTGACGGCGACGTTCTGGCTGCTCGAGGCGCCGGACTCGCTCGCTCAGCAGAGCCGCCGCGAGCCCGACGGGACGGGCCTGGGCATCTTCGACGAGCACGACCATCCCGTCGTCAACAAGCAGCCGCTGGCCGCCTACGAGGATCACCAGTTCGCCCAGGAGGCGCGCGAGGTCAGCTCGCGGACGTTCGTCGCCCACGTCCGCTACGCCTCCAACGGGGGCCTCAGCCTCGAGAACACGCATCCGTTCGAGCAGGACGGCCGGCTGTTCGCCCACAACGGGGTGATCGGCGAGGTGCCGGCGCTCGACAAGGAGCTCGGCGACGACCTCAAGCTGGTCGGCGGCGAGACCGACTCCGAGCGCTTCTTTGCCCTCATCACCCGGGAGATCCGCGCCACCGGCGACGTCGGCGAGGCCATCACCCGGGCGGCGAGCTGGATCGGCGAGAACCTGCCCGTGTTCTCGCTCAACCTCGTGCTGATCACGCCCTCGGACCTGTGGGCGCTGCGCTATCCCGACGTCCACGAGCTGCATTGGCTCGAGCGCGACGCCGGCGGCTCGAGCGGCGGGCGCCACCTCGATCACGCCAGCGCCCGCGGCACGATGCGGGTGCGCTCGGCCCACCTCGCCCACCGGCCCGCGGTGATCGTCGCCACCGAGGAGATGGACGAGGACGCCGGCTGGCAGTCGCTGGAGTCCGGCCAGCTGCTGCACGTCGACGGTGATCTCAAGACGACCGTCACCCAGGTGATCGACAAACCGCCGGCGCGGATGCTCACGCTCGCCGACCTCGATCCGCGCGCCGCCGCCTCGCAGTCCCCGACGCCCAAGCCGTGAGCGCCGTCACGACTCGGATGCCCCCTGGCCCGCGGCTCCCGCGGGTCGTGCAGACGCTCGGCTTCATCCTCGCCGGGCCGCGCTTCCTCGAGGCCTGCCGGCGGCGCTACGGCGACGCGGTCACCCTCAGCACGGTGTTCGACAGCCCGTTCGTGATGGTGTTCGATCCCGCGCTCGTCAAGGACGTATTCCAGGGCTCGAACGAGCGGCTGCACGCCGGGGAGGCGAATGCGCTGCTCGGGCCGATCCTCGGGGAGCGGTCGGTGCTGCTGCTCGACGGCGCCGAGCACCTCCGCCACCGCCGGCTGTTGCTGCCGCCCTTCCACGGCCGCCGCATGCAGGCCTACGCCGAGACGATCCTCGCCTCCGCCGACCGGGAGATCGATTCGTGGCCGGTCGGCGAGCCGTTTCCGCTCATGCCGAGCATGCAGGAGCTCACGCTGAGGGTGATCCTCCACGCCGTGTTCGGCTACGAGGCCGGCCCGGAGGAGACCGAGCTGCGGCGCCGGCTGCGGGAGATGGTCGAGCCGGTCGCCCGGCCACGCGGGCTGATGCTGATGGCGCTGCTCACCCGCTTCGGCCGCGCGCCCCGCGGGGCCGAGCGCTTCGAGGCCGCCCGGCGCGCGGTCGACGAGGTCCTCTACGCCGAGATCGCCCGCCGCCGGGCCGCGCCGGACCTCGCCGAGCGCGACGACGTGTTCTCCGCGCTGCTGCTCGCCGAGGACGAGCACGGCGAGCGACTCAGCGACCGCGAGGTCCGCGACGAGCTCGTCACGCTGCTGATCGCCGGCCACGAGACAACGGCCACCGGGCTCGCCTGGACCTTCGACCTGCTCCTCCACAGCCCGGCGATCCTCGAGCGCGCCCGCGGCGGCGATGACGCCTACCTCGACGCCGTGGTCAAGGAGTCGCTGCGGCTGCGGCCGGTGATCCCCGGGGTGGGGCGCGTCGTCCGCGGCGAGCCCTTCCCGCTCGGCGAGTACCTGATTCCCGTCGGCGTCGAGCTCAATCCCTCGATCCGGGCGATACATCGCCGCGCCGACCTCTACCCGAGTCCGGCGGCGTTCCGACCCGAGCGCTTCCTCGGCCCCGACGCGCCGGACACCTACACGTGGCTGCCGTTCGGCGGCGGCACCCGGCGGTGCCTCGGCGCCTCGTTCGCGCTCATGGAGATGCGGATCGTGCTCGGTCGCGTGCTCGCGCGGGCCCGCCTGCGAGCGGCCGACCCCGAGGTCGACGCCGTCCAGTTCCGCGGCATCACCCTGGCCCCGCGGCAGGGCGTCCGCGTCGTCCTCGCCGCGCCGCCGGCGCCGGCCGCCGACGCGCCGGTGACCGCCGAGGTGCCCGCCGTTCAGGGCGCCTGAAGGTGGTTGCCGACCGCGTAGCGCAACAGCGATAGGTCGGTCAGCCATTCGACCGGGGCGAGATCGTCGGTGAATACGCGCCCGCCCCGCAGCGGCGGCTGCACCCGGGCGGCCAGGCGGGCGGCCAGCGGGCGTAGATCGGCGGGCAGCGTTCCCGCGCCCGAGGCGATCGCCGGGATCGAGAGGCTCGTGCCGGCGAGCACGAGCGAGTTGCTGTCGCTCACCGGATCGCGCAGGACGGACGGGAACACGGCGGCGAGGGTCGCCGAGATGACCTTCTCGAGGCCGTCGTCGCCGGGCACGTGGCCGACGTTGACGATGACCAGCCCCCCGGGCCGCAGGTGACGGCGTATCGAGGCGAAGAACTCGCGCGTGGTCAGGTAGAAGGGGATGTAGGGCTGCCGGTAGGCGTCGAGGAAGATCGCGTCGTAACGGTTGTGCGAGGCGTCGAGCCAGGGGCGTGCGTCGGCGGTGTAGAGGTGGAGGTTCGGGCCGCGCAGGTCGAAGTAGCGGCGGCCGAGCGTGGTCAGCTCGCCGTCGAGCTCGACGGCGTCGACCCGAGTGGCCGGGAAGTAGTGCCCGTAGGCCCGGGCGACGGTTCCCGCCGCGTCGCCGAGGATCGCCACCCGCCGCGGGATCCGGCCGGTGGCGAGCGGCAGCGCGAGGAAGTCGTCCCAGTAGCCGCCGGTGAGATAGCTCCACGGCAGGTACACGGAGTGGACGGCGACACCCTCGTTGAGCTGCAGCCACCGCGCCCCGTCGCGGAACTGGACGACCCGGGCGTACTGGTAGGGCGTCTCGACCGAGGCGATCACGCGTCCGCCCTTGACGTCGGCGCCGATCGCCGCCGGCGGAATCAGCAGCAGCGCGGCGAGAGCGAGCGGCACGGCGAAGAAGCGGACGCCGAGTCCCGGCGCGGCGACGAGTGCGAGCGCGACCGCGAAGACGAGGAACGTACGGTGAGTGCCGACGAGCGGGATCAACAGCAGCGCGGCCAGGAAGGTGCCGACGAGCGAGCCCGCGGTCGAGATCGCGTACAGGTTGCCCGTCACCGTCCCCGCCTGCCCGACGGCGTCGAGCGCGAGCCGGTTGGCGTACGGGGCGACCGTGCCGAGCAGCATGACCGGGATCGCGACGAGCACGAGCACGGCGGCGAGCGACCCGAGGAAGCCGCCGACCGACAGCGCCCCGAGCGCGTTGACGGCGAGCTTGAGGAACGGGTCGGAGATGAACGGCACGAGCGCGAGCAGGGCCGCAGCCACGAGCACAACCGCGCACAGCCCGCGCCGGTCGGGGCGGCGGTCGGCGAGCCGGCCGCCGATGGCGTAGCCGGCCGAGAGGGCGACGAGCACGGTGGCGATCGTGTTCGCCCAGATGATCGTCGAGGCCCCGAAGTACGGCGCGAGGAGGCGGGCGGCGGCGATCTCGGCGCCGAGACTCGCCGCGCCGACGACGAACACGATCCCGCGCAGCGCCCGCGTTCCGGTGGCCGCGGACCGTGCCGGCGCCTCAGGGCCGGCCGCGGGCGACTCGGCAGCCGCTGGCGTGCGCTCGGCCCGGGATGGGGACTCCTCGACGGTCACCGTCGCGCAGACCGTAGCGCTCGGACGATCGTGAGCACTCCGACTCGCCCAGCCCGGTCCAGCGCAGCGCTCGGCCAGGCGACAAGAACTCACCATTTCTCCCTGCGCCCGGACGGCGGCCCTTAGGATCGCCGCACTCGCGGGCGGCAGCTCGCGAGCCGTGACCGGAGCAGTTCGATCGTGCGTGAGCGCGAGATGGAAAGGGGCAGCATGTCAAGAGACCCGATCGTCGTCGGCACCGATGGTTCACCGACCGCGGAGCGCGCGGTCGACCGAGCCGTGGAGGTGGGCCAGGCGCTCGGCGCCGATGTCCACGTCGTCACCGCCTACTCGATGGCGTCGAGCGGCGAGCACATGGCCGCGAGGGGCCGCGTGGCGGTCACCGATCTGGCGGCGACGGGCCGATCGCGCGCGGTCTCGGAGAGGATCGTTGCTCAAGCCAAGGACCGGGTGCACAGCGAGGACGTGACCGTTCACCCGCACGTGCGCTCCGGCGACCCCGGCCAGGAGCTGATCGCGGTCGCCGAGGAGGAGCGGGCCCAGATGGTCGTCGTCGGCAACCGCGGCATGAATGGGCTGGGCCGGATCCTTGGCTCGGTACCGAACCTCGTCTCCCATCGGGCCCGGTGTGGCGTTCTCATCGTCCCGACCACGTCGTCCGAGGACGGGCTGGCGCCGCTGCGGGGCATGCGCGTCCTCGTCGGCACGGACGGGTCCGAGACGGCAGAGCTGGCCGTCAGCGAAGCGGTGCGCATGGCCGATGCTCTCGGCTTCGAGCTGCACATCGCATCGGGTTACAAGCCGACCCGCGCGCGCGTCACCGGCGCGCCGGAGGGCGCGGCCAAGGTCTGGGCACCGCTCCCGGACTCGTTCGTCGAGGAGGTGCTCAGCCAAGCCAGGGCTCAGGCTCGCATCAGCGGCGTGCCGGTCACGACCCACGCGCTCAAGGGCGGCGATCCGGCCAAGGCGCTCCTCACGCTCGCCACCAAAATCGGCGCGGGCATGATCGTCGTGGGCAGCAAGGGCATGAAGGGCGCCCGGAGGCTGACCCTCGGCAACGTCTCGCACCAGATCTCGCACAAGGCGGACTGCGACGTGTACATCGTCTTCACCGATGAGCGGGCGGGCGACGACGGGGCGGCAGCGGGACCAACCGGCTGAGCTCGCGCTCCCGGCCGCGGGCACCGGTCACACACTTTCTCCTCTTCCCGCTCGGCCGGGCTATAGGCTCCGCGCATCGGCGGCCGAGGGGCCCAAGGATCGGGATCGGGTGATGGGAATGGAGTCTTCTGGGGATCGGAGGGTGCTCGGGGGACGGCGCGGGATGGTCGCGGCGGGGCCTTGGCGGCGGCGCGGGACGAACTGGTCATCGCGCCCCGACCGAGCCTCGGCGATCGGCTCGGCGTGCGTCGGCGCGCGATCGCCTCGGCTCTCCGCCGCGCGCTGGACGACGCGCGCCAGGCCGGCGGTGGAGCTCGCAGGCAGAGATTGGTCAACCGTGACCAGGTCAGCGCGGCTCGGAAGGAGCTCGCCGTCCTCGCCGACACCCTCGCACCGCGGGTCGGTCGGTGCTCTCGGTGTCGCCGAAGCGCGGATGACTCAGTCCTCATGCCGGAGGAGGGCGCCCCGTAGCATCCGCGCCATGCTCCTCTACGACTCGGCGGTGAGCGGCAACTGCTACAAGGTCCGGCTGCTCGCCGCCCACCTCGGGATCACGCTCGACCGCCGCGAGTTGTCGGTGATCGACCGCTCGAACCGGCCCGAGGTCCTCGGCGGTCTGAACCCCGCGTTGCGCGTGCCGACGCTGATCCTCGACGACGGCCGCCCGCTCGCCGAATCCGACGCGATCATGTGGTACCTCGCCGAGGGCACCCGGTACCTGCCGACGGACCGCTACGAGCGCGCCCAGGTCCTGCAGTGGATGATGTTCGAGCAGTACCAGCACGAGGGCTTCATCGCCGTCGCCCGCTTCTGGCGCATCGCCGAGATCGATCCCGGCGAGGCCGAGCTCGAGGCCAAGCGCCGCGGCGGGACGATCGCGCTCGAGGCGATGGAGAGGCACCTCGCCGGGCACCAGTTCCTCGTCGGCGACCGCTACACGATCGCCGACATCGCGCTCTACGCCTACACGCACGTCGCGCCCGAGGGCGGGTTCGACCTCGAGCCCTATCCGGCGATCCGCGTGTGGCTCGAGCGGGTGGCGGGCCAGCCCGGGCACATCGCGATCACCGACTGACGCGCCCTTGAGTCGGGGCCCCGAGCTCGGTCGGCGCGGTCCTGCTCTTCCACGCGACCGGGATCTGGGTCCCCGGCCTCGGCGGGCTGCTCGCGTGGTTCCCGACCCGCCGTCGGCCCGCCGCCGGCGAGGCGGTCGCTCCGGCGACGGCGTGACCAGCGCCGGCCAGCTGCCCTGGCCTCCGCCGCGTGCGAAAAATCGCCGCCTCGTCCGCCCCGGCACGTCGAGACGGCAATTCCGTCTTCCCATTGGACGAAATCGCCGTCGCAATCCGCAGGCGGCGTCGAGACGGACGTTTTGCGCAGGACCGCCGCCTCGACTACCGCGTAATCACGCCGGAAGGTTGAGGAAGGCGCACATGCCGCCGAGGCCGTCGGCCAGCGACATCAGCACGCCGCCGTGGCGGACGCCGCCGGCGACTTCGCTCGGACCGCGATCAGCGCTCGGCGCGCCCGCGCGTGCCCTTCATCCGGCGGCCGACCGGACCCGGAACCGGCACCGGGGAGAGCTTCTCCGCGGTGCGGCCGAACAGCTCGCGCGGGCCGGTCTTGGCGACGAGCATGCTGAGCTCGTCCTTCTCGACCGGGGTCAGCCGGCCGCGACGGCCGCGGGCACGGCCCACGAGGGTGACGAGCCGCCGGCGCTCGTAGGGATCGAGGCGGACGAAATGCTCGCGGACGATGATGATGACCTCGGCGACCGCGATCAGCTTGAGCATCGGCAGGCGCCGCAGGCCGGGCACCTTCTTCGAGGTGCTGGCGATGACGTGGTTGACGGTACTTCCCATACCTTCAGTATGCCCGGCCCGCGAGCCGTGACACCTCCGCGGCGCGGATGCCGGCTCTACGTCCGCGTGATCAGCACCGTGCCGGCGATGACGAGCAGCGCCCCGGCCACCCGTCCGGCGCTCAACCCGACATGGTGCAGACCGAACCAGCCATAGCGGTCGGCGGCGAGCGAGACGACCAGCTGGGCGGCGACGAGCAGCGCGATCACGCCGGCCGCCCCGAGCGGCCGCACGGCGATGAGCGAGACGGCGACCACCGTCGCGCCCGCGATCCCGCCGAGCGCGTACTCGGGGCGGAACGCCGAGAGGCCGGACAGCCGACCGGGATGGCCGGTGAGCACGAGCAGCAGGCCGATGACGGCCACCGAGATCGCGGTGCTCACGAACGCCGCGCCGAGATCGCTCACGTGCGTGGCGAGCGCGGCGTTGGCGGGCGGCTGCAGAGCGACGAGGCCGCCGGCGAGCAGCGTGCAGATGAGGGCCACGGAACGCGACATGCCCGCACGTTCCCCGCCGGCCGGCGGATCCCTGCCGACGTCACGGGACGAGCGCTCGGACTACCATCCGGCCCCTTGGCTGCCTCCGCCCCCGGAACGACCGTCTCCCCCGCCGCCGAGGACACCCTGCGCGAGGTGGTGCAGACGCTGGCCGCCTACGAGCGCCGCGCGGGCTCGCCGGGCGAGGAACGGGCTGCCCGCTGGCTCGCGGAGCGCCTCGAACGGGTCGGCTGCACGGTGCAGATCGACGAGGAGGAGTTCTTCGACGGCTACGCCAACGTGATGAGCGGGCTCGCCGCGGCCGGCGCGCTCGCCGGCGGCGCTGCCCTCAGCCGGCGGCTGCGCGCGGTCGGGGGCGCGGCCGCCGCCGCGATCACCGGCGCGATCGCCGACGACATCTCCAACGGTCCCCGCCTCGTGCGGCGCGCGGCCTCGCCCCGGATGACGACGTGGAACGTCGTCGGGCAGTGCGGCGACCCCGAGGCGACGCGGACGCTCGTCGTGCTCGCCCACCACGACGCCGCTCCGACCGGGGCGATCTTCGACGACCGCGCACAGGTCTGGTTCGGCGAGCGCTTCCCGGGTCTGCTCGAGCGACGGGACACCTCGCTGCCGCTGTGGTGGGGGATGCTCGCCGCGCCCGCCCTCGTCGCCGCCGGGGCGGCATCCAAGCGCCGCGGGATGATCGCCTCGGGCGTCGCCGGCTGCCTGGTCGCCACGGCGGTGTTCGGCGACGTCGCCCGCAGCCCGGTGTGTCCGGGCGCGAACGACAACCTCACCGCGGTCGCGGTCCTCGTGGCGCTGGCCGAGCGGCTCGCCGAGCAGCCGCTGCGGGATCTGCGCGTCGTCCTCGCCTCGTGCGGCGCCGAGGAGGTCCTCCAGGGCGGCATCTACGGCTTCGTCGAGCGTCATCTGCGACCGCTCGACCGCGAGCGGACGTGGGTGCTCAACCTCGAAACGGTCGGGTCTCCGCGGCTGATCATGCTCGAGGGCGAGGGGCCGATCGTGATGGAGGACTACACCGACCGCAGCTTCCGCGACCTCGTCGCCCGCGCCGCCGACCACGCCGGGGTGCCGCTGCGCCGGGGCATGCGCTCGCGCAACTCGACCGACGGCGTGATCCCGAGCCGGGCCGGCTACGCGACGGCGACGATCAGCCTCGATGGACCGCTACAAGGCGCTGTCGAACTACCACAAGATGTCCGACACGCCCGGAGAACGTCCGCTACGACACCGTGCTCCAGGCCCTTGCGCTATCGGAGTCGTTGGCCCGCATGCTGGCCTCGGACCCCTGGCTCGGACGCTGAACCGCCCGGGCCGAGCGCGGACCCGGGCTCGCGGCGGCCCGCCGCCGCGGTAGGGTCCGCGCAATGTCACCCGCGGCCACCGAGCTCGAGCTCCCGCTCCTCGACCACACCGACGCCTCGCTGAGCGGCGCGTCCTATGAGGCGGCGATGCACGCGCTGGAGCCCCACGACGGCTGGCTGGCCGCCAGCCCCTTCGGCTTCGTCGTCACCGACCGCGAGTCGGCCGAGTTCTTCCTGCGCAGCCGCGACACCGTCTTTCCCGGGCTGACGATCGCGACGCTGTTCGGGATCGAGAGCGGCCCGCTGCACGAGGAGATCGTCCGCAACATCATCAACATCAACGGCGGCGATCACCGCCGCCTGCGCAACCTCGTCAACCCGGCCCTCTCGCCGCGGGCCGCCGATCGCTACCGGCCGGCGATGCGCGACTTCTTCGCCCAGCTGCTCGATCAGCTGCCGGCCGACGGGAGCTGCGACTTCATCGAGGACATCGCCAAGCCGTACCCGTCGCTCGTCATCGCCCATGTGATGGGCGCGCCCCTCACCGACGCCCCGCGGCTGCACCACTGGTCGAATTGGATCCAGCGCCAGTTCGACGCCGCAAGCCTGATGAGCGAGCGCGAGCTGATCGAGCAGGCGGTGGCCGAGTTCTACGTCTACGCCGATGAGCTGATCGCGGCGCGGCGCGAGGACCCGGGCGCCGATCTCATCAGCGACCTGATCGCCGCCGAGGAGCAGGGCGACCGGCTCAGCCACGACGAGCTGCGCAACCTCGTGCTCAACGTCCTCGTCGGCGGCGTCGACACGAGCCAGAGCCAGCTCGCCCATGCCGTCCGGCTGCTCGCCGGCCACCCGGATCAGTGGCAGGAGCTGCGCGGCGCCCCGCGTGAACTTGCCGAGGCCGCGGTCACCGAGGCCCTGCGCTACGAGCCGATCACCCCGTTCACCGCCCGGATCACCACCGGCGAGGTCGAGCACCGCGGCGTGCGCTTCCCGCCGGACACGATCATCCTCGTCTCCGCCTGGCACGCCAACCGCGACGGTGTCGAGCCCGACGCCTTCGACATCACCACCCCGCGCAAGGCGGCTCGGCTGCTCACCTTCGGGGCCGGGATCCACTACTGCGTCGGGGCCAACCTCGCGCGCGCGGAGATGCAGGAGGGCCTCGCCATGCTCGCCGAGCGCGTGGCGAGCATCGAGCTGACGGACGAGCCGACGTTCGGCACCCCGTCCGGCATCTACGGCCTCGACAGGCTGCCGCTGCGCCTCACGCTCGGCTGACCTGCACTTCTGTCCGCTATGCGGACGGAACTGCAGGGCGCGCTACGCCGCGCGGGCGGGCGTCAGCGACTCGGCCGCCCGCGGCGAGAGCCACAGCGCGTCGTCCCCGAGCGGCCGGCGCGCGGCGGCGCCGCCGGCGACGAGCTCGATCAGGGCACGCTCGGCGGCGACGCGGTCGGGCGCGTCGTTGCCCCTGGCCAGCAGCGCCGCGACCTCCTGCGTCGTCAGCCCCTCGTCGAAGTACTCGAGCAGCGGGCCCGGGTCGTCGGGGGCCGGACGCCGGTCGAGGCCGGGATCGAGGTTGGCCACGAGGACGTCGTAGGCCTCGACGGGCTGGAAGCCTCCGGCCACGAGCTGCCGGCCGTCGCGCTCGAACACGACCGACGGGGCCGTGTAGCGGACGGGACCGTCGGTCGTCGCGGTCTTGCCCTGAAGCTCGGCGGCGGTCCCCGCCGCGGCGCGGGAGTCGGCCTTGTCCCGCTCGTAGGCCGCGGTGACCTCCGGCGAGTCGAGGGCCCCGATGATCGCGGCGGCGTCGATCCCCGGCAGCTGGCCCAGGACACGCTCGAGCTGGGCGTCGTCGTCGAGCAGCAGCGGCGTGGTGAAGTTGGCGAGCTGGAGCGCGCGGAAGACGGCGAACTCGTGGCCGGGACTGCTCAGGCGGGTGGCGACCACGGCCCGGCAGGCCCGGGCGGTCGCGCTGATCCGGGCCTTCGGCGCCGGTGAGAACGGCATCCCGTAGCGGCGGAAGCTGAGCTGCCCGAGGGCCCCGCGCACCGGCGTGTAGCCGCGAGCCTCGTATTGCGCGGCGCTCTCGGTGAGGCCGATGACGACGAGGCGCCAGTCGAGCTGGCTGCCGTAGCGCCACTCGAGCACGCGCAGAGCCGGACGCTCGGAGTACGCCCAGGGGCAGGCGGGATCGCTGTACAGGGTTGCGGAGATCAAATCGTTGTTGCCTCAATTATATGAACCATGCTCGCACCGGGTCCGCCCTGGCCCGGAGCGAGCCGGGCGGCACGGTGCACCTCAGCTGTCGTGTACCCGGCAGCGAGCAGTGCCTCACGTGTCTGCGCGGCATTCTCGAAGTGGAGATGGACCTGGCCGCGGACGAACGCCGACAGCAGGATCCGGAAGGCACGCACCTGCGGGGTCTGGACCTCCCCGATGTGCAGGTCGGAGACGTACCGCCCCGACGCAAAGCGGCCGAGCACGGCGGCGAAGCGCCGCCACAGCCCCCGGACCTGATCGTCGGTGAGATAGCCGAGCAGTCCCTCGGTGATGATGATCAGCCCGTCGCGCGGGCGCAGGCCGTCGGCGAGGGCGGCGAGGCTCGCCGGACCTTCGTCGCGCAGCGCGTCGATGTCCTCGACGCGATGGTGGGGACCGAGCGAGCCCATCCGGCGCAGCGCGTCGCGCTTGCGCGAGGCCATCTCGGGAAGGTCGGCCTCGACGTAGGTGATGCGCTCGCCGTAGCGCTCGGCGAAGCGCCACCCGCGCGGCGAGAGCCCGCACGCCACCTCGATCACCTGGCCGATGCCGTGCTCCTCGATCGCCCGCTCGAGGAGCGCGTCGATCGCCCGGTGGCGGGCGAGCAGGTAGTTCTCCAGCGACGCCCCGCCGAGGGCGCGGCTCGCCACCATCACCGGACGCAGCGACTCGAACAGGATCCGCCCCTCGCGTGAGGACAGCTCGGGGTGCGAGAGCCCGTGGCGCGCCCACGTGTAGCCGGTGTAGTGCGCGGTCGGGCTGATGCGGTCAGAGCCGCTCATCCCAGGGCGGCCTCGAGCCGGCCGAGCAACTCGACCTGAGCCGGGTTGATCTTCTCCCGGGCCACGGGCAGGCCGAACCACTCCGCGCGGTCGACCTCGGGAATCTCGATCGTCCGGCCCGAGCGCGGCGGCCACGGGAACATGATCGTGTTGCTCACCACGGTGTCGGGGTCGAAGTCGCCGGCCAGCGCCCAGGCGTGGACGACCTTGCCCGACTTCTGACGGATCTCGCCGAGGTCGAGCGCCTCGCCGTCCGGGGGCGGGGAGCCGAGCTCCTCGGCGAACTCGCGCCGGGCCGCGGCCAGCGGCTCCTCGTCGGCCGCGAGCTCGCCCTTGGGGATCGACCAGGCGCCGGCGTCGCGCCGGGCCCAGGCCGGTCCGCCCGGGTGCACGAGCAGAACCTCGAGAGCGTCATCGGTGGCCGCCCGGCGGTAGAGGACGATGCCGGCGCTGCGCGCGCTCGTGGCCATCAGGTCGGCAGCTCGCACTGGGCGATCGGCAGCAATGGGCGGTGCGGGTCGATCCCGGCATCGTAGATCGGGCACGGCCGGCCCGGGCCGGTCGCGCGGACGCCCGCCCGGGCAAACCGCGCGGCGGCGTGCCGTCTACGATGGTCGGAAGGCGCGCCTGACCATGTCAGGGATGTGTCAAGGACGGATCTCAGACTCCGGCGCTCGTACCGGCTGACCAAAGGAAGCGATCGATGAGAGGACTGGCCAGGTTTTGCTTTGCCCACCGACGCTGGGTGCTGCTCGCCTGGGTGGTCACGCTGGTTGCCGTGATCGCGATCGAGTCGGGTGCGGGCGCGGCCTACAAGGACAACTTCAGCCTCTCGGGCACGCAGAGCTTCGACGCGATCACGCTGCTGCAGCGGAGCGCCCCGAAGGCGTCGGGCGACCGCGACCAGATCGTGATCGCGGTCAAGCACGGCCAGGTCACCGACCCGGCCGTGCGCGCCCAGGTCGAACCGGTGCTCGCCAAGGTGGCGACGCTGCCCCACGTCAGCGCGGTCACGTCCCCCTACGGGCCGACCGGTGCCAAGCAGATCTCGCCGTCGGGTCAGATCGCCTTCGCCAACGTCCAGTTCGACGTCCTCGCCAACAAGCTCTCGAACGCCCACGCCAAGAACTTCGTCTCGACGGTCACCTCGAGCAGCGGACACGGTGTCGAGCTTGAGGTCGAGGGTCAGGTCGCGCGCCAGGCCAATAGCAACGGCGCGGGCGGCACCGGGATCGGGGCCCTCGCCGCGCTCGTCGTCCTGTTCCTGGTGTTCGGTTCGTTCCTCGCCGCCGTGCTGCCGCTGATCACCGCCGGGTTCGCCCTCGGCATCGGCATCCCCGTGATCGGCCTGTTGTCGCACGCGATCGACATGGCCTCGTTCAGCGCCGAACTCTCGCTGCTGATCGGCCTCGGCGTCGGCGTCGACTACGCCCTGTTCATCGTCACCCGCTACCGCCAGGGCCTGCTGCGCGGCCATTCCGCCGAGGATGCCGTGATGGAGTCGCTCGACACCTCGGGCCGGGCGGTGATGTTCGCCGGGATCATCGTCTGCATCGCGATGCTCGGGATGTTCGCGCTCGGCGTGAGCTTCCTCTACGGGGTCGCGGTCGCCGCGTCGGTGGCCGTGGCGTTCACCGTCATCGCCTCGCTCACGCTGCTGCCCGCGCTGCTCGGCTTCTTCGGCCCGAGGGTGCTCCGTCGCCGCGAGCGTCGCCAGCTGCGCGAGGGACGTCTGCGGACGACCGACGAGTCTCCGCGCTGGGCCCGCTGGAGCGACCAGCTGCAGCGCCGCCCGGCCCTGTTCGCGATCGGGGCGACCCTGTTCATGTGCCTGCTCGCGGTCCCGTTCCTGTCCATGCGCCTCGGCTCCGCCGACGCGGGCAGCGATCCGGCGTCATCGACCACTCGCAAGGCCTACGACCTGCTGGCCAAGGGCTTCGGGCCCGGCTACAACGGACCCCTGCAGCTCGTCGCGCAGATCAACTCGCCGGCGCAGAAGGCCGAGTTCATCCGCGTGCAGCAGGCGGTCGCCGCGACGCCCGGCGTCGTCGGCGCCTCGACGCCCACCTTCATCCCGGGACGGGATGGTCGCCCGGGGGTCGCGCTGGCCAACATCATCCCCAAGGGCTCACCGCAGGATCAGTCGACCGCCGATCTGCTCCACACCGTGCGCAACCAGGTCGTCCCGGCAGCCACGAAGGGAACCGACTTGAAGGTCCTGACCGGCGGCCAGACGGCGATCTTCGACGACTTCAGCCACGTGCTGTCGGCCAAGCTGCCGCTGTTCATCGGCATCGTCGTGCTGCTCAGCTTCCTGCTGCTCATGGTCGTCTTCCGCAGCCTCGTCATCCCGACGATCGCCGCGATCATGAACCTGCTCTCGGCCGCCGCGGCGTTCGGCGTCGTCACCGCGATCTTCCAGAACGGCTGGGGGGCGTCGTTGATCGGGATCGACAAGACCGGACCGATCGAGGCGTTCCTGCCGGTGATGATGTTCGCGATCCTGTTCGGCCTCTCGATGGACTACGAGGTGTTCCTCGTCACCCGCATCTACGAGGAGTGGCACCGGCGCGGCGACAACCGCGAGGCGGTCGCGCATGGGCTGGCCGCAACCGGACGCACGATCACCGCCGCGGCGGCGATCATGGTCCTCGTGTTCGCCGCCTTCATCCTCGGCGGCGAGCGGATCATCGACCTGTTCGGCGTCGGCCTCGCGAGCGCGGTCCTGCTCGATGCGGTGATCGTGCGCTCGGTGCTGGTGCCGAGCCTGATGCTGTTGATCGGCAGGAGCAACTGGTGGCTGCCCGGCTGGCTCGAGCGCATCCTCCCCCATTTCAACGTCGAGGGCAGCGTCGAATCCGTGCACGCGCTGGACGACCCGCTGCCCGAGCCCGTCGGCGTCTGACGCCCGGCCGAAGGGGTCTGACGTCCGGCCGGGCAAGCGGCGCCTGAGGCGCCGCAACTCCAGTCGTTCCGGCTTGTTCGAGCGGCTGTACACAGCGAGCGGAGGAGGGCCGCATGCGCAAGGTTGGGAATCACCTGTCACGCCGGGTGAATCGGTTGGTGCTGGCCGCATTGGTCGTGATGGCGATGGGTGGTGGGGCGTACGCGTCGGTGGCGTCGGCCATGCTCCCGCCGCCGCCGGGCCACGTGTCGCTCCGTGAGGAGGCGATCTCGATCATGGAGCTGAACTACAAGCAGTTCGGATGGATGCGGGCGCACGATCGCATCCCGCCGTTCAACTGGACCTCGGACGGATGCAGCTGGACCCCGCCCGACTGGGCGCAGCTGTTCCGGCCGGCCTGCCGGTTGCACGACTTCGGTTATCGCAACTTCGGTAATGGTCTGCGGCTCCAGCGCACCGAGGCCCGGCGGGCCTGGATCGACGGACGCTTCTACACCGAGATGAAGCGAATCTGCAACGACAAGTACAGCGCCTGGTGGCGGGTGGCCAACGACGCCGCGTGCCACTCCGAGGCGTGGACGATGTACAAGGTCGTGCGGGTCGCCAGCCACTGGTAGGGCTTCGCTGGTGCGACGCGTGCCGGTCCATCCCGGCGCGCGTCGGCCGGCACGTCTCGCCGCGCCGATGAGTTCGCCCGCGTGCCGCAGTCTCAGTGGCATGCGAATCAGTCAGCGGGAGGATCTAACGTGAGTGTGGCGGTGAGGCTTGACGGGCCAGGAGCGGTGGGAGAGGCTGGCCTCGATGAATCGGCGATCGCAGCACACTCGCTGCGGCGGTCGTTCAAGGGCGGCGTCGAGGCGGTGCGCGACATCGACCTCGATATCCCGCGGGGAGAGATCTTCGGCTTTCTCGGACCGAACGGCGCCGGCAAGACGACGACCGTGCGGATGCTCTGCACGCTGCTGCCACCGACGAGCGGAAGCGCGCACGTCGCCGGCGCCGACGTGCTCGAGGAGCCGGCCACCGTCCGGCGGCGGATCGGCGTGGCCCTCCAGGAGATCGGCCTCGACCCGGTCCAGACCGGGCGCGAGCTGCTCGAGCTCCAGTGCGGCCTCTACGGCATCACGGGCCGGCGCGCGCGGACCCGCGCCGAGGAGCTGCTCGAGCTCGTCGACCTCACCGACGCCGCGGAACGGCGGACCAAGACCTACTCGGGCGGGATGAAGCGGCGACTCGATCTCGCGAGCGCGCTCGTCCATGAGCCCGACGTCCTGTTCCTCGACGAGCCGACGACCGGGCTCGATCCCGCCTCGCGGATGACGATCTGGGCAGAGGTGCGCCGCATCAACGCCGACGGTGCGACGGTGTTCCTCACGACCCAGTACCTCGAGGAGGCCGATCAGCTCTGCGACCGCGTCGCGATCATCGACGGCGGCGAGATCGTCGCCGAGGGCACCCCGACCCGGCTCAAGGCCGAGATGGGCCACGACGTCGTCTCCGTCTCGCTCGACGCGGCCGGCGTGACCGGCGCGGAGGCGGCGCTGCGCGCCCTGCCGGGGCTCGAGCGCACCGCCAGACAGCCCGACGGACTCGCGCTGTACGTCGAGGACGGCGCGAGCTCGGTCGCCGAGATCGTCCGCCGGCTCGAAGCCGACCGCATCCCGGTCGGCGCGATCTCGGTCTCGCAGCCGTCGCTCGACGACGTGTTCCTGCGGGCCACGGGCCGGAGGCTCGAGCCCGGCGCCGACATCACGACACCGGAGGAGGACCGATGACGGAGGTCATGCTGCTCGGTCGGCGGGCGGTGCGCGAGATCGCGCGCTACCCCGACGCGACGATTCCGACCCTGTTCATCCCGCTGTTCTTCCTCGTGGTCAACATCGGTCAGGTCTCGAAGACGTTCCCGAGCTCGACGCCGTTCCTCAAGGGTCAGGGTTACGTCGCCTTCCAGCTCCCGGTGTCGCTCATGTTCGCGGTCGCGACGGCGACGTCTGGCCTCGCGCTCGTCACCGAGATCGACCTCGGCTACTTCGACAAGCTGCTCGTCGCCCCGATCCGCCGCTCGTCGATCATCTTCGGCCGCCTCTCGGCCGATCTCGTCCGCGGGATCACGGCCTCGGCGCTCGTGCTGATCGTCGGGATGGCGCTCGGCGCCCGGATCCAGAGCGGTCCCGTCGGCGCGCTCCTGATCGTGCTCCTCTCGGCGCTGTTCGGGGTCGCCTACGCCGGCTTTGGGATCCTCGTCGCCCTGCGGACCCGCAATGTGCAGGCGACCCAGTCGAGCTTCCTGCTGTTCTTCCCGCTGCTGTTCCTGACGCCCAACTTCGTCCCCTTCGATCGCCTCTCCCCGGTGATGGAGACGCTCGCGCGGATCAACCCGGTCAGCTACGTCATCGTCGGGCTGCGCTCGCTGATCATCGACGGCTGGGTGGTGGGCCGGGTCGCCGTCGCCCTCGGGGTGATCATCGCGATGGGCGTGTTCCTCACCGCGCTGTCGCTGCGCACGATCGCGCGCTACGACCGCTGAGCGGAGCGGTCTAGATGACTAATTCCACGGCATTGGTCGTGGAACGGGTGGTTTTCAAGGAGTAGCGAGCAGCAGGGTCGAAGTCGGCGGTGCTCGAAGTGTCACCGTCGACCCGGAGGGGGCCACGATGCTCGCCGACCTCGACCTGCTGCTCATAGCGGTGTTCTGCACCGCTGACGATCTCCTGCCCGAAAGCATCAAGAACGCTCGACGTAGCGTGACCGACGCTGAGGTCGTCACGCTCGCCGTCGCGCAAGCGATGCTCAACATCGCCCATGATGCGGACTTTCTGGCTGCGGCGCGGGTGCGTCTCGGACACCTGTTCCCGCGGCTTCCCCAGCAGCCGGGCTACTGGAAGCGCCGTCACCATCTGGCCGACACGATCGAATGGCTGATCGGGGTCTTTGCTCAGCAATCCCCGGGCTATACCGATGATCTGGTGCTGCTGGACTCCACCCCGGTCGAATGTGGCCGCTCGGTCGAAACGGTCCGCCGCAGCCCGCTGGCTGACGCCTGCGGCTACGGATACTGCCGCAGCCACAGCCGCTGGTTTTGGGGCATGCGCCTGCATCTGCTGGCCGCGCCGGACGGCACCCCCAGAGCAGCGATCCTCGCCCCCGCCGATCAAAAAGAACGCGACGTCGCGCTGCGCATGCTCCCGATCGGGCTGCGCGGCGGAGAGACGATCATCGCCGACAAGGGCTACGCCGGCAAAGACTTCGCCGCCACCATCACCGAGCGCTTCGGCGCCATCATCCTGCGACCCCGCCGCGCTGACGAGCCCGGCCGCGGCCCGCACCTGGCGCCGATCCGCCAGTGCATCGAAAGCATCTTTTGGACCCTCAAAGACCAGCTCGGGCTCGAACGCCACAACGCTCGCACCCTGCACGGCCTCAGAGCCCGCATCGCCAGCAAACTGCTCGCGCTCGCCGCCGGCGTCTGGCTCAACCACCAACTCCATCGCCCCACACGAGCCTTCGCCGACCTCTCCCGCTAACACGACCGCGGAATAACTCATCTAGACGGGCTCGCCGGTGATCTCGCCGGTGACGTCGCGGGCGACGAGCGCGGCGTAGAGGCCGCCGCGCTCGAGCAGCTCCTCGTGACGACCGCGCTCGGCGATCCCGCCGTGGTCGAGCACGACGATCTGGTCGGCGTCCCGGATCGTCGAGAGCCGGTGGGCGATGGTGATCGTCGTGCGGCCCTCGACGAGCCGCTCGAGCTCGGCCTGCACGGCGGCCTCGGTCTGCGTGTCGAGTGAGCTCGTCGCCTCGTCGAGGACGAGCACCGGCGGGTTGCGCAGGACGGTGCGGGCGATCGCCATGCGCTGCTTCTCGCCCCCGGAGAAGCGGTAGCCGCGCTCGCCGACGACGGTCTCGTAGCCGTCGGGCAGCGAGGAGATGAGCTCGTGGATCCGTGCGGTGCGCGCGGCCTCCTCGATCTCCTCGTCGCTCGCGTCGGGCCGGGCGAAGCGCAGGTTCTCACGCACGCTGGCGTGGAACAGGTACGTCTCCTGGGAGACGACGCCGACCGTCGCGGCCAGTGACTCGAGGCTCGCGTCGCGCACGTCGACGCCGTCGATCGTCACCCGTCCCTCCTGGGGCTCGTACAGCCGCGCGACGAGGTAGCCGAGCGTCGTCTTGCCCGCCCCGGTCTCCCCGACGATCGCCGTGCGCGTGCCGGCCGGGATGGTGAGGTCGACCGAGCGGAGCGTCCAGTTCCCCTCCCGCCCGCCGTCAGCGGTCCCGGGCTCTCCGTAGCGGAACGACACGTGCTCGAAGCGGACCTCGCCGAGCACCTCGTCGGGACGCAGCGTGATCGGATCGTCGGCCTCGACGATGTCGACCGGCAGATCGAGGTACTCGAAGATCCGGTCGAACAGGGCCATCGAGCTCTCGACGTCGGTGCCGGTCGAGAGCAGGCTCTGGATCGGGAACAGGAGGCGCGTCTGGAGCTGGGTGAAGGCAACGACGGTGCCGATCGAGATCGCCGTGCTGCCATGGACGAAGCTCTGACCGGCGATCCAGTAGACGATCGCCGGCTGGATCGCGAACACTATCTGGATCGTCGACATCACCCAGCGGCCCGCCATCCGCGAGCGCACCTCGATCTCGGCGATGTCGCCCGACTCGCGCGTGAAGCGCTGGGCGAGGTCCCCGCCGCGGCCCATCGTCTTGCCGAGCATGATCCCCGACACCGACAGCGACTCGGACACGAGCGCCGAGAGGTCTGCGAGGCGCCGCTGGCGCTGGGTGGTGATCCGGCGGCGGACCTGACCGACGCGCCGGGTGAGGAACACGAACGGCGGCAGGAAGATGAGCGAGAGCGCGGCCAGCCGCCAGTCGAGCAGCACCATGGCCACGATCGTGGCGATCACCGTGGTCGCGTTCTGGGCGATCGAGGTCGCCGTCGTGGTCACGACGCTGTCGATCCCGCCGATGTCGTTGGCGATCCGCGACTGCACCTCACCGGTCCGGGTCCGGGTGAAGAAGGCCAGCGACATCCGCTGCAGGTGGCGATAGACGGCGGTGCGCAGGTCGTGCATCACCTTCTGGCCGACGACGTTGGACATGTACGTCTGCCAGACGCCGATCGCCCCGGTGGCGATGGCGATGGCGATCATCCCGAGCACGAGCTCGGTCAGCAGCGCCCCGTTGTTCTCAGGCAACGCCGTGTCGAGCACCGCCCGGAGCAGGAACGGCGAGATCATCGCCAGGCCGGAGGAGAAGATGATCAGCGCCATCACCGCGGCCAACCGCAAGCGGTAGCGGGAGAACAGCGCGATCACCCGGTGGGTGTCCCGCTTGCGCTCGGGATCCATCAGCGGCGGGGGCGTCGCCGAGCCACCCGCCCGCATCCCGCGCATCGACCCGGGTGCGGCGCCGTTCGCCGCCCCCATGCCGTGTCCGCTGCCGAAGCTCATCCATCACTGATGATGGCAGGGCGCCGGTCCCGCGCCCGGGAGGCGCCGCCCGTCGCCGGCTCCTGCGCCGCTCCGCGCCGCCGCACGGCCATCGCCGTGACGAGCGCCGCCGAGAGGAACGCGGACGCCGACACCGCCATCGCCACATGCAGTCCGGGCACGAGGCCCGATCCGGCCACGAGTGTGCCGAGCAGCGCGACGCCGATCGCGCCGCCGGTCTGGCGGGCGGCGTTGAGCACGCCCGAGGCGACCCCGACGCGCTCGGCGGGTGCCGCCTCGATCATCGCCGCCGTCGCCGCCGGCATCGTCAGCGCCATGCCAAACCCGGCGGCGACGAGCGGTGCGACGAGCAGCGCGTAGCCGGTGGCGCGTCCCGCCGCGGCCAGCGCGGCGAAGCCGGCTGTCCCGGTGAGGAGCCCGATGAGCATCGGCCGCCGCGGCCCGAGGCGGCCGGTGAGCCGCCCCGACAGCGCCGAGGCGACAGCCACGAACAGCCCTTCCGGCAGGAGCGCGAGCCCGGTCTGCAGCGCCGAGTATCCGCGCACGCGCTGGAAGTAGAGGCTGATCACGCAGGTGTACTAATTACAGTAAAGGTGCAAGGTGCAACAGGCCTTAAGGGCCTTGCACTTGCACCATCCCCCCAAAGAATCGGGGCGCCGCCACGAGTGCGACACTCCCACCCGGACGAGCCAACGGTGCGGCCTGGGGTTCATTGGCTGTCACCTCGCCCCCACCCAGCGCAAGCCGCACCCGGCTCGTCCTGATACCCGAGGACATCGCCACGCCGCGTCGAACACCCCTTGCCGGACGAGCCGCTGCGCCGATCCCTGTCTCGCGCCCCCCGCGGCAGGTGAGTCGCGGGCGGCTCGTCCCCTTATGCACGCCGCATTGCGGTTTTTTTTGACATGCCGCGAGCGGACACTCCGCTCGCCGACGGCGCAGAAACGCCGGTGGGGCTAATTGATCGTCGATCGACAGGGTGGTCGGTGTTTCCGGATCGGGCTAGCAAACGGAGCCCAAGGGCGTATAGGCTGCGGCCTAGCGCGATGCCCCCACCACGCGGGGAAACCGTAACGATGTGGAAGAACCTGAGCAAAGCGAGCGCCGTGGCGCTGTTTCTAATGGTCGTTGCGTCTGGCTGCGGATCGACCCAAACCGTGACCCAAACGGAGACCCAAACAGCAACGGAGACCCAAACGGAGACCCAAACGGTAACCGGACCAGCCACTAGCGCCCCGGCTCCATCGACACCTTCCAACTCCGGGCCCTCTTCGTCAGGGGGAGGAAAGACGTACTCAGGAGATGGCGAAGTCAGTCTCGGGACCATCAACGTGCCCGTTGATTCTCACATCGTGTGGGACTGCCCGGGATGCAATGGCAGTAACACGTTCTACCTGAGTTCGGATGTCAACGGCGACGGCAACGACATCCACATTGATTCCGGAACTCCAACAGGGCAAAGCGCCGTCAGCGCCGGAACCTACCCGAACGTTCACACCATCATCACTGGGCACTGGTCCTTTAAGATCGTCCCGGGATAGGTCTCTCTAAGAATTGGCCGTGGCGCTGCCTGTGACAGTCCGCGCACATGCTGACGAGGTTGCTCGGGGCGTCTGAGCCGCCCTCAGCCACCGGCCGGATGTGATCGACTTCGGCGGCGGGTCGCCCGCACTCCTGGCAACGGTAGCCGTCCCGTTCGAGCACCTGGGCTCGCACGCGCCGCCAGGATCGGGTCGAGCCGTTGCGTGGCTCGTGGCGGGCGCAGTAGCGAGCCGGGGCTGAGCCGTCCGCACGACGAGGCAGGGCTTCAGCATCAATACCACCCGACCACTTCGAGTCCTTGCGGGCTGATGGTCGGGCGGTCCAATGCCATCGCCAGGGCGACGATCGCGTCGATGTTCACGCCGGCGGCGCGGGAGGGCCGGTCGATCCGCCATCCGCGCCGGGACTGGCGGGCCACCGCGTTGGCGGCATGGCTGGCGAGCGTGTCGTCGGCGGGGAGCACGAGCCGCTGTTCGACGATCGCTCGGTGCAGGCCCTTCGAGGCGGGGATCATGCGGGCGTCCGTTTGCGGGAACGCGGAGCAGCGGACGCCGCGCTGCTGTAGCTCCTGCGCGATCTGGCTGGCCCGCCACGGGTCGAACGCGACCTCCTCGATCCGGTAGTGCTCGGCCAGGTCTTCGATCAGGTCGCGGGCCTGCAGGACGCCATCCTCGCCGGAGAACACCTCGGCGCCGACGTGCACCGGCCGCGTTGATCCAGACGACGGCGGTGTCGCCCTCGCTGCCGCCGCCGCCGATGTCGACGCCGACGAAGATCGACTCACCGGTCGCGATGGTCGGCTCGCCGACGCACGCCTGCCAGGCGCCCGGCGGCAACCAGTGGCCTTCGCGTTCGGTCCACTGGCCGGCGTGGAAGCGGCGGAACGCGAGGTCGGGGACGGCTTCCTGCTGCGCGGCCAGCGCGTCGACCGTGATCCACGAGGCCGGGTTCGCCCGTCTTCACCTGCCGGGCGATCAACGGCACATCGTCCGGCACTGACCATTCGAGCATCCGCAGGCGACGGACCACGGCGTCCGTGAACGCTCCGCGCACCTTCACCGAGGGGAGGGCCAGGGCACGGGCGCGGAGCCGTGCCGAGCGGGCTGTCAGCGCCCTGGCCGGCGCTGCTGATGACGATCAGCTTCGCGCCGGGCTGTTTCGCCAGCGCGGTCAGCAGCGCGAGATACACCTGATCGTTCGGGTGGGCGTGCAGCTCGTCGACGACAGCGAGGCCGAGGTCAGGCCGTGCAGGCGTGGCGCGTCGGCGGCGAGCACCCGGAGATGGCGGGTGAACACGCGCGGCCGGTTCGGGTCCGGGCACCACCGCAGCTCGAGGTGCCGGTCCACGATGTTCGGGTGGTTGAGGATCGCGGGCGTAGCCGGCGGCGTACTCGTACAGGATGCGGGCCTGCTCGCGGCTCGCGGCGGCGCAGTAGACGTGACCGGGCCGCTCGATCAGATGCCAGAGGGCGTACGCGGCCATGAGCGCCGGACTTGCCCTGGCCGCGTGGCAGCAGGACAGCGAGCTCGCGTTCGGGGCCGCTGGCGGCGCTGGCGATCTTGCGCTGGAACGGCTCCAGGTCGAGGCCGATCAGCTTGCAGAAGGCAGGGAAAGACATAGCACGCATCGCTTATCAATCGTAACCGTCCGTATAGGCTAGTGCTGCTCATGGGTCTGGTTCGGACGGAAGCGGTCACGACGACGATCGAAGATCGGTCGCTGCGACGGCCGACGACCTGGCCGGAATATCCGTCGTACTACCCGACCTATGGCGTAGGGGAGATCGGCCCGCAGGACGCGCTACGGATCGCGGACGTGCTCGCGTGCATCAGGGTGCTCGCCGACACCGCCGCATCGTTGCCGCTCGTCGCCTACCGGCGGCTGCCGGACGGTTCCCGGGAGCGGTTCTCCGGGCGGATCACCGATCTGATCGCCCGCCCCGCCCCGGGCAACACAACCGCCAACCTGATCGGGACGATCGTCGCGCACCTCAACCTGCACGGCAACGCGTTCGTCGGCAAGTTCAGGGACGCTGACGGGATCGTGGCGCAGCTCGCCGCGCTCGATCCGGCGGCGGTGAACGTGTCGACTCAGACGCCGGCGAGCCGGTCTACACTCTACCAAGACCCGACCGGCGCGAACCCGAGCGGCGTGCCGCTCGGCACCGCCGACATCCTGCACATCAAGGCGCTGTCGGTCGACGGGATCGTCGGGATCTCGCCGATCGGCCAGGCCCGCCAGGCGCTCGGGCTCGCGCAGAACCTCGCCGCCCACGCCGACAACTTCGCCAAGAACGCCGGACGTCCCGGCGGCGTGCTCCGTGTCTCCGGCTGGCGCTCAGCGCAACCGGGGGCCGCCGAGGACATTCGCTCCGACTGGGAAGGCACGTTCCAGGGGCAGGCCAACGCCGGCAAGCTGCTGCTGCTCACCGGCGAGGGCGACGTGCAGTATCAGGCGCTCTCGCTGTCGATGGCCGACGCCGAGTTCGTCGCGCAACGCCAGCTCTCCACGCAGGAGATCGCCCGCATCTTCCGGGTGCCGCCGTGGATGATCGGCGCCGCCGTCCAGGAGTCGATGACGTACGCGAACGCCGAATGGCAGGCCCTCAGCTTCGCCAAGTTCTCGCTGACGCCGTGGCTCGTGGTGATTGAGCAGGCGTTCGCCGGCGACCCCGACCTGAGCCCGTCCACGGTCTTCGTCGAGTTCCTGCTTGACGCGCTGCTCCGACCGGACAGCGCAACCCGCGCGGGCTTCTACGCGCAGGCGTTGAGCGCCGCCACCGGCTGGATGACCCGCGCCGAGGTGCGGCGGTTGGAGAACCTGCCCGACGAGGCGCCCGAGGACGTGCCAACACCGCCCGCGCCGGTCGTCGTGGTGCCGACCGCACCGCCGGCCGAAGCCGTCACCACGAACGGAGGCTCGAGTGCCTGACCGTCCCGTCGCCGGCGAGATCGAGGAACGCTCGCAGCCGCTCGAGGTCGAGGGCCGCCGTCTCCGTGGCGTTGATCCCGTTCGCCACGGAGAGTCGTGACATGGGCGGGTGGCGTGAGGTGATCGAGCCGACCGCTCTCCGTGGTGCGCGGCTCGACGACCTGACATTGACCGTCGAGCACGCCGGCGTACCACTGGCCCGCCATCCCGGCACCCTGCACTTGGAGGAACGGGCGGATGGGCTGCACTGGTCCGCTGAGCCGCCTCGCAGCCGCCAGGACATCGTCGAGGCGGTCGAGCGCGGCGACCTCCGGGCCGCCAGTTGGCGGATGCGAGTGGCTCGTGATTCATGGGTTGGCGACGTTCGCCACGTCGAGTCGATCGCCGAGCTGCGCGACGTGAGCATCACCGCGAACCCCGCATATCCGAGCGCAGCCGTCGAGCTGCGGTCAATCGAAAACGAGGAGGGCCAAGTGCCCGATCAGAACACCACCGAGACGGGCACCGAGACGCCCTCAGAGGCGATCGAGAACCGGTCTGCACCCAGCCCAACCGAGGACACGCCACGCCCGCCAGCGGGCTCGCTGCGTGTCGAGGACCGCGCTCTCGCGCCGACAGCCGCGACCACGCTCGCCGACGAGTTCCGTGCCGCCGGGTTCCCCGGCGAGCGTGCCGAGATCGCGTGGCACGAGTTCGAGAGCCGGGCGATCACATGGTCGGGCACGACCGAGGAGCTGTCGCCGGTACGGCGGCTCGCCGGACCGCTCGGCAGTGATAACAGATGGGCCTGGCCCGTGTTCCCCACCGTCGCCGTCGGTCCTGACACGACCGCCATCTCGACGTTCACCCAAACCGGCCGTGACGCCGTCTCCGGCTCGGCCCACGTGCAGGACATCGACGAGACGGGCGCAAAGCCGGAGGTCGGCTCGACGTTCGATCTCGTGACCCTGCCGCTCAAGACGGTTCCGGCGGTTGTGACCGGCGTCCCGAACATCTACTTGGCGCAGGCGCCGATCGTGTCGGTGATCAACACCGATCTCCGGCTCGCGCTCAACGCCGGGCTCGACTACCTCGTGCTGACCGCGCTCGCCACCACCGGGTTCGAGGCACCGGGCAGCAATCCGTTGCTCGTGTCGATCCGCAACGCGATCAAGACGATCGCCGCCGCCGGCTACAACGCCGACACGTTGATCGTCGATCCCGACACTGACGCGGACCTCGACACGCTGCGGGCGACGGCCACCGCCGGAGAGGAGTTCTACATCTTCCCGGCGGGCCAGGGCGCCCCTTCCGTGTGGAACCTGACCCGCCGGGTCAGCAAGGATATTCCGGCACCCGTGGTCGTTGACAGCCAGGCGTTCGGCCGGGTGTACGCGAGCCCGGTGGCGCTCGCGCGGTTCGAGGAGTCAAGCGGGCAAACGAACACCTCGACGGTCCGGTTGGAGTGCAATGCCGCGTTCGGTGTTGAGCGTGTCGACGCTGCCGTCAGGATCGCCGCGAGCTGATGAGCCCGCGACCGAAACCTCGGGGGAAGGTGTCCGCCACGGCGCACCCAACCTCTCCGCACCGATCCTCCGGCCGCGTCCGGGGCCGCGTATCTCCGGCGCGGGAACCGGCGCATCCTGATCAAGCGAACGCTCAGCCCGCCGCAATGACCGACCCGCCCGTCATCGACCCCGAGGCGGTCACGCCGGCCGCCGACGATGTCGCGATCCTGCTGCGGACGAGAACGCGGTCAGACGACGGGACAGAGTTCGGCACGTTCACCGATGAGACATCGCCAACCGTTGACGAGGTTCAGGCGCTGATCGACCTTGCGGCGACCGAAGTGCTGGCGCAGTTGCCGGACGAGATCGACACCACGTTCGGTCCGGCGGTCACGCGCTTGATCGCGCTTCGCGCCGCCGCGCTCATCGAGCTGAGCTTCTTCCGAATCCAGCCGGAGGCGGCGCAGGCGTTGACCGCGATGTTCCTGGCCGACATGCGGGCACTGGTCGACTTCCTGCGTGAGGTGCCGGTCCGGCTGAAGTGACCGTCCAGTTCGACTACTGGCTGTCGAAGCGGGTGGCGCTCGGTGACCGGTACGCGTTCGAGACGCTGATCGGCCAGCACGAGGGCAAGCTGAGGAACATCGCCCAAGAGTTCACCCGGGCCGGTGACACCGAGCTTGACGATCAGCTTCAGATCATGCGACAGCGGCTCTGGGCCGAGGTGGAACGCGGCCGCTGGAACGCTCACGTCGACTTCCGGGTGTTCGCGGTCAAGATCGGGCGCCAGGCGTTGATCGACGACCACCGCTATCGCCGGGCCGCCAAGCGGTGGGACGAGCTTGGCCCGCCCGCGAGCCTCGACATGCTCCACGACCCCGACCCCGAATCGGACGCGTCGCCCTACGTCGCCCCGTCCTCGTGGCAGTTCGTCGATCCGCTCCAAGTCATCCTTCAGCGCGAGACGTTGCGAGAGGCGTGGCAGGCGCTCACCGCCGGACAGCAGGTCGCGGTCAATGCCTACTTGAAGCACGACGGCATTGGCGCCCCGGGGGCCATGGTGACGGCGATGGCCGAGGCCCGGAAGCGGACCCGACCGTTGCGGTTGCTGTAATCCACTTGGTTTCCATAGCCCTCGGGGCCGTCTCCTCTCGCGCTTTGGGGAGGCGGCCCCGTGTTACGTCGGGGCCCGCCGTTACATTCCTCGACGGCAATGGAACCCGAAGAACTCGCCAAGATCGTTCAGAACGCCGACGATCTCTCACCGGAGACTGTCGCCGCCGCCTACGAGGAGCTGGCCGCTCAGCACGAGCAAGCCGGGACGGACACCGGGGAGCGCATGGCTCAGCTCTTGCACGCCAACGCGACGATGCTCCGCGGCCGCGCCATCGTGGACGAGTTGGAGATGAGCGCCACGATCAACGGCGAGCCGGCCAGCGTCTACCGGAGCCACGAGGAGGCGATCGCGAAGCTCGATCTCTCCGCGCACGCTGAACGCTGCGAGGAGATCGCGAACAACCCGCCCGCCGGCATCGAGCCTGAGACGGTGAGCCAGTTCCGGGCCGAGGCCAAGGCGGCGCGGTCCCTGCTTCGCCAGCGAGTCGCGGATCGGGTCGCTGCGGCCATCCCGATCTACATCACCGCGCGCACCGCCGCACCGCGCGCGCGGGGACGGCGTGAGCGCCACGTCGCTCGATCAACGTCGAGCGGCGACAGCGGCGACTCCTCCTCCGGAGAATCTGACCCACCCCCGTTAGCCCGGCTCGTCCGGGCATTTCGTCGTGCGCGTGTCCGGTTCGAACGCGTCGGGGATGGCTCGGTCGGCGTGCGCCGCGTCTTCCGGCCTGGCCAGCGCCCGCGAGGCGGGCGATGACGATGCTCGACATCGCTCTCGCCTGGGCGCGACAGGGCCGGCCCGTCTTCCCGGTCGGAGCAGACAAGCGCCCGCTCACGAAGCACGGGCTGCACGACGCCACCACCGACCCCGACCGGATCGGGCACTACTGGACGGCTCACCCGACCGCGAACATCGCCGTCCGTACCGGCGAGCCGTCCGGCCTCGTGGTGCTCGACATCGACGGCCAAGACGGCGCCGACAGCCTCCACGACCTCGAGCGGGAGCACGGCAGGCTGCCCACGACGGCGAGCGTCGTCACGCCACGGCGCGGCCAGCACTTCTACTTCGCCTGGCCCGGCGTCCCGATCAAGACCACGGCCAGGAAGATCGCCCCCGGGATCGACATCCGGGGCGACGGCGGCTACGTGCTCGTGCCGCCCTCCCGGACGGCCGCAGGCATCTACGAATACGACGAGCTGGGGCTTCGGCCGATGCCCGCCTGGCTGATCGAACTTGCACACGATGATCGTCGTACCCCGGGTGGGGCTGCACCGCCGGATGCGTGGGCGCGGACGTTCCGCGACGGCATCCCCGAAGGCGAACGCAACGCCCGCCTGACCAGCGTCGCCGGCTACCTGCTGCGCCGCTATGTCGCGGTCGAGTTCACCACCGATCTGGTCCAGATGGTGAACGCGACTCGCTGCCGTCCACCGCTGCCCGTGGCCGAGGTGGACCAAATCATCAACTCGGTGGCGCGCTCGGAGCTGCGCCGCCGCGAGAGGAAATGACCTGATGTCGAATATGTATTGGGTTGACCGGCTGCGCGAGTACGAGGCTCGGGACTACGCGAGCCACAACGGCAACGGGAACGGGAACGGCAACGGTCACGGCCCGAAAGCCGCGACGCTGCGAGTGCTCGACACGCTCACGATGACAACGACGGCGCCGCCGCCGATCGACTGGATGGTGGACGGCGTCTTCGCCCGAGGCAAGCTGACGATGTTCGGCGGGCGCGAAAAGCAAGGCAAGTCGCTCGTCCAGTTGGCGATCAGCGTGAAGATGGCATCCGGTGGCGGCGAGGTCGCCGGGATCAGCGTCAAGCCGGGGAAGGTGCTGCTGATCGACGCCGAGAACGGCGAACGTGAAATCCACCGCCGTCTCCGATCGACCGGGCTGCAGCCCGAGCACGCGGCCAACCTGGTCGCCGTCGAGGCTCGGGGCGTCGACCTGCGCGACGATCGCAAGCAGTTGGAGACGCTGCTTGACGAGCACCGCCCGGACCTGCTGCTCCTCGACAGCTTCCGGGCGCTGTGGCGCGGGGATGAACGCGACGAGGCGGCGGTGGCCGCTGCCCTCGACCCGCTGCGCGGCCTGGTTCACGACCGGGAGATCGGGGCGAGCATCACGCATCACGCCCAGAAGGGAGGCTCCGAGTACCGTGGCTCGACCGCGATCGGGGCCGCGATGGATTGGGCGGTGATGCTGTCCCGTGAGCGGGAGGACCCGTTCGGCTCCGTCCGCCGCCGTCTCTCGAACCCGATGGCCAGGTTCGCCCCGGAGCGCAGCGTCCGGTGGTTGGAGATCATCTCGACCGGCGGGGATGACGGAGCGGTCCAGTTGGCTGAGGCCGAGCCGTTCATCCCACCCCAGCGGACCACCTCGCGGGATGAGGTTGCGGATGCGCTGAAAGCGCACTTCCGGGGGGTGCAAGGTGCAGGCCCCTTTAGTGGTTCTTGCACCTTGCACCCTGGTTTCACCCTGGCTGACCTGGCGCGCGCCGTGGGTCGCAAAGAGAAAGACGGCACGGTCCGAAACGCCTTGAAGGACCTTGCCAAGGAGGGGTTCGTCTCCTGTGGCGAGGACAAGCGGTGGCGCCCGACATCGACCCTGTTCGACGATGAGGAGGGGGAGGAATGAGCGACGACCAATCTGTTAGCCGTAACGCGCTCACCGAGCAGGACTACGAACGGCTCGACCGCATCATCGCGAACCGGCGATCGGTCGGGTTCGGCTGGGTCGCCACCTTCGAGCTGGCCGAAGCACTGGCCGAGGAAGGGCATCGACTCATCCCGGCGATGGGGCCGGGCGGGCACACGAAGATCGTCTTGTCCACCGGCCTCGAATTGAGTCTCAGCGCCTTCAACGTCTTGACTCGTGCGGTGATCTTGGAGGAGGCCCGGTGTGCTGAGTGCGCGAATCCCTTAGCCGTAACGCCCTTCGAGGATCGGCGAATTCGGAGCACTCGTCTCGACGCCGTCTACTGCTCAAACAGATGCCGTCAGCGGGCTTATCGCAAGCGGACGCGAGGCGAGGAGCCATGATGGCTCATCTCCCACCCGGCGCCCGGGCGGAAGTTCAGCGCATCCTCGACGCGGAAGCCAGACGACTACTCGCCGAACAGGTGGACCGTGACGCGATCAGCGCCACGACCCGGAGCAACGGTGACGGACTCGACGGTGGCACGGATCAGCGCGCGCCGCGCGTCGAGGGTCAGCCGGCCCCAATCTCTCGCCGCGTTGATCGTGACAGTGGGCCGAGAGCCGCCTAGCCGATCGACACGCTCCTGCGCCTGGTCGCGCACGTCCCGCAGCTCGCGCAGCCGCTCCCGTGTCGCCGTCTCATCGGCGAAGTCGGCCAGGACCCGGATCGCCGCATCGAGATCGGCTTGCGCGCGTCCGAGATCACGTTCAGCCTGCCGGGCGTTCGTCTCAGCCGACGCCCGGCCTTCAGCGTCAGCAAGAGCGACACGGACAGCCTCGGTGACGATCCCCTCGACCTTCTCGGCCGAGATGGAGACTCGGCGGTCACAGTCGCAAGTCGGCGGGCATCGGTACAGGGGATAAACCTTGCCGTTGCTCACCTGCGTCGAGGCGACCATCCGTCCGCCGCACGATGCACAGCGAAGGATGGAAAGCCGCGCGAGCAACCTCGCGGACTTCGCATGGCGTCCCCGGGGAGCACCATCTTCTGCACCCGCTGCCATGTCTCACGATCGACGATCGGCTCGTGGGCCTCCGGGTTGACGAGATCGCCGAAGTGGATCTCGCCGAGCACGACCTTGGAAGACAGCAGCAAGCGCACACCGCCGAACGTCAGCCCGATGCCGTGCCCGTTCAGGAACGTGCGCACCTCTTTGATCGTCGCGCCGCCGGCCCTCATCTTGAACGCCTCGGCCACGATCGGAGCCGTCGCCGGGTCAGGGGCGAATTTGCCGTCCTGTCCGCGCCTGTACCCGGGGGTCACCCGAGGCCACGGCGGCACCCCACGCGCCACGGCACGCACCTGCGCTTCGCCTGATCGTTCCTTCGCTGTTCTGCGTGCGTACTCGGCCACAGCGCCGAGCATCGTCGCAGAGAGCCACTGACCGGCGCTTCCGTTCGTCACCCGCCCGACATCGACGGCGAGCACCTGACCGCCCGCGTGCTCGACGCGCTCGATCACCTCGGCTTGGGTGGACAGCGAGCGGAACAGGCGATCGAAGTAGGCGGCTGCCACGACGTTGGCCTTGCCCGCCTCGATCATGCTCACCGCCTGGCTCAGTCCCGGGCGCCGATCGAGTGGCCTGCCACCCGACACGTCCAGTTCGGGGAGGATGTCGACCAGCGTCATGCCATCGCGTTGGCACGCGGCACGGATGCGGTCTGCCTGCTCGTCTGGTGAGGCGAAGGACTCGCCCTCCCTGCCCTTCGTCTCCGAGACGCGGACGATGCCGACCGCCCGCTTGGTCTGGTTGGTGCGCTTGGTCTGCTTGATTGTCCGGGCCTCGATGATGGCCATGTCCGCCTCCTCGGTGATCTACTGCTAATAGTACACCGCGTGATCACGAACAGCTGGCCGTAGAAGCCGAGGTTGATGGCCAGGCCGACGTAGCTCGCCGCCGAGAACGTCCGGTCGGCGAACAACGCGAGTGGCAGCATCGGCTCGCGGCTGCGCGCCTCGACGGCGACGAACGCCGCCCCGAGCACGACGGCCGCGAGCATCGGAACGACTGCGACCGGCGCGCCCCAGCCGGCGGCACCGCCCTCGATCAGGCCGAAGATGAGCAGCGTGAGAGCGGCGATCGCGAGCGCCTGGCCCGGCGGGTCGAACCTGCCCCGCCGCGGACCGCGCGCCGCCGGCAGGGTGCGGGCCCCGAGCCACAGCGCGAGCGCCCCGACCGGAACGTTGACGGCGAACACCGCGCGCCAGCCGAACGCGGCCACGAGCAGACCGCCGAGCACCGGACCGGACGCCGCACCAACCCCGCCGGTCGCGCCCCAGGCGCCGACCGCGCGTGCCCGCTGCGCCGGATCGCTATAGGCGCTGCGCAACAGCGCGAGCGAGCTCGGGACGAGCAGCGCAGCCCCGAGCCCCTGGATGACACGCGCCACGACGAGCGCCGCCGCGGCCGGAGCCGCCCCGCAGGCCGCCGAGGCGGCCGCGAACAGCACCAGGCCGGACATGAACACCCGGCGCGCCCCGATCCGGTCGCCGAGCGCGCCCGCGGGCAGGAGCAGGGCGGCGAACACGATCGTGTACGCGTCGACGACCCACTGCAGGGCGCTGACGCCGCCCCCGAGGTCGCGGCCGATCGGCGGCAGCGCGACGTTGACGATCGTCGCGTCGAGGATGACCATGAAATAGCCGAGCGAGACGGCCAGCAGGGGAAGATGTCGTCGCATGCTTCGAGTCTTCCCGCGCGATGTTTCGACGGGCGCCGAAATGTCGCCGCGCTAGCGTCAGGGCATGCCCGGAGATGCCGACCTCGCCGCCGTCGGGTCACTCGTCGCCGAACCGGCGCGCGCCCGCATCCTGCTCGCGCTCGGCGACGGCCGCGCGCTGCCCGCCTCGATCCTCGCCCACGAGGCCGGGGTGGCGCCGTCGACGGCGAGCGCGCACCTCGGGCGCATGCTCGACGGCGGTCTGCTGGCCGTAGAGCATCACGGTCGGCACCGTTACTACCGGCTCGCCGGGCCCGAGGTGGCCGAGCTGATCGAGGCGATCGCCCGGATCGCCCCGGCCGCGCCGATCCGCTCGCTGCGCCAGGGCACCCAGGCCGGCGCACTGCGGTTCGCTCGCACGTGTTACGACCACCTCGCGGGCGTGGTCGGCGCCGAGCTCATGGGCGCGCTGATCACGCGCGGCATCCTCGTGGGCGGCGACGGCCGCTACCACGCCGGTGCTTTCGATCGACTCTCGGCGCCCGGGTCGGAGGTCGACTATCGGCTCACCGACGCAGGCCTGACCGAGCTCGAGTCCTTCGGCGTCGACTTCGCCGCCCTCCCCCGCCGGCGGCCGCTCATCCGCTACTGCGTCGATTGGAGCGAGCAGCGCCACCACCTCGCCGGGGCGCTCGGGGCCGCGCTCACCGCGCGCCTGCTGAACTCGAGTGGATCACGCGGGCGCCACGTGGCCGCTCGGTCCGGATCACCGAGGCGGGTGAGCGTGGGTTCCGCGCCCGGTTCGGGATCGACCTCGGGGCGCTACGGGAGCGCCAGCAGGCGGTCGCCGCCTGAGGCGCGGCCGTGGAGCGCGCTCAGCGGCGCTCGTTCGGCGGTGTCGGCGGCAGCAGCAGCGAGTAGACGCGTGTGGGTCGATCCTGGCCGAGCGATGGGGCGGCGAGAAGACGCCGGACCCGCTTCGGCTTGGCCGTCGTCCGTGGCGTCGAGGAAGACTTGAGCTTCATGGGGTGACCTCTCCTTGGCTGGGAACGTCTTATACCCGCATAGCCAGCGTTTCTAACTGCCGCCTGTCGCCGACCAATTCACCGTCACGGCGTCGAGATCCTGCCTTCAGGCAACTGCCGCACCGTCAGCGGCGCTTCGTGATACTCCGGTTCGTGGGGGATCACGACGGTCAGCCGCCCAGCAACGGAGTCGCCGCCGCGACCCAGACGCCGACCCGGACCGTCATGCCGGACACGCCGCTCGGCGGCATTGCGTTTCCGCCGATCGCCGACTACGGCTTCCTCTCGGATTGCGAGACGATGGCGCTCGTCGCACCGAGCGGCAACGTCGAGTGGATGTGCCTCCCCCGGGTCGACTCCCCGACCGTGTTCGGCGCCATGCTCCACCGCGACGCCGGCTCGTTCCGGGTCGGACCGCTCGGCATCGCGGTCCCGGCCTCCCGCCGCTATCTGCCGGGCACGACGGTGCTCGAGACGAGCTGGTTCACCGGCGCGGGCTGGATCATCGTCCGTGACGTTCTGCTGATCGGCGGCTGGCATCACGAGGAGGAGCGCTCCCACACCCACCGGCGAGCGCCCACCGACTACGACGCCGATCACGTCCTGCTGCGGACCGTCCGCTGCGTTAACGGCGAGGTCGAAGTCGTGCTCGAGTGTGAGCCGGTGTTCGACTACGGCCGCCTGCCCGCCAACTGGGCCTACACTCAGGACGGCTATCACGAGGGCATCGCGGCGGTCGAGGGCTGCGAGACGCGCCTGCGGCTGACCACCGACCTGCGGCTCGGCTTCGAGGGGCCGCGGGCCACGGCCCGCCACCGGATGAAGGAGGGCGAAACCGTCTACTGCGCGCTGGCCTGGAGCGAGCACGAGCCGCCGCGCACCTACGACGAGGCCTACAAGCGCCTGGTGTGGACCGCGCACCACTGGCAGCACTGGCTCGACCGCGGCGACTTCCCCGACCACCCCTGGCGGAGCTTTCTCCAGCGCAGCGCGCTCACGCTCAAGGGCCTCACCTATGCGCCGACCGGGGCGCTCGTCGCCGCGGCCACCACCTCGCTGCCCGAGACACCGCGGGGCGAGCGCAACTGGGATTACCGGTACAGCTGGATCCGCGACTCGACCTTCATGCTCTGGGCGCTTTACACGCTGGGCTTCGACTGGGAGGCAAACGACTTCTTCTATTTCATCGCCGACGTCGCCGGGGGCCAGGACAACCTCCAGGTGATGTACGGCGTCGGCGGCGAGCACAAGCTCGAGGAGCGCATCCTCGAGCATCTCGACGGCTACCAGGGCGCGAGCCCCGTCCGCGCTGGCAACGACGCGTACAACCAGCAGCAGCACGACGTGTGGGGTGCCCTGCTCGACTCGGTGTACCTGCACACTCGCTCGCGCGACACCCTCGACGAGCGTGTCTGGCTGATTCTCCGGCGCCAGGTCGAGGCGGCGATCGAGAACTGGCGCAAGCCCGACCGCGGGATCTGGGAGATGCGCGGCGAGCCCAAGCACTTCACCTCCTCGAAGATCTTCTGCTGGGTGGCCTGTGACCGCGGTGCCCGGCTCGCCGAGGTCCGCGAGGAATGGGACTACGTCGAGCGCTGGCGCGCGGCGGCCGACGAGATCCGCGAGGACGTGCTCGAGCATGGGGTCGACGATCGCGGCGTGTTCGTCCAGCACTACGAGACCGAGTCGCTCGACGCCGCGCTCCTACTCGTGCCGCTGCTGCGCTTCCTTCCCGCCGACGACGAGCGCGTGCGCAACACCGTGTTCGCGATCGACGAGGAACTCACCGAGCACGGCCTCGTGCTCCGCTACCGGACCGATGAGACCGACGACGGCCTCGAGGGCGCCGAGGGCAGCTTCCTCATCTGCTCCTTCTGGCTCGTCTCGGCGTTCTGCGAGATCGGCGAGGTCGACCGCGCCCGTGACCTGTGCGAGCGGATCCTCGGCTACGGCAGCGCGCTCGGCCTGTTCGCCGAGGAGGTCGACCCCCGAACCGGGCGCCATCTCGGAAACTTCCCCCAGGCCTTCACCCACCTCGCACTGATCAACGCGGTCATGCACGTGATCCGGGCCGACGAGGAGATCGCGGCGCAGCGCAGCCCCTGGACGCAGTTCCGCTGAGCCGCCCCCGGCGGGCGGCTACGACCCGCCGGCGGGGCGGCGGGCCGGCGGGAGCGATACCTACCGTGGGCTGGCGGGCCAGTTCGCGCGCCGCACCCGATAGACCGAGAACGGCTCACCGGTCCGGCCGGTGCCCGCACCGTCGAGGGTCATCCCGAGCTTGGCTGCCACCCCGATCGAGGCGTCGTTGGCGGCCTGGATGCGGGCGAGCAGGCTCGGCGCCCCGACCCGCGTGAACGCCTCCTCGCCGAGCCGCCGGGCGCCCTCGGTGGCGAGCCCTCGCCCCCACGCGCTCGGCCACAGCCACCACCCGATCTCATACTCGCCGGGATCGACACCCGACCCCTCGCCGGCGTAGTTGAGGGCGATCAGCCCGACCGTCGCGCCGCTGTCCCATTCGCTCGCCACCCGCCAGCCGAAGCCGTGGGCGTGCCAATGCGCGACGAGACCCTGTGAGACCTCGGCCGACTTCGCCTCGGGCCAGGGCCGTCCGTCCCCGACGTGGCGGACGACCGCCGGATCGGCGGCCATCGCGGCGAGCAGCGCGACGTCGGCCTCGACCCAGCGGCGCAGGTGCAGCCGCGGCGTCTCGAGCGTGTCGTCCATGCCGGGACCATAGCCCCGAAAGCGGCGGCCGCGGGCCTCGCATCCCTTTTCAAACCTCGTCATCAGGCTCCCCGATTCCGGGTCGGAAAAGATTTGTTTAGACCATGCCGGAGATGGGAACCATGGCGCCAACCGGTTAAGGAACTGTGCCCCCACTTCCTTGGCCCCTCCGGGAGGACCCAGATGGATCTGGGTCCTCCCGGGGACCCTCTTCTCGTCGCTGTGCCCGCTGTGCGGTTTGCCACGCGTGTGCGCGACGGGGCGCGCGGGGCGCCTGCGCGTGCGACCCGCTTGCCGCGCGCCCGTGCGGCAAGGCGGCCCGATCGCCCTAGGGCGCGCCGTGCCGCGTGAGCGCGATCGCCCCCCACTCCGCCCCGAGCTTCGCCGCCGCCCCCACGTCCATCCCCCCGGCCAGGCCGAAGGTGAACGCGGCCGCGAACGAGTCGCCGCAGCCGTAGGTGTCGCACGGCTCGCCGGGCAGGGGCACCGGAGCCCAGCGGCCGCTGGTCTCCCCCCACCAGCGGCCGCCGTCCGCGCCCTCGGTGGCCACGAGCAGCCGGGCCCGGTCGGCCACGCGCTCGGCCCACTCACATTCGTCCTCGTCCTCGGCGCTGAACACGAGCGCGTCGATCTTCGGTCCGGGGACCTCGAGCGCGTCGCGGGCCCGCGGCGTCGCGACGACGTTGCGAGCCGCCCGGGCCCGTTGGAGCGCCGCCGGATCCCCGGCGGTGAAGTACACGCCTCCGGCATCGCCGAGCCGGGACCACGCGAGCTCGTCGGCCCCCCCGGGCGCCAGTCGCTCGCCGATGGTGACGATCGTCCGCTCGCGCTGATCGTCGAGCAGCGTGATCGCCCGCCGGGTCGGCTGCTCCCGCCAGGCCACCTGCACGTCGACGCCGCGCTCGCGTAGCTGCGCGCACGCCGCCTCGCCGTCATCGTCGCGGCCGAAGGCGCAGAAGAAGTCGACCTCCGCGCCGTGCTCAGCGAGCACGGTCGCCGCCACGCCCCCGCCGCCGGCGGCGCGGGTGAACGTGCGGGTGGCGTGCACGACCTCGCCCGGCTTGGGATAGCCGCCGATCAGGAGGAACTCCACCCACTCGACGTGGCCGACCACGCTCACGCGCTGCTTCATGGCGCGGATACTGCCCGAATCAGGCCGCGGTGCGTGTCGCGGGTGCCGGGGTGGCGCGCTCGGCCTCGCCCGGGAGGCCGGCGGCGCGCCGCGTCGCCTGCACCGCCGCCGGGTCGGTCACCGTCCTGCGCAGCCTCGCGAAGCCGTACGTTCCGCCCATGACCGGGATCCACAGGGCGATCGTGTGGTAGAGCGCCACGGCGGCGGCCGCCGGGGCGGCCGGGACGCCGTAGAGGACGAGCGCGGCCAGCAGTCCGCCGTCGAGCACGCCGACGCCGCCGGGGATCGGGACGAGGTTGGAGAGGTAGCCGACCTGGTAGGCGACGACGAGGCCGAGGATCGGCGGTGAGGCCCCGACCGCGCGCAGGCACGCCCACAGCACCGCGATGTCGAAGAGGAGAAAGCCGAAGGCACCGAGCAGCCGCCAGTGCGGCGTGATCAGCGCCTGCTCGGTGTCGGCGATCCATCCCGCGGTCGGCCGCAGCGCGTCGTGGATCCGGCGCGTGCGGCCGCGCGGCGGGACGCGATCGATGAACCGGGGCAGGATCAGGAAGAAGACCAATGCGCCCGTCGCCACGACCGCCGGAATGAGGCCGTAGAGGAACCCCTTGGTGGTGCCGATCCCGAACGTGACGCCGAAGCCGGCCACGGCCAGCACGATCACGTTGACCGCGCTCGTGAGCAGGAAGATGACCGCCGAGCGGTTGGCGATCCGCGACCACGGCAGCCCCCAGGCCCGCATCGCCCACACGCCGACGGCGAGACCGCCGGCGCCGCCGGCCGGCACGACCGCGCCGAACGCGAGCTCAGCCCAGGCCAGCCACCGCATCGGGCGCGGCGGGCCCCGGTGCAGCACGAGCCGGACCACGGCGACGTAGCCGAGGCACGAGGCGACCTCGAGTGCGAGAGCGAAGATCAGCCACGGCCGGGAGGCATGCGCGGCGCGGGCGAGGACGCTGCGCAGGTCGGGGACGGCGAGGCCGACGGCAAGCAGCAACAGCAGCAGGACTGCTGTCCAAATGATCCCGTTGCGCAGCCGGTGCGCATCGCGCTCGGCGCTGGCCTGCTCTGACTCTGACCGCTGCTGCTCGGGAGGCGACGATTGTTCCGGGCCCACGACTCCTGCCACCGTATCTCCCAGACTGTTGATCTCGCAATAATTTTATCAGCCAACGGTTTATCGAGGTCGGCCGCCCGACCGTCGCCGCGACATCGCCGTGCGAGAGGGAACGCGTCAGGGGACGGTCCGCGGACGGACCGCCCGCCGACCGGCAGCGCGAGAGCGACCGCTGGGAGCGACCGCCCGGACCTACTGCTGGGCGCGGGGGCCGAGGCGCACGGGCAGCGCCTTGAGCTGGTTGATGAACGCCGACTCGACCATCACCGGCGCGCCGTCGAGCGTCATCTGCGGATAGCGCGCGAGGGTCTCCTCGAGCATCACCTTGAGCTCGAGCCGCGCGAGCGCGGTGCCGAGGCAGAAGTGCCGTCCACCGGCGCCGAAGGCCTGGTGATCCGCCTTGCGGGTGACGTCGAAGCGGTGCGGGTCCTCGTAGCGCGACTCGTCGCGGTTGGAGGACACGTACCACATCACGACCTTGTCGCCCTCGCGGATCGTCTGGCCGCCGAGCTCGATGTCCTTGGTCGCGGTGCGGCGGAAGTGCGCGAAGGCCGGGAACATCCGCAGCGATTCCTCGACCGCGCCGGGGATCAGCGCCGGGTCGTCGAGCAGCAGCTGACGCTGGTCGGGGTGCTCGATGAGCGCGCGGATCCCGCTTGAGAAGGTCGCCTTCGTGCTGTCGTTGCCAGCCGCGACGAGCAGGAAGAAGCCCATCACGATCTCGTGCTCCTCGAGCTTCTGCCCGTCGATCTCGGCATGGACGAGGACGCTCGTGAGGTCGTCGGTCGGATGCTCGCGGCGCTCGGCGATCATCCGCTGACAGCGGGTGAAGATCTCCGGGATGTCCTTGGCCACGACGCTCTCGATCCCGTCCGGGTTGAGATCGGGATCACCGGCGCCGAGGGCCGAGTTCATCAGCGCGGCCCACACGGCGTCGTCCTGCTCGGGGATGCCCATGAAGCTGCCGATCACCCGGGAGACGATCGGCTGGGCGACGTCGGTGACGATGTCGCACGTCTCCCGGCCGTCGAGGCGGTCGAGCACGTCGATGGCGATCGCCCTGATCGCGGGCTCGTGCTGGGCGATCCGTCGCGGCGTGAAGCCGGCCTGGAAGAGCATCTTGAGCCGGTCGTGCTTGGGCGGGTCCATGCCGATGAACATCGCCCGCATCAGCTCGAGCGGGAACACATCGGTGACCGCGGTGATCCCGCCGCGCTCGGAGGAGTAGGTCTTCCAGTCCCGGCTGACCGTGTGGATGTCGTCGGCCCGCGTCACCGACCAGTAGCCGGCCTCGTCGGGGTACTCGCTGATCCGCGGCGTCCAGTGCACGGGGCACTCGGAGCGCAGCTGCGCGAACAGCTCGTGCGGCGGTCCTTCCGCCCACAGCTCGCGCTCGCCGACGAGGACGTCCTCGAGTCGGTTCGTGGTCGATGACACCCTGTTCCCTCCTAGGTCCTCGTGGCTACGACAGCAACTCCGCGCGATCCTACTGGCTGGCCGGCCAGCATGAAAGGCAGGGCACTCCTACTCCTACGTCGCTCCTACCGCGACCCTACACGCGCGCGCGAGTCTTGCCCACCTCCGTCCAGGGACTCGCGCCTGCTCCCCTCCTCCCCGGCCGCGCTCCCCGCGCCCCGCGCGCCGGTTCGCGTCCACGCCGCCCACGACCAGCCGACGGGCCCCACGAGCCCTCGGGTCACGTCGGCGGCCGCCATCGCGGCCGCACCCGCGCTCACCCCCCCTCGCAGCCTCACCGGCGCCGTCGCACCGAGGATCCCGACCCCGGGCCGCTACCTCGCATCCACCGCCGCCGCGTGGCGGGTCGGAACGAGCACGCCCACGCCGACCTCCCCGAGCCAACCGGGCAGCCCACAAGCGAGCCTGCGAACGCCCCACGGACCGTCGCGAACCCTACCGACGCGACACCGCATCCCACCTCGCCGCCCGGACCAGGTCCGGCGGCGCCCACCGCCTTCGCGGCCGCCGTGCCCACCGGCACGGCACCGGCCTCCGGGACCCCATTAGTGTTCGCCGGAACGACCGCAGAGGAAGGAGCCCCGCGCAGTGAAGATCCGAGCCGCAGTGCTGGAGGAGTTCGGCCAGCCACTCAAGATCACTGACGTCGAACTCGCCGAGCCCAAGCCCGGCGAGGTGCTCGTCCGACTCGAAGCCTGCGGCGTCTGCCACACGGACATGTACACAGCCTCGGGCGCCGACCCGTCCGGTTATGCGCCCACCGTCCTCGGCCACGAGGGCGCCGGGATCGTCGAGCAGGTCGGCAACGGCGTGACGAGCCTCGCGCCCGGCGACCGCGTCGTCACCCTGTTCTCGCCCCAGTGCCGCGAGTGTGTGCATTGCCGATCGCCGAAGACGAACCTCTGCCTCGCCATCCGCGAGCAGCAGAACCTCGGCTACCTGCCCGACGGCACCACCCGGCTCTCGCGCGACGGCGACCCGATCCGCCACTTCATGGGCACGAGCACCTTCGCCGAGTACACGGTGATGCCAGAGATCGCCCTGGCCAAGATCTCGCCTGAGGCCACGCCCGACCGGGCGGCCCTGTTCGCCTGCGGGCTGTCGACCGGACTCGGCGCCGCGATCAACACCGCCAAGGTCGAGCCCGGCTCAACGTGCGTCGTCTTCGGCGCCGGCATGGTCGGCCTCGGCGCCGTGGCCGGCTGCCGGCTCCAGGGCGCCGAGCGGATCATCTGCGTCGACATGTCCGAGCAACGGCTCGAGCTCGCCAAGGGCCAGGGCGCGACCGACACCTGGCTCGGCGGTGAGGAGACCGTGGCCCGCGTGCTCGCGGAGACCGGCGGCTTCGGCGCCGACTACACCTTCGAGGCCACCGGCCTCACCGCGGTGATGCGTCAGGCCGTCGAGGCGGCCCGCATGGGCTGGGGGCTGTGCACCATCGCCGGCGTGGCCGGCAAGGGCGAGACGCTCGACATCGTGCCGCGCTACCTGATCACCGGCCGCCGGGTGTGCGGCTCCTCGTTCGGCGGGGTCAAGGGCCGCGACCAGGTGCCCCAGCTCGTCCAGCTCTACCTCGACGGCAAGCTCGACGTCGACCCGTTCATCTCGCACCGCATCAGCCTCGACGAGGTCAACCGCGGCTTTGAGCTGATGGAACGCCAGGACGGCATCCGCAGCGTGATCACCTTCGCCTGAGCGCTCGCGGTGGTCCAGCGGGGTGAGTGAGGTGGCCGATCAGCGGCGCTTCCGACGCGGTGCAGGCGCTGTCGCGGCGGCACGGGCGCGCCGTTGCCGGATCCGGATCGCCGCTCCGATGGCGGCGCCTAAGAAGACTGCGCCGTAGTACCACGGATTGACGACCAGCGCCACCGCCACGCCGATCATCGCGAGCCAGATTGCAGGCCGGTAGTCGCGCCAGTCGCCGGTCATCGATGCAACTTACCTGAGGGAACGAGGCAGTTCACACTGATGGCCCGCCGAGTTCTCCGGCAACCCGCTTCTGGATCGAGGCCACGGCGCGGAAGGCCTCCCTCAGGTAACTTCGAGCCAGGTGGCTCAACTCGGCGGGATTGACGTAATCATCGGGCTCCTGGCCGGCCCGTAACTGCACCACCTGGTGCTCCAGCCGCAGGTTCGTGATCAGCTCGAATGCATCTCTCAGCGTTCGTGCGTGATCCGCCGCAAGCGTCCCGGCAGCCTCGGCCGCACGCAGGCGCTCCAGTGTCGACGCGCTCGTCACGCCCGCAGCCATCCCGGCCCAGCGCGCCAGGTCCACGATCGGCAGCATGCCGCCGTGCTTCAGGTCTAGCCGGCCGCGATGCTCGCCCGAGTGCTCCACGACGAGTCCACGGAGGAAACCGGTGGGTGGGCGGTGTGACAGCGCAAAGCGGGCCAGGAGGCGCAGCAGCGCCGGGTTGCGCGGCGCGAGGCGGAACGTATCGGCGACCGGACTGCCGGTGTGGATGCCCCACACCGGGCGACTGTCGACAAGCACCGACACGAGAATCAGGGCCTTCTCCTGCGTCGGATCGTCAATCCAGCTTCGAACCACCCGCTGCCAGGACTCGATCGGGCGAACGAAGCGAAGCTCCGACGCCGTCGCGCCGTGCGAGTCCGCGTGCAGACCGCACGCCTGGAGTCCGGCAACGACCTTGACCCCGACCTCGTGCAGATGCGGCCGGACCTGCTCCTCGGCGACATCGCCGAACCAGACGATCGCGCTGTCGACGTCCGAACTCGGCATCGCCTCGCGCCGCGCCTGGCTGCCCAGCGCCAGCCACGCGAACTCAGCTCCAGCGCCCCCCGCTTCCGCGACGGCAAGGTCGAGCAGACGACGCGTGAGCGCGTCGACCACGACCGCGTAGACGCCGGTGATGTTGGTCGCGGCCACGCGCGCGTCGTACAGCGAGATCACCATGGGGCGCAGCTCATCGGCCGCGCTCGCCAACTCGTCGACACTGGTCGCCCTCGCGATCCGACGCCGCAGGAAGAACGAGGAGCGGCTCTGGATCGCCACGATGTCCACCTCCTCGATAACCCCGACGACCTCCCCAGTCGCCGACACGACCGGAAAATGGCGAAACCCGCGATCGAGCATGTCCAGTAGCACCTCGCCACCGAGGCGGTCGGGGCTCGTGGTATAGGCGGGGGCTGACATCGCCGTCGAGACGGGCGCGTCCCCGGGCAGCCCGCCGGCGACGACGCGTGTTCGGAGATCGCGGTCGGTGAGGATTCCGAGAGAACCACCGCCAAGCTCGACCACGGCCGAGGTCGCGTGAACGGCCGTCATCCGCTGCGCCACCTCCCGAATTGTCGTCTGCGGATCGCAGAGCAGCGGGGCGCCGCGGATCAGCGCGCCAACCGGTTGATGCGCCGCATCAATGGTTGGCGCCACGGGGACCATCCCGGCGCTTACGGCCCACGGTTCGAGCAGCGAGCGCGTCACGAACCGGAGCCCCTCAGGACGCGACAACAATCCGTGCGCTATGGCCGCCGGGATCCGGTAGCACAGCGTGTCCTCGGCAGCCCGCGCCTGGAAGCCGGTCGGAAAGCCTGACAGCATCGACGTGTGACCGAACAGCTCGCCCTCGCCGAGCAGGTCGAGCACGCGACCGTCGAAGACGATCTCCACCGCACCGCTGCGGACCACGCGCAGGTGCTCGAGCGGCTCCCCACCCTGCAAGAAGATGGTCGCGCCGGCCTTGTGGAACTCGACCTCGGCGGCCGCAGCGACGCGCTCGACGTCTGCCGCATCGAGCGCGTCGAACGGCGGGTATTCACGGAGAAACCGCGTGACCTCCGGCGCCGCGGTGGCGCTCATGCGACGACGTCAGCCGGGGCGGAGTTCAACCCGCCGCCCGCATCCGGTCATCTCGCCGCGGGAGATCACGCCCTCACCTCTCGGGCACGGCTCATGGCATCGCGTCCCCGAGCGGCGCCGGGATGTCCGGGATCGTGGCCTGGTGCTCGGCGAGCACCTCCGGGGACTTCTTGACCTGGACCAGGAAGTAATAGAGCGCCCCAATGATCAGGATGATGCCGATGAACAGGATCGGCGACCACTGCCAGTACCAGTGCGGCTTCCCGACCGAGTTGTAGATCGCGTTGCGCGGCCAGGCAATGTTGATCGTAACCAGGGCGCCATAGGTCACCGCGAGGATGTTGACCAGCAGCCCCCAGCGGCCGAGTGAGAAGTACGGGCCGTGATCGGGCTTTGGCCAGTTCCCGCGGATCCGCTGGACCAGCATCGGAACCGTGACCCCGAGGTACGCGAGGTAGAACATGATGATCGCCAGCGAGGTGAGCACGTAGAACGCGCTCTGGTTGCCGACGTTGATCGCCAGCAGGACCAGCGTCAGGATGCCGGTCACCAGGGCCGGAACGATGGGCACCTTGCGATGGCCCGATACGCGCGCGACCTGTGATCCAAACGGCAGCCGGTTGTCACGCGCCATGGAGAACAGCATGCGGATCGTTGCGGTCTGGACGGCCAGGCAGCACACGAAAATCGCCAGTGCCGTATCGGCGAGGAACACGTTCCCCGTGGTGTTGCCGAACGCGTTCTTGATCACGTAGGGCAGACCGAGGAGGCCGATGTTCTTGTCGTTGATGTTCTTGTTCGACATGATCCCCAGCAGGATCACGAGGCCGCCGACAACCGCTGCGGCGCCAATCGCGCGGATGATCGCGGGTGGCGCGTGCTTGCGCGGGTCGTTGGTCTCCTCGGCCAGCGTTCCGGCGGTGTCGAACCCGTACATCACGTAAGCGCTCACCAGGCCGCCCACCAACAGCGCGCCGAAGTAGCCCCAGGGATGGCCGGCGCCGTAGTGGTAGCTGTGGGCGATCACCGACGGCGGCTGGTGCAGGTGGAACAGCAGCAGGATGATCAGGAGCGACGCGCCGATGAGCTCGGCGGCCACGCCGACGTTGTTGATGCGCGACATCAGCTTGACACCGAGCATGTTGATGATGGTGGTGATGACGACGAGGACGCCCCCGAGGAGCAGCGCATTCTGAGCGCCGCCCTTGGTCAGCGTGGTCCCTGCGTCGGCAGCGCTGCCGAAGAACTGGAAGCTCGTCGTGATCTGCGGCAGCACGACCTGCCAGTCGACCGCGACGGCGGCGATCGTGACGATCGCCCCGACGATGTAGATCCAACCGACCATCCACGAGGAGAACGCGCCGGCGACATGCTTGGACCACTGATAGACCGAGCCAGCGATCGGGTACTGGCCCGCCATCTCCATGAAGCACAGGGCCACAAGGATCTGGCCGAAGACCACAACGGGCCATGTCCACCACACGCCCGGTCCCGCATTCAGGTAGCCGAATCCGAACAGAGCGGTAACGCCGGTCAGGATCGAGATGTAGCTGAAGCCTGCTGCGAAGGCCGAAAAGCTCCCGAGGGAACGATCCAGCTCCTGCTTGTAGCCGAACTGAGCGAGATCCTGACTATCGGTTGACGCTGCGCCGGGCGGCGCCTCTGCGGTTGCCATCAATCAACCTCCCCGGCCCCGCGCCAAGACGCACGGCCTCTCGAACACCACGGTTGGGTCCGCGACCAGCCAGGACAGCCGAGCCCTTTCCATTACTTGCGCTGTCGACCCAGTCCTGATGGCGCGGTTATATATCAGTTGTCTAACTGTGTCAACGCGCCCGGCGGACCGCATGAAACGGTGCTCCTACGCCGTCGCCGCCGGCTGCTGCGCCGCGCCCTTCTGGTGGCGATAGAACGGGGCATTGAGCGGCTCGAGCGGCGTCTCCCCCCGGATCAGGTCGGCCGCCTTCTCGGACAGCATCACCGTCGGGGCGTAGATATTGCCGTTGGTCACGTAGGGCATCACCGAGGCGTCGACGACGCGGATCCCCTCGAGGCCGTGGACCTTCATGCTCGCCGGGTCGATGACCGCATCGGGGCCGACGCCCATCTTGCAGGTGCACGACGGGTGCAGCGCGGTCTCGGCGTCGCGCGCCACCCAGGCCCGGATCTCCTCGTCGGTCTCCACCCCCTTGCCCGGCGAAAGCTCGCCGTCGTTGTAGGGGTCGAAGGCCGCCTGGGTGAGGATCTTGCGCGCCACGTGCACCGCCTCGGGCCACTCGCGGCGATCCTGCTCGGTCGAGAGGTAGTTGAAGCGGATCGCCGGATGGCGCAGCGGATCGGTCGAGACGATCTTCACCGACCCGCGGGCGTCGGAGTACATCGGCCCGACGTGGACCTGGTAGCCGTGGCCCTGCGGGGCCGAGCCGTCATAGCGGATGGCGATCGGCAGGAAGTGGAACATCAGGTTCGGATAGGCGACGTCGTCGTTGGAGCGCACGAAGCCGCCCGGCCTCGAAGTGATTGGTCGCCCCCGGACCGCTCCGGAACAGCAGCCACTGCCCCCCGACCTTCGGGCGGTTGTACCACTTCATCGCCGGGGCGACCGAGACCGGCTGCTTGGAGGCGTACTGGACGTAGACCTCGAGGTGATCCTGGAGGTTCTCCCCCACCCCGGGCAGGTCGTGGACCGGCCGCACGCCGACCGCCTCGAGCTCCTTGGCGTTGCCGACGCCGGAGAGCTGGAGCAGCTGGGGCGAGTTGATCGCGCCGCCGCAGAGGATGATGTCCTCGCCGTTGATCCGCTTGACCTGCTTCTTCTCGATGATCTCGACGCCGACGGCCTTCTGCCCGTCGAAGATGACGCGATTGACCATCACGCCGGTGCGGACCTCGAGGTTGGGGCGCCGCATGACCGGGTGCAGGTACGCGCGCGCCGCGCTCAGCCGATGGCCGCGATGGATGTTGCGGTCAAACGGGGCGAAGCCCTCCTGCTTGTAGCCGTTGACGTCCTTGGTGAGGTCGTAGCCGGCCTGCTGGACGGCCTCGAAGAAGGCGAGGAACAGCGGGCTCGTCGCCGGGCCGCGCTCGAGCACGAGCGGTCCCTCGCCGCCGCGCCACTCGTCGGCGCCGGCCAGGCACGTCTCCATTCGCTTGAAGTACGGCAGCGTGTGGGCGTAGTCCCAGGCGCCCATGCCCTCGTCGGCTCCCCAGCGCTCCATGTCGAGCGGGTTGCCGCGCTGGAAGATCATGCCGTTGATGCTCGAGGAGCCTCCGAGGACCTTGCCGCGGGCGTGGTACACGCGCCGGCCGTTCATGTGCTCCTCGGGCTCGGACTCGTACTTCCAGTCGTAGAAGCGGTTGCCGATCGGGAACGACAGCGCCGCGGGCATGTGGATGTAGACGTCCCACTTGTAGTCCATACGCCCGGCCTCCAGCACGAGCACCCGACAGCCCGGGTCGGCGCTCAGGCGGTTGGCCAGGACGCTGCCGGCGGAGCCCCCGCCGACGATGATCTTGTCGTAGCTCATCTGCTCTCTCTCCTCTACAGCACCGCGCGGATTTCGCGCTCGAACGTGGCTATGTGCTCGGCGAGGATGTCCCTCGCCGCATCGGCGTCTCCCGCGTCGATGGCTCGCAGCACGTCCTCATGCTCGTGGACGCGTGCGAACAGGTGGGGCAATCGGTCGATGACCAGGTACCAGATCCTCAGGGACAGGTTGAAGTAGCGCGCGAGCGTGTCCTCGAGGTAGGGGTTGCCGGCGCAGCGGTAGATGAAGCGATGGACCCGCGTGTCGACGCTCATCAGCTCGGAGAGGTCCTCGCTGCCCTCGCTGTCGGCGAGCTCCTGCAGCAGGCCCGCGAGCTCGACTCGCTCGGCCTCGGTGATCCGCTGTGCCGCCCGGTAGGCGGCGTGACCCTCGAGCTGCGATCGCACGTCGGAGATGTACGCAAGGTCGGTGATGTTGATCTCCGAGGCGAACGTCCCCCGCCGCGGGAACACGGTGACGAGGTTCTCGAGCGCGAGCCGCTTGATCGCCTCGCGCACCGGCGTGCGCCCCATCTCCAGCTCGGCGCCGAGCGCGTCCTCGTCGATCGGCGCCCCCGGCGCGATCCGCAGGGTGACGATGCGATCACGCAACTCCGCGTACGCGCGATCGGCGAGAAGCTCCCGAGGCGGCCTCGCCTGCCCTGCGGACCGTGATGCCTGCGTCGTCATCCGTGCCCAGGAGTTCGACTCCGAGCGAACACGGCTGATATATGAGTCATCGATTACGAGTCTACCAGCGGCCCGACGCCCCGCCAAGCGCGCATCGGCCGGATGGCGGACCGCCGACGGCGCACCTCGCGGAAGGCCTATTCTGGCCTCAGCAATGAGCTCGCTCGCCCCTGTCGGCACCGCGGAGGACGTGGTGGCCCGGATCGCCGCCGGCGACGCCGAACAGGCCCGGCGCGTCGTGCTCGAGCTCGCGCGGCACACCCCGATCCTCAGCTCGCGCAGCCTCTCGGACCGGTGCGGAGCGAGCATCCTGCTCAAGGCCGAGAACCTCCAGCGCACCGGCTCGTTCAAGCTGCGCGGCGCGACGAACAAGCTCGCGCACCTCGAGCACGCGACCGGGGTCGTGGCCGGCAGCGCGGGCAACCACGGCCAGTCGCTCGCCTACGCCGCCCGCGCCCGCGGGATCCCCTGCGAGGTGTTCATGCCCACCGAGGCGCCGGTGGCCAAGGTGGCCGCGGTGGAGGCGTTCGGCGGCACGGTGACCCTCGGCGGCAGCGTCGGTCGACGACTGCGTGGCTGCGGCCCGGACGCGCGCGGCGGAGACCGGGGCAGTGTTCGTGCATCCCTTCGATGATCCCGACGTCATCCTCGGGCAGGCGACGCTCGGGCTCGAGCTGCTCGAGGACGCGCCCGACCTCGCCACCGTCGTCGTGCCGATCGGCGGCGGCGGCCTCATCTCCGGGGTCGCCGGGGTGATCAAGCGCGCCCGGCCCGGAGGTGCGCGTCGTCGGCCTGCAGGTCGAAGCGTGCTCGCCGTTCCCCGAGTCGCTGCGCGCCCACGCCCCGCAGACCTTCGCCGCGCTGCCGACGATCGCCGACGGGATCGCGGTCAAGCGGCCCGGCGATCTCACCCTCGCGCTCGTCGAGCGGTGGGTCGACGAGCTCGTCGTCGTCGGCGAGGACGACATCGCCGAGGCGATGGTGTGGCTGCTCGAGCGCTCCAAGCTCGTCGTCGAGGGCGCGGGCGCAATCGGGGTCGCGGCGCTGCTCGCCGGCCGGCTGCAGCGCGTCAAAGACGGGCTCGACCGTCGTCGCTGCTGTCCGGCGGCAACGTCGACGCCGGGACTCCTGGCCACGACCGCCTGGCGCCACGAGACGATGGCCGGCCGCCGCGTGCGCATCTTCACCCGGATCCCCGATCGACCCGGCGGCCTCGCCGGGCTGCTCGCGCTCATCGCGCAGGACGGCGGCAACGTCGTCCACGCCGACCACGTCCGCGAGGGCGTGCCGCTCCACGTCCGCGAGACCGGCGTCGAGATCACCCTCGAGACGCGCGGCACCGAGCACAGCGCGGCGATCATCAGCCGGCTCGTGACCGCCGGGTATGCCGTGCGGCGGATGGACGACTTCGGCGAATGAAGGCGCTGCGCTCACTCGCCGGCCCGACGTTCATCCTCGCCGGAGTCATGCACTTCGTCATCCCCAAGGTCTACCGGCGGATCATGCCGCCCTACGTCCCGGCCCCGATGGCCATGGTCTACGCCAGCGGCGTGGCCGAGGCGGCCGGCGGCGCGGCGCTCATGCACCCCCGTACCCGCCGGGCCGGCGGTTGGTGGCTGATCGCCACCCTGATCGCGGTCTTCCCCGCCAACGTGCACATGGCGCTGCACCCCGAGGACTACGCCGAGGTGCCCGGCGGCGCGAGGGCGCTGTGGGCCCGGCTGCCGTTCCAGGCCGTGTTCATCGCCTGGGTGCGCCGCGCGATGACGAGCGTAAACAGCGAGCGAGGCTCAGTCGCCGAGCTCGGTCCGCCGGCGCGAACGACGAACTCCTCGAGCTCGGCCCGGATCGCGTCGTCGAGCGGCGGCGCCTCGTACTTCTCGAGCGACTCGCGCCAGATGTTCGCCGCCCGCGCGGTCGTGTCGAGGCCGCCGCGCTTCGTCCAGCGGTCGAAGTTCTCCGTCGAGGAGAGCAGCGGCCGGTAGAAGCAGTCGCGGAAGCGCTCGAGCGTGTGGGCGGCGCCGAGGAAGTGGCCCCCGGCGCCGACCTCGACATGGGCGTCGAAGGCGAGCGACGCGTCGTCGATCTCCAGCGGCGTGAACTCGTGGCGCAGCTCGCGCAGCAGCTCGACGTCGACGATGAACTTCTCGTAGCAGGAGACGAGCCCGCCCTCCAGCCAGCCCGCCGAGTGCATGACGAAGTTCGCCCCGGCGAGGAACGTGGGCAGCAAGGTCATCAGCGACTCGTAGGCAGCCTGGGCGTCGACGGTCTGCGAGGCGTTGAGGGCCCCGCCGCCGCGCCAGGGCAGGCCGAAGTGCCGCGCGATCTGGCCCGTGCACAGCACGCCGATGCCCGACTCCGGCGTGCCGAACGACGGCGAGCCGGACTGCATGTCGGTGTTGGAGAGGAACGAGCCGAACACGACCGGCGAGCCCGGCCGGATGAGCTGGGTGAGCGCGATCCCGGCGAGCGCCTCGGCCATCTGCTGCACGAGCGTCGCCGGCAGCGACACCGGTGACATCGCCCCCATGAGCAGGAACGGGGTGATGATCACCGCCTGCCCGGCCTTCACGTACTCGAACATCGCCGAGAGCATGCGGTCGTCGTAGCGCAGCGGCGAGTTGACGTTGATCAGCGAGATCGACGCCGGCGCGCGCTCGATCGCCTCGCGGCCGCCGAACAGGATCTCCCCCATCGCGATCGTGTCGGCGGCGTTCGGCCCCGAGGTCACCGACCCCATGTACGGCTTGTCGCTCAGCGTCTGCAGCGCGAACACCATGTCGAGATGGCGGGAGTCGAGCGGCCGGTCCTCGGGCTCGCAGATCGTGCCGCCGGGCGAGTCGAGCTCGGGGAAGAACTGAGCGAGGCGGACGAGGTTCTCGAAGTCGGCCATCTTCGCGTCGCGGCGGACGTCGCCCTCGCGGATGAACGGGCAGCCGTACACGGGCGCGAACACCATGTGGTCGCCGCCGATGTGGGCGCTGTGCTCGGGATTGCGGGCCTGAAGCTCGAACTCCGACGGCGCCTTGGCCACCTGCTCGAGGATGAACTCGGGGTCGAAGCGCACCCGGTTCTCGTCCTCGACGATCTGGCCCGCCTCGCGCAGCAGCTCGACCGCCTCGGGGAGCAGGAACTCGATCCCGAGCTCGGAGACGATCCGCCGCCAGCCCCGATCGAGGGTGGCCATCGCGTCCTCGCTGAGGATCTCGTATCGGGGCATCGCGTTGACGAACAAAGCTGGCCTCCTCGTGGTTCGGGGTCTTGACGCCGCCCGTGGCGGCTCTAATATAACTGCGTGGAACAAGAGTTCCAAGCTTGATTTCGGGCCATGGCCGCTGACTCCCCCACTCCCGGCACGACCGCCGTCGACCGCGGCGCCGACCTGCTCGTGCGCGTGCTCGAGAGCGAGGAGCCGGTCGCGCTCACCGAGCTCGCCTCGGCGAGCGGGATTCCCAAGAGCACCGCCTCGCGGCTGCTCACCGCGCTCGAGCGCCGCGGCCTCGTCGAGCAGGACGGCCAGCGCGGGCGCCTGCGCCCCGGGCCGGCGATCCTCCGCGTCGCCGAGCGGAGCATGCTCGAGCGCAACGTCGTCGAGCTCGCGCGCCCCTCGCTCGACGCGCTCGCGCAGGCGAGCGGCGAGACGATCAACCTCGCCGTGCCCGCGAGCCAGGGGGTCGAGCACGTCGCCCAGGTCGACAGCCGCCACTTCCTCGGCACCGGCCAGTGGCTCGGACGCACCGTCGACTATCACTGCACCGCGGTCGGCAAGGTGTTCATGGCCTTCGGTCGCGCCCCGGTCCCCGCCGAGGCCCTGCGGCGCTACGCGCCGGACACGATCACCGATCCCGCCCGGCTGCGGGCCGAGCTCGACCAGGTCCGCCGGCAACGAGTACGCGACCGCGGTCGACGAGCTCGAGTCCGGGCTCGCGCGCGATGGCCGCCCCGGTGCGGGGCGCCCGCGGCACCGTGATCGCCGCCTTCAGCATCACCGGGCCGACCGTGCGGATGACGCCGCTGCGCATGCAGGAGCTGAAACCGGTGCTGATCGAGGAGGCGCGGCAGCTCAGCCGGCGCCTCGGCCACAGCGAGGAAGGAGAGAACGCAGCATGACCAATGAGGAGATCCTCCAGCTGCTCTACGACGAGACGCTGGTGGGCAACGCGCCCGCCGTGAAGCGACGGGGTCAACGAGGGGCTCGAGCAGGGCACTCGAGCCCGAGCGCATGCTCTATCGACGCCCTCATCCCCTCGCTCGAGGAGGTCGGGGCGCGCTTCGAGCGCGGCGACTACTTCGTGCCCGAGATGCTGATCGCGGCCCGGGCGATGCAGGGCGCGCTCGACATCCTGCGGCCGCTGCTGGCCGAGACCGAGAGCGCCAGCAGGTCGGGACGTTCCTGATGGGCACAGTCAAGGGCGACGTCCACGACATCGGCAAGAACCTCTGCAACATCATGCTCGAGGGAGCCGGGTTCACGGTCATCGACCTCGGGGTCAACGTGCCGCCGGAGAAGTTCATCGAGCAGATCGAGGAGCACAACCCGGACATCGTCGGCTTCTCGGCCTTCCTCACCACGACGATGCCGATGTTCAAGGCGAACATCAATGCGCTGCGAGAAGGCGGGCCTGCGCGACAAGGTGATCGTCATGGTCGGGGGCGCGCCGGTCACCCAGGAGTACGCCGACGCGGTCGGCGCCGACGGCTACTCGGCCGACGCCTCCTCGGCGGTCAAGAAGGCCAAGGAGCTGATCGAGCTCCGCCGGCGAGCAGGTGGCGGCATGACGACGCGGTCGCACCCATGAGCACGGCGGGGGCGCTGTTCACCCGGGCCGAGCACACGGTCAAGGAGCGGGTCTGGGGCTGCGAGCAGTGCGGGCAGTGCGTGCTTGCACTCGACCGGGCTGACCTGCCCGATGACCTGCCCGAAGACGCTGCGCAACGGGCCGTGCGGCGGCGTGCGCGCGGACGGCAACTGCGAGGTCAAGCCGGAGATGCGCTGCGTGTGGCTCAAGGCCTACGAGCGCTCGGAGCGGCTGCCGCTGTGGCGCGGTCACATCGACGATCTGCGGCCGCCGGTCGACAACCAGCTCAAGGGAAGCTCGGCCTGGATCAACCTGTTCACCGGCCGCGACCGCGAGGTGCCGGCCGGCTGGAGGGCGGGACCGGATGTCGAACCTTGAGCGCAAGCTGAGTGCCCGCGAGTTCGTCGTCACCGCCGAGCTGCCGGTCATCGACGGCGGCGGCTACGGAGAGATCCTCCGCCAGCTCGAGCCGATGCGGCCGTTCGTCGACGCCTACAACGCGACCGACAACCCCGCCGCCCACGCGCACTGCTCGCCGCTCGCCGTGGCCATCGCCCTCCAGCAGGCCGGCGTCGAGCCGATCATGCAGCTCGTCTGCCGCGACCGCAACCGCCTCGGGCTCGAGGCCGACCTGATGGGCGCCGCGCTCCACGGGATCGACAACATCTCTGCGCTCACCGGCGATGACGTCACCGCGGGCGACGAGCCGGAGGCGCGGCGGGTGTTCGACCTCGACTCCCCGCAGCTGATCTCGCTCGCCCAGACCCTGCGCGGCGGCCGCTATCTGTCGGGCCGGCCGATCGAGCCGGCGCCGCACTTCTTCATCGGCGGCGGTCGAGAACCCCGGCACGCCGCCGTTCGAGTACCGGGTGCGCCGCGCGGCCAAGAAGGCGCTCGCCGGCGCCCGCTTCCTCCAGCTGCAGATCTGCTACCGGCCCGAGCTGCTCGAGCGCTTCCTCCACGCCGCCCACGAGAGCGGCCTCACCGAGCGGGTCGCGCTGCTGCCCTCGATCTGCATCCTGCGCACAGTCGGCGGGATGCGGTTCGTGGCGAGCCATGTGCCGGGCGTCGACGTACCGCTGGAGACCGTCCGCCGCGTCGAGCAGGCCGCCGACGCCGAGGTCGCGTGCTTCGACATCGCCTACGAACTCGCGTCGCACGCGCTTTCGCTGCCGGGGGTGGCCGGGCTTCATTTCATCTCGTTCCGCAAAGACGCGGGCATCGCGAAGCTGTGCACACGCCTGGGCATCCCGCCCCGAGTCGAAAGGGAAACGCATGGATACAGTGCTTCGGTCGCGGTCTAGGACGGTGACGATCGGCGCCGAGCAGCCGTTCTGCATCATCGGCGAGCGGATCAACCCCACCGGGCGCAAGACGTTCGCGCAGGAGCTGCGGGGCGGCGACCTCTCGACGGTGACGGTCGACGCCCTCGCCCAGGTCGCGGCCGGCGCCGACATGCTCGACGTCAACGCCGGGATTCCGCTCGTCGACGAGCCCGAGCTGCTGAAGTCGATGCTCCGCACCGTCCAGGACGCGGTCGACGTGCCGATCTGCATCGACTCCTCGGTGATCGAGGCGCTCGAGGCCGGCCTGTCGGTGTACGAGGGGCGTGCGCTCGTCAACTCGGTGACCGCCGAGGACGAGCGCCTGCAGGAGATCCTGCCGCTCGTCGCCCGCCACGACGCCGCGGTCATCGGGCTCGCCAACGACGAGACCGGGATCCCCGAGACGCCGCAGCAGCGACTGGAGTGCGCGCGCAAGATCGTCAGCGCCGCGGGCGACCACGGGATCGCCGCCGCCGACGTGATCATCGATCCACTCGCGATGACCGTCGGCGCCGACACCGACGCCGTGACGACGACGCTGCGGACGATCAGCCTGATCCGCGACGAGCTCGGCGTCAACATGTGCCTCGGGGCCTCGAACGTGTCGTTCGGCCTCCCCCAGCGCCATGTCCTCGATGCCGCGTTCCTGCCGATGGCCATGGCCGCGGGCCTGACGAGCGCGATCATGTCGACCGCCGAGGTCTGCGTCCAGAGCGTGCGCGGCGCCGATCTGCTGCTCGGCCACGACGCCTGGGGGGCGAGCTGGATCGCCGCCCACCGCGCCCGCCAGGCCGCCGCGAAGGAGGCGGCGGCCGCCTCGTGACCCCACCCGCCCCCCAGCGCCGACCGCGGCCGACCGTGCCCGAGCCCGAGCATCAACCCGGCGACGGCTCCGAGCGGGTTCGCCTGCGCTTCCTGCCCGACGGCACCGAGGTGCGGGTACCGAGCGGCACGCCGGTGTTCGACGCCGCGAGCTGGAACGGGATCGCCATCGACTCGACGTGCGGCGGTCACGGGACGTGCAAGAAGTGCAAGGTGCGCGTCGTCTCCGGCGAGCTCCCGATCGACACGATCGACCCGCGCGCCTTCAGCCCCGACGAGCTCCGTGACGGCTGGCGGCTCGCCTGCCGCGCCGGCGCCCGCAGCGACCTCGTGATCGAGGTGCCGCCGCTCCAGACCCGGCCGAAGGCCGCGCTCGCCGGGGTCGGCCGCCACGTCATCCTGCGCCCGTCGGTGCAGAAGCGCCACGTCGTCCTCGAGGAGCCGACGCTCGAGGATCAGCGCCCGGACCTCGAGCGACTGCTCGACGCGATCGACGACCTCGAGCCGACGGCCTCGATCGAGCTGTTGCGCACGCTCGGCGGCACGCTGCGCGCGTCCAATTTCGACGTCACCGCGGTCATCTGCGACGAGGCGCTGATCGAGGTCGAGCCGGGCGACACGACCGCCCGGCGGTTCGCGATCGCCTTCGACCTCGGCACGACGACGGTGGTGGCCACGCTGATCGACCTCGAGAGCGGCCAGCCCGCCGCGGTGCGCTCGATGCTCAACCGCCAGCAGCCCCACGGCGCCGACGTGATCACCCGCATCTCGGCGACGATGATGGACCCAACCGCCCTGACGACGCTGCGCGAGCGCGCGCACGAGACGCTGTCGCTGCTCACCGAGGAGGTGTGCGCCGAGGCCGGCGTCGAGCACCACGAGGTCTACGAGATCACCGTGTGCGGCAACGTGACGATGATGCAGCTCGCGCTCGGGATCGACCCCGAGCCGCTGTCGATGGCCCCGTTCGTCGTCGCCACCCACAGCCTGCCGCCCGTCCATGCGCACGACTTCGGCGTCCGCGTCCACCCGCGCGCGCCGGCCTTCGTGTTCCCCTCGCTCGGCGCCTACGTCGGCGGCGACATCGTCGCCGGAATGCTCGCCACCGGCCTCACCCGCGACCGCCGGCTGCGTCTGTTCATCGACGTCGGCACCAACAGCGAGATCGCGCTCGGTTCCAACGAGCGCGTGCTCGCCACCGCGGCCCCGGCCGGCCCGGCCTTCGAGGCGGCGCAGATCCGCTGCGGAATGCGTGCGGCCGACGGCGCGATCGAGGGCGTCAGGATCATCGGCGACGAGCTCAGCCTCGAGGTGATCGGCGACGTCGGCGCGGTCGGGATGTGCGGCTCGGGCCTCGTCGACGCCGTGGCCGAGCTCGTCCACACCGGCCTGCTCGACCATTCGGGCCGGTTCATGCCCGACGAACAGGCCGCGGAGGAGCATCCCGGTCTCGCGCCGCGCTTGACGAAGATCGGCGAGGAGCGCGTGTTCGTGCTGCAGTGGCGCGGCGAGGACCCGGCCGACTCGGTGTTCCTCTCCCAGCGCGACGTCCGCGAGCTGCAGTTCGCCAAGGCCTCGATCGCCACCGGCTGGGGGATCCTCCTGCGCGAGCTCGGCGTCGCGCCCGACGAGATCACCCAGGTGCTGCTCGCGGGCAGCTTCGGCGCCTACCTCACGCCGCTGAGCGCGGTGCGGATCGGCCTCGTGCCGGCGCTCGCGCTGCCGCGGATCGTCTCGGCCGGCAACGTCGCCGGCGAGGGGGCGAAGATCGCCGCGCTCTCGCTCCGCGAGCGTGCGGAGGCACGGTCGATCCTCCGCGAGGTCGAGTACGTCGAGCTCTCCGGCCGCGCCGACTTCAACGATCTGTTCATCGACCAGCTCGCGTTCCCCGGATGACCGGCGCGGTGATCGCCTGCGGCGCGCTCGCCGCCGAGGTCCGCGGCATCGCCGACCGCCGGGGCTGGCCGATCGACGTCCACCCGATCCCGGCGCTCCTGCACAACCGCCCCGAGCGGATCGCCCCCGCGCTCGAGGCCGCGCTCGCAGGGCTCACCCCCCGCTACGACGCGATCGCCGTCGCCTACGGCGACTGCGGCAGCCATGGCGCGATCGACGCGGTCTGTGCTCGGGCCGGCGTGCCGCGGCTCGCCGGCGAGCACTGCTACGACGTCTTCGCCCGCGACGAGGTCCGCGACGCGCTCTCCGAGGAGCCCGGCACGTACTTCCTCACCGACTTCCTCGCCCGCACCTTCGAGCACACCGTCGTGCGCGAGCTCGGTCTCGACCGCCACCCCGAGCTGCGCGACGAGTACTTCCGCCATTACCGCCGCGTGCTGTGGCTCGCCCAGCGTCCGACGCCGGCCACCGCCGCCGCCGCCGCGCGGGCCGCGGCGCGGATCGGTCTGCCGCTCGAGCGCCGGGACGTCGGCAACGCCGGTCTCGAGCGTCAGCTCGAGGCCGTTCTCGGCGGCTGAACGGCGGCCGGCGTCGCGCTCGAGCGCGATACTGCGCCCCATGGCGTTCGATCCCCCGGCGCGGCATCTCCTACGCGCGAAGGACCTCGCCGACGCCCGCTACTTCGAGCCGCTCGGAGTCGACGATCTCGCCGCGGCGGCCGGGCTCTCCCGCGCCCACTTCAGCCGTGAGTTCCGGCGCGCCTTCGGCGAGTCGCCGCACGGCTACCTGCTGACCCGCCGGCTCGAGCGCGCCGCCGCGCTCCTGCGGACGACCGATCGCTCGGTGCTCGACATCTGCCTGTCGGTCGGGCTGAAGAGCCTCGGTTCGTTCACGACGAGCTTCACCCGCACGTTCGGCATGTCGCCGACCGCCTACCGGGCCGCCCACCCGCCGGCCGCCGCCCACGCGATGATCCCCTGGTGCGTGGCCCGGTTCTACGGCCGCCCGCAACGCCGCACGTTTCGAGAAGACAACCCGGCGGCGGCGGATTAGCGTCCAGCGCACCGTTTCACTCGACATGCCGAGGAGGCAGACATGATCAAGCTCTCGACGGCTCAGCTCTGGGTCACCGACCAGGACGAGGCCCTCGCGTTCTACACCGAGAAGCTCGGGATGGAGGTCCGTTCCGACGTGACCCTCCCCGAGATGGGCAACTTCCGCTGGCTGACGGTCGGGCCCGTCGACCAGCCCGACATCGCGATCGTCCTCATGGCGATCCCGGGCGCGCCGGTGATCGACGACGCGACCGGCGATCAGATCCGCGACCTCGTGGCCAAGGGCTTCGCCGGCACGGTGTTCCTCACCACCGACGACTGCCAGGCCTCCTACGAGGAGCTCAGGGCTCGGGGCGTCGAGTTCACCGAGACCCCTGAGGAGCGCCCCTACGGAATCGATTCCGGCTTCCGGGACCCGTCGGGCAACAGCCTCCGGCTGACCCAGGTCCGGGATCTCTCGAACGTCTGACGCTCAGGCGTCGCTCGGCGCTGCCGGCGGGGGCTCGATCGACTCCGCCAGCAGCGTCGCGACGTCGACGACCCGCAGCGCGTCCCCGGTGCTCTGCACGCCGTCGTCGAGCATCACCGTGCAGTAGGGACAGGCGACGGCGAGGGTGCCGGCGCCGGTGGCCGCCGCCTCGCGCACCCGCTCCTCGTTGATCGGCCGCCCGCGCTCCTCCATCCACATGTGCGCGCCGCCGGCGCCGCAGCAGAACGTCTGCTTGCCCGAACGGGCCATCTCGACGGGCTCGCCGACCGCGGCGACGAGCTCGCGCGGGGACTGCACGACGTCGTTGTGCCGGGCCAGGTAGCACGAGTCGTGGTAGGTGATCGGCAGGCCGTCGCTGCGCTCGGGCGTGAGCCGCCCCGCGCGGACGAGGTCGGCGAGCAGCTCGGAGTGGTGGATGACCTCGTAGCGGCCGCCGAAGTCGGGGTACTCGTTGGCGAGCGTGTTGAAGCAGTGCGGGCAGTTGGCGATGATCTTGTGCACGCCGGCGTCGTTGAGCGTCTCGACGTTCTGCTCGGCGAACGCCTGGAAGACGTATTCGTTGCCCATCCGGCGGGCCGGGTCCCCGGTGCAGCTCTCGCGCGGGCCGAGGATCGCGAACTCGACGCCCGCCGCCCGCAGGAGCTTCGCCGTCGACTCGGCTGTCCGGCGCGCCCGCTCGTCGAACGAGGACGCGCACCCGACCCAGTAGAGGTACTCGGGCGCCTGCTCACCCGGCTCGAGCACCCGCACGCCGAGCTCGGCCGCCCAGTCGGCGCGCTCCCCCTGGGCCCGCCCCCACGGGTTCGAGGCGCGCTCGATGTCGCGCATCATCGGCTCGGCTTCGGCCGGGAAGTTCGACTCGACCATGACGAGGTGGCGCCGCAGGTCGACGATGTGGTCGACGTGCTCGATCGACACCGGGCAGGCCTGGACGCAGGCGCCGCAGGTCACGCAGTCCCACACCGACTCCTCGGGCACGGCGCCGGGCACGAGCGCGGCGAGCTCCGGCGCCTCGCCGCCCGCCTCGCCCCGACTCGCGAGGATCGTGCCGCCGTCGGCGAACACCTGGTCGCGCAGCCCCATGATCACGAGCTTCGGCGAGAGCGCCTTGCCGGTGGCGAACGCCGGGCAGGCGTCCTGGCAGCGTCCGCACTCGGTGCACGAGTAGGTGTCGAGGATCTGCTTGGCGGTGAGGTCGGCCGCGGTCCCGGCCCCGAAGCGCATCTCCTCCTCGGGCACGCTCTCGTCGTCGAAGCGCAGCGGCTCGAGCCGGCCGCCGGCGCCGGTGCGGCCGAACCACACGTTGATCGCGGCGGTGGCGATGTGGAGGTGCTTGGAGTGCGGGAGGTAGGCGAGGAAGGCGAGGATCGTCAGCACGTGGATCCACACGAACACCCGCTCGAGCACGCGGGTGAGCCCGTTGTCGGCGAACAGGTGCGAGAGCGCGTCGGACACCGGCGCCGAGGAGGCCGGCCACTCGTTGAGACCGAGCGCGATCCGGCAGGCGTGCCACAGCAGCAGCGTCGTGGCGATCGTCGCGATCATCGCGAGGATCAGGTCGGCCTCGCCGAGATGACTGCCCTCCAGGCGCGCCGGCCGCTGCACCTTGCGGATGTACACGGCGGTCGCCACCCCGACGAGCACGAGCACCGCGAACAGGTCGACGAGGAAGGCGAACCAGCCCTGATGGCCGAGCCACGGCAGCGTCGTGTGCTTGTCGACGATGCCGATCATCGCGATCACGATCGTCGGGAGCAGGACGATGAACCCCCAGAAGATGAAGGCGTGCCCGAGCCCGGGCACGATCCGCTGCAGCAGCTTGCGCTGCCCGACGACGATCGTCGCCTCGTTGCGCACCCGCCGGCCGGGGTGGTCGGAGCGGTCGACCGGCGGCGCCGTGCGCGCGAGGCGGGTGAGGAACCGGGCCCGGACGCCGAAGAGGCTGGCGCTGATGGCGATCGCGCCGGCCAGCAGCACCGCCGAGACGACGGTGGCTATGTCCCCTTCGCCTTCCTGATCTCGGCCGAGATCGCCGGGACGACCTCATGCAGGTCGCCGATCACCGCGTAGTCGGCGTGGGCGAAGATCGAGGCCTCGCCGTCGGGGTTGATCGCGAGCAGCTTCTTGGCCCCCTTGCAGCCGGCCATGTGCTGGGTGGCGCCGCTGATGCCGCAGGCGATGTAGATCTCCGGGGAGACCTTCGTGCCCGTCTGGCCGACCTGGTCGGTGTGCGGTCGCCAGCCGGCGCTCGTCACCGCGCGCGAGCACCCGACTGCGCCCCCGAGCAGCGCGGCGAGCTCCTCGAGCACGGCGAAGCCCTCGGCCGAGCCGACCCCGCGACCGCCGGAGACGACGACGTCGGCGTCGGTCAGCGACACACCGCCGCCACCGGCCTCGACGCGCTCGAGGACCCGGACGACCTCGTCGGCGGGCGGCAGCGCGGCGCTCACGCGCGAGCGTCTGGACCGCGGCGGCGTCGAGCGGCTCGGCGGGCACGGCGTGGGGGGCGACGGTGAGCAGCAGCGGCGCGCCGTTCAGCACCGCCTCCTCGAGCAGGCTTCCGCCCCAGCGCACGCGGGTGACCGCGGCCGGCTCGCCGAGCGTGAGCGCCGTGCAGTTGGCGGCCATCGGCTGGTCGAGCTTGGCCGCGACACGCGCGAGCACGTCGTTGCCGCGCTCGCTGCCCGGAGCGATCACCGCGCGCGGCGAGCGGGCGCTGATCGCCTCGACGAGCGTGTGGGCGAACGCGCCGGGGGCGTAGGCAACGCCCGGGTCGATCGCCACCGTCACGCTCACCTCGCCGAGCGCGCGGGCGAAGGCGAGCGCCTGCTGGGACAGCTCGTCGCCGGCGTCCTCGATCCAGACGAGGATCATCTACACCAGCCCCAGCTCGCTGAGCACGCCGACGACGGCGGGGGCCGCCTCGGGGCCGTTGCCGAGCACCTGCACCTGCTTGCCCGAACCGGGCGGCAGCACGAGGCGCTGCATCTCCAGCCGGGCCGTCGGCGCGGCCGGGCTCGACGCGTCGAGCGGCTTGCGCTTGGCCCGCAGCCGTCCGGGCACCGACGGGTAGCGCGGCAGGTTGATCCCCTCCTTGACGCTGACCACGGCGGGAAGCGGCAGCTCGTAGACGTCGCGGCCGCCGGCGACCTCCTGCTCGCAGCGCACCATGCCGGCGGCCGGGACCATCGCCTTGATCCCGGTCACGCACGGAAGCGAGAGCGCCTGGGCGACGCGGATCGGCACCTGGTAGTTGCCGGCGTCGGCTGACTCGTTGCCGAACAGGATGAGATCGAACGGCTCGGGCTGGGCCTGGATCGCCGCGACGATCGCCGCCGCCGTCGCCTGGGGATCCCACTCGCTGCCGTCGGTGACGAGGTGCACCGCGCGCTCGATGCCGATCGCCATCATGTCGCGCAGCTGCTCCTCGGCCTCGGGCGGTCCGAGCGTGAGCACGGTGCAGGAGCCGCCCTGCGCCTCGACGATCCGGACCGCCTCCTCGGCGGCGCATTCCTCGTGCGGACTGACGGTGAAGCCGAGATGGCGGGTCGAGATCGCCCGCTCGTCGTCGGTGAGCACCATCTTGCCGCCGGTGAGCGGGACCCGCTTGACGCAGACGAGCACGTTCATCGTCCTGACCTCCCGCCCATCCCTAGCTGCGGATGCGGGCGTTCTCGGGGTCGAAGACCGGCGTGGAGTCGGCCACCGCAACGGTGACCGGGTAGCGCTCGCCCATGTAGAGCACCGACAGCTCGGTCCCGACCACGGCCTGCTCGGGCGGCAGGTAGCTCATGAGGAGGTGCTTGCCGACCGACGGCCCGGCCCCGGCACTCGTCACGTACGAGCGGCGGCCCTTGCGGTCGGTGAGCGGCTCGCCCGAGCGGGTCTGGATCGGCTCGCCGCCCATCATGTAGCGCTTGACGCCGGAGGACGAGGTGTGATCGTCGACCGTCAGGGTGCACATGATCGCCGCGGGCTCCTCCTCGCGCTGGCGGACGTGAGCCTCCTTGCCGACGAAGTCCTGCTCCTTGACCTTGCCCCAGGCCATGCCGGCCTCGACGACGTTGAACTCGCCCTCGAGCTCGGCGCCGTAGGCGCGGTAGCACTTCTCCAGCCGGCCGGTGGTGCCGTAGACCCCGATCCCGACCGGAACGATGCCGTGCGGCGTGCCGGCCTCGGCGATGATGTCCCACAGCCGGGCGCCCTCCTCGATCGGCACGTACAGCTCCCAGCCGAGGTCGCCCACATAGGAGATCCGCGAGGCGAGCACCTCGAGCGGCCCGACCTCGATCGTCCGGCAGCGCGCGAACGGGAAGCCCTCGTGCGAGATGTCGTCGCTCGTCACGCCGGCCAGGATGTCCCGGGCCCGCGGACCCCACAGCCCGAGCGTGCAGAACGCGCTCGTCTGGTCGCTGATCTGCGCCGAGCCGTCGGCGGGCAGGTGGTCGCCGAACCACTTGAGATCCGCCATGCCGTAGGCGCCGCCGGTGACGACGCGGAAGACGTCGTGAGCGAGGCGCATGATCGTGAGGTCCGCCTTGAAGCCGCCGCCGGGCGTGAGGATCGGGGTGTAGACGACGCGGCCGACGGGGACGTCCATCTGGCGCATGGCGATCCGCTGCACGGCGTCGAGCGCGCCCGGACCGGTGACGTCGAAGATCGCGAACGCGGTGAGGTCGACCATGCCGGCGCGATCGCGCATCGCGAGGTGCTCGGCGTTGATGATCGGCGACCACCACCGCGACTCCCACTCCGCCTCGCGGCGGGTGACGCGGTCGCCGTACTCGTCGAGCAGCGTCGCGTTGGAGTCGTACCACTGCGGGCGCTCCCAGCCGACGGCCTCGAAGAAGCGGGCCCCGAGCTCCTGCTCGCGCTCGTAGAACGGCGACAGGCGGACGCGGCGGTTGGACTCCCACTGCTCGCCGGGATGGACGATCCCGTACATCTTGTTGAAGCCCTCCGAGGCCCGAGCGACGATGTGGCTCTTCGTGCGGTGGTGGGGGTAGGCGCGCGCGATGTTGGACTCGTAGACGTCGATCTCCGACTCGCCGTGGACGATCATCTCGGCGACGGTCTTGCCCGCGCCCGGACCCTCCTTGATCCAGATCGCCGCCGCCGACCACAGGCCCGCGACCTCTGGCGTCTCGCCGAGCAGCGGCAGCCCGTCGAGGGTCACCGACAGCACGCCGTTGATCGCGTACTTCACCCCGACGGTCTCGTCGCCGACGATCTCCGGCATGAGATCGAGCGCGATCTCCATCTGGGGATCGAAGTCCTCCTGGGTGAACGGCAGCTCGGTCGGGGTGAGGGCCGCCTCCTCGATCGAGGGGATGTCGTCGGCATCGAGCGTGATCGGGCGGTGGGCGTAGGAGCCGATCTCGAGCCCGGTGCCCTCCTGGCGCTCGTACATGTTCGTGTCCATGTCGCGGACGATCGGGAACTCGATCATCCCCTTGGCGTCGGCGAACCGCGGCGCTGGGCCGATGTCGATCATCTGGTGGACCATCGGGGTGAGCGGGATCGAGGCACCGGCCATCTTGGCGATCCGCGGGCTCCACGCCCCGCAGGCGATGACGACGAGCTCGGTCTCGATGTCGCCGCGGGTCGTGCGCACGCGGCGCACGCGGCCGTCCTCGACGTCGATCCCGAGCACCTCGGTGTTGGCCGACACAGTGAGCCCGGCCTCCTGGGCGCGCTCACGCATGATCGTCCCCGCCCGCAGCGAGTCGACGACGCCGGCGCCCGGGGTGTAGAAGCCGCCGATGATGAGCTCCTCGTTGATGAACGGCACGCGCTCCTTGACCTGCTCGGGGGTGAGCATCTCGACCGGCTCGATGCCCCACGAGGCGGCCGAGGACATGCGGCGCGCGAGCTCCTGCATCCGCTCCTCGGTGCGGGCGACCTCGATGCCACCGCTCTCGATGAACACGCCGAGCTCCTTGTACTGGCGCATGCTCTCGAGCGTGAGCAGCGTCATCTCCTTGGAATGATCGACGGGAAAGATGAAGTTCGAGGCATGGCCGGTCGACCCGCCGGGGTTCGGCAGCGGTCCCTTGTCGAGCAGGGTGATGTCGGTCATCCCCAGCCGGGTGAGGTGATAGACGAGGCTGTTACCGACGATCCCCGCCCCGATCACCACTGCGCGCTGGACAGCCGGCAGCCCCTGCGATGACTCTGCGGTGCTGACCACGTCACTGATATATCAGATGCCGGTCACGGGCGTCAAACGCCGGCGCGATTGATCGGCGACCACGCCCCCGGGTACGCTCGTCGTGGCGGGATCTGAAACCAACCGCGGCACCGGGAAGCTGCAAGGAAGGGGCGCACATGCCCACACTGCTCGTATTCCACGAGGTCGACGACGTCGACCATTGGCTCGCCTCCTCGAAGCGCGAGGAGCTCTTCGGCCCGATGGGGATGACCGCGCGCGCGTTCCGTGACGCGCAGGGATCCAACCGCGTCGGCCTGATCGTCGAGGTTCCCGACGTCGAGACCTGGGAGCGGGCGCTGCAGACCCCCGAGGCCGCCGACGCGATGAAGCACGACGGGGTGCGGCCCGAGACGATCGTCGGCATGGTCGAGGGCTGACGCTCTCGACGATCGTCGGCATGGTCGAGGCCTGACGCTCTCGACGATCGTCGGCGGCGCCCCGAGAGCCCACCGAGCGGCAGCTTCAGCGCAAGCTGCCGCTCGGACTCCTCGCTGGCTACTCCTCGTCCGCCGATTCGAGGGCGACGATGGCGATGCCGAGCGCCTCCGTGATGCTGAGGGCGGCATCCAGCGTGCGCGGCGCCCCGATGATCGGCGCGACCGCGATGAGGATGTTCTGCACGTCATCCGCGGTGACGCCCACGTCCGCGGCCGGGCCGATATGCAGGAGGTAGGAGCTGACCGGGGCGTTGACGGCCGCCAGCGCGGCAATGCGGGCGACGAGGAGGGAGCGAGCGTCGAGCTCGCAGCGTGCGATCGACTCCGCGGTCATCGCGGCGAGCGCGTCGAGAACCGGTGTCTCGGATGGGGTAGAGGCCATTCGGCGTCCCTTCGGTAGATGAGGATGGGCCGGCGACATCGTCTCGGCCGCGGCCCACCGGTGCATCACCTCAAACGGATGACCGCGCTCGGAGGCCAACGCGACGTGCTCGCATTACCCCTCGGGTAATCGACGGAGCCCCCGCGCGCTGGGACCGTGCTCGTCATGAGCACACTCACCCAGACCCCACCCCGGCCGCTCCGGGAGACCCCGGAAGCGACCGGCCGCGCGGCGGCTCACGCGAGCCCCTGGGCGGCCCTCCCCGTGATCCTCGCCGGCACGTTCATCGTCGTGCTGGACTTCTTCATCGTCAACGTCGCCATGCCGGCGATGCAGCGCAACCTGCACGCCTCGAGCGGCGCCCTCGAGTGGGTCGCCGCCGGCTACGGCCTCACCTCGGCCGTGTTCCTGATCAGCGCCGGGCGCCTTGGCGACCGGATCGGACGCCGCCGGGCCTTCTCCATCGGGCTCGCGGTCTTCACGGTCAGCTCCGCGCTGTGCGGGATCGCCCCGACGCCCTCGATCCTCGTCGCCGCCCGCCTGCTTCAGGGCGTCGGCGGGAGCGCTGCTCATGCCGAACGTCCTCGCCCTGATCAACGTCCTCTACACCGGCGCCGACCGGCCGCGGGCGCTGTCCGCCTACGGCATGGTCATGGGCGTGGCCGCGGTCGGCGGCCAGCTCATCGGCGGGGCGCTCGTCCAGGCTGACGTTGCCGGACTGAGCTGGCGCAGCTGCTTCCTCATCAACATCCCGATCGGGATCGCCGCCCTCGCGCTCGCCCCGCGGCTCGTCCCGGAGTCCCGGGCGCCGCGCGTGAGCCGGCTCGATCTCACCGGAACGGTGCTCGTCACCGCCGCGGTGACCGCGATCGTGCTTCCGCTCGTCGAGGGCCGCCAGCACGGCTGGCCGCTGTGGACGTGGCTGTCGCTGGCCGCCGCGCCCGCCCTGCTCACCGCGTTCGTCGCCCACCAGCGGCGGCTCGCCGCCCGCGGCGGGGCACCGCTGCTCGAGCTGGCACTGTTCCGGCGGCGGAGCTTCAGCACCGGTCTCCTCGCTCAGGGCGTGTTCTGGTGCGGGCAGGCCTCGTTCTTCCTCGTCTTCGGGCTGTATCTGCAACTCGGGCGCGGACTGTCGGCGCTCGCCGCCGGACTCGTGTTCACGATGCTCGCCGCCGCCTACCTCGTCGCGTCCGCGGCGGCCCCCGCGTTCGCCGAGCGCAACGGCCGCCGGACGTTGGCGGTCGGGGCGCTGACGCTCGCCCTCGGGCACGCGCTGCTGCTGCTCACCGTCGCCGAGGTCGGCACCGGCGGGTCGGTGGCACTGCTCCTTCCCGGCCTCGCCCTCATCGGCGCGGGCATGGGCCTCGGGATCACCCCGCTGGCCACGATCGTCCTCTCCTCGATCGAGCCCGAGCACGCCGGCGCGGCCTCCGGAGCGCTCGCCACCATGCAGAACGTCGGCAACGCGGTCGGCGTCGCGATCATCGGCGTGCTCTTCTTCAGCGCCGGGCCGGACGGGTTCGCCCGTGGCTTCGAACTCAGCCTCGGAGCGCTCGCGGCGATTCTCGTCGTGGTGGCGGCGCTAACCCGGCTGCTCCCGACCCTCGAACGGGCGTGATCGCCGTGGCTACGCTTCAGGCGATGAACGCGAACCGGGTGGGGATGTTGCTACGCGACTGGCGTCGGCGCCGACGGCTCAGCCAGCTCGACCTCGCCCTCGAGGTCGGGATCTCGACCCGGCATCTCAGCTTCGTCGAGACCGGCCGCTCGCGGCCGAGCCCGGAGATGCTCGAGCGGCTCGCCGGAGCGCTGCAGGTGCCGCTGCGGGAGCGCAACCAGCTCCTGCTCGCCGCCGGACTATGCCCCGCAGTACGAGGCGCGGACGCTCGACGATCCCGCGCTCGCCCCGATCCGCGATGCCCTCGGGCGGCTGCTGACCGGTCACGAGCCCTACCCCGCGCTGGCCGTCGACCGGGCCTGGAACCTCGTCGCCTCGAACGCCGCCCTCGGGCCGCTGCTCGAGGGCGTCTCGCCGGAGCTGCTCGAGCCGCCGGTCAACTGCATGCGCCTCTCGCTCCACCCCGACGGGCTCGCGCCGCGGATCCTCAACCTCGGGGAATGGCGCGGGCACCTCCTCCACCGCCTCGATCGCCAGCTCAAGCTGACCGGCGACCGTGAGCTCGGCGACCTGCTCGAGGAACTGCAGGGCTACCCCGCCGGCGAGCCGGCGGTCGGGCCAGGGACACCGGCCGAGGAGGTGATGGTCACGCTGCGGCTGGCCACCGAGCGCGGCGAGCTCACCTTCTTCAGTACGGTGACGACATTCGGCACCGCCCTGGACATCACCGTCTCGGAGATCTCGATCGAGGCGTTCTTCCCCGCCGACACCCAGACCACCGAGGCGCTGAGCGCCGCGGTGGCCGTCGGTTGAGGGGCATCGCGGCGAGCTGCGGGGCGCTCACGCTCGCCGCGCTGCTCGTCGCCGGCTGCGGGTCATCGTCATCGTCGAGCAACGCGGGCGCGGGCGCGAGCTCACGCTCGCAGACCACGACCCGGACCTCCGCGACGACGTCCGCAGCTCCGGTGACCCTGGGCGCGGGACAGCTCGCCCCGCTGCCCGACGCCCGCTCGGGCGCCGCGTCGGCGGCGTTCGGCGGCAATGTCGTGGTCAGCGGCGGCCTCTCGACCGCGGGCGTGTCGACCGACACCGTCTTCCGGCTCGAGCAGGCCGGACAGCCGGCCACGCTGCCACCGCTGCCGGGGCCGGTGCACGACGCCGCCTCGACGGCGATCGGCAGTCGCCTGCTCCTGTTCGGCGGCGGCGAGTCGGAGGGCAGCGACCGGGTCATCCAGGTCCTGCCCGGTCCGTCGAAGCTCGTCGGGCAGCTCCCGGTGGCCCTGTCGGATCTCGCCGCGGTCACCGTCGGCGAAACCGCCTACGTGCTCGGCGGCTGGAACGGGACGGCGACGAACGCCGGGATCTACGCGGTGTCCGCGACCGGCGCGGTGGCCACCATCGGCCACCTGCCGATCGGCCTGCGCTACCCGGCGGCCGCGGCGCTCGACGGCAAAGTGATCATCGCAGGCGGCGAGAACTCCGACAGCGTCCCCGTCACCGACGCCTTCAGCTTCGATCCGACCACGCACGCGGTCACCCGTCTCCCCGACCTGCCGGTCCCCACCGACCACACCGCGGGCGCGGTCCTCAACGGGCGCTTCTACATCATCGCCGGCCTGCGGCGCGGGGAGTTCACCGACGCGATCATCTCCTGGGCCCCGGGCGAGACGCGCTGGCAGAACGCCGGGCACCTCCCCCAGGCCCTCGCCGACCTCGACGCGGCGCCCCTCGGCAACGGCATCGCGGTGATCGGCGGCCGCGGCGTGTCGGGGCGGGTCAACTCCGTGTATCTGCTGCGGCCGAGGGGCTGAGCGGGCGCTTCGCGCGGCGCCGCCCTCGGCGTCCGAACGAAACGCCGTGTCCCCCGGGCGGCGTCGGAAACGGCGCTGGGGACGGGTGCGCACAGTCGTACGCGCCAAGAATCGGCCCCACTCGGCCCAATCGATGCCCGAGCTGCCGCGTGGCGACAGTTCCAGCATCTTTCGCCAAGGACCGTGGCAATAGATGCTGTTCTTGCCGCCCACGCCGGTCCGCGGTCAGTCGCCCAGCCCGCCGCGGCGATCCACCCTGCCTCCCAGCCGACCCCACGACCTCCGGCCGGCAGCCGCGCTCCGACGACCGACCGACCGACCGACCCCTAGATCGTCTCCCCGGGCCGCTGGAAGATGATCTCCGGGATCACGCAGGCCGGCGAGACGTGGAGCAGGAAGCGCAGCGCCTCGGCGATGTCGCTCGGGCGGATCATCTCCTCGGCCGGCACCTGGCCCTTGACGAACTCGGTCATGTCGGTGTCGACGAAACCGGGGCAGAAGGCGACCGACTTGATCCCGTCGGAGTTGAGCTCCTTGTTCATCGCCTGCGAGTAGGAGACCACCGCGGCCTTCGTGGCCGAGTACACCGACAGCCACGGCTGGGGCGATTTGCCGGCGATCGAGGCGAGGTTGACGACGAGCGCGTTGTGGTGCTCGGCGCCGGCGGCCCGGAGCAGCTCGAGGCACTCGCGGTAGAAGAGGACGATCGCCCGCAGGTTGACGTCGAGCTGAAGGTCGACGTGCTTGGTCTTGTGCTCTGAGGCGGCGGCGCCGATGCCGACGCCGGCGTTGTTGACGAGCACGTCGAGGCGGCCGAAGCGCTCGCGGTGAGCGGCGACGACCTCGCGGATCCCCTCCTCGTCGGCCATGTTGGCGGCGCGGTGCTCGACCTCGAAGCCCTTGTCGCGCAGCGCCGCCGCGGTCTGCTCGAGCGTGTCCGGCTTGCGGGCGGTGAGCGTGAGGCCGTAGCCCTCCTGGCCGAGCAGCTCGGCGATCGCGAGGCCGATGCCCCTCGAGGCTCCGGTGACGAGTGCGGCGCGTTCTGGCATCTAGGGACCTTTCTCGGGGTGGTACGGAGGCCCGGGGACACTAACGGTCGCGCCCGGCCGGATGGGATTGCCATTGCTACCTTGGATCGCATGAGCCCCGTCACCCCGGGCATGCGCGCGGCCATCGTCGGCGCCGGACCCGCCGGTTTCTACACCACCGAGCAGCTGCTCTCGGCCGGTTTCGAGGTCGATCTGTTCGATGCCCTGCCGACGCCGTTCGGCCTCGTCCGCTCCGGCGTCGCTCCCGATCACCCGAAGATCAAATCGGTCACGCGCGTGTACGAGAAGACCGCCCGCAAGCCCGGTTTCCGCTTCTTCGGGGGCGTCGTCCTCGGCCGCGACATCGCCCGCGCCGAGCTGCTCGAGCGCTACCACGTCGTCGTCTACGCGGTCGGCACCGCGGACGACAACCGCCTCGGCATCCCCGGCGAGGACCGCCCCGGCTCCTACGCCGCCACCCGCTTCGTCGCCTGGTACAACGGCCACCCCGAGGCCTCCGACTACGACTTCGACCTGACCTCGGAGCGCGCCGTGGTGATCGGCAACGGCAACGTCGCCGTCGATGTCGCCCGGATGCTCGTGCTCGAGCCCGACGAGCTCGCGGTCACCGACACCGCCGACCACGCCCTCGACGTCCTCCAGCACTCCTCGATCCGCGAGGTCGTGATGCTCGGCCGCCGCGGGCCGGCGCAGGCTGCGTTCACCAATCCCGAGCTGCGTGAGCTCGGCGAGCTCGTGCGCGCCGACATCGTCATCGACCCGGCCGAGCTCGAGCTCGACGAGCACAGCGCCAGGTGGCTCGAGGAGGAGGGCGACGCGACGGCGAAGCGCAACATGGACGTGCTCCGCGACTACTCGGGACGCGCCCCGACCGGCCGCTCGCACCGGCTCATCATGCAGTTCCTGCGCTCGCCGGTCGAGATCCTCGGCGAGGGCGAGGACGGCCCGGTCACCAGCGTCCGGGTCGCCCACAACCGCATCGAGCCGGGTGAGGACGGCCGGCTGCGAGCCGTGCCAACCGGCGAGACCGAGGTCATCCCCTGCGGGCTCGTGCTGCGCTCGATCGGCTACCGCGGGCGTCCGGTCGACGACATCCCGTTCGATCACCGGCGCGGCCTGATCCGCAACGCCCACGGCCGCGTCGTCGACGAGGAGTCGCGCTCGCACGGCGGCGAGTACGTCGTCGGCTGGATCAAGCGCGGCCCCAGTGGCGTGATCGGCACGAACAAGAAGGACGCGACCGACACGGTCCAGAAGATCCTCGAGGACGTCGAGGCCGCAACGCTCAACGTCCCCGCCGACCCGGACCCCGATGCCGCCGCCGTCTGGCTCAAGGAACGCGTGCCGGACGCTGTGGGCTGGGAGGGCTGGATGGCGATCGACGAGCACGAGCGCACCGCCGGCGAGCCGCACGGCCGCCCGCGGGTCAAGCTCGTCCGCAACGACGATCTGCTCGCCGCGGCGATCGCCCGCCTGCAGTCGCGCTGATCGCACGCGCGCGGACCCGCGCCCCCGACCGCGCGCCCCGCACGAGCGCACCAGCGACTGCGCGGCGCCCCGCTGGACACACCCCCAGGTGCTCGGTACACTGGCGTACCGATGAGCGTTGCGGCCTTATCCACGTCGCTCGCAGAGACCTCGGCGCCGTCCTCCCCCGCGGGACCGCGGCACGAGCCCGAGCCGATCCGGATGCCGCCGATCCGGCCCGAGGGCCGGCTGCGCCAGAGCATCCGCTTCGTCAACGCGCCGCTGGCCTGGAACCTGCGGGACATGCACGCATTCGGCGACGTGTGGCAGATCGCGCTGCTCTCACGCCCCGAGCCGTTCGTCGTGACCTGCCACCCCGACCACATCCGCTCGCTGATGACCGCCAAGCCCGACGACGCGCCGTCGCTCACCGGCGAGTCGCCGCTGCGGCCGATCCTCGGCCCCAACTCCGTGCTCACCTCGGTCGGCGAGCGCCACATGCGCCAGCGCAAGCTGCTGCTGCCACCGTTTCACGGTGAGGCTGTGCAGCGCTACATCGAGATGATCGCCACCGTGGCCGAGCGCGAGATCGACGCCTGGCAGCCGGGCAGCACCTTCCCGCTCGCCGCCCGCATGCAGGCGGTAACCCTCGACGTGATCATGGGCGGCGTGTTCGGGATCGAGGGCCGGCCCGCCCACGGCAGCCGCGAGCACCGGCTGCGCGAGACCTTCCGGCGCATGCTGAGCGCCTCGACCAAGCCGATCTACCAGCTCGTCGAGCTCCACAACGCTGGGCGGCGCGAGGCCCGCGGCGTGCTGCGCGCCGTGCTCTCGATCGTCGATCGCCAGCTCTATGCGCTCATCGCCGAGCGCCGCGCGACGAACACCGCCGGCCGTCACGACGTCCTCTCGATGCTGCTCGAGGCGACCGACGAGCACGGCGAGCGCCTCACCGACCACGAACTGCGCGACGAGCTCATGTCGCTCGTGCTCGCCGGCCACGAGACGACGGCCAACTCGCTGGCCTGGACCTTCGAGCGGCTGCTGCGGACCCCCGCGGCCTACGACCGGCTGCGCGAGACTGTCCGCGCGGGCGGGATCGCGGCCGACGAGTACGTCGAGGCGACGATCCACGAAGGCATGCGGGCCCGGCCGGTCATCCCGATGATCGTGCGGATGGCCCGACGGCCGTGGCGGCTCGGCGAGTACGTCGTGCCGGCCGGCACCCCGATCGCCGTCAGCATCGCCGCGCTGCATCACCGTGCCGACGTCTACCCCGAGCCGATGCGCTTCATCCCCGAGCGGTTCCTCGGGTGCAAGCCGGGGACGTACACGTGGATGCCGTTCGGCGGCGGCATCCGCCGCTGCCTCGGGGCGACGCTCGCGATGGCCGAGCAGCGCGTCGTGCTCAGCACGATCGCCCGGCGGACCGACCTCGCCGCGCCCGACCTCGCGCCCGAGCAGCCGCGCCAGCGCAACGTCACGATGATCCCCCGCCACGGTGGGCGGGTGCGGGTCCTCGCCGTCCACCGCTGACAGCCGCCCGCCGCCGGTCCTCGCCGTCCGCCGCTGACCGCGACCCGCCGCGGTACCGTGCTGCGTGTGCCGACCCAGGAAGAACACCATCCCGCGGCGTCCGAGCGCGCCGACCCACGCGAGCGGCTGATCGCGGCGATGGCGACCTCGATCCGGGAGCGGGGCTTCCGCGAGACGACGGTCGCCGACGTCGTGCGCATCGCCCGCACCTCACGGCGCACGTTCTACGAGCACTTCGAGGACCGCGAGGCGTGCTTCCTCGCGCTGTTCGACGCGACCAACGACGCGATGATGGAGGGGATCGCCGCGGCGGTGAATCCGGAGGCGCCGCTCGAGGTGCAGGTCGACAGTGCACTCGACACCTACATCGACCACGTCACCGCCCAGCCCGCGCTGTATCGCAGCTTCGTGCGTGAGCTGCCCGGCCTCGGCCAGCCGGGGGCGGACCGTCAGCTCGCCGTGATCGAGCGCTTTGCGCAGCTGCTCGTCGAGCTCGTCGAATCGGGGCGGCGCGAGCAGCCGGAGATCGGCGCACGCCCGCTCACCCTCGACACGGCGATCATGATCGTCGGCGGCCTGCGCGAGCTCGCCGTCATCAGCCTGCAGCGGGGCCGGGATGTCCGTGACCTCCGTGCCACCGCCGGGGCGACCGTCAAAGCGATCCTCGCCGGCACCCTGCTGTAGTTGTCCCCTGAGCCGGTCTAGCCGGCGACTCGCGCGAGCGCCTCACGGCCGACCCGCTGCAGCGCCTGCAGGTAGTCGACGTGAGCGGCCCAGCGCTGATCGCACGGAAACTCACCGGCGAGCGAAATCGTGTCGCTGTGCGCATCGAGCAATTCGTAGACCAGTGAGGTCAGGTACTCGGTGCTGAGCGTTCCGCTCGTATGTGTATTAAGCAACTGCTCCTCGCTCCTGAGAAGAGGCGACGGGTAGAGCATGAACCCGGTCTCGGACGGCTTCGCACCCGGTTGAACTGTGAAGCCGCCTCTTTCCTTCCCCGCAATCATGTCTAAGAAACGTCACGGCCCTGCGGTTTCGTCCGCCTAGGGGACGAAACCGCAGGGTGGCGAGCCGCGGACGACGCCGCGCGACGCGGGCGGAGCTGCCCTACCGCCGACGCGCGGCCGCGCGCAGCGACGGGTTATCCCAGCCGGTGTCGCGCCAGCTGACGTTCGTCCCCGGCGGCACGATCTCGTCGATCCGGTCGAGCACGTCGTCGGAGAGGACCACGTCGGCGGCGCCGAGCTGGGACTCAAGGTGATCCATCGTCCGCGGCCCGATGATCGCCGCGGTCACCGCCGGATGGCGGATGACGAACGCGAGCGCCATCTCGATCAGGGTTATGCCCGCCTCATCGGCGACGCGCGCGAGGGCGTCGGCGGCATCGAGCTTGCGCTGGTTCTCGGGCAGCGACATGTCATAGCGGCTGGGCAGCATCTGCGCCCGGCGTGAGGTGGGCACGTCCTGGTCCTTGCGGTAGCGGCCGCTCAGCCACCCGCCGGCCAGCGGGCTCCAGGGGATGACGCTCATCCCGTAGCGCTGGCAGGTCGGCAGCACCTCGCTCTCCACCGCCCGGATGAGCAGCGAGTACGGCGGCTGCTCGGAGGCGAAGCGCTCGCGGCCGCGCCGCTCGGCGACCCAGTGCGACTCGACGATCGCGCTCGGCGGGAACGTCGAGCAGCCGATGTAGCGGACCTTGCCGGCGCGGACGAGGTCGGTGAGCGCCCCGAGCGTCTCGTCGATATCGGTGTCCGGCTCGGGCCGGTGGATCTGGTAGAGGTCGATCCAGTCGGTGCCGAGCCGGCGCAGGCTGTTCTCGACCTCGCGGATGATCCAGCGCCGCGTGTTGCCGAACTCGTTGGGGTCGTCGCCCATCCGACCGTGCACCTTCGTGGCCAGGAAGACGTTGTCGCGCCGGCCGTCGGCGAGCGCCTTGCCGACGATCTCCTCGGATTCTCCACGCGAGTAGACGTCGGCGGTGTCGATGAAATTGATCCCCGCGTCGAGCGCGCGGTGGATGATGCGAATGCTGTCGGCGTGATCGGTGTTCCCCCACGCGCCGAACATCATCGCGCCCAGGCAGAGGGGGCTGACCTGCACCCCGGTACGGCCAAGTGAACGATTCTCCATAGCCTCAGCCTATCCCCCGCCTCCCGCTGGCCTAATCTTCCGGCGGACATGGATCCGATCGCCGACCGCACGCTGAGCGAGCTCCTCGACGAGGTCGCCGCCGCGACGCCCGCGCCGGGCGGAGGCAGCAGCGCCGCGATCACGTGCGCGCTCGCCGCCGGCCTGCTCGAGATGACGGCCGAGTTCGGCATCCGCCGGGCCGACGCCCGACGGCCGACCGCGGCGGAGACGCTCGAGGAGATCGGCCGCCGTGCCGTCGTCCTGCGGGCCGAGGCGCTTGAGCTCGCCGAACGCGAGCTCACCTCGTACGCCCCGGTGCTCGAGGCGCTGCGGCTGCCCGCCGTCGAGCCCGGCCGCCAGCGCCGGCTCGACGCCGCGCTGTCGGACGCCTCCGAGGCGCCGCTCGCGCTCGCGCTCGTCGCGGCCGAGCTCGCCGAGCTCTCGCTCGACGCGCAGCGGGCCGGGACCGGGCACCTGCACGGCGACGCCCTCACCGGGTTGCTGCTCGCCGAGGCGGCGTGTCAGACCGCAGCCCGGCTCGTCGACATCAACCTCGGTAGCCACCCCGATGACCCGCGCCGCCGCGAGGCCAAGGGCGCCCGGCGGCGGGCGAGCGCAGCACGCGCCGAAGCGCTGCGAGCCGAGTCGGCCTAGCGAGGTGGGCTGGATCCCCGATGCGCTGCCGCTGCTGGCGCTGGCGGCGGCGGTCCTCGCTCGCCTGGCGCCGTCGGCGTGGGTCGCGGGCCGGGTCGACGTGCTGCTCGCCGCGCTCGTCCTCAGCGTCGCGCTCGACATCGACGTCCACCGTCTCGTCGCCGTCCGGCGGCGCTGGCGGCTGGTCCTCGTGCTGTCGATCGTGCCGCTGTGCGTGCTCGCGCTCGTCGCCTGGGCGATCGCGCAATCGCTGCACGGCGCGACCCGGACCGGCGTGCTCGCGCTCGGCCTCTCCCCGAGCGAGGTCGCCGCGGTCGGGCTCGTCGCGCTGATCGAGGGGCCGGCCGAGATCGCGCTCGCGGTGCTCGCCGGGTCGCTGATGCTCTCCGCGCTCGCCGGGCCGCCGCTGCTCGGCGTGCTCGCCGGCGCGAGTGCCCACGTCGACACGCTCGCGCTCGTCGGTCGCTTCACGCTCGTCGTGCTCGCCCCGCTCGCGGTCGGCGTCGGCATCCGGGCGCTCGCGCCCCGGCTCGCCCCGCGTGAGCAGACGCTCGCGGCGCTCTCGAGCATCATCGTCGTCGTCCTCGTCTACGCCTCGCTGAGCGGCGCCTCGGGGCCGGCGCTCGCCAGGTCGGTGCTCGGCAGCACGGCGTTCCTCGCCGCCTCCACGCTCGTCGCGCTCGCCGGGGTGCGGTTCATGCGCCGGGTGCGCGACCGGCGGCTCGGACTGACGATCGCGATGCGCGACTTCGCCGTCGCCGCCGCGCTCGCCTCGGCGGCCGGCGGCCCCGCGGCCGCCCACGTGGCGGGCGTCTACGGCGTGCTGATGCTGCTCGCCGGGGCGAGCTTCACCGCGCTCGCACGGCGCGGCGCGATCCGGCTGTGACCGGCGCTCAGAACCCGGCGCCGGAGCGCCCGGGAATCCAGTTCGTCCCCGCGAGCGGCACCCGGGCCATGGCCGCGGCCTCGAGCGTCAGCGCGACGAGATCCTCGGGCTCGAGGTTGTGCACGTGGGACTTGCCGCAGGCCCGGGCCAGGGTCTGGGTCTCGAGCACGAGCGTGCGCAGATAGTTGGCCAGGCGCCGCCCGCCGTCGACCGGATCGAACCGCTGGGCGAGCGCCGGGTCCTGGGTCGAGATGCCGACCGGGTCCATGCCCGCCTGCCAGTCGTCGTAGTAGCCGGCGGCGGAGCCGATCTTGCGGTACTCGGCGTCGTGCTCGGGGGCGTTGTCGCCGAGCGCGATGAGCGCGGCCACGCCGATCGAGACCGCGTCGGCCCCGAGCGCGAGCGCCTTGGCGACGTCGGCTCCGGTGCGGATCCCGCCGGAGACGATGAGCTGGACCTTGCGGTGCATGCCGAGGTCGACGAGCGACTCGACGGCCTGCGGGATGGCGGCGAGGATCGGGATGCCGACGTGCTCGATGAACACCTCCTGGGTGGCCGCGGTGCCGCCCTGCATGCCGTCGAGGACGATCGCGTCGGCGCCGGCCTTGACCGCGAGCGCGACGTCGAAGTACGTCCGCGTGGCCCCGACCTTGATGTAGATCGGCACCTGCCAGTCGGTGATCTCGCGCAGCTCCTCGATCTTGATCTCGAGGTCGTCGGGTCCCGTCCAGTCCGGGTGCCGGCAGGCGCTGCGCTGGTCGATGCCCTTCGGCAGGTCGCGCATCCGGGCGACCCGGTCGGAGATCTTGTGACCGAGCAGCATGCCGCCGCCGCCCGGCTTGGCTCCCTGACCGACGACGACCTCGATCGCGTCGGCCTTGCGCAGGTCGTCGGGGTTCATGCCGTACCGCGACGGCAGGAGCTGGTAGACGAGCGTGCGCGAGTGCTCGCGCTCCTCCGGCGTCATTCCGCCGTCGCCGGTCGTCGTGCTTGTGCCGAGCTCGGTGGCCCCGCGGCCGAGCGCCTCCTTGGCCGGGCCCGACAGCGCGCCGAAGCTCATCCCGGCGATGGTGATCGGGATGTCGAGATGGATCGGGTTCTTGGCGAAGCGGGTGCCGATGACCACGTCGGTGTCGCAGCGCTCGCGGTAACCCTCGAGCGGATAGCGGGACACGCTCGCCCCGAGGAACAGCAGGTCGTCGAAGTTCGGCACCCGGCGCTTGGCGCCGAAGCCCTTGATCGAGTACAGGCCCTCGCGCGCGGCGCGCTGGATCTCGGCGATCGCGTTGCGATCGAAGGTCGCCGACTCGCGCAGGCCGGGCTGCACGCCCCCGTTCGTGACCGCCATCAGTGGCTCCTCGCGTCAGTACGTGTGCGCCGAACCACCACTAGTAGCTCCCGAGGTTGTCGACGTGGAAGTTGTAGAGCTGGCGGCCCGAGCCGTACCGCCGGAAGTCCTCGGCGGCGACGTCGTCGATCCCGGCCCGCTCGAGCAGCTCGCGGACCTGGACGAGGTGCTCCTCGCCCATCTCCTTCTCGACGCAGTCGGCCCCGAGGCCGGCCACCGTGCCCCGCACGTATAGCCGCGCCTCGTAGAGCGAGTCGCCGAGCGCGTCGCCGGCGTCGCCACAGACGACGAGCGCCCCCCTCTGGGCCATGAAGGCGCTGAGGTGGCCGACCGACCCGCGGACGACGATGTCGGCGCCCTTGAGCGAGATGCCGCAGCGCGCGGAGGCGTCGCCATGGACGACGAGCAGGCCGCCGTGGGCGGTGGCGCCGGCCGACTGGCTCGCACTCCCCTCGACAATGACCGTGCCGGACATCATGTTCTCGGCCGCGCCGACGCCGCAGTTGCCGCGGATGCGCACGGTCGCGGCCTTGTTCATCCCGGCGCAGTAGTAGCCGACGTGGCCGTCGATCTCGATCTCGTGGGCGGCGTCCATGCCGGCGACGATGTTGTGCTTGCCGTCGGGGTGCAGGACGCGCACGCGCTCAGGGCCGGAGACCGCGTGCAATCGCTGGTTGAGCGAGCGGACGGTCTCCTCGCTGAGGTCGACGGTCAGGGTCTCGCGGATCTCGGTTGTCGCCATCAGGCCACCGCCACCTTGCTCCAGCTGTAGACGCGCCCGGGCTCCGGCTCCCAGGTCACCGCCTCCTCGGCCCCGGGCAGCACGGCGATCGCCCGGTACTCGGAGGCCATCGCCACCCAGTCGTCGTTCTCGGCCATCACCGCGGGCTTGCAGGCGATCGGGTCGCGCAGGACGGCGAAGCCGTCGACCGTCCCGACGGCGAAGGTGTAGAAACCGTCGAGGTCCTCGAGGCAGCCCTCGAGCGCCTGCTCGAGCGTCGCGCCTTCGCGCATCCGCCAGGTGAGGTAGCCGGCGGCGACCTCGGAGTCGTTGTCGGTGCCGAAGCGGATCCCCTCGCGCATCAGCGAGCGCCGCAAGGTGTTGTGATTGGACAGCGAGCCGTTGTGGACGAGGCACAGGTCGCGCCCGGTCGAGAACGGGTGGGAGTGCTGGGTGGTGACCCGGCTCTCGGTCGCCATCCGGGTGTGGCCGAGCGCGTGGGTGCCGTCGACCCGCGCGAGCTCGAAGCGCTTGACGAACTCGGTCGGCAGCCCGGCCTCCTTGAAGATCTCGATCGTCGTGCCGGCGCTCATCACCCGCAGCTCGGGGTGGTGCTCGGCCAGCCAGGCCTGGACGTCGGCGGCGTCGGCCTCGATCACGAAGATGGCGTGGGTGGCCCGGACGTGCGCGGAGGAGACGTGGCGAAACGCCCGCCGGAGCTCGGCGGCGAGCCCCGACCAGTCCTGCTCGGGATCCTCCGAGTAGAGCGACACCTTGATCGATCCGGCCGGCGCCGGATCGCGGTAAAAGGCCACTCCCGCGCTGTCGGGGCCCCGGAACGACAGCTGTTCGAGCATCCGCGACAGGTGCGCACCGAGCTCGGTCTGGAGTGACTCGGACTTCAGGTAGAGGCCTGCGATCCCACACATGCCGCCCACAGTAGAGCGTGGCGGAGGGGCCGGAAATGGCCTCCGTGCGCACACTTTTCCCGCTGAATGTGGTGAGCCGTCACACCGGACCGGTCAGGTGCCGGCGCGGTCAGCGGCCCGCCGGCGTCCACACCCCGAGTTGCTTCTGGGCGCGGCGCACGACCTGCAGGGCCTCGCGCAGATCCCCCCGGGCGATCGGGGCGAGCTCCTCGGGATCGATGAGGTTCTCGGCCGGTGACCCGGCGGCGATGAGGTCGGCGTGGTGCTGGAAGCGGATGCGGGTGATGACCCCGAAGGCCTCGGCAAGGGCGTCGGCGAGCGTCTGCTCGACCCCGCCCACGCGGGCCACCGCCTCGATCCGGTCGATCGTCGGCGAGATCGTCACCCCGTGGGCGAGGGCGTGGAAGCGGACGAGGTTGACGACGGGGATGATCCCGCCGCGCTTGAGGTCGAGGCGGCCTTCGGGATCGCCGTCGCGGCCAGTGGCGAGCTGGCCGCGGAAGCCGAGCGCGACGGGGAAGCCGCTCGCGCTGCGGGCCATCAGCCGCATGAAGGCGGGGTGGCGCGGCGCCGCCCGCATCTGCTCGGTGAGGTCCGGACCGACCGACATGCCCCCGGCGGTCGCCCGGAAGTCGAACGCCACCGTGGCCCGGACGAGGTGCGACTCGTCGGGCTCGCGCAGGCACTCGGCGAACGTCTGGATCCAGGCCGCCTTCGACATCCGCCACGGCCGCTGGCCGGCGAGCACGCCGTTGTTGTCAATGCCGATGCCGCAGCGGGCGAGGCCATTGTTGACGTCGCCGCCGAGGCGGGCGAAATAGGCGTCGACCGCCTCCTCCTGCCCGGGGTCCGGGGTGGCGTAGGCGAGTGCATTGTCCTGGTCGGAGGAGAGCGTGAACTCGCGCCGGGCGGCACTGCCGAGATCGAGCCACGCCCACGGCACCGGCGCCGGGCCGTGACGGAACATCGAGAAGTCGACGAGCCGGGCGACGACGGCGTCGTGCTGGAGGCTGAGCATCCGCCCGAGCTCACGCGAGGGCAGACCGGCCTTCATCAGCAGCAGGAACAGCTCGGGGAGGGTGCCGACCGCGCGCACGAGCTGATCCTCGTCACGGGCGTCGAGGATCATGTGACGCAGGGCGATCGGGCTGCGGGCCTCGAGGCCGAGGAGGTCGCCGGCGCTGAGCAGCCCGCAGACGCCGTCTCCGTCGAGCACGGCGAGGTGCTCGGCCCCGGCGGCGAGCATGTCGATCGTGGCCTCGACGGCGAGCTCGGCGGCGGGCACGGTCGGAACCGGGCTCCGCGCGACCTCGCGCACCGGCAGGTCGAGATGGGCACCCTCGCCGGCCACCGCGGCGCGGATCTCGGCATCGGTGACGATCCCGAGCGCGCCGTCGTCGAGATGGACGAGCAGGGCCGAGATGCCCTCGCTCCCGAGGCGGGCGGCGGCCGCCCGCAGCGGCTCACCGGGGCGGATGAACTCCGGCGGGCGCATGATCGCGGCGACCGGCGTCGTGCCGACGTCGAGCAGGCCATGGACGGTGTGGCCCGTCCGCGTGAGCCGCTTGCGCATGCTGCGGGCGATGTAGCGCGCCCCGGCCTCGGTGCCGAGCACCCGCCTCCCGTCCTCTGCGGCCCAGAAGGCGCAGCTCGACGGCTCGCGCGCCCGCACGCTGAATGCCGGCGCGAGGCCGGTGAGCAGCGAGGTGTGCCCGAAGCATTCGCCGGGCTCGAGCACCTGGACGACCTCGCCCTCGTGGAGGAGGTCCATCGACCCGGTGAGAAGGACCCACAGCCCGGTGGCCGGCGTCCCGTCCTCGACGAGCACGGACTGACCTGGCTCGAAGTCGAGTGTCTGCGCGACGGCGGCCAACGTCCGGCGCTGCTCGGGATCGAGCTCGTCGAACGGCGGCTGTCTGGCGAGAAATGTGTCCAGCTGCTCCATGTCGGGACCCGTAATTGTGTGCCTTTGCTTCGTAGGAGTGGTTAAGGCGACGTGTCAGCCTAACCGTCCACACGACCCTCGACCGGACCTGGAGGACACATGGCGGACGTCTCAGGCGACCACGACGAACTCGTCTACGAGTCAGCCGGCTTGCCGAAGACCACCAACTGGTGGGGCGCATTCGTCATCGGCCTTGCGGGCACGATTCTCGTCACCGGCATCGCGCCGGTCATGGTCACCGAGCTCGGGGCGGCCGCGGTCCCGGTGATCGTCGTCATCACGATCACCGGCTATCTCCTCTGCCTGTTCCTCGCCGAGCTCTCGGCGATGATGCCCGACCGGGCGGGTGGTTCCCCCTCGTACGCCTACCCGGCCTACAAGGAGAAGTGGCCTCGGTTCGCAGAGCACGTCAACGGCTTCACCGCCTGGGCCTACTGGCTCGGGTGGTTCCCGGTGGCGCCGCTCAACATGATCCTCGCCTCGTACTACATCGTCGACCGCCTCCAGCTCTCGACGGCCGGCTTCACGCCGATCCACACGCCGATCGCCTGGTGGACGCTCATCATCTCGATCGTCGGGATCCTGCTGCTCGCGATCCCCGCCGTGCGCGGCCTGCGCTTCGGGACCGCGTTCGCGACGACGCTGGCGCTGCTGTCGATGATCCCGCTGACGTTCCTCGCGATTTCATGGATCTTCAACCCGAGCGCGGTCGACTTCTCCTGGCTGTGGCACTTCCGCCACACGAACCTCACCGGCTTCTTCCACCCCCTGTTCGGGCACGGCTGGCTGACGCTCTATCTCGCCTTCTCGTTCCTGCTCACCTGGAACGTGATCGCGATGGAGGCAGCGGCCTGCTACATCGGCGAGACGCGCGATCCCGACCGCGACGCCAAGATCGCGATGAACGCCGAGGGCCTCTACGGCCTGTTCATCTACACGATGATCCCGATCGCGTTCATCATCGTCGTCGGTCTGCCGGCGCTCGGCAACGCCGCGCTCGTCGATCCGAAGACGATCTTCGTCAGCTTCAGCGCAAAGGTGTTCGGCACCGGGGCGGGCAGCAGCTTGCTCGAGTGGCTGATCGCGCTGATGCTGATCATCGCGCTGATCCTCTCGGCGCTGAACGCGATCACGGGGACGGCCCGGTCGCTGCACCAGATGTCGACCGACGGCCAGTTCCCGCGCTTCTTCCAGCACGTCAACAAGCACGGGGTGCCGAACCGGTCGATGTGGTTCAACGTCGCCTGCTCGATCGCCGTCGTGTTCATGGGCGGCGCGGTCGAGATCTACACGTTCTCGAACGTCGGCTACCTCGCCTCGTTCCTGCCGGTGCTCGTCGGCTACTACCTGCTGCGCAAGTACCGGCCGAACGTCCGGCGGCCGTTCAAGCTGCCCGAGTGGATGAAGTACGTCGCACTCGTGGTCGCCGGGTTCTACGCGATCATCTATTTCTACGGCGGGCCGGTGTACGCCAACTGCACGTGTAACGCGGCCGGCCGCAAGACCCTGCCGTACTACTTCCTCGGCTGGGCGGTGCTGCTCTCCTACGTGCTTCTGTACTGGTATCGCAAGCGGGTCGAGGACAAGCGTCCTGAGCACGCCGAGCAGTCCTCGGCGGCGATGGCCGCCACGAGCGCCGGCACGTCCGGCGCCAGCCCGTGAGCGTGACGCAGAATGTGGCCGTGCGCGATGATCCCGCCACGGCCACCGAGCGCTACAAGACGATTCTGCTCGCGTCCGAGGGACGCCCGATCTCCGACGCCGCGGTCGCGCGGGTGATCGAGCTCGCCGATCCCGACGGGGCGACCGTCCGAGTGTTCACCGTGGCGCGGATCCATGGGGTCTCGTTCGGGTTGCAGACCCCCGGGCTGATGCCGACCAAGGCCGAGTGGGCCGCGCAGCGCGAGAGCGTGGCCAAGGCGGTCAAGCGGCTCAAGCGCAAGGGCATCGAGGCCGACGGCGAGGTGTTCGCCACGCGCAAGGCGACGAAGCGCATCTGCGAGGCGGCGGTGACCCGCGGCTGCGAGGCGATCGTGATGAGCGCCGACCCCGACCGCAACCGCTGGGCCGGCGACTTCATGTGGACCCAGGAGCCCCAGCGCGTGCGGCGCAAGGCCAAGCTCCCGGTGTTCCTCGTCACCGGCGACTAGCTACGGGGCGCCCGTCACGGGGCGCCGGCCCGGCCGTGGAGGCGGGCGAGCTTGATCGCGAGCTCGAGTGAGAGCAGGTCGTCGTCGTCGAGGCGCAGCCCGGTCAGCTCCTCGATCCGGCCGAGCCGCTGGCGCAGCGTGTTGGGATGGATGAACAGCGCCCGCGCGCTCTCGATCACGCTGCGGCGCTCGGCGAGGTAGCGCTCGAGCGTGTCGAGCAGCACGGTGCGCCGCCGGGCGTCGTAGTCGATGAGCTGATCGACGGCGGCCCGCATCTGGTCGTGGGGCGCGGCGTCGGGGGAGATGTGGACGAGGTAGCGGTAGGCGCCGAGCTGCGAGTAGGCGATCGCGCCGCCGTCGCCGAGCAGGGCGCGGCCGATCGTGGCCGCGTCGACCGCCTCGCGGTAGGCCCGGCTCGCCTCGTCCGGCGTGTCCCGGACCTCACTGAGACCAATCGCCGCGCCGGTGCTCTGGCCGAGCTCACGGCAGGTGCGATGCAGCTCTTCGAGCCGCTGCGGCTGGCGGGTGCCGAGCGTGAGCAGCGCGCGCACCGGGCCGGGCCCGGCGTCGATCGCCGTCCGCGGGGCGAGCTCGCCGAGCGCGCGGCCGAGCGCCTCGGCCGCCTCGCGCCACTCGCCCGTCGAGCGATCCCCCTGGGCGGCGGGCTCGGCGCTGATCATCAGGTACGCCGTGCCGAGATCGCAGCGCACCTCGGCCGCCTTGGCCGCGGCGAACGCGGTCGCCCCGGCGGTGAGCGCCTCGAACAGATCCTTGACGGTGTTCGCCTTCGTCAGCCCCTCGATCAGCTCGGCGCGCCGGATCGCCACCGCGGTGAGGTGGGCGATCGCCCGGACGACCTCGCCGTCCTCCTCGCCGAAGCCGCTCCCGGCCCGCGAGCCGGCGCAGAGGAGGCCAAAGCGCTCGCCCCCGGCCGACAGCGGGGCGACGAGCAGCTCGGAGACGTCGAGGGCCGGCCACAGCGTGCGGGCCGCCGGCCGCGCGCCCCCGCCCTCGAGCGCGGCGAGCAGCACGCCGGCGGTCGAGAGGACCGGCGGCGCCGGGACCGAGTCGGGCTCGGAGCTCAGCATGTGCAGCCCGGTGCCGTCGGCGTCGACGCGGTAGACCTGGCAGACCTCGGCGTCGAGCAGCGCCCGGACGCCGCGGGCGACGATGCCGCCGAGCGCCTGGATGTCGACGGCGGCGGCCACCTCCTGGGCGAGACTGGAGAGCCCGGTCAGGGTGTCGACCCGCTGGCGCTCGCGGTCGTAGACCTGGGCGTTCTCGATCGCGCCGCTGACCAGCGAGGCGATGTGCACGAGCAGCTTGACCGCGTCCTCGGTGAACTCGTGCGGCGCCTGGGTGTGGAGGACGATCACCCCGATCGTGTCGCCCGAGCGCGAGAGGATCGGCACGGCGATCATCGACTGGAAGCGCTCCTCGTCGAGCAGCGGGATGAACTTCATCCGCGGGTCGTCCATCGCCCGCTCGCGGATGAACTCGGGCGTGCGATGGCGGGCCACCCAGCCGGTCAGCCCCTCGTCGAGACCCATCTGCACCCGGCCGACCGCGTCGGCGAACACCGGCGAGGCGGCCCGCATCGTGAGCAGGTCGTCCTCGACGAGGTAGATGAAGCAGGCGTGGCAACCGGTGGCCTCGGTGGCGAGGTCGACGACCCCCTGCAGCATCGGCAGTACCTCGAGCGAGGAGGAGACGAGCTTGATCACCCCGTAGAGGGTGTGGTTCTCCTCGCGCAGGCCGCGCAGTTCGCTGTCGATATCGGTGTTGACTGACACTCTGCGATGCACTGGTTATGTGCGGAGGCCACATGCTAGCCGCCGCCAACGCGTGCGCCGAGCCATTGTGCTCGGCGGCCCTGGGCGGATATATCTCAGGGCATGTCAACACAGCCCAAAGACGCCGATGACGTCCGCAAGGCCGTCAAGGACGGCAACGTCGAGTTTCTCTTCGCCCAGTTCGTCGACATGCACGGCAAGCCGAGCGCCAAGCTCGTCCCCGCCCACCATCTCGATGCGCTGCTGACCGACGGGGCCGGGTTCGCCGGCTTCGCCGCCGGCGACATCGGCCAGGGGCCGGACGACCCGGACATTGCCGCGATTCCTGATCCACGCTCACTGACCATCCTGCCGTGGCAGCCGAATGTCGCCCGCCTGGCCTGCAACGTCACCGTCGAGGGCGAGCCGTGGCCGTTCTGCCCGCGGACGATCCTGCAGAACGCGATCGATCGGGCGGCCGGAATGGGCTACGAGCTGAAGGTCGGCGCCGAGCTCGAGTACTTCCTGCTGCGCCGCGCCGCCGACGGCTCGCTCGAGCTCGCCGACCCGCTCGACACGCTCGAGCAGCCGTGTTACGACATGCGCGCGCTCACGCGCAACCTCGACTTCGTTTCCCGTGTGGCCAACGCGGTCACCGGTCTCGGCTGGGACAACTACGCCACCGACCACGAGGACGCCAACGGGCAGTTCGAGCAGAACTTCGAGTATTCCGACGCGATGACGACGTGCGACCGGGCGATCTTCTTCCGCTACATGGTCGAGACGCTCGCCCAGCAGCAGGGGCTGATCGCGACGTTCATGCCCAAGCCGTTTGCCCACCTCACCGGTAACGGCTGCCACTTCCACATCAGCCTGTGGAAGGACGGCGAGAATGTGTTCGATCGCGACGTGGCCGACGATCCGCGCCGCCTCGGCCTCTCCGAGCTCGGCTACAACTTCGTCGGTGGACTCAAGGAGCACGCGAAGGCATACATCGCTGTCACCGCGCCGACGGTCAACTCGTATAAGCGCCTCAAGGTCGGCGCCCCGACGAGCGGCGCGACGTGGGCCCCGGCGTACGTCTCCTACGGCTACAACAACCGCACGCAGATGCTTCGGATCCCGGCGCCCGGCCGGATCGAGGATCGCACCGTCGACGGCTCATGCAATCCGTACCTCGCCGCGACGGTGATGCTTGCAGCCGGGCTCGACGGGGTGGAACGGAAGCTCGATCCGGGCGACCCGAACAAGGCCAACCTCTACACGCTCAGCCCGGAGGAGCTCGCTGCGGGCGGGATCGATCTGCTGCCGGCCAATCTGCTCGACGCCGTCCGCGCGCTCGAGAACGACGATGTGCTGCGCGCGGCGCTCGGCTCGACCCGCGAGGGGGACTACGTCGACTACTTCGCGAGGATCAAGCTTGGCGAATGGCAGAACGCGCACGAGCAGATCACCCAATGGGAGCTCGACCGCTACCTGCAGCTGTTCTGAGCTAGCGGAACGCCGGCGGCGCCTATCCGGGCCCGAACCGGCGCCCGGCCATGCCGTGGGCGTGCTCGGCGGCGACGAGGCTGCCGGCGGTCCGCGGCTGGGGCATCGACAGCAGCGCGGCGAGCGCGATGAACGCCTTGGCGGTCGTGAGCGCGTCGCCGAGCGCGTGATGCGGCGGCTCAACGGGCTGTCCAAGCTCGACGGCGAGCCGCTCGAGGGTGACGTAGGCGGGCGCTTGGCCGTCGCGCCGGGCGAGCCACTCGCGGCCGAGCACCTCCGTGTCGGCGGGGGCCGGGAGCCTCACCCGCCGCCGCGAGAACAGCGGAGCGAGGAAGCTCGTCTCCACTCGCGCGGTGTGGAACACCGGGATCCGGCCGCCGAGCGTCCCGAGCAGCAGGTCGAGAGCGTCCTCGAGCGGCGGTGCGTCGGCGAGGTCGGCGACGCGGAGCTTGTGCACGAGGACCGCCCCGTGCTCGGAGCGCCGCGTCGTGCGCACGAGCGTGTACAGGCTCTCGCCGAGCAGCACCTTCCCGCCCTCGATCGGGATCGCGCCGATCGCGATGATGTCGTTCTTGCGTGGGCGCAGCCCGGTCAGCTCGAGGTCGATCGCGCACCAGCCCGCCTCGCTCCACGGGGTGCCCGGCGACGGGACACCGGCCTCATCGAAGGCGATCGCGGCGCTGTCGCGCGGCGCCCGCAGCCTCATCCGCGCAGCCGCCGCTGGACGCCGGCCACCGACCGGTAGACGTCGCGCAGGTGATCGCGGGTGAGCGAGCTCATCAGCGCGGGGTGCAGCGCGTCGTCGGGGCTGGCGCCGGCCGCGAGCTGCTCCATGTGGTGGCTGACCCTGAGCTCGAGCGCGAGCTCGAAGGCGTCGGCCAGCGTGCTCGCGTCGGCCGGGGCGAGCACGCCGGCATCCCCCGCCGCGCGCAGGCGCTCGGCTGTCGATCCCTCGGCCACGCCCGCGGCCGCGCCCGCCCAGCGGGCGATCTCGACGATCGGGATGACCGCGGTGCGGCGGATGTCAAGCGATTGGCTGCGAGCGCCGCCGGCCTCGAGCACCGAGTCGACGTCGAACCCGGTGGGCGGGCTGTAGTGCAGCGCCCGGTGCAGCAGGGCGGCGACGACCTCGTCGGTGCCGGCGTCCTGGGCCCGGGGCAGGGGCTCGCGCGGCGTGCCCCACAGCACGCGACGCTCGGTGAGGACGGTGAGGCTGAGCTCGTCGTCGGGGTCGACCTGCGCCCACTCCTGCGGGCTGCGGGCGATGACCTGGCCCGCGAGGCCGCAGGCGACGAGGGCCTCGCCGACCGCCTCGACCCAGCCGGCGGGCGGGGGCTCGCTGCACACGAGGGCGCCGCCGGCGATCGAGGCCGGGGTGAGCTCCCGGCGGGCCTGGCTGCCGACGGCTACCCACACGAGGCCGTCTGCGGGGAGGCCGATGCGCGGCGCGGCGAGCTCGATCGCCCGCGCGGTGATCGCGTCGATCAGCGCGGTGAGCACCCGCACGACCTCGAGCGCCCGCAGGTTGGCCGCGTGCAGCTCGACGAGGATCTCAGGCAGACGCCGGCCGACTGCGGCGAGCGTGTCGATGTCGGTCGCGCGGGCGATCGCCCGGCGGGCGCCGAACCATGATCGCGGCTGGACGGCGAACAGGTCGGCGTCCTCGACGACGCCGAGGAGCTGCCCGCGCTCACTGACCACAGGCGCGTGGCGGATGCCCCGCTCGAGCAGTTCGAACAGAACCTCGCCGGCGAGCCGGTCGGGGGTGACCGAGAACACGGGCGTGGTCATCACCGTCGCCACGGGCGAGCTGAGCGGCAGCCCGGCGGCAACGATCCGCGTGCGGATGTCCCGGTCGGTGACGATCCCGAAGCCGCGGCCGTGGAACTCGACAATCGCCGAGGTCGCCGCGGCGGCGGTCATTCTGCGTGCCACCTCACGGATGCTCTCCATCGGCTCGCAGCGCACGGTGGCGGTGCGGATGAGCTTGACCACCGGCTGGTGGGTCGGCTCGCCGATCCCGGTCTCGAGCTCGCGCGAGCGCGCGCGCTCGAGCAGCGGCCGGGCGACGGCGGCCGGGATCCGGTAGCAGAGGGTGTCCTCGGCAGCCCGCGCCTCGAACCCCGGTGGCAGACCGGCGAGCATCGGCGCGTGGCCGAAGGTGTCGCCCGCCCCGAGCATGTCGAGCAGCTTGCCCTCGTGGGCGATGTCGACCGCGCCGCTGTGGATGACGCGCAGAAAGGTGACCGGCCCCCCGTCCTCGCTGAGGATCACCGCCCTGGCGGGATAGAACTCGATCTGGGTGTCGGTCACCACCTCGCCAAGCTCCTCGGGCGCGAGCGCATCGAACGGCGGCCTCAGGGCGAGGAAGCGCGCGATCTCACTGAGTCCGGCGTTGAGCACGACCTCCGTCCGTGGGTGCGTGTCCATTACTAAACGTTAGCGCCGGTGGGCTGCGCCCCCCGGTCCCGGTGGGCGGTCGGCGCTGGCGGCGGTGAGCGAGACTCGGCGCGGTCGGCTCAGGCGGCGGTGAGCGCGAGCCGGAGCGCCTGCTGATCGGTCAGGTACACCCGCCAGGACTGCCCGCAGTGCTCGCAGTGGCAGAGCACCGACGGGTCGTAGCCGTCGGCGTCGAGATCGTGACCCTCGGCCGGATTGCGCAGGCAGACCGGGCACAACAACGATGCGGCGACCAGCTCCTGCGGATCGTCGGCACGGAACCGGGCGGTGTCAGCTAAGCCGATGATGATCCGATCATGCCCGCTGACCGCATGGGCCGCAACCGGCAGCGCCCCGAGACCCCCCCGGTTGGGGGGACCGGGCATCGTCTAGAGGGCGAGCTCCGCCCAGACCCGGGTGATGTCGTCGCGCTCGGTGCCCCACCGGCGCGAGAGGGCGTCGACCACCCACAGGCCCATGCCCCCGGACAGGCCTGGCGCAGACGTCGGAGCGGCCGCCGACGTCGACCCGATCACGGCCGGAGGCGTCGCTCCGCCGGCTCCGCCCGCACGGCCGTCGTCGGTCACCGCGATGCGGATCCCGTCTGGGATGAGCTCGGCGAGCAGCTCGAACTCGCCGTCGGCGTCGGCGCCCGCCCGCAGCACGGCATTGGTGGCCAGCTCGCTGACGACGAGCAGCGCGTCCTCGCAGCCGCTCACGGCGGGCAGCTCGGCGAGCGCCTCGCGGGCGCGGCCGGGCGCGCACTTGTCGCGGCGGAGCCGAAGCCGAAGGAGTTGTGCACCGTCGTAAGACACGCCTATGGGCTACCCATCTGCCCAAGATTGACGCCAAGCCCGGGGCCGGCTCGGTCCCGGGCGCTCAGCCGGGCTGCGATTCGGTGCCGCCGTCGCGGCCCGAACCGGTGTGGTCCCCAGCGGCGAACGGGAGATGGTCCCGCACGCCGGTGAGCCGAAATAGCCGTTGCACCTGCGCCGAGCCCTCGGTAAGGAGCACCTGGAATCCCTCACGGTCCGACGTCGTCTGCCGGACGAGGATCTGCAGACCGGTCGAGTCCATGAAACCGACGCGGTCGAGATCGACGATCACCCGGTCGCACGCGTTGCTCGTCGCGAGCTGCTGGGCCTCGGCGAGCTTCTCCTCGAGCAGGGGCGCGGTGGCGATGTCGAGCTCGCCCTCGAGGATGAGCACGAGCGAGTCGGGTCGTTCAACCACCTGGACGTCGAAGTACGGTCTCACCGGGATTGCCCCGTGGCGCGATCAGTCAACATGCTCAGATGACCGCGCTTATTCTATGCCGCGGGGCGTCGCGCTGGCTACAGCGGCGGTCGGGACAACCGCAGCGGCGCCATGGCCAAAGCCGATAGGACGGGACATCAGCGCAACTCCAGAACAGCCGGCGGTCGAGGTCGGGCGGGGCTCCTCGCTGGACGGCATCTTCGCCGCCGCCCCGGACGCGCTGATGGTGATGGACGCCGAGGGCACACTGCGCGACCTCAACCCGGCCGCGGAGCGCCTGTTCGGGTACAGCCGTGATGCGGCGGTCGGCGCCGAGTTGGCCCAGCTGATCGTTCCCGGGCCGTTGCGACAGGCCCACCGCAACGGCCTGCAGCGGTACCTGAGCACCGGCCAGCCGGTGATGCTCGACGAGCGGATCGAGCTTCCGGCGCTGCGGGCGGACGGGACGCAGCTGATCGTCGAGCTGACGGTTGTCAGCTTCGACGGTCCGTCCGGCCCGATGTTCGCCGGCTTCGTGCGCGATCTCACCGCGCGCGACACCGCGAGCGACGGCTCGCGTCTCCAGCAGCGCATGGCCTTCCTCGCCCAGGCCGGGCTCGTCCTCGACCGCTCCCTCGATTACAACGAGACGCTCGGCCGGCTCGCCGAGCTCACCGTGCCCGAGCTCGCGCAGCTCACCGTGATCGATCTGCTCGACGACGACGGTCTCGTACGCACCGCCGTCGCGGCCGCCCCCGAGCCCGATCACGCCCGCGCGGTCGAGACGATGCGCCGCGATCACCCGCTCGCGTCCTCGAGCGCCCACCCCGTCGCCGTCGTGCTTCGGTCCCAGCAGCCCGTGCTGTTGCCCGAGATGTCGCCGGCGTTCCAACGGGCGATCGCCGCCGGCAACGAGCACTTCGCGCTGATGCGGCGACTGCGGTATTACTCCGCGATCGTCGTGCCGCTGCTCGCCCGCCGCCGCGCGCTCGGCACGCTCAGCCTGCTCCGTCTCGAGGGGTCCCCGCCGTACGACCACGACGATCTCGTGCTCGCCGAGGAGCTCGCCCGCCGGGCGGCGCTGGCGATCGAGAACTCGCGGCTGTTCGAGGCCACGCGGCACGTCGCCCGGACCCTGCAGAGCAGTCTGCTGCCGAGCTCCCTGCCCACGGTTCCCGGCGCAGAGCTCGTCGGGCGCCACCGCGCCGCCGCCGAGGGCCAGGAGGTCGGCGGTGACTTCTACGACGCCTTCCCGATCGACGACGGCCGCTGGGGCGTGGCCATCGGCGACGTGTGCGGCAAGGGCCCCGAGGCAGCTGCGCTCACCGCGCTCGCTCGCTACACGATCCGCGCGGTGGCCGAGCACGCCCCCGACGAGGTGCTGCGCCGGCTCAACGCCGCGGTCCTCCGCGACACCGACCGCGGCTACGAGCGGTTTCTCACCGCGGTGTTCGCGACCGCAACACGCACCGACGACGGCCTCGCCCTCACGCTCGCCGCCGGCGGGCACCCGCCGCCGCTCGTCCGCCGCGCCGACGGCACGACCGAGCTCATCGAAGTCACCGGACCGCTCATCGGCGTCGCCGACGATGCCGTGTTTGTGCCGATCACGCTCACGCTCGGGCCCGGCGACACCCTCGTGCTCTACACCGACGGGCTGACCGACGCCGAGGCACCGGCCCGGATGCTGTCGAGCGAGGACCTCCTCGAGCTGCTCGCACGGGGGCGCGGACTCGACGCGCAGCAGCTCGTCGACTGGCTCGAGGAGACCGCCGTCGCCACCGCCGAGCCACGCGATGACGTCGCGATGCTCGTGCTCGCGGTCACCGCCTGAGCGCTCGGGCCGCACCCGGCGGGCTAGGCGCCGGCCGCGGCCGCGGGCAGCACGAGCAGCGACGGGTGCGCGGCACTCCGCAGCACCTCGACATCGACCGCCTGCAGCGTCGTCGCCGTCGTGGGGTCCTCGCCGGTGCCCGGATTGCGCGCGTAGCGCGGGTGCGCGCCGGAGGACACCTGAAGCCGGATCCGGTGGCCGGCGGCGAAGCGATGACCTATCGGCCACAGTGCGAAGACGATCCGCCAGACGCCGTCATCGTCGCACTCGAAGCGTCCGGGCGCGACGCTGGTGAGCGCGTCGCTGACGTTCCACGAGACCCCGGTCGCGTCGACCTCGCATACCCGGGCGAAGATGTCGAAGTGCGAGGAGCTTGCCCGCACCGACAGCTCGACCCGGACCGGGCCGATCGCCTCGACCGTGTCGGCCAGCGGCGCCGTCGTGTAGGTGAGCACATCCGCGCGGCTCTCGAGCACCCGGTTGTCGACGACCGGCGCACGCTCGAGCAGCACCGGACCGCCGACCGACGGCGTCGGGTCCTCGGGGTCGTAGCGGTAGCCGTCGCCGCCGCCCTCGGCCGGCGCCGCCTCGGTCAGCCTGCGGTCGCCGGCGAGCCACAGTCGGCGCTCGCCGAGCCCAGGCGGTGGCCAGCTCGGCAGATCGCGCCAGCCGCCACCGGCGCGCTCGCCGGTCACGAGCACGCGGACGGGCGCCGGGCGCAGCATCCGCGCGTCGCCGAGCAGGTGGGCCCGCAGCCACGCGACGCCGTCGCGCAGCGTCGCCGCCGTCAGCCCCGGCGAGGTGTGCGCCCACGGGCCGATGATCAGCTGCGTGGCGCGGCCGTCCGCGACGAGCGCGGCGTGGTCCTCGAGCAGCCAGGGCAGGAAGATGTCGTACCAGCCGCCGATCAGCTGCACCGGCGCGGTCACCTGCTCGACGCCGGCGGCGAAGTCCCGCTGCGTCCAGTAGGCGCCCGCGCGATCGGGATTGGCCATGGCCTCGCGCCACCAGGCGACCTGGGCTCCGGTCGCTCGCTCGTCGAACTCGGCCACCGGCAGCTCGGCGAACAGCGCGGGCAGGCCGCGGAGCGCGCGGGCGATCGCCACCGGCGCGATCCGCCGCTCCTGGGCGGCGACGATCACCATCCACGAGGCCGCCGTCTCGAGCGACAGGCTCCCCCCCGCCCAGCTCTGGCCGTGGAACTGCGAGGCGCTCACCTGGATGGCGAGGGCGGCGAGGTCCTCGCCGGCCTCGGGCGCCACCGCCCACTGCACGAGCCCGAGGTAGCTCGGCCCGATCATGCCGATCCGCCCGGCGTGCCAGGGCTGTGCGCGCAGCCAGCGGAGCGTGGCCAGCCCGTCGGCGCGCTCGTCGAACGGGTTGAACTCCCCCTCCGATCCGAACGTGCCGCGCACGCTCTGGATCACCACCTGCAGGCCCCGCTCGGCCAGTAGCCGCCCGAACAGCAGCGCGACGAACTGACGCCGTCCGTAGGGCGAGCGTACGAGCACGGTCGGCTGCGGCGTGCCCTGGGTGTCGCGGGCCACCCAGCGATCGGCGAGCAGCACCGTGCCGTCGTCCATCGGCACGCGCAGGTCCTTCTCGCACACGACCCGCCGCGTGCGGGCGCGCGCGATGTGCATGCGGCGGGCGATGGCTCCGCTCAGGAGGGTCACGCGTCCATCCTAGGCGGCGTGCCGGGCTCGACCGGCGGTGCGACGGGGCCGTCCGGGCGGGCCACGAGCTCGGCGAACAGGGTGTCGAGCGTGCGCGCGGGATCGTCGGACAGTCCGGTGTGGACCTCGGAGGGCTGGACGATCGTGCTCGACGGCGCGACGATCCAGCCGAAGCGCTCGCTCGGGTCGAGCGCCGCTATCGGGCCGGCCTGCGGATCGCCGGCCGCGACCCGCTCGAGCGCCGCGAGGTGGCGCCGCACGCCATCGGCGTCGACGTCCGGCGCGAGCGCCCGCAGCCGCTGCTCGTCGAGCTCGATCCGCACGCCGAGGAACCGGCGCTGGCGGCAGAACACGACCACCCCGGCGTTGAAGCGCTCCCCGCGCTCGATCCGCGGCACGACGCGCAGCATCGCGTAGGAGAACGGCGCGCGACCGCCGTCGTGGGCGCCGCGGCCGGGACCGCCGCTAGTGCTTGCGCCGGGCATCCTCGGCCTCCTCGGCGAACGATCCGTCGCTGACCCGGAGGGTCAGGTACTCCATGTAGGCCTCGGCGCTGTCGCCCTCGGCGCCCGGATCGGCCCCGATCCAGCCGTCGGGGACGAGCCCCACGACTTCGGCGACGAGCTCGGGCGTGACGCGGCCGACCAGGCGCTCGTGGGCCTCGGCGATCGATCCCGCGCAGGGGAGCAGCACGTGGTCGGCGATGAGCGGGAACGGACGCCGGGCATGTTCGCCCGGCACGAGTCCCTGGTGCTGCAGATACAGCGCCGCGCCGTGGTCGATCAGCCACAGCCGGTCGTGCCAGAGCAGCAGGTTGGGGTTGCGGGGCGTGCGGTCGACGTTCGTCAGCAGCGCGTCGAGCCAGACGATGTCGGCGGCGAGCTCGGGCGACGGGGTCCACGGCCCGGCCGGCGAGTACGGCAGCGCGCCGGGCAGGAAGTCGACGCCGAGGTTCGAGCCGGCGCTGCCGACGATCAGCTCCTGGATCTCGGGGTCGGGCTCGGCCGCCCCGAGCGTCGGATCGAGCTCGGCCTCGACGAGCTCGGGGACGAGCAGATCGAGGCGGCGGGCGAGCTCGCCGCCGATGACCTCGGCGACGAGCGCGCGCAGCCCCTGACCGGCGCCGCGGAACTTGACGACGTACAGGCCGTCGTCGTCGGCCTCCATCAGCCCAGGGAGCGATCCGCCCTCGCGCAGGGGCGTGACATAGCGGGTCACGGTCACCGGGCGCAGGGCCGTCGCGGCTGAGCTGAGACTCGACATGGCGACACTAGTATCGAACCTATGCGGTTGTCCGTCCTTGACCAGTCTCCGATCACCGAGGGCCAGACCGGCGCCGACGCGCTCGCCAACACGCTGGATCTCGCCCGGCTCACCGACCGGCTCGGCTATCACCGCTACTGGGTCGCCGAGCATCACGGCGGCCCGATGCTGGCCAGCGCGAGTCCCGAGGTTCTGATCGGCCCGATCGCCGCCGCGACTGAGCACATCCGCGTCGGCAGCGGCGGGGTGATGCTCCCCCACTACAGCCCGTTCAAGGTCGCCGAGACATTCTCGATCCTCGCCTCGCTCGCGCCGGGCCGGATCGACCTCGGCCTGGGACGAGCCGCCGGCACCGATCCGCTGACCACGTTCGCGCTGCAGCGCGACCGCCGTCAGGCCTCGCCCGACGACTTCCCCCAGCAGCTCGTCGAGCTGCTCGCCTACTTCGAGGACGACCTCCCGGCCGATCATCCGTTCCGCCGCCTCGCCGCCACCCTGCCCGGTCGCCCGGGGCTGCCCGTTGTGTGGCTGCTCGGGTCCTCGGCCCAGAGCGCGATCTGGGCCGCCGAGCTCGGCCTCCGCTACGCCTTCGCCGACTTCATCAACCCGCAGGGCGCGTCGATCGCGGCCAGCTACCAGCGGCAGTTCGAGCCGGTCCGGGACCTCCGCGGGCCGATGACCGCGGTGGCCGCCTGGGTGCTATGCGCGGAGACCGACGAGGAGGCGCAGTACCTCGCCTCGAGCAGCCGGATGACGATGACCCTGCTGCGCCGCGGCGAGCTGATCGCCGTGCCGCCGCCCGAGAAGGCGCTCGCGTTCCTTGCCCGCGAGGGCAAGCCGGCCGGCGGCTCGGTCCCCGGACGGCGGGCGATCATCGGCTCACCGGAGACGGTTCGCAGCGGGATCGAGTCGCTCGTCGCCGACTATGGCGCCGACGAGGTGATCGTCGTCACGATCACCCACGACCACGGCGCCCGGCGACGCTCCTACGAGCTGCTCGCCGAGGTCATGGACGTCCAGCCGCCCGGACTGGCCGCGACGACCCCGGCCTGATACGCCGGACACCTCACACTCCCGCCGGGCCGTGCGTTAAACCTGCAACGTGAGCGAGATCCTCTACACCACCATCCCGAGCCCGATCGACGAGCTGCTGCTTGCCGGCGATGACCGCGGGCTCACCCGGCTGTCGATGCAGGGCGGCCGCAGCCCGGTCGCGCCGGGCCCCGGCTGGCGCCGCAGCGACGAGGCCTTCGCCGGCGTCCGCCGTCAGCTCGAGGAGTTCTTCGACGGCCGGCGGCAGACGTTCGACCTCGAGCTCGCGCTCAGCGGCAGCCCGTTCGACGTGACGGTGTGGCGCGCGCTCCAGGAGATCCCCTACGGCGAGACGATCAGCTACGGCGAGCTCGCGCGGCGGATCGGGCGTCCCGACGCCGTGCGCGCGGTCGGCACCGCCAACGGCCGCAACCCGATCGCCGTCATCGTCCCGTGCCATCGGGTCATCGGAGCCGACGGGAGCCTCACCGGCTTCGGCGGCGGCCTGGCGCGCAAACGCCGGCTGCTCGAGCTCGAGGCCGGCGTGCTGCCGCTGCTCGCCGGAGCCTGAGCCCGGGGCCGTATCGCCGTCACCGCCGCGGACGGCCCGCGTGGCCACGGTGTACGCTTGCGCCGCGGCCGGCAGGAAGCCAAGAGGAGAGATGACGTGAATGGATTGGGACTGAGCCTGACGCGGGCACGGATGCTCGTGCTGTTGATCGTCGCCACCGTCGGCGGCTTGATCGTTCTCACCGCCCGCTCGGGCGCGACCACGCCGGCGACGCCGGCGGGCGACTGCCAACCGTACGCGGGCGCGCCCTGCCTGCTGCCGTTCCCCAACAACCTGTACACGCGCACCGATCGTTCGACCCCGACCGGGCTGCGCGTCAACCTGCCCGCGGCCGCGATGCCGGTCAACACCAAGGGCGTGCGGGTCGGCGTTGCGCCTTATGACGTCGCCGACGGCTTCAGCCCCGGCAGCGCGATCGTCGCCCGCGTTCCCGGCCTCGACAACGCGACCGCCCTTGCGCGCACGAACCCGGTGGGGCTGCTCAACATGTCCCGGGCATTCGTCCGCAGCGCCCCGATCGTCGTCATCGACGAGACGACCGGCGCGCGGCAGCTGATCTGGTCCGAGCTCGACGCCAACGCGCCCACGCCGGCGACGACCGACCTGCTCATTCACCCGGGCCGCAACTTCCTCTACGGCCACACCTACATCGTCGCCCTGCGGAATCTGCGCGACGCCGCCGGCCGCGTGCTGCCGGCGCCCGGTTGGTTCGCCCGGCTGCGCGACGGGCGCTCGCTGCTGGCCGCCGAACGCTCGCAGAAGGGGCGCTACCAGCGCATCTTCCGCGCGTTGCACCGGGCCGGCATCGCGCGGGGCAACCTGTACGAGGCGTGGGACTTCACGATCGCCTCCCGTCAGGATCGGACCGGCCGGCTGCTCGCGATCCGCAACAACGCGTTCGCCCAGCTCGGCGATCACAATCTCGCCGACGGCAAGGTGCAGGGCCACGCCCCGAGCTTCGCCGTCACCTCGGTCGACACGTCCTCCCCGACGATCACGGTGGTGAACGGCACCTTCCGGGTGCCCTGCTACCTGGTCACCTGCGGCCTGACCGCGACGACCGGGTTCCACTACAGCTCGGGCCGGTGGAACGCCGTGCCCACGCAGATCCCCGGCAACGTCGCCACCGCGCAGTTCGAGTGCATCGTTCCCTCGTCGGCGAGCCCCGCCCATCCGGCCCGGATCTCGCTCTACGGCCACGGCCTGCTCGGCAGCCGCGACGAGGTCAAAGCCGGCAACGTCGAGGACATGGCCCGCGAGCACAACTTCGTGTTCTGCGCCACCGACTGGTGGGGTCTCGCCCAGGACGATGAGGGCTTCGACGCCGGCGCGCTTCAGGACATCAACAAGTTCCCCGTCCCCGTCGACCGACTGCAGCAGGGAGTGCTCAACTTCCTGTTCCTCGGGCGGCTGATGCTGAGCACGCACGGGCTGGCCACGAGCGCGGCGTTCCAGTCCGGCGGTCACTCGCTGCTCAACACGGGCCAGCTCTACTACGACGGCAACAGCCAGGGCGGGATCGAGGGCGGCATCACGACCGCGGTCGCGCCCGACTTCCGCCACGCCGTGCTCGGGGTCTCCGGGATGGACTACGCCAACGTGCTCGTCCAGCGCAGCACGGACTTCGCGCCGTTCGGCCTCGTCCTCTACGCGAGCTACCCGGACCCGTCGTTGCATCCGCTCATCCTCGATCTCATGCAGCAGCTGTGGGACCGGGGCGAGCCCGACGGGTATGCCCAGGCGATGACCTCGCACCCGTTGCCGGGCACGCCCTCGCACGAGGTGCTCATGCAGATCGCCTACGGCGATCATCAGGTGAGCATGTACTCGGCGGCCGTCGAGGCCCGGACGATCGGCGCCTCCGCCCACGAGCCGGCGCTCGATCCCTCGCGCGCCCGGGATCGCAACCTGTTCTACGGGATCCCGGCGATCCCCCGCTACCCGTTCGGCGGCTCGGCGATCGTCATCTGGGACAGCGGCCCGGGCCACACGCAGCCGCCGCCCGTCGCCAACCTCGCACCGGCCGACAGCCCGACCAACCAGGATCCGCACGAGAACCCGCGCTCGACGCCGGCCGCGCGGGTGCAGAAGTCGGACTTCCTCAGGCCGGGCGGTGAGGTGTTCGACGTGTGTGGCGGCGCGCCGTGCCACTCGGCCGCGTTCATGCCGTAGTCCTCGGCGGCGAGGGGATCGCAGCGCGCGGTCCCCTCACCCGCCGTCATCGCCCTGGTTGAGCGAGGGCGCCCACGGCGGCGGCGAGAAACCTCGCGGCCACGATGTTCCCGATCGTGCCGAGCGGGATCGGAAGGAAACGGGGGACGTCGAGGGTCGCCTCCAGCTCGACGGCGAGGTCGGTCTCGGCTCCGCCCGGATGCGCGCCGAGCAGCCAGTCGACGGTGAAGCGCTCGCGGTCCTGGGCGCTGTAGGGGACGCGGTCGAGGCGGACGCCCCCGGCCGGCGCGTCGACCACCTCGAGCAGCAGGTCGAGATCGCGGGCGATCGGTCCGTAGCTGAAGCGGAGGATCGCCGAGAGACACTGCTCCCCCGCCCGCCGTGGATCATCGGCTGGTTGCACCGAGCGCACGACCTCGGGATACCAGTCGGGATAGCGCTCGGCGGCGGACAACAGCTCGCGGCACCGCTCGCGCGGGGCGGCGGTCGTGGTGCTCGCCCGGCCGTGGAGTTCCTTCACGCGCGACAGTATGCGGTCAGAGCTGGCGTGAGGACCACAGCATCCCGGCCAGCCCGACGCTGACGACGGCGATGACCAGGCCCGTGATCCAGCCCTGCACCTTGCTCGAGACGAGAATCGCGCCGAGGGCGACGCCAATCGCGATGATCCCGCAGGTGGCGATGACGCGGACGAGCAGGCGCTCGACCCCGAAGCGCCGCCGCGCCCGCCCGGGAAGCATGTTCCCCGGACGCTTGGCGGTCGACGCCGAGCCGGTCGCCTCGGCCGCGCCCGGCTCGGCCGGCTGACGGGCCGCCCGGGGATCGGCGGACCCGGTGTCCGCGGCGCTGCGATCGGGGGACCGGAAGTCCTCGGTGGCACCCGGCGGCGTCCCGCTGTCGGCGGGATCAGAGCCAGCGAAGCCAGGTTCGCGTCCTGAAGCCATAACCGGGATATCCCCGCTTTCCCCCGACGGGAATCAGTTCTTTCCACCGACGGCAAGGTATGAGGGTGGCGGATAGGATCGACCACGGTGACGGGGAATCTGCGAATGCCGGCAACGGGGACGAACACATGGCTGTGACCGAGAACGATCAGGTAGCGACAGACACCAAGTGGGTCTACGACTTCGCGGAGGGCTCGCGGGACATGCGCGGGCTGCTCGGCGGCAAGGGCGCGGGCATCGCCGAGATGACGCGTGTGCTCGGGGCCGATCGGGTACCCGCCGGGTTCACCGTGACCACCGAGGCGTGTGTCCAGTTCATGCTTCGCGACCGCGAGGAGCCCGAGGGCATGGCCGCGCAGGTGGCCGAGGCCGTGCACCGGCTCGAGCGGCACGCCGGCAAGACGCTCGGCGACGACGAGGACCCGCTGCTCGTCTCCGTGCGCTCGGGCGCGCGTGAATCGATGCCCGGGATGATGGACACGGTGTTGAACCTCGGCCTCAACGACACCTCGGTCGAGGGCCTGATCCACAGCACCGGCAACGAGCGCTTCGCCTGGGACTCGTATCGCCGGTTCGTGCAGATGTTCGGCAACGTGTGCCGCGGGATCCCCGGCGAGCGCTTTGAGGACGCGATCGCGCAGGCCAAGGCCCAGCGCGGCGTCAAGCTCGACACCGACCTCGACGTCGAGGCCTTGCGAGAGCTCACCGAGACCTTCAAGGGCATCTACCAGGGTCACACCGGCGAGGAGTTCCCCGCCGATCCGCACGAGCAGCTGCGGCTGTCGATCCGCGCCGTGTTCGACTCGTGGCTGGGCGAGCGCGCCGTCGCCTACCGGCGGCTGAACCGGATCCCCGACGACTGGGGCACCGCGGTCAACGTCCAGCAGATGGTGTTCGGCAACAAGGGCGGGACGTCGGGCTCCGGCGTCGCCTTCTCCCGCGACGAGGTGACCGGCGGACCGGAGCCGAGCGGCGACTTCCTGCCGAACGCCCAGGGCGAGGACGTCGTCTCCGGCGTGCGCACCCCGCGGGACATCGCCGAGATGCACGAGTGGCTCCCGGAGGTCCACGCCGAGCTGATGAACATCCTGCGAACGCTCGAGCGCCATTACAAGAACATGCAGGACACCGAGTTCACCGTCGAGGACGGCCGGCTGTACATGCTGCAGACGCGCAACGCCAAGCGGCCCGCCCAGGCCGCGGTGCGCTTCGCCCGCGACGCCGTCGACGAGGGCCTGCTCACCAAGGAGGAGGCGATCACCACCATCGACCCCTCGACGCTCGACGCGCTCCTGCACCCGACCTTCGACCCGCAGGCCAACTTCCGCGTGCTCGCCACCGGCGTGGCGGCCTCCCCGGGCGCGGCGAAGGGCGCCGTCGTGTTCACCGCTCACGAGGCGGTCGAGGCGGCCGAACAGGGTCGCGACGTGATCCTCGTGCGGCCGTTCACCGACGCCGACGACGTGTCCGGCTTCCACGCCGCCAAGGGCATCCTCACCTCCGAGGGCGGCAAGGCCTCGCACGCGGCGCTCGTCGCTCGCGGGATGGGCCGGCCGGCTGTCGTCGGGGTCGAGGCGCTGTCGATCGACCTCCTCGCCAAGCGGATCAACGTCGACGGCGTCGAGATCTATGAGGGCGACCGTATCGCGATCGATGGGACCAAGGGCTGCGTGACCAACGAGGACGTGCCGCTCGTCGAGGCGGCGGTCGATGAGAACTTCGAGCAGGTTCTGGCCTGGTCGGACGAGATCCGCCGACTCGGTGTCCGCGCCAACGCCGACACCCCGCACGACGCTATCCGAGCGCGTGAGCTCGGCGCCGAGGGGATCGGGCTGTGCCGGACCGAGCACATGTTCATGGCCGAGGACCGCCAGCCGAAGATGCGGGCGATGATCATGGCCCACACCACCGAGGCCCGGCGCGAGGCGCTCTCCGAGCTGCTGCCACTGCAGCAGCAGGATTTTGAGGGCTTGTTCGAGGCGATGGCCGGGCTGCCGGTGACGATCCGGCTGCTCGATCCGCCGCTGCACGAGTTCCTCCCCAACCACCCTGATCTCGCCGCCCAGGTCGAGCACGCCCGGATGGAGAACTCACCCGACCTGCCCCAGCTCGAGCGACTGCTCACCCGCGTCGTGGAGATCCACGAGGAGAATCCGATGCTCGGCACCCGCGGCTGCCGGCTGGGGATCCTCTACCCCGAGATCTACGAGATGCAGGTCCGGGCCATCTTCCGCGCCGCCAAGGACATGCCCGAGCCACCGCACCCGGAGGTCATGATCCCCCTGGTCGATTACGAGCACGAGCTCGAGATCATGCGCGAGCTCGTCGTCCGCGTCGGGAACGAGGAGGGCCTCATCGAGGGCGACGACTACACCGTGGGCACGATGATCGAGCTGCCGCGAGCCTGCTTCGTCGCCGACCGCATCGCCCGCTTCGCCGACTTCTTCTCCTTCGGCACCAACGACCTCACCCAGACCGCGCTCGGCTTCTCCCGCGACGACGCCGAGTCGAAGTTCGTCCCCGTCTACCTCGAGCGCAAGATCATCGATCGCAGTCCGTTCGAGACGATCGACCAGGCGGGCGTCGGCTGGCTTGTCCGCCTCGCCTCATGGGTCGGTCGCGAGGCTCACCCCGGGCTCAAGCTCGGCGTGTGCGGCGAGCACGGCGGCGACCCCGAGTCGATCGCGTTCTTCCACATGGCCGGCCTCGACTACGTCTCCTGCTCCCCATTTCGGGTGCCGATCGCGCGGATCGCCGCGGCGCAGGCGGCCATCGAACACGCCGAGTGACCGCGCCCCGGGGAGGGGCGGCCGCTAGCCGGTGACGAGATCGGCGAGCAGGGCGACCTGCCCGGGGTCCGAGTTGCACGGAAACAGGATGAGCTCGCCGCACCCGGCGGCGGCGAAGCTCTCGACGGCCTCACGCACCGCGTCCGGGGTGACGAGCGCGCTGGACGCCACGCGCTCGGCGTACGGCCCGGCGAACGCGTAGTAGTGGCCGAGGTAGTCGGTGGCCGCCTCGCGCGCGTGCTCCCCGAGGGCGAAGTAGGCGAGCGCGAGCAACCGCGGCTCGCCCTCGCGCCCGGCCCCGTTCCACGCCTCGCGCGCGTGCTCGGCGCCCTGGGCGAACATGTCCGGCCCGCCCCCGCCTGAGATCCAACCCGCACCGTGCTGTGCGACCCGCCGCCACGCCGCGGCGGACGCCCCACCGATGATGAGCTGCGGGCCGTCGGCGCTCGCCGTTCGTGGACCGACGTCCGGGTCGCCGCCCCGCCAGGCCTCCTGGGCGGTGTGAAGGAGGGCATCGAAATCCGCTCCGCGGCGGTGGAAGTCGACCTCGCTCGCAGTGTAGTCGTCCTCGCGGCCGCCGGGGGCGAGCCCGAGCACGAGCCGGCCGGCCGAGAGGCGATCGAGGCTCGCGGCCTGCTTGGCAAACAGCGCGTGGTTGGAGCGCAGCGGCGCGATCAGGATCGAGGTCGTGAGCCGGATCCGCTCGGTCACCGCGGCGGCCGCGGCGAGCGCGATCAGTGGCTCGTAGTTCTCGTAGACGATGCGGTCGATCACGCCGAGCGTCGAGAAGCCACGCGCCTCCGCCAGCCGGGCCCACTCGGTGATGGTCTCGCCGTCGACCCCGGGGATCGTGGCGGGCAATCCGATTCCGACATCCATCCCCCGGCACTCTTTCATCTCGCGCGCGCGAGCACAAGACGGAACGGGGCGCACCGTGCTCGCCCTGCAGGCGATCCTGCACTCCGTCCGGCCGGGCCCCTAGCCTGCGCGAACACATGTTCGTCTCAGAGCAGCTTACGCCCGCCGCCACCCCGTGGCTCGAGCAGCTCAACCCCGAGCAGCGGACGGCCGCGACCCATCCCGCCGGTCCCCTGCTGATCCTCGCCGGCGCGGGCACCGGCAAGACGACGACGCTGTGCTCACGAGTGGCCTGGCTCGTCGCCTCCGAGGGCATCGCACCCGAGCGCATCCTGCTGCTCACCTTCACCCGCCGCGCGGCGCGGGAGATGCTCACACGCACGCGGGGGCTGGTCGCCATCCCGCGCGGGTCGGGCGGCGTCTTCGGCGGGACGTTCCACTCCGTGGCCCACCGGTTCGTCCGCATGCACGCCGCCTCGCTCGGACTGAGTCCGAGCTTCGCCGTGCTCGACGCCGGCGACGCGGCCGACCTGCTCGACCTCATCCGCGAGGAGCACGGCCACGCCGAGAGCCGCGAGCGCTTCCCACGCAAGAGCACCCTGCTCGACATCTACTCGCGCACGGTGAACGCCCAGCAGACCCTGTCGGAGGTGGTGAGCGTCCATTTCCCGTGGTGCGAGGAGCACGTCGAGGCGATGGCCGCGCTGTTCAAGGCCTACACCGCCCGCAAGCGCACCCTCGGGGTGCTCGATCTCGACGACCTGCTCCTGTACTGGCGCGCGCTCGCCGCCGACGAGATCGTCGGGGCGGGCATCGACGACGCCTTCGACCACGTGCTGATCGACGAGTACCAGGACGTCAACGGACTGCAGGCCGAGATCGTCCGGGGGATGCGCCGGCGCACGCCCGAGGTGACCGCCGTCGGCGACGACCTCCAGGCGATCTACGGCTGGCGCGCCGCCTCGGCTGATCACATCCTCGACTTCCCCGCCCAGTTCGCCGGCACGACGATCATCAAGCTCGAGCGCAACTACCGCTCGACGCAGCCGATCCTCGACACGGCCAACGTGCTCGCCGGCGACGCCTCGCGCTCATTCCGCAAGCGGCTGCACGCCGAGCGGCCCGGCGGCGAGCCGCCGCGGCTCGTGTTCTGCCGCGACGAGTCCGCGCAGGCCGAACTCGTCTGCGAGCGGGTGCTCGCCGCGCGTGAGGGCGGGATGGACCTCCGTCGTCAGGCCGTGCTGATGCGCACCTCGCACGACAGCGACCTGCTCGAGCTCGAGCTCGCCCGCCGGAAGATCCCGTTCGTCAAGTACGGCGGCCTGCGCTACCTCGAGGCCGCACACGTCAAGGACCTGATCGCCCTCTTCCGCCTGGCCGGCAACCCGGCCAACGAGCTGTCGTGGTTCCGCGTCCTGCAGCTGCTCGACGGGGTCGGCCCGGTGACCGCCCGTCGTGCGCTCGACGTGCTGCTCGGCACCGGCGATGATCCGCTCGCCGCCTGGCCGCTGGCCCGCGAGCGCCTCCCCGCCGCGGCCCGGGAGGGCGCTGACCCTCTCGTGGCCGCGCTTCGCGCCGAGGCGCTCAGCCCCGGCGCCCGGGCCGAGGCGCTGCGCGACGCGCTCGCGCCGCTCGTCGCTGCGCGCTACCCGGACGGCGCGGTCCGGCTTACCGACCTCGACGGCCTCGTCGCCACCGCGCGCGAGGCCGCCGACCTCGGCCACTTCGCCGCCGAGCTCGCGCTCGACCCGCCGCAGTCGAGCGCCGACCTCGCGGTCCCGCCCCACCTCGACGAGGACTACCTCGTGCTCTCGACGATCCACTCGGCCAAGGGACTCGAGTGGGATGGCGTGCACGTGCTCGCGCTCTACGACGGCAACTTCCCCGCCTGCATGGCCGCCGGCTCACGCGAGAGCATCGACGAGGAGCGCCGGCTGCTCTACGTCGCGATGACGCGCGCCCGTCGGGAGTTGCACATGTACGTGCCGACGCGCTACTACCACCGGCCCCGCGGCAGCGACGACGCGCACGGCTACGGCAAGCCTTCGCGGTTCCTCACCCCCGAGCTCCAGGCCACATGCCGGACCGAGCGCGCGCAGGGCGACACCTTCGCCGGCGCGCCGCCCCCCGGCGCGCCGGTGCGCAAGATCACCGTCTCGGTCGACTCGCTGTTCAGCTGAGGCCAACCGGTCACGGGCGCGGCCGCGCTGACGGTCCTCGATCGCCAGCCGGTCCCACCCGGCGCCCCGCGGGGTGTGAGATCCCCACCCTTGGGTCTCTGGGCGGGAGCCTGATGCGGCCCGAGACTGACCTCACCGGCTGAGAAGCGTTCACCAGCCGGATCCCATAAAGCTTTGGCGGCCGGGGGCCGCCACACCCAGGAGGGTTCCCATGTCAGGTTTCATCCGTGCCGGCGCACGAGCAGTACTGGTACTCGGTGTGCTGCTATCCGCAGCCGCAATCGCGCCGGTGCTCGCCTCCGCGCGCGGTCTGTCCCGGACGTCGTTTGCTGCCATGCCGGCGCGGGCACACGTCGCCTCCGTGCCGAAGGCCACGTACATGCTCGGCGGGATCACGTCGCAGGGAGACCCCGTCGTCGTGGCCGTTTCTCACCGGGCGACGTCTGTCGATGCGCGGATCGCGCTCGACATGAAGTGTACGTCGGGGCAGACGGTGTTTACCGACCGGACGTTCCCGCTGCCGGTCAGGCGAAACGGTGCGATCCCGGGGTACAACCTCACGATCCCGGCTGATCCGAAAGACGGAATCCTCGGCGGCTCGGACGCGTTCCACGGGCAGATGAATGCAGGACGATCGCGGCTGACAGGCCAGTGGCGGCTGCGCATGCTGTTCCAGAACAGCGATGGCAGCACCGAGACGTGCGACTCCGGTGCGGTCACGTTCACGGCGAGTTAGTCGCCCGAGATCGAGCGCGACGCGGCTGCCGCTGACCTCAGTTGGCGGGCGGCCGCGTCCGCGTTGGCGCGCCACCTGCGAAGCGTTAGGGTCGCATCCGACAATGACCAAGCTCGACCAGCCCCGCCTCCCCACCCCCCGCGAGCTGCAGGCGATCATCGAGGCCGAGCGCACCGGGCTGCCGTTCCTGCGCTGGCGGGATGGTGCCGGAGAGCAGCAGATCCTCCTCTTGGAGAAGGACGTCGACCGTGTGCTGTTGGGACGCCGTGAGCAGCGCGAGCCGAGCAGTGACCGCGAGCGCACCATCGCCCTGACCTGGGACCGAGAGGTCTCCCGCGCGCACGCCGTGTTCGAGCGGGTGGGCGATGACTGGGCCCTCGTCGATGATGGCCTCTCGCGCAACGGGTCGTTTGTCAACAGCAGCCGGGTCGACGGCCGCAAGCGCCTACAGAACCGTGACCTCCTGTGCTTCGGCAGCACCCACGTCTTCTTCCACGACCCGAACGACGAGAGCGAGGGCTCATCGACCGCCCGCAGCGTGGAGACCCCCGATGTGCCACTGACGGAGAGGAGGCGGAAGGTGCTCGTCGCGCTCTGCCGGCCGGTCGCCACCGGCGTCTCGGGAACCCCGGCAACCAACCCCGAGATCGCCGCGGCGGTCCATCTCAGTGTCGAGGCGGTCAAAGGCCACCTGCGGGAGCTGTTTGATCAATTCGGCCTGAGCGAGCTGCCCCAGAACGAGAAGCGCCACCGGCTTGTCTCGATTGTGCTGAGTACGCGGATGCTCACCGCCCGCGACTTCTGACGGTTCGATCTCAGCAGGAGTGGACGGTGATCGCCGTCCAGGCACCGATGCGGATCACGTCTCCATCGGTCAGCGTGACGGCGGTGTCGGTCCCGACTGCTGTCGTCCGTCCGTCGCCGACCGTCGTGCCGTTCGTCGATCCGAGATCCCTGACGGCGTACGAGCCGTCGGCGCAGCGCTCGAGGACGGCGTGTGGACGCGAGATACCAGGATCCGCCGATGAGCCGGCGAGGTCGATCTCCGGTGGAGCCTCCCCAGGCCGGCCGCGGCCGATGCGCACGCGATCGCCTTTGAGCGTGAACCGCAGCTCGGGCGCGTCAGCGGGGAAGACCAGCCCCTGGCTGGGGAAGCGCTCGAACTGCGCGCGGTCGCAGCGCACGACGACCTCCCAGCTCGCCCGGACGGCCGGCGGCTCACGGAAGTCGTGACCACACAACTCGCAGAACCGGTCGTCGCCCGAGCGCGGGGTGCCGCAGTCCGGGCACGGCTCACGCGGCGCGGTCGTCGAGGTGTCCGCGTCGTCGTCGTCCGGCGGTACGAAGGTCACGTCAGGTGACGCGCCCGGTCTGGACGGGGTCGCGTCGGGCGTCTCACCGGCGCTCGGCGCGGTCCCGATCCGGAGCCCGCACACGTCGCAATAGTCGCTCGCCTCCGAGCTGTGCCCCTCGGGGCACACCCACGTCATGTATCCCCCCCGAGCCGCACCGTTCGCGTCGAACGCGTGTCGAGCGCCATCTCGTCGGCGTCGTCGACGTCCTCACGAAGCCGGACCGTGCCGCTCGCAGCGTCGTCGATCTCGACGATTCCCTCCAGGAGCTTGAGGGTTCCCTCGTTGCCGCTCGCCTCGGCCAGCGCGACCGCACGGCCGAGTTTGAGCGTTGCCGTGCGCTCGTCGCCGGCGCTCCGCGCCTCGAGCCCGTCCTGGATGGACTCGGCGAGTTCGGCCTGCCCGGTGTAATGGGCGACCTTGCGATCGATGCGGGTCGAGAGTTGCTCGTCGTCGGTCCACACCGCTCGCACGAGTCCCTGACTCAGCACCTCGTCTCCCTCGACGAGGCTGACCCGAGCGGCAAGCATCTCATCGCCGACGTCGCGTGGCGGCACGCGGACGCACAGGTGGTAATCGCGCGTCTCCTCGCCCCAGCTGCCGGTCGGATAGTCGGCGGTGAGGTCGTTGAACGGCGCCGCTCGATTGGTCAGCTCCTCAATTGCCGGGGCGACCTGCTTCACGAACGCCACCTCGGCGCCCCGGGGCGTCCACACGCGCAGCGAGATGGGTGACGTCGCCTTGCCCATCGCCGACTCAATCATCGCCCGGAAGTCGGCGGGCATGGCTTCCGGCTCGGCGATGATGTCGACCGTTCCGAGCAGGACGGAGGCAATGCGGCGAAGCTCGTCCACCTTCCAGTCGGTTCCGACACCGCGGCAGTCACATTGGAAGCGCCCCTCGCACGTGGCCAGCACAGCGTCGAGCTGCCCGCTCGTCTCGTGCTCGTTCTCGCCGTCGGTGAGGAGAATGGCGTGGCAGATGTGGTCGGGGGCGGTCTCGAACAGCTTGCGAGCCATCGTCAGCCACGTCCCCATCGCCGTGCCTCCGCCTGGGCGCAGGCGGCCCACCATCCGTTGCGCCTCACCGCGTGTTCGGTCCGAAGCCGTCGCGAGACCGCCGTCCGGGGGGTAAAGCTGATGGGCTTTTTCGTTGCCGGCGATGACCGCGAACAGCACGTCGTCGCGGATGGCATCGATGGCCACTTGCGTCGCTTCCTTGGCCGAGCGCATGCGCGACGCCGGCACGGTCATCGACCCGGAGGCGTCGACCATGACGATCTCGGCCGCGTCGACCGACCGTCGGGCCCCAGCGGCGCCGGCGCACGTCACCGTGGCGATCGCATGGACGTCGGCCCCGTCGACGGGCAGGAACTCGTTCTGGTCGACGTCGAGGGTGAATCTGCTCATGGGGTCCTCCTCATGCCAGGTCGATGACGGCGACGGTGATGTTGTCCCGACCGCCGCGCGCGAGGGCGGTCTCGGTGAGAGCGCGGGCAATCGCGGCCGGCGAGGCGCCGGCTGGGAGCGCGGCGATCAGATCAGCGAGCTGCGCTGCCTCAGGCACGTAATTCCATAGGCCGTCGGTGCAGAGCAGGACCCGGCCCGGGCCTCGGGCTGTGAATCCGTCGACGCGCGGCGGGCGCGGCGGCGCGTCGGCACCGATCCAGTGCGTGATCGCGTGGGAGCGATGGTCGGCGTGGGCCTGTTCGCCGTCCATGCGTCCCTCGTCGATCTGTTCCTGGGCCCAGGAGTCGTCCACCGTCAGCTGCCGTGCGCCATCGTCGTCCAGCCAGTAAGCGCGGCTGTCGCCGACCGAGGCCACCACCACGTCGCGGCCGCGGCGGATCGCGGCGACAAGCGTGCACGATGGCGTGTCACGGCCTGCCCGCGTTGTCCACGGCACCCGTGCGACGGCGTCTTGGGCCTTCGCCACGGCCTCGAGCACCGCCGCGCTGAGGTCGGTCTCGCCCGCGCCGAGGGCCGCGCTGAGGACCGATCCGGCCGCCTCGGCGGCATCCTGGGCGGCGACGTTCCCGGCGCTGGCCCGCGAGATCCCGTCGCACACGACGGCGGCGACGCCATCGTCGCCTGCGAGGCTCAAGCGGAAAGCGTCCTCGTTGCGCCGCGCAACCCGCCCGCGATCGCTGAGCGCCGCTGCCACGGCGAGGTCGAGCTCGACCCGATCTCTGGCGTCCGGCGCACGTGCGCCACACACCGAGCAATAGCCGTCATCGTCGATGCTGTCCACTGCGCCACAACCGCGGCATGGCTCGTGGGGAGCCTCGTCGCCGCCCTGCGGCGCGCCGCAGCGCTCGCAGAACCGGTCTCCCTCGAGCAAGGGTGCGAGACATGCAGCACACCGAGATTCCGCGCTACCGTTCACGTCCACGTCCGCGGGCGCATGTGGTTGGCCTGATCGACGAGTCGAATACGCTCGGAGCGACTCGGCGCTCGGCGGGCCAGCGATCGCAGCGAGCTCTCGAGGCCGAGCCGGATGTCACGCTCCTGCAGCGGTCGGTCGCCGAGCCTGACGTCGGGGCCGGGCGCCCCCGGGTTGCGATCGACGAACCGCAGTGCTGCACCGAACAGCTCGACCGTGAGACGCTCCCGCTGGTCGTCATCGATTGGCAACGTCTTGAGCGTCGCTCCGGCAGCGAGCAGCTCGTCGAGACCCGGGCGTCCAGCGAGCATGCAGCGCAGACGGGCAACCTGAGCGTCGAGATACCCGCTCGATGTATCTGGCACCCGCGCATAGGCCTCAAGGGCACCGGGCCGATCGTCGCACCGCAGTCGGCAGCGCGCGAGTCCGAACGACGCACTCGTCACCGACGGATCGGTCTGGGCAACGATCCGGTACCAGCGCAGCGCTTCGGCGAGGTCGCCGGATTCCTCACAGGCGATTCCCAGGCCCAGTTTCGGAGCCGCGTCGCCCGGCAGGTCCTCGAGCGCCGAGCGGAACAGCTCGCGGGCCACCGCGAGCCGCTCGGATGCCAAGGCGGCGAGGCCGCGATACCAGCGAACGCGCCAATCCCGTGGCCGCTGTGTCGTCAGTTCGTCGAGGAGCGCTTCCGCGCCGTCGAGGTCGCCATTGTCGATCAGCGCTCCGGCCATCCGCAGGTCGACTTCGACGGTCTGTGTCGGCGCGGACCGCAGCTGCGCGATCACGGCCTGTGGGCTGGATGCGGTCAGGGCGGCGAGGTAACCCGCATTCGGGTCTTCCGCGGCCGCCTGCGGGCGGGGTAGAACACGCCAGTCGGGTCGGTCGGTCCCGGCCCGGAGAGGACTCGTGAACAGCGTGCTCGCCGCAGGCACGGGCCGATCCTCGGTGTCGGCAACGACCTCCCGCAGCACTCCAAGGAGCTGCTCACGCATCTCCTCCGCGGTGGCGAAGCGGTCGCGCGGGTCTGGCGCGGTGCCCTTCCGCAGCCATTGATAGAGCGAGTCGTAGCGCTCGAACAGCGGCACGGATTCCTGCGCGGGGAGCGTGTACTTGTACTTGCCCTGGTACCCGCGGAAGTCGATGCAGAGCACGGCGAGCGTCCGGGCCACGGTGAAGAGATCCGAGGCGACCGATGGCCCGGCCGTGGCGATTTCGGGCGCCTGATAGCCCACGGTGCCGAACACGGCCTGTTTCGGCTCGTCCATGCGGTACACGCCGCCGAGATCGATGAGGGTCAATGAGTGGCGGGTCTGAATGACGTTGTCGAGCTTGAAGTCGCAGAACAGAAGGCGCTGGTCGTGCAGATAGCCAAGCGCCGGCAGGATCTCGTGGATGTACGCAATCGCCTCAGCCGGGGGCAGCGGGTTCGGCGTGCCGCCGGCGGCCTCTCGGCGAGCGAGCAGAATCTGCTTGAGACTCCGGCCGCCGACGTACTCCATGACGATGTAGCCCTGGTCGCCGTGCTCGACGAAGTTGAAGATCTTGACGATGTTGGGGTGATCAACTTCGGCCAGGAACCGTCGTTCGGCCAGTGCCGCCGCGGTCGCGTCGTGATCACCGGTGTTCAGCAGTCCTTTGAGAACGACCCAGCGATTGGACACGTTGCGGTCGCGGGCGAGGTAGATCCACCCCATGCCACCGTGAGCCAGGCAGCCGGCGACTTCGTACTGACCGGCGACGAGGTCGCCTGCACTGAGCTTTGGCTCGAACGAGAAGGGCGTGCCGCACTGCGGGCACCAGCCCTCGGTCAAGCCGGGGCGGTCCCCCCGGCTGCGACCGACTGGAGCGCCATCGACGGCGCAGAAGCGGCGGTTCTCGGGAACGGCCGGATTGATCATGACCGCGTCCGCGGGATTGCCGGCCTCGACTGGAGGGATCGGCACGAGCCCCGCGCCCAGGCGAGGACGGCTCAGCCCCGATTGAGTCAACGTGGGCGTGGACACCGACGAGGCCACGACGGTGAGGCTCCCGTCGTCCTCCAGCGCGCCCTGGGGCGGCGCGCCCTGCACCGGCGCGCCCTGGGGCGGCGCGCCCTGCGCCGGCGCCAGCCCGCACTCGTCGCAGTAGCCGTCGACGATCTCGCCCTGGCAATCCGGCCGCGCGCACTTCATCCTCTCACCTCAGGTCTCGTCGTCACGCCCGTCAGGGCCTGCTGGTAGCGGCGGATCAGCTCCCCGGCCCGCACGACATCGGTCGGCGCGGTGTACAGCTCGGCGTGAGCCTGCTCGAAGATCTCCGCGACGTCTGCTTCCTCAATCAGGCCGAGCCGCTTCGCCTTCACGGCATAGGCGTCGAGGAGCGCCCGGAACTCGTTGCGTGTCGCGATCGGCGCGCGGCTCGCCGCGCTCGCCCGCTCGGCGTCGTGAAGACGGGCCTCGGCCCCGGCGCTCCAGCGCTCCAGCGCGACGCGAGTCGCGCGCCAGTCGCCGCCGTCCGCCGTCGCGACGATCCGATCGAGTTCGTCCGCGAGATCGCCCGGTGACCGAGGGAGCTTGATCGCTGCCGGCGTGGCGATCTTCAGCGCCACGGTGTCGGCGTCACGCGCTGCCGCATCGATCGCCTCGCCGGTGCGGTCGAGCAGTTGCCGAGCCGCACGGATCCGGAGATCAAGGCTGCGCTTGAGCTCGGCGTCGCCTTCGAGCTCGGCGACGAGATCGGCGAGCGCGCGCAGCTGCTCGTCCAGCCGCGGAGTCGCCGCCGAGAGCGGGTCGCTGGAGACGTCCTGGTCGAGTCGGCGAATGGCCTCCTCGGCGATGGCGACCCGGGTGCGCTCGGACGCCCCGAGATCGTCGGCGAGCGCCGTGGCGAGCGCACACCGGCGGCGGCCCTCCTCGAGTTTCGGGAGCAGGGCATCCCAGGCCTTGGTGATCTCCGCGAGGGGAGCCTTGACCGCCTCGAACAGCGCGGACATCGAACCGAGCAGCTCATCCGGCGTGCACCGCTCCCCCGGCGTGTCCCCGGGGAGCAGCGCGCGCTGAGTGATCGGCACGTCCGGTCCTGCGAGCTCGATCGAGGCGCCGAACAGCACGTCGGCAAGTTGCTGACCCCTCGCCCGGGTGGCACGCTCGAGGGTGGCCTCGAGCAGCCCCTGTCGGCGCCACAGTTCCGTCAGGGAGGTCCGGGCCGCCCCCCACCGCTCGGCGGTGCCGCCGGTGAGCCTGCCGGCCTCGAGCATCTGGCGGCCGGGATCAAGCTCGAGATCGACGAGTGTGGCGCCGATCCGCTCGGCGGCGGCTCGGAGCTCGCGCAGCTTGGCGGTGGAATCGGCCCCGCGCATCTCAGCCGCTGTACGCCGCCGATGGCGGGTTGGGGATCGATGTGGAGACGCGGCCGAGCCAGCGCTTGTACAGGGCCCGCCACCGCCCGTCGCTGCGCATCTGGGCGAGGACGCCGTTGACGAAGCGCACGAGGTCGGGGTGGGTCTGGGCGATCGCGATGCCGTACGGCTCAGGAGCGAAGTGCGGACCGATGAGCTTGGTGAACGGATCCTGGGCCTGGAAGCCGAGCAGAATCGAGTCGTCGCTGGTGATCGCGTCGACGTGCCCGAGCTGCAGAGCGACGAGACAATCGGTTCGCTGCGGCACCGTGTAGGCCACGGTGTGGGGATAGGTCTGCTCGAGTTGGCCGAGCGAGGTCGAGCCTGCCGTCGCGCACACCCTGTGCCCGCTCAGGTCGGCGCCGCTGCGAGCGCGAGAATCGGACGGGACGAGAATCCGCTGCGCCGCGTCGAAGTAGACGGTCGAGAAGTCGACCTGCCGGCGGCGGTCGCAGGTGATCGTCATCGCGTCGGCGACGACATCGACCCTCCCGCTCCGCACCGCCGAGATCCGCTCGGCTGTCGTGACGGCCTTGAAGCGGATCGCATTCGGGTTGCCGAAGATCGCCTGGGCGATCTGGCGCAGCATGTCGATCTCGAAGCCCTCGATCTGGCCGTCGACCGGATTGAAGTATGAAAGCAGCAGGGTGTTCTGGTCGACGCCGGCGATGAGATAGCCGCGGCGCGCGATGCGCGCCATGTCGCTGCCGGCGGGCATCACCCCCGGCGTGGGCAGCGCGGCGGGCGGCCGTAGGCTGGCGGTCGGGTTCTGGCAGCGCACGGTTGGCGACGCCGATGAGGCCGCGGCCACCGGCGGCGGAAGGCCGAGCCCGGCGAGCGCGCTGCGCTGAGCACGGTCGGAGCCGGCGCCGCAGCCGGCCAGGCCGATGACCAGCACCGCCGAGGCAATCACGAGCTGCGCCGCCCGGCTCATCGGTACTCCTCGAGCCGCTGCCGGATGCCGAACAGGGCGAGCACCGCCGCGAGCACGGTGAGCAGGGGGATGGCGATCGCCAGCCCGGACAGCGCCGAGGCGGCACTCGACGCGGCCGCGGCGAACCGGGCCTGAGCGGCGTTGACCTGACTCGCGAGGTCTCCGCTGAGCCGGTCGGCGGCTGCGATCGCCGGGGTCGAGGACGCCCGGGCGATGGCCTGCGGTATCTCGCCCTGGTTGATGAGGCCGGCAACCTGGCCGCTCTCTGCGCTGTAGGCGGCGAAGGCGGCATCGAGCCGGTTCGCGGCCGAGGCCGTGACGCCCGTGGGGGCCGCCAACGCCAGCAGCCCGCCGTGCGGCGACATCGCCGCCATCACCTGCTTGAAGTCAGCGGGATCGATCTCGTCGCTGCCGCGGTTGGCGAGAGTGAGGCTCTGGTCGCCCTGGGCCCGGGACGCGAGCACCCGGCTCGCGGAGAGCACCTCGACGGCGTCCGAGTTGCGCCGGGCGGTCGTGAGCGAGCTCTTCTCTGAGATGAGGGCGGCGAGCGTCCAGACGGCAATGACGACAAGGAGCACCGTCGCCACCGCCAGAGGTACGTTGATCGTGCGATGGCTGATGCGGCTGAGCTGCGCCTGCGCGACGATCAGCAGGATGAGCGCGACGCAGGCGGCGACGGCAAGCGCGATCACCGGGAGCAGTGACGTACCCACCCCGTAGTGGTCGCTCAGGCTGCGGGCCTCGGCGGCATACAGCCGGTTGGCCTCGGGGAGGATCGTCGCCGTGAGCAGGGTCGACGCCTGCCGGAGATAGGCCGCGCCGACCGGGAAGCCCTGCCGGTTGTTCGCCCGCGCCGCTTCCACCAACCCGGTGTAGACGGGGACCTGCTGGGTGATCTGCCGCGCGGCGGTCCTCGCCAGCACCGAGTCAGCCCCCTGCTGGCTCAGCCCGGCCAGCGCGTTGGTGCTCAGGCCGAGATCCGCCACGTACCGCGCCCGTCGTGCCGGTGGCTCGAGTCCGCCGCTGAGGAAGGTCGTCGTCGCCGTGGCGTTCGCATCGGAGAGGGCCGTATAGAGCGTCGCCGCCTTGACGAGCAGCGGTTCGGCCTGCACGCGCGCGGCCTGGGTGGCCCGGCTCCGTGCCTGATCCGCGACCAGCGCGACCACCCCGAAGCAGACGGCGCCGAGCAGCAGCAGCGAGGCGAGGACGACGAGCCGGCCCGGCGTCGTGCTCGCGCGCTCGCGCAGCGCATCGACCGGCACCCGGATACGCGAGCGGCTGCGCTCCGCCGACGGATGGGTCAGAGCCGAGGCGCTCTCCATGCTGAGCTCTGTCTGCGGGGTCGCCACACCGCCATTCTCAGCCCAGGGACGTGGCCCGTCAGCCACCCCAAGGTGTGGTCTTTCACACCCTGCGGCCCGCGCGATCGCGTCGTCCGAGCCGACTTCCCAATTGCTTCTGTTGCGCTCATCCCGATCCCCGGAAGACGACGTCTGTCGTTCCGCTGGCGGCGAGTGTAGCCGCACCGTGGGAAAGGTGTGAGGCGCACACCCTTGGGGGGCTGGGCGCGTGCCCTCGGCGCCGGGACAGTGCACGGCATCGACGACGACCGCCGCACGAGGAGGCCGAGATGACCCCCACCGCCTTGATCGCCCGACCTGCCACGCCGACCGTCCGCCCGCTCCGGCGGCCGCCCACCGACCCGGACGGCGCCTTCGCGGCGCTCCAGCGCCGGCTGCCGGCCGTCCACTCCGCCGCCCGGCGCGACGAGCAGCGCACGCACGTCGTCGTGCCGTCGCGGACGATCGACAAGTGGCACGAGCCCGCCGCCGAGACCCAGGCCTACGAGGAGCGCCTGCTCTGCTCGCTGTTCGAGCTGCAGGACCCGGCGCTGCGGATGATCTACGTCACCTCGTCCCCGGTCGCACCCCCGATCGTCGGCTACTACCTCTCGCTGCTTCCGCCGCGGGTGCGCGCCGATGCCCGCTCGCGCCTGTCGCTCCTCTCCGTCGGCGAGCGGACGTCCCGGTCACTGAGCGAGAAGCTGCTCGAGCGGCCCGACCTGCTCGCGCACGTTCGGCGGACGATCGCCGACCCGTCCCGGGCCCAGCTCGTCCCCTACACCACGACCCCGCTCGAGCGCGACGTCGCCCTGGCTCTCGACATCCCGATGTACGGCGCCGACCCTCGTCACGCCGAGTTCGGGACCAAGAGCGGCTGCCGCCGCCTGTTCGCCCGCGCCGGAGTCCCTCACCCGGCCGGGGCGGAAGGGCTCCGCGGCGTGACCGACGCCACTACGGCGATCGCCACGCTCCGCCGGCAACGGCCCGCACTCGGCCGGCTGGTCATGAAGCTCAACGACGGCGTCTCCGGCGAGGGCAACGCGATCATCGATCTCGTCGGCCTTCCGGCCTCCGGGTCGCCCGGCGAGCGGGCGGCGATCGCCGAGCGCATCGGCACGCTCCGTCCCGAGGCGCCGGGGGTCAGCGCCGCAGAGTTCCTGGCCAAGCTGACCGCCGGCGGGGGCGTCGTCGAGGAGTGGATCGACGTGCCGGAGCTCCACAGCCCGAGCGTCCAGCTGCAGATCACGCCGTTCGGCGAGGTCGAGCTGCTCTCGACGCACGACCAGATCCTCGGAGGTCCGAGCGGGCAGAGCTACCTCGGGTGCCGCTTCCCGGCCGCGCCCACCTATGCCGCCGTGCTCACCGAGCCGGCGCGTCGCATCGGCGAGGAGCTGGCCCGGGCCGGCGTGGTCGGCCGCCTGGCCATCGACTTCGTCGTCGCTCGCGGCGCCACTGGCGAGTGGCAGCCGTTCGCGATCGAGATCAACCTGCGCAAGGGCGGGACGACGCACCCGTTCGAAACCCTCGCCGCGCTGACCGGAGGCCGCTACGACGCGGAACGCGCCGAGTTCATCACCCCGCATGGCGAGACCAAGCACTACGTGGCCACCGACCATCTCGAGGCGCCGGAGCTGTGCGGGCTCGGCCGCGACGGCGTGCTCGCCCTCGCCCGGCGGCGCGACCTGCGCTTCCACCCGCTGCGTCGCACCGGGGTCGTCTTCCACATGCTGAGCTCGGTGGACGAACTCGGGCGCTGCGGCTTCACGGCCATCGCCAACAGCGCCGCGGAGGCCGACGCCCAGGCCACCCGCGTCACCGCGATGGTCATGGCCCAGGCCACTCGGGCGACGCTCGGCGACGCGCTCGTCGCGTAGACGAGGAGCAGATCGCGTGCGCGTTCCCAGCGGCGATCTAGAAGACGATGACGACCCGCCCGCGCAGACCGCCGGCGTCCATGACCTCGTAGGCCTCGGCGGCTCGCTCGGGCGGGTACTCGCCGGCGACGCGCAGCGCGATGCGTCCGTCGGAGGCGAAGGCGCGGAGCTGCTCGAGCCAGTCGGTGCGCTCGAGCACGTCGCGGACCCGGACCGCGTGGACGGCGATGCCGCGCTCGGCCTCCCGGTCATCCCAGCCGCGCACCACGGCGATCCCGCCGCCATCCCGCACCGCCGGCAGCCCGTCGTGCCGCAGCAGCGCGGTGTCGTAGAGCCCGTCGACCCCGCCGGGCACGATCTCGCGCACCCCCGGGCTGAAGCCCTCGCCGCGGGGGACGACCTCGTCGGCGCCGAAGCTCGAGACGAGCGCGACGTCCTGCGGCCCGGCGTCGGCGATCACCCGCAACCCGCGGGCCTTGGCCAGCGGGATGACGTAGGACGCCAGGAGCCCGGCGCCGCCGCTCACCGCCAGCGACTCGCCGGAGCGCAGACCGAGCATGTCGAGGCCGAGCAACGCGGTGAGGCCGTTCATCGGCAGCGTGCTCGCCTGGGCGAGCGTCGCCCCGGTGGGGATCGCGACGACCGAGGCCGCGGGGGCGACGATCAGCTCACACTGCGCGCCGCCCTCCTCGCGCCGCGGCGACACCGCCGTCATCACCTGCTCGCCGACGCTCAGGCGCTCGACGCCCTCACCCACCGACTCGATCGTCCCGGCGGCGTCCATCCCCGGCGTCCAGGGCGGCGGCAGCTCGTCGCCGCCGCCGAGCCGGCGCAGGCCGATATCGGTCGGGTTGACGGCCGCGGCGGCCACCGCGATGCGAACCTCGCCGGGCCCCGCGGCCCGGACCGGCCGGTCGATGACCTCAAGCACCTCGGGGCCACCGGGGGCCGTGATGCCGACAGCGCGCATGATCAGTCCTCTCGTCTCGCGTATTCGGTTTCCAGGTCGAGCTCGGTCCGCACCCCGAGGCCTCCGAGCGCGGCGTTGGCCTCCGCGAGGCTCGTCGCGCCGGCGACCGCCCGCGCGAGCCGGCCCGCGGCGCGATACGTCGCCCCGACCTCGAGGTAGAAGGTCACCGCCGAGACCGCCGACAGCTCGAGGGTGCGCTCCCCGCCGCGGATGGCCACCGGGCCGAAGCCGCCGCGGAATGAGCTGACGCCCATCGCGCTCGCCTCGGTGGGGACGACCGCGACCGCCGCCTCGACCCGCTCGGCCACCGCCTCGGTCAGCCCGCGGGCGCCGCACAGTCCGCCGGCGGCGGCCACGTGGCCGAGCCGCTCGAGCACCTCGCCGGGCGTGAGCTCGGCGTCGCAGCCGGCTCCGAACAGGCCGAGCAACACCGGCCGGCCGGCAAGGCGCAGGCGCTCGGCGACGGCGAGCATGACCGCGTCGCAGAGCGGGCTGCGAAGCCCCGGCTCGTCACCGTGGGCGAGCACGTCGCCGCCAACGTCGACGAACACGGTCAGGTCGCAGCCGAGCGCGTCGGCCGCCGCGGCGAGACCGGCGGCGATCACCGCCGGGCCGTCATGAATGTCGATCAGCACGGTCGGGGTGCCGAGGAACCCGGCCATCCGCGCCTCGGCAAAGAACACCTCGGTGCCGGCCACGTGCGTGCGCTCGCCGGCCAGCATCACCGCCGGCGCGAGCGTCTCGGCGTCGGCGATCTCGCTGGCCCGCCGCGGGCCAGGCTGGGGATCGATCGGACGCCGCTCCCAGGTGATGCCCCCGAGCACCGGATCGGCGCCGTCGTACCGGCGGGCGTGCTCGGCGGTGGCGAGCGCCCCGACGACGTCGCCCCCGCCGCCCATGCCGATGACCAGCGGTCGCCGCGCGCGGCGCAGGAGCGCCTCGGCGTCGAGGGGGCCGCTCGTCTCGGCGGTGTCGGATGTCTCGGCGGCGGTGGTGATGGCGGGACCTCGGGCCGCCCTGACTTTAGTGAGGCGGCATCGGAACCCGTCGAGTACGCAATCCGTACTCATGAGGTACAGTCCGCCCATCGTGGCCTCGCTGGTTGCCAGCCACCCGGACGTCGAGCCGCTGCTCAACGCGCGCCCCCAGCGGGCCAAGCTGCTCGACGCGATGGTTCGGGCCGTGGCCGACAAGGGCTACGAGGCGGCGACCGTCGCCGACGCCGTGCGCCTGGCGCGCGTGTCCCGCGGCACCTTCTACGAGCTGTTCGACTCCAAGGAGGCGTGCCTGGCCGCCGCCTACCGGGCCGGCGCCGAGGTGCTCGAACAGCGGGTGAGCGACGCGGTGCGCGGGGCAACGGATTGGTGCGAGGAGCTGCGCCTCGGCATCCGCGCCTACCTCGAGACGCTCGACGGCGATCCCGTGTTCGCGCGGGTCTACCTGCTCGAGTGGTTGTCGATCGGCAGCGAGCGGGAGGCCACCGTGCGCCGCTTCGCCCGTCGCTACGCAAAGAGCTTCGCCCGCTCCGGCGCCCCCGTGCCGCCGGAGGACGCCCTCTACGTGCTCGCCGCCGGCGTGCACGAGCTCGCGTGCACGCGCGTGCGGGCCGGGGCCCCGACGATCGACCTCGAAGATGTCCTGGTGGGCTGCGCAGTGCGGCTCGCCGGAAAGGAGCAGCAACCGTGGACCTGACGTTCGACGAGCGCGAGATCGCGTTCCGCGAGGAGTTGCGGGGCTGGCTGGCCGACAACCCGGCCGGCGAGCCGCCGGAGACCGAGGATGCCCACTACCAGTGGCGCCGGGACTTCCAGCGCCGGCTGGCCGGCGGCGGCTGGGCCGCGGTCCACTGGCCGCGCGAGTACGGAGGCCGCGGCGTGACGCTCACCGAGTCGGCGATCTTCTTCGAGGAGATCGGACGGTTCGGGGCGCCGTTGCCCGCCAACGTCCTCGGGCTCCTGCTCGCCGGCCCGACGATCATGGCCTGGGGCACCCAGGAGCAGAAGGACCGCTACCTCGGCCCGATCGTCACCGGTGATGAGATCTGGTGCCAGGGCTTCTCCGAGCCCGAGGCCGGCTCGGACCTCGCCTCGCTGAAGACGCGCGCGGTCAAGGACGGCGACGACTGGGTGGTCACCGGTCAGAAGGTGTGGACCTCCGGCGCCCAGTACTCGAAGTGGTGCATGCTCGTCGCCCGCACCGACTTCGACGCCCCGAAGCACAAGGGGCTCTCCTATTTCCTCATGGACATGGAGCAGGACGAGGTCCAGGTCCGCCCGCTGCGCCAGATCACCGGCGAGGCCGAGTTCAACGAGCTGTTCATCGAGGAGGCGCGGATCCCCGCCGCCAATCTGCTCGGCGGCGAGGGCAACGGCTGGAAGGTCGCCCTGACGACGCTGATGAACGAGCGGGCCGGACTTGCCTTCTTCCTCCAGGTGCGCCTTCGCCAGCTCCTCGACGCCGTGCTCGCCGAGGCCGCCGGCCGCGGCCTGCTCGACGACCCCGTCGTCGCCGACAAGCTCGGCGAGCTTCACCTCAAGGCCGAGGTGCTGCGCCTCACCGCCTACCGCGGCCTGACCGCGATCGAGAAGTACGGCCAGCCCGGCCCGGAGGGCTCGCTCACCAAGTGGATGTGGTCGGAGACCAACCAGCAGCTCACCCAGTTCGCCGCCGACCTGCTCGGGCCCGAGGCGTTGCGCGCCGGGAGCAGCTGGGCCTACGAGCTGATGCGGGCTCGCGGCAACTCGATCGAGGGCGGCACCACCGAGGTGCTCAAGAACATCGTCGCCGAGCGTGTGCTCGGACTCCCCAAGGCACGCTAGGCGCAGGAGGCAATCATGGATTTCGATCTCACCGAGGACCAGAAGGAGATCAAGCGGGTCGCCCACGAGCTGCTCGCCGCGCGCTCGCCGTGGCCGAAGGTTCGCGAGGCCGCCGAGTCGGCGAGCTACGACGAGGCGCTCTGGCGTGAGCTCATCGAACTCGGATGGCCGGGCATCGCCGTCGCCGAGAAGGACGGCGGCCAGGGGCTCGGCATGATCGAGCTCGCGGTGCTCGCCGAGGAGCTGGGCTATGCGTGCGCGGCGACGCCGTTCGTCTCCGCCGCCGCCGTCGCCGCCGTTGTCTCGGCCTGCGGCGAGGCGGGCGCCCGCGGCCGGCTGCCCGGACTGATCAGCGGCGAGCTGACGGCCGGCTTCGGCACCCGGGAGCTCGCCGCCGACGGCGCCGGCTCCGATCTGTTCGTGCTGCTCGACGGCGATGACGCCGAGCTGATCGAGCGTCCCGACGCGCAGCCGTTCACGACGATCGACTCGACCCGCCGCTACGCCACCCTCGAGTCGGCGGCCAGCGGCGAGGCGCTCGGCGCGGGCGCCGCCGACCGGATCCGCGTGGTCATCGCCGCCGAGGTCCTCGGCCTCTGCCAGCGCGCGCTCGAGATGACCCTCGAGTACGTCAAGGACCGCAAGCAGTTCGGCGTGCCGGTCGGCTCGTTTCAGGCCGTCGCCCACCGCTGCGCGCAGATGCTCCTGCATACCGAGAGCGTGCGCTCGGCGACCTACTTCGCGGCCTGGGCGGCGGACGCCGACCCGGAGCGTCTGCCCGAGGCGGCGGCGCTTGCCGCCGCGGCCGCGGCCGACGCCGGGCGCGAGGTCACGTCAAGCGCGATCCAGGCCCACGGCGGCATCGGCTTCACCTGGGAGGCCGACGTCCACTGGCTCTACAAGCGCGCGCAGCTCGACACGGCTCTGCTCGGCGGCGCGGGCCGGCACCGCGCGGCCCTCGCCCGGTTGGCGGCGCAACGGACCGCGGCCGCCGCGTCCTGATTGGCGGCCGCCGCGTCCCGATTGGCGGCCGCCGCGTCCTGATCGCGGCCGCCGCGTCCTGATCGCGGCCGCCGCGTCCTGATCGCGGCCGCCGCGTCCTGATCGCGGCGCCGCACCTTATGCGTCTTTAGATTCATCTTGCGCTTGACTTCGGTGGGCCCGCGATTCTTAGCTCGTCTGTCCGTCCAAACCTGAGAGGACCGGGAATGAGTAAAGGGACGTTTCTGAAACTGGCCGGTAGTGCGGCCGCGACCGCGGCGCTCGTCGCGGCTGTGCCCGCACTGGCCGCCAACCACAACGCGAGCTCGACGTCGAGTTCGTCCACAAGTTCGAGCGTGCGTCCGCACGTGAGACACAACGGCTACGCCCCGGGCGCCAATGGCGAGAAGGCGCTCACCGGCGCGACCCTGTCGTCAGCCTCGAGCGCGGCTCTGGCCGCGGTCCCGGGCGGGAAGGTCACCCGGGCGAGCACCGAGACCGACGGCACGGTCTCCGGCGCGACCTACGAGGTCCACGTGACCAAGTCCAACGGCTCGCAGGCCGTGGTCATCGAGAACTCGAGCTTCAAGGTGCTGAGCGTCCAGTCGGGGGCCGGCCACTGCGCCGGCGGTCCCGGCGGCTCCGGCGCTCATGGGGCGGCCGACTACGGCGTCCCGCAGGGCGGCCAGTTCCAGGGCGCGAACTTCCAGGGTGGCCCGCCGGCCGGCGGCCCCAACATCTAGCCCCGGTTCGTACCGGCTCTCGCGCCGCTCTCGACCCCGAGGGCGGCGCGAGCTTGCCGATCAGAGTGGCGAGAGGCGCATCACCGGGACCCGGCGGATGCCCTCGACGCGGTCCTCGTAGACCGTGTAGCCCGTGTACATCTGGGACGCGAAGGTGTAGAGCCGATCACGCTCTGCGCCCTCGGCCTCGGTTGCCTGGTAGCGCCCCTCCCGCCCGCGGCTGTACAGGGTCACCTCGGGGTTGGCCTTGAGGTTGTAGTACCAGGCCGGGTACCGCGGTCGACCGAAGCTCGAGGCCATGAGGATGACGTCGTCGCCGTCGGTGAAGTAGAGCAGCGGCACGCGGCGCTCGACGCCGCTCTTCGCGCCCCGGACGGTGAGCAGGACGATGGGCACCATCCCGAAGCCCGAGTCGACGTGACCGCGGCTGAGCTTGATCAACCATGGATCGATCCGGCTGGCCACGTTCATGTACAGCCACGTTCCCGGCTTCGAGAGCACGACCGAAGTGATCCGGCGGTCGAAGGCAGTGTGGGGCCGAGTCGGGTCGATCGCGGGGACGTGGGCCACGGCATGATCATATGGGCGCGCGCTTGCAGAGGACAGGAAGCTTTGCTCGGGCACCGAAAGCTGCAGGACTCGCACCACGCGTCAGGGAGTCCTCCATGCACGAGACCGAGTCCTCCACCATCACATTCGAGTCGCCGGAGGCAGAGCATCGCCCCACCGGCTCGCGTCTGTCGAATTTCGGCAACCGGCTGGCCCGCGGGCTCGATCGGGTCCGTCCCGAGCCGACGGCCTGGGAGCCCGAGGAAGAGTTCCAGTATCCCGAGCCGGCCGATGACGGCCCGTCGCCCGAGCGGCACGCCGCGCGCTTCCCGATCGTCCGCCACGGCTACGATCCCGACCTCGTCGAGGAGTACCTCGCCGAGCTCGAGCGCGATCTTACGCGCACCCGGGCGACCACCGCCACCGAGGTCGATCACGAGATCGCGCGGATCGGCGAGCAGACCTCATCGATCCTCCGCGTCGCTCACGAGAAGGCGCAGGAGATGAACCGCGAGGCCCGGGCCGAGGCCGAAACCTGCATCGCCGACGCCGCCACCGAGGCCGCGGCGATCAAGCGTGAGGCCGAGCAGCGGCTCGCACAGCTCGACAGCGACACCGACGCGATCTGGCGCGAGCGCGAGCGGCTGCTCGAGGACGCCCGCAGCGTCGCGACCGCTCTGTTCACGCTGATCGACGAGGCTGCCGAGCGGTTCCCCGCCGAGACCGAGCGGACGAGCGACAGCGGGGTCGTCGCCGCGCCCGAGCCGACGAGCGATGGCGGCGGCGTGGTCGCCGCGCCCGAGCCGACGAGCAAGTGGCAGGCGATCGCCGCCGAGGAGCCCCCGAGCGAGGCCATCCCTGGACCGGTGAGCGCGGCCGGCTCGGTGCCGCCTCCGCACAGCGCGGACGCCAAGCCCGCGGACACGCCGTAGCCGGCGTCGGTTGTTGGCGGCGCCCCGCCGGGCGATAGCCGGCGTCGGTTGTTGGCGGCGCCCCGCCGGGCGATAGCCGGCGTCGGGCCTAGCGACGCCCGTCGGGGCCGTAGCCCTGCTCGCGGAGCCAGCCGACCGTCTGCTCGAGCCCGTCGTCGAGTCCAACCCGCGGCTGCCAGCCGAGCATCGTCCGCGCCTTGGCGTTCGAATAGGTCCCGCTGCGCAGCAGGTAGCGGGCCGCACCGGGGTTGACCTCATTGTCGCCCGGTGCGAGCCGGGCGAGGCGCTGGACGACCGCGGCGAAGCCGATCGCCACCGGCGCCGGCAGGGTCACGAGGCGGCGTCCGAGCAGCTCGGCGTAGGGCGCGAAGAACTGCTTGTAGGGCACGCCGATCCCGTCGGACAGGGTGAAGATCTGACCGACGGCGTCCGGTGAGGCGGCGGCGAGCACGACGCCGTCGACGAGGTTGTCGATGTACACGGGCGAGTGGATCCCCCGCCCGCCGCCCGGCAGGATCAACCGGCGGGATCGGATCAGCTCGGCCGGGATGATCGCCCAGGCCCGCGACCGCGGCCCGTACACGTCGCCGGGGCGGACGATCGTGCAAGCCATCCGGCCCTCGGCCTGAGCCTGGAGCACGACCTGCTCGGAGGCGATCTTGCTGTCCGGATAGGGCACGTAGGTGTTGTGGACCGGGTAGCGCTCGTCGACGCCGTCGGGAAACTCGAGTCCGAACACGGTGATCGAGGAGAAGTGCACGAAGCGCCCGGCCCCCGCTCGCTCGGCCGCCGCCAGCGCGTTGGCGGTGCCGAGCACGTTCGACCGCCAGGTCTTCTCGGGCCGCTCGAGCCGCAGCGAGACGTCGGCCGCGGTGTGGATGAAGAGCTCGCAGCCCTCGGCATGGGCCTGCCAGGCGCCCGGTCCCGAGACGTCGCCCTGCACGATGTTCCGCGACTGATCGGGCACGAGGTCACACCCGCGGGGCTCGTGACCGTCGGCGAGATAGCGGTCGTACAGCGCCCGTCCGATGAAGCCCGCGGCGCCGGTGATGAACACGCGCATGGGGTCGGACTCTAGGCGGTTTTACCCCGCTGCACACACCCACCGTTGTGATCGCGTCGGGGCAGCGAGCGCGCTCCTGCGCGTGGTGATCAGCGGCGCCGCCACCGCGCAACCGCCGATGCCCGAGGAGCTCAAAGCGACGCGCTGACTCACGCGGGTGCGGGCGCCGCCGCGGCCTCGCTGGCCACCGGCGCCCGCCCGCGGATCAGATCGGCGGCCCGCTCGGCGATCATGATCGTCGGCGCGTTCGTGTTGCCGCGCACGAGGGTCGGCATCACCGAGGCGTCGATCACCCGCAGGGATTCGAGGCCGAGGACCCGGAGCTCGTCGTCGACGACCCGACCCATCGCGCACGTGCCCACCGGGTGATACAGCGTCGTCGAGTTGCGCTCGATGTAGGCGAGCAGGCTCGCGTCGTCGTCGCCGGACGGCGGCGCGACGAGCTCGTTGGTGAGCGCGCTCAACGCCGGCTGGCCGACGATCTCCAGGCACCGGCGCACCCCGGCGATCATCGTCGCCCGGTCCTCGTCGCTGACGATGTAGTTGTGGAGGATCCGCGGCTTGGCCGTCGGCACCCGCGAGCGGATCTTGACGAAGCCGCGGCTCGTCGGCCGCAGCACGCAGGCCGACAGCGCCCAGCCGTCGACGAGGATCTCCCCCGCCCCGGCCTCGGGGAACAGCACCGGGATCATGTGCAGCTGCACGTCGGGAGCCTCGAGCCCCTCACGCGTGCGGATGAACCCGCCGGACTCGGCGAAGTTCGAGGTCAGCGGCCCGCGTCCCTCGGTCTGGAGGAGCATGAGGTTCTCCTCGCTCTCGGCCCCGAGCAGCGACGGCGCTGACGTCGTCCCGGTGATCCAGGTCGCGAGATGGTCCTGGAGCCCCTGCCCGACCGGAAGCTCGTGGACGACCGGGATGTGGGCGAGTTCGAGGTCGGCCGCCGGACCGATGCCGCTCAGCAGCAGGATCTGCGGGCTCTGGTAGGCCCCGGCGCTGAGGATGACCTCGCGCTCGGCCCGGATTTCCCGCAGCTCCTCGCGCTGGTCGATCTCCACACCGATCGCCCGGCCGCCGTCGAGCAGGAGCCGGGTGACGTGGGCGCCGGTCTCCACGGTGAGATTCGGTCGCCCGAGCGCCGGATGCAGATAGGCGACCGCCGCCGAGCACCGCATGCCGCCGCGCTGGGTGACCTGGTACCAGCCGACGCCGTCCTGCTCGGGGCCGTTGAAGTCATCGTTGCCCGGGATCCCGGCCTGCTCGGCGGCGGCGATGAACGCGCCGCATGTCTCGTAGCGCGAGCGGTTCTCGCTGACCGCGAGCGGGCCGCCGGCGCCGTGCCATTCGTTCGCGCCGCGCTGGTTGTCCTCGGCCCGGATGAAGTACGGCAGGACGTCGTCGAACGCCCATCCGCGATGCCCGAGGGCCGCCCAGCCGTCGTAGTCGGCGCGATGACCGCGGATGTAGACCATCGCGTTGACCGACGAGGACCCACCGAGCGTCCGTCCCCGCGGCAGATACCGCTGGCGGCCCGCGAGCCCCGGCTCGGGGTCGGACAGCAGTCCCCAGTCGTACTTGCTCTGGCCAACGGCGAGCACGCCCGCCGGCAGATGCAGCTCGTCGGCGTTGTCGGGCGGCCCGGCCTCGATCAGGCAGACGCTCACGTCCGGATCCTCCGTCAGCCGCGCGGCCAGCACACAGCCGGCCGATCCCGCGCCGACGATCACGTAGTCAAACCCGCTCATGCCATCTCCCTCGCGCCGTGGTTCGAGGGGCATTCTCTGCCGCGGCCGCGGCGGGCGTCAAGCGGACCGGCGCCCCGGGCCCGACTCGTCCCGGCGGCGTCAGCGCAACTTCCTCGCCGGCGGCTCGTTTCCATGAGGGTCAGATGTTCCACGCACTGGGGGTGGTGTCCGTGATCCGGAAGTTCGCGGTCGTTCTCGTTGTTGCCCTGTGGGCCGGCTGGGCTGCGTCGGCGCGGGCGGCCGGCGGAGACTGGTACCTCGCGCTCGGCGACTCGCTCGCCGCGGGCGATCAATCCCAGCCGAGTGTCGCCGGCGGCGGGTACGTCGATCAGCTCACGGGGCTCATGCAGCCCGCCGACCCGGGGATGCAACTCATGAACCTGTCCGTCCCCGGCGAGACGTCGTCGTCGTTCCTGGGCGTCCAGCTCTCGGGTGCCGAGAGCTTCCTCCGGAGCCACCAGAGTCACGTCCGGCTCGTCACGATCGACATCGGGGGCAACGACATCGCCGGCTGCCCGCCCGGCGCCACCACGTGCCTCGACGCGGCGTTGACGCGCATCGATAACAACGTGTCGCAGATCGTGGGCGGTCTCACCGCCGCCGCGGGGCCGGAGACGACGTTCGTGATGATGACCTACTACGACCCGTTCCTCGAGTACTGGGTGACCGGAGCACTCGGTCAGGCCGAGGCGGAGGCGACGCTCCCGGCCGTCGCAGAGCTCAACCGCCATCTCGTCTCCGATTTCGGGCCCCGCTTCCTCGTGGCCGACGTCGCGAGCGCCTTCTCGACGAGCGATTCGAGCACGATCGTCAGCACGCCGACGCACGGCGAGCTTCCGATGAACGTCGCGGTCATCTGCCGCCTCACCGGAGGGTGCGATTCCGGCTTCGATCTCCACGCGAACGCTCGCGGCCATGCCGTCATGGCGGAAACCTTCCTCGCGGCGATCGAGCATCGGCCGCCGCGCCCGGCGCCGCTCGTTGCGCCCGGCCTGTCCGGCAAGGCCGTTCCGGGCGCCACGCTCACCGCCTCGCACGGCGTCTGGACGAACGCCCCGACGGCGCTCACCTACGGCTGGGAGCGCTGCAACGTGGTCGGGGCGCAGTGCTCGACGATCTCCGGCGCCACTGCGGGCACCTATGTCGTGGCGGCGGCGGACCGGGGGCACACGATCCGCGTCGTCGAGGCGGCCGCCAACGCCCATGGCACCGGCCGCAGCGCGTCACATCCCACGGCGCTCGTCGCCGCATCGGTAGCGCAGATCAAGCGGCAGCTCGCCGCCGACATCGTCCCCCACGGCAAGCAGCCGCGGATCTCGGCGATCCTCGCGGCGGGCGGCTTCACCGTGTCGCTGACCGCGTTCGCCTCCGGCGTCGAGATCGTCGACTGGTACGCCGTCCCGCCGGGGCAGCACGTCGCGCGCCTCGTCGCGGCCGGCACGGCTCGGTTCTCCGGCCCGGGGATCCGGCGGGTGAAGCTCACGCTCGCCCCGGGGAGCCGCACGCTCCTGCGGCGCGCGAAGAGCATCAGGATCGGGGCCGCAGGGTCGTTCCGGGCGGTCGGACGCGGTCTGCTGACGGGGAAAGCGTCGTTCGTGCTGAAGCGGTAGGGCGGCGCGCCGCGGTTCGCGCCCGCGGCGACGGAGGCGCCCCGCGGCGCGTACCACCGTGGTTGGTCCGTCCCGCACCGGGGTAGTACACTGGTTGAGTAGTCAACCAACATCGAGGATCTGAACCCCTGATGCCCAAACTCATGATCGTGATCGGCAGCGTCCGCCCCGGGCGCGTCGGTCGTCCCATCGCCGAGTGGTTCGAGCGGCGTGCCCACGAGCACGGCGGCTTCGACGTCGAGGTCGTCGACCTCGCCGAGCTCGGCCTGCCGCTGCTCGACGAGCCGGCCCATCCCCGTCTGCGCCAGTACACCCAGCCGCACACCCACGCCTGGAGCGCGATGGTCGAGGACGCGGACGCATTTGTGTTCGTCACCTCGGAGTACAACCACAGCTACCCGCCGGCGCTCAAGAACGCGATCGACTACCTCCACCACGAGTGGAAGGACAAACCGGTTGGGTTCGTCTCCTACGGCGGCGTGGCGGCCGTCACCCGCGCGGTCCAGCACCTCAAGCCCGTCGTCTCGGTTCTGAAGATGACCCCCGTCGCCGAGTCGGTGAACATCCCGTTCTTCCACCAGTTCCTGAACGACGACGGCGAGATCGTGGCCAACGAGGTGATGGAGCAGTCCGCCGACGCGATGCTCGACGAACTGCTGCGCCTCGAGGGCGCTCTGCGGCCGCTGCGCGAGCGCCACGCGGCCGCGGTCCACTAGCCGCGCCAGCCGCCCTGGCGCGGCCGGCGGGCCGCGCCGGCCGCGAACTTTGGCGATTTGGTTCGGCACGTCCGAACTGAATCGCCATTCATCGCGCCCGGGCCGGCCCCGGACCGCGAACTTTGGCGAATCGCTTCGGTGCGTCCGAAGTGAATCGCCATTCATCGCCGTCGGGGTCGCGGCGCGCCGGACCGACGAACGGCATGATGTAGCCCAAGCCCATGCCCATGCTCGCCGCCTACGCCAGCAAACTCGCGCCCGATGACCCCCTCAGCGCCCTGACGATCGGGGAGCGGCCGGATCCCGAGGTCCCGCCCGGCTGGACGACCGTGGCCGTCAAGGCCGCGTCGCTCAACCACCACGACCTGTGGTCGCTGCGCGGCGTCGGCCTCAGCGAGGACCGGCTGCCGATGATCCTCGGCTGCGATGCCGCCGGGCTCGACGAGGACGGCAACGAGGTCGTCGTCCACGCGGTCATCAGCGACGACAGCTGGCGCGGCGACGAGACGTTCGACCCGCGCCGCTCGCTGCTCTCCGAGCGCCACCAGGGCGCGCTCGCCGAGCGGGTCGCCGTGCCACGCCGCAACCTCGTCCCCAAGCCGCCCGAGCTGTCGTTCGCCGAGGCCGCGTGCCTGCCGACAGCCTGGCTGACCGCCTACCGGATGCTGTTCACGCGCGGCGGGGTCGTCCCCGGGATGACCGTGCTCGTCCAGGGCGCTGCGGGCGGCGTCGCGACCGCGCTCATCGTCCTCGCCCGTGCTGCCGGCGCCCGTGTCTGGGTGACCGGGCGCTCCGAGGACCGCCGCCGCCGGGCACTCGAGCTCGGCGCCCACGACGCCTTCGAGTCCGGGGCGCGGCTGCCAGAGCGGGTCGACGTCGCGATGGAGACCGTCGGCGAGGCGACGTGGTCGCACTCGATCCGCTCGCTCAAGCCGGGAGGCACGCTCGTCGTCTCCGGGGCGACGACTGGCGAGGCGCCCTCGGCCGAGCTGCGGCGGATGTTCTTCCTCCAGCTCTCCGTCGTCGGCTCGACGATGGGGACCCGCGACGAGCTCGACCGCCTCGTCCGCCTCTGTGTGCAGCAGAACATCCGGCCGGAGATCCACGCCGAAATGCCGCTGACCGAGGCCCGTGACGGATTCGCGACGATGCTCGCGGGCGACATCGTCGGCAAGATCGTCTTCACCCTGTGAGCGCCCGGGCCTTCCGCGGCGGCGCGCTCGTCACCGGCGGCGCGCGGGGACTCGGCTACGAGATCGCCCGGCGGCTCGTCGACCGCGGCCACATGGTGCACGTCACCGACCTCGACGCCGAGGCCGCCACGCAGGCCGCCGAGCGGCTCGGGCCGACCGCGTTCGCCTCCGCGCTCGACGTCCGTGATCCGCAGGCCTGCCACGCCGCCGCGTCGGTGACCGTCGAGCGGGCCGGCTCGCTCGCGGTGTGGGTCAACAACGCCGGCGTGCTCATCACCGGGCCGGCCTGGGAGCAGGACGCGGCCACGCGGCGGCTGATGGTCGAGGTCAACGCGCTCGGGACGATGAACGGCACGCTCGCGGCGCTCGAGCAGATGCGGGCGTCGGGCCGCGGGCACGTCGTCAACGTCGTGTCGCTCGCGGGCATCGTGGCCGCGCCCGGGGAGACGGTGTACTCGGCCTCCAAGCACGCCGCGATCGCCTTCAGCATCGGCACGCTCGCCGACCTCCGCCAGGCCGGGATCCGCGGCATCGACATCTCGTGCATCTGCCCCGACGGGATCTGGACGCCGATGCTCCACGACAAGCTCGACGACCCGGCCGCCGCGGCCTCCTTCACCGGCGTGCTGCTCCAGCCGGCGCATGTGGCCGACCGCGTCGCCGAGCTGCTCGACCACCCGCGGCCGGTGCTGACCGTGCCCCGCTGGCGGGGCGCGTTCGTACGCGTCGTCGATCGCTGGCCGTCGCTCGCGGTCCGGGGCGTCGGGCCGATCCTCGCCTACGGCCGCCTGCAGCAGCGTCGGCTCGCCCGCAAGATCCAGGCGGGACGCTGGCCCTCGAGCTGACCTCCGTCGTCCCCGAGGCCCTCAACCTGACCTCAGTCGTGCTCGAGCCGGTCCTCGGCGAGCTGGGCCCGCAGCTCCTTCTTGTTGAACTTGCCGACCGAGGTCTTCGGCACCTCGGTGATGAACTCGACCCGGTCGGGGAGCCACCACTTCGCCACCTTCTTGGCGAGGAACTCGCGCAGGCCCTCGGCGTGGAGACCGGAGCCGGAGCGCCGGACCACGCAGGCGCACGGTCGCTCGCTCCAGCGCTCGTCCGGCACGGCCACGACGGCGGCCTCGAGCACGTCCGGGTGAGCCATGATCGCGTTCTCGAGCTCGACCGAGCTGATCCACTCGCCGCCGGACTTGACGAGGTCCTTGGTGCGGTCGACGAGCTTGATGAACGACCCGTCGTGGAGCTCGGCGACGTCGCCGGTGCGAAGCCAGCCGTCTTCGGTGAATTTCTCAGCGCCGGTCTCGTCCTCGTAGTAGGCACGGGCGATCGTCGGCCCGCGCACCTGTAGCTCGCCGCCGGCCTCCTCGTCGATGCGGATGTCGACGAGCGGGACCGCGCGTCCCTGCATCGCGCGGAGCTCGTAGGCCTCCTCCCCCTCGGGGCCGTCCGGCGGCACCCGTGAGATCGAGGCCAGCGGGCTCGTCTCGGTCATGCCCCAGGCCTGGATGATGGGAACGCCGAAGCGCTCGTCGTAGATGCGCATCAGGCTCTCCGGCACCGCCGAGCCACCGCACACGAGCCGCTCGACCGAGGAGAGGTCGGGCGCCGGGTCGAGCTGGGCGATCCCCTGCCAGATCGTCGGCACCGCGCCCGCCGTCGTCACCCGCTCGTCGGCGATCAGCTGCGCGAGGGCAGCCGGATCCATGCGCGGGCCGGGGAGCACGAGCTTGGATCCTGCCATCGTCGCGGCGTACGGGAGGCCCCAGGCGTTGGCGTGGAACATCGGCACGATCGGCAGCACGACGTCACGTTCGCGCAGGCCGATGGCGTCGGCCTGGTTGGCGAGCAGGGAGTGCAGGACGGTCGACCGGTGCGAGTAGACGACGCCCCTGGGCAGGCCGGTCGTTCCGCTCGTGTAACACATCGCCGCGGCGGCGTTCTCGTCGACCTCGGGGAACTGGAAGTTCGGATCGCCCGAGGCGATCAGGTCCTCGTAGTTGAGCGCCCCCTCGCGCTCGGCGTCGGCGTCAGGCAGGAGGACCTCGCGCTCGACGCGCTCGAAGTGCGGCATCCGGTCGGCGAGCGAGGCATCGAGGAAGACGATGCGATCCTCGGCGTGGCCGGCGATGTAATGGAGGTCGTCGTCGAACAGCCGGATGTTGAGGGTGTGCAGGACGGCGCCCATCGAGGGGATGGCGAGGTAGAGCTCGAGGTGGCGGACCGAGTTCCAGCCGAAGGTGGCGACGCGATCGCCCGGACGGATGCCGAGCGCGGTCAGCGCGCTGGCCAGCCGGCGGGCACGCTCGACGACCTGGCCGTAGGTCGAGCGCTCGACGCCGTCAGTGGTGAGGCTGACGATCTCACGCTCGGTGAACTGCTGTTCGGCCCGTTCGGCAAGCTGGCGGACGAGCAGCGGCGTGTGCATCATCAGGCCCTCGAGCGCCGAGCCCGTGGCATACGTGGTCATCGTCTGGAACTCCCTTCGCCTCTCGATTGCCGTGAAGCCTACGCGGTAGGGCATCGCCTAGGCTTCGGGTGTGGCCACCGGCTGCTTCATCTCGACCGGCCGCTCGTTCGAACAGGCGATCGAGCGCGTCCGGCTCGCCGAGTTCCTCGGCTACGAATCGGTCTACTGCACCCACATCGCCGGCCGCGAGTCGCTCACCGTGCTCACCGCCTTTGCGACGGCGACCGAGCGGATCCGTGTCGGCAGCGGTGTCGTCCCGATCTACAGCCGCACGCCGGCGACGATGGCTCAGACCGCGGCCACGATCGACGATCTCTCGGGTGGCCGGTTCACCCTCGGCCTCGGGGTGTCGCACCGCCCGGTCGTCGAGTCGTGGCACGGCCAGACGATCGACCATCCTGCCGCCGAGATGCGCGAGTACGTCGGGATCGTCCGGGCGATTCTGCGCGGCGAGGATCCCCCGCCCGGCGAGAAGTGGCGCTCGACCTTCCACCTTGCCGGGCTCGATCCCCGGCCCGAGCTGCCGATCTACATGGCTGCGCTGTCCCCCGGGATGCTCCGTCTTGCCGGCGAGATCGCCGACGGCGTGATCCTGTGGCTGTGCAACCCTCACTACATCCGCGACGTCGTCGTGCCCCAGGTCCGCATCGGCCGTGACCGGGCCGAGCGCACGCTCGAGGGTTTCTCGATCGTCGCCGCCGTGCCGGGCGCCCTCACCGACGACCACGCGGCCGCTTACGACGCGATGCGCACCGATCTGCTCGCCTACTTCGGGCTCCCGTTCTACCGGGCGATGATCGAGCGCTCCGGGTTCGGCGAGGACCTCGCGGCCTATGACGCCGCCGGCGGCGAGTTCGAGGCGATGCGCGCGGCGATCTCCGACGACTTCCTCGACGTGCTCACCGCGGTCGGCGACGAGGACGCGGTCCGCGCGGGCATCATGCGCTACGCCGATGCCGGCGCGACGAGCCCGTGCATCGGGCCGATCGCCCGCACCGACTTCACCGCCACGCTGCGGGCCGCGGCCTGAGCGCTCAGACGTGCAGGAGCTCGTGCTCGGCGTGCATCGCGGCGGCGACGAGCGCCTGGTCGCGCGCGCTGGTAGGCCCGCCGGTGAAACCGCCGCTCGGTCCGGCTTCGGTGCAGCCGGCACGATCGACGCCATGCGCTCCAGCGCTCGAGCGCGAGCGCGGCGACCCCGTTCTCGTCCGCCAGTCCCCGGCACAGGCGCAGCGCACACGCTTCGTCCCCGCCTGGAGCGTTGCACCCACTTCCGGGAGGACAACAGGGACGCATATTCGTCGCCTACCCCATCTGACGACTCTCACCACCCGGGTGGTCCGCAAACGGACGACGGCCTCGCTCAGTGCCCGGCGATCGCGTGCGGGAGTGGATCTCCTCGAGCCCGGCAGACGATGTGGCGGCGGGTCACTTCCCACGAGGTCTACATTGGAGTCCAGCGCGTACCGGAACGAGCGCGTGGGGTAATCGAATGAGACCAAACGACACCGGCGGGCGCTGGGCTCGCATCGCACCGATGAGTTGTTGGCTCTCGCTGCTCGTGATCTCCGCCGTCGCGGCGAGCACGACGGCCGCCCGACCCATCGCGCGAGCCGGATCGGGCTGGCACGTTCTGTCTCGCCCGATCGATCCCCGGCAGCAAACAGCGGTTCCATGGGGCTACCGCTCCTACTGGCTGCAGCCGTGGCGGGCCTACCTCGACACCCCGCCGGCCTCCGTCCTCCGCGACGCGGTCGGGATCAACTTCAACGTTCCCGCGAGTTTGGCGCCGCGCGTCGCGGCGCTGCTGGGTGACTCCGGATTCAAGCGCGCGCGGATCGAGATCGGGTGGAGCAGCATGTCCTATGAGCACCCGGACCGGCTGGCCGACCCCGGGCCGATCGATGCCGAGCTGGCGGCGCTGAGAGACAACGGGATCAGACCGTTGATCCTCCTGAACGCGAGCCAGGCGCCGGGGCCTGTGAAGTTCTTCCTCGCTCATCTGCTCCGCCGGGCCGCAGCCGGTGCCCGGCGCGTTCAGGTCGACGCGCGGACGGCGAGGATGCTGGTTCCGGGACTCTCTGGCTTCGTCGGTCCACCGGGCATGAAGGGTGGATTCATCGCGACGTCGGTCTCGCGGGGCGGCTGGGTTTCGCTGTCGATGCCGCTCCCGTTTGCCGTGCCGGCCGGGACGTACGGAGCCGTGCTGCTGCGCTACCCGCCATTCGCGCCCCCGTTCACGCGCGGTGAACGCGCGAACCCGAGTTTCGAGCGGACGCTCAGAGGCTGGCTGGCCTACGTACGCGCGGTCACGGCCGAGGCGAAGCGCGTGCTCGGGAGCCAGAAGTTCGACGTCGAAGTGTGGAACGAGTCGTTCGCGAATACGGGCATCCTGTCCCTGAACAACTACTACAACCCGGTCCCGCGCTCGCTGCAGGGCACCGGAAGCGTGAGCCGGCAGCTCCTCGCGCGCACTGTGGAGTTCCTGCGTGATCCCGCCAACGGTGTCCCAACGGTCGGCATCGGTGACGGCTTCGCCGATGGCGACCCGTCCATGGCGGGATCGACCGAGCCGGCGGGGCTGACTGCGATCGACAAACACCCTTACCACGCGAACGTGAAGGCGTTCCCCCAGGATGCGCTCTTGCCCGTGTACGTCCAGAACGGAATCCGTCCGGTCAACGCCCTTGGCCAGCCGGAGGGCGCCAACCTCTTCGGCGTCTGGCTCGACTCGTTCGTCCCGCGGTTCCGCGCGTTCTTTCCCGAGTACTACCTGAGCGCCCTGCAGACGGAGTTCATGGAGCGCGACCTCTCGCCGATCCCCACCCGCATCGGGGGCGTGATCCATGGGCGCTACAGCCGGCCCCGTGGAGCCAGCCGAGCGCCGCAGATCTGGATCACCGAGACCAACATCGACCCCGCCGGCGCCGGGCCGCTGACCACGGCCGACATGTGGCACCTGCAAGCAAAGGCGGCCATGAGGACGCTGTCGGCGTTCGTCAATAAGGGCGTCACCGCGATCGACTTCTTCGCCGTGGCCCACCTCCGATTCACAATGGTTGACCTGACGGAACCCGGCGGTGGCGAGACGATGACCTCGATCCGTCGGTTCACGCGAGCATTTGCCGGACCGAACGTGATCGCCACCCGCCGCTCCCTGACCCTGCTGCAGATCGCCGACCGAGGCAACTGGATTCAGTTCAGCGGCGACGGCACCGCCGCCCATCCACCGCTCTACAACCGCGACGTCGTTGGCGTTTTCCCCTTCCAGGTCAACTCCAACAAGTTCGTCATCCCCGTCTACGTCATGACTCGAGATATGGCCACGCTCTACAAGCCCCAGGCCCCTACGAGCGACGTTACCCGTTACGACCTCCCGGCCGAGACCTATCGTCTGACCATCGGCGGTCTCAATACACGGAAACTGACCGCGACCGCCACCGATCCCCTGACCGGCGAGGCGGTACCCGTACAGATCGTCTCCACCACGGCCCACACCGCCACCTTCCAGATCCCACTCACCGACTCGCCGCGGCTGCTTGTGCTCCGAGATGCATGAGCGCCCACGGGCGGCTCTCGTGCTCGCCGTAGCTCATTATCCCGAGGCACAGGCGGGACACGCGGAGACCGGTGCGGCCGAGGTTGACGTAGTCCATGTTCAGGGCTCATTCTTGATGACGATCACGCGTCCCCGACCCGATCGAGGCGCCGAACGGTGCGATAGACGAGGCTCTGGTAGGCCGAGCCGGCGACCCGCTGGAGCATGTCGAGTGCACGCGCGTCGGCCCCGATGAGGATCCGGGCGCGCCGACGCTCGATGCCGCGGAGGATGATCCGCGCCGCCGCTTGCGGGCTCGTGCGGGCGACCTGCTCGAAGGCGAGCGCCATCTCCTCGGCGTCGTCGGCGTCGCCGATGCGGGCCGAGCGGGCGATGTTCGTGCGGATCCCGCCCGGATGGACGCAGCTGACGCCGACCGGGTGCCCGGCGAGCAGCATCTCCTGGCGCAGCGCCTCGGTGAAGCCGCGCACGGCGAACTTCGTCGCGTTGTAGCCCGACTGGCTCGGCACGGCGATCATCCCGAACAGGCTCGAGATGTTGACGAGGTGGCCCTCACCGGACGCGATCAGGTGGGGCAGGAACGCCTTGCTGCCGTACAGCACACCCCAGAAGTTGATCGAGAAGATCCACTCGTAGTCCTCGATCGCGGTGTCGACGACGTCCTTGTGCATCGCCACGCCCGCGTTGTTGACCACGAGGTTGACCTGCCCGAAGTCCGTCCGGACCGCCGCCGCGTGGGCGAACACCGCCTCGCGGTCGGACACGTCGAGCGCGTAGGCCCGCGCCTCACCCCCGCGCTGCTCGCACGCGGTGGCCACCGCCTCGGCGCTCCCGCGGTTGACATCCGAGACCGCGAGCCCCGCGCCGCGCGAGGCAAGTTCGAGCGCGAGCGCCCGGCCGATGCCCGAGCCCGCGCCGGTGACCACCGCCACCCTGCCGTTGAAGTTGTCCATCCCGACAGCCTAGGGGCGTCAGGGGTGAACGGGCGGCACCGTGAGCAGGGCGGCGCTCGCGGCCGAGAGCACGACCGTGTACGTCGAGCCGTCGGGGTCAACCGCGGTCGTCCGGGGCGAGCCGCGCAGGCGCCCGCTCGTGCTGTTGGCGGCGAAGCTCTGGCCGGCGAGCGTGATCCGCCGTGTCCCGGATGCCGCGGGCGCGACCATGCGCTGGAGCGCCGCGGTGCCGTCGGCGCCCGGGATCCGCACGGCCACGGCATGGCCGTGGCGGAGGTCCTTGTTGATGACGAGCACGCGGACGCGATGGTCGGGAGCGAGCGTGCTCCAGACCTTGACCGCCCCAGTCGAGCCGCCGCTCTGCGCGAGCAGCACCGAGCCCGGCGGCGCCGCCCGGCCGAACAGCAGCAGCCCGTAGTACTCCGGCGCGATCGCGACGCTCCAGCCGCCGCCCGAGTGGCGCATCGTGAACAGCTCATAGCCGGCGCCCGGGAACGTGTGGATGTTGACGCCGTCGATGCCGCCCCGGAGCAGCTCGAACAGCATGTCGGGCGCCCACAGCGCCGAGGCGAAGGTCTCGCTCACCGTCGGCGCGGCGCCGCAGGCCACCGAGTTGAGCTCGTCGAGCCGCAGCGGCAGATGATGCTGGTGGGCGACCGCGGCGAGAGCCGACAGCGTCGTGGCCAATCCGGTCGAGGCGGCGGGGGCGAGCAGGTCGCCGATCGTCGGATAGCGCGGCGAGCCGGGCGAGACGAAGCACGACTGCAGCGGGTAGCGGTGCATCGTCACGAGGCCGAGCGACGGCGTGCCCGAGATGAAGTTCCAGAGGTTGGCCGCCCAGGAGACGGTCCCGTACGAGGGCGCCGCGAGCGGATAGGCCGGCACCGCGGAGGCGATCGCGTTGAAGTCGGGTGCGTAGGCCGAGTAGTCCCATCCCGACGGCCGGCCGGTCACCGCCCGCCCACTCGCGGTGTGGTACCAGGGGAACGTGCCGTACAGGTCGGGTTCGTTGCCGAGCTCGAGGGCGCGCACGTACGTCCGCCCGACGCCCGACAGGAGCGCCTTGGCCTCGGCCCCGGCGAGGGCCGAGCTGTCGGCCTCGAGGTTGACGCCGAGGATCATGCGCGCGTCGAGGGCGACGGCCACAGCATGGGCGAGCTTCAGCCACGGATCGGTGAGGGTGAACGTCGCCCACGGCGGGGTGCTGCCGCCGACGGAGGGCAGCCAGCTCTTGTCCTCGCTCATGCCGCCGACCCGGAGCACCGGCCGCTGGCCCGGGCTGAGCCCGCGGACGAGCTTGAGGAAGAGTGGGTTGAGATGGGATGGATCTGAGCCCGCGTAGGCGGGCAGCGCCGGATACTCGATCGAGAGGCCGAGGAAGCCGGTCGGCACCGCGCGCAGCGGCGCCGCGCGGGCCTCGACGACGACGTGGGTGTCGACTCGCGGCGCGCGTCGCTGCGGCCCCGAGCTCGACACGCCGAGGATGATGATCAGCACCGCGAGCGCGACGACGATGCCGAGGTCGGCGGCGCGATAGCGGTGAGCGGCCGCAGCGCTCACTCCCGGATCGTGGTGTCAAGCTCGAGTTGGAGGGCCGTGGGTTCGAGCGGCTCGGGCGTCGCCCGGGGCCGGCCACGCTTCGCCCAGTGCCCTACCACCTGGTGCGCGGTGCAGCTGCGATAGCTCACCCGACGATCGAGCGGCTGCACGCTCAGCCCGCTGGGGGCGTTTCCGAGCACGAAGGCGTGGAAGCGCCGCCCCAGGCGATCGACCTCGACGATGTCGCCCGTCTGGATCCCTTCGAGCCGCATGGGCACAGAGGGTACGCGGGCGGGAGGCGCGAGCCCGCCGCCGCCGCTCAGTACAGGTCCTGGACCTCGATGTTCCAGCGCGCCGTGTCGGATCCCGGCGAGACGCTCAGCTGGTAGACGCCCGGACCGGTGTGGAAGGTCCGCGTCTGGCCGCTGCCCTGGCCGAGGTCGAAGTTGTCGAGCGTCACGCCGGAATGGGCGTCGGTGAGCGTCGCGCTGGGGCCCGAGCAGATGAAGATCAGCGTGCACGTGCCGACGTAACCCATGCTGTAGACGATCCGCCAGCGCTGGCCGCGGATGCGGAACGGCACCGACTGGTCCTGGTTCGTGCCGCCGAAGCTGGTGAGTGAGCGCCAGCTCGGGACCTCGGCGACGGACAGCTCGACGACGCTGCCGCGGCCGACCCGAGCGCCCGCGCTCGGGCTCTGGCTCATGACCGTGCCCGGAGTGCTCCCCGGGGCCGCGATCGACTGCACGCCGCTGCCGAGGTGCGCCTGGCCGAGGGCCGTCTGGGCGGTTCCCGTGCTCGCGCCGACGACGTTCGGCACCGTCACCGGCGGCGGTCCCCCGCTCAGCACCACCGTGACGGTGGCGCCACTGTTGACCCGCACGCCGGCCGCCGGGTGCTGGGCGATCGCCCGGCCACGGGCGGCGGAGCTGAACCCGCTCGCGAAGGTGGCGTGCAGCCCGCTGTGGCGCAGCGCGTCCGTGGCCCGGTTGCGCGTCAGGCCGCCCACGTTCGGGACGCGCACCTGCCCCGACCCGAGCGCGACGGCCAAGGCGACGCCGACCGCCCCGCCGAGCAGCGCGGCCACGAGCGCGAACAGCGCCATGCGCTGCCGCCGCTCTGCCGGATTGACGTTGTGGCGCGGGGACATCGGCTGGCCGATCCGGGTGGCGTCCTCGTGCCCGTCGCCCGCGACCCGCGTCGTCTCCTCGTGCCCGTCCTCCGCGACCCGCGTGGCCTCCTCGTGCCCGTTGGTCGCCACCCGGGTCGCCGCGTCGCTGCCGTTGACGGGGGCCGGCGACACGTCGGACGGCGTCACCGGCACCGGGGCGATCCAGCGCAGATCGGCGCGCGCCCGCGCGAGCGCCGCGGCCATCTCCTCTCCGTCGGCGTAGCGGTCGGTGGGATCCTTGGCCAGCGCGCGCTCCACGATCGCGCCGAGGCTGAGCGGCGTGCCTGGGGGCAGCGGCGGCGGCGGGTCCTGCACGTGGGCGACGGCGAGCTCGACCATCGAGCCCTGGAAGGGCGGGCGGCCGGCGAGCATCTCGTAGAGCACGACGCCGACGCCATAGACGTCGGTGCTCGGGCTCGTGCCGGCGCCGCGAGCCTGCTCGGGAGCCATGTAACGCGGCGTGCCGGCCACCGTCCCGCCGCCCTCGCTGCTGCCCTCGGCGAGGCGCGCGACGCCGAAGTCGCCCACCTTGATCCGGCCGTCGACGGTGATCAGCACGTTGGCCGGCTTGACGTCACGGTGCACGACGCGGCGGGCGTGGGCGTGGGCGAGCGCGTTCGCGAGCTGCTCGGCGATGTCGGCCGCCTCGTCGGGCGGGATCGGACCCGCCCTCAGGCGGTCGGCGAGGCTCTCGCCGTCGACGAGCTCGGCGACGTAGTACAGCCCCTCCGAGGCGTGGCCCACGTCGTAGATCTGCACGATGCCCGGGTCGCTGATCGAGGCGAGCAGCTGGGCCTCGCGCTCGAAGCTCTCGACCCACTCCGGGTCCTCCGACCACCACGGCTTGATCACCTTGACCGCGACCCAGCGCGCGAGCCGGCGATCGCGACCGCGATAGACGCGGCCGAACGTCCCCTCGCCGATGACGGCATGCAGCTCGTAGCGCCCGTCGAGGGCGACGCCGGAGAGATCGGGTGCGATGGGCATCGGCGGCCGAAGAGGTCAGATCGATGGTGGACGGGGAGCGCCGAATGCGTCGCCCCCAACAGACATGATGGCGAATGACCCGCAGAACACCCGAGATTTCGTGCCAACGCAATGATCCTGCTCCTCGAAGTGGCGGCCCTGCTCGGGGTCGCGCTGGCCGGCCATCGGCTCCTTCCGGGGCGGCCGACGGCCGTCGTCGTCGCCGGCTGGCTCGCCGCGCTGGCCGGCGCGGCCGCCTTCTGGATCGGGGTCGGCCCCGGTGCGGTCGGCATGGTGCGCGAGCACGCGCGGGATGCGCACCTCAACGCTGCTCAGGCGTTTGCCCGCCCGGGCGAGGGGTTCGGCGCGCGCGAGGACGTGCTCGCCTGGGCCGACGCGACCCTGCCCCGACACGGTCGCGTCTATCTCGACTGCCCGCAGCCGGAGCGCTGCTCGAACGGCCTGGCCAACTGGATCGCCTACCGGCTCGAGCCGCGCGTGTTCACCGACACGCCGGCGCAGGCCACATGGGTGCTCCTCTACCGCACGGCGTCGGGCCGTTCGGCGCCCCCGGGCTTCGTGCTCGCCGCGACCTACGCGCCGGGCTTCGCCGTCGCGAGGAGGGCGGGGTGAGGAGCGTCCTCGGGCCGGTCGCCGTCCACGGCTCCCTGTGGCTTGGGGGCCTTGGCATGCTGCGCGCCGCCGGCGTGATACCGGAGGCCTGGTCGTGGCGGGCCCTTGCGGCCAGCGGCCTCGCCTATCTCGTGGGAATCGTCGGCACCCTCACCCTGTGCCTGGTCGTGCTCATCGCCGGCGGCCCGTTCACCCTTCCGCTGTTCTTCGCCTTCGCCGGGGTGCTCGCGCTCCCGGCGCTGCGCGATCTCCTTCGCATCGCGCGCACCGGCCCACGGCGCGGAGGGTCGCGCCCGCGCCCCGCGTGGCTCGCCGAGCGCCGGGGCGTCCGGATCGCGCTCGGGCTGACCCTCGCCGCCCTCTTCGGCCTTCTCGTCGTCGGCCTGTTCACGCTCAGCAACCGCCCGATCGCCGGCGCCGGCGAGACCGACGCGTGGCACATCTGGATGTTCCGCGCGCGCCTGCTGTCCCTCGACACCCACCTGCCGACCGCGATCCTCGGCTTTGCCGGGGATGCTCGGATCAATCCGCACTACAACATCAACCCCGCGTATCCGTGGCTGCTTCCGCTCTTCGAGGCGCTCCACCTCCGGGCCGTCGGGACGTCGGCACCCTCGTCGGCCCATCTCGCGCTCTGGCTGCTCGGGGTGGGATTCGTCTGGGCCGGTGCGTTCCTCGCCGCTCGGGTGACGCGCCCGCTCGTCTGGGTGCCGGTGCTCGCCGGCACGCTCGTGCTCTCCCGCCACGCGCTGCTGAGCGGTTACGCCGACGTGCCGGTGGCCTACTACCTCGGCCTCGGCACGCTCGCCCTCGGGCTGTGGCTGCGGTCCGGCCGCCGGAGCGACCTCGTCCTCGCCGCCCTGCTGATGGCGGGGGCGGCGCAGATCAAGAACGAGGGCACCGCCGGCGCGGTGGCGATCGTCGTGGCGGCCGGCCTGGTCGCTCGGTTCGGCCCCCGCACCGTCCCGCTGCGCGAACTGCTCATCGCCACCGGAGCAGTGGCCCTTCTCGCCGTCCTGCCCTGGCAGCTGTGGGTCTCGGCCCACCATCTGCAGACCGAGGTGCCAACCGGCCGCTACCTCGACGTGCGCTACCTCGCGCACCATGCATCCCGTGTCTGGCCGTCGGTGCGCTCGCTCGGAGCGCAACTCGCGATCCCCACGCACGTCACCCTGTTCGTCGCTCCCGCGGTCGCGCTCGCGGTGCTGTGCCTGTGGCAGCGGCAGCACCGGGGGCTGTCCGCCTTCTACCTGCTCGCCGGGGCCGGCTACTTCGTCACGCTCGTCGGGGCCGACTGGGTCGACACCTTCCCGTTCGGGCACCTGCTCAGTGGCTCGTCCTACCGGCTCGTCGACGGGGTGGCCATGATCGCGGTCGCGGCGATCATCCAGCTGTCCGGGAGCGGGCCGCTCACCGCACGACGAGAATGATCACGACGATGACCAGCAGCAGAGCCATGCCGGCCCCGGCCAGCGGCCACGGCTGGCGCCAGAACTCAGGCTTGGCGCGGTCACGGGTGTAGCGGCCCTCCGGCGGCTCGCCGACCCAGTCCTCGTCATCGTCGTAGGGCGCCATCGTGCCTCAGGCTACCCACTGTCGGCGCGGTGTCAGCCGAGCGAGCTGAGGCTCGCGACCTGGTCGGCCGGCGGGAGCGCCGGCGGCGCTTGTGGCCCGTACACGGGAATGTCCATCTGCATCGTCATGCTCACGCCGAGACCGGCGAGGGCGCCACCGCCGAAGGACATCTCGATCCGCCGCACGAGGTGGTGACTGTCGACCCACACGTCGATCGGCAGGCCGCTGACATGGGCGAACGACTGCAGCGCACCGAGCTCCCGCTTGATCGTGCCCTGCATCGACGAGGGCACGGAGTTCGCGACCTGGTCGAGGCTGATCGTCGCGTGGTAGTGCGTCGTCGCCTGGTTGTCGACCCAGTCGCCACCGACGACCGTCACGTTGCCGGACACGCCGCGGAGGTACTGGAGGAACTGGCTCGGGTCCGAGGACAGCGGGTTCTGGGTCAGCGAGGACAACCCGGAGATGCCGGCGGCCGCGGCGAGCTTGGTGAGGTCGATCTTCACCCAGGGCTTGCCGCCGGTCGCGCTCCCGACGAGCTGGGCGGGCATCTTCATGTACAGGGCGTCGGGCCGAACGATCTCCTCGATGTGCATGTTCCCTCCGCTCGAGCCGGGAATCCCCTGCGGCAGGTTCATGTCCATGACGAAGGAGCCGGTGTGCCCGCGGGTGTCGAACACGCCGCTGCCGCTGGCCGTCACCGCGCTCGGGAGGGTCGGGGCGCTGATCTGCATCGACATCGTCATCCGGAACCCGGGCGTGGAGTTGGAGACGGTGGCCGCCTGCGCCACCGGGTCGAGCACACTGCTGCCACCGCAACCGGCGAGGGCGAGCACGCAGCCGCCAATGGCGACCAGCGAGACGACGGTCGCGGCGGCGCGGGCCCAGCCCGGGCGAGTCCGGAGTGCCCCCGGTGTCATGCCTCCAGCATCGGCATCGGGGACCGCGATCTTTACGATGCACCGGACGTTTGCCGAGGTTTGTGGCGAGTTAGGAAAGCTGAACCGCGAGTCAGGCATGACCCCGCGCAGCTAGTGTCATGCGCGTGCACATGCGCCGTCTCGCCCCTCTCTGTGCCCTGATCGGGCTGCTCGGGCTCGCGCTTGCCGCTCCGGCGGGCGCCGCGTCGCCGTGGCCGGAGATGCGCCACGACGCGCGCAACACCGGCCTCAGCCCGATCGTCGCCCACTATGACGGCGGCCGACCGTGGTCGCTGCGCACCGGTCGCGGCATCTTCTCCACGCCGATCATCGGCAGCGACGGGACGGTCTACGTCGGCTCCGCCGACACCTACTTCTACGCGATCGCGCCGAACGGGCGGCTGCGCTGGCGGCTGAAGACCGGCGGGATCATCGACGCCGCCGCCGCGCTCTCGCCGTACGACCCGGCGCTCGGCTCGACCCCGCTCACCTTCGGCTCGGGCGACGAGTGGCTGTACCACATCACCACGCCCCGGTCAGGGCGGCCGCGGATCCTGTGGCGCTTTCATCCGACCAAGCCGCCGGTCGGCGGCCAGCAGGTGAGCTGGTGGGAGGGGAACGTCGCCGTCGGTCCGCACGGCAACCTCTACGCCGGCAACACCGGCGGCACCGCGTACGCGCTGACCCCGAGCGGCCGCCTTCTGTGGACGTTCACCGGCGGGCAGTCGATCTGGACGACGCCGGCCTTCACCGCCGACGGGTCGAGCTTCTGGGGCTCGCTCGACTTCCACGTCTACCGGCTCGACCCCTCGGGGCGGGAGGTGTGGAAGATGTTCACCCCCGGCTACGTCGTCTCCTCACCGGCGATCGGCTCCGACGGGACGGTGTACGTCGGCTCGTTCGACTCCAAGCTCTACGCGCTCGATCCGGCCACCGGGGCGCCGCGCTGGACCTTCCAGACGAGCGACCACATCTACGCCTCCCCCGCCGTCGCGCAGGATGCCGCGGGGCACACGACCGCGATCTACATCGCCTCCGCCGACGGCTCGGTGTACGCGCTGTCGCCCTCGGGCCACCTGCTGTGGCGCTACGACACCGGCGACCCGGTCCGCTCCTCGCCCGTGCTCGGCCGGGCGCCCGCCGGCGAGCACCGGAACATCCTCTACGTCGGCTCGTCCAACGGCAAGCTCTACGCGATCGACGCCGACACCGGCCGCCGGCGGTGGTCCTACGACACCACGCCGAGCGATCCCGCGCTGCGCGATCGCAACGACCTCAACGCCTCCCCCGCCCTCGGCCGCACCGGCGTCGTGATCGCGGGCGAGCACGGCTACGTCGACTACGTCCCCTACGACTACTGCCTGCATCGCCGCGACCCGCGCTGCTCGACGAGCCCGGCTCAGGAGCTCGGCAACGACCTCGACCGGGTGTTCCCGGTGACCGCCGGCGGCACGACCCTCGGGACGACGCACGTGCAGAACGTCTCGACGGCGACGGTGCTCAACCTGCGCCTGATCGTCCGCCGGCACGGAAGCACGGTCAACGCCGCAATGCTCGACCCGGGCCAGCTTGTCACCGCCACCCCGCGCTTTGCCTTCACCACCCAGGAGTCGGGCGACGGCCACTACCTCTTCGTCGTGCCGACCGGCCTGCTGCGGCCCGCGACCACCTACCGCCTGCGAATCCGCGGCGCCTACACCGACAACGGCTCGCACATGGGCAACTTCGTCGCCCAGGGTCCGGTCGCGGGGCACTTCGACCAGACGCTCACCGTGCGCACCGCCCCGGCCGGCGGTCGGCTGCCGCTGGAGGCCGGCGGCAACCGGGTGAGCGCGCTGACGATCAGCCGGCTCGCGGTGCCGATGCCCGCGTTCCTGCCCTCGGTCAACCAGATCGGCTTTGACTCCTACGACTGGATCGCCTCGACGATCCGCCGCACCGGCTCGCACGTGCTGCTGTGGGTAACCGGCGCCTACCCGGACGCCCGCGGCGTCGAGCGGATCGACCCCCACAGCGCATTCGGCTTCCCGCTCGAGGGCCGCTATCAGGGCCGTGCGCTCCAGCTCTCGAGCCCGAGCGTGCCGCTCGAGTTCAGCTTCGGCACAGTGCCGCTGCGGACGTTCGACCTCCGCGGCCAGCTCGGGCCGGGCCTCAGCTTCCGCCCCGGCGCCGCGCTGTACGCCGAGACGGTGTGCGCGAGCGTGCCCAACTACGGTGCCGAGCTCACCTTCACCGGGATCTGCAACCCGAGCGGCGTGCTCGCAGCGAGCGGCACCTTCCTCTCGACGGCCTACCAGGGCCCCGCCGCCGAGCGGCCGTCCGGCGTCCGCCTCGCCGCGCTGAGCTTCACCCGGCCCAGCGGCGGTCGCGGCGGGAGCGTGAGCGCGGGTCTCACCGGTCCGCAGCTGCCCGGCGCGAGCCACATCGCGGCGCTGCTGCTGACGAACGCGGTGAGCGGCGCGCCGGTGAGCCTCGACCTGCGCTCGAACACGACGGTGGTGCGGGACGCGCACGGACGGATCCACGCAGTGCGGCTCGCCATCCCGGCGGGCACCGCCCTGCCGGCTCACGTCCGGATCGACGTGATCATCGACGCCTTCCCCCTCGCGACCCGCACGTTCTAGGCGGGATGGCCGGCGAGGACACCGCCCGCCCGGAGGTCACCCTCGACGTCGACGGCCGCAGCGTGCGGATCAGCAACCCTGACCGGGTCTATTTCTCCGCGCGCGGCGAGACGAAGCTCGACCTCGTCAACTACTACCTCAGCGTCGGCGAGGGGATCGTCCGCGCCCTGCGCGAGCGGCCGTGCATGCTGCATCGCTTCCCCGGCGGTGTCGGCAGCAAGAAGGTCCACCAGAAGCGGGTGCCGTCGGGCGCGCCGCCGTGGCTGGAGACGGTGCGGGTCGACTTTCCCTCCGGCCGTCATGCCGACGAGCTGTGCGTGACCGAGCTGGCCAGCGTCATCTGGGCGGTGCAGATGTCGACCGTGGAGTTCCACCCGTGGAACTCGCGCCGCGGGAACGTCGAGTGCCCGGACGAATGGCGGATCGACATCGACCCAATGCCCGAGTGCGACTTCGACCGGGTCCGCCGCGTCGCTGCGGTCGCGCACGAGGTGCTCGACGAGCTCGGCGTCACCGGATGGCCGAAGACCTCGGGCGGGAGCGGGATCCACATCTATGTCCGGATCGAGCCGCGCTGGGGGTTCGGGGAGCTCCGCCGAGCGGCGCTCGCCTTCGCCCGCGAGGTCGAGCGCCGGACCCCCGCCGACGCCACCACGACCTGGTGGCGCAGGGACCGCGAACCGGACAAGGCGTTCGTCGATTACAACCAGAATGCGCGCGACCACACGATCGCCTGCGCGTACTCGGTGCGCGGTGTCGAGCACGGCAGCGTCTCGACCCCGATCGCCTGGGAGGAGATCGCCGACGTCGACCCGTCCGAGCTCACGATCGCCACCGTCCCGGACCGGTTCGCGCAGCTCGGGGACCTCCACGCCGGCATCGACGATCGCGCCTTCTCGCTCGAGCCGCTGCTCGAGTGGGCCGATCGCGACCGGCTCGAGGTGCCCGAGTCCGAGGCCTGACGGCGACCCGCCCATCACAGGCATGACGGCCGCCGCGCCCCGGCGCGCGGCGACCCCATGCCCGCCCCTGCCTGTTGCCCCCAGCCGGCGCCGTCACCCTCGCCCCCTAGCGGTGGGTGACCTGCCGCCCGCCCGCGCCGGTGGTCCGGCGGGGCGTCGCGGCTCCCGCCGGGCGGGTGCGCGACAGCCGCGCGCGGACCCGGGCGACCAGCGAGGTTCGCCGGACGCCACCCTCGCGCAGGGCCAGCTCGTGCCGCGCCCGTTGTTCGACGGCGCGCGCGCTCTCCCGCCATCGGGCCTGGCTCCCGGCGCTGACCCGCCCACCGCGGCTCAGCAACAGGAACTCGTCGTCGATGCGATACATCGTGGGTTCCTCCGTGTCGTCTCGGGCCAGCCCGGACAGCGACCCCTCGAGCAGGGGTCATCGCCCGGGCCGGCCCGGTGTTCAGTGTCAGTTCATCCCCCCGCGTGTCACCGTCACCGAGCAGCAGTCAGTGACACTGCCGGGGCAACGGTGTGAATCGGGGTACGGCTATTGCGTGTGTTGCAGCCGGCCCTCGCGGGCGGCGCTCACATCAGGGCTGATTTGTCTCCAACTGCCATCACCTGCCATTCCGTCTCGAAGCAACAAAAAAGGCGGCCCGTGGGCCGCCCTTGCTGAAACTGCCGATGTGCGCTGGTGCTTTCAGCGCACCGACCTCCCAGCAAGGGCATCGCAATTCCCGCGCACGGCGAGCACCATCGAGGCATCCCGTGCTGTCGCCGAAGCGACAGCGGTCGCGATCTGAAGGACGTGGATGTTCTTGATGGGCGTGTTCATAACGTGCTCCCTACTGCTTCGGAGCAGGGTAACTCACGGACCGGATGTTTGCAAGGTCCGCGGAGCAAAAAGTGTCACTCCACCGGGTCCGCGCCTCGCTACGCCTCCGCGCGAAGGTAGGCGAGCACGGCGAGCACCCGCCGGTTGTCCTCGCCCCCGGTGGGCAGCTCGAGCTTTCCGAAGATGCTCGAGACGTGCTTCTCTACCGCCCCGGACGTGACGACGAGCGTCTCGGCGATCGCCTGGTTGGAGCGGCCCTCGGCCATCAGCGCGAGCACCTCGCGCTCGCGGGGGGTGAGGCTGTCGATCGCGCTCGAGCGCCGGCGGGCGAGGATCTGCGCGACGACCTCGGGGTCGAGCACGGTGCCGCCGCCGGCGACGCGCCGGACGGCCGCGACGAACTCCTCGACGTCGGCTACCCGGTCCTTGAGGAGATAGCCGATTCCACCCTTGCCGTCGGCAAGCAGCTCGGCGGCGTAGGTCTGCTCGACGTGCTGGGAGAGGATGAGCACCGGCAGCCCCGGCTGGCGCTCGCGCGCGGCGAGGGCGGCGCGCAGACCCTCGTCGCGGAAGCTCGGCGGCAGCCGCACATCGACGACGCACACGTCCGGCTTGTGGCCGAACGCGGCGGACACGAAGCGATCGCCATCGGCGACGGCCGCGACGACCTCCATCCCGTTGTCCTGCAGCAGCCGGGTCAGCCCGTCGCGGAGCAGCGCGAGGTCCTCACAGATCACGACGCGCACGGCAGCTCCGCGCGGACGACCGTCGGACCGCCGGGGGGACTGTCGACGCTCAGGGTTCCGTCGAGCGCGGCGACGCGCTTGCGCAATCCGGCGAGGCCCGAGCCCTCGGGGTCAGCGCCGCCGCGGCCGTCGTCGACAATCTCGGCGACGAGCTCGCGGCTCGGGCCCTCCCAGACGTGGACGGAGATCCGCGTCGCGGCGGCGTGCTTGCGCGCGTTGGCCAGCGCCTCGGCGACGACGAAGTACACGGCGGTCTCGCGCGGGCCGGCGGCGTCGCCGGGCAGCTCGACGGCGAGCTCGACCGGGGGCGTGCGGCCCGAGACGAGCGCGGTCAGCGCCGCGTCGAGTCCGCGGTCCTGGAGGATGCTCGGACCGATCCCCCGCACGAGCGCGCGGAGCTCGGCCATCGCGGCCTGGGCCTGACCGCGCGCGTTGCTGACGTGCTCGAGCGCGGTGTCCGGATCGGCCTGGGCCAGTCGCTGCTCGGCCATGCCGAGGTCCATGGCGAGCGCGACGAGGCGCGCCTGAGCGCCGTCATGCAGGTCCCGCTCGACGCGCTGGAGCTCGGTCGTGGCGGCGTCGACGGCGCCCGCGCGCGTCTCCGAGAGCGTCTGCACGCGCTCCTCGAGCACCCGGCGGCCGGGGCCGAGCAGCGCCGCCGCCACCTGGGCCTGGAGCAGCGCGGTCCAGCGCACGACCCACGCGGCAGCGATCGCCGCGGCGGGCGCGATCAGCGGGCCGGCGATCGAGACGAGCACGACGTGAGCGTGAATCCATCCCGGTAGCGACCAGGCCCAGATCGGCAGCGTGAGCAGCGCGAGGGTGGTCGTCCAGACGGTGACGGCGACCGTGAACGCGAGCACACCGAGGGGCAGTGAGACGAGCATCCACACGGCGTCCAGCCACGTCTGGCGATCGCCGAGCACCGACAGCAGCCGAACGATCGTCCCCTCGCCCTTCGGCGGTGCGTAGACCGCGGCCACCGGCCGCCGCAGGACGCTCGCCGTCCGTGCCCGCTCGAACCCGCACCACCAGCGGTCGACGTGGGCGATGAGCACGGCAAGCGGCAGGCCGACGACGAGGATGATCATCCCGAGCGCCATCGACGCCCCGGTCACGAGGAACGTGAACGCGGCGATCCCCGTGATGAGCGACACGAGGAGATAGAACGTCTCGCGCCAGCACGCGGCGGTCAGGGGACGGCGGCAGACAGTGGCAAACGTCGGAGGCACCGGCAAAGGATCGCCCGCCGGACGGCTGCGCGCAATGCGGCCGGCCACCGGTTGCACTCTGCGGTTTTCCCCACCCCGATACGCCAGCTGCCGTCCTGGCCGCAGTCGGCATCCGGTGGGACCGTGGCGGCAGCGCAGAGAAATGCCGACCGGGAGGAGTCCGTCATGTCAGTGTCCAACCTCGCCGCCCGCGCCGGGGCGTGGAGTGCCCGCCACCGCCGCCTTGCCATCGCCGGCTGGCTCACGTTCGTGATCGTCGCCGCCGTCGCCGGCGGCGCCCTGGGCACGAAGATCGACACGCACGAGGGCAGCGGCGAATCCGGCCGGGTCGACACCTTCCTGCGCGCCCACCTGCCGCAGTCCTACTCGGAGCGGATCCTCATTCAGTCCCGCGCCGGCCGGCTTGGAAACACGCCGGCGTTCGGCGCGGCGGTGCGCGACCTCGTCGCCCGCCTGAGACCGATCCCGTACGTCCGCGATCTGCAGGCGCCGGCCGCGTCCGGTCAGGGCGGGACGGTCTCACGTGACGGGCGCTCGGCGCTCGTCAGCCTCGAGCTCGGCCAGCGCGGCGACGTCAACCGTGTCCTCGGGGCGACCGCGGCCACCGCCCGCGACCATCCGTCGCTACGGATCGAGGAGTTCGGCGACGCGAGCGCCAACCAGGCGCTCAACCGCTCGCTCGGCCAGGACTTCACCCGGGCCGAGACGCTGTCGCTGCCGATCACGTTGCTCATCCTCGTCGTCGCCTTCGGCTCACTCGTGGCCGCGGGCGTGCCGATGCTGCTTGGCCTCACCGCCGTGGGCGCCACGCTCGGCCTCGTCGGCGCCGTCTCGCAGCTCCTGCCGATGGACGGCTCGATCAACTCCGTCGTCCTGCTGATCGGCCTCGCCGTCGGCGTCGACTACTCCCTGTTCTATCTCCGCCGCGAGCGGGAGGAGCGAGCCGCGGGAGCCGACGAGCGCGCGGCGCTGCAGGCCGCGGCGGCGACCTCCGGGCACGCGATCGTGGTCAGCGGTCTCACGGTGATCGTCGCGATGGCGGGGATGTTCTTTGCCGGGTCGCGCACGTTCTCGTCGTTCGCCGTCGGCACGATCATGGTCGTGGCGGTGGCTGTGCTCGGCTCGCTGACCGTGCTCCCGGCGGTGATGAGCGCGCTCGGTCACCGGATCGAGAAGGGCCGGATCCCGGTCCTCCACCGGCTTCGGCGCGCCGACCGCCAGTCGCGGGTGTGGAGCGCCGTCCTGCGCCCGGTGATGTGTCACCCCGGCCCCTCCGCGGCGATCAGCGCGCTCGCGCTGCTCGCCCTCACGCTGCCGGTGCTGGGCATGCACACGGCGCTCCCCGGCACCGGATCGCTGCCCCGGAGCATCCCGATCATGCGCACCTATGACCGGATCGAGGCGGCCTTCCCCGGCGGCCCGGCGCCCGCCGTCGTCGGCATCCTCGCCCGTGACGTGCAGGCGCCTGCGGTCCAGGGCGCGGTCGCGCGCCTGCTCGCGCAGGCGCGCCGCGCGCCCGGCCTGCACCGGCCGATCGGCATACAGCACAGCGGCGACGGGCGCGTGGAGACGATCTCGATCCCGATCGCCGGCGGCGGAACCGACGCCCGCTCGGATGCGGCGCTGGCCCGGCTACGGGCGATCACGCGCTCGACGGTGGGTGCGCTGCCGGGTGTCGAAGCCGGCGTCACCGGCATGACCGCGGGGACGGCCGACTTCAACGCCGTGATGGACTCCCACCTGGCGATCGTCTTCGCCTTCGTGCTCGGGATGGCGTTCCTGCTGCTGCTCGTGAGCTTCCGCTCGGTGGTCATCCCGCTGCAGGCGATCGTGCTCAACCTGCTCTCCGTCGGCGCGGCCTACGGCCTGCTCGTCCTCGTCTTCCAGGACGGACACCTCCATGGGCTGCTCGGCTTCGAGGGCCGCAGCGAGATCACCTCGTGGCTGCCGCTGTTCCTGTTCGTCGTGCTCTTCGGCCTCTCGATGGACTACCACGTGTTCATCCTCAGCCGCGTGCGCGAGGGGATCGAGCGCGGCCTCGACGCCCGCGAGGCGACACTGCGCGGCGTGCGCAGCACGGCCGGTGTGGTGACCAGCGCGGCGTTCGTGATGGTCGGCGTGTTCGCGATCTTCGGGACGCTGCGGATGATCGAGTTCAAGCAGCTCGGGGTTGGCCTCGCCGCGGCGATCCTCATCGACGCGACGGTCATCCGCGGCGTGCTGCTGCCGGCGACACTCGCCTTGCTCGGGGAGCGCGCGTGGTACCTGCCGGCGTGGTTGGCGTGGCTGCCGCGCCCCGCACGTCCTGTCCGGACGCGACCGGCGCGTCAGGCCGTCGAGCCGTCGGTCGCGAGCTGAGCGAGCGCAATCGCGCCGAGCACGCCGGCGTCGTCGCCGAGCTCCGGCGCGACGAGGTAGTCGTCGATCGCCTCGCCGAGCAGCGGGCTCTCGAGGTAGCCGCCGACGAGCTCGGCGAGCCGCGCGCGCACGGCGGGCAGCAGCCCGGGGCGCTCCATCACCCCGCCACCGGCGATCACCCGCTCGGGCGAGGCGACCATGACGATGGCGAGGATGCCGAGCGCGATGTACTCGGCGGCGAGCGCCCAGGCCGGATGACCGTCGGGCAGGTCACGGGGATCGGCGTCGAAGCGCTTGGCGATCGCCGGACCCGCGGCCAGCCCCTCCCAGCAGTCGCCGTGGAGGGGGCAGACGCCGTCGAACGGGTCGCGCTCGCGATCGTGGGGGATGCGCAGGTGTCCGACCTCGGGGTGGATGAGTCCATGGACGGGGCGGCCGTCGAGGAGCAGCCCGGCCCCGATCCCCGTCCCGACGGTTAGGTAGCAGAGGCTCGAGATCCCGCGCCCGGCACCCCAGCGGTGCTCGCCGACCGCCGCGGCGTTGACGTCGGTGTCGAAGCTGACGGGCACGCCGAGGCGCGCCGCGAGCGTCGGCGCGAGCGGGGTGTGCTGCCATCCCGGCTTCGGCGTCGTCGTCACGTACCCCCACGTCGGCGAGTCGAGGCGCAGGTCGAGCGGCCCAAAGGCGCCGATGCCGATCCGCTCACACCGCGGCTGACCGGCGAAGAACTCGGCGATCCGCTCGATCGTCTCCGGCGGCGAGCCGGTGCGGAAACGGGCGTCGGCCCCGATCTCGCCCGCCACGTTCCCGACGCCGCACACGCACCACGTCCCGCCCGTCTCGACGCCACCGAAGCACCGTGTCATCCCTCAATCATGACCGGACGGCGGTTTAGGAGGAGGCGACGGCCTGAGCCGGCCTCGGCTCGGCGCCCTGATCGTCGATCCACTCATCGATGCGCCGCCACCAGTCGGTCAGCCACTCCACCTGCTCGTCGGGGTCGGCGGGAATCTCCGCCCGCGGAACGAGCCACCGGCGCATGGTCAGAGTGCGGCCGATCGGCATCTCGCGGTACAGCTCGCGCGGATAGGCGGCGAGCCCGAGGCCGGTGTGAGCGGCGAACACGACGTCGGCGTCGGGCCTGGCCTGAAGTGCCGCAAGCGCGCCGAGCGGTCGTGGCGGCAGCACGTGGTTCATCGTCGTGGCCGCGTCGGCGGCCGCGTGGTTGCCCTTCTGCCGCAGGTGACGCACGGCGCGGCGACGGCGCTCGGGAGTGAAGTTGCCGCCCTCGGGGAACAGGACGAGCACGCCGCGCGACCCGAGCCGGTCAGTCGTGGCCGCGATCCGCGCCTCGCACGCCTGACGGTCGTCGGTGTCCAGCACGGCATGCGGGAGGCGATGGGCGATCAGGTCGACGGAGGGATCGAATGCGACCGCCTGCTTGAACACGACGCTCGGACGCCGGCCAAACCGGGACAGCAGCATGTCGATGAGGATCATCGTGTCGCCCGGACCGGCATGGCGGCTGAACAGGATGAGCGCACCCCCGTCGCTGAGCGCCCGGTCGGCCTCATTCGAAGCGTCCTCGGCGATGCCGATGTCGAGGGCTCGCACGGCCGGCCCGGTGACCCCATGGACGAACCACCTCAGCAGCCGCCAGTGCCAGCGCTGGACCGTGGGCGTGCCCATCAGCAGGCCCGCGCCGCTGCGCAGCCACAGCGCGCCGCAGGCGACGAGCATGAGCAGCTCACGCACGAGATAGGCGACCACGACCCGGACGAGGACGAGCGGCTTGCGCTCGCGGGTGAGCGCGGCGGCGACGCCGGCGACGAGGAACAGCACCGGCGAGAGCACGAGGGCGAGGCCGCCGACCAGCACCCACCCGGTGATGCTCAGAGGCCGGCGCAGCCACCGCGAGGACATCATCGCCGCACGCTCTCCTCGGCCGCGAGGTAGCGCATCGACGCCTCGTAGGCCGCATCGATCTGGTGCGTGATCGTGCGGGCCAGACGCCGGACCTTGAGCGGGCCCGCGAGGTCGTTGTAGGCCGGCGCCGCCGACCCGCCCGTCGGCAGGATGTGCAGCTCGATGCCCTCGGGCAGCGAATGCAGGTCGTGGGCGAAGCGGTGACGCCGCGCGACCTCGAAGGCGACGAGCCCGACCTCCCACGGCCAGCGCGGCGGCTTGAGCGGCTGCTCGAGCCGGCCGACCTGGAGGACGAATATCCGCCTGGCGCCGAGCGCGACGGCCCGGCTCACCGGGATCGAGTTGACGATCCCTCCGTCGATGAAGTGCTCGCCGTCGATCCGGATCGGTGGCAGCACGCCGGGGACCGAGCACGACGCGAGGATGATCTCGGCAAGCGGGCCGCGATCGAACCAGTGCTCGGCCGCGCGTTCGATCGACGCGGCCACGCACTGAAAGGGCGTCGCGAGCTGCTCGACGCGCTCGACCGGCAGCACCTCCTCGAGCCGGTGCTTGACGTCGGCGACGCGCTGCAGGTGCGTGCCGCTACGGGCGAGCGTCGTCACCCGACGCGCCATCGTCAGGGCGGACAGGGCGGTGTGGTTGGCCTGATCCCAGACCTCGGCCAAACGCTGCACCCCGTCCCGCGTGGGATCCGCGGCGAAGAACGCGCCGTTGACCGCGCCGATCGAGGTGCCGAGCACGACGTCGGGCTCGACCCCGAGCTCGGCGAGCGCCCGCAGCATGCCCACCTCGTGCGCGCCGAGAAGTCCGCCGCCGCCGAGGACGAAGGCCGTCTCGTAGGGTCCCGAGTGCTCGCTCACCCGAGAGAGCTACCCGCAGGCGGCGCCCCCTAGGCTCTGACGCGGATTATCCGTCGCGCAGGGCGACGATTCCGCCGACCCCGCCGAGGTACAGCGATGTGTGGCCGCTCGCGGGATTGCGTCCGAGCGCGATCCCCGCGTAATGGTTGTTGTAGAGGCCGCCGTGGCCGGCGACCCGCATCCAGTCGATGCGCCCGGTGCGGTAGTCGAGGGCGGCCCAGGCCCACACGCCCGCGCCGGGCACGCGCGGGTCGTGGACCTTGGCGTAGGTGTAGATGAGGCCGTTGGCCGTGTCGCCCTTGGCCACCGCCGACGCGGTGTGGATCTGGTTGTTGCGCCACACGATGTGGCAGCCCGAGCCGGTGGGAGCGATGTCGATCCGGTCCATCCCCGGCGCGCTGATCAGGCCGAGATTGCCGCCGACCTTGATTCCGCCGGCGATCACGTCGTTCCACTTCTGCAGGTCGTAGCCGTAGTTGTTCTCGACGATCAGCGAGCGTCCCATCGAGATGAGCGAGTTCTCGTCGGCGCTCGCGCCCTTGCTGAACACCGGCACGGTGCAGACGACCCGGCGCTGACCGCGGCCGAGACGGTCAGCGGTGCGATACACAACGACGTCCATGGGGTCGGCGTTGTCGGTGATCGCGACGTACGCCGGCGTCGCGCTGCGGCGGCCGGTGAGCGACCCGATCAACGTCGGTGTCGTGCCCGAGCCGGCGTTGATCTGCCCCGGCTTGTGGACGCCGGTGTTGCGGTAGGTCCTGCTCCAGACGATGTGCGGCAGCAGGTCGGCCCCGGCGTGGAACTTGTACATCGCCTTGTCGGTGACGATGTAGACGCCGTCGCGGCCGACGGCGAACGAGTTCTCGATCTCCTGACCGAGGATCAGCGAGCGGCAGCGGCCGGTGCGCGGGTCGAGCACACCGACGGCGCCGTGATAGCGCCCGACGAACCACAGCCTGCCCTGGGCGTCGGGCAGGACCGACGGGATGCGATCGCCGGCCGACAGGCACGGCTACCTCGCGACCGGCACGAACCGCGGGGCGGCGCTGGGGCCGCGCAGGGCGACGACGAGGATGTGGCTGTTCGACGCCGCGAGCACCGCGCGGTTGTGGTTGTCGAGGTAGAAGTACGCCCCGCCGGTGGTGTTGAGCGCAGGGTTGGTCCCGGCCGGCGGCGGCACGAACGGGAGCTGGTAGAAGGCGAGCGTGGCGAGCGTGCGCGGATCGAGGAGGTACATCCCGGGCCCGTGCTTGAGGTCGGTGCACGTGCCGACGATCCGTCCGTTGGGCTCGAAGGCAAGCGTGATGCAGTCGCGTCCGATCGCGGTCGAGAGGGTCGTCGGCCGGCGCCCGAGCGGTCCCGACAGCCCGGTGTAGTTATCGCTCGCCCAGGCGTCGTTGTGGACGCTGTTGCCGGGGTCCGCGGCCATGAACGGGTCCTGCCACGCGGTCTGCACGCCGGGCACCGGATGCGACGTGGCCGCATGCCCGGTGAAGGCGGGCAGCGCGGGCGCCGGGCCGGTGCTCTCGATCGGGGTCGCCGGCGTGAGCGCGAGCGCGGCGCCAGCGGCGAGCACCGCGAGCAGCCCCGCGGTGACAACGATGATGCGCCAGCGCTTCGCTTCCATGCGAACGCCAACGATACCCGGCCCGAGCCGACGCCGATCCCCCGAATCGGGTGATCCGGCGTCCCGTGCCCGCCGTATGGTCTCTCGAGCATGAACGCCCTCGCCTACGACCGGGTCGGCTCCGGGCCGCCGCTCGTCCTGTTGCATCCGCTCGGCGCTGACCGTCGCGTCTGGCGCCCCGTGCTCGCGCGCCTGTCCGCGCACCGCGACTGCATCGCCGTCGACCTGCCGGGCTTCGGCGAGAGCCCCGCCGTCGCCGGCCCCGCACACCCCGGCGACCTGGCGCGCGTCGTCGGCGCGCTGGCGAGCGAGCTCGGGATCCCTCCCGGCGGAGCCCACCTGGCCGGAAACTCGCTCGGCGGGTGGGTGGCGTTCGAGTCCGCCCTGCGCGGCGACGCCGCGAGCGTCACCGCGATCGCCCCCGCCGGACTGTGGACGCGCCCGCTCGCCCCCAAGCCCGAGGTCGCCCGCTCGGTGGCCCGTGCGGCGCGCCTGCTGCTGCCGTTGGTGCTGCGGGTCCCCGCCACGCGCCGGGCGATCCTGTCTGGCACCGTCGCCCGCCCGGTTCAGGTGCCGAGCGACGCGGCCCTCGCGCTCGTCCGCGCCTACGCCGACGCACCGGGATTCACCGCCGCCAACCGGGCGATGCGGTCGGCCACCTTCGCGCGGCTCGACGAGATCGAGGTGCCGGTCACCCTCGTGTGGCCCGAGTTCGACCGCATCGTCGCCCGCCCCCGCTCGCTGCCGCCGAACGTGACCAGCCTCGGCCTGCCCGGTTGCGGGCACGTGCCGATGTGGGACGACCCCGAGGCCGTGGCGGCGGCGCTGCTCGCCGGGTCGTCGTCCTTCGTGTCTTCGTCGGCCTAGTGTCGTGAGTCGGAACTCAGGCGCCTAGCTCGGACGGCGCGCGGGCCGCCAGCGGCACATGCACTCGTCGAGCTCGGCGATGTCGAGCGCCGGCTCGGGGAGCGGCGTGCACATGCGATCGGCCCGCATCCCGTCGAGCAGGAGCGTGAGAAAGCGCCGCCAGAGCTCGGGCTGGGCCGGCGGCGTCACGTCGGCGATGGTCCCGACCATCAGCTGCATCAGCGCGAGGTCCGACGCGGAGAGGTCGTCGCGCAGCTCGCCGGCCTCCTGGGCGCGGCGCACGAGCTCGGTGACCCGGGGCCGCATTTGCTCACGGACGTGGGCGACGCGCTCGCGCCCCTCGGTGGTGCCGAGCAGCGCCTCCTTGAGCCCGCGGTCGGTCGCCTGGAGGGCGACGAGCCGTTCGAGGAAGGTCGTCAGCCCGAGCCAGGGATCCTCGATCGCGAGCGCCTCGTCGGCGAGGCCGACGATCTCGACCATCTGCTGCTCGAACAGAGCGTCGATGAGCTGGTCGCGGCAGGAGAAGCGGCGGTAGACGGTGCCGACGCCGAGGCCGGCGCGATGGGCTACGTCGTCGAGCGTCACGGCCAGCCCGCGCTCAGCGAAGAGCTCGCGGGCGGCTTGCAGGATGCGCAAGCGATTGCGCTCGGCATCTCGTCTCAGGGGACGCTCGATTGTTGACATGTCCGTAACTTTAGCGGGAAAGCGGAGGGCTAACCTCCGTATGTGCTACGGTGACGGGGAAAGTTGAGATCCATCCTCCGTTTAGCGGGAGTGCCTTCATGACCAACCCCCACCACGAACGTCGCTGGCTTGTGCTGGCGATTCTCGGGATCGCCCAGCTAATGGTGGTCCTTGACGCCACGATCGTCAACATCGCCCTGCCGTCTGCGCAGAAGGCGTTGCACTTCACCAACGACAACCGCCAGTGGGTGGTGACGGCCTACGCCCTGTCGTTCGGGTCGCTGCTGCTCCTCGGCGGGCGCATCTCCGACCTGTTCGGCCGCAAGTGGACCTTTATCGGCGGCCTGCTCGGCTTCGCCATCGCCTCCGCCGTCGGCGGCGCGGCCCAGTCGTTCGGGATGCTCATCACCGCACGCGCCGTCCAGGGCGCGTTCGGCGCCATCCTCGCGCCCGCCGCGCTGTCGCTGCTGGCCACCACCTTCACCGAGCCAGGTGAGCGGGCGAAGGCGTTCGGCATCTTCGGCGCCCTGGCCGGCAGCGGCGCCGCCGTCGGGCTGCTGCTCGGCGGCTTCCTCACCGAGTACCTGTCCTGGCGCTGGTGCCTGTACGTGAACCTGCTGTTCGCCGGCGCCGGCATCGCGGGCGCGCTCGTGCTCCTGCACAACGTCCGGCCTGAGCATCGGCCCCGGATCGACATCCCGGGCGCGCTGCTCGCCACAAGCGGCCTGTTCTCGCTCGTCTACGGGTTCTCCCACGCGAGCACGACGAGCTGGGGCAACTCCCTCACCGTCGGGATGCTCACCCTCGCCGTCGTCCTGCTGAGCGCCTTCGTGCTCGTCGAGAGCCGCGTCGAGCATCCACTGCTGCCGCTGCGGATCGTCGTGGACCGTGACCGCGGCGGGTCCTATCTGGCGGTCGCGATGTCGGCGATCGCGATCTTCGCCGTGTTCCTGTTCCTCACCTACTACCTGCAGCAGAACCTCGGCCTCTCGCCGATCATGTCCGGGGTCGCCTTCCTGCCGATGGTCGCCTGCATCATGTTCTCCTCGATCACCGCCAACGTCCGGCTCGTGCCCCGCTTCGGCGCCCGGCCGCTCGTGCCGACCGGGATGCTGATGGGCGCGGCCGGGATGCTGTACCTGACCGGCCTCGGCCCGCACGCGAGCTACGCCGCAGCGATCCTCCCCTCGCTGCTCGTCATGGGCCTCGGCTTCGGCCTGATCTTCGCCCCGTCGATCGCGACCGCGACGCTCGGGGTGGGACAGGACGACGCCGGCGTGGCCTCGGCCATGGTCAACGTCTCCCAGCAGGTCGGCGGCTCGATCGGCACCGCCCTGCTGTCGACGATCGCAGTCACCGCCACGGCGAGCTTCGCCACCTCGCACGTCGGGTCGGCGGGCCTCGCGGCGCAGGCCGCGGTTCACGGCTACACAACCGCGTTCACGTGGTCGGCGGTGATCTTCGCCATCGGCGCCGTGTTCACCGGCGCGCTGCTGCGGCCGCGGTCGCAGACCGCGCAGGTCCGCAGCGCCGAGCCCGCGTTCGAGATGTAAGTCGCTGGGGGGCGTGCGGATCGGCGCGCCCCCTATCCGGCCCGTTCGCCCCCTGTCGCCCTACTCCTTCGGCTCGTCCCGTGGGGGCAGGTACGGCTCGTCATCCGCGGCCACGTGGCCGGCGCGGATCTGGCGCTCGCGGGCGAGCTCGGCGTTGAACTCGGCGCCGAGCAGGATGACCGTGTTGCTGATCCACAGCCAAATGAGGAACACGACGACCGAGGCGAGCGCGCCGTAGGTCTTGTTGTAGGAGGAGAAGTTGGCGACGTAGAGCGCGAACAGCGCCGAGGCGAGGAGCCACAGGAGCACGGCGAGGACGCCGCCCGGGCTGATCCAGCGCCAGCCGGGCTGCCGCACGTTCGGCGAGGCCCAGTAGAGGATGCCGAGGATGACGATCAGGACGACGACGAGCACGGGCCATTTGGCGATGTCCCAGACCTGGACCGCGGTCGAGCCGACGCCGATGACGTCGCCGAGCTGGCGGGCGAGACCGCCGGTAAGCACGACGGCGAGCGCGGCGAGCGTCAGCAGCACGACGGTGACGAGGGTCACGGCGAGCCGCACGGGGATCGTCTTCCACATCGGCCGGCCCTCCTCGACGTCCCAGACGATGTTCGCGGCGCGCATGAAGGCGGCGATGTAGCTCGAGGCCGACCACAGCGCGAGGACGATGCCGACGACGAACGCCAGCCCGGCCGTGCCCTGGGCGGCGTCGACGTTGTGGATCGCGCTGGTGAAGATGTCCTTGGCCGGCCCCGGCGCCACCTTGCCGAGGTTCTGCACGAGCGGCTCGGTCGCGGAATGGCCGATCAGCCCGAGGACCGAGACGAGCACGATCAGCATCGGGAAGATCGACAGCACCCCGTAGTAGGTGAGCGCCGCGGCGAGGTCGGTGAGGTTGTCGGCCTGGAACTCCTTGACCGTGCGCTTGAGCACGGCGAGCCAGCTGTGGCGTGAGAGGTCGGTCGGATCCGCGGGGCCTCCGGCCCGCCGCTCGGCGGTGCCCCGCTCGCCCCGGTCCTCGGCCGTCTGCGACTTGCGCCGGTCCTCGGCCGTCTCCGACTTGCGCTGCCCGGTCTCGCTCTCGGCCGCCATGGGGGTGTCATACCCGGGATCGGCCGCGGCAACAACCTTATTTTGCGGCCGCACCGGTTAGCCTCCGGCCGCATGTGGTTGGAGGACGCCGTGGTCTACCAGGTTTACGTGCGCTCGTTCCAGGACACCGACGGCGACGGCGTCGGCGACCTGCCGGGCGTCACCGCGCGCCTGCGCTACATCGCCGAGCTCGGCGCCGACGCCGTCTGGCTGACCCCGATCTACCCGTCCCCGAACGCCGACTTCGGCTACGACGTCAGCGACTACACGGCCGTCGAGCCCGCGTTCGGGACGCTCGCCGACCTCGACGCGCTCGTCGCCCGCGCCCATCAGCTCGAGCTCCGCGTGCTGCTCGACTTCGTGCCCTGCCACACCTCAATCGCGCACGCCTGGTTCCGCGAGCACCCCGACTACTACGTGTGGGCCGACGCGCCGCCGAACAACTGGCTGGCCAGCTTCGGCGGCACGGCCTGGGAGCGAGATCCGGTCACCGGGCGCTTCTACCTGCACTCGTTCTTTCCCGAGCAGGCCGATCTCAACTGGCGCAACCCGGACGTGCGCGAGGCGATGGCCGGGGCGCTGCGGTTCTGGCGCGAACGCGGCGTCGACGGGTTCCGCCTCGACGCTCTCGACCGTCTGCTCAAGCACCCCGAGCTGCGCGACGATCCGATCGCCACCCGGCCGCCGGCGCTGCCGCTCGACGAGCAGTACGGCACCCTGCACCACGTCAACTCGAGCAACGCCCCCGACATCGGCGCCGCGCTGCAGTCGATCCGCGGCGCGGTCGGTCCCGACGCCGCGCTCATCGGCGAGGTGTACCTCCCCTCCGACCAGCTCGCGCCCTACCTCGACGCGCTCGACGCGGTGTTCGCGTTCGAGACGCTGCACGCGCCGCCGACCGCAGACGCCCTCCGCGCGGCGATCGCCTCGGCGATCGAGGCCGGCAAGCAGGGGTGGGTGCTCTCCAACCACGACTTCAGCCGGCTGGCCAGCCGCGTCGGGCCGGGCAACGCCCGTGCGGTCACCACCCTGCTGATGAGCCTGCCGGGGCCCGTGTTCGTCTTCCAGGGCGACGAGCTCGGGATCGCCGACGCCCAGCAGGACGGCCCGCCGCTTGACCGCTTCGGCCGCGACGTCCTGCGCCACCCGATGCCGTGGACCGACGAGCGGGGCGGTGGCTTCACCACCGGCACGCCCTGGCTGCCGGTCGGAGACGGAGCTGCGGCGAGCGTCGCCGCCCAGGAGCGCGATCCCGGCTCGCACCTGAACCTGATCCGGGTTCTCGCCGGGCTGCGCGGACAGCTCGCCGGTCCGGTCGAGTTCGTCGACGGGCCGGCGAGCACGATCGTCCTCCGTCGGGGTGAGCACCTCGTCGCGATCAACCTCGGCGACGAGCCGCAGCCCGCCCTGGGGCTCGACGGCGGCGAGCGCGCGCTCGCCGTCGAGGCGCGTCCGGGCGACGGCGCGAATTTGCACATGATTCCGGCCCACGGCGGCTGGGTTTCGCGCAGCCCGGTTTCCCGGTCGTGATCCTCCAGAAGCGGATCGTCGCCGTCCTCACCGCCGGCGCGGTCAACGGCTGATACGCCCGTCCCAGCCCCGCTCGAGCGCAAACCGCGCACCGATCGTCCACGCCTGCACGCGGTTGGCGATCGGAATCGACGCGGGCGCGCCGGATGTGACGGCGTAGAGCTCGGGAGCGTCTCCGAGCTGGTCGAGCGCGATCAGTACGCCCTGGCGCACCCGCTCGGCCTCGTCACCGCGGCCGGCCGCGCGCAGACCACCCCATCCCAACCACGAGTCGAACGGCCAGACGGCGCCGCGATGGTAGGCGCTCGCGTCGAATTGGGGGTGCGTGGACGCGAGGGTGCGCAGCCCGAAGTCAGTCAGCACGTCGGGCCGGCAGAGCCGTTCGGCGTAGGCATCGCACTCGGACGCCGGCAGCGCGTCGGCCCACAACAGCCATCCCAGCTGCGAACCCGCTCCCGACACGCGCCGATCCCGCCGGTCAACCGCCAGCGCGTCCGGCGAGAACGCGCGCGCGATTCGCTCCGTGGTCCGCTCGGCCAGCGACAACCATCGGTCGTCCCCGGACAACCGAGCGGTGGCCCGCAGCGCGGCGACGGTCACCGCCTGCGTGTCTGCATCCGCGACCGGCGGGTCGGGGCTCCGGCCGTCGGCGTCGATGATCCCGCCACCGTACGCCTGCAGCGGGTCCGAGGTGTCCCGCCAGCCCTGCTGAGCCAGCCCGCCACGGCCCAGACGCGGCCCATGACGGATCAGTCCGTCGCCGCGTTCGAGCGCTTGCTCGACCCACGCACTGGCCGCCCGCCAGTGACGTGAGAGCTCCTTCTCGAGCGCGACATCGCCGAGCTTCGCGAGCACGACGAGAAACCAGGATGTGGCATCCGCCGAGCCGTAGTAGCGCAACTGCCCATCTCGCACCGGCCAGCCCATCTGCTCGAAGCGGGGTTCCGCTTGTGGGCGGTACTCGTGGACGATCTTCCCCGGCTCCTCATCCGCCCAGGCATCGAAGCGCTCACCCTGGAGGGCAGCGAGGACCCGGAGCGTCGCACGCGCCACTTCTGGGTGCGCGGGCAGCACCTGCAGTGAGGTGATCAGGGAGTCACGCCCGAACAGGGCATGAAAGCGACCGGGATCCTGCTCGTCGATCGGCTGCGACGACGCGTACGGCCACCCTTCATCGGAGAGGATCGAGCTGCCGAGCACGTTGTCTGGAGTCATCCGATTCATCGCTACAGCATTTTCCGCCTCACGCCGTATCCCCGCGCCGGTGCGCGTGCGCCCGCTCGATACGGTCCCCGCATGGCCGAGCGAGAAGATCGACGCGCCGTTCTAGCCGCCGTCGCGACCGCGTTGTCCACGGCCCTGGGCTGGCGCTGGGGTGAAGCTGGCCGAGATCGCCGCGAGCGCGTCGAGGACGTCCGGGATGAGGGCGTGCCGCCCGCCCGGTGGGAGCAGCGCGTAGACGTCTCGCGCGAGGTCTGACTCGGCGATCGGCCTCAGGGCGAGGTCGCGAAACGGGTCCGCGAGCAGTTCGGGGACGAGCGTGACGGCGAGCCCTCGCCGGACAAGCGCGCTGATCGCGAGCTGATCGTGCGTGATCGAGACGACATTGGGCTCGAAGCCCGCGTTGCGACAGGCCCGGACGATCATGCCATCGGTCAGCGCGACGCTCCAGTCATCCTGGCTCAGCTCGGCCAAGCGGACCGCGCGCCGTCGCGCGAGCCGATGGTCAGGGGGAAGCGCGACCAAGAACCGTTCGCGCAGCAGGAGCTGGGCCCCGGGGGCGTCGGGGACGATGCCCGTCTCTTCGAAGACGATGGCGATGTCGAGCGCACCGGTGCTCAATTTGGCCGACAGCTCCACGGAGGTCCCCTCGTCGAAGGTGACGCGAAGGTCGGGATGGGCTTGGCGGAGGCGATGGACCGCTCTGGGCACGAGACTGGCCAGCGCGGTGGGAAAGGCCCCGATCCGCAGCCGCGCGCGACGGCCCTGGGCGGCAGCGGCAATCTGCATCCGCGCGAGCTCGAGTCGCCCCGCGATCACGTCGGCGTGCTCGAGCACGATCCCGCCCTCGGCGGTGAGCTCGAGACCGCCCGGACCGCGCGACAACAGGCGAACACCGAGCTCGCGCTCGAACTGGGCGACCTGGTTGGAGACCGCCGGCTGCGACAGCGAGAGGTCGCGGGCGGCGTGCGAGAACGAACGCCGGTGCGCGACCGCGCGAAACGTGAGCATCCGCCGCGGGTCCATAGCCCCAGCTTATCGACATGAATGAAATATGATTTGCGATTATCCCAGCGGAAAGTCACACTGGCGTCACGGATAAGGCCCAAAAGTAGGCGGATTGCTGATTGCAGGCGGGCCTTCTTACGTCAGGCTCATCGCAGAGGTCATGTTCAGCTCGCCGCAAGCACACAGCAGTGGATTGGCACGGATCGACGCGCAGTGGGACTTCCGCCACGCCCGCCGCGCCTACCTCGTGGGCCGGCTGGGCGGCTGGGTACGCCGGTGCAGGTCCTGCCGGCGCCCCCGAACGCTCGCGCCGCCGGCCGCCTTGGCCGCCGGGCCCCGCAGGCTCGAGGCCGTGCCGCTGCGCAGCATCGTCGGCACGCTCGAGCCGACCGAAAGCTTCGACGCGCAGTTTCGTCCCGCATCGGAGATCGTGCGGTGGCGCTGGGAGCGGATCGCGCTCGCGCACCGACGAGGCGATTCCTTGCCGCCAGTCATCCTGCGCCGTCAACCAGACGGCTACTACATCGTCGACGGGCGCCACCGCGTATCGGTCGCGCGCACGCTGCACCACCGCGACATAGACGCCTGGGTCACCGGTCCCGAAGCCTGAGCGCGACGGCCCGGAATGCGCCAACCGGGGCTAACCGATCCAGCAGCGAGGCAACACCGCCGAATCGCGGATGGGTCAGCGTTCCTGACGAGCCGCACGGGCCGACCGCCCCGGACAGGCTCCAACGCAAGAAGAAGCTCGAAGAGGCCGCGGCGGCGCTCGGCCCGCGCGAGTCCCCGTACCGGGAGACAGACGGATCGCTCGATCCGCCGGACCAAGCGTGGCCCATCCCGTGGACCGTCCAAAACTGCGCCACGGCGCATCCCTGCCCATCCGGGTAGGACACAACCGTATACGTTCGTCCGCGAGGCACGACGCCCCTCCTCACCGCGGCTCGCCTCCCCAAGATGGGGGCGCGGTGTTCTCGCTCGAGAACAAGGTTGTCCGTGTCGAGCCACTGATGGAGCGCTTGCTCGCCGCAGTGGTAGGGAACCACCTCGTCTTGATCGCCATGGAACACGATGACCGGCATCACGCGGGCGTGCGCCGCCATCGCGCCCAGGGCGGCGCGCGCCAGCGTCGCCGTAGTGCTCGGCGACACGCCTTCCGCCAGGCACCCCAGCTCGACTCGCGTGTACGCGGCGCCGGAGTGGATGCCGATCGCCGCGTAAACGTCGGGGTAGCTCGCGCCGAGAATCGAGCTCTCGAATCCGCCGGCGGAGATCCCAATGACGTAGACGCGCCCGGGATCGATCCTCCATGTCCCGACCACCGCCCTCGTCATCGCGGCAATCGCCCCGGCGTCGCCTCGACCCTGCCCCTCCGCACCGGGATCCCAGATTCCCTTCCAACACCCCCCGTGAGCGAGGTCAGCCGCGTCAACGTCCGGGTACAACACGATAAATCCACGCTGCTCGGCGACCTGGGCATAGCCGCTCGCAACAGCCTGCTGACTCGCGGTCGTGCTGCATCCATGGAGCACGACCACCAGGGGCACATTCGCAGCACCGCGATAGCTGGCCGGCACGAACACCAGGTACTGATACGAGTCGCCACCCACTTCGAGCCGCGCGTAGTGATACCCGCCGTAGCGGGCCCGACCCTGGCCCACCACAACTACCGCCGTCGCCGCAGCCAGCGCCAGCCCGCACAGCACCAGCATGACCTGGACTGGCCTGCGTCGTAGCAGCTCCGGGGTGATGCGACCGGTGTGCACGTTCGAACCGCCGAACCGTACCCCGCCGCGTCGATTCGGTTCGGTGTCCGGGGACGCGCTCCTCACGGTCGACGGTGCGAGCGGCAGGCGGCTTTTCGCCGATAAGTCTCAGCTGTCGCGTCCGGTCAGCGAACGGCTGCGCTGGTCGACGCCCGGACCCCCGTAGGGATAGTCGGACGGCGCCGGATCGCTGATCACGTCGAGCCGCTCGGTCTCCTCTCGGCTGAGGTGCAGGCCGGCCGCCCCGAGGTTGTCCGTGAGTTGCTCCACGGTCCGCGCGCCGAGGATGACCGACGTCATCATCGGCCGGTCCGTGAGCCAGGCCAGAGCGACCTGCGCCATCGAAACGCCGCGTCCCTCGGCGACCGACTGCACTGCGTCGATGACGTCCCACGTGCGCTGCTGCGTGCTGCGCCGGTCATAGGCCTCGACGCCGCGCTCGGGGTTCTCACCCAGACGAGTGGGCCCGCTCGGGCGCTCGGACTTCGTGTATTTGCCGGTGAGCCAGCCGCCGCCGAGCGGCGACCAGGGCAGCAGTCCCAGACCCGTCGACTCGCACGCCGGCACGATCTCCCACTCGATCTCACGGACGAGCAGGTTGTACTGCGGCTGCAGCGTGACCGGGCGCGCGAGCCCGCGGAACTCGGCGAGGTCGACGATCTTCTGGATCTGCCAGCCGGTGTAGTTCGACAGACCGACATAGCCGACCTTGCCCGAGCGCACAGCGTCGTCGAGAAACTGCAGTGTCTCGATGAGCGGCGTGTGGGGATCGAACGCGTGCACCTGGTAGAGGTCGATGTGGTCCACCCCCAGGCGCGTGAGCGACGCGTCCAGGGCCGCGCGCAAGTGCCGGCGCGAGAGCCCCAGGTCGTTCGTGCCCGGCCCCATCGGAAATCGGCCCTTGGTCGCCAGCACGACCTGACTGCGGATCTCCGGCGGCTGCTTGGCCAACCAGCGCCCGATGATCTCCTCCGAGACGCCACCGCTGTAGACATCGGCGGTGTCGATCAGGGTTCCGCCCGCCTCGACGAACACGTCGAGCTGCTCATGCGACACGCGCTCGTCGCTCTCGGTCCCGAACGTCATCGTGCCGAGCGCCATGCTCGAGACCACGCAGCCGCTCTGTCCCAGTGTCCGGTACTCCATCCCACACCTCGCTCTCGGTCGTTGCAGGCGTCCTACCCGCCGGGGCCCCGGTTCACGACCTGATCAGCCCCCAGTAGGCAGCCGCCCTGCGACCAGCTGGTGAGGGTCTGGTCGCCCACGCGCTCGACCTGACGGGCGGCGTCACATAGCCTTGGTCGGGTGACGTGGACAGTCGATGTGGCCGCAACCCCACCCGCCGCGGCGTCGCCGCTTCCGAGCCTGTTGGCTGCGGCGGTGAGCGAGGCGTTGATCCGGCCGGCGGCGCAGCAGCCGGCGTGGCCAGACGGTGACGACGTCGCGCGTGTCCGCGGGATTCTGGAGGGTGTCCCGCCGATCGCGGTACCCGCAGAGGTCGACAGGCTCCAGAATCGATTGGGGATGGTCGCGCGTGGCGAGGCATTCCTGTTGACGGGCGGGGATTGCGCGGAGACGTTCGTCGATAACACCGAGACGCATCTGCGCGGGGTGATCCGGACGCTGTTGCAGATGGCTGTCGTCTTGACGTACGGGATCTCGATGCCCATCGTGAAGGTCGGGCGCATCGCCGGGCAGTACGCGAAGCCACGGACCTCCGAGACCGACGTGGCGGGCCTCCCGTCGTATCGCGGCGACATGGTCAACGCGCTGGAGCCGACGATGGACGCGCGGCGGCCGGATCCCGGCCGGCTCGTGCGTGCGTACGCCAACGCGGCGGCGGCGATGAATCTGACCCGCGCGATCACTGGCGCCGGCCTGGCAGATTTGCACCGGCTGCACGAGTGGAACATGGACTTCGTGCGCCGCTCCAGCGCCGGGGAGCGGTATGAGCGCGTCGCCACCGAGATCGATCGCGGTCTGCGGTTCATGTCGGCGTGCGGCGTTGAGGACAGCTCACTGCGGACCGTCGAGCTGTACGCGAGCCACGAGATGCTCGTGCTCGACTACGAACGCGCGCTGCTGCGGGCGGAGGGCGATCGGCTCTATCTCCTCTCGGCCCATCAGCCGTGGATCGGCGACCGCACACGCCAGCGCGACGGCGCCCATGTCGCCCTCGGGGCGCTGATCGCCAACCCGGTCGCGGTCAAGCTCGGCCCGACGGCCACGCCTGCGGAGGCGGTCGAGCTCGTCGAGCGACTTGATCCGCAGCGGATCGACGGCCGTGTCACGCTCATCTCACGGATGGGCAACGAGGCGGTCCGCTCGCTCCTACCGCCGATCGTCGAGGCCGTAACCCGGTCCGGGCATCGCGTCGTGTGGCAGTGCGACCCGATGCACGGCAACACCGAGGAGTCGCCCAGCGGTCACAAGACGCGGCACTTCGACCGCATCATGGACGAGGTCGAGGGGTTCTTCGAGGTCCACCAGCAGCTCGGCACACACCCCGGCGGAATCCACGTCGAACACACCGGCGAGAACGTCACCGAGTGCCTCGGGGGCGCCGAGATGATCTCCCACAGCGAGCTCTCCTCCCGCTACCAGACGGCCTGCGACCCCAGGCTCAACACCCAACAGGCGCTCGAGCTCGCCTTCCTGGTCGTCGAGATGCTGCGCCGGACCGCGTGGACGTGACCCGTTTTCGACGACACCTGGACCGTCGCGGCCGAGTACGGCGACTTACCGTCGGTCAATTGGAGCCTGGCCATCCGAGGCTGCTCTTTATGCCAGCGATGCTTCAGGCGGCATTGTCCTGGACTAGCTCGTAGACGAACCCGTCGGGAGCGCGGAAGTGCATCCACGATCGCGTCCCGCCGCCCTGAACCGGCAGCACGATTTCCGCGCCAGCCGCGAGCAGGTCAGCGACCGCCTGCTCGAGATCGTCTACCCGGAATCCGGCCACGGGGTGGGTGAGATGCGCGTTGTACTGGCTTTTCGGTCCGAACACCTCGACCGTCGCGCCGCCGGGAACGTCCAGCACGGCGAAGTCGGTCTCCGACGAGCGCACACCGAGCCCCAGCACGTCCTTGAAGAACGCAACGGTGGCCGCGTACTCGGTCGTCCGCGTCCCCACCCACGTCAGCGAAAGCACTCGCACGACTACCCTCCCCATCGTCGTTCATCGGCCGACGCACTTCGCGTGTCCTCCGCCAGGATCGACTGCACCGGGGAGGCGACGGCGGCCGCGTCCACCGCGTCGGTCGTGTCGACCTCGAGAAGCGATCCAAGTCCAGTGGCAGTGAGATGGTGCTCGTTCCAGAGCTCTTCGAGCGGGCGTTCAGAGTCGAAGTAGCCCGCGCTACGAGTTCCCGTCCTGGCTCGGTAACGGGCCTCGACGACGTCACGCGGGCAGACGCAGCGGATCTCGATCAGTTGTCCCGGCAGAGCTCGCAGGTGAGGCAGTGTGTATGGGTAGAAGGTGCTGTCCAGCACAGCACCCGGACTGGTCCTGGCCACGGTCAGCATCGCCATCACCGCCGCACGCCCCAGTTCGCGGCTCTGCTCGACCGTAACGGGCACGCCGAGCACATCAATGAGCGCGTCCTTGATCGCGTCTTTGGCCAATAGGGGAAGAGACAGCTCTCTCGCCAGCGGCCGCGCGAGGGTGCTCTTCCCCGATCCGGGAGGTCCAGCCACCAGCACGAAGACTGAGGTTCTCCGTCGGCGTGACCCGGGCGCGTCGCCAGATCCGAGACCGTCCGCCACTCCCGTCAGGTCATCCGGGAAGTGCGATTCGGTGAATCATTTTCGGTTCTAGCCCTTGACGGCGCCCGCGGTGAGACCGGCCACGATGCGCTTCTGGAACAGCAGCACGAGCAGGATCAGCGGCACCGAGATGACCACCGAAGCGGCCGCGATGCTCCCGTACGGGACCTGATGCTCGGTCGCCCCGGTGAAGAACGAGATCTCGGCCGGAACGGTCCGGGCCGCGGTGGTCGCGGTCAGCGTGACGGCGAGCAGGAACTCGTTCCACGCGGCGATGAACGTCAGGATCCCCGCGGTGGCCAGGCCGGGAGCGGCGAGCGGCACCACGACCTTGCGGAACGCCTGGAAGCGCGTGGCCCCGTCCACGAGCGCCGCCTCCTCGAGATCCTTGGGGATCTCACGGAAGAACGACACGAGGATGAAGATGGCGAGCGGGAGCGCGAAGGTCAGGTACGGGATGATCAGGCCGATGTAGGTGTCGAAGATCCCAATGTCCGACCACAGCTTGAACAGTGGCGCCGCGATCGCGATCTGCGGGAAGGTCGTGATCGAGAGAACGATGCCCAGGATGATGGCCTTGCCGCGGAGTTTGAGGCGGGCGAGAGCGTAGGCGCAGAACGAGCCGACGATGAGCGCCAGTGCCGTGGTGATGAGCGCCACGATGGCGCTGTTGCGTAGCGAAGCGACGAAGTCGGGGTTTTTGAAGATCGCGCTGTAGTTGGTCAGCGTCGGGTGGTGCGGGACGATGCTCGACCCGTTGAGGTCGCTGCCCGCTTTGAGCGACATGTTGATCAGCCAGTAGAACGGAAACAGGCAGAACAACACGATCGCCGCCACTGCGAGCCACATGTACCACGGGGTGCGGTCCTTTTTCGGCTTCCTGGCCGTCCGGGCGCGAGCGCGCGGTACCGCTTCGGCGGAGGTAGCGGTTGATGCTTCCATTTATCTCATCCTCCCTATTCCGCCGTCATTCCACGGATGTTGCCGCCAACGAACCGGATGTAGCCGAACGACACCAGCATCACGATGATGAAGGCGAGGATCGCCATCGCCGCTCCCTGGCCGTAGAGCCGATTGGTGGCGAAGGTCTGCTGCGCGATCGTCGACAGCGTCGACGTGCCCACCGTGCCCTGAGTGAGCACATAGGGCAGATCGAAGATCCGCAACGCGTCAAGCGTGCGGAAGATGAGCGCCACCAGGATGGCCGGCTTGAGCAGCGGGAGCGTGATTCGCACGAAGCGCTGCCAGGCCGTGGCCCCGTCGACCTTGGCCGCCTCATAGATGTCGTCCGGGATCACCTGCAGGCCCGCCAGCAGCAGAAGCGCGATGAACGGCGAGGTCTTCCAGACGTCGGCCAGGATGATAATGATCAGTGCGTACGGCTCCTGTCCAAGCCACACCGTGTGAGTGCCCAGGAGCGTGTTGATGAAGCCGTAGGGCGACACGAACATCGTTCGCCACATCACCGCCGTGACGACCGTGAGTACCGCCCACGGCACGAGGACGACCGTGCGCAGAAGGCCCTGACCCCGGAAGGCGCGGTGCATGGCCAGGGCCATCGCCAGGCCGATGATCGTCTCGAGCGTCACGGAGATGACCGTGAAGATGATGGTGTGGTACAGCGCCGAGCGCCAGTCGGGATCCGACACAGCACTCGTGTAGTTGTCAAAGCCCACCCACCGCGACAGCCCGGCGACACGCACGCTGTACTGGTGCAGTGACAACCAAATCGCGTAGATGATCGGCCACGCCGCCACGATCGCGATGAGGATCATCGAGGGCGAGACCATGAGCACGGCCAGTCGCTTCTCGGAAAGGCTCCTGGAGCGCCGGCGCGTGGGCGCCGGCGCTCCAACGTGATTCGCCACAGTGGCCATGATCGTTAGAACGTCGCGAGGGCCGAGTTGATCTGCGAGTCCGCCTTCTGGAGAGCTGCCTGGGGGCTCACGCGACCAGCCAGGGCATCGTTGACGTTCGTGTAGATGGCCTCCGAGATCTGCGGGTAGACCGGCGAGACCGGGCGGGCGTGCGCCTGAGAGAGCGCCTGCAGGAGCTGCGACGAGTACGGGACCGCCTTCATGACATCCGCGTCGTGGTAGACCGACGGGATGACGGCCGCGAGCGAGAACTTGAGGATCTGCGCCTTCTGCATCGCCGGGGAGGCGAAGAAGTCGGCAAACTTGAGCGCGAGGCCCGGATCCTTCGAGTACACGCTGATGACGCTGTTATGACCGCCGAGGATGCTCGCCTTACCTGCGCCGGCGAAGGTCGGCAGCGGGGCGGCCTCGATCTTGCCCTTCAGCGCACCCGTGCTGTCGGCCGCGTATGCGTAGGTCCAGTTGCGCATGTAGCCGTACTTGCCCGTGGTGAACGCCTGGTCGGTCTCCGGCTCCATGTACGTCGTCACGGCCTGCGGGGCCGACCCCTCCTTGATGCCGCTGACCATGAGCTCGAGCGCCTTGACGTTCTGCGGCGAGTTGATCGCCGACTTCTTGCCGTCGGCCGAGAGCACCTGACCGCCCGCCGCGAAGGCGAGCTCGAGGAAGTCACACGTGAGTCCCTCGTACGGTGCCCCCTGGTAGACGATGCCGCCCGTCTTCTTCGCATCGGCGTAGACCTGCTGCCAGGTCGACGGCACGGCCTCACCCTTCTTGTAGTAGATGAAGGCCGCGTCGCTCGTCTGGGGAACGCCCCAGTACTTGCCGCCGTAGTGAACGGTCTCGAGCGGCGCCGCGATGAACTTCGACGCGTTCGCCGTCACGTACGGGGTGAGGTCGTAGAGCCACTTCTGGCTGGAGAACTCCGCCGTCCAGATCACGTCGGACGAGAACACGTCGCAGGAGCTCGAGTGGGCCTGCTGGCGCTGAATGAACTGCGCCCGCTGCTGGTCAGCCGAGGCCGGGAACTCCACCAACTGGGCGTGGTAGCCCTGGGCGCCGTACTTGGCGTTGAACTGGGCGACGACGTAGTGGGCGGCGCCCGTGGTGTCCTTCCCGGTGCAGTACGTGATCGTGCCCTTGGGCGGGTTGTCCGCGGCACTCGCGGGAAGAACCTTCGCGCCCGAGACGCTCGAGTTGGCGCCCGAGCCACCCCCGCTGCCACTGCTATTGCTGCTGCCGCAGGCAGCTACGAACAATGCACAAACGGCGAGAACGACAGGCGCAAGCTTGGTGCGCATACAACCTCTCCTCTCCCGAAGGAACAAGCGCCAATGACGCTTGAGTGGGGCACTTTTCGGGAATACGTATACCCCGATGTCAGATGTCCAACCAGCGGTCCGTTAGGGCTTGGTGTCCTTCGTCAGGCGCCGGCCCGATTGGCGTCGAAAGCGATTCCAGTCCTTGCCCCGCCGGTACATTTCTGCGCCGTCACGGTCCACCTGAGGAGGGGAAATGGCCGACGTTCAACTTGACCACATCTGGAAGCGGTATCCAGATGGCTTTGAGGCGGTCAGGGACATGGAGCTTTCGATCAACGACTCGGAGTTCATGATCCTTGTCGGCCCGTCCGGGTGCGGAAAGTCGACCGCGCTGCGGATGATGGCCGGACTCGAGGACATCACCGATGGCGAGCTGCGCATCGGCGGCGAGCGCGTCAACGAGCTCGAGCCGCGCGACCGCGACATCGCGATGGTCTTCCAGAACTACGCGCTCTATCCGCACATGACCGTGCGCGAAAACATGGGCTTCGCGCTCAAGCTGAGCAAGACGCCCAAGGAGGAGATCGACAGCAAGGTCACCGAGGCTGCCCAGATCCTCGACCTCGAGCAGCATCTGGAGCGCAAGCCGGCCAACCTGTCCGGCGGCCAGCGCCAGCGCGTGGCCATGGGACGGGCCATCGTCCGCAATCCCAGGCTGTTCCTCATGGACGAGCCCCTTTCCAACCTCGACGCCAAGCTGCGCGTACAGATGCGCACGGAGGTGTCGCGCATCCAGCAGCGGCTGGGCACGACGACCGTGTACGTCACCCATGACCAGACCGAGGCAATGACGCTCGGCGACCGCGTCGCGGTCATGCGGTCGGGCGTCCTGCAGCAGGTCGCCGCGCCCAAGGTTCTCTACGACGATCCCGTCAACCTGTTCGTGGCCGGCTTCATCGGGTCCCCGGCGATGAACTTCCTGCCGGGGCGGCTTGAGGGCGAGGTGGTGCGCACGCCGCTCGGCGACATCCCCATCCCCGGCCTCCTGCTCAGCCGGCTCCAGAGCCGCACCGGCGACGGCAACGCCCGTGACGTCATCGTGGGCATTCGCCCGGAGAATTTCGAAGACGCCTATCTCGCCGGCGAGGGCATCAAGGGCATGCACTTCAAGGCCAAGATCGACGTGGTTGAGTCGATGGGCTCCGAGCTCTACGCCTACTTTGACGTGGCCACCCATGCCGCGTCGGCTGATCTCGAAGAGCTGGCCCGCGACGCGCACCTGGAGGATCTGCCCAAGCACGGCAGTGCCACCAGCGTGGTCGCGCGCCTTGATCCCGCGTCCAAGGCGGCGCCGGGCCAGGAGATCGAGCTGGTGCTCGAAAGCAGCGAGATCAAGCTGTTCAACCCCGACGGCGGCGCGAGTCTGACCGCCTGAGGCCCGGACGCCCTGCCGCCTTCGTGGCGCGCCCTTCAGCTGGGCGCGCGCCACGGCTGGCGGTGCGCTCGAGGCCGGTGGGCCATCATGACGCGGTCGCCGTCGAGGGTCCCCGCGCTCGCCCTGGAGCTCGTCCTCGCCGTCAACGCGGTCGTCTGCGCCGGGCTGTGGCTCCGGCATGGCCCGGGAGACGTGCACAATCTCGCCACGGGCCTCGTCGGGGCCGGGCGGCTGACCGGCCTGCTCGGGGCCTACCTGGCCCTGGTCCAGATCGTGCTCCTCTCGCGGCTGCCCGCGCTCGAGCGACTGGCGGGTCTGGACCGGCGGGTGGCCTGGCATCGTCCCGCCGCCGGCGCCTGTCTCGGCCTGCTCGGTGTCCACGCCGTCCTCATCACGGCCGGGTACGCGCTCGGCGATCGGCTCAGCGTGCCCGCCGAGGTGCGGCGCCTGATCACCGGCTACCCGGGAGTGATCACGGCCACCGCCGCGCTCGTCCTGCTCATCGCCGTGACGGCCGTCTCGGCCGGGCCGTTGCGACGCGCCCTGCGCTACGAGACGTGGCACTTCTCCCACCTCTACGTCTATCTGGCCATCGCCCTGGCCTTCAGCCACCAGATCGCCACAGGCAGCGACTTCGTTGGAGACCCGCTCGCCCGCGCCTACTGGACCGCGCTCTACCTCGTCACGGCGGCCATCGTGCTCGCGGGTCGCGTGGCCGCGCCGTTGCTGAGCGCGGCCCGCCATCGCCTGCACGTGCTCAGCGTGGTCGCTCAGGGCCCGGGCGTGACCTCGATCGAGATCGGCGGCCGGCGGCTGCACCACCTGCGCGCCCACTCGGGCCAGTTCTTCGCCTGGCGCTTCCTCACTCGCGACCGGTGGTGGGAGACGCATCCCTTCTCGCTGTCGGCCGCGCCCGACGGCCGTCGCCTGCGCATCACCGTCAAGGGCCTGGGCGACTTCAGCTCCCGGCTGGCCGCCGTGCCGGTCGGTACCCGAGTCATCGCCGAGGGGCCGTACGGCACGTTCACCGCGGCGGGCCGGCGCTGCACGCGCGTGGCTCTGATCGCCGGTGGCGCCGGGATCACGCCGATCCGAGCGCTGCTTGAGGACATGCCGGCGCAGGCCGGCGAGATCGCCGTCGTTTACCGCGCCGCCCGCGCCCAGGATCTCATCCTGCGCGAGGAGCTCGACGCGCTGGCGGCGTGCCGCGGCGCCGAGGTTCACTACCTGACCGGTCCGGACCGAACGCTCTCCGGCGCAGAGCTGCGAGTCCTCATCCCCGACATCGCCCAGCGCGACGTGTACGTCTGCGGCCCGCCCGAGATGACCCGGTCCACGCGGGCGACGCTGCGCGGTCTCGGCGTCCCCGCCCGGCACCTCAACGTGGAAAGGTTCACCTTGTGAAGCGCGGGCTGGTGGCCCTGGTCCTGACCGCCGCAGCGGTGGCCGCGCTCGCGCGCTTCCACACCCATCCCCCGCGGACGCTCAACCTGCGCGCCGCGCAGCCGGACCGCCCAGCCGTGCGAGCGGCGGCCAGCCGGGCGCGGCCCGGCGTGCGCACGGCCACCGGGCCACCGATGATGACGCCGTTCTCGCTTGTGCAGGTCCGCGTGACGCTCACCGACGGGCGTCTCACGGGCGTGGAGACCGTGGCGCTGACGGGCGATGGGCCTCACACCGAGGCGCTGAACGCGCGCGCCGAGCCGATCCTGCGCCGCGAGGCCCTGCGCGCCCGCAGCGCGCACATCGACACGGTAAGCGGCGCGACGTATACCAGCCGCGTCTGGATCCAATCGCTGCGCGCGGCCATCGAGGCGGCCCGCCGTGGCTGAGCGCCGCACCGAGCATCTCATGGGCACGGCGGTCACGGTCGAGATCCGCGATCGGGTCGTCCCCTACCGGGCCCTCGAGCACGCGTTCGCCTGGCTGAGATGGGTCGATCGGGGGTTCAGCACCTACGACGCGGCCAGCGACGTCAGCCGGCTCAACGCCGGAGAGATCGGCCTGACCGACACGCACCCCCTCGTTCGGAAGGTGCTTGCATACTGCGACGTCTTGCGAGCCGGGACCGATGGGTACTTCGACGCGCACGCTCCCCTGCCCGGCGGCGTCGACCCGTCGGGCCTCGTCAAGGGATGGGCGGTGGACGTGGCATTCGCGGGACTTCGCCGCGCCGGCGCCCAGCAGCTGTGCATCGAGGCGGGCGGTGATGTGCGGGTGGCCGGCGGACCCTGGCGCGTGGGCATCCGCCATCCGCGCCAGCGCGACCAGCTCGCGGCGGTGGTCGTGCTCCGCAGCGGCGCTGTGGCCACCTCGGGCGCCTACGAGCGCGGGGCCCACGTGGTCGATCCGCACACCGGGCGGCCACCGGTCGGAACGGTGAGCGTGACGATGATCGACCAGACGCTCGCGCGGGCGGACGCTCACGCCACGGCGGCGTTCGCCATGGGATCCCGCGGGCCGGCGTGGTCAGCCGGGCTGACCGCCATGACCATCCTCACCGACGACCAGGTGCTGCTGACGCCGACCTTCTGCGACCTGCGGGCTTGAGCCTCATCGGCGATAGCCGCCCTCGGCGTTGATGACCTGGCCCGTGATCCACGCGCTGTCCGCACCGGCGAGCCAGGTCACGACTGCCGCGATGTCAGCGGGCGTGCCCCAGCGCCCGACGGGAAACGCGTTGCGCAACGCCTCGCGATCCGCGTCCGAGGCCCATCCGGTGTCGACCGGGCCGGGATTGATCGCGTTCACCGTGATCCCGCGGTCCGCGAGCGCGTCGGCGAGCGACCAGGTCATCTGATGTACCGCTCCCTTGCTGATCGCGTAGGGCAGCTCGCTCGCCATGGGCCCCAAGTGCTGCCCGGAGGTGAACAGCACCACCCGGCCGTCGCGGCGCGAGTCATCGTGCCGGTCGGCATAGGCTTGGACCAGTAGGACGACGGCTCGAGCATTGACCGCCCAGGCCAGATCCAGATCGGGTGCCGTGACCGAAGGCAGGCTTCCCGGGGCCGATCGAGCGTGGTTCGCCACCAGGACGTCGACCGCTCCGAGCTGTTCGACGGCGAAGTCGACGACACTGCGCGGAGCTTCGGGATCGGCGAAGTCAGCCTCGATGCTCCTGAGTCGATCGCTCTCGCCTCCGAGGGCCTCGACCACCGCTTGCACACCGGCCGGATCGGGTCCCCATGGCTGCTCGGCGTCGTGCGGCGCCCAGGACTGTACGACAACGCTGGCGCCTTCAGCGAGCATGCGCTGAGCTATGGCAAAGCCGATTCCCGCCTGCCTGCTCACGCCGGTGATGAGCGCAATTCGCCCTGTCAGACGTGCGAGCATCGACGACTTCTATCGCACCTCGAGCTCCACGCATGTCGACAGCGAACAGGCGCGAGGGTCCCGGGTAGAAGGTACGGGTCTTGAACGGTCCGGACCGCCATGCCATCGACGCGGCGACGCGCGCCACGTATGCGGCTTTTGTCGGCATGGGCTTTGCCGTCGCGAGCTGGGCGTCGCGGATCCCCCAGGTCAGGCAGCAGCTCAATCTGGATTCGTCGGAGCTCGGCTTGGTCCTATTGGCGATGGCCGCCGGATCGGTAATCGCGCTGCCGTTATCGGGCCCCGTGGTTACCCGATTTGGCGCGCGCGCCGTCGTCTCGCGCATGGCGACCGTCGCCGGCGCGGGTCTGGTCGTGATCGCGTTCGGCTGCCGCATCGGCGTGGCCCCGGTGCTTGTGGGCCTGTTCGCGCTGGGAGTCGGGACGGGCAGCTGGGATGTCGCGATGAACGTGCACGGTGCGGCCGTCGAACGGCGTCGCGCCCGCGCGATCATGCCGCGCTTTCACGCCGGGTTCAGCATCGGGACGGTCGCCGGAGCGCTGGGCGGCGCCGCGATGCTCGCGCTTGGCGTGTCGGTGACCGCGCACCTGGCCATCGTCGGCCTGGCGGTCGCGAGCGGCGTGCCGATGGCCGTACGGCCCTTCATTGATGATCATGGCGATGCTAACCCTGGGCGTCTGTCCTCAGGCGCGGGAGCCGCTCGCAGGTCACTAAGAGCCTGGCGCGAGACGCGCACCGTGCTGATCGGCGTGTTTGTGCTCGCGCTGGCGTTTGCTGAAGGGTCTGGCAACGACTGGATCAGCCTGGCCATGATCGACGGTCACGGGGCGCGACCCGTGGTGGGAACGCTTGCGCTCGCCGTCTTCCTGGCCGCAATGACAGCCGGGCGCTGGTGCGGTCCACGACTTCTCGACGAGCACGGACGGGTACCGGTGCTGCATGCGACCCTGATCCTGGCGATCGCCGGACTCGTCATGTTTACCCTCGGGTCCGGCATCGAGGTCGCGTTCGTAGGCACAGTGCTGTGGGGCGCAGGAATCTCACTTGGGTTTCCAGTAGGCATGAGCGCCGGCGCCGACGACCCGTCATTGGCCGCGGCTCGAGTGAGCGTCATCTCGTCAATCGGCTATTGCGCCTTCGTCGCCGGACCACCCCTGCTCGGACTTCTCGCTCAGCGCTACACGTTGCTGCACGCGCTTACCGTGGTCATCGCGCTTCTTGTCCTCGCCGGCGCCATCGCGGGCGCCCTACGCCGTCCCGCGTGCTGAAACGATGAGCGCCGGTCACTGGCGGATCATCCTCCCGCCGCTCGAGGGAACGCCGGGGATCGTGCGCAAGCACGTCGACAAACTGAGCGCTTGGATCTCACGCGATCGGAGCGGCATCAGGTTGCAGAGCCGGCGTCTGTGGCGCCGGTGGCCGTGCGGGAGGCGCCTGGTTATCGCCTGGGTCATCTGGAGCTCGCACCCACGCAACGATCCGCCCACGGGGGATGAGGAAGTTCGTTCTGGCGGTGGCGCCAGCGCCGCCTGCACACTTGCTTCCACCAGGTCCGCTCCGCGCGGTGAGTCGAAACAGGGCATTGATGTAGCGGCCACGTTGGTCTGCGGACAGAAAGAGCGCGCCGCATGGCAGCGTCGCATTGACCGCCACGGCTTGGGCGAACCGTCTGATGACGATCACGCTGCCGCCGTTGAAGAACTCACCGGGAATCGCGAAGTAGCCGGCCGCCCGAGTCACATCTCCCTCACGCAACCTGGTCGACCACTCTTTGATGACCTCCACTGCCGATGGATCGGCGGCCTTCCCGGTCGGAGCGGGGGCCGACATGGGATCAACCGACGGTAGGGACGCAGTGGGATGCGATGGGGCAGCGGCAGGATGGCGGCTGCTGCTGCCGCATCCGGACATCCCGAGCACCAGCAAGCCGGTGAGCATCATGTGCCGCCCCACCATGGAGGCATCTTAGGCGCAGAGGTGAGTCCGCGAGCGGCTTGGGCTGGCGAAGAGTTCCCGGCGCGAGACCTCGTTGCGCCGAAGCTCGTGCGAGCCGTCAGCTCGACTGCACTCGTAGTACGCCCACCACGAACCGGCGATGTTGACCACGTCGACGTATCGCAGCGATCCGGTTGCGTGGGGCGAGACCAGCGCCGGGGCTTGGACCGAGATGCGCTGCCAGCTGGTGAGATCGAGGCTGCAGGCAATTCCGCAGCGCTCCTCGGTGTCCGCGGCTTCGCTGCCGGCCCCGTCGTAATAGCCGACGAACCCGTCGCCGAACGGGACCACGCACCCGAGCCTTGCCTGGTAGGCGTCCCAGCCACCGCTGCTGCCGACGGCCAGTGCCTCGCCGCGCCATTTGTAGCGCAGGCTGTTTCGGCTGCTTGCGAGCGACGTGGGGGCGGGCCCGTGTTGCCGCAGGAACGTGCTGATGTACATCAGCATCTGTGTGCCGTGGTTGATCACGTACGGATCCTTCACGGCGGCAACGCCGACATCCGCGGGCGCAATCACCGGTTGTGCCGTTGAGATGTCGAAGCGCTCGGGTTCGGGGGCGCGCAGCAGGTCGATTCGCCAGTGGTCGCTCGACGGCGGGTCCTCCCAGCTGGTGTACAGCAGCCAGTCGCCCGCCGGTGAGCGGCGCAAGCAGAACCGCTCGAGCGAAGAGGTCCCGATCTGCTGCTTGGTCACATGCCACACCTCGGTGAACGATCGGCCGCCGTCGGTGCTCTCGGCGACGATCCCCACGTAGCCACGCTCATCCACAGACCCGTCCCGCGGTCGGCGGCGGCGATAGGACATCAACACGCGCCGCGATGGGGCGTCGTAGACCACGCTCGGCGCTCCAACCCAATACCCTGCGCCCGGCGCGTCGGGGGCGAGCACCGTCTCGCCCGCTTGCGGGTCGAACAGCGGGAAGCTCCCGCTTGCGATCGCTGCCTCCACGCTGGCCGCGAGCACGTCAAGGTTCGATGACTGGTCTTGCATCGCAAACCTTCCTTCGTGTCCCCCGGGACACCTTCACTCCGTGTACCAAACGGCGGTGTTCATCGGCACCCGATCCTCTTCGGTCAGAGGACCGCTGGCGAGCAGCTTCTCCGCGCGGTCCGGAGCGCTCACAGGATCCCCGGAGAAATTGACGATGCATACGAATCCCGGATCGCGCGCGAACGCGATCGCGCCCTCGGGCGCGTCGAGCCATCGCAGGTCGCCGTCGCCGAGCGCAGCGTGCCCACGCCGAATCTTCAGCGCGCGGCGGTAGAGCTCAAGGGTCGAGGCGTCGTCGCCGGTCTGCGACTCGACCGTGAGCGCCGCCCATGAGTGAGGCTGCGGCAGCCACGGTGAGGCACCTGCCCCCTCGGGGCTGAATCCGTACGGCGGCTCGTCCCCCGACCAGGGGATCGGCACGCGGCAGCCGTCCCGGCCCCTGTCGGTGCGGCCCGACTGTTCCCACGTGGGGTCCTGCAATACCTCGTCCGGGAGATCCTCGACCTCGGGCAGGCCGAGCTCCTCACCCTGGTAGACGTAGGCACCTCCAGGCAGGGCGAGCATCAGCAGCGCTGCGGCGCGAGCGCGCATCAGTCCAACCTCGAAGTCGGCCGGCAGATCGACCAAATCGGTCAGCCCGTGCCGCGGTTGGGCACTTTGGGGGCGGGCGTACCGAGACACCTCTCTGACCGTGTCGTGGTTGGAGAGGACCCAGGTGGGCGGAGCACCGACGAGGTCATGCGCGTTGAGTGACGTGACGATCGACGCCCGCATCTCCTCTGCCTGCCAAGGGGCGAGCAGGAAGTCGAAATTGAAGGCGGTGTGCAGCTCGTCACCGCGCACGTACTGAGCCAGGCGTTCGGGATTGTGCACCCATGCCTCAGCCACGAAGATCCGGGAATCCTCATAGCCGTCGGCCAGAGTCCGCCACCTGCGGTAGATGTCATGGACCTCGTCACGATCCCAGTGCGGATGGTCGACCGGGCCCGAAGTGAGCGGCGGCCACACGATCGAGCCGACATCCGGGAGGCCGTCGGCCTTGACGAGACCGTGAGCCACGTCGATGCGGAAGCCGTCGACCCCTCGCTGGAACCAGAAGTGCATCGTTTCCTCAAACTCTCCCCGCACGCTGCCGTTGTTCCAGTCGAGGTCTGGCTGCTCAGGCGCGAACAGGTGCAGGTACCACTGCCCCGGGCGTCCGTCAGCCTCGGTGACGCGGCTCCATGCCGGACCGCCGAACCTGCTCACCCAGTCATTGGGGCGCTCGTCACCGCTGGGGCCACGGCCGTCCCGGAAGATAAAGCGACCTCGCTCGGGCGATCCGGGGCCGGCAGCCAGCGCCTGCTGAAACCATTCATGCTGGTCAGAGACGTGATTCGGCACGATGTCGAGCAACACCCGGATTCCGAGCCGGTGCGACTCGGCGATCATCGCCTCGGCGTCGGCCAGAGTTCCGAACACCGGCTCGATGTTGCGGAAATCCGCGACGTCGTAGCCGGCGTCCTTCATCGGGGACGGGTACCACGGGGTTATCCACAGGGCGTCCACTCCCAGACGAGCGAGGTGCGGCAGGCGGGAGCGCAGCCCAGCAATGTCTCCGATGCCGTCGCCGTCACCATCGGCAAAGCTGCGAATGTAGACCTCGTAGACGACCGCACTGCGCCACCACGGCGTGTCCGCGCCGGCAGCGCTCGGCTCCACCTGCGCAGAAGCGTCGTTCATGCTGCTGTCTTCACCTCAGCTAGAGCGCCGGACCGCGGCTTTCCGGGATGGTCGCGATTTCGGCAGTGAGAGGCAGAGCCGCGGACGACGATCCGACGAAGAGCTGGAAAGTGCCGGGTTCGAGCTCCCACCTGCCGACTTCCACATTCCAATGCTCGAGTGCTCGAGGCCTGATGGTGACGGCCGCGGTCACATCCTCGCCCGCGTCCGCCGCAACGGCCGTGAAGCCGACGAGCCACCGGACTGGGCGCTCGACGGCGCTTCCCGGACGGCTCGCATACACCTGGACGATCTCCTTGCTACGTCTGGAACCCACGTTGCGAAGCACGATGGTGACCTGCAGATCCGCGCCCGGCTCCGTTTCCTCCGGCGCGTGGATCGACAGGTATCGCCAGCTCGAGAAGCCGAGACCGTGGCCAAGTGGATACCTCGGGTTCCTGCCATCGCGGTCGTACCCGCGGTAGCCGATGAACAGCCCCTCGTCGTAGGGCTGCAGCCCGTTGCGCGGCTGGGGAGAAGGAAGGCCGCTCTCGGACCGCGGCCACGTCGTCGGCAGGCGCCCTCCGGGCTCGGCTCGGCCAAGCAGAACATCGGCTAATGCATTCCCAAACTCCTGACCCGGAAACCAGGCGAGCAGGATGGCGGCTACTTCCTCGGCCCACGGCAGCAGCACCGGAGCGCCGGCGTTCACGACCACGACAGTCATCGGGTTCGCCGCGGCGACGCGCTGCACGAGCTCGTCCTGCCGGCCGGGCAACGACAGCGAGCTCCGATCGAAGCCCTCGCTCTCGACCTCCGCGCTCGTCCCGACGACGACGATCGCGACGTCGGCTTCCCGGGCGAGAGCCACCGCGCGTTCGATTTCCTCGTCGTCCGTGCGATGAGGCGGCTGGAGTCCGAGCTGGAAGGCCACACCGGCTCCTCCGCCCGCGGCCGGCGTGGATCCGACGTCATGGGAGACAACGAGCTCTGACTCCTCTCCCCGGGCAAGATGCAGCTCATGGCACGCCTGCGGCGGGACCACGAGGCCCTCCACGACGTCTGCACCCGCTCGCAGCTCCAACTGCTCGTCGAGCACCTCTTTGCCGTCGAGCGACAGGCGATAGCGCCCGATCCCCGAGGCGGCGATCGTGTACGTCCCGGGGTCTGTGGCCCGGATTACCGCGTGCACCTCGATACGCTCAACCGGCGCGGTGCATGGGAAGGAGTGAAGCCAGTTGAACGTGCAGCCCAGGCGATGCTCCCTCATGAGCACAGTGCCGTCGCCGGCCAGAAAGCGCACTTCAACCCCGCCGGCGCCATCGGATCGCTGGACCCAAGGAGCGCTCGCCACGGGGATGCGGGTGCTGGCCCGTGCGCCAACGCTGTGGCGGACCTCGACGTCGGGCCCGAGCGCCGCGCGCAGACCATCCAGAGGCGACACGGCGTATGCCGGGAAGACCGTCGCGCTTCCGCCGCCCATTGTCCGTGCCACGGCGGCGCTGGGGCCGACGACCGCGAGGCGCTTCACCTCCGAGCGGACGAGCGGAAGCGCCGAGCGCTCGTTCCGGACGAGCACAAAGCCGGCCGCAGCTGCTCGCCGTATCGTGTCTGCAACCTGGGCATCGTCAAAGTGCCGAGCGGGAGGCGCTGATGGTTCATCCAGCGCCCCGACTCGGGCGGCGAGGCGCAGCAGCCGCACGACCTTGTCGTCTATCTTGGCGCCGTCGACCTCGCCATCACGAACGGCACGCACGAGTGCGGCACCCCAGGGGCCGTCCGGTCCTGGCATCACCAGGTCAAGCGCCGCGTTGGCGGATGCCGCCGTTGACCGGGTTGCGAACCAGTCCGACATGACGAGCCCGTCGTAGTCCCACTCGTCGTGGAGTATGTCGCGAAGCAGTGCGTTCTCGGTCATCCGCTGGCCGTTGACTCCGTTGTAGGCCGCCATCACAGACCAGGCCCCCGCGTCGCGAACGATCGCTTCGAATGGCGCCAGGTACACCTCGTGCAAAGTCCGCTCATCCAGCTGCGCGTCCAGGGTCATTCGCTCGGTCTCGGAATCATTGGCAACGAAATGTTTGACGGTTGCTCCGACGCCGGCGCCCTGCAGACCGCGGACGTAGGCGACGCCGATCCGGGCCGTGAGCAGCGGATCCTCGCTGAAGCACTCGAAATGCCGCCCGCCGTACGGCGTCCGGTGAAGGTTCACCGTCGGGGCCAGCACGACATCGACGCCTTTGCGTCGCGCCTCGAACGCCAGCAGGCTTCCCAGTTCCTCAGCCAGTTCCTCGTCCCAGCTCGCCGCAATCGCCGTCGGGGATGGGAGATTGGCGGAATGGTGCCGTTCGTCCCACGTCTCACCGCGCACGCCGGCCGGACCGTCGGAAAGAACCAGGCGACGCAAGCCGATCGCCGGTTCGGGGTGAAGCGACCAGAAATCCGCGCCTGTGAGCAGTCGCACCTTCTGCTCCAGCGAGAGCGTCGCGGCACACGCGGCAAGATGCCGTTCGCGGATCAGCGCCGTCGGTTCGCCCATCGGCGTCACGATGTTCTCCCGCGCAGTCCTGCGGCCGGCAGCCTCGCCGGCTCGGCTCGAAATGCGTGGTAGGAGACCAGCCCTACTCGGGTGAGCGTCGCGTATCCGACGGGGTCGTAGATCTCCGAGGTACTCGCAGGTTTCCTCGTCAATGCTGCGAGGAGCGCCGACGCGGGCGACATAGACAGGGACCTACCCGGAAGCGCCAGGCGTCGAACGGAGCCATCATGCCATGAGCGGCGCCGCGGGACAGGGCGAGAGCATGATGCCCAACCGCGACGGCGGTCGGGCGGCGGTACCGGCGGCGAGCGCGCCGCCGTAGCCCTCAGCGGCCTGAGGGCTCACTCCGCGGTCGCCTCCGGGAGCCGGCGCTCAGGCGCCGCGCGAGCCGGCGGACGACGTCGCGGTTCCACTGGTGGGTGCGCAGCAGGCGGTAGCGCTGGTTGGCCACCCGCACGTAAGCGTCGGTTTCGGTGCCCTCGCCGATCAGATCGGCCTCGCGCAGGAGCCCGATCACCGGGCGGTATTCCTCCTGCAGCCACATCTCGGCGACGGTCGGGCGGTCGAGCAACTCGCCCCGCTCCTGCATCGCGCGGAACCCCCACGCCTCGACACCCTCGGCGAGGGCGGCGTACTTCCACGGATCGGTGAGCCGGATCGACGCGCGCTCGGCCACCGGCAACGGCACCCGCTCCCAGAACAGCCGTTCGTGGCTCTTGAGCGGCAGATCGGAGATCCGGATCGAGGAGTCGGCGCCGACCTGGGTGACGATCTCGGTGACCGACGCGTCGATCAGCTCCCATCCGAGCGCGCGGGCGACGGAGATGCGGTGGTGCCCGTCCTCGACGAAATACATCTCGCCGATCTTGTAGAGGGCGACGGGCGGCATCGGATCGCCGCGGCGCATCGCCGCCGCGATCCGCTCCCAGCGCGCGCGCACGCGTGGGCTCGTCGGCCGGAAGCGGCGGTCGAAGTCGCGGGTGCGGTCGACGCTGCCGACGATCGCGTCGAGCGCGACGGGGTGCACGCCGCGGCTCTGCTTGCTCGCGAAGCCGAGCGCGTCGACGACCTCCTCGAACGGCATCACGACGTCGACGTCGTCGGGCTCGCGGCGCAGCCACCCGGCGAGGCGGGCGAGCTGGTTGCGCCGCAGCGCGCGTGAGAAGTCGCTCTGGGCGTCGAAGGTCGCGTTCCCGGTCGAGCGCAGGGGCGGCATGTCCCCGTCACGGTATACCCCCGAAGCGCAGCTGCGCCCGGGATGCTGGCATCCTCATCCAGCGTGTCGGCCTTCGACGTCCTGGTTCTCGGCGACTGCAACCCCGATCTCTTGCTCTCCGGAGAGGATGTCGAGCCGAGGTTCGGTCAGGTCGAACGGCTCGTCGAGGCCGCCGAGCTGACCATTGGAGGCTCGGGGGCGATCTTCGCGTGCGCAACGGCGAAGCTCGGCCTGAGGACCGCGATCTGCGGGGTCGTCGGAGACGACCCCTTTGGTCACTTCATGATCGACGCGCTTGCCCGGGAGGGCGTCGATACCCGCGGGGTGCTCGTCGACGCCGCTCAGCGGACGGGCGTAACGGTCGTGCTGGCACGGCGCGAGGATCGCGCACTCCTGACCTTTCCGGGCGCAATCTCGAGGCAGCGCGCGGATGCCATCGACATGGAGCTTGTCCGCTCGGCGCGTCATGTCCACGTCTCCTCGTTCTTCCTGCAGACCGGCCTCGCCCGCGGACTCCCGGCGCTGTTTGCGCAAGCGCGGGCCTTCGGGACGTCGACCTCGGTCGACCCCAACTGGGATCCGCAGGAGCGCTGGGACGGGACGCTGAGTGACGTGCTCCTCCGCACCGACCTCTTCCTCCCCAACGCTGCGGAGGCGATGAACATCAGTGGTGGCCGGGATCCCCGTGAGGCTGCGCGTGCCCTCGCCGGGATCAGCGGCACAGTGATCGTCAAACTTGGCGCCCGCGGCGCGCTGGCGGCATGCGGCGGCACGCTCATCGACGTGCCACCGGTCTCCATGGTCGAGGCTATCGACAGCACTGGCGCGGGCGACTCCTTCGATGCCGGGGTTATCGCGGGGCTCCTCGATGGCCTACCGCTCGAGGACATGGTGTCCCTCGGCTGTGCGTGCGGCGCCCTCTCGACCCGCCGGCAAGGTGGGACCGGTGCTCAGCCCTCCAGGGCCGAGGCCCTCGCCGCCCTCGAGGCGCCCCGATGATCCTCTGCGTCGCGGGAAGCCCGTCGATCGACAAGCTCTTCGAGGTCGCTCGGCTCCTACCGGGAACGATCCACCGGCCGGTGAGCTTCACTCAGGTTCCCGGAGGGAAGGGGCTCAACGTAGCCCGAGCATCGGTGGCCCTCGGCGAGGCGGTGGTGGCGAGCGGCCTCCTCGCCGGCCCTGCCGGCCGGTGGATCGCGGAACACCTCAACGCCGACGGCGTCCGCGGCCAGTTTGTCTGGGTCGACGGACAGACCCGCTCGTCCCTCTCCGTAGCCGACCACGCCACTTACGACATGACCGAGTTCTACGAGGAGGACAGCGCCGGCACGGAGGACGGTTGGCAGCGCCTCGAGGCCGCGGTCGCGCCGCTTCTTGCGGGCGCGAGCTGGTGTGTGTTGGCCGGTTCGCTCCCGCGCGGCGCTCCGATGGACGGCTACGCACGGCTCATCCGCGCCGCCGGCGAGGCAGGCACGCCGACGGCTCTCGATGTCCGCGGAGCCGCGCTGGCCGCCGGCATTCCGGCCCGACCCAGCCTGGTCAAGATCAACCTCGAGGAGGCCGGGGAGCTCCTGGCTCGGTCGATCTCCGGTCTGGACGCGGCTCTCCACGCGGCCGACGAGATCCGCGTCGGCGCTGGAGGAGCCGGTCACGCGGTGGTGATCACGCTCGGGCTCGACGGCGCCGTGCTGATCGATCCGGATGGGAGGTCGTGGCACGGCAAACTTGACATCGCCGGGCGCTATCCGGTGGGGTGCGGCGACGTGTTTCTGGCCGGTCTGGTTGCCGGGCGCTCCCAGGGCGTCTCCTGGCCGCTGGCCATGGCCCGCGCCCTCGGGGCCGCCGCCGCGAATGCCGAAATGCCCGGAGCGGGACGGTTCGATCCGATGCGAGCGCTGGAGCTCGCGACGACCGCCGAGGGGGAGATCCACCCGTTCGTCGGGCCGTAGCCGCGCTGGCTCAGCCGATCGCCAGCCCGGTCACGCCGTCAAACAGGTGCACATCTCGCGGATCGATGCCGAGCCGGATCACGCTCCCAGGCGCTGGTCGCTCGCGAGCCCCGAGGCAGGCCACCGCCCGGCCCTCATGTCCGCCCCCCTGTTCACCGTCGGTCCCGGCCGCCTCGTCTCCGACCCGCGCCAGCGGAGCGGCCACGAAACCGTGCAGCATGACCTCGTCACCCAGCGGCTCGACGACGTCGATCCGGAAATCGAGCGATGGGAGCCCGTCGGGTGCGGCACGCAGACTTCCGGGCCGGAGGCCGACGATGACCTCCCCGTCGGCGATGCCCGGTCGTCCGATGGCGAAGTCACCGGCCGTGATGCGCCCGCCCGCCGCGACGCCTCGGAGAAGGTTCATCGGAGGACTGCCGATGAACCCGGCGACAAATGCATTCTTGGGCCGGTCGTAGACCTCCTGTGGCGCTCCGGTCTGCTGCAGCTTCCCGTCGGCGAGTACCGCGACGTGGTCGCCCAGCGTCATCGCTTCGACCTGATCGTGCGTGACGTAGATGGTGGTCACGCCGATCCGCTGGTGCAGGCGCTTGAGCTCGGTCCGCATCTCGAGGCGGAGCTTGGCGTCGAGATTCGACAGCGGCTCGTCGAGCAGGAACACCGCCGGTTCGCGCACCAGCGCGCGTCCCATGGCCACACGCTGACGTTGTCCCCCTGATAGTTGCGCCGGGCGCCGCTTCAGCAGCTCCCGCAGTCCGAGCATCTCGGCGATCGACTGGACCCGCTGGTCGATGTCGGTCCGGCGCATGTGTCGCTGCTTGAGGGCGTAAGCGAGGTTCCGGTAGACCGTCATGTGTGGGTAGAGCGCGTAGTTCTGAAATACCATCGCGATGTCCCGGTCGCGTGGGGAAATCTCATTGACCACGCGGCCGCCGATACGGATCACGCCCGACGTCGGCTTGTCGAGCCCGGCCACCATGCGCAGGGCTGTCGTCTTGCCGCAACCCGATGGACCAACGAGGATCATGAATTCGCCGTCCTCGACTGCCAGCGTGAGCTGATCGACCGCGACCGCACCTCCTGAGAACTCCTTGGTCACATCGTCGAAGGCGACGTCAGGCATCTCCGAGCACCGCCGTCACTGCTTGAGCCCGGTGAAGGCAATCGACTGGATGAACCAGCGTTGGGCGAAGAGGAACACGAGCAGCATCGGGATCTGGCTCATGACCGTGGCCGCCATGAGCAGGTTCCACTGTGTGCTGTGTGCCCCCTGAAACATCGACAGCCCCAGCTGGAGCGGAGCGTGGGTGTCGGTGTTGATGATGATCAGCGGCCAGAGGAAGTCGTTCCACGACCACATGAACTGAATGATCCCGAGCGTCGCCAGCGCAGGCAACGAGAGCGGCAGCACGATCTTGAACAGGATTCCCAAACGGGACGTGCCATCGATCCGGGCCGCCTCTTCGAGCTCGATCGGCAATGTGGTGAAGAACTGACGCAGAAGGAAGATCCCGAACGCGCTGCACAAGTTGGGCACGATCAGGCCGCCGACGCTGTCGACCAAGCCGAGTTGCTTGACGATCAGGAAGGTCGGGATCAGGATGACCTGGAACGGCACCATCAGCGTGGCCAGCAGTACGACGAACAGCACGCGGCTGCCCCGGAACCGCATCCGGGCGAATGCGTAGGCCGCGAGGCTGCAAAACAGCAGGTTGCCCGCCACCGTGGCCAGCGAGTAGAGCAGGCTGTTGATAAAGAAGTGACCGAACGGGACCGCGTTGAACGCGTCCGGATAGTTGTGGAACTGAGGGTTCGAGGGGAAGAGGACCGGTGGGAACTGCTGTGCCTGCTGTGGGGTTTCTAACGAGATGACCAACATCCAGAGCAGCGGCAGAAGCATTACCGCTGCGAGGGGCATGAGGAACAGGTGCCATGGGCTGACGGGAAACTTACGGCGACGCGGAACGTCTGGCAGCGGCTCGAGACGGAGCGGTCGCGCAACGGTCACAACGGGCTCGCTGGCCATCCTCAGCCTCAGGACCTGTAGTAGACCCGGCGCGAGCCGAACCAGAGCTGGAAGATGGTCAGGAGCAGGATGCCCACGAACAGCGCGTACGCGATCGCCGCCCCGTAGCCGGCGTTGAAGAACTGGAACGCCTGCTGGTACAGGTAGTAGACAATCACCGTCGTCGAACCGAGTGGCCCTCCGCGGGTGGTCACGTATATCTCGTCGAAGAGCTGAAGTGCATTGATCGTCGACCAGACGACGAGGAATAGCGTGGCCGGACTGAGCAATGGCAGGACGATCGTGCGAAACGCTCCCCAGCGGCTCGCGCCATCGATCTCTGCCGCTTCCATCAGTTCCTGCGGGATGCCCTGGAGCGCGGCGAGATAGATGATCACGTCGAACCCCAGCCACCCCCAGACGGTGATACCCACGATGCAGTACAGCGCCTGGTTGGGATCCTGGAGAAAGCGCTGCTGGGGGAGTCCGACGGCGTGCAGAAGGTAGTTGACGAACCCAAACGTCGGGTCAAGCAGCCACAGGAAGATGATCCCGGTGGCCACAGTCGAGGTCACGACGGGGATGAAGACGGCCAAGCGGTAGAAGCGAATGCCTCTGATACGGCGGTTCAAGGCCACGGCCACGCCGAGCGCACCGCCCACCGAGATCGGGACGAACAGGACCGTGTAAATGAGCGTGTGCTCGACGGCGGACCGGAAGATCGGGTCCTTGGCCAGCGCGCGGTAGTTCGCCAAGCCGACCCAGTGCGGCGTGGACAGCAGATCGTTGGACTGAAAGGAGATGATCCCCGACCACACGATCGGCAGCAGGCCGAACAGCCCGATGAGGAACGTGGCCGGTGCGACGAACGCCCAGCCGGCCATCTGCTCCGAATGCACCGCTCGCTTCCACAGCGAGGGGCGCCCGCTCGCTGCGGTCGCGGTCGTCGCCATCGTCACGACCCGCGGGTCAGCTCGGCGCCGCCAGTATCGCGTTGACCTGCTGTGCGGCCTGCGACAGCGCCTGCTGCGGCTGCGCCTTGCCCAGAAGGACAGCTTCCACCGCCTGGCCGACCGCATTGGAGATCTTCGGATAGGTCACGGTCACCGGCCGGGCCTGAACAGCATTCCGCAAGTTTGCCGCCCAGACGCCGATGCCCGGATACTTGTTGAGGAACTGCTGGTAGCCGGACAGATGGGTCGTCGCGGCCCGAACCGGCAGGTCACCCGTCATCAGCGACCACTGCAGGTTGATCTGGGGCGAGGTGAACCACTTGAGGAACTCCCATGCCGCGTGCGTGCGAGTCGAGCCGTTGTTGAACACGACCCAGTTGTCCGGGCCGGAGATCGTCTGATGGTTGAGGTACGCGGGGAGGATCTGCACGCCGTAGGGCTGGTTTCCGGTGCGGATCTGACTGAGGTCCCACGGACCGGTCCACAGCATCCCGATATGGCCTGAGGTGAACAGCCCGATGTAGTCACCGCTTCCGTTGTCCAGATAGACGGCGTTCGCGCTCGACAGCCGCTGGAGCATCGACAGAGCCTTGACTCCGGCGGGCGAGTCGAAGGCCGCGTGACTGCCGTCGGGGGTGAGGATCGAACCGCCGGCCTGCCACAGCATCGCCCAGAACCGCCAGACCGTGTCTTCGCTGCCGTCAGCGACGTAGGCCCAGCCGAACTGCTTCTTGGACGGATTGGTGAGCTTGCGCGCGGCATTCTCGAAGTCGGTCCACGTCCAGTTCGCCGTCGGTGGCGAAAGGCCCGCCTGCGCGAACAGCTTCTTGTTGTAGACGAGGGCCAGATTGTCGACCAGCGCGGGGACACCGATCACCTTGCCGTTCACCGTGGCCGCGTACCGCTCCGCGGGCCAGAAATCGTTCCAGTCAAACGACTTGTCGCGCTGCATGAAGTCGTTGAGCACGACTGTCTTGGACGCCTTGGCGATGTTCGCCGCCCAGGAGCCGTAGAGATACGAGATGTCAGGTGGTTGCCCTCCGGCGATCGCCGTGAGGACCTTCTGCAGCGCGTAATCGGAGTTTCCGTAGTAATGAGGAGTGACGGTGATGTTCGGATGGGTGGCGTTGAACTCCGCCGCGAGCTTGTTGAGAGCCGCCGCTTCAACCAGCGTGTAGCCGTGCCAGAGGACGATGTTCACGTGCCGCTGTGAGCCGCTCGACGTCGAGCTCGACGTCCCGCCCCCGCCGCATCCGGCGACCAGTATTGCGGCGGCAACGGCGACCGTGACCATCAGGCATCGTCCTGTTCTCATTCGCTTCATCGCTCACCTCCGACCGTCATCGCAACACGACCGATCTCGTCAAATGGTGCGGATGGTCGGGATCGAGCCCGCGCGCTGCGGCCAGCTCGACGGCCGCCCGCTGAACGGTCACCAGCTCCGCCATAGCGTCCGCATCGCTCTCCAGAACTTGGGCGCCGGTGGCGCGGATGTCCTCGACGAGCGCTCGCTCTGCTCGCCCGAGAATCCACACCAGCGTCGCCGGACCCGCGACGCTGATCGGCCCATGGCGGTATTCCATCGCGGGATAGGACTCCGCCCACGCGCCCGCCGCCTCGCGGAACTTCAGTGCCGCTTCACAGGCGAGCCCGACCGTCCACCCCGCGCCGAGGAACACGAACTGCTCGTATTCGCACGGATCGATAGGCAGCGAGCGGGTCAGCCCGTGTTCGGCGTCTGCGATGGGCCCCGTCAGGTCCTCTCCCGCATGGGCTCGCAAGAGAGCGAGGACCGCGGTGGCAAATCGGGTCTGCACGATCGAAGCCTCATCGGCGAACGGGATGACGATCGCTTCGCCCGCGGCCGCGACAACTGGGCTATCCGGGGTGGCGGAGATCGCCACCGAGTGGCTTCCGGCCGGCAGCCCAGCGAGCGCGCGCACGACCTCGGTTGTCGTCCCCGACCGGGAGATCGCCAGCACAGTGGCGTAACGACGCCGCAGCGGCATCTCCGAAGCCACGAACGCGTCGCTCTCGCCGTGGCCCGCGGATTCGCGAACTGCCGCGGCAGCGCAGCCAACGTAGTACGACGTCCCGCATCCCACCAGGGCGAGCCGCGCCTGCGGCTGGGGAAGCTTGGCCGCGACATCGTCCAAGAGGGTGAGAGCCTGCCGCCAGATCGCCGGTTGGCTCTCGATCTCGCGTGAAGTGACGCTCATATCTGCTCGCTTACGACTGGTTTCGCTCACGCTACATCACCAGCTCGCTCACGTTCAACCGTATAATTCCCGGTCTCGTGCAGCAGGCAGAGCGCCTCAGCACCATCATCGAGCGACTGTCCACCGATGGCAGCCTCACCGTCGCTGAACTCGCCTCGGCGCTCGACGCATCGACGGCGACGATCCGCAGGGACCTGCAACTGCTCGAGGGCCAGCGCCTGCTCTCACGCACCCATGGCGGCGCGGTGCGAAGCGGTGTCCTCTACGAGCTGCCGCTGCGCTACAAGGGCGCACGTCACCACTCTGAGAAGCTGCGCATTGCTGGCGAGGCGGCCCGGCGCGTGAGCGACGGTTCGGCGATCGGGCTCACCGGCGGCACGACGACGTCCGAGGTGGCTCGCGCGCTCATCGGCCGTGACCGTCTCACGGTGGTGACCAACGCGCTCAATATCGCCGGTGAGCTCGCTGTTCGGCCGAATCTCAAGCTCGTCGTCACCGGCGGTGTGGCCCGCGCGGAGTCCTACGAGCTGGTGGGGCCGATTGCCGAGGCCGGCCTGTCTGGGATCAACCTGGACGCCGTCTTTGTCGGCGTCGACGGAATCTCCGGCGAGGCGGGGCTGACCACCCATCATGAGATCGAAGCACACACCAATCGCGCCCTGATCGAGCGCACCCGGCGGGTGATCGTGGTCGCCGACAGCTCGAAGATCGGCAGGATCGCTTTTGCCCAGATCTGCGCGATCGACGTCGTCGATGAGCTCATCACCGACGACGGCATGGATCCGGAGACGGTGACGTCCATCGAGCAGGCCGGCGTTCGCGTCACGCCCGTCTAGCGTGTCCGGCTAACGACGTCGAATCCCGACCGGCATAAGCTCGCCGTGGGCGTCGATCATCTCGTCGACCATCGTCCGAGCCTCGCGAACGGGCAACGTCGCTCCCGCGTTGGGGTCGAGCAGGACCGCCTGATAGACGTGGTCGCGGGACTCCTCGAGCGCCGCCCACACCGTGAGCTCCACCACGTTGAGGAACGTGCGGTTCAGCGCAGCGCACTGCGGGGGGAGCGTTCCTACGGCGATCGGATGGATGCCGTCGCGGTCAAGTCGGACCGGCACCTCAACGCAGCAGCCCTGCGGGAGGTTGTCGATCAGCCCTTCGTTGCGCACGTTGCCATATTCCACGCGCTCTGTCCCGGTCAGAAGCGAGTGGATGTAGCGGGGTGCGAGTTCGTCCTCGCCCTCGATCGGGAATCCGGTGCCGGCAGCTAGGCGGCGCTTGATCTCGGCGTACTCATCCAGGTTCTCGCGCGAGCGACGGATGTACTCGTCCACGGGGATCCGGTAGCGCCCGAGCTGTTCGTCATGGCGCATGAACCACGGGACGTACTCGGCACTGTGCTCGCTCGACTCCGTGGGGAAGTAGCCGAATTGCCGATAGAGCTCGATCCGCACGCGTCGACCGAGACCCTCGGGGTCACGTGCGATCGCTGCATCAAGCCGTCGGTAGAGGTCCTCCCCGTCCCGCTCGAACTGCAGCACGAAGGCCTGGTGGTTGAAGCCCGCCGTGGTGAAGTCGATCTCCTGCACGGGCACGCCGACCATCTCCGCGAGCTGCTCGTGCGTGTTCTGCACTGAGTGGCACAAGCCCACGACGTTGGTGAACGAGCTGCCCTCCCACACCGCCCACGTGAGCATGGCCATGGGATTGGCGTAGTTGAGGAGCACGGCGTGCGGGCACATCTGGGCCATGTCGTTGGCGATCGAGATGATGGCCGGGATCGTCCGCAGCCCCCGGAAGATCCCACCGACTCCGATCGTGTCGGCGATCGTCTGGCGCAGGCCGTACCGCTTCGGAATTTCGAAATCGCGCAGGGTCGCGTCGAAACCACCCACCTGGATCTCATTGACGACGAAATCGGCGCCGTCGAGGGCCCGGCGGCGATCGACTGAGGCTTCGATGCGCAGCCCTGCTCCGGTGGCCTCTGACGTGAAGCGGACGATCTGCTCGGCCGTGGCCAGCCGCTCGGCGTCGATGTCGTGAAGGGCAAACGTCGAGCCGTGAAGCTCCGGAAACGCGACGAGATCGGCGGTGATGATCCGCGTAAATTCGACGCTTCCGGCCCCGATGAGGGTGATCTTCGCCATGATCAGCCGACGGCATTGTGACAGGCGCCGGCAAACCAGGCAGCGCCCGCCATCGATTACGATCGCCGGCAATGTCCGTCTGTGGGCGTGCTTTCCGGCATCCGGTGCGGGCCGTGCACGGGGCCCGAGGAAGATGGTTCTACGTCAGCCGGCAGGCGCGGCGACGAGGCGGTCCGCGCATCGCCTTCGGTCCCGGACCGGTGCCCGGTTACGTCTATGTGATGTGGAAGACGATCCGCCTGCTGGGCGGCTCGAGCACGGGTCTCGACGATCCGCGGGCCGATGTGCGCGTCGCATGGCTTGACGAGACCTGGGTGCCGGCGGTCGGCAACGCCCTCAACGGTCGCTGCGTCGACATCTCCAAGCGACGCGTCGACGAGGCGCAGCGGTCTGCGTTCGGCTACGGGGCGAGCCTCGACCCGACGCAGCACGTGGGTCCCGCGGTTCGCAAATCCGAGATCAACGGAGTGCACGACGGCGCGATCGTCGTCTGTCCCCTCCTGCCCCAGGACGACGCCGTCTACCAGCGCCTCATCAACAACGAGTGCGACGACGGCATGGTCGAGGACCTCCGCGTCGTGATCGCCGGCTCGGCGATCCCCGTCGTCTACCGCAAGCGCCGTCGGGCCGCCGTCCGGTTCACCAACGCGAACGCCGAGACGCTCGTCGAGTCGCCGAGCATCTTCGCGGGCGCCGAGCGCGAGTCGCTGCTCGCCGTCGCCCGGGACGTCGGCCTTGACTTCGGCGAGCTCGACGTACTGCGCGACACTGACGGGCGGCTCTACGTGGTCGACGTCAACAAGACGCCCATCGGACCGCCTAACGGCCTAGACCGCCGCGCCGGCCGACGGGCGATGGTGACGATCGCCGAGGGGATGCGTCCGCTGCTCAGCGGTGAGCGCTAGGCGTCAGGCGGCAGATTCGAGCGCGGCGGGCTCGGGCACCGCCTGCTCGACATCGAGCGAGCGCAGGAACGCCTCGACGACGACCGGGTCGAACTGGGTGCCGGTGCAGCGCATGAGCTCCTGGCGGGCCTGGATCTCGGGCATCCCGGAACGGTAGGGACGGTCGGCCGTCATCGCCTCGTAGGCGTCGGCGACGGCGAGGATGCGCGCCTCGATCGAGATCTCTGGGGCGGTGAGACTCCCCGGATAGCCCTTGCCGTCGATGCGTTCGTGATGCGCCCGCACCCAGCCGGCGATGTCGAACATGCCGGCGAGCTCGAGGATCTGCGCCCCGATCACCGGGTGGCGCTTGACCTCGTGGCGCTCGCGGGCGTCGAGCGGCCCGGGCTTGTGGAGGATCGCGTCGCTGATGCCGAGCTTCCCGAGGTCGTGGAGGACGCCGGCGGCGTGGATCCGCTCGACGCGGCTCGCGCTGAGACCGAGCTGGAGGGCGATCGTCCGCGCGTACTCGCCGACGGTCCGGGCATGGCGGGCGGTGCTCGGGTCGCGCAGGTCGAGCGTCTCGGCGAGGAGCATGACCGCGGCGAGCCGCAGCTCCTTGGCCCGCCCGACCGCCGCCGCATCCTGGCGCCGGGCCTGCTCGACGGCGAGCGCGGCGTGGTCGACGACAGCCATCATCACGCTCAGCTCCTCCTCGCTCGGCCGGCGACCGAGCAGCGGCTGGTCGACGGAGATGACGCCGAGCAGCTCGCCGTCCGAATGCCGCATGGGTAGCAGCAGCATGTCCTCGCGGTCCCACGCGTCGGGCCCGGCATGGATTTCGTGCGCCGGCGGCGTCCACACCGCCGCGTCGCTCGTCCACTCATAGCTGCCGGCCTGCAGCCAGATCGCCCCGGCGATGTTCTCGCCGGCCGCAAGCAGCGCCTCCCACTCCTGCCGGCTGCTGGCCGTGCCGAGCAACGTGTCGCGCGCGCTCTCGTCGCCCTGCACGATGACGACGCGGAGCACGTTCGTGTCCGCCTCGGTGACGTTCACCGCGACGACCTGGAAGGTCATCTCGGTGTGGATCACCGCGGCGACCGCCTCGAGCACGGCGGTCTCCCCCTGCGCGTCGGCCGCCGCGCGGGAGACGGCGAGCATGCTTCGCAGGTGCCGTGGCACCGGCTCCTCCGAGGACACGGCGCGCTGACGGCCGCCGTCGGGCAGCGACTGGTCCTGGGCGACGGCGACGACGCGGTTGCGGCCGAGCCGCTTGGCCTCGTAGAGGGCGGCATCGGCCCGGGCGAGCAGCGTCTGGGGATCGTTCTCGCCGCCGGCCACGCCGACCGAGACGGTGATGACCCCCTTCTCGGCGTCGGGGTGCGGGACTCCGGCGCGCTCGACCGCGGCCCGGACGCGCTCGGCGACGACGGCGCCGTCGTTGGTGCTCGCGTCGCGCAGGACGAGCAGCAGCTCCTCGCCGCCGAACCGGTAGGCGGTGTCGCCCGCGCGCAGGGCAGCGCGGACGGTGGCCGCGACCGTGCGCAGCGCCTGATCACCCGCGAGATGGCCAAGCCGGTCGTTGTAGGGCTTGAACAGATCGATGTCGCACAGCGCGAAGGCGAAGCTCATGCCCTGCTCGCGCTGGAGGGTCTCGAGCATCGGCAGGTCGTCGGTCAGCGCCCGGCGATTGCCGATGCCGGTGAGCGGATCTCGCCGGGAGTCCTCGATCAGCTGGGAGTTGAGGCGGCCGAGCTCGGTCTCACGCTCAGCGAGGGCGGCCAGGGCGCTGCGCTCACGCGCGAGCATCGCGCGCATCCGCCGGCCCTGGAGGGTCGAGCGAGCGATGAGCGCGCCACCGCAGAACATCAGGCCGGCCTCGAGCGTCAGCGTCAGGCGCGTCCCGGCATGCTGGACCCGCGCGTCGATCAGGGCGGCGAGCAGCGCGAGGAACAGCCCGGCCGGGAGGATGCCGCCGCGGTAGTCGGGCTCGCTCACCACCGCGACCTCCTCCGGCGTCTGCGCGGCGAGCAGGCCGCCGATGGCCATCGCCGCCAGCCCGCACACCCAGAGCGGGTCGAGCAGCGTGTGGCCGGGAGCGTAGTCCCGGCGCAGCAGCTGGATGCTCCAGAGGATGAACCCGACCGACTGGGCGGCGATCCCGCCGATGACGAGCCGCACCGACGCCGTGTGGACGCGGCGCAGCGACCCTCCGATCAGCGCCTGGACGGTGAGCACGGTCGCCGAGACGTAGAGGGCGGGATAGACGAGCGCGGACAGCTTCGGCGCGAGCGGCAGCGAGGAGGCATCGGCGATCGGGCCGAGCGCGGCGAAGCACAGGGCGATCGCCGCGGCGATCAACGTCACCGTCTCGATCATCTCGACCACCCAGGTCGGGCCCGTGCCGCGCGGGCCCGCGACCATGCTGAGAATCACCAGCAGGGCGAACGCCCACCACAGCACGTCGGCGATGTTCGGTGAGGCGGGAAAGCCCGTGATCCCGAACACGTCCCAGGCGAGCTGACCGAGCAGCCAGCAGGCGGCGGCCGCCGCCCACCGGTTCCAGCGCACGAGGTTCGCCTCCCGCGCCCGGTCACGCGCGAGCAGCATCCCGACGAGCGCGCTGAACGCCGACAGCGTCCAAGCGACGTCCCAGCCCACGCTCGGGGACACGCCGAGCTCGCTGGCGAGAATCGCCAGCACCGCCATGCCGATCGGGACCAGGACCACGGGATAGGCCCAGCGCGGAACTGACCCCTCCCCATTCGCTTGCATATCCGGTTAATCGGCGGACAGGCGCGCGCGATTAGCGGGCCTGGACGGTTTGACGGTCCCCGCAGGCCGGCCTGCAGAATTTCAGTTCACAGCTGCATCGACTTCAGCGCGCAGAACTCCTCGATGCCGTAGGGGCCGAGCTCGCGACCGTGGCCGGACTGCTTGTAGCCGCCGAACGGCGCGAGTGGGTTAAACGCCGCCCCGTTGATCTCGACCTGACCGGTGCGGATGCGCCTCGCCACCGCCTTGGCCCGCTCCTCGGAGGCGGAGTAGACGCCGCCCGCGAGGCCGTAGCGGGTGTCGTTGGCGATCCGGATCGCGTCCTCCTCGTCGTCGTAGGGCTGGATCACGAGCACCGGGCCGAAGATCTCCTCCTGGGCGATCGTCATCTCAGGCGTCACCTCGCTGAACACCGTCGGCGCCACGAAGTAGCCGCGCTCGAGCCCCTCGGGCGGCTCGGCGCCGCCGACGATCAGCTTCGCCCCCTCGGCGATGCCCTGCTCGATGTAGCCACGCACCCGCTCGCGCTGGACCTCGGAGACGAGCGGCCCGAGCTGGGTCGTCTCGTCGAACGGGTCACCGACGCGGGTCTGGGCGACCGCGGCCGCGGCGATCTGCTCGACGATCGGCAGCATCGCCCGCGGGACGAGCATGCGGGTCAGCGCCGAACACGTCTGACCGCTGTTGAGGTAGCACTTCTGGATCCCGTTGACGACCGCCTTCTCGAGATCGGCGTCGTCGAGGATGACGTTCGGCGACTTGCCCCCGAGCTCGAGCGCCACCTTCTTCACCCCGGCCGCGGCGAGCTCGCTGACCCGCCGACCCGCCCGGGTGGAGCCGGTGAAGGAGACCATGTCGACCCCGTCGTGGGACGCGATCGCCTCGCCGACCACCGGCCCGTAGCCGGTGACGAGGTTGAACACGCCGCCGGGCACGCCGACCTCGTCGAAGATCTCCGCGAGCACGAAGGCGCTGAGCGGCGTCACCTCGCTGGGCTTGAGCACGACCGTGCAGCCGGCGACCATCGCCGGGGCGAGCTTGGCCGCGACCTGGTGCAGCGGGTAGTTCCACGGCGTGATCGCCCCGACGACGCCGATCGGCTCGCGGACGATCAGCGAATTGCCGAGCTCCTGCTCCCAGGGAATGTGCTCGACGAGGTGGGCCATCGAGCCGAAGTCCATGATCGGCAGCCCGGCCTGGACCATCATCGACATCCTGATCGGCGCTCCGAGCTCCTGGGCGATCAGCGCCGCGATCTCCTCCTGGCGCTCCTGGAGCCGCAGCGAGATCGCGCTGCACAACGCAACGCGATCGCCGACCGGCAGCTGCGACCACGTCTCGAACGTCGCCCGCGCGGCGGCCACCGCCCGGTCGACGTCCCCGGGGGTTCCCGCGGGGATTCGCCCCATGACCTCCTCGGTCGCGGCGTTGATCACCTCGATCGTGTCCTGGCCCGCGGGCTCGACCCACTCGCCGCCGATGTACAGGTGCTCGTGGGTGATCAGGGTCGGGGCGGTGCTCATGCCGAGACCTCCTGCTTGGTCGGAGTGGATGGCGCCCCGGCCGCCTGGATGACGTTGTCCGCCGTCCGCGAGGCCAGGGCCATGATCGTGATCATCGGGTTGGTGCCCGAGGGCGTCGGGAACGCCGAGGCGTCGCCGATCCACACCCCGGGGACGTCGTGCAGCTGACCGTCGGGCCGGGCCACCGAGGTCTCGGGGTCGGAGCCGAGACGACAGGTGCCCATCTGATGGGCGGCGAACATCCGCAGGCCGCCGGCGCGGGCGGGAATGCGCTGCACGCGGGCGATGAACGTCTCGAGGTCGTCGCCGACGCGCCAGCCCGGCAGGCCCTGTGCGAGCGCCCAGACGCGGCGGGCCCCGGCGGCGACGTGGGCGCGGATCTGCTTCTCGAGCGCCAGCGCGGTCATCCGCAGGTCGAGCGGATCGGTCATCGCGTAGGACGCGGTGGCCATCCCGTTCTCGTCGAGCGTGATCCGGCCGCTGCCGTGATCACGGACGAGGCCGATGAACGTGCCGGCGTCGCGGAAGTCGTACAGCGTCTGCTTGTGCTCGGCCCCGCTGCTGAACGGCACAGCGGAGGCGGCGAGCCCGGTCGTGTACTGCACGCCCTCGAGCAGGAAGCCGTAGCCGTCCTCGAGGTTGGCGAATTCGTTGACCAGCCCGCTGTGCGGCGCGCCCCACCACGCCTGCATGTCCTCGCCGTAGTCGCCCATCGTCGCGGTGCAGGGATGCAGGCGCAGGTGGCGGCCCGTCGCGGGGCCGCCGATCCCCGAGCGGAGCAGCACCGCGGGCGATTCGAGCGCGCCCGCGGCGAGCACGACCTGCGGGGCGCGGACGGTGACCCGGGCGCTCCGGCCGGTTGCCGGGTCCCTCCACGTGCCCTGCACGCCGGCCGCCCGGCCACCCTCGACAAGGATCCGCTCGACGAAGCAGCCGGTGAGCACCTGCGCGCCGTGGTCGGCGGCGTCGGGCAGGTAGGTGAGCAGCGTCGACTGCTTGGCGCCGGACTGGTCGCCGAAGCCCATGTACCCGGCCATCGCCGGGTCGTGGCGGGCGGGATCCCAGTTGCGGGTGATCGTCTGAAAGGACCAGCCGAGACGCTCGGCGGCGCGTTTCATCGCCTGCGTGGGCCGGTTGAACTCCGAGCACTGGTCGTTGACCTGGAGGCGCTCGCAGACGGCGTCGAGATGGCGGTCGAAGGCATCGGTGGCGATGTCGGCGAGACCGTGCTCGCGGGCCCACTGTTCGCGCACCCAATCCTTCGTGCGCAGCGACGTCGTCCAGTTGATCACCGTGCCGCCACCGAGGCACGACCCGGCCTGCAGCGTGATGTTCATGTCCGCGGTCGGCGTCGGGCCGCCCCGCCAGTACAGGTTCTGCCACGCCCACAGCTCGTACTGGTTGAAGTCGGTCTCATCGTGGTAGGCGCCCATCTCGAGCACGAGCACCCGCAGCCCGGCGGCGGCGAGCTTGGCCGCGTGGACGCCGCCACCGGCGCCCGAGCCGACGATCACGACGTCGGCCTCGAGCTCGGTGTCGCCGTCGGGGACGATCGGGGCGAGCGGCTTGTCCCGCTGCGGGGGCGCAGAGATCGGCCCCGGATAGCCGAACGTCGCCCAGAACGGGTTGCGCCCGGTCTGCGGGTCGACGCCGGCGTAGGCGAGCATGTGCGTCAGCCCGATGAGGACGGCGAGCCCCATCGCCGCCTGCGTGGAGGCGAGCGAGAGGTTGGTCAGCACCTGCTCGCGCGAGCGCTGTGAAAGGCCGTCGAAGCCCTGGCCGGCGAGGGCGTCGAGCAGCTCCATAAAGCCGGCGAACTGCTCGGGGGGCAGGGCCCCGAGGGCGCCGAGGAGCGCCTCGTCCGCCCCGACGTCGCTGGCCGTCCGCGCCCAGAACCCGTCGGGGTCCTCCGGGCGCGCGATCGCCGGAACCACGGTGTCGCAGACCGCGCGCAGCGTGGCCCGCCGGCGCTCGGTGACTTCAGTCATTCCTGACCCCTCTCCACGTCAAATGGGCGTTGGGGGCAATTCTTCCACGCTTTCCCGGGTAGCAGGGGACGGTGGCACGCCTCCACCTCACCTTCGACGACGGTCCGGATCCGCGCTCGACGCCGGCCCTGCTCGATCTGCTCGGCGAGCTCGGCGCCGGCGCATCGTTCTTCCCAATCGCCCGTCGCGCCGCCGAGCATCCCGCGCTCATCGAGCGGATGCTCGCCGACGGCCACGCCGTCGGCGTCCACTGCGACGAGCACGTCCGTCACTCGCAGCGCAGCCCAGAGGCGGTGCGGGCCGACACCGCGACCGCGGTGCACACCCTGCGGATGCTCGGCGCCGAGCCACGACTGTGGCGCACGCCGTGGGGAGATCTCGCGCCGTTCACCCCCGGCCTTGCCGCCGAGTTCGGGATGCGGATCGTCGGCTGGACGGTCGACACCCATGATTGGCGCGGGGACGAGCCCGGCGAGATGCTCGACCGGATCGCGCCCGACCTCCACGACGGCGCGGTCGTGCTCGCCCACGACGGCATCGGTCCAGGGGCCCGCCGCACGACCGCCACGGCGACGGTCGAGCTGGTGCGCGAGCTCGCCCCGCTCGCCGCTGAGAAGTCCCTCGAACTGCGCGCGCTCTGACGCCGTCGTGTCCGTGCCCGCCCAGGTCTCTCCCGGGAAGGACCTCGCAACCGCGCTCGCCGCGATCGCCGCCGGCGCGCAGGAGCGTGACGCGGCCGCCGCGCCACCCTTCCCCGCGGACAGCGTTGCCGCGCTCGCCCCGACGGGCGCGCTGAGCTGGAACGCCCGCGCCGGGACCGAGCGCCCGCCGGCCGCCGAGGAGCTTGCCCTCGTCCGCGCCGTCGCCCGGGCCGACGGCTCGGTCGGGCGGATCTTCGACGGCCACCTCAACGCCGTCGAGCGGATCGCCGTGCAGGGCCCGGAGGCGCTCGCCGAGCGCGAGCTCGCCGCCATCCGCGCCGGCGCCGTGCTCGCCGGGGTGTGGGGCGGGGATCCCGTTCCCGGCGAGGGCCCGCCGGCCGCCGTCGAGGCGGTCGCCGGCCGCCAGGTGCTGCGCGGGGTGAAGACGTTCTGCTCCGGCGCCGGCGGGCTGCAGCGCGCGCTCGTCCTCGCCCGGGCCGCCGGCGGCGGTCCGCCGCTGTCGGTGTGGATCGACCTCACCGATCCCCGGGTCGAGATCGACGAGAGCTGGTACCGGGCGAGCGGCCTGCGCACGTCGGTCTCCCACCGCGTCGTCTTCCACGACGCGCCGGTGCTCGCCCGCCTCGGCGCGCCGGGCGCGATCGCCGCGCAGCCCTGGTTCGCACGCGACGCCCTGCGCACGGCCGCGAGCTGGGCGGGGATGGCCGACACCGCGGTGCACGCGGCCCTGTCCGAGCTCGCCGCCCGCCCCGTCCGTGGCGACCTCGAGCGCCTCGCCGCCGGCCGCATCCGCGGCGCCGCCCGCGCGATCGAGCTGTGGCTCGACGCCGCCGCCCGGGCGATGGACGGCCATGACGCCGAGCTGCCCGAGCTCGCCGTCCACGCCCGCGTGGCCATCGCCGACGCCTGCCGGACGCTGCTCGACGAGGCCGCCCGGGCCTGTGGCTCGCGGCCGTTCGCGCGCGGCAGCGCGCTCGACCGCGCCCGCCGTGACCTCGAGCTGTTCCTGCTCCAACATCGCCTCGATCCGCTGCTCGCCCGGACCGGCGAGCAGGTGCTCGCGGAGCGCGCCCGATGAGCCGCATGTCCCCGGCCGACTTCGAGGCCCGCTACCGCGCCGAGGCCGATCCCTGGAGCTACGCCGACAGCGACTACGAGCGGGCCAAGTATGCGGCCACGTTGCGGGCGTGCGGCCGCGGACCGTTCCACCGCGCGCTCGAGCTCGGCAGCTCGATCGGCGTGTTCACCGCGCTGCTCGCGCCGCGTTGCGAGCACCTCGTCGCCGTCGAGCAGTCGCCGACCGCGGTCGACCGCGCCCGCGAGCGCCTCGCGGGGCGTGAGCGCGGGGATGTCGAGCTCGTGCTCGGGCCGCTCCCGGAGGCGATCCCCTGCGGTGACTACGACCTCGTCGTCGCCTCGGAGGTCCTCTACTACCTCACCTCGGACGAGCTCACCCGCACCCTCGCTGTGCTCGAGCGCGGGATGGAGCACGGTGCCCGCCTCGTCGCCGTCCACTGGCGCCCGCCGGGACCCGAGCGGCCGCTCTCGGCGCTCGAGGTCCACGCCGCGCTCGCCGCGGCCCCCTGGCTGTCGCCGCTGCAGCGCGAGCGCACCGAGGACTACCTGCTCGACGTCCTGGAGCGCTGGTGAGCGACCGCGTCGCGCTGCTCGTGCTCGGCGCCGGCCCGGCCGGCTTCTCGGCCGCGCGCGCGTACCGGGGGGCCGGCGGCGAGGGCGCGGTGGCGATCGTCACCGACGAGGGCCAGATGCCCTACAACCGGCCGCCGCTCACCAAGGAGCTGCTGCGCGGGGAGCAGGGCGAGGACGAGCTGCCGCTCGAGGAGGAGGCATGGCTCCACGAGCAGGGCGTCGCGCTCGTCACCGGCCGCGCGACCGCCCTTGACCCGCGGGCGCGATCGGTGACGCTCTCCGGCGGGCGGCGCCTCGCCTACGACCGCTGCGTGCTCGCCACCGGCGCCGAGCCGACGCGCCTGCCCGTGCCCGGGGCCGACGATCCCGCCGTCCGCGTCGTGCGCACGATCGCCGACCTGCGCGAGCTCCTGCGCCGGCTCTCCGACGGCGCGCCGCTCGTCGTCGTCGGCTCGGGCTTCATCGGCTGCGAGATCGCCGCCTCGCTGCGGCTGCGCGGGCATCCGATCGCGCTCGTCTCCGACGAGCCGGCCCCGAACGTTGCCCGGCTCGGCGCCGAGGCGGCCGCCGAGGTGCGGGGCTGGCTCGAGGATGCGGGCGTCGAGGTGCTGCTCGGCCGGGCCGTCGAGCAGATCATCCCGGCCGGCTCCGGGCTCGAGGTGCGAGGCGGCGGCGCGTCCCGGGCGGCGGCCCTCGTCGTCATGGCCACGGGGGTCGCGCCGCGGGGTGAGCTCGCCGAGGCCGCCGGCCTCGCGGTCGCCGGCGGCGCGGTCGTCGTCGACAGCGCGATGCGGACCGCCCAGCCGGGCGTGTTCGCTGCCGGTGACGTCGCCCTCGCCGCCAACGCCTCCGCGGGACGCCGGCTCCGCGTCGAGCACTGGGGCGACGCGCTCGGTCAGGGCGAGGTGGCGGGACGCTCGGCAGCCGGCGAGGACGCCCACTGGGATGCGGTGCCCGGGTTCTGGTCGACGATCGGGCGCCGGACGCTCAAGTACGCCGCCTGGGGCGACGGCTTCGACACCAGCCGGATGGAGCGCCACCGGGACGGCGGCTTCACGGTCTGGTACGGCCGAGAGGGGCGCCTCGTCGGGGTGCTCGCCCACGAGGCCGACGGGGACTACGAGCGGGGTGGCGCGCTGATCAAGGCGGGAGCACCATGGCCGGCATGACGCCGTCGCTGCGCGCGGTCGTCGTCGTGCCCGCCCGGAACGAGGCCGAGCACATCGTCGGCTGTCTCGAGGCGCTCGCCGCCCAGACCCTCCCCCGCCGATCCTTCCGGGTCGTCGTCGTGCTCGACGCCTGCCGCGACGACACCGGGCCCCGGGCCGCGCAGGCCGCCGCCCGGCTCGGGCTCGGGCTCACCCTGCTCGAGGGCCCCGGCCTCGGCTCGGGTCCGGCCCGACGGCTCGGGATGGACGACGCCGCGCGCGAGCTCGAGCGCGCCGGCGCCGACGGGCTCATCGCCTGCACCGACGCCGACTCTCGCCCGACGCCCGACTGGCTCTCACACCAGCTCGACCATGTCCGCGCCGGCGCACGGGTGATCGCCGGCGTGATCGAGCTCGAGCCCGGGGAGGCGGCGCAGCTGCCGAGCGGGGTGCGCCGCCGCCGCTCACGTGAGGCCCGGGCCCGCCTGGAGCGGGTCCTCGCCCACGATCCTGACGCCGGCCACCATCACTTCGCCGGGGCATCCCTTGGGATCACCGTCGGCGCCTACCGCGCGGTCGGCGGGCTCGAGCCGGTGACCGCGCTCGAGGACGCCGCCTTCGCGACGCGCCTGGCCGCCCATGGCATCACCGTGCTCCGGGCCTCGGACGTCGTCGTTCACACCTCGGCTCGCTCGGGCGGCCGGGCTCGTCGTGGTCTGTCGGTCGACCTCGCCGTGTCCGCCTGGACCGAGCGCCGACGGTACCGCGCCGAGCAGTTCTCCTCCGCCGCGCTGCGCACCGCCAAGGCCGATGCGGGGGTCACGGTGATCATCCCGGCGAAGGAGTGCGCGGCGACGATCGCCGGCGTGCTCGCCGGCACGGTCGGGCCGCTCGCCGCGGCCGGGCTCGTCGACGAGGTCGTCGTCGTCGACGCCGCGTCGGCCGACGGCACCGCGGACATCGCCGCCGCCGCCGGGGCCCGCGTACTCCAGGAGGACGAGCTGCGCCCCGACCTCGGGCCTGCCCTCGGCAAGGGCGACGCGATGTGGCGGGCGCTGTCGGCGACCGGCGGCGAGCTCATCTGCTTCCTCGACGGCGACACCGTCATCCCCGATCCCCGGCATCTGCTCGGACTGCTCGGGCCGCTGCTCAGCGACCGTTCGCTCGCCTTCGTGCGCGGGACGTTCGACCGGCCCCTGCGTGCCGGCGGCGTCGAGCTCCCGCACGAGGGCGGTCGGGTCACCGAGTTGATGGCGCGCCCGCTGCTCAATCTCCACGTGCCGCTCCTCTCCGGCTTCTCCCAGCCGCTCGCCGGCGAGTTCGCCGCCCGGCGCGAGCTGCTCGAGGCGATCGCCTTCCCGGTCGGGTACGGCGTCGAGGTGGCCACGCTGATCGACGCGCTGCGGTGCTGCGGGCTCGACGCGCTCGCCGAGTGTCACCTCGGGACGCGGCAGAACCGCCACCAGCCGCTGCGCGCGCTCGGGGAGATGGCCTACGCCGTTCTCGCCGCGGTCGAGCGGCGCATCGAGGGGCGCGCCGCCATCCTCGGCGGGCACTACATGCGTCCGTGGGACGACTTCAGCGTCGCCGAGATCCCGATCGAGGAACGGCCGCCGCTCGCCGGACTGACCACCGTCGGGTTGACGCTCGCCGGACATGGGTAGAGCACCTGCGATGGGGAAGGTGAGGACGATATGGCTCGCCGCCGTCGCCGCGGGTCTGCTCGCGGCGCTGCTGCCCGGGGCGGGTGCGGCGGCGGCGGCGCAGCGGGCCGCGGCGGTATCGCGTCAGCGGGCGGCCGCCGTCGACACCGCGGGCGTCGCCCCCGGCGCCCCCGGGGCCAAGGCCGACTGGCTCCCCGCCGACAAGCAGGGCTTCGGCACCTCCCGCACGCACGCGAGCCTCGTCTGGTTCACCCTCGAGCACGGCGAGCTCAGCGAGATCTACTACCCGCGGCTCGACACCCCGAGCTTCCGCGATCTGCAGTTCGTCGTCACCGACGGACGCACGTTCGCGGCGCCGGAGCGCACGACGACGACACAGCGGTACGGCCTCGTCGACGGTCACAGCCTCATCTACGAGCAGGTCAACACCGACCGCCGGTATCGCTGGCGGCAGACCTACGTCACCGACCCCGCGCGCTCCTCGGTGGTGATGAGCGTGCGCTTCCAGTCGCTCACCCGCCGGGCCTACCGCCTCTACGTGCTCGCCGACCCCTCGCTGTCCAACGACGGCATGCACGACACCGGCACGTGCGCGCACGGCGCGCTGCTCACCGCCGACGGCGCGATGGCCGCCGCCGTCCTCAGCCGGCCGGCGATGACCCAGACCTCGTGCGGCTACAAGGGCACGAGCAGCGACGGCGGCACCGACCTCGAGCAGCACGACCGTCTCACCGCGCACTACCGCTCGGCGCCGGACGGCAACGTCGTCGAGACCGGCCTGACCCCGCTCACCGGACGGCCCGGCCACCAGCAGCTCACCCTGACTGTGTCGTTCGCCCCGGCGACGGCGGCCGCGAGCAGCGCGGCGCGCGCCTCGCTCGCCGCCGGCTTTGCCCGGCTCGCCGGCGCCTACGCCCGCGGCTGGCACCGCTATCTCGACTCGCTGCGTCCGCCGCCGCCGAGCCTCACCACCGCCGCCGAGCGGCGTGAGTACGCGGTCTCGCAGACGGTGCTCGCGGCCAGCGAGGACAAGACGCACCCCGGCGCCTTCGTCGCCTCGCCGACGATGCCGTGGGCATGGGGCACCGGGCTCTCGACCCCGTCCGACGCCTATCACCTCGCGTGGTCGCGCGATCTCTACGAGATCGCCACCGCGCTGATCGCCGACGGCGACACGGCCGCCGCCCGCCGCGCCCTGCACTTCCTCTTCTTCCACCAGCAGAAGGCCGACGGCTCGTTCCCGCAGAACTCCGACGTGACCGGCGCGCCGAAGTGGACGAACCTCCAGCTCGACGAGGTCGCCGATCCGATCATCCTCGCTGAGCAGCTGCGCGCCTTCGACGCCGCGACCTTCGCCCACGTCAAGCGGGCGGCCGACTTCATCGTCGGCTGGCACGACGACCAGGGGCACACCGCGCCCGACACCCCGGAGGAGCGGTGGGAGAATCAGGCCGGGTACTCGCCGGCGACTCTCGCGAGCGAGATCGCCGGTCTCGTCTGCGCCGCGGATATCGCCAAGCGCAACGGCGACACCGCCGACGCCGCCCGCTGGCTCGCCACCGCCGACGACTGGCGCGCGCGCGTCAACGGATGGACGGTGACAACGACCGGACCGTACGGCCCGAGTTACTACCTGCGCCTGACCAAGGACGGCAACCCGAACGCCGGCACGACCTACAGCATCGGCGACAGCGGTCCGGCGGCGCTCGACCAGCGTCGCGTCGTCGACCCGAGCTTCCTCGAGCTCGTCCGCCTCGGCATCAAGTCCGCGCACGACCCGGTGATCGTCAACACGGTGCGCGTGGTCAACCAGCAACTCGGTGTTGTCACCCCGCGTGGCACGTTCTGGCACCGGTACACGAGCGACGGCTACGGCGAGCAGCGCAACGGTCAGCCGTGGAACGTCGGCTTCCCGCCCGGGAGCCAGACGACGATCGGCCGCCTGTGGCCGATCCTCGCCGGCGAGCGCGGCGAGTACGACCTGCTGGCCGGCTCCAGCGCCGCGCCGAGCCTGCTGGCGATGTCACGGACGGCCAACGCCGGCGGCCTGCTCCCCGAGCAGGTCTGGGACCAGAACCCGCCGTCCGGCCAACCCGGCTTTGCCCCGGGTCCGCCGACGTTCTCGGCCACGCCGCTGGCCTGGACGCACGCGCAGTTCATCCGGCTCGCGTGGTCGATCGCGGCCGGCGCGCCGGTCGAGCAGCCGTCGGTCGTCGCCTGCCGGTACGTGCGGGTGTGTGCCGTACCCGCGCACTGATCGGGGCGGCCGCCGGGGCGGAGGACAGCAACCCTCTAGGCTGGAAGAGTGCCCGAGCTTCCTGAGGCTGAAAGTGCTCGTCAGACGCTCGAGCACGCGCTCGGGCGCCGTGTCGTCGCCGTCGACGATCGCGACACCTATGTGTGCCGTCCGCACCAGCCCGGGGAGATCGCGGCCGGGCTCGTCGGGCACACGTTCCTCGCCGCCGAGCGGCGCGGAAAGTTCCTCTGGTTGACGACCGCCGAGGGCCCGGTGCTCGGGCTGCACCTCGGCATGGCGGGGCGCATCATCTTCAACCCCCAGGAGCCGAGCCACTGGGACCGCTTCGCCATCGAGTTCGAGGACGGCAACCAGCTCGTGTTGCGTGACAAGCGCCGCCTCGGCCGGGCGACGCTCAACCCGGACTTCGGCCATGTCGGCCCCGACGCCGCCGACGTCCCCCGCGACGAGTTCCGCCGGCGGATCGGCGCGGGCCGCGCGCCGATCAAGGCCAGGCTCCTCGATCAACGCGCGATCTCCGGCGTCGGCAACCTGCTCGCCGACGAGACGTTGTGGCAGGCGCAGATCGCCCCGATGCGGCGAGTCTCCGAGCTGACCATCGAAGATCTCGATCGCCTGCGACGCGAGCTGCGGGCTGCGGTGCGGTCCGCGATCCGCTATGGCGGCGCGCACACCGGCGAGTTCGTCGAGGCCCGCAGCGTCGGTGGCGCGTGCCCGCGTGACGGCTCCGGTCTCATGCGCGGCGTCGTCGGTGGCCGCACGACGTACTGGTGTCCGGTCTGCCAGGACTGAGGCGAGCGGACGCGTTCAGCCGAGGACCCAGGTGTCCTTGCCGCCGCCGCTCTGGGAGGAGTTGACGACGAGCGCGCCGGCCTCGAGCGCGACCCGGGTGAGGCCGCCGGGCATCAGCACCGTCTCACCGGCCGAGGCGAACGCGAACGGCCGCAGGTCGACGTGACGCAGCTGCAGCCGGCCGTCGATCACCGTCGGGTGGCAGGACAGGGGCACGACCGGCTGGCTGATGTAGCGCTCGGGCGAGAGCTCGAGCTCCTCGGCGAGCTCGATCAGCTCGTCGTCCTCGGCGTGCGTCCCGATCACCACCCCCTTGCCGCCGTGCCCGTGACGGGGCTTGACGACCCGCTCGCGGAGCTGCTCGACGGCGTCGGCGTCGGTGCCAGCCGCGCCGTCGCCGATGCCGACCACATCGGTCGGCACCGAGCGGATGAGCGGCTCCTCGCCGAGATAGAAGCGCACGAAGTCCTCGACGTGGCGGTGGATGAGCTTGTCGTCTCCGAGACCGTTGCCGAACGCGTTGACGAGCCCGATCCGCCCGTTCAGCCAGGCCCGCGGGCAGCAGCTCGGCCACCGGCGTCGTCCAGCCGTTGTGGTCGCGGATGCGGTCCTCGTCGGTGCGGCGGTAGACGACGTCGAGATGGCGGGCGATCTCGACGTGCTCGTAGTAGGCGACGTTGGCGGGGCCGTCGGTGAGGACGATGATGAACGGCTCGCCGGCCGCGGGCGGGCCGGCGGCGCGGAGCACGTCGCCGAGCAGCTCGTAGGCCTGCGGGTCGATCGGCCGCGGCCGCGGCAGGCCCGCGGGCAGCAGCTCGGCCACCGCGCGCCGAGCGGCGATCCCGTACGAGATCCCGGACGGCGTGCGCAGGTTGTCCTCGAGCACGAGGAACTCGCCGCTCGGGGCGCGGACGACGTCGAAGCCGGCGACGCCGACGGGGGGCACGTCCCGCGGCAGGCGCCCGTACAGCTCGCGCTCGTAGCCCTGGGCATGGTCGATCGCCGTGGCGGCGATGATCCCGGCGGCGACGATCTCCCGCCGGCCGTAGGCGTCGAGCAGGAAGTGGTTGAGCGCCCGGAGGCACTGGGCGAGGCCTGCGGTCAGGCCGTCCCACTCGGCGGTGGTGAGGATCCGGGGCACGGGGTCGATCACGAACGGATCCTCGGCGAAGGCGACGCCGTCGCGTTCGAGCACCGCCGTGGCCGCGCGCTGGAGCTCGTCGAGGTCGAGCTCGGCGAGCGCGGCGAGCAGCGCGTCGTAGCCCGGCCGGGGTTGTCCGGCCTCGTCGTGGGCCTCGTCGAACCCCTCGCCGGTCAGGTCAGACGTCATGCGCCTCGAGCCACAGTTCGAGCAGCGCGAGCTGCCACAGCTTCGATCCCTCGAGCGTCGTCAGATGGTCGTTCGGCGCCGCGAGCAGCGTGCGGACGTGCTCGGGACGGAACACGCCTCGCGCGCGTACGCGCGCGTCACTGAGCGTCTCGCGCACGAGCTCGAGCGTGGCGCCCTCGAGGGTCGAGAGCGCCGGCACGGGGAAGTAGCCCTTCGGCCGGTCGATGACCGCGTCGGGGACGACGCCCCGGGCCGCGGCCCTGAGCACGCCCTTGCCGCTGGCGGCCAGCTTGAGCTCGGGCGGGCAGGCGGCGGCGAGCTCGACGAGCTCGTGGTCGAGGAACGGCGTGCGCGCCTCGAGCCCCCACGCCATCGTCATGTTGTCGACCCGCTTGACCGGGTCGTCGACGAGCATGATCTCGGTGTCGATCCGCAGGGCGCGGTCGACGGGCTCGTCGGCCCCCGGTGCCGCGAAGTGCTGCTCGACGAAGTCGCGGCTCGGATCGTCGACGAGCAGGTAGGGGTCGGCGAGCGTCGCGGCCATCTCGGCGTTGGGGCGGTCGAAGAACGCGGCGCGATAGGTGGCGGCGCCGTCGCCGTTGGCGTGGACGAGCGGTGGGTACCACAAGTAGCCGGCGAACACCTCGTCGGCGCCCTGACCGCTCTGCACGACCTTGAGCGACTTCGACACCTCCTGCGAGAGGAGGTAGAAGGCGACGGCGTCGTGGGAGACCATCGGCTCGCTCATCGCCCGCACGGCGCCGTGCAGCGCGGGCAGCATCCGCCCGGTGGGGACGTGGATGCGGTGGTGCTCGGTGGCGAACTCGGCCGCGATGATGTCCGAGTAGCCGAACTCGTTGCCCTCGCGGTCGCCGACGTCGTCGAACCCGACGCTGAAGGTCTGCAGCCCCGTCTGGCCGGACTGCGCGAGCAGGGCGACGATCAGGCTCGAGTCAAGGCCGCCGGAGAGGAGCACGCCGACGGGCACGTCGGCGACCATCCGCCGATCGACGGCGGTGCGCAGCGTCTCGAGGACCGTCTCCGCCCACTCCTCGTCGGTGCGCTCGGCGTCGTGCGCGCGGCGGCTGAAGTCCGCCCGCCAGTACGTCTCGCTGCTCTCCGTGCCGTCGGCCTCGACGGTCATCACCGTGGCCGGCGCGAGCTTGCGCACGCCGCGGAGGATCGTCCGCGGCGCCGGGACGACGGCGTGCCAGCTCAGGTAGTGGTGTAGGGCGATCGGGTCAAGCGAGGTGTCGACGCCGCCGCCGGCCAGCAGCGCGGGCAGGGTCGAGGCGAAGCGGAGCCGGTCACGGCCCGGCGTGAGGTACAGCGGCTTGATCCCCAGCCGGTCGCGCACGAGCACGAGCCGCCGCGCGGCGTGTTCGTAGAGGGCGAAGGCGAACATCCCCTTGAAGTGCTGCACGCAGTCGGCGCCCCAGCGCCCGTACGCCTTGAGGATCACCTCGGTGTCGCTCGTCGAGGTGAAGCGTCTGCCGTCGCGCTCGAGCTCGGCCCGCAGCTCGCGGTGGTTGTAGATGCAGCCGTTGAACACGACGGTGAGCCCCAGCTCGGCGTCGGTCATCGGCTGATCGCCGGCCGCGGTCAGGTCGATGATCTTCAGCCGCCGGTGGGCGAGCGCCACGGGGCCTTCGTGCCAGCAGCCCTCGCCGTCGGGCCCGCGGCTGGCCAGCGTCGCCGCCATGCGCTGGACCGCCGCTCGATCAGCGGTCGAGGTAAAGGAGAGCTCCCCGGCGAACCCGCACATTCAGTCGCCCCGCCCTCAGGCGGCGAGTGACAAACGTGGCGTGCCGTCCCGGAAGCGCCGCGCCGCGCCGACGAGCGCCTCGAACAGGACGTTGTGGGCGGCGAGGCACTCGGCGTGCCACTGCACCGCGACCAGGAACTCGCGGTCCCCCGCCTCAACCGCCTCGACCGTGCCGTCGTCGGCGAGGCCGGTGATCGTCAGGCCCTCGCCGAGCACGTCGACGCCCTGGTGGTGGAACGAGTTGACCTCGGCGTGGACGGCGCCGAGGATCGCCGCCACCCGGCTGCCCTGCTTGAGCGCGACGCCGTGGGTCGGCTGGTGGCCGGCCTCGGGCTGGCGGTGGTTGATCTGCTCGCCGACGACGTCGGGCAGATGCTGATGCAGCGTGCCGCCGCGGGCGACGTTGAGCACCTGCAGACCCCGGCAGACAGCGAGCAGCGGCACGTTGCGCGCGTCCGCCTCCCGCGCGAACGCGAGCTCGAAGCCGTCGAGCTCCCGCCACATCGGCCCGGCCTCGGCGTGCTTGCGCTGCCCGTAGGCGACCGGATCGAGGTCGGGGCCACCGGACAGACACACGCCGTCGGCGTGGTCGAGCAGCGCGGCGGCGGCGTCCGGCTGCAGCGGCGGCACGACGACGGGGATCCCGCCCGCGCGCTCGATCGCGGTCAGGTACTTGAGTCCGAGCGCCATCTCGTGCTGGGGCGGCTCCCCCTGCGGCGTGAGCTGCACCCGCTCGCTCGCCCGCACCTCGGAGGTGGTGACGACGATCAGCGGCCGCGCGCCCGGGCTCTCCGCGGGCACGCCGTTCTCGCTCTGCGCCTGCAACCCGTACCTCCTCTCATCGCAGTGGTCGACGGGGATCGTATTTCTACCCCCGGCCGTCGCGGGCCGGTTAGGCCGGATGGCCAGGATTCGCCGTCGGCGCTCGGCCGCCCGGAGGATTCGCGACCGAAGCGGCCTCCCTGACGTCGAGGATGGGCAGCTGAGCGACGCGTGGAGTCGCTCAGCTGCCCAGGCTGGGCGGGAAAGCCCCTAGATAGATCGTTCTACTTGCGCTAGGGTCCAGGGCGACGATGGCTCCCGCGCCCACCGACACCGACAGCGCCCCGCCCCCGGGAACGCCCGCCGTCACCCCCACCCGCGAGCGCATCCTCTACACCGCGGCCGAGCTCTTCCGCCGCCAGGGCTACGCCGGCACCGGGATCAAGCAGATCACCGGCGAGGCGGACGCGACGCTCGGTTCCCTCTACCACTTCTTTCCGCACGGGAAGCTGCAGCTCGCCGACGAGGTGCTGCGGACCGGGGGCGCGTTCTTCCTCGCGCTCTACCGGACGATCGCGGCCGAGGCGCCCGACCTGCCGACGGCGATCGAGAACTTCTTCGCCGGGGCCGGTGAGACGCTCGTCGCCACGGGCTACGCCGACGCGTGCCCGATCGCCACCGTCGCCGGCGAGATCGCCAGCACGCACGAGGTGCTCCGGCTCGCCGTCGCCGACGTGTTCGAGTCCTGGCTGCAGGCCCTCACCGACGATGCGATCGCCGCCGGCGTGCCCGCCACTCAGGCGCGGCCGCTCGCCGAGAGCGTGCTCGCGTTGCTCGAGGGGGCGTTTCTGCTCTGCCGCTCGCTGCGCAGTACCGAGCCGATGACCAGCTGCGGCCGGTCGGCGGTCGCGCTCGTGCTCGCGGCGCTGCCCACTACCCCAACCCGATGGAGGACTCCCCGATGAGCAACAAGCGAGCGTTCCTCGCCGGCGCGGGCGTGGCCGTGGCCGCGCGCGCCGCTCTCCCCCACCTCGTCCTGGTCAAATTCCGGCGCGACGTCCGGCGGCTCAACGCCGGCGACTACAAGCCGCTGCTCAAGGGCTACGCTGACGACGCCGTGCTGCGCTTCAACGATGGCGATCACCGCTGGGCCGGTGACCACCACGGCAAGCCGGCCATCGGCCGGTTCCTGGCCAACTTCACCCGGGCGGGGCTCACCGGCGAGCTCCGCGAGCTGTGGCTCGGCGGGCCGCTGTGGGCGATGACGCTCGTCGCGCGCTTCGACGACCGGGCAACCGGACCGGACGGCGAGCTGCTCTACAGCAACCGCGTGGTGATGGTGGTGCGGACCCGGTGGGGCCGGATCGTCGAGCACGAGGACTTCTACCTCGACACGGTGCGCATGGCGGCCTTCGAGCAGCGGCTCCGCGAGCTCGGGATCGAGCCCGTCGACGGCGACCCGGCCTTGCATGCCACGGCTTCGGCGAACTAGGCTGTCGCCCGAGCCGCGCACCGGCGGGGTCGCGGCGGGTCAAACGGGCGGGAGGCGGGGATGAGCGCAGTGGGTGAGCAGCCGGGAGCGGGCACGCTCCAGGCCGATCTCGTGTTCGAGGGCGGTGGGGTCAAGGGCATCGGGCTGGCCGGGGCCTATCGCGAGCTGAGCGACCGCGGCTACGCGCCGGCGTGCGTGGCCGGCACCTCGGCGGGGGCGATCACCGCGGCGCTGGTCGCGGTCGGCTACACCGGCGCCGAGCTCGAGGAGATCGTGCTCAAGGACATGGACTTCGAGAAGTTCGCCGACAAGACGTTCCTCGACCGCTTCTCCGCCCCCGGCGAGCTCGCCCAGTTCCTCGTCAGCCGCGGGATGCACAGCGGCAAGTACTTCCTCGACTGGATGCGCGAGCGGCTCACGGCCAAGCAGATCACCACGTTCGGCCAATTGCGCGACGAGCACGCCACCGACCCCCGGCGCACCTACCGGCTGCAGGTCATCGCCTCGGACATCACGGCGCGGAGCATGCTCGTGCTCCCGCGGGACGCGACCGCGCTCGGGCTCGACCCGGACGAGCTCGAGATCGCCGAGGCGGTGCGCATGAGCATGTCGATTCCCGTGTTCTTCGAGCCCGTCGACGTCAAGGACCCGCACACCGGCGACCAGCACATGATCGTCGACGGCGGGATGCTCTCGAACTATCCGATCTGGCTGTTCGACACCGACCCGGGCGTGAAGCCCGCCTTCCCCACCTTCGGGATGCTGCTCGTCGCGCCTGACCAGACCGCACCGCTGCTGCCCACGCCGCCGACCGGCGAGCAACTGCCGCCGATTCACAACGACATCGACTTCGTGCGCGCGATCGCCGAGACGATGATGGAGGCCCACGACCGCTTCTACGTCGACCAGGCCAACTACGCGCGGACGATCCCGATCCCGACGCTCGGTGTGGGGACGACCGAGTTCGACATCACCGCAGAGCGCGCGAGCGCGCTCTTCGAGTCCGGCCGTGCCGCGGCCAAGAAGTTCCTCGACAGCTGGGACTTCGCGGCCTACATCGAGCAGTTCCGCACCGGCACGTCGCCGACCCGGCGGGAGTCACTGCTCACGCACACGTGAGGGCGCGCGGTCAGACCGGCAACCGGCGTTGCCGGATCTTGTATCAAGCCTCGCCATAGGTGCTCTTAGGTCGTAAATCCGCCGCTTGACGCCATCACGCGCGCGAGTTAGGTTCACGCCTGTCCCGACCAGGGACTGGAATCACACTGGCACGGGAGGGCTATCAGGGGTCCCGCGCCGGTCATAGGTGGCGCGAACTCGAACGCGCGTCGTGAGGTGGCGAGCGGGTTCACCACACAGGGGGTTGGAGAGATGGGCAACGTGCCGGGCTTCACGCCGAGCAACAACGGGCTGCATTACGCGAACGGGTGGCCAGACGAGCCGGACCTGTCGACGCCGTTCGGGAACATCCCGATCGGTGACGCCGCCAACGGCCTGTGCGGCGGGATGGCGTTCGCCGTGGCCGACCTGTACGAGGCCCATCGTCAGCCGCCGCCCGACACAAGCAACCCCCCGGGCGGCTCCGGCGCGTTCAACTACATCGTCGGCCGCCTGTTCGACAGCTTCAACATCCCGGGCGGGGTCACCGAGTACTACACCTGGATGCAGCTGCCGACCCACGACACGCTGCTTGGGCCGAAGGGGCTCTCCGACCTCACGATCAACTCGACGATGCCGCTCGTGCGGCGCAGCATCGACGCCGGCCACCCGATGCCGCTCGGGCTCGTGTGCGTGCACTCGACCGACCCGACGATGCTCGGCCACAACCACCAGGTCCTCGCCTGGGGCTACGAGGACGCGGGCGCGACGACGACGGCACGCCTCTACGACCCCAACCACCCGGGCGACGACAACGTCACGATCACCTTCGATCACACCAACCCCGCGCATACGACGGCGTTCAACTACTCGACCGGCGACCACACGGTGCTCGGGTTCTTCGCCTGCAGCTGGTACAGCCCGCACGATCCCACGCCGCTGTTCTCCCAGGACCATCAGTCGGTCCCGGTGTCGCAGCCGCTCCCCGTCCTGCGCACGACGTGTCAGCCGGCGACGCTCGCGCTCGGCAAGCCCCAGACCTTCGCGGTCACCGCGCACGATCCGCACACCGGCGCCGCCGTGGCCGGGTCCGTGCTCGTCAACGGCCTGAGGGTCGGCGCGACCGGCGCCCAGATCACCCACACGTTCCTCGTAACCCGGCTGCCGGTGAAGCCGATCCTGCCGCAGCGGCCCGGCAACGGCGGCGGTCCGGGCGACCCGCTGCCGCCGCGCGTCGCCGTCGAGGCGACCGGCTACCAGATCTCGCCGGTGAGCATTGACTTCGGGCTGTGAACGACGCAGGACCGCACCAATCCACACACAACCTCGGTGAGGAGCACCACATGACTCGACAGGTCGGCATCCCAAACGCCTCGGCCTCCGACCAGCTGCAGAAGTCGTTCCCCAGCGCCGCCATACAACCCCTGCCGCAGCCGTACGCGCCGGGCCCGGTCAACCTCGCCGAGGTCGGGATCACCGACCCCGGCGCCACGCTCACGTTCCTCGTCTGCGGCGACGTCGGTGGGGTCAAGACGCCGTCGCCGCAGAACGCGGTCAGCTGCGCGATGCAGCAGAACCAGGACGGGGCGGCGTTCGTGCTCATCCTCGGCGACATCGTGTACTTCAACGGCCAGGAGGCGCTCACCGCGGGGTCGGGGCAGACCGGGTACATGGACCAGTTCTACGAGGCGTACGCCAAGCTGCTGAAGCCGATCATCGCCTTCCCGGGCAACCACGACGGCGACCCGTTGCCGGGCGACACGTCGCTGAGCGGCTTCATGGCCAATTTCTGCACCAGCTCGGCGGGCAACCCGCCCGACGACCCGCAGCTCGAGTACGGACGCCACACCCAGACGCTGCCGTACTGCGAGTGGACGCTCGCGCTCGACGCGGTGACGATCATCGCCGTGTACTCGAACGTGCCGGACGGCGGGCACCTCGAGCCCGAGCAGGTCACGCGGCTGACCCAGGAGCTGAAGAACGCGCCGGCCGACAAGCCGATCATCCTCGGCCTCCATCACCCGCCCTACTCGGTCGACGCCCATCACGGCGGCAGCCAGCGGATGGGCCAGCTGATCGATCAGGCCGTGGCCGCCGCCGGGCGCGGGCCGGACCTGGTCCTCTCCGGCCACGTCCACGACTACCAGCGGTTCACGCGCACCGTGAATGGCAAGCCAGTGCCCTACATCGTCTCCGGCAACGGCGGCTACCACAACCTCCATCAGCTCGCGGGCGGCGCGACGCCCGGAGAGCAGGTGGCGAGCGACGTCGTCTTCGAGTACGGCGACGCAAAGCACTACGGCTTCCTCAAGCTGACGGTGAGCGGCGGCAAGATCTCCGGCGAGTACATCGGCGCGAAGCCCGGGTCGATGCCCGACGGCTCCGACGCCGTGGTGACACCGGGGCTCGACAGCTTCTGAGGTTCCGGCGGGGGCACATGACGTTGACAACGGAGTCGGGGCCGCGGCTCAGCCGGGAGGAGCGGCACCTGCGGGTGTGGTTGATCGCGGGCGCGGTGCTGTTCGCGCTCGAGGCGGTCATCTACCTCCCGGAGGTGTTCCGCGGCCCCGCGGCGACGCGGCCGTACGCGATCAACTCGGTGACCAAGGACTGCCTGTTCGCGGCGCTGACCGCGCTCGCCGCTGCGGACCTCGCCCGCCGGGTGCGACTGATCACGCTCGTCATCGCCGGGCACGTCGTGATCATCACGCTGCTCGCGCTGACGCTCATCACCGGGGACACCGGCTTCGCCTTCCCTCCCCCGCGCTGGCTGGCCAAGCTGATCCCCGCACTCGACATCGCGCCGGGCTCGCGGGCGCTGGTGTGGCTGATCGGCGCAGTGCTCGCGACCGCCCTGCTCGTGTGGCTGCTGCACCGGGCGCTGCGGGCTCGATATGACCTGCGCTCCCTGTGGCCGGCCGAGCATGCCGTGCTCGCGGCGGTCGCCGAGGCGATCCTCACCCGCCCGCTCGTCGCCCCCGAGGAGATCGCGACGAAGATCGACCACTACTGGGCCTCGCTCGACATCGGCTACAAGCGACGGCTGCGGTTGTCGCTGTGGGTCGACGGGCTGCTGCCGCTTCTGTTCCTGCGGCCGCCGCTGCCGTTCATGGAGCGGTCGGCGCGGCGGCGGTTGATCGAGCGGCGGTTCATCGCCGATGTCGCCACGCGGTCGCGGCTCGGGCCGCTGCGCACGACCGTCCAGTCGGCGATCCGCTTCGCGATGCAGCTCACCTACATGGGTTACTACGGCGACCCGCGCAGCTACCCGGCCACCGGCTACGTGCCGTTCAGCGAGCGCCCGGAGTACCCCGGGCCCCCGGGGCCCGAGCCGTACCTGCGCACGCTGCCGAGTCCGGCGCGGGGCGCACGCAGGATGCGCGCCGCGGTCGTGGTGATCGGCACCGGCGCCGGCGGCTCGATCGCCGCCCGCGCCCTCGCCGAGCAGGGACGCGATGTGCTCATGCTCGAGCGCGGCGCTCACGTGCGGCCGCCCGACTTCGTCGAGGACGAGGCGACCCAGTACGCCCGGCTCTACTCCGACGGCGCGCTGCAGCTCTCGCGCGACTTCAGCTTCCAGGTCCTCCAGGGCATGTGCGTCGGCGGCAGCACCGTGGTCAACAACGGGGTGTGCTTCGACCTGCCCGACGAGGTGCTCGCCCACTGGAACGGCCCCGAGCTCGACGCCGGGCTCCCGGCCGAGCGCCTCGCGCAGTCGTTCGCCGAGGTCCGCGCTCTGATCCGGGCCGTGCCGCAGGTCGGGATTCTCCCCAACCCCCTCGCCGCGCGGATGCCGGACGCGGGCCTTCAGCCCGTGAGCGCGAACCTCGACGAGTGCCTCGGCTGCGGCAACTGCAACCTCGGCTGCGCCTACCACCACAAGCTGTCGATGCTCACCCACCTGCTCCCCGCTGTGCAGGAGGCGACCGACGCGCGCCGCAGGACCGACGAGAACTTCCACGGGCGCCTCGAGATCCTTGCCGACTGCGAGGCGACGCGGATCGTCCACCGGGACGGCCGCGCGAGGGGCGTCGTCTGCGCGCTGCGGCTCCCCGATGGCGGTCGTCGCCGCCTCGAGGTCGAGGCTGACGCGGTCGTCCTCGCCGCGGGCGCCATCCACTCGAGCCGGATCCTCATGGCCAGCGGCATCGGCGGCGCTCGCGTCGGCCGAGGCCTGTCGGCGAACCTCGGGTCGCACATGACCGCGTGCTGGCCGGAGGGGCAACCGCTCGAGGCGTTCCGCGGGCTCCAGATGTCGCATTTCCGCGAGGGCGGCGCGTCCGACTACCGGATCGAGACATGGTTCAACCCGGTGATGTCGCAGGCGCTCGTGATGCCCGGCTGGCTCGGCGACCACGAGCGCAACATGCAGCGCTACGACCGGCTCGCCTGCCTCGGGGTGATCGCCGGCAGCACGCCCGACGGCAACCATGTCATGCGCCATCGCGACCTGCTGAGCGGCGCCGAGATCGCCTTCACCCCGTCGGCCGCGGACCTCGAGGTTCTGCTCGGTGGCCTGCGCGAGGCCGGCCGGCTGCTGCTCGAGGCCGGCGCGGAGTGCGTGATGCCGGCGACGTTCGCCTACCATGAGTTCGCCACCGTCGAGGAGCTCGAGCGGCTCGCCGTCGGGGATCTCGTCACCGACGCGAGCGACATCTCGGTCAACACCGGCCATCCTCAGGGCGGCAACGCGATCAGCCGCGATCCCGCCCGAGGCGTTGTCGACGAGACGCTCCGGGTCCACGGCTTCGAGAACCTCCACGTCTGCGACGCCAGCGTGTTCCCGACCGCGATCACCGTCAACCCGCAGCTCACCGTGATGGCCCTCGCACACTGCGCGGCGGGCCAATGGTGAGCGAGTCGCCACTCGCGCCGTCCCGCCCGGGTGGCGGCCGAGCCCTGCGCACGACGCTCGAGGCGGTCGCCGCCGCCGTCGGCCTGCTCGTCGTGATCTACCTGCTCGGGGTGATCGTGACCTGGATCAGCTTCACCGCGGCCCGGCTCCCCGGTGACGCCGGGGTGAGCGCGCTCGGCGCCGGGCAGCTGTTCGGAGCGGGGCTGCGCTCGGCGGTCGGGACGACGGCGGCGTTCGCCGTGCTGTGCGCGCTCGCCTATCTCACCGCGACGTTCCGGTGGGACGTCAACGGGCAGGATTGGCACGACATCGTCCGCAAGGGCGGGGTGCGGAACGCGCGGGACCGCCGGCCGGTCAGCGAGCGCGACCGCCGCCAGTCCGCGCGGACGCGACACCGGCACGAGGCGCTCGCAGCCGGGTTCGAGCGGCTCAGCGCGCGGGCCGGCTCCCGCACCCGCCTGCGGCACTTCGCCGACCGTCGGGTCCATCGCCACCACGACGAGGCGCAGGCCGCCGCCGCGCCGGCACCGGCGCCACCGAAGCTCGCCCCGCTCGGCGACGGAGCCGTCCGGATCATCGCCGGCTTCAACCTGCTGGTCGTCGACGGCCTGCTGTCGCTGTGGCTCGCCGACAAGCTGGTGGCGATCCTCCCGACGGCGTGGAACGCCGCGCTCGGGAGCAGCGTGCTGCTCGTCGGCTGGCTCGTCTTCTTCATCGCCCTGCACCAGCTGCTCACCCGGCTCGACCCGCTCGCGCACCCGTGGGCCCACGTCGTCATGTGGCTCCTCGTTGCCGTCGGCGCTCTGTTCTGCTCGGCCCCGTTCGGCGTGCTCGTGCTCACCGGCGTCGCCATCGCCACCTTCGGCCGTCGGCTCGCCCGGCTCTCGCCGCCATCGGGTCCCGGCGAGCTCCTGCGCTCACCGCTGCCGTGGATCCTGCTCGGCATCGTCGCGCTGCTCAGCGTCGCCTATCACGCCATCCCACCGGTGTCGTTCCCGGGGGCGACCGTGACGACCGCGTCGACCACGCTCTCCGGCGGCTACCTGAGCCGCAACGCGCAGGGCGTCTATCTCGCCACCTGCACGCCACTCGCCGACGCCACCTCGATCGACGAGCGGCTGCGCTTCGTCCCGGCCGCCGATGTGCGCACGGTCGCGATCGGCGGTCCGAACGCGAACTTCGACTCCGGCGAGCGCCCGTCGCTCGTCACGCTCGGGCTGCGGGCGCTCGGCGTCGGCGGCGCGGTGACGCCGCTGTTCGACGTCGCCTTGCACACCCAGCGCGGAACGTGCCGCGGGGTGGCGCCGAGCCAGCTCACGGACGCGCGCGAGGATCCCGCACTCGGCGCCGGGGTGATGGTGCCGGCCCCGTCCGGCCCGCCGGTGCGAGCGGCGGAGGACGAGACGCCGATCGCGGCTGACCACGCGACGCCGGCGGCGGTCACCGCCGGGCGCGCGACCCCACCGGCGGTCGCCGCGCTCGCGCTGCGCTACCAGCCGACGCTGCTCGTCTCCGCCGCCGACCGCTTCTGGCCGGTGTCGGTCAACGCGCTGCTCGAGGACCGCGGGCCGGGCAACGGCCCGACGTGCCTGATGCAGCACCGCAGCGCGACGATCTGCGGCGCCGCGCTCAGCGCCGGCGACCTCACCCGGGCCGGGGCGCTGCCCACCGACTATCTCCAGTTCCCCGTCCGCCTCACCCACGACGCGGACGGCATCGGCCAGTTCAAGTCCTTCGAGTCCGGCCAGTACGTGAGCACCGGTCCGCTGCACCGCTGGCTCGCCGACCCGGGCGTCCTGCAGCCGTGGCGCACCGGACAGATCTACTTCTACCTCGGGCCGACGGTCAGCCTCACCGCGTTCCCGACGGCGCGCGCGACCGAGCCCGAGGTGCCGGCGAGCGAGCGCTTCATCCCGCTCGAGTACTGGTTCTACTACCCGTTCAACTACTTCCCGCTGCTCGCCACCGACGCCCTCATGAACGCGGCGCCGCTCGCCGGGGACAAGCTCAACGTCGACCTCCACCAGGGCGACTGGGAGCACATCGACGTGCTGCTCGACGCGACCACGCTCGCACCGAAGTGGCTGTACATGGCCCGGCACTCGAACGAGGGGCAGTTCCTGCAGTGGGGTAGCCCCGTGGTGGCGATGGCCGGCGGCCACGCCGTCGTCCAGGCCGCGTTCGGCGGCCACCCGACCTATGAGCCCGGCTGCGGCTCCCAGGTCCGCCACCAGCCGACCTCGGCCCTCGAGGACTGGCTCGTGTGCGGCGGCGGCCGCTTCGCCTTCCCGGCGGCGACGACGCCGCTCGTCGACATCGCCCAGCAGCCGTGGTTGTGCTGGCCGGGTCATTTCGGCGCGGCGGGCACGCGGGACGAGATCACGAGCGTCGGCCAGAACGAGTCGGTGCTCGACTCGGCCCGCGGGCAGGTGTTCGTCGCCGGACCGCAGGCGCCGGCCCGCCAGGCCGAGAACACCGGCGCCTGCCCGGACGCGTCCGCGCCGGAGCTGCGCGCCGCGTCGCTGGTCGCCGCGCTGAGCCGGCCAGCCGGGCGATTTCACGCAAAAGGGTGACCGCGCTGGGCGCGCCGGCGCCGCTATCGTGGCCGCGACGGGAGAACGGCATCTCCCCGCGATGAGAAGAGGAGCGATGACAGGACGTATGACCCCCCGGATCGTGTGGCCTGCGGCGCTGGCCGCACTGATCGCCGTCCTCGGCCTGCTCCCGACCGCGCATGCCGCGACGGGCAGGCGTGCGAGCGACCCGGCGCAGAGCGCCGCCTACCAGCGCGCGTACAACCTCGGGATCCAGGCCTACGTCTACGGCTATCCGCTGCTCGACACCAACCGCGTGTTCCGGACGGCGACGAGCGTCAACGTGCCCGACGGCAACGGCGGCGGACCGGTCAACCAGTTCAGCCACATCCGGCGCCTCGCCAACCCGGCCGACAAGACGGTCGTCGCGCCCAACCACGACACGCTCTACTCGACTGCCTGGCTGAACCTCGTGCCGCAGCCGGTCGTCGTCCATCTGCCGGTCGTCAAGCATCGCTTCATCGTCCTCGAGCTGCTCGATCCCTACACGACGAACTTCGCCAACATCGGCGCGGTCGGGCACCCGGCGGGCAACTACGCCGTCGTTCGCCCGGGCTGGCACGGTCACCTGCCCCCCGGCGTTCACCTGCTGCGCTCGCCGTACACGCGCGTGTGGATCATCGGCCGCACCTACATCCGCAACGCCGCCGACACCCCGAACGTCGTCCGCATCCAGAACGAGCTGTCGATCACGCCGCTCAGCCACTGGGGCAAGCACTGGTCGCCGGCGCGTCCGCGCCACCCCCACCGGGTCTCGATCAAGTACACGGTTCCGGGGACGCAGACCGGTGATGACCCGATGGCCTTCTTCAACTCCCTCGGCGATCAGCTGAAGGCGTTCCCTCCACCCGCCGCCGACCGGCCGCTGCTCGCCCAGCTCGCCACGGTGGGGATCGGCCCGGACCTGCATCCCGGCAGCAACCCGGCCCTCGCCGCGGCCACCCGGCAGGGTCTCCGCGCCGCCGTCGCGGCCGGCGCGGCCCAGGTCAAGCGCGACATCCAGCTGCAGTTCCTCGCCACCTCGCCCAAGCACGATGGCTGGATGGTCGCGAGCACCGGCCACTACGGCACCAACTACGAGACGCGGGCGATCGTCGACGCGATCGGGCTCGGGGCGCCGCTGCCGAACCTGGCCATCTACCCGTTCACGATCACCGACTTCAACCTCCGTCCCCTCACCGGCGCCCAGCGCTACGTCGCCCACATCCAGGCGCGCGACCTGCCGTTCCCGGTACGGGCGTTCTGGTCGCTGACGATGTACGACTCGAGCGGCTACTTCGTCCCCAATCCGGCGAAGGTCTACCTCATCAACAACCGCTCGAGCGTCCACTACAACGCCGACGGGTCGCTCGACATCTACATCCAGCCGACCGCGCCAAGCACGGCGCAACAGCGCCGCAACTGGCTGCCCTCGCCGGCCGGCCGAACCTTCCGGCTGATCATGCGGCTCTACCGGCCGACAAACGTCGCCGGGATCCTCAGCGGCGGCAGCTGGCAGCCGCCGAAGATCCTGCCGTGTCCAGCCAGCGGCAAGACGGCCGACGGGGTGAGCTGCGCGAGCTGAGCTATGGCGCGTGAGCGGCGGTTTTGGGGGGCGCCGCGCGCCCGCGGACGGCGCGTGTGGCGCGCCAACGCGGTTTTTACGCCGCGCGTTCTAGGCTGAAGGGCATGAGTCTGCGGCGGATCGGACTTGTCACCCATCCCACCCGAGACATCGCGCAGCCCCTCGACGCGCTGATGGAGTGGGCCGAACGTGCTGAGACCCAGGTCGGGCAGCTCCCGTTCGCCCGCCGGCAGCGGACGATCCTTGACGAGTGCCACGCCGCCGAGTGCGACCTGATCGTGGCCATCGGCGGAGACGGCACCGCGCTGGCCGCGATCCGCAACGGCGCCGGCACCGAGCGCCCGGTGCTCGGGATCGCCTGCGGCAGCCTCGGCGCGCTGGCCACGGTGGCCGCCGACGAGGTCGGCCCCGCACTCGACCGCTTCCACGCCGGTGACTGGGAGGCGCGAAGCCTGCCCGCGCTCGAGGTCCGCGCCGACGGGCACACGCTCGAGGCGTTCAACGATCTCGTCGTCGGCCGCCAGGGCGAGGGCCAGGTCCGGATCAGCGCCTCGCTCGGGGAGATCCTCTTCGCCCGCTTCGCCGGCGATGGCTGCATCGTCAGCACCTCGCTCGGCTCGAGCGCCTACGCGCTCGCCGCCGGGGGACCGCTCCTCGCCCCCGACCTCCCCGCCTTCGTGCTCACGCCGCTTCCCGCGCACGGCGGCGTCCGGCCCCCGCTCGTCATCGGCGACGGCACCGAACTGCGGCTTGACGTCGCCGCCGGCTACGGCGGCGTGCGCTACGAGATCGACGGACAGCTCGAGGAGCTCGACGTCGACGTGCTCCGGGTCGCCTTCCGCGCTGACGCCGCCCAGGTGGTCACGTTCCCCGGCCAAGAGCCGTTCCTCACCCGGCTACGGCGGCGCGGGATCATCACCGACAGCCCGCGGATCCTCGCCGAGGACGAGCGCGGCTGAAGGCAGGCGGGGTCGCGGGCGGCCGGCGGCCGTGGCGCGGGCGGCCGCCGGCGGCGCTCAGCCGAAGTGCTTGGCGAGGAACGTCGTCGCGGTCGTGAAGCCGTTGATGACGACGGTGCTGTGCGTCGTCCCGGGGAACGTCCGGTAGTCGACCTTGTCGCCCTTGGCCACGAGCTGGCCGTGCAGCAGGTCGCTGAAATGCGGGAACACGGTCGTGTCGTCCAGACCCTGGAGGATCTGCACCGGGGCGTGGATGACGAGCGCGGGGTTCATCGCGTCGAGCACTTTGTAGAGCGCCGTCGTGTTCGCCCCGGTGCGGACGATGTCGGCGGGCGCAAGGCCGCCCCACGAGCTGGCCTCCGAGAGCGTGCCCAGGCACGCGGTCTGCACGGCGGGAACGAGCGCGAGCGCCGGCTGTGTGAGCAGCTGGCTGAGATGCACCGCCGCGGAGTCGGCCGCCGCGCTGACCACGATCAGGCCGCCGATGCCCGACAGGCCGCCACCGGGACCGTGGAGGGCCGACGCGGCCGCGACCTCGGTGCTGATGTGCGAGGCGGGGGCGAAGGCGGCGACGCCGACGAGGGTGAGTCCGGGATCGTCGCGCCCGGCCTCGGCGGCGGCGAACAGCGCGGCCTGGCCACCCTGTGAGTGTCCGGCGATCGCGAACTTGCGGCCGACGGCGGGATCGAGGTGGCGCGCGGCGAGCACGATGTTGTCGACCGCGGCGCCCTCGGGATGGCCGATCAGGTAGAGGTGCGTGCCGGGCGTCCCGAGTCCCTGGTAGTCGGTCTGGGCGACCACGTAACCGCGCTTGAGCCACTGGTTGAAGTCGGGGTACATGTACGCCGCGTAGGGGTTCGAGACGTCGCGCGAGGGAGCGCAGATGTCGGCGATGCCGGTGGTGCCGTGGGCCCAGCTGATGAGCTTCCAGCCCTGCTTGGGCGCCTTGCCCCGAGGAGTGAAGATCAGCCCCGAGACGGGCGTTGACTTCCCGCTGGGAAGCACCGAGCGGTAGAGCACCAAGGTGGTGCGCCCGGCTGCGGGCAGGCCCGAGGGCGTGCGCACGGTGCGCGACCAGATGACGGTGCCCGGCTTGCCCGCGATCAGGTGCGCCGGCGGGTTGTAGAAGGCAAGCCCGGAGGGCGCCTTCGTCGCGGCCGACGCGCCGGAGGAAATGAGGAGGCACAGACACAGCGCCGCGGCGAGCGCGACGCCCAACTTCCGTGTGCTGCCAGTGCCCCTGGCCTGATCCGTCCTAACCATGGCGAGCAATAGTAGGGGTTGGCACAAATTTGCCGCGGTCAGGTTCCGAACTGGACGACGACGCATGCGCGTCGTGCGGCGTCGCCCTGCCGCGCGGGACAAACGCGTGGTGGAACTCAACGGAGCGGACGGGCACGATCGGCACCCGCGGCGAGCAGGCGCTCGAGCGGTCGCTGAGCAGGCGCAGGGGTGAGGGGCCGGCGGTCGCGTTGTACAACCGCCGCATGCCGGACGGGCATGGCGACATCGATTGCATCGCCATCGCGCCCTCCGGGGTGTACGTCGTCGACGCCAAGAACGTCAAGGGCGCGGTGAAGATCGAAACGCCGTGGTTTGGAAGGCGGTCGATGCGGTCGCCCGGCGCATCGGCACGGCGCTGCCCATGGCGTGACGGAGGCACCGCGGGCGGCGCCCGGGGCGAACTTTGGCGTTTTGGTTCGACCCCTCCGAACTGAATCGCCATTCATGGCCGCGGGTGGCGCCGGCGGACGAACTTTGGCGTTTTGCTTCGACACGTCCGAAGTGAATCGCCATTCATCGCCGCGGGCGGCCGCCCCGGGCGGGTCAGGCCTGGGTGTGAATCTGGCTGAGGATCTTTGCCGTCGCCTGCGAGCTGGCGATGTCGGAGGCGGAGACGTTGGTCACGCCGCCGGCCTGGAGGGCCTTGGTCACCGTCGCCGCGTCGGTGGTCGCGAGCTGGGCGACGGTGGTGATGCCGGCCTTGGTCAACGCGGCCTGCTGGTCGGCGGGGATCGTCGAGACGGTCGTGATCGAGGCGCTGCCCGGCGTGGCGGTGGGCTGCGCGGTGGCGGCCGCGGCGGTCGCGGCCACGACCGACGGCGCGAACACCTCGGGCACGCCCGGCACGGCGGCGAGCGCGCGTGACTGCTGCTCGCCGACCGCGGTCACGAGGTCGTTGACCGAGGCGAACTGGGCGGTGCTCGGGAGGCTGGCCACGACCGACGCGACGGTCGCGCCGGTGGGCAGCGTCGTCTGCCCGAACTTGGCCACGAAGTCCGCCGGCGAGAACGGCTTGCTGGCGAACGCGCCCTGCACGTCGGTCGAGCTCGCGAAGCCGGCGAGGGCCGAGGCGTTCTTGACCCCGGGGTCGCTGCTCGGGTCGCCGACGGGCTGGCCGACGGTGGGAAGCACCATCACGCCGCGCTCGGTGTTCCACAGCGACACCGTCTGGTTGGCGACCTGGGAGAGGCCGAGGAACTTCGTGTTGTCGACCAGCTGGCCGAACACGCCCGGCGGCGGCCCGACCTCGACCGGGCGCGGCCCGATCTCGCCGTCGATGCGGTTGAGCTCGACGCTGATCTCCTGCAGCCGGGCGGCGAGGTTGGCGCGCATCGTGGCGATGCACGTGTAGATCTTCGCCACCTCGGCGCCGAGCGCGGCGATGTCGGCCTGGATCTTCTGGAAGCGGCCGTTGAAGCCGTCGTCGGTGGCCGAAGGGGCAGCCTGGACGACGTCCTCGCCGTCGGTCCAGTTGCGGTGCTGGAAGGTGGCAGCGAACGATGAGGTGCAGTCCGGCGAGACGGCCGGGAAGTCCGCCCCGTAGGCGAACGTGCGCCCGAGCTGGGCGAGGTTCTGGTAGATCCACGCGCTGGCGATCAGCGCCGCGTCCTGGTTGCCGACGCCGGCCGAGGTGAGGCGGGTGATCACCGTGTCGGCCGATAGGTTGGTCAGGTCCTCCATCGCTGCTCCTCTCAGGCGGCCGGTGTGCCGGGGGGTCCCTCGCCGCGATAGCGGCTCCGGCGATACCAGCGGTAGGTCTCGGCCAGGCTCGGCGTGAGCGGGTCGGCCCGCCCGTCGCCGTCCAGGTCCACGTGTTGCTTGCGCAGGGTCCAGGTGTTGATCCGCGTGCCGATCGGGCACGCGCGGTCGAGCGTGTTCATCGTCAGCTCGTAGTCGTCGAGGCGGAGCAGCTGCGCGTCGGGCAGGACGACCGCCGCCTCGTAGGGATCGGAGGCCCCGACCCGGGCGCCGGAGACGGCGACGGCGAGCGCGAGGGACTCGCCCTCGGCGCTGAGGGTGCAGTTCTGCCCGGCCGGGGCGAGCCTCGCGGTGACCCCAGCGAGCGGCACGAGCGCCCAGCGAATCGCGCCGGCCGTGCGATCGCCGAGGTTGACGCCGGCGCCGGGCAGACCGGTGGCGGCGAAGACGATGTCGACGTCGGTCGCGCTCGTGAGCACGAGCATCGCCGGGACGCCGGCGGTCCGAGCCGCCGCCGCGAGCGTCCGCAGGGCATCGACCGCGGCGGTGTCGTGGGCGAGGACGGCGGCTGCGTCGGCGGGCGCGAGCCGAACGGTGGCGATCAGCGCGGGCGGGATCAGCGCGAGCCGGGCCGCGGTGTCGGCGGGGTTCTCGACCGTCGGCAGACCGGCGGCCGCGAGCGCCTCTCCGACCGGGTCAGTCAGCGGCCGCGCGATCGCCGCCTTCCACGCGGTGGCGGCGTCGGCGGCGCTGAGCGCCGTCCACGCGGGGTGCGACGCGGCGGTCCACGCCGTCAACGTCCCCGCGACCGACCGCTCGAGCAGCGCGTCGGCGTCCGGCGAATCGCTCGTCCGTCGCACCGCCTGCAGCGTGATCGCGGTGCCGGCGGCGACCTGGGCGGTGCCTTCGATCGTCAGCGGCCCAACCGCGGCCGTCGACAGGTACGTCGTGGTGGCGTCGATCTGCTCGACGGTGCGCATCCCGCACGCCGTCCAGAACCACTCCCCGGCGGGGTCGGCCGGGTGGGCGGCGAGGTTGGCCCGCATCGCGTCGAGCGCGCCGGCCACGGCGGCGTCGGCGGGCGCCGCGACGGTGCCGAGCGCGGTGCTCATCGCGGTCAGCTCGGCGGCGGCCGGGATCGTCACGTCGCAGCCGAGCCCGAGCTCGTAGCGGCTGCCGGCCGTGGTGTCGACCGTGCGAGCGATGGTGAGCTTGGCGGCGCCGGAGCCGAGCAGCGCCGACCGGCAACTCGCGGCGAGGTCGAGGGCGTCGGCGAGGAACGGGGCGACGGCGGCGTTGGCCGGTACGGTGTAGGCGGCGAGCAGCCGCGTGCGCTGAGCGTCGATGGCGGCGAGCGCGTCGGGGCCGAGCAGGCGTGCGTGGTGGATCGCGTCGGCGGCGGCCGAGGAGTCGATCAGCACGAGGTACGTCTGGCGGATGTGGTCGAAGAGGTTGCCCGCCGCCGCGCTCGCCCCGATCCCGCACACCCGGATCGCCACCGGGAACGGGGTGTCGACCTCGGCGAAGCTGACGTTGGCGATGCCGGCCGCGGCGAGCAGTCCCGACACGCCGGAGCCGTCGGGCATCACCGTCGGGCGGCGGGTGGCGAGGCGGCGGCGGTAGCTGCTGTCCGGCTCGCCGCCGGCCACCGTCTTGGGCACGATCGTGCGCGACCCGGCGTCGAAGGCGAGCTCGTCGGCGAATCGCGGGACGGCGAGGTCGGCGCCGATCCGGTCGAGCGCGTCGCCACTGGCGGTCGCCACCTGACGTGAGGCCATCAGCGTCCGCATTGTGCGCCGCATCCGCTGCTGCTCGGCGGTGAGCATGAACCCGAGGCGGCCGATCACCCCCTCGATCATCCTCACCTCGAGCAGGCCGGCGATCGCCGCCGCGGCCACCGCCGTCGCCGTGCCGCCGGCGGGGGCGGTCGTCGCCGTGAGCGTCAGCGTGCACGACTGCGCGGTCCGGGCGACCGGATCGACGGCGGGGACGAACAGCGGCACGGTCGCGCCCTGTGGCGTCCACGGAGCGAACACCGCCGGGGCCATTACGCGTCCGTCGCTGCTCACCGGGGTGGCGGTGACGGTGAGCGTCTCCTCGGAGAGGTCGGCGAGCGGCGCGACGAGGAGCAGCGGCTCGCGGGTGCTGAAGTCGACCGCGACCGTGCCGTCGGCGGCGATCGCGAGCTGCGTCTCGACGGCGCCGGCGCTGAGCGGGCCGACGAGGTGCGCGAGCGCGTTGCGGTGAGCGGCGGCGGCGAGCGTGTCGGTGGCCATCAGCTGATCGTCAGGTTGTCGTCGGCGCGGACGGCGACGGCGATCTCGTCCTGGGCGAGAATCACGTTCTCGTCGAAGGCGATGAACTCCGGCGCGATCTCCGGCCCGGTGAAGAAGTCGAGGATCGGGACCCGCGAGGGGAACCGCAGCAGCCGCAGGTTCTGGACGTCGACGATCCCGGGCTCGTTCATCAGCGTCCAGGTGATCTCCGCCGCGCGCACCGGCTCCCCGAAGCTGAGGCTGTCGATGTACGTGCGGATGCGGTCGAACAGCCGCGCCTTGAGGTCGGTGGCCGCACTCGAGGCGTTGACGTTCGCCTGCGTGCCCCCGGGGATCGGCAGTCCGCGCACGACGATCGCGGCCTCGACGCTGATGCTCACCTCGACGGCCTTGACGATGCGGGGGAAGATCCCGATCGGCCGCAGATCGTCGATTGCCGAGGAGACCTGCGCGGCGACGCCGTCGGGGCCGTCCCAGATCGCGGCGTCGGTCGGCGCGACGAGCACGGAGAAGTAGTACGGACTGCCGAGGTCGCGGTCGTTGGAGAACAGCCGCTCGATGAAGTTGAAGTCGCCGAAGATCGACTGCTCGATGTCGAGCCCACCGACACCGTCGCGGACGATGACCTGACGGACGCCGGGGACGAGTGAGGCCGCGACCTGGACCGCGTCGACGGTCCACAGCGAACGCGGCGCGGACAGCAGCAGCGCCCGGTAGCGGGCGTCGTCCCACTGCAGCTCGCCGCCGGTGAGCGGCAGGGTGTGCTTGATCGTCACCAGGCCCGGGCCGCCGGCGGCGACGAAGTCGGCGAGCTTGGCGTCGTTGCCGTTCCAGCGATCGATCATCTCGGGGTGCTCGGTGCCGGCCGTCTTGGTCGGGTCGAGGTTGTTCTCCGGACCCGGATAGAAGGCGACGACGCCGACGTCACGCGAGGTCGTGGCGGCCGACAGGGTGACGTCATCGGTGAGCGCGACGTGATGACCGCCCGGGGTGGACAGGCGGGCGCCGGCCGGGATGCTGAGCTGGGCCACGCCCGACGGGAGGGTGCCGCTCAGCGTGAGCGTGATCGTGCCGGTGGCCTCGAGGAACGGGCGCGGCAGGCCGAGCTCATCGCCGAGCGCGGTGAGCGCCGGCCCGGTGGCGGTGGACACGAACAGGTTGTCGTAGGCCGCGGCGAGTCCCGCCCAGCCGCGGGCGTCCTCGAGCGCGGCGATCTCGAGCAGTGCGCGCAGCGGCGAGCCCGGGGTGACGTCGACGTCGGGGCCGATCAGCGCCTGGGCGAGGGCGAGCTTCTCTCCCAGCAGCCGGCCGAACGGCTTGGGTACGAAGCCGGTGTCGGTGACCCCGAACCCGGGCGTCCCGCTCGAGGTGGTGATGCTGGCATCGATGCTGAGTACGTCGGAGCTGTCAGTCACCGCTCGGTATCCCCTCAATCGTCATGGTCAGCCCGGCCGAGGCCGTCGTGTCGAACGTCACCGACACCGCGAGCGTGCGCGAGCCGGGCGCGCTCGTCGTGACCTGGACGTCGGTCACGCGGCGCACGCGCGGGTCGCGCTGAACGGTCTGGGCGACGGCAATGCGGATCCGCTCCTGCTGCATCCGCGCGTCGGTCTCGGTGGCGAGCGCGTTGATTCCGTCAAAGCCGTAGTCGCGGTCGAACGGGAGGACGCCGTAGGCGGTGGTGAGCGCGAGGCGCAGCGCCTGGGCAAGGTTGTCGACGCCGGCGTGCTCGGCGAGCCGGGTTCCGCTCGGTCCCGCCTCGAGCGCGAGGTCGCAGCCGATGTCGAGGCCGGGAAACAGCGGGTCGGCGGCGAGTCCGCGGCCGAACAGGAGCTGCAGGGTGGCGGGGGCGATCGCGTCGGTCATGCGCTCGTCAGCGGGGACGGAGGCGGCGGCGGGGTGAGGCTGATCGGGCCGATGTTGGTCGCGGCGACGAGGCTCGCGAGGGCGACCGGGGAGCCGTCGACGGTGAGCGTCGTCGAGAGCCCGCCGCCCACCGTCGCCACCGTCTTGCACGGCGTCTGCGGATCGGTGCAGGTCGGGACGGCGGCGAGCAGCTCGGTCTGACCGAACACCGAGACGCCGCCGATCGTCAGGGTGCGGCTCGCCGTGACCGGGATCGGGAACTGGTGCGGGCAGTCGAGCGTCGCGCCGGTGGTGATGACGTCGGCCATCAGTGGCTCACATCCATCGTGCCGCTCACCTGGACCTTGACGTTGGCGGCGTTGAGCTTGAGGTCGCCGTCGGTCTTGATCGAGATGCCGGCGCTCGCCTCGATCTCGATGCTCCCGTCGGTCTTGAGGACGATCGACGCCGTGTTGCCGCCCTGGCCGAGGCGCAGACGCAGGGCGACGCCGCTGTCGATCGGATCGGGTCGGTGCCCGGCGGACTGCAGGTCGCCGGTGTCGATCGACAGTGTCTTGGCCTCGATCGCGCGGGCGCCGTCGCCGTCGATGAGGTCGTTCGTCGCCTCCCCGCCGAAGTCCGACGGCGTCCACGAGTCATCGACGCTGTCGCGCCGATCGACGCCGACGGGCAGGCTCAGCCACCAGTCCCCGGCCTGGGCGTTGTCCGGCGTGTGTCCGGTCTGCCACAGCGACCCGAGGGCGACGGGGTCGTCGGCGACGCCGTTGCGGTCCTCGAGCAGCATCCGCGTGCCTGGGTAGCAGGGCAGCACGAGTCCGCACGGCCCCCACGCGAACGGCGTGAGGTAGGGAACCCCCTGCTGTTCGGAGCGTGACGGGCGCTCGACGTCGAGCCGCCGAGCCTGGCCGGCGCCGCCGTCGTTCTCGGCCGCGGCGAGCCCGCGCCACACGGTGAGCGTCTGGGCGTCGTCGCCACTCGCGGCCACCGCCCGCACCTCCCCCACCTCGGGCCCGGTCGACTCGCCGACGAGCCGGCGGACGAGCCCGGTGATCGAGTCGGCGACGCGGGCCTCGGGGCTGGCCGTCGACACCGCCGCCGCCGGCCGCCGCGCGCCGGGGGCGATCGTCGTGTGCTGGTCCCAGGGCTGGCTGGGATCGGTGATCTCGCTGCCGGTGATGACCGTGCCGAAGCCGTCGGCCCGGGAGAGCTTGTGCTGCACCGACTCAACGTAGGCGACGACCGGCGTGCCGCCCGCCGGGGCCGGCGCGCCGAGTGACGCAGCGACATCGATGACCGCACCGACGAGGCCGCCGCCCTGGGTGTTCCCGCTGTCCTCGTCCTGGGGCGTGAAGCGGACGAGATCGCCCGGCTTGATGTCCGGACGTCCCCGGCAGGTGAGCTTGAACTGGCGCCGCGTCGGCGCGGTCGCCGTCGTGCTCGTCGCCGTGCCGCTGCAGGCCTGGAAGTTGGGGTCGATCGGGACGCGCGCGGTCTGCTCGATCTCGATCAGGCCACCAGGCTCGTCGATCGTCACCGGGTCGCCGCCGCCCACCGGGATCGGTCGCGGTCCGATGTGGAGGACGCCGTTGCGCTGCAGATACAGGCCGCGGCCGTGCTTCTGGGTGCATGCGTCCTCGAGCCGCGGACCCATGGCCTGGAGCAGGGTGAGCGCCGGGACGCCGGTGCGGACGGCGCTGCGCTGGGTCGGCTCGTGATCGACCGCGTGGTAGACGTAGTCGGTACCGGAGTGCAAGCCGACGCGTCCCGCGAGCCCGGCGATGAGGTCGGCGTACGCGCTTGCAGCGATCGTCTCGCCGCACACGACGGTCCGGGCGAGGACGTCGTAGGCGCGCTCGCGCGCCGTGACCTCGACGTCGTAGGTGACCTCGCCGGCGCTGCGCTTGACCCCGGTGACCGCGAGCACGGCGACCTTGGCCACGGCGGGGAGCTGGGCGCTCGGCTGCGAGGCGCCGCCGATGCCGAGCAGGTTCTGGGCGTAGCCGAGCAGCGGGTTGCTCGATCCGCCATCGCCCCAGTAGAGGAACAGGGTCACGCGCTCGCGCTGCGCGGCGGCGAGGTTGATCCTCGCGTAGTCGGCGTCGGTCAGCCCGCGGATCGTGAAGCGGTAGGTCCCGGCCTCGAGCCCGGTCGGGAGCGTGGCCTGGATCTCGCCGGTGTAGTGGTCGCTCGAGACGTCGTAGGCGTCGCCGGTCAGGGCGCCGCCGTCGTCCTCGCGCTGGAAGGAGAGCACCCAGCGGGCGGCGATGCCGGTGATCGGCAGTGACGCGCCGCCCGTGCCGGGGAGCCCGGAGGGAGCCGAGATGCTCACGGCGCGTTCACCACCCGGCGGATCGGTGGGGGCTCGAGGGCGACGAGCTCGCGGTCGCGGAGCACGGCGGGCTCGGACTCCATGAGCACGAGCGCGAAGGGCGGGTCGACGAGCCGCGGGAGGCGCTGGAGCACCGGCGGCGCCACCGGCGGGGTGGCGAACACCTCGACCGCGGCGGCACCGTCCCGCCAGGCGTACTGCAGCGAGGAGCCGAAGTCGCCGGGGCCGGTCACCGTGCCCGCGGTGATCGTCCACGACAGGATGATCAGCTCGAGCGCGGCCGGCGGCGTGCCGCCGCCGACGATGAACGTCCGCAGGCCGGCGGTGAGCGGAATCGTCGCCTGCGCCGCTCGGTCGAGGGTGACGGTGAGCCGCACCGGGTCGCGGCCGGGGTCGGCCGGGTCCGGCGGTACCGGCGCCCGCTCGGGCAGGTCGCTGCTCACGACCGCGTGCGGGTCGGCCTGCAGCCAGAAGTTCGCCACCCCGGTCGGGTAGCGCAGGGTGAGGCTCCAGCGGGCGTCGATCGCCGTGGTGAACGGCACCCCGCCGGCGAGCGGCAGGGACACGGTGGTGAAGGTGTCCGGGGGTGGCGGCGCGGTGGCCGGCACGAGGTAGCGGGAGACGGGAATCGGCGGCATCGTGGCCATCAGTTGCCGCCCAGATCGGTGAGGGCCCCGACGGCGACCGAGCCGGCGAGGTCGAGCAGCTTGGCCGCGAGCGCGCTGGCCGGAGGGATGTAGGTGAGCTCGATCCCGACGTCGAGCGTCTGGCGCTTGGCGCTCGTCGCCCCAAAGGTGAGCTTGGTGATCTGCATGTCGGTGCGGATCGTCATCGCGGTGATGAGCACGAGCCCGGACATGGCCGGCCCGACGAGCGCGAGCTTGGTGCCCCGCTTGCTGCTCTCGGCGAGCGTCTCGAGCAGCGCCTTCTGGGCGTAGCGGGTCGGCCCCGCGAGCACGCCCTGGAGCGAGACCGTGTCGTCGTGGGTGGCGACGATCGCCTGCGCCCCGCGGCTGCCGAGCGGCGGCAGGTGATAGGTCTCGCTCAGCGAGATCTGGGTGACAGCGTAGATCGGCAGCGGCACGACGCCGTCGAACAGCACCGCCGAGGGGATCACGCCGAAGTTCTGGAAGCTGTTGCCACTCACAGCGTCTTGACCTCGACGAAGATCTTGGCCGCGGCCAGGTCCCGCGTGCCCGCGAGGTCCTGGAGCATGAGCGTCATGTAGTCGGCGAGCGACTGCGAGTTGGTGACGATGCGCAGCCCACCGCACTGGTCGCCGAGCGCCCGGACCGCCTCGATCTGGCGGCTGAACTGCCCGCGCAGGTGGTCGACGTGATCGGGCCGGGGCTCGCCGTCGGGTCCGAGCTCCTCACCGCTGTACTTGGCCTCGAGCAGCTCGAAGCGGTCGCCGCCGAGAGGACGGATGCCGTCAAGGTCGAGCGGCCGTTCCGTGTGCCGGAGCGGGATGCGCTCCGCGGGGTCGTAGTCCCACCCGGAGAGCCGGACCTCGTAGCCGCGGCTCGCGGCGATCGGGTCGTAGTCGCGCAGCAGCATCATCTGCTCGTGGGCGAACGGCCGGTTTGAGCGCCGGGTCGGCGAGAAGCGGAAGCGTCCGTCCCGGGGCTGGATCGCGTCGAGCCCGCGGCGGACGTCGGCGGCGGCCCGGCGCGAGCCGAGCGGCAAGCCGGGATCGTCGGCCTCGCTGCTGATGTCGGCGCGGCCGGGCTCGTCGGGTGCCTCGGCGGCGGGGCGACCCGACTCCTCGAGGTCGCGGACGACGTCGGTCGACGCCGCCGTCGACTCGATCTCGTCGGGATCGGAGACGATCCGGGTGATCCGGTCGAGCAGCTCGGCGCGCTCGGTGAGGCTCGGCCGCAGCTGCTCCGAGAGCCCGGCCGGGGCACGGCGGCCGCCGGCCACGGCGGCGTCGTAGCTCGACTGGATGCTCTCCTGGAGCTCGGTGAGCCGTTGCAGGGCCCGGCCAAAGTTGGTCGTCAGTCGCTCGCCGGTCCGCGCGAGCACGAAGTGCGTCAGGGTCTCGCAGATCGTCTGGGCCTCCTCGGGCGTTGTGTTGGCCTCGAGCGCGGCGCGGATGCGGCCGAGCGACTCGTTGTCGCGGACGAGCGCGGCGGCATCGAAGTCACGCAGCGCCTCGGCGAGCGTCCCGGGCATCAGCGCGTCGCTCCCTGCTGCTGGCGGCGGTGCCAGGCGATGAGCGCGAGCGCGCCTTGCACCCCGCCCGGCGAGCCGTGCTCGAGCGACTCGCGTTGGATCTGCTCGGTCAACGGCGCGAGCGCCCGCGACATGACCTGGTTCATCACCTCGACCTTGACGAGCTCGGTGACGAGCAGCTTGGCGAACCCCTCCTCCAGCGCGCGGCGCATGGCCACGACCGCCGAGCGCCGCACCGCGGCCAGGGCGACCCGGCCGGCCACGGAGATGGCGCCCTCCTCGATCGCCGCCGCGCCGGCGCGGTACGCGCCGCGGATGATCGAGCCCGACTCGGGGATGACGGCGAGCGCGAGCCCGAGCACGGCGACGAACTCCTCGACGTCGAGCTCGGCGAGGTCGACGACCTGCTCGGGGCTGAGCAGCGCGTCGCGGATCTGCACCTTCTGCTCGACGTCGATGAGGTGCGCGGCAGCGAGTCCGACGCCGAGCACGAAGCCGGCCGGCGGGCACAGCACGGAGACGACGACCAGCACGCCGAGCTCGAGCAGGGAGGTGACGACCTCGATCGCGTGCTCGCCCTCGAACAGCCGGCGCACGCCGCGGGCGTAGAACTCCGAGCCGCCGAAATGGGCCGCGAGCTCGTTGTGGGCGAGCAGGTGGATCCCGTGGAGGCTGCGGCCGATGTCAGCCGGCGTCTCCCCCGGCAGGTTGTCGTCGATCGGGCCGTACTTGAAGGCGTCCTCCCACGACCACAGCACGCGGTTGCGGACGTCGTCGTTGGCGTCCTGCATCCGGCTGAGGATGCGCCGCAGCTCGGCCTTCGTCGCGTCCTCGCTCCCGCGCATCGCCGCGACAACCTCGTGCATGTCACGGATGTGCTTGATGAGCGGCTCGAGCTCCTCGGCGAAGCCACGACGGAGATGAGCGGCGTCGTCGAGCTGCTGGAGCGTCCACTGACGGCCGCGCGCGTCGTGGATCCGCACACCGCGATCGTCGACATAGGTGACGTCGGGATCCGGGTCCTTGTGCCGGACGTAGCCGGTCTCGTAGTCGACGACCTCCCACGGATCCTGGGCGTCCTCGAGCCGGCGATGGAGCTCGTTCAGATCGTCGACGGTGATCAGCTCGGGCAGCAGCGCGGTGTAGAAGGCATGGGCGAGCCGCGCGAGCTCGTCCTCGACGAGGCGCTCGTCGATGTGGGCGCGGGAGGCGGCGAGGAGCTGGAGCATGAGCAGCCGGCAGGTCTGGCCGAACATCAGCGAGACCGCCTCGTCCATCGCGTCGCCGAACTCGATGAGGAAGTGCAGCTCCCAGCCGGCCGACTTGTGTTCGTACATGCCGCTGATCCGGTCGGAGTGGGCGGCGTAGAGGTCGCGCACGTCACGCGCGAGGTCGGCGACGAGCGGCAACGTGCCGGCGAGGCGGTGCAGGAGCACGTTGGCGCCGCCGGTGCGGAGATGGATCTCGCCGAGGTTGCCGCTCCCGTCGCGTCGCAGCTCGGTGACCCCGGGCTCGGTGTTGAGCGCGACGGCGTCGGCGAGCCCGCTCGCGTGCGAGCGGATCGTCGCCGCGGCCATCAGGCAGAACTGTCCGGCGAAGTGGCAGGGATCGATCTGGAGGCGGTGGGCGATCGTGTCGAGCGCCGGGATGAGGGCGGCGCCCTCGGGGAAGGCGTCGAGCGACGGCTCGCCGAGGAACGACTCGCAGACAAGCTCGCTCTCCTCGCCGAACAGGGGCGCGCCGTAGACCAGCTCCGGACCCGTGCCCTCGCCCTCCTGATCCTCCCCCTGGCCGCCCTGATCCTCGCCGGGGGCGCCCCCACCCGCCTCGCCCGTCCCGCCCGTACCGGGTTCGCCGGTCCCGCTGCCGCCGCCGCTGCCGGTGCCCTGGGCGGCCCCGGCCCGGAGCTGTGCGCGGCTCGTCGCGTAGGAGATCGGCAGCAGCGACGCCGACCCGTCGAAGCGGACCGGCTCGGCCTCCGAGAACGCGTACCAGGCCGTCTCGCGGCCGACCGTCAGGTCCATGATCGTCTGCACGTGGCGGGTGGCCAGCGCCTGCGCCCGCCGGGCGATCTCGGCCTCGACCGCGTCCGCGCCGCTGATGTGCGCGGCGATCTCGTCGCCCTCACGGCCGCGGATGAACTCCTTGTAGGCGTCGAGGTCACCGTCGGCGAACCGCGCCACGACCTGCAGCCTCGCGCGATCGGGCTCGGGGATCGGGACGGGCCGCAACTCGAAGCGGGTGCCCTGCCAGACGTTGCGATACCGCGGCGCGAAGTTGAGCGCGAGCGCGCCGCTGCCGTAGATGAAGTACGCGTTGAGCACGCCCTGATGCACCCACATGACCCCGGGATGGGCGCCCGTGTCGGGCTCGCCCCAGGTGTCGGAGAGCTCGCGGATCGCGTCCCGCAGCGCGGCGAGGCTCAGATCGGAGTCCTCGGCCAGATCGTCGAAGACGAGGACGATCTCGTCGTCGCCTCCCGAGTCGTAGCTGGGGATCGCGTAGCCGGTACGCGTGAGGCGCCGCGGGTCGAGCACCTCCTCGGGGACGACATCCGGCGGGCTCGCGATCGCCGGTCCCGGGTGCGGGGCCGGCGCGCCGATGCCGGCGCCCGCGGCGAGGATCGCCGCGCGCACGAGGCGCTCGGTGTCGGCCCGTGCGTCCGGTCCGACCGGGTTGCCGCTCCAGCGGAACTCGGGCTCGCCGACGGTGAGCACGCTCGCGTCGCCGGTCGGGACGACGCCGCGCGAGCGCGCGAGGGCGCGTCCAACGGCCGCGCTGACGGCATCCGACAGCGCGTCCGGATCCGAGCGCAGCCGATCGGCGTCGACGCGGATCCGCACCGGGACGTGGACGGTCGCCACCGGTCAGCCGCCCAGATGATCGGCGAGACGCTCGAGCGCGGACGCCACGTGGACGGCCGGATCCGGCGCCGGCTCGGCGGCCCGGATCTCGATCTCCACCGGGAAGTGGAAGTGCACCGCGCTCTCGTCCTCGACGACGGCGAACGCAGCCTCCGACCCGCGCTTGGCCAGGATCCGCTCGCCCTCGTGGACGACGGCGAGACCGGTGCTCGCGACCTCCTGCACCTCGTCGCCGGTCACGGGATCGTCGCCTCAGGACGATCCTTGGCGTCGGCGATCGCCTGCAGGCTGACGCCGCTGAACGTCGCCTGCGGCGCGCCCGACGGCGTCGCTGTCGTCGGCTGCGCGCTGGTGATGATGCATTTGTCGAGCACGACGCGGGAGAACGCCCAGTCGTGGCCGTCGCTCGTCTCGTGCAGGGTCACCTTGAACTCGGTGCGGTTCATGGCCAGCGCCGTGAGCTGGCCGACGACCGGGCCGATCGCCTTGACGGTGAGGGTGAAGGTGATCGTCTGCGGCGAGAAGATCGCCCCGATGTGCGTCTGCTCGATCGAATGCAGCACGTCGGCGGTCGTGCCGAACGTCGGCGAGAAGCTGTCGATCGGCGAGATCGTGATGTCCGATCCGCTGACGGGATCGTGATAGTCGAGTTGCAGTCGGGTGCGCCAGTCGGGCATGTGTGTCTCCTAGCTGAAGCTCGGTGCGAGCGTGACCTGGACCTGGTGGACGTCGGGGCCGAGCACGACGGTCGCGTTGAGCGCGACCTGCCGGTTGGCCCGCGCGGTGTCGATCTGGTTGTGGTCGCCGGGCGTCCACGTCGACGGATCGCGCGAGAGGATGTCGAGGAGCGGGATGCTGATCGTGAAGTCGTCGATCTCGGCGGCGTCGCGCAGCGGCTGCAGGATCCCCTCGGTCCGGGAGAGGAGCAGCGTCAGCCCCGGCTTGGTGATCCGGTCGTCGCCGATCGCCCCGATCAACCCCGCCTTGAGACGGAAGTCGATGTCGTCGAGGACGCGGACGACGTCGATGAACTGAAGCGCCGGGTCGCTCGAGTACAGACGGGCGTCCCCGAAGTAGAACCCGCCGCCGACGAGCAGCGCCGGGCTGACGACGGGAATGATCCCCTCCTCTGAGAGGCCGGTGATCTCCGACGGGCTGTACTGGCTGGCCAGCGGGATCGTCACCTCGCCGAGCTCCTTGAGCACGACCGAGACCTGCGGGTCGTAGCCGGCGATCGCTCCCATGGCGGCGCTGGCGACGTCGACCGTCGCACCGCGGGCGGCCATCACGACCATCCGGCCCATCGAGCTCTTGAGCGGCTCGACCGCGGTGTCGACATCGGTGACGTAGGTCGCGCTCTTCGCCGTAGCCGGGTTGATCATGGCCACGCCGATCTGCTTGTTACCCGACGCCGACGCGGCCTCGACGTGGGCCTTGAGCAGCCCGAGCGCGGTGACGTCGGTCTCGTTGGCGAGGGCGACGAAGTCGACGTCGTCGGCGGCCTCGAGCGACTGCAGCGCCGAGGTGTAGTCGGGCTTGCCGCTGACCATCGCGGCTCGCACGCCGTAGATCTTGTTCGGGCGCGGGTTCTGCTCGAGGGCGATGATCAGCGAGTCGCGCAGCGCCGTCGAGGTGCTCACCGATCCGCTCGTCACCTTGGCGAACTGGGCCGTGTCGTCGGCGGTGTCGATGACCACGGGGGTATTCGCCGCCGTCGTCGTGATCTCGTTGCTGCCCGCCATGGCGGCGCCGACGACGGCGATCACGCCCGCCGATCTCGTGGCCACCGGGATCAGCGCCGACTCGTCGATGGTGACGTCGATGTATGGATAAGCGGCTGGGATGGGCAACTGGGTCTCCTTGTGGTTAGGTCACGACGGCGAGTCCGATGCGCTGGGCGGCGAGCCACTGGGCGGCCCGCGTCTGGCGCGCCGTGCGGGCGTCGGCGGCGGAGGCGCCGGACGCGGCCCCCGGCCAGGCCGCGTCGTCGAACGCGGCCGGGTTGACGAGCCACACCGCGATCGGCAGCGTGGTGGCGATCGCGCCCGCGGGGGTGACCGCCGGGCGGCCGGCGGCGACCTGGGCCCGCGCCCGGGCGGTCGCGCGCAGCAGGTCGAGCAGGGCGATCGGCGCGTCGGCCACGAACACGGCCGCGGCGACGGCGAACGTCGTCGCCGCCGGGGTCGAGGACCCGGTGGGCGTGAGCGTCACCGTGCTCACGACCTGGAACTCCTCCCCCGGCCCGGCCGCCGACCACGTGTCGCTCACGGCGCTCACCCGGGCGTCCCCGGTGACGGCGTTGGCGGTGATCGTCCCGATCCACACCGCGGCCACCGGCGGGGCGGCGGCGTCGCTCAATCCCGCGAGGGTGAAGTCGGCCACCATCCGCGCGCTCCCGTCGATCGCCGCCCAGGACCCGCTCGCCGCGGCGCCGCCGAGGTCGGGGCCAAGCTCGAGCTCGTCGAAGGTGGCGGTGTAGGGACCGCTGGTGTCGAGCGCCGGGCCGTCCTGGGCGCTGGCCAGCACGGCGGCGAGCGCGTCCTGGCCGAGCAGGCCGGTGCGCAGCTGCGGGTCGGCGAGCGCGAGCACGGTCTGGTCGACGAAGTCCATCGCCTCAGCTCCCGTGGACGGCCGCGCGGACGGCGTCGATCAGCTCGCCGGGGCCGATCGCGCCGATGTCGAGCTGCTCGAGCCGTACGGCGTAGAGGTACGCACGGCCGTCGCGCGGCCGGAGCCCGAGCGCCTTCATCCGTGGGTGCTCCAGCAGCAGGGTGAGGCACTCGGGCGGCAGCCCCGGCTCCTCGAGCCCGACGACGACGACGTCCGGGTCGGTGCGGCGGGCGAGCTCGGCGAGCTCGCCCGGCGACGCGGCCACCCCGACGACCACCATGTCGCCCTGCCGCTCGACGGCGGCGCGGACCAGGTCCGCGGCGAGCGGGGCGAGGTCGGAGAGGACAAATCGGATCGGCTCAATGACGCTGCCTCCTGTCCGCGGGACGGTAGGCGCGCGCCGCCCGGGTGTGAATGGATCGATGGATCCGACTTGGATCCGGTCCCGCCGCGGCGGACATGGATCCTTCGATTCAGATCCTCGTGAGCAAAGTCGAGCGCTCGCGCCGCGGAACCCGTGCACGAACGCCGCTCGGTATCAGGCGGCCGCCCGACGCGGTCATAATGACGCCGTTCGGGCGAGCTATCTCTGGGGTGTAGCTATGGGGGACCAGAACGCAGGGGCAGGCCGTTCCGCGCATCCGATCACGGTGTTCGTCATCGCCGAGGTGCGGCTGTACCGCGACGGGGTCGCGCAGGCACTGGCAGGCGACCCGCGCTTCACCGTGGCCGGCAGCGCCGCGACGCACGCCGACGGCTGCCGGGCGATCGCGGCGCTGAGCGCCCGCCCGGACGTCGCGCTGATCGACGCCGGCGGCGCGGCCGGGCTGGCCGGCGCCCGCGCGCTGCGGGCCGCGCTGCCCGACGTGCCGCTGATCGCGCTGGCCATCGACGAGAACGACGACGCCGTCGTGGCCTGGGCGGAGGCCGGGGTGTCCGGGCTCGTCACCGTCAACACGGCGCTCACGGGGATGATGGACGCGATCGAGTCGGTGGCCCGCGGCGGGGCCCGCTGCTCTCCGCGCGCGACCGCGGCCCTGCTGCGCCGCGTGGCCGAGCTCGCCGGCCACCACCGCCGCATCGGCGCGCTGCCCGGCGGCGAGCGACCGCGCGGTCGCCTCACCCCACGCGAGCGCGAGGTGATCGCGCTGATCGACCGCGGCCTGTCGAACAAGCAGATCGCCCGGGCGCTGCAGATCGAGCTGCCGACGGTCAAGAACCACGTGCACGCGATCCTCGAGAAGCTCCGCGTCGAGCGCCGCGGCGAGGCGGCCGCGGTCGTGCGCGGCGAGCGGCTGCTGGCCTAGCCGGCGCCTCTTTTAGTTCGGCGACGGGGGCGCCGCCCGCCACCCGGAGCGCAGCACGCGCAACGCGTTGGCGCTGCAGATCCGCTCGGCGTCGGCGGCCCCGTAGCGCTCGGCGAGCGCCTGCTGGAGCGCGCGCATGTGGCCCATGTGCTCGAGCCCGGGCAATGCCGGCTTGATGTAGCCGTCGAGGTCCGAGCCGATCGCGACGTGATCGAAGGATCCGGTCACGGTGTGTATGCGATCGATGTGCGCGCACAGCGCCGCCACCGAGGACTCGAACGATCGTGGCGCTGAGCGCACGCCGCTGCCGATGTAGTGACGGCAGAGGATGCAGCCGAGCACGCCACCCCGCTCACCCACGCGGCGGATCGTGTCGTCGTCGAACGCGTACTCGAGGCCGCCGAGACGGCAGGCCATGTGGGTGGCGATCACCGGCACCGTCCGCCCGGGGTCGCGCCGCTCGAGGACGGCGAAGGTGTCGTCGATCGCCCGGCGGCTCATATGGGTGATGTCGATCAGGATCCCCGCGTCGATCATCGCCTCGACCACCGCGTGCCCGAGCGGGCTCAGCCCCTCGTCCGGCTGCGGGAAGACGAGGTGATAGAGCCAGTCGGGGAGAAACGGCAGGGCCGGCGCGTTCGTGGCCACCTCGCGCCAGAACAGGTGGGCCACGGTGACGTAGGCGACGCCGCGGCGGGCGAGCTCGTGGACGTGGGCGGCGGCCTCCTGCTCGCCGAAGCCGAGGTGCACGCCGCCCTCGATGCAGTGGATGAGGACCGGCCGGTCGCTGCCGAGCAGGGCGCCGAGCTCGGCCGGGGAATGGGCGACGGCGAGCTCGTCCGGGTGCGCGGCGACGTAGTCCTCGACGAGCTCGAGCTGGGCGACGATGTCGCCGAAGTACCCGTCGCGCGGCGGGGCGCCGTAGGGCAGCCGGAGGTCCATCTCGTCAAACGCGGCGTAGAGCACCGAGAGCACAACGCCGACCTCCCCGTCGCGCATCAGCGACTCGGTGACCGCCGGCGTGTCGCCCGGGCCCTGATAGTTGGCCAGGCGGGAGATCGCGTCGACCACCCGCGCCTGCCAGCGTCGCCGCGACCACGCCTTGAGCTGCTCCTGGGTGTGCTGATGCTCGCTCGGCACCAGGTGCATCGGGAAGTGGGCGTGGAGGTCGACGAGCATGCTACGGCGAGGCAATCACCTCGTCGGCTCCCGGTTGCGGGCTCGGGACGCGGCCGTCCTGCGCGGCCGGTGCCGGGATCGGCTTCTCGTTCAGCTGCGCGATGCCGCGCTCGATGCCGCGGCACAGCACCTCGATGTCCGGCGCGGTGTCGAGATCCCCTGTGACGCCGAAGTTGATGCCGCCGTCATAGGAGAAGATCGCGATGCCGACGCGCACGTGGCCGCCGAGCGGGACGAACGGGAACGCCTCGAGCATGCGCTTGCCGGCCAGGTAGAGCGGGTGCTGGGGGCCGGGGACGTTGGTCGTCACCGTGTTGACGCTCGACTGCGGCATCCGCGTCGCGACGCGGCCGCCGAGCGCAAGCAGCATCCCCGGGGCAAAGCCGCCCAGCGCGGTGAGGCGCTCCGCGGCCACGGCCTGACCCGAGGACTTGAGATCCTGCATTTGCTCGTGGATCGCGTCGAGCCGGAGCACGGGATCCTCGACGCCGACGGGGAGCTCGGCGAACATCGCCGAGACCTTGTTGTTGTAGGTGCCGCGCTCGCTCTCGGCCCGCACCGACACCGGCACGAGCGTACGTATCACCCGTCCGTCGACGTCATCGCCGCGGCTGAGCAGGAGCTCGCGGAAACCGCCGGTGATGACCGTGAGCACGACGTCGTTGATCGTGCCGCCGTGCTGGGCGCGGATCGCCTTGATGTCGGCCATCCGCCCGCGCGCCCAGTCCCAGCGCCGGTGGGGCCCGATCGGTCCGTTGAGCGTGCTGTACGGGTTGGGGTTGAGCAGGTTGCGCATGTTGGCCATGCCGCGGGCGGCGTCGGAGAGCTGCCGGGCGGCGCGGCGGGGCCCGCGCACCGCCGACAGCGCCGTGCGCGAGACCTCGTAGGGGCTGGCCGCCCGCAGCCGCAGCGAGTGGGCGACGAGGCTGACCGAGCTTGGCTCGCCTGAAGGATGGAAGTGGTCGTCGGGCGGCGGCTCGGTGTCGCGCTCCTCGGTGAGGATGACGCTCAGCAGGTCGGTGGCCGAGACCCCGTCGACCATGCAGTGATGGGTCTTGGAGATGAGCGCCCAGCCGCCGTCGTCGAGACCCTCGGCGACCCACAGCTCCCACAGCGGCTTGGTCCGGTCGAGCTGCTGGGACATGACCCGGCCCATGAGGTTGCGCAGCTCCTCGTGGCCGCCCGGCGCCGGCAGCGCGGTGCGGCGGACGTGGTAGTCAATGTTGAAATGCGGGTCGTCGACCCATGTCGGCCGGCCGAGGGCGAAGGGCACGAAGCGCACCTTCTGGCGGTAGCGCGGCACGAGCGGGAGCCGCGCGGCGACGGCGGCCTTGACCTCCCCGGGGGCGGGCGGCGGCCCCTCGAACAGGCCCACCGACCCGATGTGCATGTGGGTCACCTCGTCCTCGATGTGGAGGAACGAGGCGTCGAGCGGGCTCATCGTCTGCATGTATGACTCTCCTCGTCGACTCGGCCTGCACGGGGAAACGTAGCGCGCATCGAGCCGATGTCGATTTTGTCCCGAAAAGGGCGCCGACACGGCAGCGCAGCTGCACGCGCGGGCTCGTCCATTCGTTGAGGCCGTCGTGGAGCCCTCAAGCCGCAGCGCAACAATTCGGGGATCGTTTCCACTGCGAACCGAGGCGCTATGGATGCCCCAAGTTCATATCTCGAATCGGCTGTTCCGTTCGTCGACCAGCTCACTGGCGAGATGCTCACCTGGCGTGGCGTGAGCGCGCAGCCGCATCGCTTCGGCGGTAGCGAGTTCCGCTACGGGCGCCGTGAGCTCGGCCACCTCCACGGGTCCCGTCTCGCCGACATCCCCCTTCCCCGCGACCTGCGCGACGAGGTCATCGCCGACGGGCGCGCCGAACCCCATCACGTCATGCCGCACTCGGGCTGGGTGAGCTTCCCGATCCACGGCCCCGAGGACATGCCCGCGCTGCTCGCGCTGTTCCGGCTCGCCTACGAGGCGGCCGTCGCCCAGCAGAGCCAGCGGCTCTCACACTCCCCACACACGTTCGCGCAGGCCTGAGGCCCGCGCCACCGGCCGCGCGACGGCCGTCCGCACCGCCTCCTCGGTGCCGACGACGATCAGCTGCTCCCGCGCCCGTGTGACCGCGGTGTAGAGCAGCTCCCGGGTGAGGATCGGCGAGCTGACCGGCGGCAGCAACACGGCGACAGTGCCGAACTGCGAGCCCTGGCTCTTGTGGATGGTCATGGCGTAGACGGTGTCGACCGCGCCAAGCCGCAGCGGGCTGACCCGCACGAGCTCGCCACCGCGCTCGAACACCGCGTCGGCGCGGACGCTATCGGTCTGCACGATCACGCCGGCGTCGCCGTTGTAGAGACGAAGCTCGTTGTCGTTCTCGGTGACGAGCAACGGCCGCCCGACGTAGTCGCGCTGGTCGAGATCGAGATCCTCGATGCGCTCGCCGAGCCACGCCTGCAGCCGCGAGTTCCAGTTGCTCACGCCGTGGGTGCCGCGGCGATGGGCGCACAGCAGCCGGAAGCGGCCGAGGGCGGCGATCGCCGCCTCTGCCTCGCCGGCCCGTGCGCGCGCCACCACCTCGGCCCCGGCGCGCACCGCCGCGTCACGCACGACGTCGAGGTCGGCCTCGGATTCGGCGTCCTCGACGTCGAACGAGGCCCATGTCACCTCGGTCGAGGAGCCGTTGAGCGCGGCGATCGCCGCGTCCCCGTCTCCGCGCCGGATCGCGCCGGCGAGCTCGGCGATCCCCTCTCCGAAGCGGCGCACGCGCTCGAGCACGACGATCGACCCGGCGAGGCCCTCGGCGGCCGGGGGCCCGGCCGCGTCGGCCGGCGTGGGGACGCTGACGCCGTCGCCCGCGGGGCCGACGATGTCGCCGAGCACGACGCCGGCCTCGATCGAGGTGAGCTGACCAGGGTCGCCGACGAGGATCAGCCGGGCATCGGTCCGCACCGCCTCGACAAGCCGCGCCATCAGCGGGAGTGAGACCATCGAGGTCTCGTCGACGATGATGACGTCGTGCGGCAGCCGGTTGCCGCGATCGTGGGCGAAGCGGCTGAAGCTGCCCGGCCGCCGGCCGAGCAACCGATGCAGCGTCGAGGCGTCGAGCCGGAGCAGCAGCTCGCGGACGTCCGGCGCGACGTCGAGGGCCCGCGCCTCGGCGTGGACGGACTCCTGCAACCGGGCGGCGGCCTTGCCCGTCGGCGCGGCGAGCGCGACCATCGGCGGCGGCGCGCCGGCGCGCGCGGCCTGCTCGGCGAGCAGCGCGACGATCCGGGCGACCGTCGTCGTCTTGCCGGTGCCGGGACCGCCGGCGACGACCGCGAGCGGACGCGTGACCGCGACCGCGGCGGCATCGCGCTGGCGATCGGCCTCGACCCCGAACAGCCGTGTGAGACCGGCGTCGAGCACGGCGGGGTCGATCGGCGGCACCGAGCTGCGGTTGAGGGCGAGGAGGTCGGCGGCGACCTGCCGCTCCTCGCGCCAATAGCGATCGAGATACAGATGCGTCCCGGAGAGACGCAGCGGCCGGTCGGCCGGCTCCTCATCCTCGCCGACCGCGACGAGCGCGCTGCTCGCGAGCTCGGCCACCCAGTCCTCGGGATCCGGCCACGGCAGCTGCGTGAGGTCGACCGGCTCGTCGGAATCGACGCTCGCCGTCTCCGCCACGGTCGTGAGGTCGACGAACACGTGGCCGAGACGCGGGCCGCGCACTGCGAGGGCCGCGGCGAACGCGACCGGCTCGCGCTCCTCGCCGACGAGCGCGCAGAGGCGCTGGGCGACGTGGACGTCGGCAGCGGAGAGCAGGCCGACGGCGTTGAAGGTGTCGAGCAATCCGTGGGCGCGGCGCGCGCGACGGGCATCGTCCGGGTCACGCCGGGCGGCGGCCTCACTCACGCTCACGACGTCACCCCGCGGTCGAGGACGTCGCTCAGCGCGGCGATCGCGGCGCCCGGCGGCCGCCAGCCGAACACGCCGTATGGGGCGCCGTCGAGCGTCGGCGTGGTCGGGCCCGCCAGACCTCGCACGAACAGGTAGAGGACACCGGCGAGGTGCTGCTCGGGCGCGTAGCCGGGCATCCGCCAGCGCAGGTAGCGGTGCAGCGCCACGGCGTAGAGCAGGGCCTGGAGGCCGTAGTGCGCCCGGCTCATCTCGGCGGTCAGGGCAGGCGGCCGGTAGGCATCGAGGCTGAGCGGCTCGGTCGGTGGCCCGAGCCAGTTCGTCTTGTAGTCGATGATCGCGAACCGCGGCCCCGGCAGCCGCAGGACGAGGTCGATGCTTCCGGTGAGAAAGCCACGGACGCTGGAGCGCAGCGCAGGGTCCTCGAGCCGCGCGGCGTACGCGGCGAGCGGATCGTCGGCTGGAAGCTGCTCGCGCAGCGTCGAGGCGATCGCGCGCAGCGTGAGCCCGCCGGTCGGGTCATCGCCCCCGGCGAGCGGCAGCTCGAAGGCGAGCTCGTCGAGCCGGTCCGCGCGGCTGACGTCGCGCAGCCGCAGGCCGTCGGCGATCGCCCCCAGCGGCGTCTCGATCGTGCCCACCAACGCGGCCACCGCCTCGGTGCTCGACGCCTCTCCGAGCGCCCGCCGGGTGGCCAGCGCCGTCACCCGGTCCTCGAGCTCGGCGGCCAGATCGGGGGCGGCGAAGTCGCTGGCTTCGAAGACACGGTGCACGAAGGTCCCGAAGTCAGCCCCCGCCGGCAGCGCGCTCCACGGCGACACCGGCGCCCCGACCCCCATGCTCAGCTGGCCGGAGGCCGACTCGGCGACGAGCGCCGGGGCGGGCACCGGTGCGCTCGGCTCGTCGACGACCCCGCGCTCCTCGGGCTCGCTGCTCACCAGGGCATCGTGGGCCTCGGCGGTGATGTCGCTGTAGGACGTGCGCCGCCAGCGCAGGTCGAGGTGGCGATCGAAGCGCGCGGCCTCCAGGTCGGCAGCCGGCTTGAACGGCGGGCTCCAGTCCGCCCGGAGGCCGAGTGTCGAGCGCTCGATGCTGATCCGGCCCGGCGCCTGGACGGCGAGCTCGGCGAAACGCTTGTCGACCGCCTCGTCGCCTGGCGTTCGCTCGCCCTTCGCCTGGATGGTTCCGTCCGCGTTGCGAGAGAAGAGGAGACGGGTCAGCGGCCCCTCGCGGGCCGGCGAGGTCGGCACCCACCACATGACCGCCTGATGCTTGGCACGCGTGAGGGCGACGTAGGCGAGCCGCAGATCCTCGCCGCGCTGCTCGATGAGGTGGCGATTCGCGTGGCTGGCGAACGACTGGTTGTCCAGGCCGACATCGAGCGTCCGCCGTTCCCCAGCCGCCGGATCGTGGAAGTCGACCGGCTGTCCCTCGGGGATGTACGAGGCCTCCCAGAGCGAGGGGCAGTAGATGATCGGGAACTCGAGTCCCTTGCTGCGATGGATCGTCAGCACCTGCACCGCCTCGGCGTCGGAGTCGAGCCGGCGCGTTCGTTCCTCCTCCGCCTCCTCGCCGGCCTCGCTGAGGCGTTCGGCGAGCCAGCCGCGCAGCGCCGTGACCCCGAGGCGCTCGGTGCTCGCGGCACGGTGCAGGAGCTGCGCGAGGTGGCGCAGATCGGTAAGCCGGCGCTCGCCGTCGTTGATGGTCAGCATCCGTGCCGGCAGGCCCTCCTCACGCATGATCGTGTCGGTCAGCGCGGCCACCCCGGCATCGCGGAGGATTCGGCCCCAGCGGTGCAGCCGCTGGTGGACCGTCTCCCAGTCCTCCTCGCCCGTCGTCCCCACCTGCTTCGCGTCCCAACCGAAGAAGGGCGTCAGCGCCACAGCGTGTGCCTTGGCCGCCGACGCGGGCCGCTCGAGCGCCTCGAGCAGGCGCAACCAGTCGCCAGCCGACGGCGTCGTGAAGACGCTTCCGGCGCCGTTGATGACGGCCGGCACGCGGCGGGCCTGGAGCTCGTCGCGGATGTCGAGCGCGTCCGTGTTCCGTCGCACGAGCACGGCGATGTGCCCCGGCCGCACGAGCTCGTCCTCGCCCGGCCCCTCGGCGGCCGGCCGGGAGAGCCTCGCTCCCGAGGACAGCAGCCGGACGATGTCGGCGGCGAGGTCCTCGGCGATGTGTCTGCGGGCCGGACCCGTGATCACATATCCGTAAGCGGTCTTCTCGACGCTCGGTTCGTCGCGGTGGACGACGCGGACGCGGAGCGGTGCCGGCTCCGGCGCGCCGATCAGTCGTGAGGTGTCGTGCTCGGGAGCGGCCTGCACCGTGCGGTAGTCGATCCCCTGCTCCCCGAGCTGCGCGCCGTCGAACAGGGCGTCGTAGGCGTCGAGCAGCGGCTGGTCGCTGCGGCGATTGACCTGGAGGGTGGCCCGCACGTCGGCGGTCTGTGAGGCGACGAGATAGGCGTAGACATCGGCGCCACGGAAGGCATAGATCGCCTGCTTGGGGTCGGCGACGAGCACGAGGGTGATCCCCTCGGCCTGGAACGCGCGCTGGAGGATCTGCCACTGGATCGGGTCGGTGTCCTGGAACTCGTCGACGAGCACCACTTGGAAGCGGTCGCGCAACCGGGAGCGGGCGAGGTGTCCGCGGTCGCCGTCGAGGGTGTTCTTGAGGCGGGTGAGGAGATCGTCGTAGGTCATGATCGCCAGACGGCGCTTGCGCTCCTCGACCTCCCGGCGGACGGCATCGGCGATCCGGTAGCGGATCGCGGCCGGGGAGCCCGGCGGCTCCCCCGCGGGCGCGAGCGCCGCCTCGGGCTTGAACACCGCCGCGCGGGCAATCTCCCGGATCTGGCCGAGCGGCAGTGGGTCGAGCTTCCCGCCCCGGAATCCGCGCACGTAGAAGTCGTCGACCACCTCGTCGACGAGGTCGCTGACGTCCTCGACGAACTGGGTACCGGGCTCGAGGTCGCCGACGGTCCCGAGCTCGGCGAGCACCTCCTGGCAGAAGCTGTGCGTCGTGGCGATCGTCGCCCCATCGAAGTTGGCCACCGCCCGGGCGAGCCGGTCGCGCCGGCACCCGACCTCCTCGCGCGGACCGTCGGCGAGGAGCGTGACGATCTGGTCGTCCCCCGGGTCCGGTTCCCCGGCCAGGATCCGGGTGAGCTGCTGCTCGGTGTCGACGAGCCGCTCACGGACGCGGTCGCGCAGCTCGCCGGTGGCCATCCGGGTGAAGGTGATGAGCAGCAGCGCATCGAGCGCCACGCCCTCGGCGACGTAGCGCGCCGCGAGGGCGGCGATCGTGTACGTCTTGCCCGTGCCGGCGCTCGCCTCGAGGACCGTCACCCCGGCGGGCAGCGGACCGCAGATGTCGAAGGCGACCGGCGTCTCGGCCGTGGTCATTGGTCGCGGATCTCCTCGCGCGCGAGCAGGCCGCGCCAGAGGCGGATGGCGTACACGCCGAACCGCGACGTCTCGGCCTCCCATCCCGGTCCCTGCTCGTCTGGATGCGGCTCGGGATCGAGCAGCTCGTCGACGGTGAGCTCGCGGCCGAAGGCGAGAACGTGCTCGGGCTCGCGGTCCTCGCGGTCGCGGCGCCAGGCCGATGTCCATTCCCGACCGGCCGCGTCACGGCGATCTTCGCCCTCCTCCGCGGCGCGGGCATAGGCCGCCGAGGTGGCGCAGGCCAGCGGCAGCGGCTCGCGCATGCCGCGGTCGTAGAGATCGATGAGCGCGCCGAGGAGCTCGTGGGCGAGCGTTGCCCGCAGCTCCGCGTCCGCGGCGAGCGGCGGGACGAGCGCGACGGTCACGTCGATCCCCCGGCTCCGTCCCTTGCCGATGACCGCCGAGGACCACGCGCGCTCGGGGTGTGCGGCGGTCACCGCGAGCAGCCGCACCCAGCCCCCGAGCCGGGCCTTTGGCTTCACGCGCGAGTAGGAGACTGAGCGGATCGTCTCGCCACACACGCCGGACACGGTGCCGCTCAGCCGGCGGCCGTCGGGGAGCTCGAGGTTGACCTCGACCGACCCCGGCGGCTCGGCGTGGGCCTCGGCGGCGGCCGCGATGGCCTTGATCGTCGGCCACTCCTCGGCGAGGGCGCGTTTGCCGAGCTCGCCGGGCGGCAGCGATCCGCGCGCGATCTCGGCCAGGCAGCAGACGCGACCGTCGACGCCCTCGAGGAGGCCCTGGAGGATGCGGTCACCAACCCCCCAGCGCTCGAGCGCGTCGAGCTCGACGGGCATCGCGTCCCTGACCTCGTCGGTGAACCGCCGGATGTCGAGTCCGAGGCGGCCGCGGAGGAACGCGCGGATCGGATGGTCGACGAAGCGGACGAGGTCGCGGAGTTGGATGACCTCGCCCGCGCGGGGCGGCAGTGGCTCATCGAGAAATGGCGGGGGCGCAGCGCGGGGTCCGTCGAGCGCGAGCGCGCCCCCGAGCGCGGTGCGGTCAAAGCCCCACGGCCGTCCGGGGACGAGCTCACCGCGAGTGAAGTTGCGCCGGTCGAAGGGCTGCAGCGGGTGACGGGTGAGGACCGCCTCGCGCGCCGGGCCGTCGGCGACGTGGACGGTGCGGTCGACGATGTCCATCAGCTCGCCGATCGGCACGGCCGGAGGCCGGGGCAGGTTGTTGCGCTCGTCGTTGCCGGTGTAGGTGATGATCAGCCGCTCGGTCGCCGCCATGAGCGCGTCGAGCAGCAGCTGGCGGTCCTCGCTGCGGGCGTCGCGGTCGCCGACATGAGGGTCGAGGAGCAGCAGATCGTCGCCGTCGCGATGGGCCCGCCGCGGGAACTCGCCATCGTCTACCCCGAGCACGCAGACGACCCGGTGCGGCACCGAGCGCATCGGCACGAGCGTGCAGATCGTGAGGTGGCCGGTGCGGAAGTTCGCTCGCGTCGGGCGGCCGCGGAGGCGATCGGCGAGCAGCGCCCGGACGTCGGCGAGCTCGAGGTCGATCGGCTGCCGGTCCGCGCCGTGTTCGCCCTCGCCGTCGGGGCCGCCGGCGCCGTCGGGACCGCCGGCGTCCGAGGTGACGTCGTCGAGGATCCGTTGCAGCTCGTTTCGCTGCCAGGCATCGCGCTCGCTGGCGTCGGTGAGGGCGTCCGCGGCGTCGGCGATGACCTCGACCCAGTCCTCGATCGGCTTGGCGATGCGCAGCGCGTCGACCGTCGCCTCGACGCGGTCGACGAATTCGGCCATGCGACCGGCGAGGTCGATGACGCCGCTCTCGACGTCGTCGAGGGGCAGCACGTGGCCGACCTGTCGCCGGCCGTCCTCGGTCATCGTCACCCCGAGCAGAATCCGGTCGAGTCCCGCGCGCCAGGTGTTGGAGGGAACCTCGTCGAGCCCGTACGGCGCGCGGTGCTCGGCGTCGAACCCCCAGCGGATCGCGCTCTGCCCGACCCAGTCGTGCATCCGCGCGAGGTCATCGTCGTCGAAGCGGAAGCGGCGGCGCACGGCGTCGCGGTCGGCGAGGTCGAGCAGCTGCGAGGCGGTGACGCGCTGGTCGGCGAGCTCGAGCAGTTGCGAAACGACGCTCAGCACCGGGTTCGTCTGGCGCAGCGACCGGTCGGCGAGCCGGACGCGGAGGTCGGGCAGCCGGGCCTCCCCATCGCCGTCGGCCTCACCTGCGGACGCGAGGTCGTCGGCGACGCTCATTCCCGCCGAGCCGAAGGTCGAGTGGATGAGCGGCGCGAACGTCTCGATGTCCGGGCACATGACGACGATGTCGCGCGGTTCGAGCGTCGGGTCCTGCGCGAGTGCGTGCAGCAGCGCGTCGCGCAGGACCTCGACCTGCCGCGCGCGACCGTGGCAGGCGTGGACCTGGATGCTCGCGTCCCGCGCGGCGAGCAGCGGGCGCTCGTCGGCGACGCCGGGGAGGGGCGGCCCGGGGGGCTGGCGATCGGCGCGAATGTCGGCCTGGATCCGCCCGAGCAGGCTGTCCGCCGGGCCGTGCTCGAGGCGATGGTGCCGCTCGGTGGCCGGCCCGCCGGCCGAGCCGAGCACGAGCTGCAGCTCTCGGGCGTCGCGGCCCCACGAGGCGAGCAGCCGGTTAACGGCGAGGTCAGCGGTCGGGTCCCCGCGGCGGCGGAGCACCGGGCCGTCGGCCTGCAGGGTCGCGGCGACCGCGTCCCACAGCGCCGGCGAGGGATGGAGCACGAACAGGTGAACCTCACGATGGGCGGCGACCGACGCGAGCACATCGAGGTGGCTGCGCGGGATTCGGGTGAGCCCGAACAGCGCCAGCCGCGCCGGCAACTCGAGCGCGTCCGGGTGCTCGCGGATGTGGCGGCAGGCGGCGTCGAGCCGCTCGGCCGGGCTCGGCTGCCCGAGCCGGGCGCGCAGCCGGCGCCACAGCTCGGCCTGCCAGTCGCCGTCGACCCGGCCGACACCACCGCCGGTCGCCCAGCCGCACACCATCTCGGGCCGCTGAACGCCGTAGCGCTCGAACAGATCGGCGAGGTGGCGGACGACGGCGAACCGCCGCGTCGTCGACTCGCCGTTGATCCCCGGGGCGGTCACGTGCTCGGCGAGCGTCCCGAGCCAGGGCTCCGCGAGGCTCTCGTCGACCGTGCGCAGCAGCGGCCACACCGAGCGCTCGGCGGGCCAGGGATCATCGTCGGGGTCGAGCCCGGTCACCGCCGCGAGCACGTTCAGCACGAGCCGGCCCGGGAAGGGGAACTCGACGTTGGCGCACACGCCGTCCGCCCGGCCGACCGCGGTGCCGAGACGGGTCGAGAGGCGCTGGGCCAGCCACCGCTCGATCCCTCGGGTCGGGACGGCGACGACGTCGGCGGTGAAGGGATCGTCGAGCGGCTCGATCAGCGTCTCGGCGAGGGCGTCGGCGAGCCGGTCGGCGCGCTCGGCCCTATGGATGTGGAGCATCGCCGCTCCGCACCGTTTCGCTGCCGCCGTCCCGCCGCTGTGACCTCAACCCCATTGGATCTGGAGCGTATCCGCGCGCGGGACGGATCGGGCGGGCCGGGTCAGCCGCGGCGCTGGCCGGCCTTGCGGGGCGGGCGCGGTCAGCCGCGGCGCTGGCGGGCGTTCGGCGAGGCCTCCCAGAAGTCGTCGATCTTCGTGGCGTCCCCATGGTCGAGCTGGCGGGAGATCGCCCACATCTCGACGGGCTCGTCGCCCTCGTTGCGGTGCGATCGCGGGGTGCGTGGATGGACGCGGACCGCCGCCGGCGCGGTCACCGTGCGGATCTCATCCCCGAAGCGCATGGTCAGCGAGCCCCGGGTGACGAGGTAGAGCTCCTCGACCTCGCCGTGGAAGTGTCCGGTGCCCTGCTCGAAGTCGGAGTGCGGGGGAACGCGGATCAGCGTGACCGCGAGCTGCTCGCAGCCCAGGGCGGCGGTGAGCCGGCGGAACTCGCCGGGAACGTCGGTGCCCGCGTAGTGGTCGGTGGCGTCGTCGGGGTCGACGACGGCGTACTCGGTGGCTGGTGTCATGGCGGTGTCCTACCCGATCCGGGCCGGGCGCGCGACCCGGGTCGGGGCGCGCCAGGCCCGACGCCACCGCGATGGCACGGCGGCGCCAGGCCTTCGGGGGCGCGGCCTACGCCTCGAGGATCGCGAGGGCGGCCGTGCCGTACAGGTGCGTCGTGGTGTACGACTGCGCCTGGGCGTGGCCGATGAGCCCCGCAAAGATGCGGTGCGTCGTCGTGATCCCCTCGGTGCAGATGTGAGCGGTGGCTCCGAACCGATCGGGCAGCTGGACCGCCGGCAGCAGCAGCGTGAAGCTGGTGAAGCCGATGTCGACCGACTCGGTGAGCGTCACGCTGAGCAGCGTGCCGAGGTCCCCGACGTGGTCGGTCTGGACCTGTTCCTTGGTGAAGGTCAGGGTGTGGTGCGCGTCCTGGTAGACGAGCGCGGTCGCCCCCGCCGGACCGATCGGCCCCCGACCGAGCGGGAAGTAGCTGATCGTCAGTCCCCCACCGCTGAGCTGATACTGGTTCGGCGCCACCATCGCCGGCGCCGTGGGCGCCGGATCGGGCGCCGGAGCCGGTGCCTGATTCGACGGCGCGTTCGGCGCCGGAGCCGGCGCCTGGGCTGCCGGCGCTCCCGGCGCCGGCGGTGAGGCCACCCCTGCCTGGCCTGCATTACCTTCCATCGTGCTACCCCCTGTGATTGGACGTTGTACTGCTACCTGGATGCGGAAGCGGTCATGACGCACTGCGCGAGCTGCTCGGACAGTGCATCGCGGTCGAGTTTGCGGCCGATGAAGACGATCTCGGAGCTCTCGACGCCCTCGGGATGGGCGGCGAAGGCCGCGCGGGCGCCGCAGAGCTGAAACACGAACCCCTGCTCGGATTCGGCGAAGCGCAGCAGACCCTTGGCGCGGAACACCTCCGGCGGCAGTCCCCGGTCGAGCCAGGCCTGGAAGCGGCCGCCGGACAGCGGTGCGCCCACCCGGAACGATTCGGCGGTGAAGCCGTCGGCGGTGAGGTGATGGTGGTGCTCGTGGGTCGCCGCGCGGAGGTGCTCGGGCTCGGGGGCGGGCGCCTCGATCACCGCCTCGAGCGGCACGACGCCCCGCACGGCGCGGAGGATCCGTGCCCGCGGCTTGATCACCGCGATCCGCCGCTCGAGCGACTCGATCCGCTCGGGCCCGACGAGGTCGGTCTTGTTGAGCACGGTCACGTCGCCGTGGACGATCTGGGCCATCGCTGCGTCGCTCTGGAACAGGTCGAGGGCGAAGTTCGCGCAGTCCACGACGGTGATCACCGCCTCGAGCACCGTCCGCGCCGCGAGCTCGGTCTGCAGGAAGGTGAGCCCGACGGGCAGCGGATCGGCGACCCCGGTCGTCTCGACGACGATCCGGTCGATCGCGGGCTCGAGCGCGAGCACCCGCTCGGCCGCCGAGAGCAGATCGCCGTTGATGGTGCAGCAGATGCAGCCGTTGGTCAGCTGCACGACCTCGTCCGCCACCGACGCGACGAGCGCGCCGTCGATGCCCACCTCGCCGAAGTCGTTGACCAGGGCGGCCACGCGGCCGAAGCGGCCCGACGCGAGGATGTGATTGAGCAGGGTCGTCTTGCCGCTGCCGAGAAAGCCGGTGATGATCGTCACCGGCGTGCGGCCGAGCGCGTCGGTCATGTGCCCTCGACCACGAGCGTGTAGCCGCCGACGAGCTGGCCGCCGGCGTCGAGGTTGGCGAGCCGCAGCACGTTGACCTGGCCGACCTTGAGCGCGGGCACGCTGCCCGCGCCGGGATGGAGCTCGGGCACCGAGGCGAACATCTTGGTGATGCCGGCGGCCAGCGACGGGGGCGCACTCGGGCCCGGCCCGGCCGCCGCGGCCCCGACGGTCGCCGTGGCGGTCCCGAGGTGGGCGACGAGCGCGGCGGTGCCGACGATCGGCGCCGCCCCCGGCGCCTTGAGCGTCGGCGCCGCCGGCACCTTGGTCGCGGTCAGCGGGTGGAACGGGGCGAGGGTCGCCGCCTGCACCGCGACCCGCTGCCCGGCCAGCACCTGGCCGTGGGCGTCGAGCTCGGCGAGGACGTGGGTCTGCGTCGCCGCGAGCACGGTGGCCTTCGGCGCGACGATCCGCGCCGCAATGTCCGCCTCCTTGGCCGCGAGCTGCACGAGCTGGAGCCGATTGGCCGGCTTGACCGTGCCGAGGTGGGCGATCAGGTTGCCGAGGTTCATCGGCGCGACGACCGAGACGTTGCGCTGGGCGACGTGGCGGTTGAGCCACGGCTGCCAGTCGTTGTTGCCAAGCGGGTCGCCGATCCCGTACACCCGCACGACGAGGCACTCGTGGCCGCCGTTCTCCATCACCGGCACCCACGCCTTCGGGCATTTGACGAGGACGTGGGACCCCGGCATGCCCCGCGCGGCGAGCTCGCAGCGGCCGATGCCGATGAGGTTCGCGTCGCTGCCGTCGATCCCGAGCGACGGGTTGAACCAGTAGAACTCGACGACGACGCCGGCCAGCGGCGCAAAGCCGAGGTTCCACACATGGGCGTAGACGGTGTTCGGCTGGCCGGCCACGACGACGCCCCCGTGGTCGGGCGGGATCGCGGGCGTGCTTGCGGGGTCGCCATGCGCCGTCCAGATGTCCGGGCTCTCCCAGAACGCCTGGTTGAACGGCCTGTCCCCGCGGTCGCCGATCAGCGAGCGGACGAGCAGGTAGGGCAGGAAGCTCTGTGCGCGCCCCCGGTCCTTCTGGCGGGCGAGGAGCGCGGGCAGCTCCTCGGTCAGCTGTGCCTTGCGCTTGGCAAGACCCTCGGCGTCGGACTTCTCCTGGGTGGTGAACCAGCCCGGCGGCTGCTGTCCGGCCGGCATCAGAACTTCTCCTGCCGATCGATGTAGCGGATGCGCACGGCGGCGTGCGGGTCGGCCGGGTTGAACCCGGGTGGCGGAGTCGGAAGCCCGGTGTCGGCCGGGTTCCACCCGTACCCCGGTTCGCGCGGCCGGTTGTAGACATGCTGCGAGGTGTTCGTCGCCGCGCCACCGCTCGACGGGTCGCCCAGTCCGCGGAAGCCGGAGGGCATCGCCGTGTTCTCGGGGTCCCGCAGCCAGTCCCAGCACAGGTAGGCGTAGCCGCGGTCGGAGTCGAGGTTGAAGTTGGCCACCTTGGCCGGATCGAGGTCGTCCCGGGTCAGCGAGGCGATCAGGTAGGCGGCGTAGTCGAGCGGGTCGCCGAGATGCTTGCCGGCCCGCAGCAGCGCGAGCGCCAGCTTGATCGTCTCCGCCTCGCTCGTCGAGCCCTCGAACTGCGTGCGCGCGCCCGGGTCGCCCGGGAGCGAGCCGAACAGCGCGGTCGCGTCCATCCCGAGCGCGAACGGCCCGGGCACGTTCTGCGGATTCTCGACGTTGACGGCGTCACCCTGGTCGTCGGTGTCCGGCCACCGCCACGGCCGGGTGAACTCACTCGGCGCCTCGCCGTTGACCTCGGGGGCGCCGACCTCGAACAGCGTGCTCATGAGCGAGCTGATCGCGCCCGGCGGGTCGAGGATCGCGTCCTTGGGATAGCCGGTGTCAGACTCCGCGCCGCTCGTCGGCAGCGCCGACGGGGTCAGGCCGCCGTCGAACGTCCCGAGCGCGGCGACGGTGGCCATCCAGTCGTCGCTGACACTCACCCCGAGCGTGTTCAGTCCGGCATTGAGCTCACCGGGCATCGGCATGACGTAGCCGGTCATGGCCATGAACGTGTGGATGCCGAGCCACAGGTTGTAGAGCGGAAGCTCGATCGCCTCGTACAGCGCCTCCCGCAGCGTGTAGGTGGCCGTGCCGCCGACGATCCCGGCGATCGCGGCCGCCGGCCACGCCGCGACCTCTGCGAGGTAGGCCGCCCAGGCCAGGAGCGCGAGCAGCAGGTCGAGCGCGTCCTGCCAGAAGCTGTTGTCCGACGTGGCCCCCGGGCCGGGATCGGAGTCTCCTGAACCGGGCGGCTGCGGGAACGAGGGCACGACGATCACGTCGGGCGGGTCGGGACGGCGGATGCTGTAGTAGTCCGTCGTCGTCCACTTGACGTACTTGTACAGCCACCAGTACGCGCCGATGATGTCGTCCTTCTCGGCGTAGCCGTTGCCGGCCAGCGGCACCCGGTTGTCGAGCGTGCTGATAATCGTCGGGCAGCAGGCCATCATCCCGTCGAGATTCGCGGGGTCGCTGAGCGAGGGCACGAACACCGACTTGAGCGCCTGGGCGATGAAGCCGGCGAGCTCGTCGGGCAGATCGGAATCGACGTCCCACACCGCGTGCCGGCCGACGATGTCGGCGCTGTGATCGCCGGTCGGATACGGCGGGTTCGGCTCGCTGTGGAAGAAGTTCTCTCGCGAGGTGCCGTCGGGGTTGAAGGCCAGCCACAGGTGCAGCGCGGCATTGGACATCTCGTCGTAGATCGACTGGCTGCCGTGATCGTGGTTGTAGACGAGCGCATCCATGTGGTTCTCGACGAGGTGGTGGCGCTGCCAATGCAGCCGGTACGGGCCGCCGGCCTTCTGGTTGACGAAGCTGTGCCCGGTGACGTCGGTGGCGAGGTGGGTGATCCAGCCGAGCGCAAACGCCTGGAACTGGCCCTTCTGGGTGGGATCCGCCGTCGAGCTCGCCTGGCGCCACAACTCGGCGCCGAAGCGGTAGGTCTCGCGGTAATGGAGCATGTCGCTCCAGAAGAACGTCTGCTCGTCGAAGCCGGCCGGCACGCCGCTCGACAGCAGCCCGAAGGAGTCGTACTGCTCGAGGATGAGCTGGACGATGAAGTCACGCAGCAGGCTCGTGGCCTGGTTGGCGATGTCGGTGATCGTGGCCTGCAGGCCGCCGGTGATCGCGTTGATCTCGTCGGAGGCGTTGTCGCCGATCGGGCCCATCGCCGACTCGTAGGGACCGAGGAAGGTGTCGTCCCAGGCCGTGAACAGGTCGCGGATCGTCGTGGCGAGCTTCCACAGCATGTTGCCGACCGGCGGCTTGAAGTCCGGCAGCAGGAAGAAGATGTCCGGCCCGATCGCGCCGAGCGCGACATAGGTCGGGTTGGCGTGGGCGATCGCCTTGACGTCGACCGCCGAGAGCCCGTTGGCGGCGAAGATCGCGGCCGCACGCGGGTTGCTGTCCAGCGCGTCGATCGCCTTGCGCGCGACGTCCATGTGGATGTACCAGCCGGGCATCGGCTCGGCCCCTCCTCCCCAGTCGTCCCCAGTCGAACCGGCCCTCCAGCACGACTCCTGCCCTTCAGAGGCATTACGCCCACACGTGAGACGTCATGTCAAGACAAACGAGTGAATTTCTTGTGATGTTCAGCGTGACACTGTCAACACTCTGGATTTGTCTGGTGAGCTTTGGAAAGTGTTTACGCGCAATGGTTGAGCGCCCCGGCGGACATCGTTCACACGCCGGCCGGCTCGCACCGCCGCGCCCGGTGTGCGAGGCTCGCGCCATGACGCTCGAGGCGCGCGCCGTGCTGATCGACCTCGACGGCGTCCTCTACGTCGAGGACGAGCCGATCGACGGCGCCGTTGACGCGGTGCGGCGGCTGCGGGCGGCGGGGCTCGCGCTGCGGTTCGTCACCAATACGACGGCGCGCTCGCGGCACCGGACGCTCGAGAAGCTCGAGCGGCTCGGTTTCAGCCTGGAGGACGCCGAGCTCATCACCCCGGCCGCGCTCGCCCTCGGCCATTGCCGTGAGCGGGGCTACACGCGCGCGGCGCTCGTCATGAACGAGGAGGTCAAGCGGGACCTCGCCGGGCTCGTCGAGGCCGGCGCCGGCGAGGGGGCTGACGCGGTGATCGTCGGCGACCTCGGCGAGGCGTTCGGCTACGACGTCCTCAACGACGCCTTCCGTTGCCTGATGGACGGGGCCGAGCTGATCGCGCTGCAGAAGAACCGCTACTGGCTGCGCACCGACGGCCTGTCGCTCGACGTCGGCCCGTTCGTCGCCGCCCTCGAGTACGCCTCGGGACAGACGGCCTACGTCGTCGGCAAGCCGGCCCGGGGCTTCTTCGACGAGGTGCTGGCCGGGCTCGGGGTCGACGCCGCCACGGCGGTGATGGTCGGGGACGACATCGAGTCGGACATCGGTGGTGCCCTCGGCGCCGGCCTGCGCGCCGTCCTCGTGCGGACGGGCAAGTACCGCGAGGAGCGCGTGCGCGAGTCGGGCATCGCGCCCACAGCGGCGATCGATTCGATCGCCGACCTGCCGGAGCTGATCAGGGCCTAGTGTCGTGAATCGGAAATTCGTGAGCAGTCTCGGGAGCGGCTGGGCGTGGATGGCGGATGGCGACGACCTGAGTCGTACTGGTGGTCCGGCGGGGTCGTCGCCATCCGCAAGGCGCGTCCAGACGCCGCGAGACTGCCACCGAATTTGCGAATCAGGACATTAAGGACTGATCGCCTCCAGGGGCGGGATGCGCATGACTCGCCACACGGCGACGAGCGCACCGAAGACGCCGAGCGACAGACCGACGAGCAATCCGCGAGCCAGGACCCAGATGGTGATGACGGGCGAGACGAACGTCGCCGCCGAGAGCGCCCGGACGACGAGCTCGCTGGCGATCGCCCCGAGGCCGAGGCCGATGAGCGCGCCGGCGAGACTCACCCCGAGGGCCTCGCCCAGGATCAGTCGGCCGATCCGCCCCCGGCTCCACCCGACCACCGCGAGCAGGCCGAACTGGGCTCGGCGTTCGATGACGGCCATCGCCATCGTGTTGATCACCACGACCGCACCCAGCAGCAGCGCCAGCACGGCGATGATGACGGCAGCTTTGGTGATGATGCGGCTATTGGTGTCGACCCGTGAGACCTCCCCCGGGTCGCCGAGCGCGATCGTGCCCGGAACGGCGCGCTCGACGCTCCGCTGGACGTCGCGTTCGCGATAGCCGGGCGACAGCGTCACGGCGACCATGCTCACCTCATCCGGTCGGCGTGAGAGCTCACCGGAGATGGACAGCGGCACGACCACCCCCGCGTCCTCGAGCGAGATACCCGAGCGATAGATCCCGGCCACGGGGTACTCCCGCCCCCCCATGCGCACGGTGCCGCCGGCCGCGGCATGCAGCTGATCGGCCGCCTGGACGCCAACGAGCACCTCCTGCCCCCGCGGCAGATGCCCGGAGACGAGGACCAGGCGCCGCACGAGAACCCCGTGGATGTCGGCACCGAAGACAAGGATGGAGGAGTCGGCGGCGAGCTGGTTGGGGACGATCTGGATCGCTGACACCGAGGCGACACCGGGCAGGCTGCGGATACGCGCTGCCGTCCCGGTGGGCAACGATGAGGCGGTGAGATCGGCGAGCCCGCCCTGAAAGACGCCGAAGTCGGCGCGTCCGAGGCGTGCGAGGTCACCGGCACTCCGGGAGAGACCTCCGGTGACCGCGAGCAGCGCGACGACCGTCGTCACCCCCACCGCCACCCCGAGTGCGGTGAGCGCGGACCGGGCCCGGCGCCGCAGGAGGTTGGCCCTGATGAGCGTCAGCATCGAATCCGCCCATCGATCAAGGTGACCGTGCGGTCGGCGCGATCACGCAACTCAGGGTCGTAGCTGACGATGATCATCGTCATCCCGTGGCGCATGCGTATGTCGGCAAGCAGGTCGATGATGCGCCGGGAGGTGACGGAGTCCAGCGCGCCCGTCGGTTCGTCGGCGATCAGGAGCCGAGGCCGGTTCGCGAGCGCGCGCGCGACCGCCACGCGCTGTCGCTCACCGCCGGAGAGCATCGCGGGGAGGTGATCGACCCGGTCGCCGAGGCCGACCTCGTCGAGCAGCGCGCACGCCCGCGCTCGCCGCGCCCGGGCGGCGATGCCAGCGCCGATGAGCGGTACCTCGACGTTGACCCGCGCACTGAGTTCGCCGAGCAACAGATGCTGCTGGAAGACGAATCCGACTAGCTCGCGGCGCGCCTGCACGAGCTCGGCGCCGCGCCAGATCGGCTCTTCGTCGATCAGCACGCTGCCGCCGTCCGGTTGGTCGAGGCCCCCGATCAGGTTGAGCAGCGTGCTCTTGCCCGAGCCCGAGCGCCCGGTGATCACGACCAGCTCGCCCGCGTCCACACCGAGATCGACATCCTCGAGCGCGGTGATCGTGCCGAAGCGCCGGGTCGCGTGCCGGACCTGCACCCGCGCCCCACGTGGTGCCGTGGCGGGGGCGAGTGCCGGCTCAACGGCCCTGCTAGCCATGGCGCTGGAAGACCTGCTTGAGGCGGTCAGCGGCAAAGCCGGCTGTGCGGCGCGAGGCGCCTGCCCGGCGCGCCTCGCGAGCGGGCTCCCAGCGGAAGGCCATTAGGGCGAAGACCGCCGCCGCCACCCCCCACGCCGCGAGCACTGCCAGATGGGTCCAGTCGACTCCGACGCTCCCAGTGACGGGATTGAACAGACGCTCGAGATCATCGGCGAATGGACGCAGCGGGAAGACCGCCGCGGTCTGCTTGAGCCAGGCCGGGGCGCTGTCGATCGGCTGAAAGACGTCCGAGATGAAGCAGAGGGGAAGAATCGTTCCCCAGGCCACGGGGATCGCCGCCTCGGCCGAGGGCACGAGCACGCTGACCGCCAGTCCGAGCGCGCAGAACGAGAACATGGCCACGGCCACGGTGAGCAGCGCGGCGGGCACCGCGGCCCAGACGATCTGGAAGTCGTACAGGGCGGCACCGACCGTGACCACCGCGGCGGCACCGACGAGCCCCACGAACGCCGCCGAGACGACCCGGCCCGCCATGTAGATCCACGGCGGCAGCGGCGTCGAGCGGATGCGCTTGAGGATGCCCTGGTCCCGGGCCAGGGTGATCGACGAGATCACCGACATGTAACAGGCGCTCACCACCGCGAAGGCGACCATCGCCGCGGTGAAGAACTGGGCGTAGCGGATGTTGCCGCGCGTGGGAAGCCGGGTGGTCTGAAACAGGAGGGTCACGGCGAGCATCACCATCACCGGGATGACGAGCGTCGCGAAGGCGGCGAGCGGCGTGCGCACGAGCAGCCTCAGCTGATAGCCGATCTGCGCGGCGAGCATTCGCGCGGCCGGCGGCCGGCGCCGGAGGACTCGCTCCGTCTCAGCGGTGACCATCGCCGCCCTCCCGAGTCAGCTGCAGGTAGACCTCCTCGAGCGACGGCCTGGTGACCTGGAGGCCATGCAGCTCGATGTCCTCCTCGACCGCCCAGCGGCACAGGCTGAGCAGCGCCGACGTGGGTTCGGTCGTCCGCAGGATGAGCTCACCCGCGCGCCATTCGATCCCGTCGACGAGCTCGCTCGGCAGGCGGTGCACCAGCCCGGCATCGGCCAGGCGGAAGGCGATCGTCGCCTCGTCGCCGCGGTGGCCACCCAGCGCATCCGGCTCTCCCTCGGCCACGACCCGGCCCTGGGCGATCACGATCGCCCGGTCGGCCAGGTGCTGGACCTCGTCCATGTAGTGCGAGGTGAGGACGATCGTCCGCCCGAGGCCGCGGAACTGCTCGATCAGCCGCCAGGCGCTATGCCGGGCCTCCGGGTCAAATCCGGTGGTCGGCTCATCGAGGAAGATGAGGTCAGGGTCGCCGACGAGTGCCAACGCCAGGTCGAGCCGACGGAGTTGACCGCCGGAGAGCGTGCCAACCCGGGACCGGCCCTTCTCCTCGAGGCCGACGAGGGCGATGACTTCGGCCACGGGGAGCGCCCGCGAATAGCACCCGGCGTACAGCTGGACGGCCTCGGCGACCGTCAGCTCGCGGTCGATCCCGGCCGATTGGAGAACGACGCCGATCCGGTCCCGGAAGCGCTCGCCGCCGAGCTCGGGGTCGATGCCGAGAACGGACACCTGGCCGTCGCTCCGCCGGCGGTGGCCCTCGAGGATCTCGAGCGTCGTCGTCTTGCCCGCGCCGTTGGGGCCAAGCAGGGCGAACACCTCGCCCTCCTGCACCCGGAAGGAGATACCGCGCACAGCCTCGACGGCGCCGTAGTGCTTGACGAGATTCTCGACCTCGATCGCGGCCACGTGTCACCTCCGCGCCAACGATCCGAGCCCCGGGACGCCGGAGATCTTCCAGGCCGATCCGATCTTCTCCAGGGTGACCGTCTGGGGCGGGAACTCGCCGCCGTCGACGATCTGCGCCGTGGCCTGGTTGCCGTTCACCTGAACGCGCTCAACCTGCGCGGACCTGAGCACCCCCAGCAGCTTCGCCCCGGCCACGACGCGCACAAGACCGACCGCGTCCTGGCAGCTCGGCGGGGTCTTGATCAGCCCGTTCGAGTTCTTCACCACGAGCGTGCTCAGCTCATTCTGCGCCGAGGAGCTGAGCAGCCCGCAGGCGGTCTGCCCATCGCCGTCGGCCTGGGCGTGGAGGTAGGAATCCAGCACGCTGGTGATCTGCTGGCGGTTCGACGGTGCCGCCGAGCCACCGCAGCCAGCCAGAACCGGCGCGATCACAGCGGCGGCGAGGCACAACTTCGCTGCCGACGCTTGGAGCCTCATGGCCCGACGCTACGCCGCGGCGAACGCCACGCCATCGGCAGATTCCCGAGGACTGGAGGTCGGGGAACCCGCATTCGCGCGCGAGGGTTGCGTGCGGCCGCTCGACCGTCCGTCCGATTGCCGCCCCGCTGACTCAAGCCGCTCCGACCCCGCCGCCGAGTTCCATCCGAGGACCGGGAACGCACTGAATGCGAGTGAGTCAGCCATTCTCATGGTCACGCGCGCAACGCGCCGCGGCGCTGCTCGCCGCCGTCTGGGCCTGCCTCCTCGTCACCGTCTCGGCCGCGCAGGCCGACGATCTGCTCATCCTCAACGGCGACAGCATCACGCTGTCCGGCGGCCACAGCTACGGCTTCGTCTACGTCGACGGCGGCATGCGGCTCACCGGCGACACGTCGATCAGCGCGAGCTCGATCTACTTCGGCCCCAACGCCTACCTCGCGACGTGCTTCGTCGCGGGCGTCGGTGACAACGGCTGCACGGCGGGCCGGTCGCTCACCCTCAGCTCCTCGGGCCGGCTCGTCATCTCCTCGGGGATCGACCTCACCGGCGGCAGCGGATCGCCTCAGCCCGGCGGCAACCTGACCCTCAGCGGCAACCCGGTCACGGTCGGCGGCGACATCACCACGGCGGGCGCGGGCGGCGGCGCCTCGGGGCGGGTCTCGATCCTCTCCGGCGGCTCGCTCGCGACCGGCGGGATCTACGCGCCGAGCGCACAGGTCAACCTCGGCGCGCAGGGCTCGATCGACATCGCCGGAGATATCGACACCTACGGCACCACCGGGACGCCACCGACCGACCCAGGACGGGTCGAGTCGGCGGCGCCGGTCTCGGTCAGCTCGAGCGGCGGCGACGTGCGGATCGAGGGAAACGTCAACGCCGGCGGGCGCGACGCGCCGTCCGCCGGCGGTCTCGGCGGCGGCAACGGCGCGCCGGTCTCGATCACCGGCGGCACCGTGCGCACCGGCGCGATCGACGTCACCGGCGGCGCGAGCGCGGCCGGCGCCGGTGGCAACCCGGCCACGATCACGCTCAGCGCCAGGAGCGCGCTCCACGCCCTCGGGCGTCTTGACGCGGGCGGCGAGGACAGCGCCGCCGGCTCGCCGACGCCCGGCGGTCGCATCACCCTCACCGCCGCCGGGCCGCTGTCCGTGGCCGAGGCGCACGTCGACGGCGCGACCGGTCCGGCCGGAGGCTCACCGGCGGGCGCGATCAGCCTCAGCGGCTCCGACGTCACCGCCGGCGACCTCACCGCCCCGGGCGGCAACGCGCCGAGTGGCGCCTCGCCTCCCCCCGCCGGGGCCGGCGGCAGCCTGTCGGTCCGCTCGCTCGGCGGCGCCTCGCTCGGCCGCCTGCTCGCCGAGGGCGGCAACGCCTACAGCGGCGGTCTCTCCGGCCGGGGCGGGTCGATCGACGTCGAGGCCGGGCTCGGCGCGATCAGCACCGCCGACGTCCAGAGCCACGGCGGCTATACCTCGAACGGCCCCGGCACCGCGGGCGGACCGATCACCCTGTCGGCCCTTGGCGATGTCACCGTCGGCGGCACACTCGACGCGACCGGCTCGGACGCCAACGCCTCCGTCGACCCGCCGCTTAACGGCGGCAGCGCCGGCAACGTGTTCCTGCGCGCCGCCGCGGGCACGCTCAGCCTGGGCGGCGGCGCGTTGGCCAGCGGCGGTGGCGGCAGCCAGAACCCGACGAGCGGCCACCTCGGCGGCACGGGCGGACCGGGCGGACGGATCGACATCGTCGCCCACGCGCTCGGACCGATCTCAGTGATCTCCGCGGCGGGCGGCTCCGGCGGCGGGTACGGGGCCGACCAGGGCCCGGGCGGCGCGGGCGGCCCGATCTACGCGTGGACGGACGGCCCGCTGTTCGACAGCCAGAAGGTCGTCGACAGCGACGGCGGCGACGGCAATCCGACCGGCCCGGCGGCCGGCCAGCACCAGGACTCCTCGCCGACCGGCCTCACCCTCCAGAGCGCCGATGGCGCGCTCGGCTTCACCTCGCGGAGCCCCGATGCCCAGGCCTACCGCATCGAGCGGCTCGTCGGCGGGGCGTGGCAGCCCGCCCTCGACACGGCGGCCACGAGCGGGCTGCGTCCGAGCGTTCCGATCTGCGTGCCGGTCACCTTCACGGTGATCGCGATCGAGAGGGCCGTCGGCTGGACGAGCGACGCCGCGCCGGCGCTCACCATCACGCGACCGCCGTCCGCCACCCAGCGCTGCCAGGATCCGCCGCGCCTCGCCCTGCCCGGATCGGCCCGCGCGTCGCTGCGGCAGCTGAGACGGCGCGGGTGGCAGGACACGATCGCGATCACGACGAGCGGCATCGGCTCGCTCGGCGCCGCCCTCGAGACCGCCGGCACGCCGAGCGGTGGCGGCAAGCGCAAGCGCGGGCACAAGCCGCCCGCGGCCAAGCACACCGTGCTTGCCCTCTACGCGATGCCGCTCGCCCGCACCGGGCGCGTCACCCTGCGCCTGCACCTACCGGCGACGGCGCACCGGGCCGGCACCTACCTGCTCAAGCTCCTCACCACATCGCCCGACGGCACCCGCCACGCCACCTCGACCCTGAACCTGGAGATCGGCCCATGAGGATCGCTCGCCTGCTCGGCCCGCTCCCCGCGCTCGCCGCCGCGCTGCTCGCCGCGGCCGCCCCCGCCTCGGCGGCCTGCATCACCGTCGGCGTCTACCAGGACAACCCCACCGGGTCGCTGCCCGCGCTGGTGCGCAGCAGTGGTCCGGGCGTGACCGCGATCTCGGCCTACCTCACCGCCGGGCAGCCGCTCGCCGCCCAGCTCATCACGACCGCCAACCGCTACCACGCGCGCCTTGTCGTCACCTGGGCGCCCGACGGCGGCGGCGACGGGGCGAACCAGCCGAAGTACCGCCTCACGAGTGTCAGCCGGGGTCGCTACGACAAGTCGCTGGGCGCGCTCGTCGCGCAGCTGCGGAAGGTCCGCCGGGGCGCGGTTCTGCGGCCGATGCCGGAGATGAACACTCCCTGGTACGCATGGTCGGGCACGGCCAACGGCAACACGCCAGCGCAGTACCTCACCGCCTGGCGCCATGTCCGGGCGGTCGTCCGGCGCGCCCGCGGCGGGAGCCGGATCGCGCTGCTGTGGGCGCCCTATGCCGAGAGCATCCCCGCCACCGGCGCCAACCAGATCGGCGACTACTTCCCCGGCGCGTCGCAGGTCGACCTCGTGGGCGCCAGCGGTTACAACTTCGGCGCCACGGCCTCGCTGTCGTGGACCGACCCGGGCGCGCTGTTCGGTTCCGCCTACGCGACGATCGAAGCGATGGCCGCGAAGCCCTTCTGGATCGCGGAGACCGGCTCGACCTCTCGGGGCGGCAACAAGGCGACCTGGATCCGCTCGCTCGCCGTGCTCGGCGCGAGCTCGATGCCGCGGCTGAGCGGCGTGCTTTGGTACGACGTCGCCGACCCCAACGGCGACTTCCGGCTCACCGGGGGCCCGGTGCTCGGCGCCTTTCGCTCGCTGCTGAAGGAGGCCTGCCGATGAACCGCCGCGCGACCAAGCGCAAGCCCGCCCGCCGGCCGAAGACCAAGCACCGGGCCGCCAAGCACGCCCCGGCGGCGAAGCTCCGCCGCCACCGCCTCCATCTCCCGCCGAAGCTGAGCCGGCCGACCGGGCCGACGACGCCGCAGACGCTCCTCACCGGCCCGATGGTCGACCGGCTGTTCTGGCGCGCGGGCTTTGGGCCGACCGCCGCCGACCGGGCGCGGTGGACGGGTCAGCCCCTGTCCGCGGCCGTCAACTGGCTGCTGTCGACGCCGGCGGGGTTGAGCGGCCCGCCCGCGACCGACAACGGCAGCGCGCTCGACCCGACCGGCAACGACACAGATCTCGTGCTGAGCTGGCTCGATCGGATGGTCCGCGCGACCAATCCGTTCGTCGAGCGGCTGACGTTCTTCTGGCACCGCCACTGGGCCAACTCGCGTGACCAGGTCTCGCCGCCGCAGCTGCTCATGACCCAGAACGAGCTCCTGCGCCGCTACGCCGACTTCGGCTCGAACCCGCGGGCGAACTTCCGCCAGATGGCCTACGACATCACCGTCGACCCGTCGATGCTCCGCTATCTGACCGGCGAGTCCAACGTGCGGGGGGCGCCGAACGAGAACTACGCCCGTGAGCTGATGGAGCTGTTCACCCTCGGTGTGCACGATGCGAACGGCAACGCGAACTACAGCCAGACCGACGTCGAGCAGCTCGCCAAGGCGCTGTCCGGCTGGCAGATCAACGACGACAACCCAAACGCGGTCTACAGCTACTTCACCCAGTCGCGCTGGTACGACGGGCCGAAGATCGTCTTCGGGCAGTTCGGGAACTTCAGCTCGACCGACGCCGTCAACCTCATCCTCGGCCGCCCCGCGCACCCGGCGTTCCTCATCACCGAGTTGTGGAACGAGTTCATCGTCGACCCGCCCGACGCCCCGACGCTCGGCCGGCTGATCTACACCTATGTGGGCGGAGGGCTGCAGCTCAAGCCGCTGCTCCAGGCGATCCTCACCCACCCGGCACTGTTCGCCTCGCTCGACGAGCCGAACATGGTCAAACCGCCGGTCGTGTTCACGGTCGGCGTGATGCGCTCGCTCGCGCGGACGATCACCGACTCGACCGCGTCGGACTACCTCGACGGCATGGGCCAGGTCCCGTACTTCCCGCCCAACGTCTCCGGCTGGGAGGGCGGCCTGTCGTGGTTGAACACGAACACCGCTCTCGCCCGCTTCGGCTTCGTTGCCGCGGTCGTGTCCGGCATGTCGATCGCCGACGTCCCCGGCGAGACGGGAGCGGCGGCCTACGATCGGGCCTACGCCGCCGTCGGAGCGCCGTGGCTCGCCGACGGCACCCAGAGCGCCCTTCGCCTCTTCGCCCAGACCGCCCCCTCGGCCGGCGCCAGTCAGCGCCAGCAGCGGCAGATCGCGCTGCGCACGCTGATGCTCGCCGGCCCCGACGCCCAGGTGATGTGATGACCCCACCCCCGCGCACCGAGATCTCCGCCCTGCGCTGCGCCGACTGTGCCCGCTCGGACAGTCGCGTCACCGACCTCGCGCCGACATCCCGCGTGGAGATCCCCGCCGAGGCGCTCACCGGCTTCCGGGACGGTGTCCCGCGCACGCGACGCGGGCTGAACCGGCGGTCGTTCCTGCGTGGCGGGATGGTCGGCTTGGCCTCGGTGTACTCGATGACCCACCTGAGCTGGGACTCGATCTGGGACGCGGCCGCCGCCGACGCCGCGGGACCGGCCGGCAAGAGCCTGGTCTGCATCTACCTCAACGGCGGCAACGACGGACTCAACACAATCGTGCCGGTCGCCTCGAACCAGTACGCGGCCTACGTCGCCGCGCGGGGCAACATCGCGCGGGGCCTCGGTCCCTCGACCGGTAGCCAGGTCGGCACGACGGTTATGCCGGGCACGGGCGGGACGCTCGCGTTCGCCAACCCGAGCGTGTCGGGCGGGGCGAACAACGGCGACAGCAAGGGCTTCGACACGCTGTACGGCGACGGCTCGGGCGGCACCGGGTCGGACCTCGCCATCTTCCCGGCCACCGACTACACGCCGCCGAACCTCTCGCACTTCGAGAGCCGCGACTACTGGTTCGCCGGCGCGCTGCAGGAGCTCCAGACCGGGTGGCTGGGTCGTTGGCTCGACGTCTACGGCTCGAGCAGCAACCCGCTGCAGGCGGTCTCGCTCGACTCCTCGCTGTCCAAGCAGATCCGCACCTCGCGGGCGCCGGTGTGCGCGATCGAGGACCTCAGCGGCACGAGCTTCGAGATCGGCAACACGAGCTTCAACGCCAACAACCTCGTGGCCGGGCTCGCCGCGGTGCCGGCCGGGGCGGGGAACGACGCGCTGCAGCGCTCGCGCTCGATCTTCGGCGAGACGGTCGACGTGTCCAACCGCCTGCAGGGCGTCAGCGGCGGCACGAGCGGCACCGGCTACCCGGCGAACTCCGATCTCTCGCGCAAGCTCCAGCTCGCCGCGACGCTGCTCGGCGCCGGACTCGGAACCCGCATCATCACGATCGACTGGGGCTCGTTCGACACCCACGGCCAGCAGGTCGGCGCCCAGGATCCCCAGCTGTCGGTGCTCTCCAGCGCGCTCGCCGCGTTCAAGGCCGACCTCGCCGCCCGCGGGCTCGAGCAGAGTGTGGTGACGATGGTGTTCTCGGAGTTCGGGCGGCGCATCGCCTCCAACGACTCGGCCGGGACCGACCACGGGGCGGGCGGGCTCGTGCTCGTCAGCGGCTCGAGCGTCCGCGGCGGACTCGCCGGCGAGCACCCCGGGGTCACGGTCGACGACGGCGAGGGCAACCTCGTGCCGAGCACCGACTTCCGCACCGTCTACCAGTCCCTGATCGGCGAGTGGCTCGGCGGCGATCCCACCGCGGTCCTGCCCGGTGGACCGTTCCCCGGGGTCGCCCGCTACGACGGTGGCACGACGCTGATGAAGTGATGCGGCGGGCCGCGGTCGCGATCCTCGCCGCGGCGCTGCTCGCGGTCGCGCTGCCCGCGGCGGCCGCGGGCCGCCGTCACCGGCTGCACGTCCCGCCCGCCGAGCTGCCCCACAGCCTCAGCGTCGATGAGAAGGAGTGGGCGGTGCAGCCGTCCCAGACGCTCGTCAGCGCCGGCGTCGTGCGCTTCAACGCCTACAACCGGGGCGAGGACAGCCACAACTTCGTGATCGTCGACGCCGCCGGGCACGTCGAGGCGACGACGTCGCTGTTGCCCAGCGCCTCGGCGACGATCATCGCGCGCCTGCACCCCGGGACCTACGTGCTCTTCTGCTCGCTGTTCGCAGGCACGCCCGAGTCGCACTACGCGCGCGGGATGCACGCGACGATCACGGTGCACTGAGCGGATGCCGCACCCGCCGTCCGGGGGTGGCGCGGGGCCACCACTCTCCGGGACGGGACACTGCCGGCTGGTCCGCTGGCCTACCCGAGCCGCATCGGCTTGTAGCTGAAGCTGTCGAACAGCCCGATCTGGTCGCCGAAGTGCGAGCTCGGGACGCCCGCCTTGGAGATGAAGCCGCTCTGCCCCGGAGGCAGCACGTTGACGGCGCGGATCGGGGTGCTCAGCTCGAGCATCTGCATGTAGGTCGAGCGCTCCTGCGAGGGCGAATTGCCGAAGTGGGTGGTGACGCCGAGCGCGACCGGATCGAGCGAGTCCCAGTTGATGTCGGGGTAGGGCCGCCAGCCCCAGCGGGAGATGTTCGTGGTGCCGAAGCCGTTCGCGCTGCCGTTGTCGAGCATCGGACCGGTGCCGGAGAGGATCGCCACGGCGTCGTTCAGGCTCTCAATCAGGAGCTGATCTCGGTGACCGGCGAAGTAGTCGCCGCGGAAACACAGCGTGCCGCAGGGCACGAGCCCGCGGGTGCCGGCGAGGAGGTGCTCGGTGAAGTTGTAGGTCGCGTTGCCGCGCTGGTCGCCCGTGCCGAGGGATGTGTCCGAGAGGTTGATCGCGCCGGTGAACGGCTCGCCGGGGTTGACGCCCCCGCCGAACAGGTTGCGCTGCAGCGCCCCGACCCACTCGACGTAGATCGACATCGCCGGCTGACCAATCGAGCTGTAGCGGTCCCAGGACTTCAGCCGAGCGATCGCCCCGGCGAGCAGCGGGTGCGTGGCGGGCGTGACGAGCGGATCGCCCGCCGCCACGAGCCGGGAGTAGGCGGCGAACACGAACGGCAGGAAGTACGGCGCCGTCGGCCGGTAGGTCTCGTCGCCGTCCATGGTGCCGATGTCGTGCTCGATCGACAACGCCTGACCGAAGGTGAGATGCGGATGTGCGCGGATGAGCTGGGCGATCCGGTTCGAGCGGTAGATCGTCCCCCAGTACTCGTCGCCGCTGTTCTGCTGGTAGAAGTGGGCGGCGTCGGGCTTGGTGTTCCAGTTGACGAGATAGCCCTGGCGGGGGTTGATCGAATGCGGCATGTCGGCAAACGGCACGAAGCCCCTCCACTCCTGCGAGCCGTCCCCGGGATGCGGGAGCCGAGGATCGCAGGCGGGGCAGTGCGGCAGGATCGGGACGAGCCCGGTGCCGAAGTAGGCGATGTTCCCGCGGCGGTCGGCGTAGAAGAAGTTGTGCAGCGTCGCGATCTTGGCCATTGAGCGGCGGTACTGGGCGAGAGTGTGGTCGCCGGCCTGTTCGGCGAACCCGAGCAGGGTGCCCTGCTCGCGCAGCCACGAGGCGTAGCGCATCGAGAACGCCACCCCCGCGGCCCGGTCCATCTCGAACACCGGCCCGTGTACGGTGCGATAGATGACGTAATCGACCGGAGCCTGCCCCGCGACCGGGATCGACTCGTGGATCACCTGCATCGGGATCATGTGACCGCGGTAGAGATAGCGCGGCACTGGGGTGGAGAAGTCGACCTTCTCGGCGTAGATCTGCTGGTCGACGAGTTCCTCGCTCGTCGTCGTGAAGGCGATGTCCCGGTTCTGGCCGATGAGGATCACCGGGACGCCCGGGATGGTCATCCCGCCGGCGGCGTAGCCGGGCCCGTGGAGGTACTGCTCGAGGTCGATCGAAGGCGAGCCGAACCCCTCCTGCGGAGCGCCCCACAGCAGCGCCCGGTGACTCGCGGTGCGCCACGGCGCGACGACGAACGCGTTCGAGCCGTCCCGCCACGGCACCTTGAACAGCTCACCGCGCTGCTCGCGGCGGGCGCGGATCGCGTTGAGGGCGGCCGCTCCGGCCCGCGCGGCCGCGGGACTGACGTAGCCGACCGCCCGCTCGGCCGGGTTGAGCGCCGGCGGCCGCGGAAGGTTGGCCGCGCCGGCCGGCAATGTCGTCGGCGCGGTGGGATCGTTGATCCAGCGCAGGTCGTTGAAGATCGCGTGCGCGTTCGACGCGTATTTCGCCTGCAGGTACCGGAGCAGGGTGAGGTTGTTCAGCTCGTTGCCCCCGCCGCCGCCGAATTCGCGCGCGAGGTTGTCGCCAATGGCCATCGTGTCCAGCGGGATCCATGGGCCCGGGCGGTAGGGGCCGGAGAGATGGAGCACGCGGCCGGCCACCCAGAACTCGTAGGGCACGTCGGCGGCGGCCGAGGCCGCGGTGCGATAGGCCGCGGCGATGTACGCGTTGACGCCGGCGGCGTAGTCAGCGAGGGCCCGACGGATCCAGCCCGGCAGCTGGCTCAGCTGCCAGCGCAGCTCGGCGACGGTGTAGAACTGCTGGCGGTTGTCCTCGTCGGTGGACAGCTCCGAGGGCCCGAACACCTGGGCGAGGGTGCCCTCGGCGTTGCGGCGCACGAGCTCCAGCTGGACGAGGCGGTCCTGGGCCTGGGCGTAGCCGACGCCGAACCACATACCCTGGAGCGTGCGGCTGCTGATGTGCGGCACGCCGTAGGCGTCGCGCACGATCGTCACCCGGTCGCGCCCGCTGCCGACCGTGTAGGCGGCAGCCGGGCCGGCGAACACGAGTGCCGCGAGCGCGGTGCAGAGCACGCCGAGGGAAAGCCCGATCACGGACGGTCCGCTGGCTCTCCTCGCCTTCACAAGGGCGAACATATTCGCTGCGCTTGGGTCCCGTCAATCACGCAAACGGCGTACTCCTCACCTCTCACCACCGCCGACGGTAACGCCGATGACGCGCCCTTATCGGCGCCGCGGGCCGGGCAGTACATTGGCTCTCGGAGCCCATCGGTCGACTCGAGGGAGGTCGGTATGTACGAGCGCGGCGGAGAGAAGTACTTCATCGTCGACGGCCACGTCCACTTCTGGGACGCCAGCCCCGCCAACTGGGTCAAGGGGCAGGAGGAGTACGCCAAGGGGTGGATCGAGTGCTTCCACGCCTACATGGGGCTCGGGCCGCCCGAGACGCACTGGCCACTCGAGAAGTTCCAGCGCTACTCCGAGGAGGACTTCGTCAAGGACGTCTTCGAGGACGCGGGCGTCGACGTCGCGATCTGCCAGTCGACGTACCTGAAGTCCTGGTACACGGACGGCTTCAACACCGCGCAGCGCAACGGCGCGCTCGCCGCCAAGCACCCCGGCAAGCTGATCGTCAACGGCCGCTTTGACCCGCGCGAGGGTCAGGCCGGGCTCGACCAGCTCGAGCGCGACGCCGAGCAGTACGGCCTCAAGGGGGTCAAGGTCTACACGGCCGAGTGGTACGAGGGCTCGCGCGGCTGGCGGATGGATGACGAGAGCTGCGAGCCCTTCTACGCGAAGTGCAAGGAGCTCGGGATCAAGAACATCCACGCCCACAAGGGGCCGACGATCTGGCCGCTGGACAAGGACGCGTTCGATCCTCGCGACATCGACATCGCCGCGACCAGCCATCCGGAGCTCAACTTCATCGTCGAGCACGTCGGCCTGCCGCGGATCGAGGACTTCTGCTTCATGGCCACCCAGGAGCCGAACGTATACGCCGGGCTCGCCGTCGTCATCGGCGGGCTCATGTACGCCCGGCCGCGGTTCTTCGCCAAGGTCATGGGCGAGCTGCTGTTCTGGGTCGGCGAGGACAAGATGCTGTTCGGCAGCGACTACGGCATCTGGGAGCCGAAGTGGCAGATCGACGGGTTCATCGACTGGGACTACCCCGCGACCGACCACGACGAGTACTCGGACTACCCGCGGCTCGACACGGCCGGAAAGCGCAAGATCCTCGGGCTCAACGCCGCCAAGCTGTACGACATCGACGTCCCGGCCGAGTTCCGGCTTCCCGATGACGCCGGCACGCCCGCGGCCAAGGAGGACGCGCAGCTCGTCGAGTCGGCATGAGCGATCGCGAACGTGTCATGGCCGCGCTCGAGGCGGTCAGCGATCCCGAGCTCGACGAGCCGATCACCACATTGCGGTTCGTCAGCGCGGTCGAGGTCTCCCCCGACGGCGACGTCGACGTCGTCCTGCGGCTGCCGACGCCGCAATGCGCGCCGAACTTCGCCTTCCTCATGGCCGCCGACGCGCGCAGCGCCGTGCGCCGGCTGCCGGGGGTGCGCGAGGTGAGCGTCCGCCTCGAGGACTATTACACGGGCGCGGAGATCAACGGCGCGCTCGCCCGCGGCCAGGGGTTCACCGGCGCGTTCCCGGGCGAGACGGCGGACGACGAGCTCGACGGACTGCGCGAACTGTTTCGCCGCAAGGCGCTCATCGCGAGGCAGTCGGCGCTGTGCGAGGCGCTGCTCGCCGCCGGGGAGCCCGCCGAGCGGGTGCTCGCCCGCACGGTCGCGGAGCTGCCCGACGAGCCGCGGGCCCGGCGCTGCCTGCAGCTCCGCCGCGAGCTCGGGATCGACTCTGCGGCCGAGGCGCCGGCGTTCGTGCTGGCCAGCGGTGAGCCGCTCGCCGCCGGCGAGCTGACGCGCTGGCTGCGCATGGGCCGGCTCGTCCGCACGAGCCTCGAGGCCAACGGCGGCATCTGCCGCTCGCTACTGCAATTCCGCCACCAACTGGCGGCCGAACCCGAGGAGGCAGCACGATGAACGCGGCGAGGTTGCACGCCTACCACGAGGCGCTCAAGCTCGAGGAGATCGACGAGCCGACCATCGACGGGCCGCTCGACGTCATCGTCCGGATCGGCGCGGCCGGGCTGTGCCGGACCGATCTCCACATCCAGGAGGGGCAGTGGGCGGAGAAGTCGGAGGTCGAGCTGCCGTACACGCCCGGACACGAGAACGCCGGCTGGGTGCATGAGATCGGCCCCGCGGTGACGAACGTCGCTGTCGGGGACACGGTCATCGTCCACCCGTTCATCTCATGCGGGCTGTGCGGGCCGTGCCGCGCCGGGGACGACATGCACTGCCTGAACGGCTCCTTCCCGGGCATCAACCGCGACGGCGGCTTCGCCGACTTCCTCAAGACCTCCGCGCGGTCGGTGGTCAAGCTCGATCCCTCGCTCGAGCCGAAGGACATCGCCGCGCTCGCCGACGCCGGGCTCACGGCGATCCACGCGGTCAAGAAGGCGATTCCGGTCCTCAGGCCCGGGACGCGCGCTGTCGTCATCGGGGCCGGGGGCCTCGGCCACATCGGCATCCAGTGCCTGAAGGCGATGACCCCGGCCGAGATCATCGTCATCGACCCCTCCGAGCCGGCGCTCGCGCTCGCGGGCGAGATGGGCGCCGATCACACCGTGCGGGTCGACGGCAGCCACGTCGACACCGTGCGGGAGATGACCGACGGCCTCGGTGCCGAGGCGATCATCGACTTCGTCGGCGAGCGCGGCGCGATCGAGGACGGGATCGCCATGATCCGCGACGGCGGCTTCTACTACGTCATCGGCTACGGCGAGAACATCGACATCCCGACCATCGACGTCATCTCGCGGGAGATCTCCTTCATCGGCAACCTCGTCGGCACCTACACCGACCTCGTCGAGCTCATGACCCTCACCGCCCAGGGCCGGGTGACCCTGCACACGTCGACGTACCCGCTCGACGCGATCAACGACGCGATGGCCGATCTCGACGGCGGCCGGCTGCAGGGTCGCGGGATCCTCGTCCCGGCCGGCGCGGCGTAGAAGCTTCCCGGGCGCCGGCGCGACGCGCACGGCCCGGGACGACAACCGAAAGGAGCAGAGATGGCACGCACCCCGCAGGAGGTCTTCGAGCATCACGGCGAAGTGCTGATGGCCGAGGACCTCGACGGCATCGTCAGCGACTACGCCGACGATGCCGTGTTCATCACCCCCGAGGGGGTCCTCCACGGCAAGGACGGCGTCCGCGAGGGGTTCGTCAAGCTGCTCGGCGACCTCCCCGGTGCGAGCTGGAAGCTGCCGACGATGATCTTCGAGGACGACGTCCTGCTGCTCGAGTGGCAGGCGACGTCGGAGAAGGTCAAGGCCGAGGACGGGATCGACACGTTCGTCTTCCGCGACGGGCTGATCCGCGTGCAGACCGTGCGCTACACGCTGACGCCGAAGTGACGCCGGACGCGGCCGAGCGGACGCGGGCCTAATGGGTCGTCCAGCCGACGTAGAGCGGGTCCTGGCCCACGACGAGCCGCAGGACACCGACGGCACCGGCCGGGACCGCGAGACGGCGACCAAGCAGGCTCCTGACGGTGACGTGCGCGCCGATCGGCACGCGCACGGTGATCGTCCGCGCTGGCGTCCCGGGCTCGACCCGCGCGAACGGGTTGCTGCCCGCCGGTGGGTGCTCGTCGGCGTACCAGAGCGCGAGCCGGTGGCGCCCGCCCGAAGCGGCGAACGCGAGCGCGTAGCCGCTGTCGACGCCGCCGTGTCCGCGCGGCAGCCCGAGGGCGCGCGAGCGGTCAGCGACGAAGCGCCAGCCCGGTCCTCCGAGTTCGCGCTGCAGGACGACGAGCGCGTGGTAGGCCGGCTTGGCCGAACCATCGAGGCGGAAGAAGCCGAAGTGGGCCTCCTGGTTGGCGCCGCTCGCATCGGCTGCGTCGCCCCACGTGTACCAGGTGAGCAGTGGCACACCGCGGGCCCAGGACAGTAGTTGCAGCCGCGCGACGTAGCGGGCCTGGCGCGCCTCGGTGACGCCGTTGCCGCGGGGGCTCGTCGGCCAGCCGACCTCGGTGTTCCACAGCGGCATGCGCGGAAGCCCGTCTCGACGCAGCACCGCGCGCAGCTGGTCAACGGCGCCGATCACCGACCCGCGATCACCGACCGCGGCCTCGGGCGAGGTGAACGGATACGGGTACGGGTGATAAGCGATGGCATCGAAGCAGTGGCGGGTCCCGGGCTGCGCGAGCACCTCGCCGAGGAACCGGACCGCGCCGGTGCCGATCGCGCCGCCGAGCGGCGGGAAGAACAGGCCGCCGAAGACGACGGGCGTCTGTGCGTCGACCCGCCTGAGCGCCCGGTCGGCTGCGCAGAGGAGGTTCCCGTAGGCGACCGGATCCTCCTTCGGCTCCCAGAACCGCCAGCCGCCGTTCTCCTCGTTCCAGATCTCCCAGCCGATCACGTCAGCGTGGTACCGGCGGGCGACGTCGGCGGCGTAGCGAGCGAACGTGCGCGGGTCATCGGGCGGGTAGTACTGGGGGTCGCCGACCCCGAACGGACCACTCGCCGTCTGCCCGCGCTCGTGTGCCGCCCAGCCCGCTCGCGAGTAGTTCGGATTGCTGTAGTCGATGATCCCGAGGATCTTCAGACCGGCGGCCCGGATCTCGTGCACCTCGCGATCCAGGGCCCCCCACACGTAGCGGTGCAGCGGCTGGCCGATGCGCTCGATCGCCGCCCAGCGAAAATCGAGCCGGATCACGGTCACGCCCATCGCCCGCAGGCGACGGTAGGACGCGATCCGTTGCGCTTCGGTCCTGCCTTGGACGAAGTTGCCGTCGAAGGCGATCGTCGGCGCCGGCCGCCCGGCGACGGCAGGCGGTGACGCCGGACGCTCGGGAGCGGCCGCGGGCGCCGCCGCCGAAGCCGCGAGGCCCGTAAGGGCGATGACGGCGGCGGCGATGATCAGCGCGATTTTCGGCTTCATCGGCGCGTAGGCTACGCGTCGAGCCCGGAGTGCCGCGCTTGGAGCTCAGGCGCGGTCGTGTGCGTGCTGGGGCGCGAGGGCAGCGGCCAGCCGCTCGGCCTTCTCGTCCTCGAAGCCACCGATCTCGCGGGCGACGATCCGGCCCGAGCGCTCGACGAGTAGGACGGCGATGGTGTCGGTCGCCGGCAGTCCAAGCTCTCGCACGGCCTTCGGGACATCGGTGTAGACGGTGATCGTGCGCGCGCGGGCGGCGTGATCGGGAACCCCCCGGGCCATGCCGCCGTCGATGAACGAGCGGACCGGCTTGTAGGCGGTGGAGAGCACGGGCAGCTCATAGACCGCGAGGTCAGACCGGCCTTGCTCGAGCCCAAGCAGCCACGGCAGCCACTGATCCACAAGAGCCTGTTGCTCACGGCGGAAAGCGACGACGACGAAGCTGTACGGCGTGCTGAGATCCGCCGGCAGCTCGTACGACGTGCCGTCGAGCGCACGGCCGGTGAGCATGGGCAAGGTGGCTGGCTGCCGGATCCCCAGTGTCGCGCGCAGCCCCGCGAGCGCGCGATCGCCGACCCGGTTGAACGCGAGCCCGAGCAGCGGGTCGGCGAGCTTGAACACTCCCTTCAGGGCGAGGTCGGCGTCATAGGTGATCAGCGTCCCTCCATCCGAGGGCTCGAACGTGACCCGGTCGAGCGAGACGACGCTCGAGTTCTCGCCGCGGAAGGTCACCGCGTGCGGTGGGTCGTATTCGACGATCCGGTAGGTGAGCGGTGTTCGCCGGCCCAGGAACTCGGCCACGAGTCGGAACTCGGTTCCCTGGCCAACCGGAGTGTCGCCGACGCGTGTCGCCTCGACGACACCCGGGTCCCACTCCTCGGTCGTGGAGAAGTCGCTCAGGTACGCGAACGCTTCCTCCGGTGGGCGGGGAACGTCTACGTTTGCGCTGTAATGCGCCATCGGGGCCTCCTTAGTGGTGTGAAAGGGTGGCGGCCGGAGTCCCAGAGGCGTGCAAGCCGCTGAGGCGCTCGCATTCGGCCCACAACCGCGCACGGTCCTCGGGAGTCTCCTTGGTCCAGGGCACGCGGTGGATCGGACGCTGTCGGCGGTCGTGCCAGAACCCGCCCGAGCTGCGTGTCGGCTCGGACGCGGCGCCAAGCCAGACGATCGTGTCCGCGCCCTCCTGCGGCGTGCGCAGCAGCCGGCTGGTCGCCTTGTAGAACTGCGGCAGCGAGGACCGGACGCCAGGGGTGTCAACCCAGCCCGGGTGCATCGCGTGAACGACCACGCCGCTGTCCTTGAGCCGCTCCGCCAGGACCTCGGTCAGGATCACCTCGGCCCGCTTCGTGCGCGCGTACGCGGCCGCGCCGTCATATTTCCCGTGTTCGCTCTGCAGATCCACGACGTTGACCTTCTGCGTGTACATACCGCCCGAGGACACGTTGATGACGCGAGCCGGCGCGCTCCGCTCGAGCAGCGGGAGCAGCAGCTTTGTCAGCAGGAAGGGGCCCAGCACGTTGGTGGCAAATGTCAGCTCGATGCCGTCGACCGACAGCATCCGTTCGTTCAGCAGCACGCCGGCGTTGTTGACCAGCACGTCGAGCCGCTCTGCCTCGGCGTTGAAGCCTGACGCGAACCGCCTGACGGCGCCAAGGTCGCTCATGTCGCATAGATCGAGGTGAACGTCGCGGTTGCCCGACCGCGCGACGATCTCGGCCCGCGCGCGCTCGCCCCGCTCTTCGCTGCGGGCCAGGAGCCGAACGCTGGCGGCGAGACGAGCAAAGCCCTCGGCCGCGGCCAGCCCGAGTCCTGCTGTCGCACCGGTGACGAGCACGACCTTGCCGTCCATCGGCTGCAGTTCGGCCGGGTCCCACATCCGGCTGCGGATGCGATAACCGGCGCCCGTGTAGCCCGCGACCACGGTGCGGTCGAGGAGCATATCGAGGAATGGATTAAACATGGTCAAGGTGGGGATGTTCGGTGGGCGGACGGGCGAGCCCCGATTGCCGACCGTGGTCGAGACTCGCCCGCGCCGATGATCAGCTGGCCGGGATCAGCACAGTGTTGATGACGTGGATCACGCCGTTGGAGGTGGTGACGTTGGCCTTGGTCACCTGCGCGTTGTTGACGTAGACCTTGCCGCCGGTGACGTGGATGGCGACCGAGCTGCCCTCGAGCGTCTTGGCCGACTTGAGCTGCTCGACCTGGGCTGCTGTGACGTCGCCCTTGACGACGTGGTAGAGCAGCACCGCCTTGAGCTTGGCAACGTTATGGGCGAGCTCGGTCAGCGTGGCCTTCGGTACCTTCGCGAACGCGGCGTCGGTGGGGGCGAACACGGTCAGCGGACCGGGGCCAGAGAGAGCGCCCGCGAGTCCCGCCGCCTTGACAAGCGAGACGAGCGTCTTGAACTCGCCAGCCGCGACGGCCGTCTCAACGATGTTCTTCGCGCCCATCGAGGCGGACGACGCCGACATCGTGGTGGCGGTGGTGGTCGCAGCCGCGGCGGCCGAGGACGAGCTGCTCGTGGCGGGCGTACTCGAGGACGAACTGCTGCTGCCGCACCCGGCGGCCGCAAGTAGCGCGACGCCGGCGAGTCCGGTGGCAAATACCTTCTTCATGAGATGACTCCTGTCGATCACAGGTGGGCTGTTGGGCTGCCGGGACGAATCCGTGTACAACTTTCGTCCAGAGATCGTACAGATCTTGTCCGCTTTCTGTCAAGTTTTTGTACAGAGTCTGTAGACTGGCCGTCATGGAGAGCGGACACCCCGACCTCGGACACCTGCGCATCGGCGAGCTGAGCCGCCGCGTCGGGGTTAGCCCGGAGGTGCTGCGGGCTTGGGAGCGCCGTTATGGGCTGCTCTCGCCGTCCCGCACGGGTGGCGGTTTTCGCCTCTACGGCGACGAAGACGAGCGGCGGGTCCGGCGCATGCTCGATCACCTCGCCCAGGGGGTCTCGGCCGCCGAGGCCGCCCGGCTGGCCCGAGCCGAACCGACGGCCCCGGCTCAGGACGGCGAGGAGAGATCCGAGCTCGCGGCCGTGAGCGACCGCCTGCGGCACGCGCTCGACGCGTTCGACGAAGCAGGCGCCCAGGCCGAGTTCGACCGGCTGCTGGCCGGATTCGCGCTGGAGACCGCGCTGCGCGGCGTCATCCTCCCCTACCTCCACGAGCTCGGCGAGCGCTGGCGACGCGGCGAGGCGTCGATCGGGCAGGAGCATTTCGCCAGTGCCCTGCTGCGCGGACGCCTCCTCGGTCTGGCCCGCGGCTGGGGGAGCGGCAATGGCCCCATCGGGCTGCTCGCCTGTCTGCCGGGCGAACAGCACGACCTCGGACTGATCTGCTTTGGGCTTGCTCTCCGCAGGCGCGGCTGGAACATCACCTTCCTCGGGCCCGACACGCCTCTGTCCACGATCGCCGACACCGCGCGCCTGCTGCGACCCGCGCTCGTCGTGGTCAACGCCGCCCTCCCCGAGCGCACCGCCGGCGCCGAGCCCGGCCTCGCCGAGCTGGCCGGCTACGGCCCGCTCGCGCTGGCCGGCAGTGGGGCGAATGAGACCATTGCGCAGACGATCGGCGCCCTGTACCTCGCGGAGGACCCGGTCACCGCGGCTGGATGGGTCGCGGACTCGACGGATCAGTCGGGGCTCTCTGCGCTGCCGCCCGGCTGAGGACGACGCCGCCCCGTCGCTTCCTGATCCCCCGCAGTGGTGGGCGACGCGTACTCTGTGGGGCAGGTGATCGGAATCCCGTCGCTGAGGGCCACGAGGGCCATCGCGGTGCTGGCGCTGGGCTTGGGCTTGGCGCTGCCCGTCGCGGCGGGCGCGCGTCCGGCGCCCGCACCCCTGTCACGCGATGCGTCGCGCCCGGATGTGGCCTCCACGTTCGGCAGCGGGTCGTTCGGCCGCTGGATCGTCGACCGCTTCGGCCTGCCCGCGTACCGCTACGATATCGACGAGCAGACCGCGCCGCGGGCTCGGCAGCCGGAGCTCGACGGAGCCACGGCCGCCCAGCACGAGCTCGGCAACGACCACATCGTCGCCGACGCCTTCAACGACGGCTACACCGAGCTGTGGAGCCAGGATCGCCTCGCCCAGTGGGCGAACCGGTTCGATCCGGCCGCCCGTCACTACGCCGGCGGGTACGGGTATCTCAACGTCGGCGGCCGCGTCCTCAGCACCCTCTACCTCGACCGACCGCGCGCCGGATCGCTGCGGCGGTGGTTCGGGGTCGGCTACTACGAGCGCGCCCTGCGGGCCGACGGGGTCGCGGTCCGCGAGGACGTCTACGCGCCGTTCGGCGATGACCCGCTGCTGCTCCACGACGTGACGATCACCAACACGACCGCCCGGCCGGAGCGGGTGTCGTGGTTCGAGTACTGGGACGTCAATCCCTACGACCAGACCGCGCACCGTAACCGCGGGCTCGCCCGCCCGGTGTGGCACGCCGTGGCGCGCACGCTCACCGTCGCGCAGACCGCCGACGGCGGCGACCACCGGCCGCTCACGATCTTCGCCGCCGCGTTGCAGGGACCGCTGGCCGGACACGAGACCTCGGTGGCCGCGTTCTTCGGGCGTGGTGGCCGGTCGGCGCCGGCCGCCGTCGCCGCCGACCGCCTGCGTGGCGGCACGGCTCCCGCCACCGCGTCCGGGCACGCCGGTGGCACGCTGTTCGCCTTCCGCGCTCCGCTGTCGCTCGGGCCGGGCCGGTCGGTGACGCTGCGCTACGCCTACGGCCTCGCGCACCCGGGCGCGATCGACGGGCTCGTCACGCGCTACCGGCGCCGCCCACAGTCGTTCACGGCGAGCGAGCGGGCGTGGGCCGGCTGGCTGCCGAAGGCGTCGTTCGGTCCCGGCCGCGCCTGGGTGGCCCGGGAGCTGGAGTGGGACGCGTACCTGTTGCGCGCGGCGTCGGTGTACGGGGAGGCGTGCGGCCACCACACGATCACGCAGGGCGGCTACTACCAGTACTCCAGCGGCGAGAACCTCGGGTCGCGCAGCTGGCTGCACTATCTCCTGCCGATGGTCTACGCCGACCCGGCGATGGCCCGCGAGATCCTCCGCTACTCGGTCCGGGTGCAGTCGCTGCGCGACGGCGCCCTGCCCTACGGGATCACGCCGCTCTGCAAGCCGTTCAACCCCTTCGGCACCTCGGATGACCTCGACTTCTGGCTGCTGCTCGCCGTCGCCGAGTACGGCCTCGGCACGCGTGATGTCGCCTTCTTCTCCGAGCGGGTGCGGTTCGCCGACAGTGCCCGGCCCGTGTCGATCTGGGAGCACATCAAGCTCGCCTTCCGCCACCAGGAGTCGCTGCGCGGCCCGCACGGCGGCTACCTCGCGGGCACCAACGGCGACTGGTCGGACTTCTCGGCGAGCTTCCTGCACATGAGCGAGTCGATGCTCGTCCCTGCTCAACTCGCCTACGCCTATCCCCGACTCGCCGCGATCGCCGACCTGCGCGGGGATCACGCCTTCGCCGCACAGCTGCGTGCGCGCGGACGGCAGCTGCTCGCCGTCGTGCGCCGCGAGTGGACCGGGCGCTGGTTCCTGCGGGGCTACGACGGCGCCAAGCCGATCGGGGCCGGAGCCATCTTCGGTGAGCCTCAGCCCTGGGCGATCCTCGCCGGCGCGACGACCGCGGCCCGGGCCCGGGTGCTCGTGGCCAACATCCGCCGCTTCCTCGACGGCATCGGAGCGCCGGCCGTCGTCGGCGGTCCCGCGCGCATCGGCTCGGCCCTGTCGCCGGCCCTCCGCGACCCCGGCGTCACCGAACCACCGACCGCCGGGGCGTTCGACGGGGCCTCGCAGTACGTCGGCGGGGTGTGGTTCGACCCCAACGGCTGGCTGACCTGGGCCCTGGCGAGCCTCGACGGGGTCGTCCCCGGCGCCGCCGCCGACGCGTGGAGCGAGTACACCCGCAACACCCTGGCGATGCACGCGCACGTGTTCCCCGACCACTGGGACGGGACGATCTCGATCGACGACGCCTGCAACGCCTTCTACGCCCGCCAACCCGCCCGCTGCGGCATCCCCCTCTACCACCACTACGAGGGCCAGATCACCGAGCAGCCGACGTGGATGGTGATGGGGGCGGTCAACCTCGCCGGCGTGACGGCGACGGAGCGCGGGTACCTGATCGCGCCCCACCTCGACCGCTTCTCGCTGCGGCTCCCACAGATCGGGGTCGCCCGCGCACCCGGCCTGCTGCGCGGCTACGTGCGGATCGCGCGGGTGCAGCGGCTCGTGATGGAGGTGCGCGGCGTGCCGGCGGGGGCACGGGACGTCGTCGCCTGGGCCGATGGACGCGCGGTGCCGGCCCGGCGTGCCGCCGGCGAGGCCGTGTTCGTTCTGCCCGCGGCCCCGGGTCGCGCGGCCAACTGGGCGGTGACCTGGAGGTGAGCAGATGACGCAGTTCATCGATCGGCGGGGGCTCCTGAAGCTCGGTGCGAGCACCGCGGGCGCGGCGCTCGCGGCGCCGTTGCTCGACCCGCTCGCGGCGCTGAGCGCGGTCGTCCGCTGGCCGTCGGCGCGCCTGCCGGCCAGCGCCGCCCGCCACGTCGTCGCCTCGCAGTTCCTCCCCGCCGCGCAGCTGCACGCCTGGCAGGCGCAGCTCGATGCGATGGGCCTGCGGGCGACGGGCAGCCCGGTCCACGAGCGCTTCGTCGACGCGCTCCACGAGCGGCTCGCCCGCGCGGGTGTGCACCAGCTCCACTTCGAGCCGGTCCCGATCGAACGATGGACGACCGATCGCTGGTCGCTGCGGCTGCTCACCGGCTCCGCGGCCGGGGCGGTGCCGACGGCGTCCTACATCCCCTACTCGGGCCGGACCCCGGCTGACGGCGTGGCCGGCGAGCTCGTCGTCGTCGACCCGAGTGCGCCCCCGGCCGTGGGCTCGCTGCGGGGCAAGATCGCTGTCTTCGACGTCCCGCTGGTCACGTACACGTACGGGACCTTCGACGCGATCGCCTACAAGGCGTATGACCCGCACGACGTGTTCGTGCCCAGCCACGCCTACACCCGGCCGTGGCTCGGCATTGCCGAGGACGTGACCTTCCTCGACGCGCTCGCCGGCTCGGGTGCGCGCGGGCTCGTCGGCGTGCTCGGCCTGCCCGCCGAGGCCGCCCACGGCGCCTACTACCCCTACGACGGACGACTCCGCGCGATCCCCGGCGTGTACGTCGACGCCGCGACCGGCCGCGGACTGCTCGCCGCCGCGCGGGCCGGCGCGACCGCCCGGCTCACCCTGCCGGCCGAGGTCCGGCGGGTCACCTCGCGCAACCTCGTCGGCGTCATCCCCGGGTCGAGCGACGAGGTGATGCTGCTCCACTGCCACACCGACGGCACCAACGGCGTCGAGGACAACGGCCCGAACGCGATCGTTGCGATGAGCCAGTACCTCGCGCGGCTGCCGCGCCACGCGCTGCCGCGGACGATCATGGTGCTGCTCACGACCGGCCACTTCCACGGCGGCATCGGCACCGACGACTTCGTGCTGCGCCACCGTGGCGGGCTGCTGCGGCGAATCGCCGGCGCGGTGACCATCGAGCACCTCGGCGCGCGCGAGTGGGAGCCGGCGCCGAGCGGGCGCTATCACCTCACCGGCGCCTTCGAACCGGGGACGTTCTTCACCCCGGAGAGCAGCCCGCTCGTCAATGCCGCCTACGACGCGCTGCGCAACGCGAACGCCGCCCCGGCCAGCGTGCTGCGGCCGTACGTCACCGCGCCCGGCAGTCCCGACGGCAACGGCTGGCCCGCCGAGGGCACGTCGCTGTCGACGCTCGGTGCGATCCCGACGGCGAACTACATCACCGGCCCCTCCTATCTCCTCAACTGGGGCATCCCGACGATGGACAAGCTCGACATCGGTCGCATGCGGAGCGAGCTCGTCGCCTTCACGCAGATGCTGCTCGACCTCTCGCGCGTGCCGGCCGCACGGCTGCGGCGCCTCGACCTGCGCCACCCGTGAGCGAGGTGCGCGCCGGCCCGGTGGCCGCCGTCGATCTCTACTGGCTGCCACTCGGCGCGGGCGGACATTCGGTGCGTCTCAACGGTCTCGCGTTCGAGACGATCGCGTCGCGCCTCGAGCACCGGCCCGCGTGTGACCTCTACCACTCCGCGCTCGAGGTCACCGCACCGGACGGCCGGTTCACGATCGAGATGACGCCCGTGCCGCGCGGCGACGGCGCGTCCCGCGGCGTCGTCGTCACCGGCGCGGTCGGCGCGCGCTGGGCCGGGCGGGCGCGGATCTTTCGCTACGAGGTGCGCCGCTGGCGCGACGGCGTCATCCCCGACCGCGCGGAAGTCGTCGGCAGCCCGCGGCGGTTGACCGACGACGGCCGGCGCGCCGCGCGCCTGCTCGCGCTCGCGCCCTCGCTGCCGAGCCCGGTGTGGGGCCGCGATGAGCTCGGCGCCGGCGAAATGTGGAACTCGAACTCGGTCATCGCATGGCTGCTCGCGTGCAGCGGCTTCGACGCCGCCGCGATCCGGCCGCCAGCCGGTGGCCGGGCCCCGGGCTGGAAGGCTGGGATCGTCGTCGCCGAGCGCTGCCGGTGAAGCCCGACCCGGTCTGAGATCGCGAACGTCGGACGGCGATGCGCGTTCGTCGTCTCACCGTCGCTGCGCCGGCCAGAGGCTGTGCCGGGGCCGCACGTGCGCTTGCGCGCGGCGGTGGTGCTCGACCCGCCGGTGCTTCGCCGTGTGCCTGTGCGTGAGCGTGGTGCGTCGCATCGCCGTGATCCGCGCCGACGGTGCCGGCACCACACCCGACGGCTGGCTCTTGGCGCTGGCCGATCCCGTGGTATTCGTCGCGGTCACGACCGCCACGAGCCGGTAGCCGATATCGGCGACACGCACGCGATAAGTCTGCCCCGTTGCGTTCGCGATCGTCGTGCAGACGGCGCCCTTGCAGCGATCCCAGGCGTAGGTGTAGGAGGTCGGCGAGCCCGACCAGACACCATGTGAGACCTTGAGCCGGCTGCCCTCGGCAGCGCTTCCGGACAGCGACGGGGCGGTCGTGTTGACAGGTTTGCTGCCCGTCGACCCCGACCCGGAGCCGCCGGTAATGCCGCCCGTGCCACCGGTGCTGCCGCCCGTGCCGCCGGTAGTGCCGCCCGTGCCACCCGTGCTGCCGCCCGTGCTACCGGTGCTGCCACCCGTACCACCGGTGCTGCCACCCGTACCGCCCGTGCCACCGGTGCTGCCGCCCGTGCCACCGGTGCTGCCACCCGTACCACCGGTGCTGCCACCCGTACCACCGGTGCTGCCGCCCGTACCACCGGTGCTGCCGCCCGTGCCACCGGTGCTGCCGCCCGTGCCGCCGGTGCTGCCGCCCGTGCCACCGGTGCTGCCACCCGTGCCACCGGTACCACCCGTGCTCGTCGTCCCGACCGGTGCGCAGGGCTGGTAGGTGCTCCCGTCGAGGTTGACGTCGAACAGCGCCCCGGTGATGCCGGCCGTGGTGTCCGCCGTGCAGAACTTCGAGGTCGACTCACCGTCCTGCGCGTACTCGGCGTTGAGCACCGGCTTGCCAGCGTTCAGGTACGGCGTGCCGTCGCCCCCGGAGCCGGCGCACGGATCGTTGTACTTGTTGCATTCCTCGATGATCATCCCGTCGAACGCCGAGACGTTCGCCGACGCGTTCGCCGGGTCGTTCTTCTGGAAGATCGCGAGTCCATGCGCGTGCGCGTCGTACGCGAGCCAACGCTCGAACCCAGCCGAGTCAGCCTGCGTGAGGTTCCAGCCGCCACCGGCCACACCGGTCGCACCCGGATTCGTGTAGCCGTCGAGGTCGTCGGGCTCGAGGGCGTCCTGCCCTTCGAGCGAACACCAGCCGATCCGCTTATCGAGCGCAGCGGCGATGTTCACCGCCGCCCCGGTGAGGGTCGAGGAATCCCCGGGTACGTAGTTGGCGAAGCCGGAGATGTCGAACCAGTACTCACCCGGCCATCCCTGCATCGCGTACTGCTGGGCACCGTTTCCGTAATCAGACGCGGCGAAGTTCGAATCGTCGGGGAATCCCTGCTGATACGCGCCGACCTCGACGTAACAGATGCTGTATTTGCCCGAGGTGTGCAGCGCCTGGACGACCGGTGACGGTCCGGTCGGAATACCCGACGTGTTCGAGTCCTGGAACAGGTCGGTGTCCCAAATGTTCGCCGATCCCGGGGCCGGATAGGCGCCGGTGGTCGCCGGCAGACTGGCGAGGCCGGCCGACGGAGGGTCAATCTCCCAATACCACTGGTTCTGTCCGGTGGGGGGAAGCTTGTAGGTGGCCGCACGGGCCGATGCGGTTGCGAAGCTCACCGCGAGCGCCGCTGTGAGCAGCGCGATTCCCATCCGAGCGCGCGCAGGGATGACCATGGTCAACTCCTTCATCGAGAACACCGAGTTGTTGCCCAACGGGGGACCGCGGTACACCTGCGATGTACCGCCGCGTCATCGGTGTTCCCCCACGACACCGTCCGCGCACAAGACCCCCCTGAGGCTCAGCTCTCCCGCGCGTGACGTTCTTCCCAGTCCCATGGGGGTCGCTTCGGCATCGCCCGACCCCGACTTGACTCGAGCCGAGGACCCCGAGCACTTGTCCAGAGGTTTCGCGTCAAAAGCCGCCGCGAGTTTGTTTCCTGGAAACCGGAGTATCGATCCGTCCGGCGGCAGCGCCCCCAATCGGGTCAGGACACCCGAGCGCGCATGGGTGTAACGTGAGCGGCGGGCGTCAGCGACGGCGTTTGACGTCGGCGGGCACCGGATCCACACGGTCCATCCGCCCTGGTGAGGGCGAGGGGCAGGCACAGCACCGGGGGTCGCCGTCATCGGCGATGGTCGCATGCTGCATCGCAAACAAAGGAGGCTTTAGATGGATCTCAGCAACTCCCGTCGGCGGCTCGTCGGCCTGGCCGGCGTGGGCGCGTTGGTGCTGGCCGGAGGCGCCCAGGTGGCGCTGGCCAGCGGACCCACGGCGGCACAGCTCAAGGCGATCGGCTCATCGTCGAAGGCGGCCCACACCCAGCCGTCGAAGGGCCTCACGGCAACGCCGTCGACGTCCCCGCTGATCGCGGTGTCGTTCATCGGCAATAAGGCGACGGTGATCGGCGGCAGCGCCGTGCCGGGCTCGGGCGCGGCGGATGCGCGCGCGGCGAACGTACCCGTCTCCGCCGTGCAGTGCTCGGTCAACTTCACCACGAAGACGACCCGCATCAATTCGAGCTCGGTGAGCGCGCGCTGGTTCTCCGGCGTCGGCTGCAGCCGCAACGTCGAGCTGTTCGGTCAGGCGTTCCTGGCCGAGAGCGCCTCGAAGTTCGACGGCACGGGCAACTACTACAAGGGCAACCTGAAGACGGCCTCGAGCGGTCGCTCGGGCACGACGATCAAGGAGAAGAACCCGTCGCTGTACATCTACTCGGCGACGAACATCTACTTCCCTGAGAAGCCCTCCCGCGGCGTCATCGTCGTCGTCCCGTCCGCCAACCAGCCGATCAACTCCGCGACCCGCTGCGGCGTGGTCACGAGCTCGAGCTGGGGCTTCGGCGTGCACTGCGACATGTACACGAACCGCTTCTGAGCATCGTGCGGCGGCGCGGGCGGCCCACGACGGGCCGTCCGCTCGCCGCGCCTGACCCCCGCTACTCCGACGGGGTGAACTGGCTCACGGCGAAGATCGCGCCCTGCGGGTCGCGGATGAGCGCCGTCAGCGTCCACTGGGTGTCCTCCGTGGACACGACGTCGGCCCCGAGCCGATCGGCCTCGGCCGCCACCCGATCGCGGTCGGCGACGGCGAAGCTGTTCAGCCAGTGCGCGCCGCTGCCGGGCTCGGTCGGGGTCACCCAGGCGATCGCGTCCTCGAAGCCGGGCGGCGCGGTCATCCTCTGCTGACGCGCCCGGATCCCGGGATCGACTGTCGCTTCGAGATGGTCGCCGTAGCCGGGCGCCCGCACGAGCGTCGCGAAGCCGAGGTCCTCGATCGACCAGCCGAACACCGCGGTGTAGAACGCGCCCGTGTCCGGTCGCTCGGTGTGCAGCCCGCTGAAGTTCCATGACCCGGGCTCGTTGACGACCTGAGCGCCGCGCCGGCGGCGTGCCTGCCACAGCCGGAAGGCCGCGCCGGCCGGGTCGCGGCACAGCGCCATCCGGCCCGCCTCGCCGACGTCCATCGGCCCGGCGAGCACCTCGCCGCCGTTGCCGGCGATCGCCGCCGCGCTCGCGTCGGCGTCGTCGACGGCGATGTACATGTTCCACGCCGCCGCCCCCTCCCCGGCCGCCCCGAGGCCGCCGACGTCACGACCGCCGAGACTGGCGATGGCGTAGAACGGGGCGCCCGGCGGGCTGACCGTCTCGAACGCCCAGCCGAAGAGCTGGGCGTAGAACTCCTGGGCGGCCTGGGGGTCGGGCTGCTCGCTGTCGATCCAGCTCGGGACGCCGTGTGGGTAGGTGCGTGTCTCGGTCATGTCCGTCACGGTGGCACGGATCGCGGTCAGGTTCGGTCCGCACCCGCCGGGAGAACGGTGCCGCCGACGATGCCGAACTCGACCCGCGCCGCCGGATCGCCCCCCGCTCCGCAGACGCCCCGCAACGTGACCGTGTCGCCGTCCTCGAGGAACCCCCGGACCCGACCGTCGCCGAGCGCGAGCGGCCGCTTGCCGTTCCAGCTCAGCTCGATCAGGCTGCCCTCGCTCCCCGGAGCGGTCCCGGAGATCGTGCCCGAGGCATAGAGATCGCCCGGCCGCACGACGGCGCCGCTGGAGGCGGCATGGGCGAGCTGCTGGGCCGCGCTCCAGTAGAGCTCGCGCGCATTCGTGCGGCTGATCGTCCGCGGCGTCCCACCGGCGGGGGCGAGCTCGACCTCGAGCTCGAGATCGAGGTTCCACGCCTCCGACGCGCGCAGATACGGCAGCGGCTCCGGGGTCTGCGGCGGCCCGGGCACCCGGTAGGGCTCGAGCGCGGCGAGCGGGACGACCCACGGCGAGATCGAGGTCATGAACGACTTGCCGAGAAACGGTCCGAGCGGCCGGTATTCGAAGGCCTGGATGTCGCGCGCGCTCCAGTCGTTGACGAGCACAAAGCCGAAGATCCGCTGCGCGGCGTCGCCGATCGGCACCGGTTCGCCGAGCGCATTCGGTGTCCCGCCGGTGACGAACCCGAGCTCGAGCTCGAAGTCGAGCCGCCGGCTCGGACCCCAGGTCGGCCCGTCGGGTCCGGGCCGCTGCCCGGCCGGGCGGCGCACCGGCGTCCCGGAGACGGCGACGGTGCCGGCCCGCCCGTGGTAGCCGACGGGGAGGTGGCGCCAGTTGGGCAGCAGCGGCTCGCTGTCGGGGCGGAGGATCCGGCCGAGGTTGGTCGCGTGCGCCAGCGAGGAGTAGAAGTCGACGTAGTCCCCGACGGTGAACGGCAGCTCGAGCCGCGCCTCGCTGAGGGGCACCGCCGCCGCGGGCGGGACGGCGCCGCGCCCGAGCAGCTCCCGGAGCCCGTCGCGCAGCGCGGTCCATGTCGACGGCTCGGCGGCGAGCAGCCGGTCGAGGTTCGGCGCGTCGATCAGCTCGGCGGGCACGTCGAGGCGGTCGGCGATCGCGGACAGCGCGATGGCGTGCGCGCCGAACGCGACGGACAGCCGCGCCGGTTCGCCGGGCCCCCGGCGCACGGACCCGTAGGGCAGGTTCGCGAGCGTGAACCGCTCAGCCCCGGCCATCGGCCTCCCCGGCGGCCTCGACGAGCGGCCCGGTCCGCGGCGGCACCTGGCGCGAGAGCACGATGTAGCTCGTGCAGCGGTGGATCGCCGGGGTGCGCAGCAGCTCGTTGACGACGACCTGCAGGTGCTCGGTGTCCCGGGCGACGACCCGGCAGATGAGGTCGTGGGGGCCGCTGATCGCGTCCGCCTCGATCACCTCGGGCATCGCGCTCATCGCCGCCACCGCGAGGTCGAGTTGGCCCTGGGCGAGCTCGATGAGCACGAACGCGGTGATCGAGTAGCCGATCGCGCCGGCGTCGACGTCCGGTCCGTACCCGGTGATGACCCCGTTCGCCTCGAGCTTGGCCAGCCGCGCCTGCACCGTGCCGCGGGCGACACCGAGCTGGCGGGCGACCTCGAGCAGTCCCACGCGGGGGTTGTCCCGCAGCGCGGCGATAAGCCGGGCATCAAGCTGATCGATACTGGTCAATGTGACCAGCATCATAAGCAAATTCTCGGCGTTCGTGGTCAGATTGACCGGCTGCGCTGTACAGAGTTGCAGCGTTTCTGGGCCGGTGCTAGACACCGGAGCGAGGGATGTACGAGGAAGCTCAGCTCTATTCGCCTGTCACCACCGGTAAGGGAGGGGAGGTCACTGTCCACCTCGCCCACGATCACCCGGGCGCCAACGACCCCCGCTACCGCGAGCGGCGCAACGAGATCGCGGCGGCGGCGCTGGCCTGGCGCCCGGGTGATCCGGCCCCGGCGATCAGCTACACCGAGGAGGAGCACGCGGTGTGGCGGACGATCTCCCGCGAGCTCGAGGCCAAGCACCGCCGCTACGCGGTGTGCGAGTACCTCGAGGCCAAGCAGCGCGTCGGCCTCACCCGGGACGGAATCCCGGGTCTCGACGAGGTCTCTGAGCTGATCGCGCCGCTCACCGGCTGGCGCTACCTGCCGGCGGCCGGCCTCGTCCCCCTCGCCCAGTTCTACGGGTCGCTCGCCGACCGGCTGTTCTACTCCACGCAGTATGTCCGCCATCCGCGCGTGCCGCTGTACACGCCCGAGCCCGACATCGTCCACGAGGTCATCGGGCACGGTCACCTGATCGCGACGCCGACCTTCGGCGAGCTGCACCGACTCGCGGGCGAGGCGTCCCGCCGGCTGCACGACGAGGAGAACCTGCGCTTCCTCTCCCGGGTGTTCTGGTTCTCGCTCGAGTTCGGCACGGTGATCGAGGACAGCGAGCTGCGGGCCTACGGCGCCGGGATCCTCTCGAGCTACGGCGAGATCGAGGAGTTCCGAGGCATGGAGCACCGGCCGCTTGACCTCGTGGAGATGGGGACCGCTGATTACGACATCACCGCGTACCAGCCCGTGCTCTACCGGGCCGGCTCGGTGGAGGAGGTGCAGGAAGTGGTAGGTGGTTTCTTCAGGGACTGCGACGACGACTCGATCGCGGCATTGCGCGCCGGCATGAAGGCGGTGGCGCGATGAGCCTCATCACCTCCACCCGCACGGCGGTGTCCCCCGGCTTCGAGGAGGTCCGCGTCGGGCGCGGCGAGCGCTCGGGCCTGACGATGGCGATCGCCGTGCATCACACCGTCGACGGCCGCGCGCTCGGTGGCTGCCGTATCTGGCACTACCCCACCGAGGCCGCTGTGGTCCGCGAGGCCGAGCGGCTCGCCCGCTCGATGACCTTCAAGGCCGCCGTCTCCGGGCTGCCCCTGGGCGGCGCCAAGGCGGTCATCTCCGCCCCCGTCGACGGGCTCACCGGCACGCTCCGCCACGACGCCCTGCACGACTTCGCCGAGTTCGTCGAGTCCTTCGACGGTCGCTACATTACCGCCCAGGACGTCGGCACCTCGCTCGCCGACATGGAGGTCGTCGAGCGCTACACCGACCACATGGTCGGCCGGCCGCCGGCCGAGGGCGGCTGCGGGGACCCGAGCCCGTTCACCGCGCACGGCGTCGACGTCGCGGTCCGGGCGTCGGTCGACGGCCCGATCGCCGGTCGCCACGTCGTCGTCATCGGCCTCGGTCACGTCGGCGGCGAGCTCGCCCGACGGCTCGCCGGTCACGGCGCCCGCCTCACCGTCGCCGACGTCGACGAGGGCAGGCGCGGGCTCGCGCAGCGGCTCGGCGCGGCCTGGTGCTCGCCGTCGGAGGCGCTCGAGCGCGAGGCCGACGTGCTCGCGCCGTGCGCGCTCGGCGGGACCCTCAGCGCAGCAACCGTGGCGCGGCTCCGCGTCCCGGTCATCGCCGGCGCGGCCAACACCCAGCTCGCCGAGGACACGGTGGCCGACCTGCTGCGCGCCCGCGCGATCCTCTGGGCGCCGGACTTCGTCATCAACGCCGGCGGCCTGATCGCCGTCGCCGACGAGATCCACGGCTTTGACCGCGAGCGCGCCGAGCGCGCGATCGACGGCATCGCCGACACCCTTGCCGAGGTCTACGCGCGCGCCTCGCAAGACGACACGAACACCCTGATCGCCGCCAAGCGGCTGGCGAACGAACGAGTAGGAGGAATTGATGGCAGCGACATCTGAGGCGGTACGCCGAGAGCAGCCCGTGGACTTCATGCCGTTGAACGGCATCGACCACATCGAGCTGTGGGTCGGCAATGCCGCGCAGGCGAGCCACTACTTCCGCAACGCGTTCGGGTTCGGCGAGGTGGCGTTCTCCGGGCTGGAGACCGGCCAGCGCGACCGGGTCTCCCACGTCCTCGCCCAGGGCTCGGTCCGGCTCGTGCTCACCGGCACGCTGCGGGCCGACACCGAGATCGCCCGCCACCACGCCCGCCACGGCGACGGCATCAAGGTGATCGCGCTGTCGGTGCCCGACGTCGAGAAGGCCTACGCCGAGGCGACCGCCCGCGGCGCGACCGGCCTCGCCGAGCCGCACGAGATCAGCGACGAGTCCGGCCGTGTGATGCTCGCCGATGTCGCCACCTACGGCGAGACCGTGCACCGCTTCGTCGACCGCTCGTCCTACGCGGGTCCGTTCCTCCCCGGCTTCAAGGCCGTCGACGGCGCTCCGGCCGCCAACCTCGTCTCCGACATCGATCACATCGTCGGCAACGTCGAGCTCGGCCGGATGAACGACTGGGTGTCGTACTACGAGACCGTCTTCGGCATGACCGAGATGATCCACTTCAGCGACGAGGCGATCTCGACCGAGTACTCGGCGCTGATGTCGAAGGTCGTCACCGGCGGCGACGGCCGGGTGAAGTTCCCGATCAACGAGCCAGCCGAGGGCAAGCGCAAGTCGCAGATCGACGAGTACCTCGAGTTCTACGAGGGACCCGGCGCCCAGCACGTCGCGCTCACCACAGACAACATCGTCGAGACGGTCACGCGCCTGCGCGAGCAGGGGATCCGCTTCCTGCGCACGCCCGATGACTACTACGCCGAGGCGCCGGGACGCGTCGGCGAGATCGACGAGTCGCTCGAGGACCTGCGCCGGCTCGGCATCCTCGTCGACCGCGACGACGAGGGCTACCTGCTGCAGATCTTCAGCGCGCCGCTCGGCGACCGGCCGACGATCTTCTTCGAGATCATCGAGCGCCACGGCGCCCGCGGCTTCGGCGAGGGCAACTTCAAGGCGCTGTTCGAGGCCATCGAGCGCGAGCAGGCGCAGCGCGGGAACCTCTGACCCGGGACGAACATGGGGTACGTCCGATGAGATACGTGGCGGTCGGCGAGGTTCCTCGCAAGCGCCATACGCAGGTCCGTGACCACGGCCGGCTGCTGGTCGAGGAGGTGATGGGTTACGAGGGCTTCTCGGGGAACGAGTCGATCCTCTACCACCTCGGCTCGCCGTGCCGGATCGCCGGGGTCGGCTCACTGCAGCCGGTCCCGCGCGACGAGTGGGTGCCGGATGCCCATGTGCACCGGCTCGCGGACTTTGCGGCGGTACCGGCCGGCGGCGATCCAGTCGCCGGCCGCCACGTGCTCATGTTCAACGCCGACATCGAGGTCTCGGTCGCCAAGCCGACCGAGCCGCTCGACGGCTTCTACCGCAACGGCGAGGGCGACGAGGTCATCTACGTCCACCGCGGCGGCGGCGTGCTGCGCACGGTGTTCGGCCGCGTGCCGTTCGGCGAGCGCGACTACGTGACCGTCCCGCGCGGCACGACCGTGACCTGGGAGCTCGAGGACACCGAGCAGTTCTGGCTCGTCTTCCACACGCCGGGAGAGATCGAGACGCCGACGCGCTACCGCAACCGCTACGGGCAGTTGCTCGAGCACGCGCCCTTCTCCCAGCGCGACTTCCGGCCGCCGACCGAGCTCGAGACCGTCGACGAGCGCGGCAGCTTCTCGCTGACCGTCCGCGTCCCCGGCGGGCTGCAGCGCTACGAGCTCGACCGCCACCCCTTCGACGTCGTCGGCTGGGACGGCTATGTCTGGCCGGCGGCATTCAACGCCGACGACTTCGAGCCTCGGGCCGGGCGCTTCCACCTGCCCCCGCCGACCCACCAGACCTTCCAGGGTCCGGGCTTCGTCATCTGCACCTTCGCCCCGCGGATGCTCGACTGGGACCCGACCGCCGTCCCGATCCCCTACCACCACTCGAACATCCAGTCCGAGGAGGTCATGTTCTACGCCGCCGGCGACTACGCCGCCCGCAAGGGCGTCGAGATCGGGTGCGTGACCCTCCACCCCTCCGGCCTCCCCCACGGCCCCCAGCCGGGCGCCGTCGAGGCCTCACTCGGCAAGACCCACACCGACGAGCTCGCGGTGATGTGGGACACCTTCCGACCGCTGCGCCTGACCACGGCCTGGCGCGACTGCGAGAAACCGGGCTACGCCTTCTCGTGGAACCCGGATCTTCCGGCGGCGTCAGCCGCCGTCGGCGCTGACAGCGCTCAGCCGGTTTCGTAGACCGACCGCGAGCAGTCGGTCAATCGTGGACGTCGACCGAGTGCCCCTCGAAGGACTCGATCCGCTCCGCGGCAGCCTCGAGCAGCTTGTGCGAGACATCTGACAGCGCCCGGGCGGCCGCGAGGTCCTGGCCGATGACCGGGACGTTCGGGTCCTGAGGCGCTCGCTTGGCCTGGCCGAAGCCGTGGAACCGGTGGCTGGCCAACTCGAGCACGGCGTCCGCCCGCGTGCGGTCATCGTCCTCCGTGAACGAGATCTCGACGCGCCAGTTCTGGTCCGGCATCGCACACCTCCTTGGCAACGGTATTGGTGGTCACCGTCACTATCCCACTTCGGCGGCCGGGTGCGCAGGCGTCTTCGGGCGGCCGGATGCGCAGGCGTCTTCGGGCGGCCGGGTGGGCAGGCGTCTTCCGGCGCCCGCGCGCGCCCCTCGCCGGCCGCTACCGTAGCCCTCGTGCGCGTCGTGACCTGGAACGTCAACTCGATCAAGCAACGGATGCCGCGCCTGCTGCCATGGCTCGACGAGCGGCGCCCGGACGTCGTCTGTCTCCAGGAGACCAAGCTCGCCGACGACGCCCTGATCGAGCTGCTCGGCGACGAGCTCTCGGAGCGGGGCTATGAGGTCGCCGTCCACGGCGAGCCGTCCTGGAACGGCGTGGCCATCTTCTCGCGGGTCGGGCTCGAGGACGTCGTCACCGGCCTCGAGGGCGCGCCCGGATTCCCCCATGCCGAGGCGCGGGCGATCGCGGCGACATGCGGCGGCGTCCGCATCACCTCGGTGTACGTGCCGAACGGGCGCACGCCCGGCTCCGATCATTACGAGTACAAGCTCGCCTGGCTCGCCGCGCTCCGGGACGTCGTCGCCGCCGGCCCCGACGCCACGATCGTCTGCGGCGACATGAACATCGCGCCCGCCGACGCGGACGTCTTCGACCCCGAGGCCTACGAGGGGCACACCCACGTGACCCCGCCGGAGCGCAGGGCCCTCGGCGAGCTCATGGCCCTCGGTCTCCACGACGTCGTCCGCGAGCACTGGCCGGACAAGCGGGTGTTCAGCTACTGGGACTACCGGGCCGGGATGTTCCACCAGGACCTCGGCATGCGGATCGATCTCGTGCTCGCCTCCGGTCCGGTCACGGACCGCGTGCAGGCGGCCTGGATCGATCGCCAGGCCCGCAAGGGCAAGGGCCCGAGCGACCACGCCCCGGTGATCGTCGACCTCGACGAGGCCCCCGACGGCAACATCGGGCCGGTCGTGCCGCCGCCCTCGGCGCCCGCGGCGCGCAAGGGCACGGTCAAACTGCCGCAGTCGCCCCCCTCGTAGTGCCCCGCTTCGCGCCTGGCGGGTGACGGGCCGCCCGGACGGCTGCTCAGTCGCGGGGGCGGTCGCGGTCGCGCGAGGGCTGCACCCGCTTCGGCTCCCCCGGCATCTTCGGATAGTCGGGCGGGTAGGGCATGTCGCCGAGCCCCTCGTCGGCGTCGCTCTCGTAGAGGTCGAGCAGCGGCTTCAGCGAGTGGGCGACATCGTTGATCGCGGCGTGGCGGTCGCCGACCTCAGCGAACCGCGCCGGCATCGTCGCGACGGTGAAGTCCTCGGGCGCGACGCTCGGCAGCTCGTCCCACTCGACGGGCGCGGACACCGGGGCCCCGGGCTTGGGCCGGATGCTGTACGCCGAGGCGATCGTGCGGTCGCGGGCGTTCTGGTTGTAGTCGATGAAGATCCGCTCGCCGCGCTCCTCCTTCCACCACTTCGTCGTCACCTCGCCGGGGAGACGCCGCTCGAGCGCGCGGCCGAAGGCGATTGCCGCGTGCCGCACGTCGGTGAACGTCCAGCGCGGCTCGATCCGTACGTAGATGTGGATGCCCCGGCCGCCGGAGGTCTTGGGGAAGCCGACGTACCCGAGGTCAGCGAGGAGCGCGCGGGCCTCCCCCGCCACGCGCACCGCGTCGGCGAAGTCGGTGCCGGGCTGGGGATCGAGGTCGAGGCGCAGCTCGTCGGGATGGTCGACGTCGTCGCTGCGCACCGGCCAGGGATGGAAGGTGATCGTCCCCATCTGGGCCGCCCAGGCGACGACCGCGACCTCGGTCGGGCACACCTCGTCGGCATGGCGGCCGGAGGGGAACTGAATCCGTGCCGTCTGCACGTAGTCAGGCGCTCCCTTGGGGATCCGTTTCTGGAAGAAGGCGTCGCCGCCGCCCTTCTCGCGGGTCGAGAGCACGATCCCGGGCAGGACGCCCTTCGGCCAGCGCTCGAGCGTCGTCGGCCGCCGCTCGAGTGCCCGCATGATCCCCTCGCCGACGGCAAGGTAGTAGCTGACGATGTCGAGCTTGGTGACCTCGCCGGTGCGCTCGGTTGCGGGGAAGATGACCCGCCCGGGGTTGGAGACCCGCACCTCCCGCCCGCCGGCCTCGACGGTCGTGTCTCGCGCGGGGGCCATGCCCGGAGTTCTACGGCAGGCCTTCGCCCGGCGCAACGCCCGCAGCGCCCGTCGCAAGCCCCGGCCCCGTCGCTTCTCCGACCCGGGCTAAGTACGACAAAGATCGAACAAGTGCTAAGGTACGACGACCGTCGAACTTAGTCAGGGGATTAGCAGATGAAGAACGTCAATCCGAATCCAGACGGCAACGCCCGCGCCGAGCGTGGCACCGAACTCGTCGCCGCCGGCGTGGTCGCCGCCTACATCCACGAGATTTCCGGGCGCCACCGCGACGCCGAGAGCACCGACGATCCGACGCTCGGCACGATGCCGCAGCGCTACAGCGGGTTGAAGCAGCCGTAGAAGACGAACAGGGGATTGACCACCGTGTTCCCCTGCCCGTCGCGCATCGTCTGCCCGCCGACGAACGACGGCGGCGACTCGGCCTTGTAGCAGCCGTTGGCCTGGACGCTGACGTCGTAGGTCACCGGAGTCTGCTGGAACGGCACCGCGCCTGGCTGCGGGATGAGCACGGTGAGCGTGCACATCCAGTCCCCCGGCCCCTGCTGCCCGGTCGCGTGCCGCGCGCACGTCGGCACGACGTTGAGCTGGGCCCCGTTCGGGACCGGGCGGCCGAGCATCCGCTGCTGGAGCAGCGTGAGGTTGTTGAACTCCTTGGTGACGTTCGTCCGCAGCCGGGCTGCGGTCACGCCGACGGGCCCCCAACTCGCCCCGACCGCGAGCAGCACGATGACCGCCGCCCCGACGGCGACCGCCCGCAGCGCCGGCACCCAACCGGCCCGGCGGCCGACCGACACGCCGGCGAAGTCACGCCGGCGCACGATCCGCCACGCCCAGCCGACGCAGACGGCGATCCAGACGAGGCTGACCACGCTGGCCACGGCGAGCGGCCCGAGGTCGGAGGGCGACGCGAACAGCCCGTGCCAGCCGTCGAATGCGGAGCCGATAAGCAACGTGTGGACCCACACCCCGCGGCCGATGAGGTTGATGAGCTGGGTGAGCAATGCGACGAGCGCCGGGGCGAGGACGCCGGCAATGCCGTTGCCGGTGGCCACCGAGACGAGCAGCGCGAGGCTGACGAGGCCGAGCAGCGGCAGCACGCACGCGACCCAGCTGAGCACGACGAGCCCGAGCGAGTGCCCCGAGGAGATGAGCATCCCGCCCCAGCCGACGAGCGGGTGGCTGCCGACGAACACGAGCCCGGCCACGATGCTCGACAGGGCGACGAGCGCGAGCAGGCCGACGGCGAACCCCGCGGCCGCGAGCAGCTTGCCGGCGAACACGTCCCGGCGCGTGCACGAGCGGGTGAGCATCGTCTTCCAGGTCCCGTACCGGTCCTCGGCCGAGAACATGTCCCCGGCGAGCACCCCGGCGAGCAGCGGCAGCCCCCACGAGCCGGCGAAGCCGAGGACGACGAGCGACACCGCGTAGCCGGAGGTGTGCACCCAGACGCCGAAGAGCGCGTCGGCCGGCGTTCCGCTCTGGGCCTTGAGCACGGCCCCGAAGATGAGCGGCGCCAGCAGGCAGACGACGGCGAGCACCCGGGTGGCGAGCTGAGCGGCGAGCTTGCGCCGCTCGACGCGGTAGACGCTCCACACTGCGCTGCGCCGGCGAGACGTCGTCGGGAGCGCCGTCGTCGGGGCGCCGCCGGCAGCTGCGCTCGTCGCGCTCATGTCGGCGTGACGGCCTGGCCGGCGAGCACGCCGGACTCGAGTGGATCGGCGGTGGCGTCGCCGGTGAGGGCAAAGAACATGCTCTCGAGCGGACTGACGACGAGCTCGAGGCGCCGCACCGCCACCCCGGCCTGCCCGAGCGCGAGCACGTAGGAGTCGAGGCTGCCACTCTCGACGGTGATGGCCAGCCCGCCGTTCTCGAGGCGGCCGGGGCGGGTGCCGGGATGCTCGTCGGCTATCGCGCGGGCGCGGGCATCATCGCTCGTGCTCAGCGCGTAGGCCGACCCCGGCGCCTGCTCGCTGAGCTGCGCGGCGGTCCCGGTCCACACCACCCGCCCGCGGTGGAGCACGGTGAAGCCGTCGCACATCGTCTCGACCTCGCCGATGAGATGGCTGCTCAGCAGCACGGCGACGCCACCGGCCGCGAGCTCGCGCAGGAGCAACCCAACCGCCCGGGCGCCGGCGGGATCGAGCCCGCTCGTCGGCTCGTCGAGCAGCAGCAGCTTCGGCCTGCGCAGGAGCGCGGCGGCGATCCCGAGCCGCTGGCGCATGCCCGTCGAGTACGCGCCGACCCGGGTCCGTGCCGCGCGGGCGAGGTCGACGCGCTCGAGGGCATCGTCGACCTGACCACGACCGGCGCCGCCGTCGAGCTCGGCGAGCAGCGCGAGGTTCGCCCGGCCGGACAGATACGGATAGAAGGTCGGGTCCTCGACGAACCCGGCGACGCCCTCGAGCGGCGCCGCACTGTCGCCGCCGGCGGGGACGCGCCCGAGCAGCTCGATCTCACCGCCGTCGGGCCGGATCAGGCCGAACAGCATCCGCAGCAGCGTCGTCTTGCCGGCGCCGTTGGGCCCGAGCAGCCCCCAGACCGCGCCGGCGTCGACCTCGAGGTCGACGCCGTCAACCGCCTGCGTCCCGTCGAAGTTCTTGCTCAGGCCTGTCGCCCGCAGTGCCACCACAGCGGTCGATTCTAGGGGCCGGGTTTCGGTATCAGACCGGGATGCTTCGGGCTCTACCCGAGATGAGCCCCACACGTCATCTCGTCTGCCCCCGCGAATCTGACGATTCGCTGCTCGATCGCCTCGCCCGGCTGGCGGGGATCCTCGATCCAGTCCCCGCGGCCACCCTCGCCGGCGCGAGTGCCGTGTTCACGGCGCGAACGCACCCGCGCGGCGCCGCCGTGCGTGCGGGCGGGCACCGGGCTTCGATCGCCGGCGTACGCGGCGTAGGCGGCGCCGGTCATCGGACCGCCTCCTTGCCGTCGGCGGTGCCGCCGGAGAGCAGGGCCTCAGCGCACGGCGCGGTCAGCTCGGAGAGCCGCCGAAGGTCGCGCGCGGCGGCCTCCTCGCGCTCGAGCGCTGCTCGGTACACGTTGTAGGCGCCGGTCCGCTGGCCGGACGTGGCCTCGAACCAGGCCTGCAGGGCGTGCCCGCACTCGGCCTCGGCCGACAGCCACGTGGCGTGGGCGTCGTCGAGGAGACGAATCCCCACCGCCGCGACGTCCCGTGTGTCGTTCTCTCCCATCGTTGCTCCCCCCTTGGTGTTCATGCCGCCAGCAGGGCGAGTGCGCCCTCGCTGTCCAGTTCGTGCCGCAGCCGCTCGAGCGCCCGTGCCCGGGTGGGCCCGATGCTCCCGATCGGCATGTCGAGCGCCGCCGAGATCTCCTCGTAGGCCGGCCGCGGCTCGGCCGTCAGAAGCCGCAGGAGCGCCTGATCGCTGCTCCGCAGCCGTCCGAGGCAGCGCCGCAGCAGGTCGTCGCGCTCGGCGCGGATGAGCGCATCGTCGGCGGGCGTGTCGATCGACGGCTCGCCGTAGGGCGCGTCGTCGCCGAACGGCACCTGCCGCTGCGCGCCACGCAGCGTCCGCAGGCACTCGCGCCGGGCCGTCGTGGCCAGCCACCCGCCGACGCGGGCCGGATCGCTGATCCGGTCGAGGTGCTCGAACAGCCGCAGCCACGTCGTCTGGGTGATGTCGGCGGCGTCGGCCTCGCCGAGGCGGTGGGCGCGGGCGATCGCCCACACCATGCCGCTGAACTCGCCGACGAGCGCGTCCCAGGCGCGCTGATCGCCCCGGGCCGCCCCGCTGACGAGCTCGACGAGCTCCTCAGGCGCGAGGCGGCCGTGGCCGATCTGGTGGACCGGTGCTTCGCAGACGGTCATCGGCCCAGGTCCTCGATCATGATGAGCTTGCCGCGCCCGACCCGGCTGCGGCGCAGCGCGGTGAGCATCGCCCGCCGCGGCCGGCCGCTCGGCTGCACGGCCGGCTGCGCAGCGCGGTGCATGTCGTGGACCCGCTCGTCGGCGAGCTGCCTGCTGAGGTGATGATTGACCATGACGCCCCTGTCGTGAGGTGAGGCCGCTTGCGCTGACCTCGAGGATTGGAACGCCTCGAAACCTACGAGCAGCAGGGCAATCGCACATCGGGCACCCTCGTTATTTGGCGCGCCGCGACCTCGTTATTTCCGGCGCCCGGTTCGTTATGCGCGACGGGGTGCGCTGGCGGGTGCTCACGGGAGGCCGCCGTACACCGGGCGCCGGGCGGGCGAGGCACAGCAGGGACCGGTGCCGCGCGGGCGAGACACCCGCGCGGCTGAACGGTCCCCTACGGCTCAGACGCTGCCGAGGTCGATCGTCGTGTGCGTCAGCTTGCCCGGCAGCGTGAAGCTGCTCGTGCTCGCGGCCGGCGCCGCGGCGCCGCCGTTCGCCGCCGCGTACGCGGCCTGCGCTGCCGCCTCGGCCGCGGCCAGCCCGGCGGCCTCGTCGACGGTGTCGATCTCGCAGTAGATGACCGGAGCCCCGGTGGCTGGATCACTGATCTGGCAACAGCATCGCGGCATCGGCCCGCCCCTTCGTTCGTAAGTGTTCATCCCCGCCTGACCGCCGCGCCAGTGCGGCCGCCCCTGGGTGTCGCCGCGAGCATACCTGGCACACAACACCGCGGTGCGTGTTACACCACAATCTTCTCCCTGCGAGAGCTACACATTCTCACCTTTCCTTGTGTTTGTTACCTATTCCGTTGCGGCAGATCCGCGGTCGCTCGCGTCGGTGACACTCACACCGGAACCGTGGAGGCCGACACCCGGGCGCGGAGCCACGCGAGCGAGTCGCTCTCGTACTGGTGCGTCTCCCATCCCGCGATGCGCCCGCGGAGCGCTTCCCATTCGTCAGAGACGGCGAGGACTTCGACCTCTCCGAGCTTCTTGCCGCGGTAGACGTAGAGCTCCCCCGTCGCGCGGTTCCACGCCGCCTGCCAGCGGTTGCCGGGGAGGTAACAGGAGCTTCCGTCGGTCCATGCCCGTCCGAGTTCGACCGGTTCGGTGTTCCAGCGCTCGGGCTCGTCGGCGAGGAAGGCCGAGTACGTCGGCCAGGTCCGCCCGGGCGTCCCCAGCCAGATCCGCCGGGTGATCGCCTCCTGATAGGTCCCCGCGAGCTCGAGCAGCCGCCGCAGGCGTATGCGCTCGGGGGCGAACAGGCCCTTGCGCTTGTCCTTATCGGAGATCGCGACCCCGACGAAGACGAGACTCGCGAACGCCCCGAGCACCGCCGCCACACTCAGTCCCTCCCGGCTGAGGTAGAGGCGCAGCGTGCCGACGTGGAGATCGAGCACGCGCGTCGGCTTCTGGTCGAGGAAGGTGTGGAGCCGGCCGGGCCCGATCGTCAGACCCGTCGCCAGCCAGATCATGAGCGCGACGAAGACCCCGGCGAACAACACCCGCAGCGCGATCTGGAACATCCACTGGTTCTGCACCTCGGTCGAGATGTCGTGCTTGACCTCGATGCGTCGCGGGATGACACCGGCCGCCGCGAGCTCACGCAGGTCACGGTCCTCGTCGACGTCCGCGGCCGGGACCTCCTGCTTGGCCGGGTCGTGTCTGAGCAGGCCGCGGACGTCCTCGCGTGAGGCACGCCGGATCACCCCCGCCGCGCACACGAGCAGCAGGCCGACGAGCACGGCGAGCTGCGAGAAGCTCATGAGACCGAACGTCCGCCAGCTGTCCGAGCTGAACGCGACGAAGAACAGCACGGTGAGCACGAGCGGGAGAGTCTGCAACACGTCCCGGAGAGTCCGGGGTGCGGACTCGACCGAGGCGCGGGCGAGGCCGGAGAGCTTGGTGAACACGCCTGTCCGCACCTCGAGGGCAAGCAGCACGGCCACCCCGAGCATGACGATCACGTGCGGCAGCAGGCTGAGCGTCCGCGCGTGGACGACGGCGCGCGACGCGCCCGCCGCTGCCGCCAGGCGCGTGTTGAGATGAGCGAGCCCGAAGGCGAGAAACGGCAGCGAGGCGAGGACGCCGGCGAGCAGCAGGCCGCGTAACACCGAGGCTGCGAGCAGCGGTACCGATCGGTTGCGCCGGTAGACGACGCTCCCGACGACGACCGAGAACACGAGCACGACCGGGGCGAGCACGTCGAAGGGCAGGAAGTTGACGAACTCGAACAGCCGGCCGGTGCGGAGCGTGACGAGCAGGCCCGAGGCGAGCACGCAGAGGCCACACCACCCGACCCCGACGAGGACGACTCGGCGCGGCCTCGCCGCCACCGCGACCGCGAACCGCTGCCAGCGGCTGTAGCCGTCGATCGCGCAGTACAGCCCGCCCCGCCGGAGGCGGGTCTCCACGCTCACGCGGGAAGGGATGATCGCCGGCGAGCTCATGGGGGTGAGAGGCCCGGCCCGACGGTCGTGATACGGCGCGGCGGTGCAGGATGGGCAGCTGAGCGACTCCACGCGTCGCTCAGCTGCCCAGGCTCGGGCGTCGGCGCTCTGCCGGGAGCGCCGCGGCCCGCCTCAGCCGGCGAGGACGGCCTCGAGCTCGGCGGCGGTCGGCAGCGACGGCTGCGCCCCCGGGCGCGAGGCGGCGAGCGCGCCCGCCGCGCATGCCCGGGTCAGCGCCTCCGCCTGCGGGCGGCCCTCGAGCAGCCCGACGACGAGCGCGGCAGAGAAGGCGTCCCCGGCCGCGGTGGCGTCGACGGCGTCGACGGGTGGCGGCTGAGCCCGGGCGACCTCGTGCCCGTCGTCGAGCAGCACCGCGCCCTCCGGTCCGAGCGTCACCGCGACGAGGCCCGCGTAGGGGCCGACCGCCTCGTGCTCCTGGCGGTTGACGACGAGCAGGTCGGGCCGGTGGGTGAGCGATCCGCGGGCCGGCGCGGCGTTGAGACAGAAGAATCGCGCGCCGGCGGCGGCCGCGGCAACGGCTGCCTCCGGAATCTCGAGCTGGCAGAGGACGGCGTCGGCCTCGCCGACCTCGACATCGTCGGGAGCGAGCCGGGCGTTCGCCCCCGGCGCGACGACGATGACGTTCTCGCCGCCGCGCTCGACGAGGATCATCGCGACGCCGCTCTCGCCGTCGTCGCGGGTCACGCCGCTGACGTCGATGCCCTCGCGCTCGAGCGAGCGCAGGACGAGGTCCTCGCGCCCGATCCGGCCCACGAACCGCACCCGGGCGCCGAGCCGCGCCGCGGCGACGGCCTGGTTGGCCCCCTTACCGCCCGGGAAGCGCTCGAAGACAGCGTCGGTGACGGTCTCGCCGGGCCGCGGCAGTCGCTCGCAGCGGGCGACGAGATCGACGTTGGCCGAACCCACGACGGTGATGTGCGGGATCCCCGTCGTCAGTTGATCATCACCCGGTGCGCCAGTCTCACCGACCCGCGTGCGCTGCCGCTTTGGACGACCTGCGGTGCTGCCGCCTCGAGTTCACCCCGGTCGAGGTGCTCGACCGCGGTGAGGTCACCCGGGCTGAGCTGGTAGCCACGGACCGCAGCCGCCCGGTCCGTGAACAGCTGATCGCGGAACTGGTCGTCGGTGACCGCCCGGGCGAGGAGCTCGGTCAGTCCGCTTTGAGGTGGTTCTTGCGAGGTGCTCATCGTGCATGACCTCCGTGGTTGATGGTTGGTTCCACGGATGCGTCGATCGCCGTCAGCGCCGCGGCGGCGTCGGCCGCCTTGACGTCGCTGATGCCGCCGGATGCGGCGAGCAGCCGGGCCAATCGCGCCGGTCCGATCAGCTGCTGCCATCGGGTCCGCAGCCTCGCCCCGGTTCGGTCGGCGATGAAGATGCGCCCGGCGCTCCGCAGCAGCACGCCCGCGAGCTCCGGGTCGATGTCATCGGATGCCCGCAGACCCTCGAGCCAGTAGCGCACGTTGACGAGTGGGACGGTGAGCGTGCGGTAGTCACCGGCGCGGTAGGTCACGGCGACCTCGTCGTCGCGGATGATCTTGCCGGACCGATAGGCGGCGAACACCCAGCCCTGTCCCTCCATTCCGAGCGAGTGCAGCTCGGCCGCCCGCAGCGCGCCCATGCTGGCGGCGCCGACGACCCGCGTGCCGCCGTCGAGGAGCCGCAGGATCTCCTTCGGTGACACGGCCAGGCTTTGTCCGAACTCGCCGTCGATGATCACGATCGTCCCCTCGTACCGAGCGGGCAGGTCCCCGCGCCGCACCGGGGGACGGTAGTCAGCGGCGAGCAACATGCGTGCCGCGCTGAGCGGCAGGCTCGGGCCGAGGTACACGAGCCTCTTTCGGGCAGCGCTGCCCATCACGCTGGCGCCCGGATCGCCGCCCGCAGCGCCCGGCCGGCCCGCTCACCAAGCCGCGCGCGGCCGACATGGCTGAAGAACATGCTCCAGGTTTCCGCCCCGGGAACGAGGATCCTGACCGCGGGGACGCCCAGCTCGGGGCGCGTGAGGTCGACGGCCACGACCTGCTGGAATCCGTCGGCAGCCAGCCGCGTGAGGATGTCGGCGATGTCGTCCGCCACCGTGGCGTGCTCACGCGAGGGGAGCGAGGAGTACGGCCTGGCCTCGGGCTCGTCGCGGCGGGGGTCGGCGAGCTTCACCGGCCCGTGATCGAGCTCCGGGAGATCCTCGCGGCCACCCTGAATATGACCGACCCGGCTTTGGGCCGCCTCGGTCAGCGCTCGGGTGACGGCAATCCGCGCGTCTGGATGGGCACCCGCGCCGCCGTGGCTGACCGAGCGGCCGTCGAGCAAGCGCTCGACGATCGTGCACGTCACCGCGGCGATGCCGGTCGTCGCGGTGACATCTCGCAGATACACCGCCAGTCCCGCCCGGCGCAGCTTGCGGACGAGACCGAGCGCCCGCGGCGGAAGCGTCGCGAGGTCGATCAGCGGTGTCCGCCGCGGCGGTGCGACAGCTTCTTCGGACGCGCCATCCGTGATCGCGCCGAGCAGCGACTCGATCACTGGCGACAGCTCAGAGGTCGCGTCGGCGATCGACTCCGAGTCACGCTCGATGACCTCGCAGAGACCGTGACAGATGGCCTCGCCGTAGGTGTTGCCGGCGGCGAGGCCGTGTGTGCTGGAGAGGAACGCCGCGACGCAGCCCGCTGCGGGCTCATAGGGACACACGACGGCGTTGAGCGGCACGTGCACCGGGCGCCCGCTGAGCAGGTCGCGACCCTCGACCCACTCGAGCCGCGGCGCCGGTTGCTGCGCGGTCGCCGGCGGCAGCAAGATCGTGTCCGGATCGACGATGTCGCCACGCGCCCGCAATTCGTCGACGGTCCCGACGTGCCGCGGTTGCTCGCACCGCTCGCCGCAATGGCGTTCGATCGCCTCCATCAACGCGCCGGCGAGCGCGGCGACACGGGTCGCTCCCTTGCCGTTGTAGTACGAGATCCCGTTGCCTCGCTCGCGCGGACGCACGGTCGTGAAGTTCGGAATGCCGACCCGGTCAAGCCACGTCACCTCCCCCACGCGCGTGACGCCGACGCGCTCCATCAACGGCATCACGCGCCGGACCGTGTCGGCCGGCGTGATCGTCCGTTCGACTCCGGAGTCGGTGTACTTCGGCCCGACGTCAGGCGGCCACCACTGACCTTGCATCGCTCTCCCGCTCCCCTTCTCCAGTGCGCACGTCGGACGGCCGGGCGTCGCGGGAACGCCGAGCTCCGGCAGCTGCACGCAGCCTAATGCATCGGCGAGCCGGGGCGGAGAGCCGCCGCGCCCCGGGCCCCTGAGCCGACGATCGATGTCGGGTAGCCTGACGGTTCGTGCCCACCGCCCCCGGCTCGCTCCTCTCCCCCGCCCAGCTCGCGACGCTGCGAGCCCACGGTGAGGAGCGCACCGCGGCCGTCGGCGACGTGCTCTTCCGGGTCGGCGACCGCACCTACCCGCTGATCGCGATCATCGAGGGCGAGGCGGCGATCCTCGATGCCGAGGGCCACGAGATCGTTCGCCACGGCGCCTCCGGGTTCCTCGGCGAGATGAACCTGCTCTCCGGCCAGGCGGTGTACCTGACCGCGGTCGTCACCGAGCCGATGCGCTACATCGCGGTCGAGCGCGGCAAGCTCCGTGACCTGCTGTTCGACGATGGGCCGCTCAGCGACACGCTGCTCTCGGCCTTCGCCTCCCGGCGCGAGGTGCTCCAGCAGCGCTCCGGGATCGGGATGGAGATCATCGGGCCGCACAGTTCGGAGCCGACGCGGGAGGCGGTCGACTTCGCCCGCCGCAACCGGTTGCCGCACACGTGGCGCGACCCGAGCGCGGACCCGGCCGCGCGGGCGCTGGTCGACGGACTCGCCGAGAGCGAGATCCCGCTCGTGCGCATCCCCGGCGGCCCGGAGCTCCGCGGGCCGACGCCCGGCGAGATCTCACGCGCGCTCGGGATCGGGCTCGCGCTCGGCGCCCGCGAGGAGGTCGACCTGCTCGTCGTCGGGGGCGGACCCGGCGGACTCGGCGCGGCGGTCTACGGCGCATCGGAGGGCCTGAACACGCTGATGGTCGAGAGCACGGCGCTCGGCGGCCAGGCCGGCACCTCGCGCCGGATCGAGAACTACCTCGGCTTCCCGGCCGGGATCACCGGGACCGAGCTCACGAGCCGGGCGGTGACCCAGGCCCGCAAGTTCGGCGCGCGGACGGCGACGCCCTATCGCGCCCTCGGGCTCGAGACCGGCCGCGGCCGCCACGTCGTTTACCTCGACGGCGGCCACGAGATCCACGCCCGCGCCGTCGTCCTCGCCACCGGCGCGCAATACCGTCGCCTGCCGATCGAGGGGATCGAGGACTACGAGGGCATCAGCGTGTTCTACGCCGCCGGTCCGCCCGAGGCCCAGACCTGCGGCGCCTCGCGCGTCGGCGTCGTCGGCGGCGGCAACTCGGCCGGGCAGGCCGCGGTGTGGCTCGCCCGCGGCGGCGCGCTGACCACACTGCTGCACCGCCGCGCCGACCTCGCCGAGACGATGTCGAGCTACCTGATCGACGAGCTCGAACGCTACGGCGTCACTGTGCGCGACCGCAGCGAGGTCGCCGAGCTCCACGGCGACGACGGGCGGCTCGAGGCGGTCACCCTGCGCGACGGCGAGCGCATGCCACTGCACTTCCTCTTCTGCTTCCTCGGTGCGGCCCCCTGCTCGGAGTGGCTCGACGGCAACATCGCCCGCGACAACAAGGGCTTCATCCTCACGGGACCAGCGGCCGGAGCCGACGGCCTGCTCGAGACGAGCGTCCCCGGGATCTTCGCCGCCGGCGACATCCGGGCGGGCTCGATCAAGCGCTGCGCGACCGCGGTCGGCGAGGGCGCGATGGTCGTGCGCTTCGTCCACGAGCGCCTGTCCGGCGTCCCCGCCTGATCCTCCGAGGCCGTGGACTGGGACGAGCTGCGCGATCTCTGCCTGAGCTTCCCGGGCTCGGAGGAGACGTTCCCGTTCGGCTTTCAGACATCGGTGTTCAAGGTGGCCGGGAAGATGTTCGCGCTCTCCCGCGGCGAGGCCGAGCCGCTCCAGGTGAGCGTCAAGTGCGAGCCGCTGCTCGCCGAGCAGCTTCGCGCCGCCCACGCGGCGATCGCCGCCGGCTATCACCTCAACAAGCGCCACTGGAACACGGTCACGATCGACGGCTCGCTGCCCGACGCGATGATCGCCGACATGGTCGAGGACTCCTACGACCTCGTTGTCAGCGCGCTCTCGCGGGCGCGGCAGCGGGCGCTGCGGTGGTCCCCGGCCCGGCCCGAGAGCTTTGGTGAGCCAGCGTGAGCTTTCTGACGGCGAGCGCATCGACCACCCCTTGACGGCAGCGCCCCCGGCGTCATAGCTTGTCGATGGGTCCGGTTCACGATGAGGGGGAGGCAACGTGGCAGTTGATTTCTTTCTGAACATTGACGGCATTCAGGGCGAGAGCACTGACCCGGCCCACAAGGGCGAGATCCAACTCGAGTCGTGGTCGTGGGGGGAGTCGCATGTCAACGCCGTTACGCCGAGCGGCGGTGCCGGCGCCGGCAAGGTGCAGGTGAATGACTTCAGCTTCGCTGCGACGACGAGCAAGGCCAGCCCGCAGTTGATCGAGGCATGCGCGACTGGCCAGCACATCAAGACCGCGCTGCTGAGCTGCCGGCGGACGACCGGGAAGACCGCGGAGGACTTCCTCACCTTCACCTTCACCGACGTGGCCGTGGCCTCGTTCCAGACCGGCGGGAGCGGCGGGACTGCGAACCTCACCGACTCGGTGTCGCTCGCGTTCGCCCAATTCCATGTCACCTACAAGACGCAGAACCCGGATGGCACGCTGGGCACCCCGGTCGCCGGGGGCTTCGACCTGAAGACGAATCAGAAGGTGTAGCCGCGGCCCGGACGGTCTACGACGACGTCCCCTACCCGGGGTTCGCCTACCCGCAGACTCACCCCGATCGGCTCGCCACCCTCGGGACGCTGTTCGGGCTGCCGGTAGCGCCGGTCCCACGCTGCCGGGTGCTCGAGCTCGGCTGCGGCGACGGCGGCAATCTGCTGCCGATGGCCTACGGGCTGACGGGGAGCCGGTTGGTGGGGATCGACCTCGCGCCGACGGCGATCGCCAAGGCGCGCGAGGTGGCGAGAGCGCTCGGCCTCGACAACGTTGAGTTCGCCTGCGCCGACCTCGCGACCGTTGGCCGTGAGCTCGGCGAGTTCGACTACGTCATCGCCCACGGGGTCTACTCCTGGGTCCCGGAGGCCGTCAGCGACCGTCTCCTCGCCGTCTGCCGGGCGAGCCTCGCCCCCAGCGGCGTGGCCTTCGTCAGCTACAACGCGCTGCCGGGTGCCCACCTGCGGACGATGCTGCGCGAGATGATGCTGTTCGACGCGCGCGGCGTCGATGCTCCCGACGCCCGTGCCCGGCGGGCGCGGCAGTTCCTCGAGGCGCTCGCCGACGGCAACGCCAGCGGTCCCGGGTACCGGCAACTCGTCGCCGAGGCACTCGAGCAGGCCCACGCCAAAGGCGACGCCGCGCTGCTCCACGACGAGCTCGCGCCGAGCAGCCGCCCAAGTTACTTCCACGAGTTCGTCGACCACGCGCGGACCCACGGCCTTCAGTACCTGGCCGAGGCGGACTACTTCGAGATGCACACGTCGGTCCCGTCGCCCGCCGTCGCGCTCCTGCTCGCCGAGCAGGACGGAGACATCGTGGCCAAGGAGCAGTACCTCGACTTCCTCAAGTTCCGGACGTTCCGGCAGACGTTGCTCTGTCGCGCCGATGTGACCCTCGACCGTGGGCTCCCCCCGGAGGTGGCCCAGCGGTTCTGCGTCGCCTCCGCAGCGGTCCGCACCGAGGTCGCTGGCGAGCACGAGCGCAGCGGACGCGCGGTGGTCGAGTTCCGGGGACCGCGCGGGGGGGCACTGCGCACCGACGAGCCGGTCATCGAGGCCACGCTGGACCTGGTGGCCGCGCGCTGGCCCGAGCGCGTCCCGTTCGCCGACGTGCTGCCCTCGGCCCGGGCCTCGGCGCGGCGCGGGACCGATGGCACCGCAGCCCAGACGCGCACCGAGGCCGAGGATGCGCGCGTGCTCGGCGAGGCCGTGCTGCGCGCCTACGCCGCCAACGTCGTCGAGCTCCACGTCGACGCCGGGTCGTTCGTCCGGACGGCCGGCCAACAGCCACGGGTGAGCGCGCTCGCCCGGCGGCAGGCGCAGGAGGGCGGCGCCGTGAGCACCCTGCGCCACACGACGCTGCGAATCGACGATCCCGAGGGCCGGCGCCTGCTCACGCTCCTCGACGGCACGCGCGACCGGGCCACGCTCGTGCGCCTGCTTGCCGGCGAGGGTGAGCCGCCACCCGGTCTCGTCGAGAAGCTCGATCGCAAGCTCGACGAGCTCGGCCGCCTGGCGCTGCTGGAGGCGTGAGCGGGCGCCGCTCGTCAGGCGGCGGCGTCGGAGCTGTCCGCCCCGTCGCCGGCCGCCGACAGGACCGCCTTGACGATGCCGTCGTAGCCGGTGCAGCGGCAGAGGTTCCCGCCGAGGGCGAGCCGGACCTCCTCCTCGGTCGGCGCCGGGTTGCGCTGCAGCAGCGCCGTGGCCGAGATCAGCATGCCGGGAGTGCAGAAGCCGCACTGGACGCCGCCCTGCTGCAGGAATGCGCGCTGGAGGTCGTTGACCTCGCCCGCCGGCGCGAGGCCTTCGACGGTCGTGATCTCCCGCCCCTCGGCCTGGAGCGCGAGGTACGAGCACGCGTTCACCGGCTGCCCGTCGAGCAGCATCATGCACGCCCCGCACTCCGAGTCGTCGCAGCCCTCCTTGGCGCCGGTGAGCCCGATCACGTCTCGGACGGTGCCCAGCAGGCTCGCGTGGGGCTCGATCTCGACCGGGCAGGCGATGCCGTTGACGCGGAGCGTGGCGGCGACCTTCATCGCAGCCCTCCGTGGAGCGCGGGGCTCGCCGGGACCGGGACGTGCCCGCCCCGGGCCCGGGCGAGGGCGGCGCCGATCGCGCGGCGCCCGATGACCGCGGCCATCGCGCTGCGGTAGTCGGCCGAGGCGCGGACGTCGGAGATCGGCATCGAGGCGGCGGCGATCGCCGCGGAGGCGGCGTCGACCGCCTCGGGGCCTGCCGTGGTGCCGATCAGCGCGGTCTCGGCGGCCGCGACCCGGCGGATGGTCGGCGCGAGGGCGGTGATCGCGATCCGCGCGTCGGTGACGGTGTCGTCCTCGAGCGTGATCACGGCGGTCGCCCCGACGACGGCGATCTCCATCTGCCGGCGGTACTCGAGCCGGGCGTAGCAACTCCCAGTCGTGTCCGTGGCCGGGAGCGGGATCTCGACCTGCTCGAGCAGTTCGCCCGGCTGGGCGGTGGTGCGGCCCGGGCCCGCGAGCAGCTCGTCGACGGTGAGCGTCCGCGTGCCCGCGGTCGAGCGGAGCGTGACCGTCGCGCCGAGGCACAGCAGCGGACCGCCGCTCTCCATCGCGGGCGAGGCGTTCATCAGGTTGCCGCCGATCGTCCCCTGCGCGCGCGTGGCGTGGGAGCCGACGATCGCGCAGGCGTCGGCGAGCGCGGTGAGCCGGCTGCGGATCACCTCGTGGGCGGTGAGCTCGGCGTGGCTGGTCAGCGCGCCGACCCGCAGGACCCCATCGTCGGCGGTCGTGCCACGGAGCTCGGCGAGGCGGTGGATGGCGACCAGCTTCCCGGGCAGCGGCGCCTTGCCCTGGCGGGCGCCGACGACGAGGTCGGTGCCGCCGGCGACCGGCCGCGCACCGTCGTCGAGCGCGGTCGTGGCCTCGCCGAGCGAGCCGGCGACGATCAGGGACGCGCTCACCGACCCGCCTCCCACACGCGCTCCGGGGTCATCGGCAGCCGGTGCACGCGGCGCCCGGTGGCCCGCGCGATCGCGTTCGCGACCGCCCCGGGCGTGGGCACGCACGGCGGCTCGCCGATCCCCTTCGACCCGTTCGGGCCGCCGTTGACCGCAGGCGTCTGCACCCAGGCGACGTCGATCTGCGGGGCGTCGGCGGAGGTGACGAGCTTGTAGTCGAGCAGGTGCGGGTTGAGCTGGCGGCCGTCGGCGTCGAGCCGCATCCCCTCCGACAGCGCCTGCCCGATGCCCATGACGACGCCGCCGAGCACCTGCCCGTTGGCGCCGACCGGGTTGAGGATGATGCCGGAGTCGTGGGCGGCCGCGACCCGCAGCACGCGGACCACGCCGGTCTCCGGATCGACGCGGACGTGGACGGCGTGGGTGATGAGCTGCGGTTCGAGGAACGACTCGATGCCGAGCCGGCCGAGGCAGCCGCTGTCCGGGTTGCACTCCGGGGACTCGGGCACCGGTCCCGAGCCCTTGCCGAGGATCGCCGCCCCGGTCCCGGCCAGCTCGGCGATCGAAACCGACTTGTCCGGCGAGCCCTTGACCCGCACCGTGCCCTCGTGGAGCTCGAGGTCGGCAGGGTCGATCTCGAACTTCTCGGCCGTGAGCTCGAGCAGCTTGTCGCGGACCTCGCCGGCGGCCTCGACGACGGCGCGGCCGTTGTTGAACGTCGTCTGCGAGCCGGAGGAGCCCATGTCCCACGGGCCGGCCTCGGTGTCCTGGTAGAGGATCGAGAACTCCTCGGGACGCATCCCGAGCACCTCGGCGGCGAGGATCGGCAGCCCCATGACCGCGCCGCTGCCGTTCTCCTGCGCACCGGTGATGATCGTCCCGGTGCCGTCGGGGTTGAGCTTGAGGTAGGCGCCGGAGTCGACGCCGAACGATGGCCACCAGCCGCAGGCGACGCCGATCGCCTCGCCGTCCGGCAGCTCGTCGCCGTACCCGATCAGCTCGACCGCCCGCTCGAGTGTCTCCTTCATGCCGATCGGCCCGAACACCTGGCGGACCGGGCTCTCATCGCCCTCGTCGATGAGGGTGCGGCGGCGGAGCTCGACGGGGTCGAGCCCGAGGGTGGCCGCGAGCTCGTCCATGTGCTGCTCGACCGCCCAGCACGTCTGCGGCGCCGTCGGAGCGCGGATCGAGCCCGAGGGCTGGTTGTTGGTGTACACGAGCTTGGCGTCGACGTCGACGGTCTCGATCACGTACGGGCCGCAGGCGTGCATCGCCGCCATCTGGGCGAAGAAGCCGCCCTCTCCGCAGTACGCGCCGCCGTCGAGGATGAGCCGCGCGCGGCGGGCGACCAGCGTGCCGTCGCGCCGGGCGCCGCTCTCGAGCTCGATGGTGATGCTCTCTCGCCGATGGTCGGGAGCGATGAACTCCTCCTCGCGGGAGAAGACGAGCTTGACCGGCCGCCCGGCTGCGCGCGCGAGCGCGGCGACGTGCGCCTCGTAGTGAAAGTCGCACTTCGAGCCGAAGCCGCCGCCAAGCAGCGGGACGATGATCCGCACGTGGGACTCGGGGATGGCGAGCACCTCCGCGACTCCGCTCTTGGCCGCGAACGGCGTCTGGCTCGAGGACCAAACCGTCACCCGGTCGCCCTGCCACTGGGCGACGATCGCCCGCGGCTCGATCGGCACGCCGTGCGCCCCGTCGGCCTCGTAGCGGCTGGTCACGACGACCTCGGCCCCGGCCATCGCCGCGGCGGCGTCGCCCTTGACGATCGTCGAGTGGCCGAGGATGTTGCCGCGGCGGTTGAGGGCCTCTTCGGCCTCGTAGTCGGCCCAGCTCTCGTGGATGAGCGGAGCGTCGTCGGCGAGCGCGGCCGCCGGGTCGGTGACCGGCGTCAGGGGCTCGTAGTCGACCTCGATGAGGTCGATGGCCCGGTCCGCGATGTCCGGTGTGAGCGCAGCGACGGCCGCGACGACGTCGGCCTCGTAGCGCACCTCCTCCTTGGCGAACAGCCGCCGGTCCTTGACGAGCTGGCCGTAGAGGATGTCGGGCACGTCCTCGTGCGTGAGCACGGCAAAGACGCCCGGCAGGGCCCTGGCCTTGGCCGTGTCGATGCCGCGGATCCGCGCGCGCGTGTAATCGGCGTACTTGAAACGGGCGTGGAGCTGGCCGGCCAGCGTGACGTCGGCGGTGTAGCGCCCCGCCCCGGTCACCTTCTCCTTGCCGTCGGGCCGAACGAAGATCGGCTTCTCAACTGCCGTCGCCACGTTTCCTCCTCTTCCAGGGGCCCGCCGCCGTGCCCGAGGCTCGAAGCCTAACGGGGCGACGGCGCCAGGGAAGCCCGCCCCGGGCGCTCAGCCCTCGTAGAGGGCGTCGAAGGTGTCGCGGAACTTGTCATAGACGACGACCCGCTTCACCTTGAGCGTGGGCGTGAGCTCGCCGTCGTCCTGGGTGAGCTCACGATCGAGAATCGCAAACCGCTTGATCTGCTCGATCCGGGCGAACCGCTGGTTGACCTGGTCGACCACCGTCTGGATCTCGGCCCGGACCCGATCGTCGGCCGACATGCTCCCGAGGTCGGCATTGACACCGAGCCGCTCAGCGAGCTTGGGTGCCTCCTCACCATCGAGGGTCAGCAGCGCGACGAGGTACGGCCGGCGGTCGCCGTAGACGACAGCTTCGGAGATCCAACGCGTCTGCTTGAGCGCGTTTTCGATGTTCGCGGCCGTGATGTTCTTGCCGCTCGAGGTGATGATGAGGTCCTTCTTGCGACCGGTGATCCTCACAAAGCCCTCGGCGTCGATCGTCCCGAGATCGCCCGTGGCCAGCCAGCCATCGGTCAGCACCTCGCGGGTCGCCTCCTCGTCCTTGAAGTAGCCGCCGAAGATGTTCGCGCCCTTGGCCAGCAACTCGCCGTCGGGGGCGACGCGGATCTCGAGCGTGGGGACCGGCTTGCCGATCGTGCCCACCTTCATCGCGACGTCGGTGTTGATGGTTCCCGCCGCGCAGGTCTCGGTCATCCCCCAGGCCTCGAGCAGCAGGATCCCGCAGGCGTCGAAGAACTCGAGCACCTCGGCGCCGATGGGCGCCGCCGCCGTGACGGCGAGCTCGAGCCGGCCGCCGAACAGGTCGCGAACCTTGGAGAGCACGAGCCGATCGGCGAGCCGGTGCTGCGCTTCGAGCAGCCGACCGGGGTGTCGGCCGGCACGCTCGCGCTCGCGCACGCGGTGGCCGACGCCCAGCGCCCAGCCGAAGATCGAGCGCTTGAGCCGAGGCTGGTCGGCGATCCCGGTCGTGGCGGCGGAGTAGATCTTCTCCCACACCCGCGGCACCGAGGGGAAGTACGTCGGCCGGGACTCCTTGATGTCGTCGAGCAGCCGCAGCGGATCGCGCTGCCAGTAGATGAGCGTGCCGCCGAGGTCGAGCGTGAACACCTGCACGATGCGGGCGAACACGTGGGCGAGCGGCAGGAACATGAAGAACTCGATCGGCGCCTCGGTCCGGGTGAGGTCGAGGCGTTCCTCGAGCGCGTGCGTCGCTTCGGTGAAGTTGCGGTGGGTGAGGATGCAGGCCTTCGGCGGACCGGTCGTGCCCGAGGTGTAGACGAGGCTCGCCATGCTGTCCGGGCTCACCGCGGCCACGCGCGCATCCACCTCGTGATCAGGGATCTCGATTCCACGTGCGATCAGCTGCTCGACACTGATCGATCCGTCGCGCGCCCCGGCAAAGGCGATCACGTGCTTGAGGTCCGGGCAGCGATCGCGGATCTGCTCGATCTTGGCCAGCTGGGCCGCGTCCTCACAGAACACCACGCGGGCCTCGGAGTGGCGCAGCACGTATGCGCACTCGTCGGGCGAGTTGGTCTGGTAGATGGGGGCGACGACGGTCGCGGCGCAGAAGCTCGCCGCGTCCGCGATCGTCCACTCTGGCCGCGTGTCGGACAGGATCGAGACGCGCTCGCCGGGCTCGATCCCGAGCGCGATCAGCCCTCTGGCGATGTCACGCGCGGAGCGGACGAGCTGGAAGTAGCCGATCTCCCGCCACTTCCCCGCCTCCTTGTAGCGCAGCGCAACTCCGTCGCGCTGTTGTGCGCGCAAGATCATCTGGCCGAGCGTGTCCGCCCCGGTGGACAGCTTGAGGGCGGAGTTCTGCGCCGCGGTCGGCACTGCCGGTGCCGGGGGTGCGCTCGGGCCGCCGCCGGCCGAGGAAGTCAGGTGGGTGATCGAGCCCGTGGCCATGGCATGTCCTTGTTCGGCGTCTACGCCAAGACGAGCCGGAGGCCATGGGTCGCTCGCGGCCACGCCCGGCGAGCTATTACGAACCTCCTTCTCCGCGTGGGCTGTGGCATCCGGGGAAAGTGCGGATTAGACCGGGTGTTTCTACGGTTCTGAGCCGCGCTGTCTTCGACGCAGCACCTCGAGCGGCTGGGTGTTGAGGACGTCTTCGGCGGTCGCCCAGCCACGGCGCGCCGTGTTCACGGCGTTGATCATGTTGCCGAGTCCCTGGGGCGAATGGGCGTCGGTCGAGCAGACGATCTTGACGCCGGCCCGCAGCGCCTCCCGGACGTGCGTGCCGCTGAGATCGAGCCGGTCGGGCAGGCCGTTGACCTCGAGGGCGATGTGCTGCTCGAGCGCCAGGGCGAAGATGCGGTCGAGGTCGAGGTCGTTCTCGGGCCGTCGGTTGATGTAGCGGCCCTTCGGGTGGCTGAGGCAGCGGACGTACGGGTTGCGCAGGGCCTCCTCGACCCGCTTGGTCATCTCGGTGCGCGGCATACGCTGGCCGCCGTGTACGCTCGCCTGGACCCAGTCGAGCTCGGCGAGGACGTCGTCGGGAAGGTCGAGGCGGCCGTCGCGGAGGATGTCGCACTCGATGCCTCGCAGCACGCGGAAGGGGGCGAGCGCCTCGTTGGCCGTGGCGATCTCCTCGGCCTGCCGGCGGACGTCGTCCGGGGTGAGGCCGGTGACCGCGCCGACTGCCGGGGTGTGGTCGCAGATGGCGAGGTAGTCGTACCCGCGCGCCCGGGCGGCCCGGCCCATCTCCTCGACACTCGCGCGGCCGTCGGACCACGTCGTGTGGCTGTGCAGATCGCCCCGGATCTGGTCGAGCTCGACGAGCTCCGGGGGCTCGCCGTCGTACGGGTCCTCCCGGAGCTCCGGCGGGAGCCAGGGGGTGCCCCGCCGCTTGTAGACCTCCCGCTCGGTGGCGGCATCGGGAAGCGGCTCGAGGGCGGCGACATAGGCGGGCGACCCGGTGGCGCGGAGCAGCGCGGTCCCGGCCCGCTGGGGCGAGGCGAGGACGAGCTCGACGGGGATGCCCTCGACGGTGAGGCCGACGGCGTGGCGTTCGTCCGCTTCGAGCAGCGCCACGATCTGCGGCAGCTGCGTGAACCGCGCGCTCACCGCGTCTGGGTCGTTGGTTGCGCATACGACCGCGAGGTGCTCGGATGAGTCGCGCCAGCGGCGCGGGTCGCCCGCCGGCTCACCGCCCACGGCCTCGGCGATGGTCTGCACAAGCTCCCGCGCGCGGTTGATCGTCAGGCCCTGGCGCGGCCGGGGCTCCCCCTCGCGCGCGAGCGCGTCCTTCAGCTGTGCCTCGATCTTCGGCCCGATGCCGGGGACGTCTTGCAGGCGCCCCTCGGCGACCGCCTCGCGGAACTCCTCGGCGGTGCGCACGTCGAGTGACCGCGCGAGCTCGACTGACCGCTTCGCCCCGAGCCCGAGGTAGCGTCCGAGGCCGACAAGGTCCGGTGAGAGTTCGCGCTCGAGCTCGGCCAGCTCGGCGATCTCACCGGTCTCGATCAGCTCCCGGAGCTTCGACTCAATGCTCTTCCCGATGCCCTTAAGCTGCTGGACGCGGCCGCTGCGAACGAGGTCGGGGACCCACGCCGGGGCAGTGCGCACCGTGTCCGCCGCCCGCCGGTACGCACGCACCGTGTACGGATTGGCCTCGACGAGCTCGAGCATGAGCGCAAGCGAGTCAAGACGGTCGGCGATCTGGGCGTTGTCCACGGGCAGGGCTCGGAGGCGGGGTGGTGTACCCGCCTCCGGACCCTAGTGAACTGCGCGCCGGCGGGTGGGCCCTGCCGCGGGACCGATCGCCGTCCGGTTTCTACGTCGGCACCGGCGGCGACACCGGCACCGGGGGCGGCACCGTCCCGGGCGCCGGCGGGCGAACGCTGACGACCCGGAGGACTGGCGTCGGCGCGGGCGACGGCGCCGGGCATTGCCTGCCCACGACCTCGAGCGTGCCGAGCAGCCTCACCCGGTCGCCGGGACCGAAGCCACTGAGGCCCCGGTGGAAGCGCACGCGGAGATCGGCGTTCGTGACCGTGTATGTGACGGTCGTGCCCACGTCCTGCTGCGCCCGGTGATTGGCACGGATGACGTCGACCACGAGCGTGCCGCTCCACCTACCGTCCGGGTTCCGGGCCAGCGTCGACACCGCGTTGGCATCGACCGTGCCGGACTCCAGATACGCGACGTCGTGGGGCAGGCACCGGCGCGAGTCAGGCGCGCGACCGGCCCGCCCGTGATGTGTGAACGGGCCGGGCTGCGCCGCGGCCGGCATCGCCACGGCGAGTGCGCCGGCGGCGGCCGCGAGTGCTCCGACCCTCAGATTGACTGTCATTCGGCCTCCTTGCGGAATGGGACTACCGGGGACTGCCCCCAGTCCCTACTTGTGCGCATCCGCCGCTCGGCGGTGCGCTCTCTCGCTGTCCTTCGCCATCGGCATGACCGCGACCGGAATGGATGCCCGGCGCCGGGCGCTCGACAAAAGGTCGGTTTTTGCGGACTTTTGGTCGGTTTTGGACTCCGCCCACGACGGCGAGGCCGGCCTGGGCGGCGGTTTGGACTCAGCCCACCACGGCGAGGCCGGCCTGCGCGACCTCCATGTCCTGGCTGTAGTGACCGCCGCTCACCCCGATCGCACCGATGATCGTGTCGCCGAGCTTGATCGGGTAGCCGCCGCCGAAGACGACGAGTCGCTCGATGCCGCCGACCGCGCCGGCGGCGAGCGGTGGATCGTCCTTGATGAACTCGTGCCAGCCGTCGGTCGGCAGGCCGAAGCCGACCGACGTGTACGCCTTGTCCTGGGCGATCTGCACGCTGAGCAGCGCCGCGCCGTCCATCCGGCTGAACGCCTTGAGCACGCCCGACTCGTCGCACACCGCGATGACCATCGGCGTGCCCATCTCGCTCGCCTTGGCCTCGGCGGCCGCGATCATCCGGCGCGCGAGCTCGGTGCTGATGCTCGTCTTCTCGAACGTTTCGCTCATCTCGACTGCTCCTGTCCGCTGGGGGTCGTGTCGGTCTCCGCGAACCGCTGCTCGAGCTCGCGGATCTCTGCCATGCCGATCAAATCGAGGAACTCGCCAAAAGGCAACAGCGACGGCAGCACGTTGATCGGGGTGCCGTCCCGCTTGATCTGCGCGAGCACCTGTCGCGTGGCCGCCGTCGCCGCGAGCAGCGTTCCGATCGGGAAGATGACGAGCCGGAAGCCGAGCGCCTTGAGGAAGTCGTGGGTGACGGCCGGGGTCTTTCCGCCCTCGGCATAGTTGAACAGGAGCGGGACGTCGGGGAAGGCCCGCGCGACCGCCTCGATCTCCTCGGTCGACTGCGGCGCCTCGACGAACAGGACGTCGGCGCCGGCCTCCCTGTACAGGCGGGCCCGGGTGAGCGCGGCGTCGAGCCCCTCGACCGCGCGGGCATCGGTCCGGGCGATGATGAGGAAGTCCTCGGACCGTCGCGCGGCGACCGCGGCGGCGACCTTGGCCGCCATCTCCTCGGCGGGGACGACGTGCTTGCCCTCCATATGGCCGCACTTCTTCGGCATGACCTGGTCCTCGAGGTGGATCGCCGCCACCCCGGCCGCCTCGTACTCGCGCACCGTGCGGATGACGTTGATCGCGTTGCCGTAGCCGGTGTCGGCGTCGGCGATCACCGGGATCTCGACCGCCTGGACGATTCGCCGCGCGTTGTCGACCATCTCGCCGAGCGTGAGCAGTCCGACGTCCGGCCGGCCGAGCCCCGAGGCCGCGCTGCCGAAGCCGGTCATGTAGGCGGCCGCGAACCCGGCCTCCTCGATGAGCCGCGCCCCGAGCGCGTCGTAGCAGCCGGGCGCGAGCACCATCTCGCCCGCGGCGAGCCGCTGCCGGAGCGACGGGCGACGCTCCTCGCCGGTGGGGAGCAGCCGCGCCATCTAGGTTGTCCTGATCGTGGGAGCTGCCGGGGCCGGGAGCACTGCGGTCGAGCTTAGGCGCTCGGCTCGCGGACGGTCAAGCCGCAGGATCCGTGGTTTCCCGCGATGACGGGAGCCCCGTCGCACGGCAGGCTTCCCAGCAATGACGGACGGATCCGTTACCCGCCGCCAATGGATTGGCGGCGGCGCCGCAGCAGGCGTCGCCGTAGGCCTGCCGGCGGCCGCCGACGCCCGCTCGGCGACCCGGCCGCGGCAGGCCGACGTGGCCATCGTCGGCGCTGGACTCGCCGGTCTCACCGCGGCGCGCACGCTCGTGCGCAGCGGTCGCTCGGTCGTCGTGATGGAGGCCGACGACCGCGTCGGCGGCCGGACCGAGAACCACTCGATCGGCGGCGGCAAGATCAGCGAGCTGATGGGCGAATACGTCGGGCCGACCCAGGACGCGGTCCGTGCTCTGGCTCGCCAGCTCGGGATCGGCACTTTCAAGACCTACAACGCCGGCGAGAACGTCCTGTGGTTGCACGGGGAGCGCTCGACCTACCCGGCCTCGGTCGGCATCCCCACCGCCCATCCCCTGTTCGACGAGATCCTCGCCGCGGTCGGCGCGTTCGACGCCCTCGCCGCTCAGGTGCCGGTCGACGCGCCCTGGCAGGCCACGCACGCCGCCGACTGGGACCAGCAGACGCTCGAGACCTGGATGCGGGCGACCGTTCCCTCCGCCGACGTCCGCATCCTGTTCCGCGCCGCGGTCAACGCGATCTGGGGCGGCGAGCCGCGCGACCTCTCGCTGCTCTACGCCCTCTGGTACGCACGCGTGGCCGGCAACCAGGGCACGCCGGGCAGCTTCGCGCGGCTCATCAGCACCGGCGGCGGCGCCCAGGAGGGCCGCTTCATCGGCGGCTCGCAGCTCATCTCGATCCGCATGGCCGCCCAGCTCGGCAAGCGCGTCGTCGTCTCCTCGCCGGTGCGGGCGATCCACCAGGACCGCAGCGAGGTGACGGTGCAGTCCGACCGCGTCACCGTCCACGCCCGCCGCGCGATCGTGGCGATCCTGCCCGCGCTCACCGCGTCGATCCGCTTCGATCCGCCGCTGCCCGGTCTCCGCGCCCAGCTCATCCAGCGCATGCCCCACGGCACGCTGGCCAAGGCCGAGGCGGTCTACGACCGACCGTTCTGGCGCGCCGCGGGGCTGAGCGGCCAGGCCCTGTCCGACACTGGCCCGGTGCGCACGACGTTCGACAACAGCCCTCCCGACGGGCGCCCGGGCGTCCTCTTCGGCTTCATCGGCGGCAGCGACACGCGCGCGTGGATGCAGAGGCCCGCCGCCGTTCGTAAGTCGGAGGTGCTCGACGAGTTCGTCAAGTTCTTCGGCGAGCAGGCCCGGCATCCCCGCCAGTACATCGAGGACGACTCGGCCGCCGACGAGCTGTGGATCCGCGGGTGTCCGACGGTCAACCTGCCACCCGGCGTCCTCTCCGACTTCGGCCCGGCCATCCGCGAGCCGATCGGCCGCCTGCATTGGGCGGGCAGCGAGACCTCGACGTACTGGTCGGGCTACATGGACGGCGCGGTGCGGTCGGGGCTGCGGGTGGCCAAAGAGGTACTGGCCACCCTGTAGCGCCCGTTGCGCACGGCCCGCGGGACCGCTACCCCTGGCGCCCGAGGAAGTCGAGCGTGGCGCGATTGAACGCGTCGGGGTCCTCGTGCAGCCCGGCGTGCGAGAGGTGCTCGAAGACGACGAGCTCGCTGTGCGCGATCCCCGTGGTCAGCGGGTCCGCGAAGCGCGTCGAGGTCACGAGGTCGTGGGCCCCGAAGGTCACGAGCGTCGGTGCCTCGATCCGGCCGAGCACGCCGCTGGCGTCGTGCGCGAGCACCGCGTCGCTCTGGGCCATGAACGCCTCGAGTGGCTGGGCGGGACGGCCGCGCACGAAGTCGGCGAGCGCCTGGACGTAGTCGGGCCGCTCGGTGTACATCTCGGGCGTGAAGCACAGCGGGAAGATCCCCCGATGACAGCGTCGGCGACGGTCGCCGCCCCGGCCGCGAGCGACCGCCACAGCTCGAGGATCGTGCGCAGGTAGGCGTCGGTCCGGTCCCAGGCGCTGTGTAGCGACAGCGAGCGAACGCGTTCGGGATGCCGTGCCCCGAGGTGCGTGGCCACGGCCGCGCCGAGCGAGACCCCGGCGACATGCGCGCGCTCGACCCCGATCGCGCCCATGAACCCGGCGAGCTGGTCGGCGTAGCCCTCGGTCGTGTACGGGCCGGGTGGCTTGTCGCTCAGCCCGGAGCCGGGCAGGTCGACCGAGATGCAGCTGAAGTGCTCGGTGTAGGCCGGCAGCTGGAACGCGTAGCAGGCGTGGTCGGCGGCGAGGTAGGGCACGAGCACGAGCGGGTCGCCCTCGCCCTCCACCTCGTAGTTGATGAGCACACCATCGACGGTGACTTGCGGCATGGCCCTCTCCAACCGGTGTGGGAAACGCGACCTGCTGACCCTACCGCGCCGGGGTGCGTGCCCACAAAAACCCACATCCGGGCTTGACATCCCACATAAACGGCGGTATACAGATGCAATCAAACATCAAACCCAACCCAAACAGACCCCAGCCATGTACCAAGAAGAGCGCCACGCAGCAATCCTGGAAAGGGCCCGCAGCAACGGGCGGGTGGATGTCGGCGAGCTCGCGGCCGACTTCGATGTCACTCCGGAGACGGTGCGCCGGGACCTCACGAGCCTCGAGCGCCACGGGGTTCTGCGCCGGGTGCACGGCGGCGCGATTCCGGTCGAGCGACTCGGCTTCGAGCCGGCGCTCCCCGCCCGCGAGGAGGCGATGGCCTCTGAGAAGGCCCGGATCGCCACCGCCGCCCTCGATGAGCTCCCCGCCGAAGGGGCGATCCTGCTCGACGCCGGCACGACGACAGCGCGGCTTGCTGAGCTCCTCCCCACCGACCGCGAGTTCACCGTCGTCACCAACGCCGTCCCGATCGCCACGCTTCTCTCGGCCCGCCCCAACGTGACCGTGCTGACCACCGGCGGGCGGGTGCGCGGCCGCACGCTGGCCATGGTCGACCAGTGGGCGCTGCGCGTCCTCGCCGAGACCTACGTCGACGTCGCCTTCATCGGCACCAACGGCGTCAGCGTCGAGCGCGGCCTGACCACGCCCGACGTCGCTGAGGCCGCGGTGAAGTCCGCGATGCTCGTGGCCGCCCGGCGCGTCGTGGTACTCGCCGATCACACCAAGGTCGGCAACGACTGCTTCGCGCGCTTCGGCGAGCTCGAGGCTGTCGACACGCTCGTCATCGACGACGGCCTCGACGTTCAGGTCGCCGCCGACCTGCAGGCGGCCGGCCCGCGGGTGGTGCTCGCATGATCGTCACGTTCACCGCCAACCCGAGCGTCGACCGGACCCTCGAGATCTCCGAGCTCGCGCGCGGCGCGGTCATCCGGGCCACCCGCACCCGGGTCGACGGCGGCGGCAAGGGCGTCAACGTCACGCGCGCACTCGCCGCCAACGGACATGCGAGCATGGCCGTGCTCCCGAGCGGCGGGGCCGAGGGTTCGCAGCTCATGGGGCTGCTCGAGGCCGAGCAGCTGCTCGTCCACCCTGTCCCGATCGCCGGCGCGATCCGCGCCAACGTCACCATCGTCGAGCCGGACGGGACGACGACCAAGATCAACGAGCCCGGACCGCGACTGAGCGACGCCGAGGTCGCCCAGCTCACCAGCACCCTGCTCGAGGCGGCCGATGGTGCCGACTGGGCGGTGCTGTCGGGCAGCCTGCCTCCGGGCGCTCCGGCCGACCTCTATGCGACCCTGACCAAGCGGCTGCACGAGCAGGGTGTCCGCGTCGCGATCGACACCGACGGCGTCGGGCTACCCGCGACGTTCGCCGCCGCGCCCGACGTCGTCAAGCCCAACCGAGGCGAGCTTGCGCAGGCGAGCGGCATGGCCGTCGCCAGCCGCGCTGACGCGCTCCTCGCTGTGCGGAGAGTCCGCGTGGCCGGGGCGCGCACCGTGCTTGCCAGCCTCGGGGCCGACGGCGCGCTGCTCGTCGACGACACCGGCGCCTATCACGGCGGGGCCGAGGTCAGCGCCCACCGCAGCACCGTCGGCGCCGGCGACGCGATGCTCGCGGGCTTCCTGGCGGCGGGCGGCTCCGGCGTCGAGGCGCTCGCCGAGGCCGTCGCCTGGGGCACGGCCGCAGTATCGCTCCCCGGGAGCCGGATGCCGGCCCCCACCGACCTTGACCGCGACGCGGTGAAGACAACCCAACTCGACACTGAGGAGGTGGCGGCGTGAGCTCGCTCATTACGCCCGAGCTGATCGATCTGAATCTCGACGCCGGTGACCGCGCCGCGGCGACCCGCATGCTGGCGCAGCGGCTGGCCGGCGCCGGGCGGGTGAGCGACCTCGACGGGTTCCTCGCCGACGTGGCCACCCGCGAGCAGCAGATGCCGACCGGGCTCGAGGGCGGGATCGGCATCCCCCATGCCCGCTCGAGCCACGTCAGCGAGCCGTCGCTCGCGTTCGGGCGCACCGAGGCCGGCGTCGACTTCGGCGCCGAAGACGGGCCCGCCCACCTGATTTTCCTGATCGCCGCGCCGTCGGATGGCGGCGCGGACCACATGACCATCCTCGCCGCGCTCGCGCGGCGTCTTGTCCACGCCTCGTTCCGCGAGGCCCTGACCGAAGTGGCTGACCCCGACGCAGCCGCCGAACTGATCACCCGGGAGGTGAGCGGAACATGAAGCTGGTTGCCGTCACGTCGTGCCCGACGGGCATAGCCCACACCTACATGGCCGCCGAGGCCATCGAGCAGGCGGCCAAGGCAGCCGGACACGACATCTCGGTCGAGACGCAGGGCGCCGCCGGCGCCACGCCGATCGCCCCCGAGGTCATCGCCGCCGCCGATGCGGTCATCTTCGCCACCGACGTCGAGGTCCGCGGACGCGAGCGCTTCGTCGGCAAGCCGACGATCCAGACGAGCGTCAAGCGCGGGATCAACGGCGCGAGCGAGCTCATCACCGAGGCCGAGGACGCCGCGTTGGCGGCCGCCGCCACCCACGGCGAGCTCGAGTCCGGCGCCGCCGTTGAGGCGGCCGACCGCGCAGACCTCGCCGGAGTGTCCGGTCACACGTCGAAGACTGAAACCGGGGCGAGCTGGGGCGCGCGCGTGCGCGGGTGGCTGATGACTGGCGTCAGCTACATGATCCCGTTCGTCGCCGCGGGCGGCATTCTCATCGCGTTGTCGTTCCTGTTCGGCGGCGCCTCCGTGGCCACCAAGGTCAACGGCGGCACATTCGACGGCCACACCTACGCCGCGATCACCGATCCGACGAAGATCCTCCACGCTGTCGGTTTCGCCGGCGTCCTGTTCTTCATCGGCTCGACGGCGTTCAAGATGCTCGTCCCGATCCTGGCCGGGTTCATCGCCTTCGCGATGGCCGACCGCCCCGGGCTCGTGCCGGGCATCGTCGCGGGCTTGCTCGCGGTCGCCGTCGGCTGCGGATTCCTCGGTGGCCTGCTCGGCGGTCTCATCGCCGGCGCCGTGACCCTCGCGATCCTGCGGGTCAAGGTTCCACGCGCCCTCGCGGGGGTGATGCCGGTGGTGATCATCCCGCTCGTGACGACGGCCATCGTCGGCGTGATCATGATCGTCGTCATCGGCAAGCCGATCGCCTCGGCGCAGAGCTCGCTGACCAGCTGGCTGAACGGCCTCAGCGGCACCAACGGCATTGTCCTCGGCCTGCTGCTCGGCGCGATGATGGCCTTCGACATGGGCGGCCCGGTCAACAAGGTCGCCTACACGTTCGGGCTCGCCAGCCTCGCGAGCGGCAACACCAAGATCATGGCCACGGTGATGGCCGCCGGCATGGTCCCCCCGCTGGCCTGCGCGCTGGCCACGGTTATCCGGCCCCGCCTGTTCACCAGCACCGAGCGCAAGGCCGGCGAGGCCGCCTGGCTGCTCGGCCTGTCGTTCATCACCGAGGGCGCGATCCCGTTCGCGGCGGCCGACCCGCTGCGCGTGATCCCGTCGCTGATGGCCGGGGGCGCCGTGACCGGCGGCCTGACGATGGCCTTCGGGAGCACCTCGCGCGCCCCACACGGCGGCATCTGGGTCGTCGGACTGATCGGCAAGCCGGGCTTCTACCTGATCGCCATCGCCGCCGGGATGCTCGTTGGCACCGCCGCCGTCGTCGCGCTCAAGGCGCTGCGCGGCGACGTCGTCGAGGCCGAGTCCGAGCCCGAGGCGACGTCGGCCACCGTCGTCCCCGGCCGTGTCGTCCCGGCCTGAGTTCCAAGCACCCTTCAACCCTGAAGCACAAGCACCCCTGAGGAGAGACAAGTCAATGGCAGAGAAGACGGTCACCATCGGTTCACGCGTCGGCCTCCACGCCCGGCCCGCGAGCCTGTTCGTCCAGGCGGCGGCGCGCCAGCCGGTCAAGGTCAAGATCGCCAAGCCCGGCAGCGACCCGGTCGACGCGCGCAGCATCCTGCTCGTGCTCGGGCTCGATGCCCGCGGCGGCGAGGAGGTCATCCTGTTCGCCGAGGGCGACGGCGCCGAGCAGGCGCTCGAGGAGCTCGCCGCCGTCGTCGCGACTGACCACGACGCCGAGGCGGCCTGATGGCGCGCTGGCTACACGGGCTCGGAGTGAGCGGTGGCGAGGCGGTCGGGCCGGTCGCTCGGCTCGCTCCGCCACCCGCGCTCCCGGCTGGTACGGAGGGCGGCTTCGATCCCGCCGAGGAGTCGGCCCGCGCCGTCGCTGCCCTGGGTGCCGTTGGCGAGGACCTGCAGGCGCGTGCTGCGATCGTTTCTGGGGCGGCGAGCGACGTGCTCGTGGCCCAGTCGATGATCGCGGCGGATCCGGTGTTGATGGACGGTGTGAAGGCGCTGGTCGAGGCGGGGCAGGACGCCCCACACGCCGTTGCCGCGGCAATGTCCGAGCACCGCCGCGCGCTCGAGGCCGCCGGCGGCTACCTCGCCGAGCGGGCCGCCGATCTCGATGACATCCGCGACCGCGCGGTCGCGCACCTGCTCGGCCTACCGATGCCGGGGGTCCCCGAACCTGGACATCCGTTCGTGCTCGTCGCCGGGGATCTCGCCCCGGCCGACACGGCGACGCTTGACCCAACCAAGGTGCTGGCCATCGTCACCGAGCGCGGCGGGCCGACCGGGCACACGGCGATCCTCGCGAAACAGCTCGCGATTCCCGCCGTGACGGCCTGCGCCGACGCCGCCGGGCTCAATGACGGGCAGTCGGTGCTCGTCGACGGCGTCAACGGTGAGGTCGTCGTCGACCCGAGCAAGGAGCTGGTCGCCGACGCACGGCGCCGCCGCGAGGACCAGGCCGAGCGACGGGCCCGCAGCCATGGCCCCGGCCGAACGGCGGATGGGGTCTCGATCCCGCTGCTCGTCAATGTCGGCGGCCCGGGGGACCTGGCCGCGACGGCGGACGCCGAGTCCGAGGGCGTCGGCCTGTTGCGCACTGAGTTCCTGTTCCTCGACCGGCCGACCGCGCCGAGCTTCGATGAGCAGCTCGAGGCCTACCGTTCGGTGTTCGACGCATTCGCCGGCCGCCGCGTCGTCGTGCGCACCCTTGACGTCGGAGCTGACAAGCCGCTCGCCTACCTCCCCCAGCCCGAGGAGCCGAACCCAGCGCTCGGCGTGCGCGGGCTCCGGCTCGCCCAGGCCAATCCAGCGCTGCTCGATGATCAGCTGCGCGCGATCGCCCAGGCCGCCACGAAGAGCAAGGCGGACGTGTGGGTGATGGCCCCGATGGTCGCGACGCCACAGGAGGCGCGGTCCTTCGCGTCCGCAGCGCGTGGGCACGGCCTGGGCCGGGTCGGCGTGATGATCGAGGTCCCATCCGCGGCCCTGATGGCCGAGCGGATTCTCGCCGAGGTCGACTTCGCCAGCATCGGCACCAACGACCTCGCCCAGTACACGCTCGCCGCGGACCGGCTCGCCGGCGAGCTCGCCGAGCTGCTCGACCCGTGGCAGCCGGCCCTGCTCCGGCTCATCGCGTTGAGCGCTGAAGCGGGGGCAGCGGCAGCGGGGAAACGTCCCGTCGGCGTGTGCGGTGAGGCGGCGAGCGACCCGATGCTCGCCCTGGTCCTGGTCGGCCTCGGGATCACCAGCCTCTCGATGGCGCCGGCCTGCCTGGCCGACGTGCGGGCGGCGCTGTTGGAGCGCACCCTCGAGGAGTGCCGCTCGCTGGCGCGGGCCGCGTTGGACGCCTCGAGCGCGGTCACCGCGCGGGCGGCCGTCGCCGAGCTTGTGCGGCAGCGGTCGGGCGCTGCGTCGGTGGTGGCGTCGTCCCAGCCGGTGTAGCCGGCCGCGGCAACGATTGCGTCAGCTAGGGCTCGGCACGACCTGAGCGAGATCCCGCCGCGCGACCGCGCTGACGATCGCGTCGAGGATCAGGAACATCACGAGCCCGACGAGCGCGCCGGCGACGATGTACAGCGGCCATGGCCCCATCTCGCCCAGCAGCGACTGGTGGATCGGCTTGTGGCGCAGGTACATGTAGTTGCCGCCGGTGACGACATCGCCGAGGCCGGAGATCGCGGTGAAGCCGAGGGTGATGACGTAGACCCGCCAGATCGCGCCCGGGCGCGGGTAGAGCCGGCAGCCGAAGACGAGCAGGCAGGCGGCCACGATCGCCCCGAGGTGATAGAGGAAGTAGGTGAAGTAGAAGACGTTCGGGAAGGTGTTGCTGACGTCCGGGGTCAGCGCGGCCTGGAGCGTGGCCGAGAACGCCCAGAAGTAGAGGAGCTCGACGAACAGCAGCCGTCGCGTGAGCAGGGCGATGATCGCCGCGAGCGACACGGCGTCGGTGAGCTGGAGCGGCAGGCTGAAGTGCAGCGTCCAGGTCCCGACCACGACCTCGGCGACGTATTCGCCGACCCAGCCGGCGAAGACGATGCCCGCGAGCGCCCACGACGCCCACCGCACCCACGGACCCGGGTAGCGCCGCGGCAGCACGATCGCGAGGATGCTGGCGATCACCAGCACCGCGAGCGCCGCGAGGTGGGCGACCGAGAACTGCCGCATCGGCGCATGCTATGGCGCGCCGTCGTGGGCCGCTGCTCGGCGCTGTCAGGTGATCGCTGCCGCGGTGCGCACCAACCGGGGTTCTATGGCCGTTTGACCTCGAGGCCTTCGCTGTAGCGCCGGCGGATGTGCTTCTCGGGATCCTCCTCGCCGATCAGCTCCTGGCCTTGGCTGAACCGGCCGCGATGGAGCCCTCGCGACGCGGTCGGCGTCGCTCGCTGTCCGTCGCTGAATCCTCCGAGGCGCATTTCCTCATCGGTTCGCTCGCGGCGGAGCATGCCGCGCGCGAATCGCGACCGCGGGATCTCCGGCTGGATGGGATGGTCGATCGCGCTGTGTGCTTGATCGTTGTGCATTTCTCCCCCCTCACGTGGAAGGACTTGCAGGGTGCTCACGCGGAGCCGGGGGCACCTGGAGGCCCGCCGAACATCTCGCGTTCCGATATCGTAACACGAGATGTCGGCCGGTCAACCGGCGCTGACGGCAATCTCTGAGGCGAGCGTGAACGGCGGTACGAGCGTCAGCCGATCGCCGCTCCAGAACCGCCCGGGGTCGTACCAGCTCGCGGGTCGATCCTGGGGGAGCAACCCCATCTGGTGATACGTCGTGGCGACCAGCTCCGCGCAGTAGATCGTCTCCAGCGCGGACGTCCGACGAATGCGGCCTCTGACCCACTGCCTGACGAGCCCGAGCGTCGTCGGAAACGCCCGCCCGTCGAAGTCGGCAATGGTCTCGATCAGACGGTCTTCGTGATGACGCTCGATCGGGCCGATCAGCTGGCGGACCCAGGCGCGCTGGTGGTAGCGCTCGTTCCAAGTCGTGACCGCCTCGGCAAGATGGTGAAGCTGCACGCCGCGCTGCTGCTTCCCCGTCCACACATCGGTGAGCGAACGGCCGAGCTCGGCGTGCCACAGCAGCGGCGGCAGGTCGTCGATGGCGACGACCATGCCGACGTGATTGACCGGGCTGTTGGTCACGGCGCGGATGGCGAGGTCGGCGGCCGACCGGCCCCGGAACAGCCAGACGTCGCCGGTCGACGCGATCGCGACAGCGTCATCGAGCGACAGCGTGGAGCGGTTCATCGCGACTAACCTACGGGACCGATGCGGCCACGGTGGAAGCTGATCGGTCTCGCGGGGATCGCCGGCGTCGCCGCGACTGGGGTCATCGTGGCGCGCAAACGGCGCACGCACCGCTCCTACGATCCCGAGGAGCTCCGCGAGCGGCTGCACCGCCGCCTGGCCCAAGCCGCCGACGGCGCCCCGGGTCCGCCGATGCCGAATGATCAGTCCGCGTCTCGGAGCGCCGAGGAGAAGCGAACGAAGTAGTCGATCCCCGACCAGACCGACACGATCGCGGCGACCCCGAGCAGCCACTGGTCGAGGTAGGCGCCGGCGATGACGACGTCGGGTCGCAGCATGACCAGGGCCAGCGCGACGAACTGCGTGGTCGCCTTCGCCTTGCCGAGCAGCGACGGCTCGAGGTGCCCTCCCTGCGTGGCCACCGCGCCGCGCAGACCGAGCAGGCTGAGCTCGCGGCCGATGATCACCATCGACACCCAGGGCGACGCGCGCCCGACCGCCACCAGGGCGATGAGGACGCCGGTGACGAGGAGCTTGTCGGCCGTCGTGTCGAGGAACGACCCCAGCCGCGAGCTGACGTTCCAACGGCGGGCAAAACGCCCGTCGAACCAGTCGGTACTGGCCGCGAGGACGAACACGATCGCGGCCGCCGTCCACGACCGGCTGATGACCAGGGCCATCACGACCGGCGTGGCCACGATTCGGAGACTCGTGCCGGCCAGGATCAACGCGCGGGCTCGCGCGCTGCCTCTCGCCGTTCTCAGCGCAGAGCCTCCACAGTAGGCGCGATCGTATCAGCGGCTTACGCGAGCAGACCGGCCGCAACGGCGCGTGCTTCGGCGGCGTCGCGGGCGTCGAGCGCGCGTCTCGCAGCCTCCGCGGCGTCGGACACGGTCACCGACCGCAGGGCCTGCTTGACCTCGGGGACGAGCGGCGGGGCCATGCTCAGCTCGCGCACCCCGAGGCCCACGAGCAGCACCGCCGACGCCGGGTCGCCGGCGAGCTCACCGCATACTCCCACCCAGCGGCCGTGCGCCTCGGCGCCGGCGACCGTCTCCCGGACGAGCCGGAGCACGGCCGGCTGCGGCCCGGAGAGCAGGTCTCCGACGAGCTCGTTGCCGCGCTCGGCGGCCATCGTGTACTGGGTGAGGTCGTTCGTTCCGATCGAGAAGAAGTCCGCCGCGGCGGCGAGCTGATCCGCCCGCAGCGCGGCGGAGGGCACCTCGACCATGATCCCGACCTCGAGCGGCGCCTGCACGCCGGTGGCCGCCCGGGCCCGCTGCACCGCGGCGAGCGCCGCGTCGAGCTCGGCAGCGGTGGCCACCATCGGGAACATCACCTTGACCGGATACGTGGCGGCGACGCGCAGGACGGCCCGCAGCTGCGTGTCCAGCAGCTCGGGATGGTCGAAGGAGAGACGAATGCCCCGCCGGCCGAGGAACGGATTCTGCTCGGGAGGCATCGGCAGGGCCGGCAGTGGCTTGTCGGCGCCAACGTCGAGCGTGCGCACGATCAGCGGGCGGCCGCCGAGCGCCTGCGCGATCTCGGTGATCGTCGCGACCTGCTCGTCCTCCCCGGGGATGTCCGGCCGGTCGAGGAAGAGGAACTCCGTCCGCAGCAGGCCGACGCCGTCCGCCCCCAGCTCGACGGCAGCCGCCGCCCCACCGGCACCGCCGAGGTTCGCCGCCACCTCGATCCTCACCCCGTCGCGCGTGAGCGCAGGCTCATGCGCGTGACCGCGGGCCGTGGCGCGACGCTCGAGCGCCAGCTCACGCGCCCGGTCGGCACGCTGCGTCTCCTCCTCGCTCGGGGCGATGAGCAGGGTGCCCTCACCGCCGTCGAGGAGCACGGGGGTGTCCTGCGGGATCGCCAGCACCGAGGGGCCAAGCCCGACCACGGCGGGGATTCCGAGCGCCCGCGCGAGGATCGCCGCATGCGCGGTGGCGGTTCCCCGCGCGGCGGCAATCCCCCGAACGTGAGCCGGATCGATCGCCGCGGCGTCGGCCGGCGTCAGCTCGGCGGCGACCAACACGCCCGCCGGCCCGACCCTCGGCTCCCCCTCTCGCCCCTCGAGCGCGGCGAGCACGCGGCGCGCGACGTCCTCGACGTCGATCGCCCGTTCCCGCAGCAGCGCATCGTCGATCGCGCGCCACGCCCCTGCGGTTTCCTCGCTCGCCTCGTACCAGGCGGTCTCGGCCGCGGCCCCCGCGTCGATCCGCGCCGTCGCCGCCTGCACGATCGCCTCGTCATCGAGCAGGGCGAGGTGGGCGGAGAAGATCGCCGCGTCGGCCGCGGTGCTTCGGCTCGCCACCCAATCGCGGTCGTGCGCGATCGCCGTCCGGGCGGCGTCGCGCGCCGCCTCGAGGCGCTGGCGCTCGAGCTCCGCCCCCTGCGAGGGCCGCTCCGGCGGAGCGTGGAATCGCTCGGCGAGGCGGTGCACGGGGCCCATCGCGAGTCCGCTCGAGGCCGCGATGCCGCGCAACAGCGCGCCCGGCTGAGGCTCGGCCGGCGCGAGTTCCTCCGCGGGCGTGGCGGCGACGGCGGTCCCGCCGTCGATCGCGCTCACCGGCACGCCGTCCCCGAACCCCTCGCGAGCGAGCTCGCTGAGCGCCGCCAGCGCCTCGTCGGCCTGCGGCCCGGATGCCGTCGCCACAAGCTCGTCGCCCTTGCGGGCGACGAGAGTCATCAGGCCGGTGAGGCTGCGGGCGCTCACCGGCCCGGGGCCGCCGGGCTTGGCGAGCCGCAGATCGGCGTCGAAACGGTTCGCCAGCTCGGCCACGAGCGCGGCGGGACGGGCGTGGAGGCCGATCTCGTTGAGCACGCGGATGCGCGCCTGCGGTCCGGCGGCCACGACATCGGCTTGAGGTTCCGGGGCAGGCGACGGCGCCGCGGGCTCGACGCCGAGCTGGGCCTCCTTCATCGCGATCGCCCGCCGGGCCTCGTCGCGCACCTCATCGAGCGAGGCACCTCCCCGCGCCGCCACCGCGGCGGCGACCGTGCCTTCGACGAACGGCGCATCGCTCAGCTCCACCCGGCCGTCGGACTCGACGAACTCGACGGCCATCTCCGCGCTCATCAGTGCGCTGCCGAGGTCCATCAGCACGAGCACGCCGTCGGCGCCCATCGCCCGCTCGATCGCGGCCCGCACCCGCTCGACGTCGGTGCCGAGCGTGCCGTCCTCGAGTCCGCCCGCGGCCTCGAGCGCGAGCTCGTCGCCGCCCATCTGCCGGGCGAGCTCCACAACACCTTGAGCGAGCGTCGCGCTGTGCGAGACGACGACGATGCCGACCATGTCTACAGGCGGTAGGCCTGATGCAGCAGCTCGACCGGGTGGACCGACCGGCGGTGCGTGCCGTGCTCGATCTGCCAGCGGCAGGTCTCGCTGTCGCACGCGACGACCTCGGCGCCGGACCTGGCCACCTGGTCGAACAGGTCGGCTCCGGCGTCCATCGCGATCTGGTACTTCTCGCGCTTGAGCCCGTAGGTGCCGGCGATGCCGCAGCAGCGTGCGTCGAGCTCGCGGACGTCGAGGCCGGGCACGAGGGCGAGCAACTCCACCGCGGGCTTGCCCATCCAGTGCCCCTGCTGCTGACACGGAGCGTGGTAGGCGACGGTCTCCCTCACCGGCTGGAAGTCCGTCTTGAGTTCGCCCCGGTGGTGGAGCTCGAGCAGCAGCTCGCAGATGTCGTAGGTCTGGCGGCTGACCATCGCGAGGTCGGGATCGTCCTCGAGACCGAGGATCTCCCGGGCCTCGCGCTTGAGCATGAGCGTGCAGCTCGTCGCGTTGCCGACGATCAGGGTGCCCTCGCGCGCGTGGGGGGCGAACACCCGCGCGAGCCGCAGCACCGATTTCCTGGCGTCGTCGAACAGGCCACTTGACTGCAGCGGCAGACCGCAGCAGTCCTGCTTGGGAATCTCCACGCGGTAGCCGTTGTGCTCGAGCACGGCGACGACCTTCTCGCCGACATCCGGCTCGTAGTACTCGGTGCCGCAGCCATGGAAGAACACGACCTTGGTCCCGAGGCTGGGGCCGTGGTGGCGACGCGCCCACGAACGGAACGTGCGCCCGGCGAACTTCGGAACCGGCGCATCGCGGTGCACGCCGAGCAGCCGCTCGCCGAGGATCCGGGCGGGCCGGAATCGCAGCATCGCGTTGGCCAGCGGCGCGACCGGCGTCCCGAGGCGCCCGAGGACGGTGGGCCGCGTGATCAGCCGATCGCGCACCGGCACGCCCTTGTCCTGCTTGACGGCATACCGAGCATGAGCGTTCAGCTCGGCGATCTTCACGCCCTGCGGGCAGGACATCGTGCACAGCCCGCAGCCCGAGCAATAGTCGACCGACGACTCGTCCGGAAACTCGCCGTGGACCCTGAACCGCTCGGCCTGCGGACCGGCGTACTTCGGCCCGGGAAACAATGGCGTCACGTTCGAGACCGGGCAGACCGTCTCGCAGATCGTGCACTTGACGCAGTGGTCAAGCGAGCTGCGCAGCTCCTCGTGCGACTGGATGTCGGTCATGCTGTCGCCGCCGCCCCTTCGCGCTCGAGCGCCGTCTGCGCGGCAACGCTGCCGCTCGTGAGTGCGATGCCCTCGCCCGAGCCCTCCCGCCACGGCACCGCGCCGGGGAGCGCGGCACCCGCGACGAGCACATTCTCGGTTCCCTGGGCCAGCAGCGAGGAATCCACCGCGACGCCGACCGACGACATCGGCTGGGGACCGAAGTAGTCGGCGGTGAAGCGCTGCTCGCCGGGGGCCGGCATCCCGCGCAACGGTAGCCCGAGGACGGTCTCCCGGGCGTGCCAGTCGGACCCGAGCTCGATCGCACCCGAGGCGAAGCCGCCAGTCGCGAGCACGATCCAGCGCGCCGCGAACACCGTGTCATGCCCGCTGGTGTGGGCGCGCACGGCGGCGATCCGGTCGCCATCGCGCTCGGCGCCCAGCACCTCGGCGCCGAGGACGAGCCGGCCGCCGGCCGCGCGCAGGGCGGCGAGCAGCGCGTTGTAGACGCGCATGCCGGGGGCGGACGGGGGCAGCGTGGGAATCTCGAACACGGGTCGTCCCAGTCTGTGCTCGAGGTCGGACCAGGCGCCATGGGGATCGCTGAGACCGAGAATCGCGGGCAGCGCGACGCGCTCGCCACTGCGCAGCAGCGGCAGCAGGCGGGCGGCGAAGGCGGCACGGAAGGCCGGGAGGTCAAAGCGCCGCGCCAGGCCGACCGCGTTGATCTCCGGTCGCCCGACGTCGAGGTCGAGCGCGACCGCCCGGGCCTCGACCCCAGCCCGCCGGAGGTTCGCGGCGCACAGCGACGCGTGGAAGTCGCGCAGCACCCGCGTGCCGACCACGCACACCGGCGCCGGGTCGGCGATCGCGCCGGCGGCCATCGTCACCGGGACGAGCGCGGAGGGCCGGGCCGCGCCGACGGCGGTGGGCAGCAGATGGTTGCGCTCGAGTCCGCCCGTGTACCGGTAGCCGGGCTGCGGGCCGCGATCGATGCGCGCGGCGAACCACTCGAGCGCCGGGGCGATCGCATCGACGCCCATCAGCGCATAGGGGTGCTCGGGGTGGGCGGCGACGAAGCGGGCCAGCGCCTCGGGGGGCTCCTCGACGCGCTCCGGGTCATACCCGAGCACGTCGACGGTCCCCGGGGCCAGGTGCGTCGAGCCGACCCCCTTGGCCAGCACGCAGACGCGGGCGCCCTCCTCGGCCAGCCGGGCCGCGGCCGTGAGTCCGGCGACGCCCGCGCCGAGCACGACCGCGTCGTAGGTCAGCGATCCGGTCATGTCGGCACGTGTCCGATGTCGAGCACGCCCTGCAAGATCCACTCGTCGAGCCGGCTCTGCCGGAGCTGGTCGCCGTAGAGAATCGGCCAGCTGCCCTTCCAGCGCTCACGCGCGTACTCGATCAGGGCGTCGTTCGCCCGCCCCGTATCGAGACCGCCCAGGCCGTGGGCGATGCCCGCGGCGCGGTAGATGCAGAAGCCCCCCTGGCATGGACCCATCCCGAGCCGCAGCGCACGCCGGACGTCGTCGAAGTCGGTCGTGACCTGCTCGCGCAGCTCGCTCTCGAGCCGGCCCCGCTCCACGAGCTCGCACTCGCACACGAGCTGATCGGTGACGAGGTGCCGCTCGCGCTGGCGCAGCCGCCCGGCGAGGTGGTAGAACACGCCGTCCTCGGAGCCGGGCAGCCTCCGCGTCGCGGTGGTGGCGGGTCGCGACTCGCCGAGCTGGCGGCAGATCGCGTCGACGGTGTCCTCGGCCATCAGCCGGTAGGTCGTCACCTTGCCGCCGGTGATCGTCAAGAAGCCGCTGACCCCATCCCGCTGGCGATGGTCGAGGAGCGCGTGGGCCCGGGTGACGTCACGCGTCGAGGAGGAGCCACCGTCCTTGCGATCTTCGAACAGCGGCCGCACGCCGGTCCACACGCGCAGCGCGCGCGCCTCCTTCAATCCCGGCACGAGGCGCTCACCGTCCTCGAGCATCGCGTCGACCTCGTTCTGGAGGACCGAGTGGTCGTCGGGATCATCGGTGTGCACATCCGTCGTCCCGATCACGCTCACCGTCCGGATCGGCACGAGGATGTCGCCGTCGGTGGGCATCTGGCAGCGGTTCACGACCGTGTTCACCAGCCGGTGGTTCATCGCGATCATGATGCCTCTGCCCGGCATCACGTGGACGCCCTCGATGCCGGCGAGCTCGGCGATCTGGCCGGCCCACGCGCCCGCGGCGCTGACCGTCACCCGCGCCTCGATGTCGAGCTCCTCGCCCGTGCGCGCGTCGCGCACGCGCGCGCCCTGAACCGAGTCGCCGTCTCGGTGCACGGCCACGGCCTTGTGGTAGGGAAGCACGCGCGCCCCGCGCTCCCGCGCGCCCCGCACCATCGCCCAGACGAGCTTCCACACGTCGATGCTCGCGTCCGGCACCCGGAAGGCCCGTGAGATCCGCGGGTTCAGTCGTGGCTCGTCCCGCAATGCCTGCGCCGGCTCGATCTCCTCGCAGGGCACGCCGGACGTGCGACAGCCCTCGGCGAAGCGGTCGGCGTAGGCCGGATCGTCGAACGGCGTCGTGACGAAGAACCCACCGGTGTCCTCGATGCAGTCGGCGGCGATCTCCCGGACGATGACGTTCTCACGCGCACACTCGTCCGCGGCCGCGGGGTCCTTGACGACGTAGCGGCCGCCGGAATGCAGGAGACCGTGAAAGCGGCCCGTGGTGCCGGTGGCGAGATCCCCGCGCTCCACCAGCACGACGTCGAACCCGCGGAGCGCTGCATCCCACGCCACTCCGGCGCCCGTGGCCCCTCCGCCAATCACCAGGACGTCGGTGCTGAGCTTCTCCACTGGGTCAGCTTACTCTCGCGATGAGGGCGGGCGGCGTTGCTCCGGTCGCGACGGACCGGAGCAACGCCACATGCACTACTCAGCCCAGTCGAAGGTCCGCTCGACGGCCTTCTTCCAGAAGTGGTACGCGGTGTCCCGCGCCGCGGCGTCCATCTTCGGCTCCCAGCGCTTGTCCTCGACCCAGTTCTCGCGCAGCTCCTCCTCGGTGCTCCAGAAGCCCGTGGCGAGCCCGGCCGCGTAGGCGGCGCCGAGCGCCGTCGTCTCGGCCACCTTCGGCCTGATCACCGGCACCCCGAGGATGTCCGCCTGGAACTGCATCAGCGTCTCGTTGCCGACCATGCCGCCGTCGACCTTGAGCGACTCGAGGTCGACGCCTGAATCGGCGTTCATCGCGTCCGCGACCTCGCGGCTCTGGAACGCCGTCGCCTCAAGCGCCGCGCGGGCGATGTGCCCGGCCGTGACGTAACGCGTGAGCCCCGCGAACACGCCGCGGGCGTCCGACTTCCAGTACGGCGCGAACAGCCCTGAGAACGCCGGCACGATGTAGCAACCGCCATTGTCGTCGACCGACTTGGCGAGGTCCTCGACCTCGGGAGCGGTCCGGATCATCTTGAGGTTGTCGCGCAACCACTGCACGAGCGCCCCGGTGATCGCGATCGAGCCCTCGAGGCAGTACACGGCCTTCTGGTCGCCGATCTTGTAGCCGACGGTGGTGATCAGTCCGTTCTTGGACTGCACCGCCTCGTTGCCCGTGTTGAGCAGCAGGAAGTTGCCCGTTCCGTAGGTGTTCTTCGCCTCGCCGACCGAGAAGCAGGTCTGGCCGAACGTCGCCGCCTGCTGGTCGCCGAGATCGCCTGCGACCTGGATTCCCTTGAACACGCCGCTCGTGACCTCCCCGTACGGGGCGCTCGACGGCTTGATCTCGGGAAGCATCGAGCGGGGTACGCCGATGGCGCTCAGCAGCTCGTCGTCCCAGTCGAGCGTCTGGAGGTTCATCAGCATCGTGCGGCTCGCGTTGGACACATCGGTGATGTGCAGCCCGCCGTCGGTGCCTCCGGTCAGATTCCAGATGCACCACGTGTCGATGTTGCCGAAGCAGAGGTCACCCGCGTCCGCCCTCGCCTGCGCGCCGTCGACGTTGTCGAGGATCCAGCGCACCTTTGGCCCGGAGAAGTAAGTGGCGATCGGCAACCCGTTCTTCAACCGGAAGCGATCCTGGCCGCCGTCCTTCATCAGCTCGTCGCAGATCTTGTCGGTGCGGGTGTCCTGCCAGACGATCGCGTTGTGAACGGGCTCGCCCGTGTTGCGATCCCAGACGACGGTCGTCTCACGCTGGTTGGTGATCCCGACGGCCTTGACCGTGCCGCCGGCGTCCTGGGCCGCCTTGTCCATCACCTGGCGCGAGCGCTGCCAGATCTCCTTGGGATCGTGCTCGACCCACCCCGGCTGGGGATAGATCTGCTCATGCTCGAGCTGCTCGACGGCCGCAACGTTGCCGCCGTGGTCGAAGAGCATGCAGCGCGTGCTGGTGGTTCCCTGATCGAGTGCTGCGACGTAGTCAGCCATCGGCGTTCTTTCCTTTCAACCTGCCAGCGCCTCGGCGGCTGTCTGGCACAGGTAATAGGTGGAGGTCGCGCCCGGATCCTGGTGATCCTTGCTGCGCTCCCCCAGGTAGCTCGCCCGTCCCTTCAGGGCGATGAGCGGGATCGTGTCCCGCATCCCCTGCTCGGCCGCGCTCATTGCCTCGCGCAGCCCTGAATCGAGGTCCGACGCCTGCTCCAGCGCGGCGAGCGCGGGCAGCAACGCGTCAACCATCGTCTTGTCTCCCGGCTGCGCCTTCCCACGCGCCTGCACGCCCTCGACACCCTTGCGCCAGGCGGCGGCGTACGTCTCGAGGTCAACCTCGTCGTCGCCCGCCATCGCCGTGCCCATCTGCAGCAGCAGGGTCCCGTACAGCGGACCGGCCGCCCCGCCGACGCTCGAGATGAGCGCCATCGCGACGGTCTTGAGCACGGCCCCGGGATCCGCCGGTTCGGTGGACCCGAGCTTCTCCATCGCCTTGCGCATGCCGCGGTCCATGTTCGTCCCGTGGTCGCCGTCGCCGATCGCGGTGTCGAGCTGCACGAGCTCCTCACGATGCGCCTGCATCGATTCGGCGAAGCGTGCCATCCAGTCCGTAACCGTTTCGGTGTTGACCGCCAACCTCAGGCGCCCCAGCGAAGCCCCGGGGTGTTGACCGGAGCGTCCCAGTACCGGACCATCTCGTCGTCGAGCTTGAGGAGCGTGATCGAGCAGCCCTGCATCTCCAGCGAGGTGATGTAGTTCCCGATCAGGTTGCGCTCGATCGTCAGCCCGTGGGCTGACGCGAGCTTCGCGACCTCGTTGTACATGACGTAGAGCTCGATCAGCGGCGTGCCGCCCATCCCGTTGACGAACGCGAGCACGCGGTCGCCGGATGAGAACGGCAGGTCCTCGACGATCGGCGTGAACAGCCGCTCGGCGATCTGTGACGCCGGGCCGATCTTCTCGCGGAAGCGGCCGGGCTCCCCGTGGATCCCGATCCCGATCTCGACCTCGTCATCGGCGAGCTCGAAGCTCGGGCTTCCGGACGCCGGCGTGACGCATGGCGTCAGCGCCATCCCCATCGAGCGGCCGTTGGCGTTGACCCGGCGGGCCAACTCGGCGACCTCCTTCAGGGAGCGGCGGTCCTCGGCGGCACCGCCGCAGATCTTCTCAAGCACCACCGTGATGCCAACGCCCCGGCGTCCCGCCGTGTAGAGCGAGTCCTGGACGGCGACATCGTCGTTGGTCACCACGGCCTCGACCTCGACACCGTCGGCGCGCGTCAGCTCCGCCGCCATGTCGAAGTTCATGACATCGCCGGTGTAGTTCTTGACGATGTGCAGCACGCCGGCGCCGCCGTCCACGGCCTGCGTCGCCGCCTGCATCTGATCGGGCGTCGGCGAGGTGAACACCTCGCCCGGACATGCCGCGTCGAGCATGCCCGGGCCCACGAACCCGCCGTGCATCGGCTCGTGGCCGGAGCCACCCCCGGAGACGAGTCCGACCTTGCCCTGGACGGGCGCGTCAGCTCGAACCACATACGCTGGGTCGTAGTTGACACGCACGCGGTCGCCGTGCGCCGCCTCGACGCCCTGGAGCGCCTCGCGGAGAACGTCGTCGGGTGAATTGATGAGCTTCTTCATCGCTGTCGCCTCACAGCGGGGCGCTGCCGAAGACGGCGTCGAAGAAGATCGCGGCGATCGCGCCGCCGATCAGCGGCCCGAGCACCGGCACCCATGAGTACGACCAGTCCGACCCGCCCTTGCCGGGGATCGGCAGGATCGCGTGCATGATCCGCGGCCCGAGGTCACGCGCCGGGTTGATCGCGTACCCCGTCGGACCGCCGAGCGACAGGCCGATGGCGAGCACCAGCAGGCCGATGATCAGCGGCGCCAGGGCCGGTGTTAGTCCGACGATCCACGGGGCGGTGATCATCAGGACTCCGAAGACCAGCACGAATGTGCCGATGATCTCGGTGATCAGGTTCCAGGCGTAGTTGCGGATCGCCGGGCCGGTGGAGAACACCGCCAGCTTCAAGCCCGGATCCTCCGTGTCCCTCCAGTGCAGGTAGTACGTGAGGAAGACGAGGAAGGCGCCGATCATCGCGCCGATCATCTCGCCGACGAAGTACTTCCACGCCTGCGATCCGGTGATCGACCCATGGATCCACAGACCCAGCGTGACCGCCGGGTTGAGATGCGCGCCGGAGAAGAACGCGCCGTAGACGCCGATCATCACCGCCATGCCCCACCCGAAGGTGATGACGATCCAGCCGGAGTTCTCCGCCTTCGACTTGGCCAGCAGCACTGCTGCCACCACGCCGTCGCCGAGCAGGATCAGGAGCCCCGTCCCGATGATCTCCGACGGAATGATGCCCAACTTCGGAATATGTACTGCAACTGCGGCGATTGTGCCCAATTCCGGTCTCCTTCCTCAAACGCAGTTGTGGACCGGGCCGATCCTAATCCACAGCGTTCGACAATGTCAAACTTAGTTGAGATATTTCCCAGACGTTCGACAATGCCGACCGACGTCCGCACATCCGTGACCGCCCCACCCGCTTGCCGGCTTCACCGGCCCACGCTCTCGGCCTGACCGCGCGATGCCCGGCAACATCCAGTCGATCGAGCGCGCCGCGACCATCCTGCGGCTGCTGTCGGGCCGCAACCGGCGCCTCGGGGTCGTCGACATCGCCGGCGAGATGGAGCTGCCGAAGGGCACCGTCCACGGGCTGCTGCGCACGCTTCAGAGCGTCGGCTTCGTCGAGCAGGATCCCGACAGCGGGAAGTACCAGCTCGGCGCCGCGCTGCTCCACATGGGCTCCAGCTATCTCGACGGCAACGAGCTGCGCGCCCGCGCGCTCAACTGGTCCGATTCGCTGGCGACGCGCACGCACGAGGCCGTGCGGATCGGGACGCTGCACGAACGTCGGGTCCTCATCGTCCACCACGTGTTCCGCCCAGATGACACCCTCCAGTCGCTCGACGTCGGCTCGCTGCTGCCGGCCCACGCGACCGCCCTCGGCAAGGTGCTGCTCGCGGACCACCCCTACGTCGCCTCGGCGCTCGCCGCCGACGGCCTCGAGGCATTCACGACGGCGACGATCACCGACCCCGAGCGGCTCGAGCGTGAGCTGGCCCGCGTGCGCGAGCAGGGCTGGGCGGCGGACATCGGTGAGCTGGTCCCGGGCCAGGTTTCCTACGCCGCGCCGATCGTCGATCGCCGCGGCATGACCGCCGGGGCGATGGGCATCTTCGGTCCGCCCGAGCGCCTGCTGGCGGTGCGACAGCCGCGCCCCGACCTGCTGGCCTATGTTCGCGAAGCCGCGCGCGCCGTCTCGCGAGAGCTCGGGGCGATCCCGTGGTAGACGGTTTGGGAGCCCATGGGCGCGCGGTATACCCTAGGTGCGTGACCAGCCGTTACGCACCTGCCGACGACGTCGCGGCCGGGCAGCGCGACGCCGGTGTTACGAGGTGAAGGAGGAGCAGATGCCAGAAGATCCCAGGAAGACGGCCGATCCCGATCAGCCCGAAGGTGGATTCGCGGAGGGCCAGAAGGATGCGGAGGCGTTCCCCGAGGACGAGCGCGTCGGTCGGTTCAGCGAGGGTCAGGAGGATCTCGGCGAGGCGGATCCCGAGAAGCACGTCCGCGGCCGGTTCAGCGAAGGCCAGGAGGAGCTCGGCGACGAGGATCCCGAGAAGCACATCCAGGGCCGGTTCAGCGAAGGCCAGGACGCCGAGACCGAGTAGGCGCTAGCTGCGTCCGGTCCGGCGGGCGCTATCCGGCGGCCTGCAGGCGCTCCCGCACCGTCCCCTCGGCGAGCGTGCTCTCGCCGCGGGGCGTGATCCGCCACACCGGCGTTCGCTGGATCGAGATCGGGGCGACGAGCCCGGCCTTCTCGAGCATGTCGAGCGCTCGGTTGACCGCGGGTAGGAGATCGAGCGTGGCCGACTGTCCGTAACCCGGAAAGCCCTTCAGGAGGTACTCGCACAGCTGTTGGGCCCGCATGCTCGTCCCGTGCGTGGGTCCGTCGGGTCCGAGCCCGGGCATCACGTCCACGGCGAGGTCCTCGACGCCCAGCTTCCGCAGGCGCTCGACCTCCTGCTTGGCCGCGGCCTTGCGCGCGGCCTTCTCCTCGTTGCGGTGAAAGAGTGGCGACACAGTCCTGATCAAGCTCGACGTACGGCTGGGCTACGCTTCACCGTGGAGCTCCGATCACATCGAGGAGAGCCACCGTGCACCGACAGAGCGTATCTCGTCAACCCGTCGGTTCGCTCGACGGACCGTCTCGGACGATTATCGTCGAGCCGCTGCGCGTTCCGGTCACCGAGCCGGTGCAGCCGGCGGTCGCTCCGGAGCGTCCTCCCGAGCGCTCGAAGCCAGAACCCGAACGGGAGCCCTCGCCGTCGAGATGAGCACCCTCGAGCACGCTGACGGGCGCGCGCCGGACCTGATCGTCCCGCTCGTCGGCTTCCGCCAGTGGCGCCTGGAGGACGGCGTGCTCACATCGATGCGCGGCGGCGGCCCGTGGTCAGCCGCGGGGATCACCGCTCGCTGCGACCTCGGCCACAGCCCGGCGGAGGTCCCGGCCAAGGACTGCAGCTGCGGCGTGTACGCCTACTACGACCCCTGCCCGAGGACGGCGTCGGCGGCGACGCCCGACCTGATCGGCGGCGCCGTCATCATGTGGGGACAGGTCGAGGCGCACGCCTACGGCATGCGTGGCAGACACGCCAGCATCGTCGCCCTCGAGCTTCCGCTCTCCCGGGGGCGCAAGCGGCACGCGGTGATCGAAGCGGCCGCGCGGGTCGGCGTGCCGGCGGTGCCACACCGGTCGCTGAAGGCCGTCGCCCTCGCGCACGGATCGGTGCTGCAACCGTCGCTGCGCCCGAAGAAGACCGTCACCCGGGCCGCCAACGTGTGGGCGAGGAACGGGCCGGCCTGACCCGCAAGTTTTCGGTCGCCGCTCGCACCGACCCGTACTATTCCTCCGAGAGCTCGGAGCGACTCCTTGGCATCACACATCCATCACCGATGACCGATCGCTACGTCGTCTCGATCGATCAGGGCACGGCATCGTCGCGCTGCTTTGTCTTCGACGGTCGCGCCCGCATCGTCTCGGTGGCGCAGAAGGAACATCATCACCACTATCCGATGCCGGGCTGGGTAGAGCATGACCCCGACGAGATCTGGCGAAACGTGGTCACGGTCGTCGCGGAGGCGCTCCAGAAGGCCAACCTATCGCCGGGCGAGCTGAGCGCGCTCGGGATCGCCAACCAGCGTGAGACGACGGTGCTCTGGGATGCCCGCACGGGCCGGCCCGTGGGCAACGCGATCAACTGGGAGGACACCCGGACCGACCGCCTGTGCCGATCGCTCATCGAGGAGTTCGGCCACGAACCCTTCCGTGAGAGGACCGGACTGCCCGTCTCGACCTACTTCTCGGGTCCGAAGATCCGCTGGCTGCTCGACCATACCCCGGAGCTGCGTGAGCGCGCCGAGGCCGGCGAGGTGCTGTTCGGCACGATGGACTCGTGGCTGATCTGGAATCTCTGCGGTCGTCACGCCACCGACGTGACGAACGCGAGCCGCACGCTGTTGATGAACATCGAGACGCTCGACTGGGACGACGAGCTGCTCTCGATGATCGGCATCCCCCGCGCGATGCTGCCGGAGATCCGGCCGTCCTCGGCCATCTATGGCGAGGCGGAGGGGATCGCGCTCCCGGGCGTCCCGGTGGCATCGGTCCTCGGCGATCAGCACGCGGCGCTCGTCGGCCAGACGTGCTTCGAGGCGGGCGAGGCGAAGTGCACGTATGGCACCGGCAGCTTCCTGCTGCTCAACACCGGCGAGCAGCCGATCACCTCGCAGGGCGGGCTGCTGACGACGCTCGGCTATCAGCTCGGATCGCGCCCTCCGACCTACGCGCTCGAGGGATCGATCGCGGTCACCGGGGCCCTTGTGCAGTGGTTCCGGGACAACCTCGGGTTGATCGGCAGCGCCGCCGAGGTCGAGACGCTCGCGCTCACCGTCGAGGACAACGGCGGGTGCTATTTCGTACCGGCGTTCTCGGGCCTGTTCGCGCCGCATTGGCGCAGCGATGCCCGTGGGGTGATCGCCGGGCTCACCGGCTACATCAACAAGGGCCACCTCGCGCGAGCCGTGCTCGAGGCGACGGCATGGCAGACGCGTGAGGTCATCGAGGCGATGACCCGCGACTACGGCGAGGGGCTCGCCGAGCTCCGCGTCGACGGCGGCATGACCGCCAACAACCTGCTGATGCAGTTCCTGGCCGATGTCCTCGACGTCCCCGTCGTGCGGCCGAACGTCTCCGAGACCGTGTCGCTCGGCGCCGCGTATGCCGCCGGCCTGGCCGTGGGGTTCTGGCCCGACCTCGACAGCCTCAAGCACAACTGGCACAAGGCCGCCGAGTGGCTGCCGGCGATGGAGCCGAGCCAGCGCGACCGCGGCTACCGCAAGTGGAAGAAGGCGGTCACACGCACCGTCGACTGGCTCGACGACGACGATGACGACAGCCTCGCGGCGCTGCCGACCCGCGTGCCGCAGCCGTTGCGCTGAGCGCGACCTGCGCCGACCGCCAACCTGCAGTTCTTGCCGAATAGCGAAAGGTTCTGCAGGCCGGCGCTGAGCGCTACTTGTGCGAGACCGGCTGCTCGGCCGCGTCGAAGAAGTGCTGGATCCGCCTGATGACCGCGTGGGTGTCGCCGGTGACGGTGATCGGGTCGCCGAACGAGATGCTGACGTCGTGGCGCTTGGAGCCGTTGCGGCTGCTGCGCAGGCGTGAGGGCCAGAAGCGCCCGGGGGGCATCACGTTGCGCGTCCCGGTGACCCGGATCGGGATGATCTGGACGCGGTGCCGCGCGGCCAGCACCGCCGCGCCGCGCCGCAGCCGGCCGGCAGCGCCCTGACGTGAGCGCGTCCCCTCGGGGAACAGCAGCAGGTTCCAGCCGCCGTCGAGCAGGCGATCGACGTGTCCGACGGACTCCTTCTCGAGACCGCCGCCTTTCCGGTCCAGTGGCACGGTGTTGAAGAGCAGCGAGACGGTGACCGCGACGAGCCGGTTGCGGTAGAAGTAGTCGGCGGCCGCGGCGACGACGGTCTTCTTGCGAAACCGGCGCGGGAGCGCGGCGAGGATCACCGGGGTGTCGATGTGGCTGACGTGGTTGGCGACGAGGATCACCGGCGCCTTCAGGCGCGGGAGCTTCTCGCGGCCGTTCGTCTTCCGGCTCGTGTAGTAGGTCAGCAGCGGTTTCAGCAGGACCCGCAGCACCGCCTCGCGCGTGGCGACGGCGGGCTTGGATCGTGCCCACGGGAGATCGAGCTGGGGCGCGGCCGGGAGCAGGTCCTGCGCGCGTTGCTTGATGAGGGCCGACTTCGATTGCTTGCGCCGGACGGGCAGGAAGCGCGGAGCCGAGGCGCGAGCCTGCCGCGCGCTGCGCTTGACGCGCGCGGGCAGGGAATTGTCACGCCGGACGGGGAGCACGCCCACACAAACCCCGCCCTGTAACAAACGTTACGGAGGGCATTCGAAAGCGCCAGCAGTGGGTTCGGGGCCGCCGAGAACGCTACGTCCAGGGGAGTCCGGAGCGCGTGCTCCAGTACGCCGAGGGCTCCTCGATCAGCGCCCCGAGCTCGTCCTCGAGCGCGGGGTCCCACTCGACGTGAACGGCGCCGAGGTTGCTCTCGAGTTGCGCGACCGTGGTGGCGCCGCTGAGGACGGTGTCAACCCACGGCCGGGCGAGCACCCCGGCGATCGCGAGCGCGTCCTGGGTGACGCCCAGCCGCCGGGCGGCCCGCGCGAGCGGATCGACCGCGCCGCGCGCGGTGAGCCTGCCGTTGGCCAGCGCCTCCTTGACGATCACACCGAGCCCGGCCTCGTGCGCCGTCCCCAGCGCCGGGCCCGCCGAGCGTTCCAGCAGGTTCCACGTCGCCTGCACGGCGTCGAAGCCGCCGGTCGCCACCAGGCGCTCGACCGTGGCCCCCTGTTCGGTGCCGCTGACACTCGCGCCGACGGCGATCCCGCCCGCACGCAGCGCCGCGAGCTCGCCGAGCACGGCGGCGTCGTCGAGCACGCCGCTCGACACCGTCGCCGAATGGATCTGGTAGAGCGAGAGGTGGACACCGAGTCGCTCCCGGGTCTCCTCGAGCTGGCGCCGGAACGTATCGGCGGTGAGCTCCTTGACCTCCGGCGGGTCGGCGTCGACCTGCCAGTCCGCGGTGTAGGTGTAGCCCCACTTCGAGCTGACCGTCACCTCACCCGGCGTGATCTCCCGCGAGCGCAGCCACGACCCGAGGAACTCCTCCGCTCGTCCGTAGGACCGGGCGGCGTCGAAGTGGCGCACGCCGGCCGCGTAGGCGGCGTCGAGCACCTCATGGGTGCGGGCGGCGAGGCCCGCGACCGAGTTGTCCTCGAAGTCGGCGCCGTGTCCGAGGTTGAGGTATCCGGGCCGCCCGAGCGCGGCGAGACCGAGCGCCATCGCCGTCGTCGGGAGGGCGCCGGCACCGAGGGTCCGGCGCCAGCCTGGGCTGTCCGCGACGTCCACGCTGCGGTTATACCCGCTCGCGCCCGTGTAACGGTGGGGATTTCCGCACAGGGTGGGGATTTCCGCACAGGGTGGGGATTTCCGCACAGGCCGTCCGCGATCAACCCGGATCGCGATCGGTAGCCGCTGCCGATGACCACGGACCGCGAGCGACTTAGGATCGATTGGCTCAACGAATCGAGGTACGACAATGGCGTTTTCCCACCACGACGAGCATGTGTTGGTTGTGGGAGGCGGTGGCACCGGTGGCGCATTGGCGCACGATCTCGCGCTCCGCGGACTCCGGGTGACGCTCGTCGAGCGAGGAGAGCTCACCTCGGGCACGACCGGACGCCACCACGGCCTGCTACACAGCGGCGGGCGCTACGCGGTCGGCGACCGCGAGTCCGCGGTCGAGTGCATCGAGGAGAACCGGATCCTGCGGCGCATCTGCCCGGGGACGTTCGAGCTCAACGACGGGCTGTTCGTCGCCGTGACCGAGGAGGACCTCGAGTACCTCGAGCCGTTCCTCGAGGGCTGCGCCGCCTGCGGCATCCCGACGCAGTCGCTGACCCCCGCCGGCGCGCTCGAACTCGAGCCGAATCTCAACCCCGAGCTGAAGGCGGCAGTCCGCATCCCCGACGGGACGATCGACGCAATGCGACTGGTCATGCGCTTCTTTGCGACCGCGCAGCACAACGGGGCGGTCATCCGGCCTTACACCGAGGTCACCGAGCTGCTGATCCAGGGTGGTCTCGTCTCCGGCGCCGTCGTGCGCGATCACATCGCCGGCCACAGCGAGGAGATCCACGCGGATCTCGTGGTCAACGCCACCGGGCCGTGGTCGGAGAAGGTCGCGGCGATGGCGGGCGTCGATGTGCCGATCCGCCCGTCCCCCGGCGTCCTGCTCGCCCTGCGCGGACGGTTCTGCAACATGGTCATCAACCGCCTGCACAAGTCGGGCGATGGCGACATCGTCGTCCCCCAGCGAAGCCTGTCCGTCGTCGGCACGAGCTCATGGGTGGTCGAGGACCCCGACGACCTCACGGTGCCCGAGGACCACGTCGAGCGCATGTACAGCGAGGGCGCCAAGCTGATTCCCGCCGTGCGCACCGCCGAGCGCCGCGCCGCATGGTCGGCGGCCCGCCCGCTCGTCGGATCGAGCGGCGAGGCGGACACCGGACGCGAGCTGTCGCGCACGTTCAAGACCTTCGACCACCGGGAGACCGACGGGGTCGAGGGATTCGTCACGATCACCGGCGGTAAAGCCACGACGCTTCGGGGCATGGCCGAGCTGTGCTCGGACCTGGTCTGCCGCAAGCTCGACATCGACGAGCCCTGCGAGACACGGACCACCGTGCTGCTGCCGCACACTGCCTACTACGCCGCCGCGGTGGCGGCATGAGGAACTGAGGGCCATGGCCGTTACCCACCCGGACACTTCAGATCAGGCCACCCGGACGTGCCGCCTGCGCGTCTCCCGCCACACCGGCGGCGACGGCGAGCAGCGCTTCGACGAGTTCGAGGTCCCGGTGCATGAGCGGATGACGGTGTTCGACGCCCTGCACTGGATCCAGCTCCACCTCGATCCCACCCTCTCGCTGCGCCACTCCTGCCTGCACGCCTCGTGCGGAACCTGCGGCGTGCGGGTCGATGGCCGCGAGCAGCTCGGCTGCGTATGCATGCTCGCCGACTACGGGGACGAGATCACGGTCGAGCCGCTCGGCAACCTCCCGGTCCGCACCGACGTCGTCGTCGACATGGATCCGTTCTACGAGCGCTTCCCCGGTCCGCACGCGATCATCCGCGTCAGCGAGGTGCTGCCGGCGGCGAAGCCGCCCGACGAGCTCGCGAGCTATGTCCGGCTCGAGGACTGCCTCGAGTGCGGCCTCTGTCTCTCGGCGTGCCCGATCGCCGCGACCGATTCCGGCTTCGTCGGTCCGGGCGCGCTGGTCGCCGCCGATCGTTTGCTCGACGAGCCGCGCGGCAGCGAGCGCGAGGACGTGCTCGCCTGGCTCGGCCGTCCGGAGGGGGTCTGGCAGTGCACGACCTGCATGGCGTGCGTCGATGCCTGCCCGGCCGGGATCGTGGACATGCCGGCGTTCATGGGGCAGCGCCGCCTGCTGGTCGAGAAGGGCGACATCGACCCGCAGCTCCAGCAGTCATTCCAGAGCCTCGCGCTCCAGGGCAACGCCTTCGGGAAGTCCGCACGCCTGCGGGCCCGGTGGACGAAGCGCCTCGACTTCCCGGTTCCCGACGCCCGCAAGGAGGCCGTCGAGTACCTGTGGTTCGTCGGCGACTTCGCCTCCTTCGACGAGCGCGTGCAGGACGCATCCGCGCGGCTGGCCACGATCCTCCATGACGCCGGCGTCTCGTTCGGACTGCTGTTCGACGGTGAGCGCAGCTCGGGCAACGACGTGCGCCGCGCCGGCGAGGAGGGCCTGTTCGAGATGCTCGTCGAGCACAACATGAAGAGCTTCGGCGAGGCCCGGTTCGACGCGATCTTCACCACCGACCCGCATTCGCTCAACACGCTGCGCAACGAGTACCCGGGCTACGGACTCGACAAGCCGGTCTACCACTACACCGAGCTGCTCGCCGACCTCGTCGCTCGCGGGGTCATCACGCTGGGCGCGCTGCTGAGCGGCACACGGGTGACCTACCACGACCCGTGTTATCTGTCGCGCTACAACGGGGTCACCGACGCACCGCGCCGGTTGATCGAGGCGACCGGGGCGGAGCTCGTCGAGATGCCGCGCAACGGCGCCAACACGTTCTGCTGCGGCGCCGGCGGCGGCCGGATCTGGATGTCCGAGTCCGAGGTCACCGAACGCCCGAGTGAGCAGCGCATCCGTGAGGCCCAGGGTCTCGACGGGCTCGACTACTTCGTCGTCACCTGTCCGAAGGACCTGACCATGTACACGGCGGCGGCGGAGGTGGTCGGCGACGTCGACTTCGAGGTCGTCGAGCTGACCGCGCTCCTGGCCCGCGCGCTGGGCTGATCCCCGCTCTGGCGGCGGCCGGGCCCGCGGCTATGACCGGGTGGCGCGCGGGTCCGCGCGCGCCGCGGTGAGGGCATCGTCGCCCGCTGGGCTCGCCGCACGGTCCGAGCGGCGCGGATAGGCCCGCAGCACGCCGAGCAGCTCCGGGTCCTCACCGGCGAGCGCCATCCACGCCGTGCGCATTCCCTCGCTCGCGCCGGTGCGCAGCACCGATGCGCGATGCTCGAGCTGCCCGACGACCACCGCGCCCGCCGGCGGCCGGATCACGCACACCGCGGGGGCGTGATCATGGTCGGCCATCTGGCTGGCCAGCTCGGCCGTGAGCGCGTCGTACCGGGCCGACCGTGTCCGGCGCAGCTCGACGAGGTCCGGGTTGATCGATCGCAGGTAGCGATCGGTCAGCGCACCGACCGGCGAGGACAGCGGTGTGTGGTGCACCCCGTGCGGGCGCGTCTGGAGCACGAGCAGTTCGGTGGCGGTGCTCGACGCGGTGTCGACCGGGATCGCCTGGGCCAGCGTCGCGTCAAGCAGCGTCATCCCGCGGAAGCGGACCGGTGGGCCGGCGAGCCACGGCAGCCGTCCCGAGGCCCGGATCGCGCTGCGGATCTCCTCCTCGGTGCGCAGGTCGGCGAGATCGACGATCGACGCCGTGTCGGCGTCCGTCGCGGTGCAGTGGAGCTCGATCCCGCTCGACGCGATCGCGTCGAAGCGGAGCGGCCGCTGGCGCGTCCAGACGTGATCGATCACGTAATCCATGTCGAAGACCGGGCCGCCGCGCAGGACACGCGCGGCGCTGACGAAGCGCGGATCACCGAAACCGTGCTGGTAGAGGGTCGTCAGGTAGGCGGCTTGGCCCGCGAGAAGGAAGGCGGCGTTGAACGCCCCCGCCGAGGAGCCGTGCACCTCGTCGAACGCGTCGCGCAGCCCGAGCTGCTCGATCGCGGTGACCATCCCGGCCGAAACCACCCCCCGCAGGCCACCGCCTTCGATCAACAGCGCTACCCGCCGGCCATCGGTCCGTGCCCCCGGACGGGAGCCTTCCTCGCGGCGCCGGAGGATCGTCTGCACGACCGGGTGGGCGCGCAGGTCCTCGGTCACCGGTGAGGCGGGCCGGAAGGGATCCGGTGGATGGCGGCGGAGAAGCACGGAGGTCTGAATCGTAATTCCCGGCCTCGGCTCGCGCCCTGACGGCACCCCGGACTTCGCCCGCCCGTCCGTGACCCCTACGATACGCCGCGAGCGCCGTCGATCGCTCGACTATTCACGTGAGCCGAGTATTCATCACAGGTGGAACGGGCCTGATCGGCACGGCACTCCTGAAGCGCCTGCTCGACCGGGGTGACGAGATCGTCGCCCTCGCTCGATCCGACGCTGCTGCCGCCGCCCTCGAGGCCCGCGGCGCCCGGGTGGTCCGCGGCGAGGCCTATGACCAGGACACGCTGGCGCGGGGCATGGAGGGCTGCGAACTCGCCTTCAACGTCGCGGGCATCAACTCACTGTGCGTCGCCGATCCATGGCCGATGGAGCTCCTCAACGAGGGCGCCCCGCTCGCCTCGGTGCGGGCCGCCGCCTCGGCGGGCGTGAGCCGGCTCGTGCACACATCGTCGGCCGCGACGCTCGGCGAGGCGCCGGGAACGATCGGCAACGAGCAGACGCCGCACCGCGGCTGGTACCTCTCGACGTACGAGCGGACGAAGACGGCAGGCGAGCGCGCCGCGCTGGCCGCGGCCCGCGAGCTTGGCCAGGACCTCGTCTGCGTCAACCCGTCATCCGTGCAGGGTCCGGGGCGGGCCGGCGGCACCGCGCGCTTCCTGCTCGCGTTCCTCGACGGTCGTCTCAAGGTCTTCGTCCCGACCAACATCAGCCTCGTCGACATCGACGACTGCGTCGCGGGCCACCTGCTCGCCGCCGAGCACGGCGTCGCCGGTGAGCGCTACGTGCTCAGCGGGATGACGCTGACGATGAGCGAGGCGCTCGCGCTGGCCGGCGAGGTCGCCGGCGTGCAGCGTCAACCGCGCCTGTTGCCACGTCGCGTCGCGACGATCGCGGCGACGATCGCCGAGCGCGGATTCAAGCTCGCGGGACGCCAGCCGCCGATCTGCCGCGAGATGGTCCGCACGCTGCTCCACGGGCACCGCTACGACGGATCGCGCGCCGAACGCGAGCTCGGCATGCGCTACACCGACCCCCGCGAGACGCTGCGCAAGACCGTGGAGTGGGCGCGGGCCGAGGGGCTGCTGAGGAGCTAGCTTTGCGGCGGCCGCGATCGGGACGCGGCGGATCGGGGAGCTTCGGCGCCGGCGGCGGGCTCCCGTGACGGTGGGGAGCCTGCGAGCCGCATCGCCGGTCAGTTCTGGGAGTTCCCGGTGAACCCGCCGATCAGACCGGTGTAGCCGGCGAAGCAATCGTGGGCGTGCGAGCCGTGACCTGCCGGCCAGTTGACGCCGTCGTTGTAGAACACGTCGAGCTCCTGACCGTCGGCGGCGATCTCCGTCGAGCTGCTCGCGCTCCCGACCTGGTCGAACGCGCCCGGCGCGAGCGGCGCGGCCGTCGTGCTGTCCAGGGCGTCGCTGTTGGTGTGGATGTTGACCTTCGTGCCCGCCGGCATCGGCCCGGTCCCGTCCAGGTCAGCGGTCGTGTTGCCCTTCACGTCGAACGTGACCTGGTTCTGGCCGGTGCCGTCCTTCGAGCAGGTCGAGGTGAACGTGAAGTGCCCGTTGCGACCGAGCGTGACGGTGTGACCCGCGCTGAAGAACTGAGGCGCCCCTGCATCGCGGCGTCCCGAGAAGTCCGCTGAGAACACCGTACCGCGCGGCACAAGGCCGCCCTGTCCCGCGCCCGGCCCGTCAGGGGTTGACCGACAGCACGAGCGTCGCGGCGAGCACGCCCGCCGCGGCGAGCGGGGCGAAGCAACGCACCTTGAGCGGAGGCGCGGTCGAACCGGCGAGCCGGCTGGCGATCAGGGTGGCGACCGAGCCCTGGGGCGCGGCGAGCGAGCCGACCGCGAGGCCGACCGAGGCGGCGTAGGCGGAGGCGCCGGCGGTGAGCAGGCCGGTGGCGCACACGCTGACCGGCAGATTGTTGGCGAGGGCGGACGCCGCACCGATCGCCGCCGCGATCGCGAGCAGCCCGGGCAGGCCCGCGACCCCTGAGGCTCGCACGGTGAGACCGAGGGCCTGGATGACGATCAGCAGGCCACCGACCTGGAGAGCGATGCGCCAGGGGATGATCAGCTGCGGGCGCTCGCGGCGGGCGGCGAGTGCGACAGCGAGCGCGACGGCGACGGCCGCGCTGAACGGCCACCACGGCGCGATCCCGACGATCGGAGCGGCCCAGGCGATGATCGCGGCGGCCGCGAGGGAGATCGCGGCGTGTCGCTCGGCGGCCGAGAGCGGCGTCCGCAGACGGGTGGCGGTGCGGAGCCGGGAGGCCAGCGCGCGCCGCTGGCTGAGGGCGACGCAGGCCGCGCAGGCGACGGCGGCGGCGATCCCGGGCAGGAGCATGTGCCCGAGGAAGGTCCCGGTCGATAGGCCGAGACGGTTGATGATCACGAGGTTGGTCGGGTTGCCCTGGGGGACCGCGATCGACGCCGCGTTGGCCACGACGACGACGCCGAGGAACATCGGCGTGAACGGTGCGTCGAAGCGGCGGGCGAGGATGGCCAGCAGCGGGATCATCAGCACGACGGCGCCGTCGAGCGAGACCGCCGCGGTGGCCAGGGCGCAGACCCCGCACACCAATACGTAGAGGACAAGCGCTCTCCCCCGCGCCGCGGCGGCGAGCGCGCAGGCCGCGCGCTCGGCGAGACCCGAGCGCTCAACCAGCGAGGCAAGTGTGAGCGCCGCGGTGAGGAAGCCCACGAGCGACAGGATGACGGCCAGCGCCGACAGCGCCGGCGCCCCGAGGAACACGTCGACCAGCCCGGCCATCGAGGCGACGACCATGGCGGGCGTACTCTGGGGCCTGAGCGCGAGCGCTCCGACCGCGACGGTTGCCAGAATCATGTGAACGATAAGCATCGTTATTAGTTAAGGTAGCTTATCTAATGCCTTCCGTCAAGACCAAGGCCATCGATGCCGCCGAAGCCCTCGTCGCGGTCGCGCCGCTGACGACGCGCTGGATCGAGCGTCTCCTCGCCGGCCACGATCCGCGGCTGACCGTGCCCCAGTACCTCGCGCTGCGGGCGATCGCGCGGGAGGGGATCTCCGGTTCCGAGCTCGCCCGGCGCACCGGCGTCTCGGGCCCCGCGGTCTCCCAGCTCCTGGCCGGGCTCGTCGACTCAGGACTGCTCGAGCGGCGGACGACCGAGGGCGACCGCCGCCGCCACGTCCTCACCCTGACGAAGACCGGCGCACGCGCGTTCGAGTCGGCGGAGACGCTCCTGCGCGAGCGTCTCGCCACGCTCCTCGTCGACCTCCCCCGGCCCGAGGTCGACGCGCTATCCCGACTCCTCCCCCAGGTCGAGGCCGCGCTGTCAGGCGCACCCCCGCCGCGACGACCACCGCCGCCGCCGCGGCCGCCCCCTCGCCCTCCGCGGCCGGAGCGCTGAGGGCGTCGAACGCCGGCTAGAGAACCTGTGCGTCCGGCCGGGCTTGCGCGCCGGTCAGGTCGTCCTGGGCTTCGGACAGGAACGCCTCGAGCGCGGCATGGGTCTCTGCGGGGCGCTCGACCTGGGGCACGTGTCCGCAGTCGAGCTCGAGCTGCCGGGCACGGGGAAGCGCTTGTGCGACGTGGCGCTCGAAGGCGATCGGCACGAGCCGGTCGCGGCGGCCCCAGACGAACAGCGAGTCGGCCTGCAACGTGCTCAGTCGAGGCCAGAAGCCTCCGTCACCGTGCGGCTCGTCGAGATAGATGTGACGAGCGGCGGCGTAGAACGCAGCGCGGCCGGCCGGGGTGAGGTAGGCACGGAGGAACTCATCGACCCCGGCGGCGGTCCAGCCGTCGTCGGCTCCGGGGATCACGCGGCGGACGATCGCGTCGACCATCTGACGCGGAGCGAGCTGGACGAGCCCGAGCTCTGGCCGGGTGAGACGGAGCAGGGGCACCCAGGGCCGATCACGGCGCCAGGCCAGTGATGGCGCCAGCAGCCCGAGGCGGCCGACACGGCCCGGATTACGCAACCCGACCTCGAGCGCGATGCGTCCGCCGAGGCTGTTGCCGATCAGATGAGCTCGGCGCAGTGAGAGCGCGTCGAGCAGGTCGATGACCGCGCGGGCGAAGAACCGCGGGTCGTAGGCGGCGCCGATCGGTTTGTCGGAGTCGCCGAACCCGGGCAGGTCGACGGCGATGACCCGGAAGCGAGGCTCGAGCGCCGCAACCGTGGGCAGGAACGACCCCTTGGTGCCGCCGAGGCCATGGAGGGCCACGACCGGCGGCCCGGTCCCCGCTTCCATCATCGACAACCGCGCATGCGCCGTGGAGACGGTGCGAAAGCGCAGCCGCCCGGGCGTCGTCACCCCGCTGGTCGCCGCGAGGAACCCCACGCCGACATGCAGGTTCCTACGCACGGACAGCCGCCCCGACCGGTAGGCCTCCATCCCGCCCCGCAGATCGTCGGCGATCCGCTGCCAGGTCCCCTCGTCGGCGGTCAGGACCGCATCGGCGCGGCCGTCTGCGGCGGCGACCCTGACGGCGCCGGCCGTCAGGACAACGTCCCAGACCCCGTCGTCGCTCACGGCCAGGCGAATGCGGGTCTGGCGGTCCGGAGTCTGGAACACGGTCGGGTCATAGCGGCTGATGAGCGTCTGGATCGATGTCGGGGCGGTGGGCATCGGCACAGGGCGGACTTCAGGGGCTATCCGATGATCGGCCAGCGCCGCTCGGCGGCGAGTTCGTCGAGCGTTTCCTGCATCAGCCCGGTGACCTCGTCGTAGATCGCATCGACGTCGGGCTCGGGGCCCAAGCGTTGGTGGAGGTCGATGGGCTCGAGCACCTGGATGGTGATCTTGGCCGGCAGCGCGATGTGCCCGAAGATGTCCCCCACGTCGATGCCCCAGGGCAGCGCCAGCGAAACGGGGAGAACCTTGAGGCGGAACCGGCGGTCGATCTGCAGCGCATGGGCGAGGCGCTCTCCCCGGGTCAGGAACAGCGCCGTCTCCTGGCCCCCGATCGAGACGACCGGCACGATCGGGACGTGCGCGTCGAGCGCGAGGCGAATGAACCCCTCGCGGCCGGCGAACTCGACCTGGTGCCCATGCCAGGACGGGCGGTGGGTCTCCCAGTCGCCTCCGGGATAGACGAGAACCGCGGCATCGTGCTCAAGCGCGGCTTCCGCGTTCTCGTGGCTGGCCTCGATCGTCCCGTACTTACGCAGCAGGTACAGCCACGGTGCCCTTATCACGAGGTGATGGGCGAGCTGGAAGAACGGCCGCTCGACTCCGAAGTGGCGATAGAACGCCTGCGTGAACGCGAGCGTATCCGGGGCGACGTTGCCACCCGAGTGGTTGCCGACGAGCAGCACGGGGCCGCTCGCCGGGATCCGGTCCATCCCGCGAATCTCAGGACGGAACCAGGCGGCGATCATCGGCCAGGTCAACGGCAGCGTGCGGCGGATGTAGTCCGGACTGCGCTCGCGCAGAGCCGGCGGAACGATCCCGTCTCGTCGGCGTCGCGTGACCGGCGGTGGTGCCGCCAAGCCAACGGGGACCGTGCCGCTATCGGTCGACGCCGACGTCATGGCTCATATCTATGACCTGAGCCGGGACGATACATCGGAACTAGCCCGCAAGGTGGGAGGCGGAACTACGGAGCCGCGCGAACAGAGGCGCCCACCGGGCGGGGTCGGCGTCGTCGGGGATGCTCAGCGTGATCTGGGTGGCGACGTCGCCGTAGCGCTTCTCGACCTCGTCGACGGCCTCCTCGGGGGTGCCGATGACCGCGAACGTGTGGAGGATCTCGTCGTCGATCAGGCCGGCCATCTCGTCCCAGGCGCCGCGCTTGGTCATCGCATTGAGCTCGTCCTGGAGCTCGGCCCAGCCGTGCAGCTCGAGGACGGGCCGGTAGGCCGGCGTCGAGCCGTAGAAGGCGATCTGCTGCTTGACGAGCTGCGCGCCGGCGGCGATCTCCTCCTCGGAGTCGCGGGCGACGACGAACGAGGGCGCGGAGATCGCGAACCCGTCCAAGGTCTTTCCGGCCTTCGCCCGGCCCCGCTCGAGGGCGGGGATCGTCGCCTCGCGCAGGTAGCGCTCGGTCGAGAAGCCGTGGCAGAGGATCCCGTCGGCGACCTCGCCGGCCGCCTCGGTCATCAGCGGCCCGACCGCGGCGAGCATGATCCTCGGGTTGCCGTGCGGGTTCGGGCCGGGATTGAAGAACGGCGTCATCAGCGTGTGGGTGTAGAAATCGCCGCGGAAATCGAGTCTGCCGTCCGTGGCCCAGCAGTTCCAGATCGCCCGGATCGCCAGGATGAACTCCCGCATCCGCGCCGCCGGACGCGACCACTCCATCGAATAGCGCTTGGTGATGTGCGGCTTGATCTGGGACCCGAGCCCGAGCGCGAACCGCCCGCTCGACAGCGTCTGGAGATCGTTGGCCTGCAGCGCGACGGTCATCGGGTTCCGTGCGAACGCGACCGCGATCGCCGTACTCAGCTCAACCCGCTCGGTGCGCTGCGCCGCGACCGCGCAGCCGAGAAACGGATCGATCTGGGTCTCCGCCACCCACCACCCGTCATAGCCGTCGCGCTCGGCCTTGACCGCGCTCTCGCCCGCCTCGATCACCGTCGAGGCATATCCACCGGCATCGATTCTCATGGTGCGTCGAGCGGAACCCTAACGGTGCGGGGCGCTCGCGGTGACATCGACGCGGTCAGCCCGTCGGCGCCACGGCGAGGGCGAGCTGCACGCAGGCGGCTCGCACCTCCTCGGGGCTGACCGGGAAGGCCTCGGGGGCTCCGGGTGGGCTCGCGCGCAGCCCGACGCCCGAGCGAGCGAGGTGCAGGACGCCGATCGCCTGGAGGTAGAGCTGGTTGGCGTGCTTGTCGGGCTCGGCGACGCCGAGCTCGTCGAGGACGCTGGCGAGCCATCCGACGCACGCCCCGATCGCCTGGCCGAGCCGCAGCCACACGGCGTCGGAGACCTGCTCGCGCAGGTCGTCGGCTGGTTGGCGCATGAGCGAGAGCGCGCAGTCGAGGAAGGCGGGATGCTCGATGCTGTAGTCGGCGAACGCCTCGAAGCCACGGCGGAGTCGTTCAGGGGCGTCGCTCGTCTCTCCGTCGACCGCCGCCAGCAGGGCGTCGATCTCGGCGAGGTAGCGCGTCGTGGTCAGCGCAAAGAGCTCCGCTTTGGAGGCAAAATGCCGGTAGATGATTGCCTTATTGATCCCGGCGCGACGGGCGATGCGGTCGATGTGGGCATCCTGCGTCCCGCGCTCGTCGAACAGCGCGCGGGTTGCGTCGACGATCTCGCGCTCGCGGGCCCGGCGGATCGCAGCTCGGGGCTTACGGGTCGCGGACACCGACAGACTGTAACAAACGGTGTAACCTTTGTTTACATGACCACGCTCACGCACCGATCTGTTCGTCTCCACGGCCGCGACGTTGCCCTCGTCGTCGGCGGCGAGGGCCCGACCCTGTTGCTCATCCACGGCATCGGCGGGGACTGGCGCACGTGGGAGCCCGTGCTCGACGGCCTCGCTCGCCGCCACCATGTCGTGGCCGTGGACCTGCCCGGCCACGGCGGCTCGGACAAGGGCGCCGGCGACTATTCGCTCGGAGCGCTCGCCAGCGAGCTGCGGGACATCGGGGGCGTCCTCGGGTTCGAGCGGGCGACGGTGATCGGGCATTCGCTCGGGGGCGGCGTTGCCATGCAGTTCTCCTACCAGTTCCCCGAGCGCTGCGAGCGCCTCGTGCTCGTCTCCAGTGGCGGCCTCGGCCCTGACGTCGGGCTCATCCTTCGCCTCGCCACCCTGCCCGGCAGCGAGCTGTTCCTCTCGGTGACCGCTCCGGCAACGCGCTCGCTGATCGGCCTCATGTCCTCCGTCGGCCGCGCGCTGCGCCTCCGCCCCACCGCTGACGCCGAGCACTATGCCCGCGCGTACGCGGCGCTCGCCGAGCCGGACGCGCGCGCGGCGTTCCTCGGCACCCTGCGCGCTGTCGTCGGGGCACGCGGACAACTCGTCGACGCCCGCGACCGCCTGTACCTCGCCGAGCACGTGCCGACGCTGATCGTCTGGGGCGAACGCGACGCGGTCCTGCCCGTCGAGCACGGGCGGGAGGCCGAGGCGGCGATATCCGGGAGCCGCCTGGAGGTCTTCGAGGGCGCCGGCCACCTTCCTCAGCTCCACGACCCCCGGCGCTTCGTCGAGGTGGTGGAGGACTTCGTCGCGACGACCGAGCCCCCCACCCACTCCACCGAGCACTGGATAGAGCTGCTGCGCGCTCAGGGAGACCTCGCCGACGCGCCCGCATCGCCGGCGCCCGCCGACGCTCCCACCTCCGCGGCGCCGGACCGTCGGTGACGCTCCCCGATAGCCGCCAGCAGAAAATGCTCGAGCGGTTGCGTGACGCCCATGACCTGCCGGTCGGTCTGGCGGACCTACGCGCCAGTGGGATTGAGTTTCCCGCGACCGTGGTGAGCGAGCTCGAGCTGCACGGCTACGCGATCGACCGCGTCTATGACGACGGACGCCTCATGGGTGTCCGCCTGCGCGAACCGCCGACGCCAGACCCACCCCCGGCCCTTCCGCGCCGTCGGTGGCCGCGGCGATCGGGAGGCGCACCGCCCACGGCGTAGTGCTCCTTTCACTCTGAGCGGGCGGCAACCGCACCGTTCCCCGGGGCCAAGGGCAGGGCCGCAGCATCCCGCGTCGGCGGGTGTATCGTGAGATTGACTTCCGGCGCGAGGACGAGATGAGGGTTGAACATGGGCACAGATGCGTAGCGGCCGCAGGCACTCGATGACCGGCCCGCGGCGGGACGTCACGCCGCTGCCGGACCTCGCCCATGGGCATGCGCGCGCCGGGCCGATCCGCGAGCGCCGCCCGGTGTACGTCGATCTGTTGCCCCCGTGCAATGCGGGTTGCCCCGCGGGGGAGAACATCCAAGCCTGGCTGGCGCATACCCAGACCGGCGACCATGAGCAGGCGTGGCGCCAACTGGTCGCTGACAATCCACTTCCGGCGATCCATGGGCGGGTCTGCTACCACCCGTGCGAGAGCGTCTGCAATCGTGCCGATCTTGACAGCGCGGTCTCGATTCACTCGGTCGAGCGGTTCCTGGGCGACCTCGCGCGGGAGAAAGGCTGGCTGTTCGATCCGCCGGCGGCCGCCAGCGGCAAGCGCGTGCTGGTGATCGGGGCCGGGCCGAGTGGCCTGTCCGCCGCCTACCACCTGGCGCGGCTCGGCCACGAGGTCGAGATCCGCGACGCCGGCGAGCAGCCGGGCGGGATGATGCGCTACGGGATCCCCGCGTACAGAATGCCGCGCGACGTGCTCGACGCCGAGCTGGAGCGCATCGTCACGCTCGGTGTGCGCATCACCTCCTCTCATCGTGTCGAGGACCTCACCGCCGAGCGCGACGAGGGACGGTTCGATGCTGTCTTCGTCGCCGTCGGCGCGCATCTGTCAAAGCGCGTGGACATCCCAGCCGTGGACGCTGGGCCGATCGTGGATGCCGTCTCATTCCTGCGAAGCGTCGCTGCAGGGGAGCAACCGGTGATCGGGCGACGGGTCGCGGTCTATGGCGGCGGCAACACGGCGATGGACGCCGCCAGGACGGCTCGCCGGCTCGGAGCCGAGGAGGCGTTGATCGTCTACCGCCGCACGCGGGCGCAGATGCCGGCCCACGAGGAAGAGGCGGAGGACGCCGAGAGCGAAGGCGTGCGGATCAACTGGTTGCGAACCATCACCGCCGTGGAGGGCCCGGAGCTTCAGGTCGAGGTGATGGAGCTGGACGATTCCGGTTTCCCGCAGCCAACCGGGCGATTCGAGACGCTCGCTGCCGACACGGTGATCCTGGCGCTCGGTCAGGACACCGACACCGGATTCCTGCGTCCAGTGCCGGGAGTTGAGTTCGACCGGGACGGCACCGTACGAGTGTCGACATCGATGATGACCGGGTCGCCCGGACTGTTCGCCGGTGGGGACATGGTGCCCAGCGAGCGCACGGTGACGATCGGAGTCGGCCACGGCAAGCGGGCAGCGCGCCACATCGACGCGTGGCTGCGCGACAGCGTGCCGAAGAGCACGCCGAAACACAACAAAGCGACGTTCGACATGCTGAACCTGTGGTTCTTCGGCGACGCCCCGCGCCGCCAGCAGCCCGAGCTCGAGCCGCATGAGCGGCTCGCGGGATTCGGAGAGGTCGTCGGCGCCCTGTCGGTCGAGGAGGCCACGTTCGAGGCGCGCAGGTGCCTGTCATGCGGGAACTGCTGCGAATGCGATGGGTGCCTCGGAGCCTGCCCGGAGGACGCGGTGATCAAGCTCGGTCCCGGCCGTCGCTACCGGTTCGACTACGACAAGTGCACCGGCTGCGCAGCGTGCTACGAGCAGTGCCCGGTCCACTCGATCGAGATGTTCCCGGAGCCGCACTGATGCGCACGATCGTCGACGGCAACGAGGCGGCGGCCTCCGTCGCCTACCGCTGCAGCGAGGTCTGCTGCATCTATCCGATCACGCCGTCATCGCCAATGGCCGAGCTGGCCGATGAGTGGTCCGGGCGCGCACAGCCGAACGTCTGGGGCACCGTTCCTGCGGTCATCGAGATGCAGAGCGAGGGCGGAGCGTCGGGCGCGCTGCACGGCGCCCTGCAGGGAGGCGCGCTGGCGACGACCTTCACCGCCTCTCAGGGTCTGCTGCTGATGATCCCGAACATGTACAAGATCGCCGGGGAGCTGACCGCGGCCGTGATGCACGTGGCTGCGCGCTCGCTGGCGGCGCAGGGGCTGTCGATTTTCGGTGACCACTCCGACGTGATGGCGGTGCGCCAGACCGGCTTTGCCCTGCTGGCGTCCGCATCGGTGCAGGAGGCGCACGACCTGGCGCTCGTGGCCCATGCGGCGACGCTCGCGACCCGAGTGCCGTTCGTGCATTTCTTCGACGGATTCCGCACCTCCCACGAGCTGAACACGATCGAGCTGCTCTCCGACGAGGACATACGGTCGCTCGTTCCCGAGGAGCTCGTCCGCGCGCACCGTGAGCGCGGGCTCTCGCCAGAGCGGCCGTTCATCCGAGGCACCGCGCAGAACCCTGACGTCTACTTCCAGGCGCGAGAGACCGTCAACCCGTTCTATGCGCGCGTCCCGGACGTGGTCCAAGCGGCGATGCGGCAGCTCGGCGATCGGACCGGCCGGCACTACCGGCTGGTCGACTACAGCGGCCACCCCGAGGCGGAGCGCGTGCTGGTGGTCATGGGCTCGGGTGGGGACACGGTGCGTGAGACGGTGGCCTACCTGCAGGCACGCGGCGAGCGAGTCGGCGTCGCGCAGCTCCGGCTCTACCGGCCGTTTCCCGCGCGTGAGCTGGCGCAGGCGCTTCCGCCCAGCGTGCGGCACGTCGCCGTGCTCGACCGGACCAAGGAGCCCGGCTCGCTTGGCGAGCCGCTGTTCCTCGACGTGCTCGCCACGTTGAGCGAGGCCCATGCGGACGGTGAGCGCGAGCTGATGCCGAGCGTGATCGGCGGCCGCTATGGCCTCTCGTCGAAGGAATTCACCCCGGCGATGGTCGCCGGCGTGTTCGATGAGCTCGGACGCGAGCGGCGCAAGCGGCGATTCACGATCGGGATCGCCGACGATGTCTCAGGTACGAGCCTCGAGTACGACGCATCGCTTGACATCGAGCCGCCGGAGACGGTCCGAGCCGTGTTCTTCGGCCTCGGCTCCGACGGGACGGTCGGGGCGAACAAGAACACGATCAAGATCCTCGGCTCCGAGGAGGAACTCCACGCCCAGGGGTACTTCGTCTACGACTCCAAGAAGTCCGGATCGCAGACGGTCTCACACCTGCGCTTCGGGCCGGAGCCGATCAACGCGCCGTATCTGATTTCGCAGGCGAGCTTTGTCGGCTGCCACCAGTTCGGCTTGCTCGAGCGTGCCGAGGTGCTCGATCGAGCGGCTCCCGGGGCAACGGTGCTGCTCAACACCCGCGAGCCAGCGGATCGAGTCTGGGCCGCGCTCGCGCGCCCGGTCCAGGAGCAGATCATCGCCAAGGGGATCGAGCTGTACGTGATCGACGCCGGCCGGATCGCCCGCGAGGCGGGTTTGGCCGGACGAACGAACACCGTGCTGCAGACCTGCTTCTTTGCCATCTCAGGCGTGCTCGAACGCGAGCAGGCGATCGAGCGGATCAAGGTCGCGATCGCCAAGACGTACGGCAAGCGCGGAGCCGAGGTCGTGCGGCGCAACCAGATCGCGGTCGACCGCTCCGTGGAAGCCCTCCACCGTGTGGAGCTGCCAGAGCGGGCGACGGGCACCCGCGAGCTGGCACCGATCGTGCCCGCCACCGCGCCGGAGTTCGTGCGGACCGTGACGGCGGCGATGATGGCCGGCCACGGCGATCAGCTGCCGGTCAGCGCACTGCCCGTCGACGGCACGTACCCGAGCGGCACGACGGCGTACGAGAAACGCCGGGTGTCGGACCTGGTCGCGGTCTGGGACCCGGAGCTGTGCATCCAGTGCGGCAACTGCAGCTTCGTCTGCCCGCACAGCGTGATCCGCTCCCGCCAGTACGAGCAGTCTCGCCTCGAAGGAGCGCCTGAGGGGTTTCTGTCGGCGCCGCTCAACGCTCCCGGGGTCCCGGACGCGCGCTACACGCTGCAGGTCTATGCCGACGACTGCACCGGCTGCGAGCTGTGCGTCCAGGCGTGCCCGGTTTCGGCGCCGGGAGACACTGGGCGCAAGGCGATCAACCTGGCCGGGCTCGAGCCGCTCGACGGCGAGCGGGAGAAGATCGCGTTCTTCGAGGCGCTGCCGCAGACCGACCGGATCAGGGTCGATTTTGGCACCGTCCGCGGTACCCAGTTCCTGGAGCCGCTGTTTGAGTTCTCGGGCGCGTGCGCCGGTTGCGGCGAGACCCCGTATCTGAAGCTTGTCTCCCAGTTGTTCGGTGACCGCCTGACGATCGCCAACGCGACAGGGTGCTCATCGATCTACGGCGGCAACCTGCCAACGACACCGTGGACGGTCAACCCTGACGGGCATGGTCCAGCGTGGTCCAACTCGCTGTTCGAGGACAACGCCGAGTTCGGGCTCGGTCTGCGGCTGGCCGCGGACCGCCACACCGAGCTGGCCCGCCGGCGCCTGGTCGAGCTGCGTGATCTACTCGGTCCGCAGCTCGTCGACGAGATTCTCCAGGCTCCGCAGTTGCGCGAGTCAGAACTGCGCGCCCAGCGGGAACGAATCGCTGAGCTTGAGCGCCGGCTCTCCGGACTGGACCAAGCTCTGGTCGCAGACCTGCGCAGCGTGATCGATCACCTGATCCGGCGAAGCGTGTGGATCGTCGGCGGCGACGGCTGGGCGTACGACATCGGCTCGGGCGGTCTCGATCACGTCCTCGCCAGCGGGCGGAACGTCAACGTGCTCGTGCTCGACACCGAGGTCTACTCCAATACCGGCGGGCAGATGTCCAAGGCGACGCCGCTCGGCGCGGTCGCGAAGTTCGCCTCCGCCGGTAAGACGATGCCGACGAAGGACCTGGCATTGCAGGCCATCGCCTACGCCAACGTGTACGTCGCGCGCGTCGCGATGGGCGCTGATCCTCAGCAGACGCTGAGCGCGTTCCGCGAGGCCGAGGCCTACGACGGACCGTCGCTGCTGATCGCCTACAGCCATTGCATCGCGCACGGGATCGAGATGCGAGACGGGCTCGAGCAGCAGTACAAGGCCGTCGCGAGCGGCCACTGGCCGCTGCTCCGTTACGACCCGTTGATCCGGGCGAGTGGCGGCAACCCGTTCCTGCTGGACTCACCCCGGCCGCGGATCCCACTCAGCGACTATCGAAAGGGCGAGCTGCGCTTCCGCGCGCTCACCAACCTCAATCCTCCGGAAGCCGAGCGCCTGGCAGAGCTGGCCCAGCAGACGCTCATTCAGCGCTGGGCGACCTACGAGGAGATGGCCACTCGCAGCGCCAGCGAGTTCCCGGCCGACGCCCGGAAGGATCGATGATGGAGCTCTCGACCAACTACATGGGCCTGGAGCTTCGCAACCCGCTGGTCGCGTCGGCCTCACCGTTGTCGCACACAGTCGATGGCGTCCGGCGGCTCGCGGACGCCGGCGTCGGCGCGGTCGTGGTGCACTCGCTGTTCGAGGAGCAGGTGCGTGAGGAGGCCGCGCTGAACGCCCGGGTCGCCGAGGCCGGAACCGAGAGCTTTGCCGAATCGCTCTCATACTTCCCGGAAGCCGCCGAGGAGGATCTCGGTCCGCGGCGGCACCTGAGTCTGGTGGAGCGTGCCGCGGCGGCGGTCGACGTCCCGGTGATCGGGAGTCTCAACGGCGTCACCCCGGGAGGATGGACCGAGTACGCCCGCGCGATGCAGGACGTCGGCGCCGCCGCCATCGAGCTGAATATCTATTACCTGCCCGGCGATGCGCGCACGCCCGCCCGCGACGTTGACCAGCGCCAGATCGATGTCTTGATGCGGGTCAAGGACGTGGTCACCGTGCCCGTGGCCGTCAAGCTCAGCCCGTACTTCAGCTCGCCCGGCGAGCTTGCGCTCCGTCTCGACGAGGCCGGTGCCGACGCGCTCGTGCTGTTCAACCGCGTCCTGCAGCCCGACATCGATCCCGAACTTCTCGCGGTCGTGCCGACGGTCGCACTCTCAAACCCGGTGGACGCCGGGCCATCGCGGACATGGATTGCCCTGCTGCATGGAAGGGTGCGCGCGGCGTTGGCCGCCACCACCGGTGTCGAAACCCCGGCGGACGTTGCCAAGTTCCTGCTCGCCGGCGCGGATGTCGTGATGACCGCCTCGGCGCTTCTCCGCCACGGCCCTGCTTACGCGACGGAGCTGCTCGACGGTCTGTCCGAGTGGATGGCGCGCAAGGGGTTCAACGCGGTCCACGAGGTTCGCGGCCTGCTCTCGGTCCCTCGCGACGCCGACGAGGCCGAATACGAGCGTGCCCTTTACGTCAGCGCGATGCGCGCGGCCAACGCCTACGGCTCCTGGGTGACAGGTGCCGCCGCGGGCTGAGTCGACCGGCTAGAACTCCACGCCCACCAGGGTCGGCTCGGCTCGCAGCGTCACCCCGAACGCCGCCCGAACTCCATCCCGCAGCTCCCGCGCGAGCGCGAGGAGCTCGGCGGTCGTCGCGCCGCCACGGTTGACGAGGGCGAGCGTGTGCTTGCGTGAGACCCCGACGTGGCCGTCGCCGTAGCCGCGGTGAAAGCCGGCGCGCTCGATCAGCCACGCGGCCGATGTCTTCACACGTCCGTCGGCCTCGGGCCAGGCCGGCGCGTAGACACTCTGGCCGTGGCGCTCGGTCACCCGCCGCTCGAGCGCGGCGAACTCCTCGGCGGACAGGATGGGATTGACGAAAAACGAGCCGGCGCTGACGGAGTCGGGATCGCGGGGATCGATCACCATGCCCTTCTTGCCGCGGAGCGCGAGCACCGCCTCGCGAACCGCCGGTAATGGTGGCCGTGCCCCCGGCGCCACGGCGAGGGCACGCGCGACCTCCGCGTAGCGGATCGGGCGCGCGGCGGACGAGCGCTCGAGGGCAAAGCTCACGCCGAGCACGATGTACCGAGCGGAGCGTCGGAAGGCGCTCGAGCGATAGGCGAAGCCGCATTCCGTCGCGGCCAAGTCGACGACGGCGCGGGCCTCCCGGTCGTACACGCGCACCGCGGTGACCGTCTCGGCCACCTCCTGTCCGTAGGCGCCGACGTTCTGAATCGGTGTGGCGCCGATCGACCCCGGGATGCCCGACAGGCATTCGATCCCCGCGAGTCCCTCGGCCACGCAGCGCGCCACGAGCGCGTCCCACGGCTCGCCCGCGGCGGCGAGGAGCTGCACGCGGTCCCCGCCCCCGTCGACCGAGATGCCCCGGGTGCGGACGTGGACGACCGTGCCGTCGAAGCCGTCATCGGCGATGACCAGGTTCGAGCCACCCGCGACCAGGAGCACGGGGTCGCCGGCGGCGTCGGCGGCGGCCACCGTGTCGACGAGCTCGTCGGCGGTTCGTGCCGTCACGAGCTTGTGTGCCGGACCGCCCAGGCGCAGCGTCGTCAGCTCGGAGAGCGGGACGTCATGGGACTCTTCCACGGCGTCACCATACGACGGGCGCGCGCGATGGCGTCATCCGGCATCGGGCTGGTCCGTCTGCTTCGCAGCGTGACGTCGCGCGTAGAGCTTCTCGCGGATCGTCATCGCCCCGGGGTGGCCGCTGCCTGGCCAGGGAGTCAGGAGCAGGAGCAGCCGCGCTGTCGTGGTGGCGGCGACCTCGTGCCGCTCCCCCGGAGCGAATTCGACCATCAGCCCGGCGCCGCCACTCGTTTCCTCGCCCGCGGCGGTCGCGATCTGGACCTCACCGTCAACGACCATCAGCCACGCGCGCTCGTGAACCTGATGGTCAGAGAGGCTCTCGCCGGCCGCGAGGTCGAGCACGATCGCGCGCGCCTCATCACTCGAGGAGAGGATCTCCGGTAGTCGTGGTTTGAGATCGAGCGTCTTCAGGTCCCAGGTGTTCAACGCGCCTCCTTCACTGATCGAGTCGTGCCGCTGGACAAGGCTATTCTGCGGCAGCCGACCGCTGTCAGCGTTCCGATCCTGGACACTGAGGCCCATGCCCTCGTTCCTCGGCGCTCCCGGTCCGATTGCGATCGCTCACCGCGGCGGGGCCGGCGAGGCGCCCGAGAACACGCTCGATGCGTTCGAGATCGCCGTGGGGCTTGGGTACTCGTTCCTCGAGACCGACGCCCACCGCACCCGGGACGGCGTGCTCGTCGCCTTCCACGACGAGCGCCTTGACCGGGTCACCGACCGCGTCGGCGCGATCGCCGAACTCGGGATCGCCGAAGTCGAGGCGGCCGACGCCGGCTACACGTTCTCCCCCGACGGCGGGTCGAGCTTTCCCTTCCGCGGTCGCGGCATCCGGGTCCCGCGCCTCGAGGAGATCCTTGTCCGCTGGCCGGCGGCGAGGGTCAACATCGACCCCAAGTCCGATGCCTGCGTCGAGCCGCTGGCCGTCCTGCTCGATCGCCTCGGCGCCTGGGAGCGCGTGTGTATTGGGTCGTTCTCGGACCACCGTCTGCGCCGGATCCGCGCGCGCGGCGCCGGACGGGCGCGGACGTCGATGGGTCCCCGCGCGGTGGCCCTCGCGCGGGTGGCGGCCGCGTCCGGCGTCATGCCGCGCCTCGGCGCCGACTGCCTCCAGGTGCCGCTCCGTCAGGGGCCGGTGCGAATCGTCACCCGGAGGTTCGTCAAGGCCGCTCACCGGGCAGGAATACCGGTGCATGTCTGGACGGTCAACGATGAGGCGACGATCGACGAGCTGCTCGATCTCGGCGTGGACGGCGTGATGAGCGACCGCATCCGGCTGCTCCGGGACGTGTTCACCCGCCGTGGGATTCCGCTGACGTGAGGGCGGCGAGACTCCGCTCGTAATGCTCAGGCGTCGGACAAAGATCGTCGCCACCCTCGGCCCGGCGTGCGACGCGCCCGGGGTGCTCGACCGGCTCATCGCGGAGGGGGTCGCGTGCGTGCGGATCAACTGCTCGCACGGGACCGCCGACGAGCAGCGTCGCCGCGCGGTTGAGGCCCGTGCCGCCGCCGATCGCGCCGGCCGCCCGCTCGCCGTGCTCTTCGACCTCCAGGGACCGAAGCTTCGGCTATCCGCGGGCACCGCTCCGGTGGACGTCCACGTGGGCGACACGATGACCTTCGTCGGCTCGGGGCACGGCGGCGACGCCGGGGAGGTGGTCGTCGAGTTTGCGGATTTCGTCGGTCTTGTCACCGCCCGCTCGCAGCTCGTGATCGGCGATGGTGTACCCCGGTTCGCGGTCGAGGCGATCCTCGATGGCCAGGTGGTGGCGCGCGCGCTGACCCCGGGTGCCGTGTCGGCGCGCAAGGGGATCGCTGTCACCTATGCGCGGCCCAACCTGCCCGGGATCACGGACAAGGATGTGGCCGATATATCGCTCGCCGCCGAGGTCGGCGCGGACTTCGTCGCGTTGTCGTTCGTTCGTTCCGCGGCCGACCTGGCCGACCTCCGCGACCGCCTGCGGGCGCTCGGTTCCCCGGCGCGGACGGTGGCCAAGATCGAGAAGATCGAGGGGTACGAGCGCCTCGACGAGATCCTCGAGGTCGCGGACGGCGTCATGGTCGCGCGCGGTGACTACGGGGTCGAGGCCGGGGTCCCGCGCGTGCCGCTGATGCAGAAGGACACGATCTACCGAGCGACCCAGGTCGGCAAGCTCGTGATCACCGCGACCCAGATGCTCGAGTCGATGATCCACGCGCCCGAGCCGACCCGAGCCGAGGCGACCGATGTCGCCAACGCCGTGATCGACGGCACATCCGCGGTGATGCTCTCAGCCGAGACCGGGGTCGGCGAGTACCCGGTCGAGGCGGTGCACGCGATGGCAGAGATCGCCGAGGCAGCCGAGGAGGTGCCCGACGTCCACGGCCGCGCCCGCGGCATTCACCCGCGTACGCCGTCGGCCACCGTCCTGCACGCCGCGGTGGAACTCGCTGCCGAGCTCGACGCCGCCGCGCTCGTCATCCCGACCGAGACCGGCGGGGCTCCCCGTGCCTGCTCGAAATACCGGAGCAACCGACCGATCATCGCGTTGTCGCGCGACCCGGTGGTCCGCAATCAGCTCATGCTGGAGTGGGGCGTCTATCCGATAAGCATGCCGACGACCGCCTCGGTTGACGAGCTCGTCGACGGGTCACTCGTCGCGGCGCGCGATTTCGGTGGGATCCCGAGCGGCGCACGCGTCGTGCTCACCTCCGGGCGCCAGACGGGCATTCCGGGTGCGACGAGCCTGATCATGGTGCGTGAGATCCCCTGAGGGATTGGCGGTCGCCACCCCCCGCATGGGGGGCAACCCAGCTTGGGCGGAGTACCCTGATCGGAGACACGGGTAAGCGCGGTCCGTTGCCCCCGCACCTGTACGTGCCGAAGAGGAGCCCGATCCATGGACCAAGCGCCAGTACGCGAAGTACCCCAAACGCCGCCCCAGCCGGCGCCAGTGCGTGAAGTACCCGAGACATACCCGGCCAGCCGTGTGTATCGAGTATTCACCGGGCTGTTCGTGTTCGGTCCGCCCGCCCTGCTCGTCGCGTCGTTCCGCAAGGGCTGGCTGTTCGCCACTCCCACCAACCGCCGCATCTTCGGCGTGTCCTACCTCCTGAGTGGGTTCGGCATCACCGCGGGCTACCACCGCCTGTTCACGCATCGCAGCTTCCGGACCTACCCCGTCATCCGGGGCATTTTCGCCGTGCTCGGGTCGACGGCGATCCAGGGCTCGGTCCCCGACTGGGTCGCAGACCATCGCAAGCACCATGCCTACGCGGACGAGGCCGGCGATCCGCACAGCCCCCATGTCGGCCACGCGGGTGGCCGGATCCGCGGCTTCATCCACGCCCACTTCGGCTGGTTGTTTGCCGACGAGAAGGCATCGCGGCATCGCTATGTGCCCGATCTCCTCGAGGATCCCGTCGTGATGAAGGTCCACCGCCGCTTCGCCCTCATCGTCGTGCTGAGCTACTTCGTCGCGCCGTTCGCCGCCGGGCTCATCATCACCCGGAAGCTGCGCGGCGGCCTGTCGGCCTTCCTGTGGGGCGGCCCGATGCGTGTGTTCTTCGTCCACCACGCGACCTGGAGCGTCAACTCGGTCTGCCACCTTTGGGGCAAGCGCCCGTTCGAGACCCGCGACGAGAGTCGCAACAACCCGCTCGTCGCGTTCGTCGGGCTCGGCGAGGGCAACCATCACAACCATCACGCGTTTCCCCGGTCAGCCAAGCACGGCCTGCAGCGCGGGCAGTTCGATCCGACGTGGTGGCTCATCTGGTCGATGGAGAAGACGGGCCTGGCCTGGGACGTGCAGCGCGTGACGCCGGAAGCGATGGAGCGCAAGCGGGTGGCGAAGCCCGCCGAGGCGTCGGCGCAGCCGATCCGTGACGCCGAGACGGTCGAGGCCGCGTAGCCGTTACGCCGGCCGCGTAGCCGTTACGCCGGCCGGAGGGTCAGCAGACCCGGAATTTGACGCTGAGCGTCTTGGTGCGCGTCACCGTCCTGCGGTGACCGCGCGTGATGACCGTCGCCTTGTATGAGACGGTGACCGTCAGCGTGTGCGAGCCCGACCGGAGACCGGCGAGGCGCAGCGCGAGCTTTGCCGGGAGGCGACGGGCGATCGCGATTGGCTTGTGGGTGTGCTTGACGCCCATGTCGAGGGAGAACGCCGCGCTGACGAAACGGAGCTTTGCCCCGCGGGACATGGGGATCCCGGTCGATGTGAGCCTCGCCGAGAGGGTCTTGGCCCTGGCGGTGCAGGACCGCAGGGACGGCGTGGTGAGCGTGATCCGCTGGTTGCCGAACGTCGCGGTCGTCGCCTGAACAGCGGTGCCGGACGTCGTAAACGCCTGCACCCCGCCGCCTGTCGTCCCGAACGCGTTGGCCGCGACGACCTTGTAGTAGACGACGGTCCCGGGGGGCAGTCCCGACAGCCGAGCCGTGATGGTCGAAGCATCGCCGCCGGCCTTCAGGGTTCCCGCCGCCACCGTCGACCCCAAGGCCTTGGTCGGTCCGTACTGGAACCTGACCGTCGTCGCGGAGCCGAGTGGGTTGACCGACCCGGAGACCGTGGCCGTCGAGCTTGTCACGGCCCTGGCCGGTTCCGTCGTCGCCGTCGGTGGAAGCTGGAGGGAGACCTTCCCGATCGCCTTCGCGCCGCGGTCGTTGAACCACAGGTTTCCGTCCGGTCCGGTGACGAGCTGGTCACCGTCACTCCCGGCGCCCGGCAGCAGCCCATTGGTGAATGCGGTGATCACCCCGGCCGGAGTGATCCGCGCGATCCCCCCAGGGCTCGACTGCTCGACCCAGACGTTGCCGTCCGCCCCGAGCGTGATGTCGTCCTCGAGGCCGGTGCCGAGGCCGCTGCCGAATTCGCTGATCGTGCCCGCGGGCGTGATCCGGCCGACCGCCCGGTGGCCGCTGAGGTTGTCCTCGAACCACGCGTTCCCGTCGGATCCCGCGGTGATCGCGTCCGGGCGGCTCCCACTCTGCAGGCCGGCGGTGAACTGCATGATCGTGCCGCCCGGCGTCGCCCGCCCGAGCGCCCCAGGCGACCCTTCGTCGGTGAACCACAGGTTCCCATCCGGGCCTGCCGTGATCCCGTTGGGCATGCTGTTCATCTGGTCGAGCGGGCTGGTGAACTCGATGATCGTCCCGCCGGGTGTGGCCCGCCCGATCGCCCGCGTGTTGCCGCGGTCGGTGAACCACAGGTGCCCGTCCGGGCCGGGCGTGAGGTCCTCGGGCTGGCTCAGGGGATCGAGGTTGAACTCGGTGATCGTCCCCGCCGGAGTGATCCGCCCGATCGCCTTCGTCGTCCCGTTGTCGAGGAACCACAGGTTCCCGTCGGGACCGGCGGTGATGTTGCTCGGGGCGCTGCCGGGGTTGAGGCCCGCGGCCGTGCCGAACTCGGTGATCACACCCGCCGGCGTGACCCTTCCGATCGCGTTCGAGGCGCTCCCGGTCGCGGTGAACCACATGTTCCCATCGGGTCCGAGCGTGATGTCGGACGGCTTGCCGGCGCTCGTGAAGCCCTGGGTGAACTCGGTGATCACGCCCGCCGGCGTGATCCTCCCGATCGCGATCGTCGTGCCGGCGTCGGAGAACCAGAGGTTGCCGTCCGGACCCGCGGTGATCCCGAGCGGATCGCTGCCGGCGTGCACCGTCACCGGGAACTCGGTGATCGACGTCGCCCTCGCAACGCCGGTCACGGCCGCCGCGCCCACCGCGAGCGTCATCACGAGCAGCACTGCGCTCGACAACCGACCCATCGTCCTCAAGATCACCCCGGTCCTGGCCGCTGAAGCGCCGAGCCTAGTCGCGCGGCCAGCGCGGCGCAAGACCCGGCCTCACCGTGGATGCCCCGCGTCCGCGGACGTGGATCCGCGATCATGTAATCAGAGGCGGCATGATCTCGACCGACACCAGCACGACCGGCGCAAGGGACGGCTTTGGCCCGGCGATCATCCGCACCGCCGACCTGACCAAGGTCTATGCCGGCAGCGACTTTGCCGCCGTCGACAAGCTCAACCTTTCCGTGGAGGCGGGCGAGATCTTCGGGCTCCTCGGGCCCAACGGTGCGGGCAAGACGACCACGGCGGGGATGCTGACCACGCGCGTGGTCCCGACCGCCGGTCGTGCCCATGTCGGCTCGATCGACGTGATCGCCCATCCCGCCCTGGCCAAGCAGCTGATCGGGGTGGTGTCGCAGACCAACACGCTCGACCGCCAGCTGACGGTATGGGAGAACCTCTACTTCCACGGCCGCCTGTTCGGCATGTCAGCTGCGGACTCACGCCGGGTCGCCGACGAGCTGCTCGAGCAGTTCCATCTGACGAAATGGGGACGGGCGTCGGTGTTCGCGCTCTCAGGCGGGATGGCGCAGCGACTGATGATCGCGCGCTCGATCGCTCACCGGCCGGCCGTCTTGTTCATGGACGAGCCGACCGCGGGCCTCGATCCACAGAGTCGTTTGGCGCTGTGGGAGATCCTCGGCGAGCTCCACGCCGCAGGGCAGACAATCTTGCTCACGACGCACTACATGGAGGAGGCAGAGCGGCTGTGCGACCGGGTCGCGATCATGGACCACGGCAAGATCCTGGCCCTGGACACCCCGGGCGGGCTGAAGCGCTCGGTCGGTGCGGACACGATCGTGACCGTGAAGACGAACGGCGAGCCGGCTCTGCTCGCCGAGCATATGTCGACGGTGATCGAGGGCGTCAAGCGGACGCGACTGATCGAGGGTGGTGTGGAGTTGCACGTCACCGGAACCGAGCGGATCGTCCCGCGCGCCGTGGATGCAGCCGAGAGCGGCGGCTTTGACCTCGTCGACCTCGCGGTTACCGAGCCGACGCTCGAGACCGTGTTCATCAACCTGACAGGCACGGAGCTTCGCGAATGACCGATACGAGCGCCGCGTCCTCACCGGCTGCCCTGGCGGCGCAGACGCGAGCCGGGATCGCACTCGAGCCGACCCGCTCGACCTTCGCGGCCAGCCGCGCCGCTCTGCGCGGGCTGATCCTGCGCGACCTCGTGGTGCTGCGCAAGCACTTTGGCGAGTTCGTCGCGCGCACACTGGTCCAGCCATTCCTGCTCGTCTTTGTCTTCCTCTACGTGTTTCCGCGGATCGGCCAGGGCATCGGCGGCGGTGCCGGGCCGGTGGCGGAGTCCCACTTCGCGACGGTGCTCGTCCCTGGCGTCGTCTCGATCTCCATCATGTTCCAGGGCATCCAGGCCGTCGCGCTGCAGATGTCGACCGAGTTCGGTTACACGCGGGAAATCGAGGACCGCGTCCAAGCCCCATGCCCCATCTGGCTGGTGGCGGTCGCCAAGGTGCTCTCCGGCGCAGTCCAGGGAGCGCTTGCCGCCGTCATTGTCTTCCCGATCGCTGCCGTCATCCACGCCCCGGGCGTGCATGCCCACCTCGATCTCCACTGGCCGATCGTGCTCACGGTGATTCCGCTTGCCTGCGTCGCGATGTCCTCGCTGGGGCTGCTCCTCGGCAGTACCTTCGAGCCGCGCAACATCGGGCTGATGTTCGGCTTTGTCGTCCTGCCACTGACCTTCCTCGGGGGCACCTACTACCAGTGGACGCGGCTGTCCCCGGTGACGCTCGGCAGCTTCCACTGGCTTCAGACGATCGTCCTGATCAACCCCTTGATCTATGTCGCCGAGGGCATGCGCGCCGCTCTGACCAACATCTCGCATATGCCTCTGTACGTGATCTACCCGGTGTTGACGGGGTTCTGCGTGTTCTTCCTCGCGCTCGGGCTGCGGAACTTCAGGCGTCGCGTGCTCGTCTAGGGGTCGCCGGTGCTCAGGACCCGGTCGGGGTCGCAGGCGCCCGCATCAGGGCCTCGGCGCAGACGTCGCCCTTCCCGACAAAGGCGATCCCGTCCAGCGCAGCGCCGAACGCGTCACGCTCGGCGCACGACGTGAACACGACGCGCGGCGCGCAGGTCAGGGCCTCGATGCGACGGGCAAGGGCGATCCCGATCGGATCGCCCGGCGTCACGTCGACGAGCACGATGTCCGGCGCGAGCGCGCGAACCGCCGTTAACGCTCGCTCGTCTCCGTCGAGGTCGGCGAGCACCTCGAGCCCCTCGGTGCGCAGCAGTGCCCGGCACGCCGCGCGAGAGATCGTGTGGTCGTCGATGATCACCACACGGGTCTGACCACGATCCTGAGCCATGACCGCACTGTGCCTCTGGCCGGGTCAGCTCGCATCGGCGTACTCGCCAGTCCGCGCTGTCGTTCCGTGCGGTCATCCGGCGGGTGGGCCCCGCCGGATCAACTCGCTCCGGGAGCTGATGCCCATCTTGCTGAACACCTTGCGCAGGTGATAATCGACCGTGCGCGGGCTGATATAGAGCTGACCGGCGATCTCCCGGTTGGTCAGCCCGTCGGCCACGAGCCGGGAGATCTGCAACTCCTGGGGCGTGAGCTGGTCGAGCGTCTCGGGTGCGCGTTTGCGCGTCGTCTCGCCGGTGGCCCGCAGCTCGGCCTCGGCGCGGTCGGCCCACGGCGCCGCGCCGAGGCTGCGGAACAGCTCCAGGGCGGAGCGCAGCTGGGCCCGCGCATCCTGGCGCCGGCGCTCGCGGCGCAGCCACTCGCCGTAGACCAACTCCGAGCGCGCGCGCTGGAAGGGCGAGAGCGACCGCGCCCGGCCGACCACGTCGTCGAATCGCTCCGCTGAGGGGTCGAGCAGCGCCTCGCAGCGGGCGAGCAGGGCCGCGCCCGCGTCGGTCGGCGCGGTCTGGACCCAGTGGCGAAAGCCCGCGAGCGGCGCCTCGGCCTCCTCGCGGCGCCCCGCCCGCACCGCCGCCTCGACGAGGTCCGGCACGACGGCGCGCGCGAGGAAGGGATGGGTGTCGGACTTGGGCTGCGCGGAGAGCTCGAGCAGGCGCTGGGTCGCCGGCTCCCACCGACCGCGGCTGAGGTCGATGAACGCGAGCGTGAAGCGAGCGCTGCTGCTGAGGAAGGACTCGCCCGTCCGCTCCCCAGCGGCGAGCGCCTCCTCGGCGTGGGCTCGGGCGTCGTCGTCACGGCCCCAGATCGCCTCGACGGATGACATCGCCAGCACGCGCCAGGCCGACGCGTAGCCGAGGTCGGCCCCGAGCCCGTGGGCTTCCTCGGCGGCGGCGTAGGCCTGATCGAACTTGCTCTGTCGCAGCAGCTCGCCTGAGAGTCGTTGCAGCGCGAAGGGCAGCAGGCCGAGCAGGCCCTGGCGGCGGGCCTCGTGGACCGCACGGGTCACGTACTGCACCCCATCACCCATGTTGCCGGCCACCGACGCCGCCGTGGCGGCCCAGATGAGCGCGCGGGGATCGGTGAGGCCGTCGGCCTGCGTGAGCGCGTCGGCGAGGACGGCCCGCGTGCGCTCCGGCTCGCCCGCGTAGGCCTGCGCGAAGCCCACCAGCATCTTGCTCATCATCTGCGCGCGAGGACCGTCGGCGCTCACCCCCGCCCCGCGGTCCGCGAGTTCCCGCACGGCCGCGGAGTCGCCCGCGAACGACGCCGCCTCGACCGCCTCGAGCAGCATCTCGAGCGTCAGCTCCGGGTTCGTGCTGAGCTTCGCGCCCTCGCGCAAACTGGCGTAGGCCTCGCCGAGGCGGCCCGTGCTCGCGTCGATCACCCCGCTGAGACGGAGCAGCTCGGCGCGCAGCCCGTCGTCGGCGCGCGGGAGCAGCCGCGCGATCGCCTCGCGGGCCCGGTCGGGCTGACCGGCCGCCCACGCCGCCTGCGCCGCGGCGGCGATCCGCCGGTCCCGCCGCCGCTCGTCGACGCTCAGCTCGGCGGCGCGCAGGAACGCGGTGGCCGCGGAGGCGTGCGCGGCCCGCCGCGCGGCGCGGCGGGCCGATGTCTCCAGGGCCGCCGCGACCTCCTCGTCGGCGGTGAACGTCGCCATCGCCTGATGCCACACGCGGCGGTCGACCTGCGCCTCGTCGGTGAGCACTCGGGCCAGGGCCATGTGGGCGCGCTGGCGCTGGCTGATCGTCGCCGCCTCGTATACGGCCGAGCGCACGAGGGGATGGCGGAAGGTCACGGCACCCCCGTGGCTGCGGATCAGCCCGGCGCTCTCGGCCGCGTCGAGGGCGTCCGCCGGCAGGTCGAGCGCCACGGCGGCTCGCAGCAGCGTCGTCGCCTCGCCGGTGTCGTCGGCGGCGCCGATCAGCAGGGCCAGCCGGGTCGCCCCCGGGAGCTCGTCGACCTGCCGGCGGAACACGGCCTGCAGGCGCGGCGTGAGCGGGATCGCGTCCGGGAGCGGCTGCTCGCCCTCGAGCATCGCCTCGGAGAGCCCGCCCGGGAGCTCCCTCAGCGCCAGCGGGTTGCCCCTCGCCTCGGCCAGCAGCCGCGCACGCACGGCGTCGGAGGCGCCCGGCGCCGCCCCGACGATGAGCACCTCGGCGGCCGCCGCGTCGAGACCGTCGAGCGTGAGCTCCGGCAGTCCCGCGCCCTCGACGCGCGGCGCCTCGCCCTCGCGGGCGCCGAAGATCATCGCCACCCGGTCGGCGTACAGGCGCCGCGCGGCGAACACGACCGCGTCGGCCGAGGGCACGTCGAGCCATTGCGCGTCGTCGACGACGCACAGCACTGGGCGCTCGTCGGCCGCCGCGGCAAGCAGGCTGAGCACGGCCGCCGAGACGAGGAAGCGGTTGTCGCCGGAGGACGGCGTGACGCCGAGCGCGCCCTGCAGCGCCGTGGCCTGCGTCGGCGGGAGATCGTCGAGCCGGTCGAGGATCGGGCGCAGGAGGCCATGGAGACCGGCGAAGGCGAGGTCGGATTCGGCCTGCACGCCGGTCGCCCGGAGCACCGTCATCCCCTCGGCCCGGTCGACGGCGTGGTCGAGCAGCGTCGTCTTGCCGATGCCGGCCTCGCCGCGCACGACCAGTGCCCCGCTCTCGCCCGCGACGGCGGCCTGCAGCAGCCGCTCGAGCGCCGCACATTCGCGCTCGCGGCTGATCAGCTCGATGCCCCGTGCCTGCGCATCCATGGCTGGGCAATCGTAATGCGGCCGAGTTCGCCGGTGGCGGTGTGCGGCGACTCGCGGGCGGCCGGACCGGCGGGCGGGGTTCGGCGACCCACCGGCGACTGGCTGGCGACGGGCTGGCGATCTTGCCGATGCCATGCGGCCGGGCCGCCGCGATCGTCTGCGTCGTGATGACCCGGACTCGAAAGGACCACTCGATGTACTCCCCGACCGCGCGGCGCGGCGCCCTGCTCGTCGTCTGCCTGGCCACGGCGATGCTGATGCTCGACATCGCCGTCGTCAACACCGCGCTCCCGTACATGGCGCGTGACCTCCATGCCGGCCTCACCGGCGTGCAGTGGGTCGTCGACGCCTACACCCTCGCCCTCGCGGCCGTCGTGCTCAGCGCCGGCTCGGTCGCCGACCGGCGGGGGCGCCGGCTCGTCTTCGCGACCGGCGTGGCCGGCTTCACCGCGGCCTCCTTGGCCTGCGGTCTGGCCGGCAGCGTCGCCGTGCTCGACGCGGCTCGCGCCGTCCAGGGCCTGGCCGCGGCGCTGATGTTCGCCAGCTCGCTGGCGATCCTGGCCGATGCCTTCCCCGCCCCGCGCGAGCGGGCCGGCGCGATGGCCGCCTACGGCGCGACGATCGGCGCCTCCTTCGCGATCGGTCCGGCGGTCGGCGGCGCGCTGACCAGCGGCTTCAGCTGGCGCGCGGTCTTCTTCGTCAACATCCCGCTCGGGCTGCTCGCCCTGGCGGGGACCTTCGCCTGGGTCCGCGAGTCCCGCGGCCAGCGTGCCCGCAGGCTCGATTGGCCGGGACAGATCACGCTCGGCGCGGGGCTGTTCCTGCTCGTGCTCGCGCTGCTGCGCGGCAACACCGACGGCTGGAGGTCGGTCCGCACGCTGGCGGAACTCGGCGGGGCGGGCGGGCTTCTCGTCGCCTTCGGGCTGATCGAGCGGCGCGTGCGGGAGCCCATGCTGACGCTCGGGCTGTTCACCCATCGTGACTTCAGCGCCGCGCAGGTGGCCGTGTTCGCGATCTCGTCCTCGTTCTTTGCGCTCTACCTGTACATCACGCTCTACCTGCAGAACGTGCTCGGCCTCTCCGCGCTCGACGCGGGCCTCGTCTACGTGCCGGGGTCGGTCCTGCTCTTCGCGGTGGCCGCCGGAAGTGCGCAGCTGATCACGCGATTCCCCGCCGGCGCGGTCGTGACCGCCGGGCTGGTGCTGGTGAGCGGCGGACTCGCGCTCATGCTGATCGTCGGGCCGCATTCGTCCTGGACCGCGATCCTGCCCGGTGACCTGCTGGTGTGCATCGGTGCTGGGCTGTTCAACCCCGCCATCGCCACGCTCGCGCTGAGCGCGGCCTCGGGGGACGAGAGCGGCCTGATGGCCGGCGTCAACGACGTGTTCCGCCAGGGCGGCCTCGCCCTTGGCGTGGCCGCCTTCGGGACGCTGGTGCCGGCGGCGGCGGCGCTCGGCCACGGCGGCGCCGGCGCGTACGTCTCCGGTCTGCATCACGCGTTGCTGATCGGCGCCGGCGTCTCACTCGCCGGCGCGCTCGTCACCGCCGTGCTGATCGGGCGGCCGGCGCTGCGTAGCCGCCATGAACCACTCCTCGCGGCCGCCGAGGCGGCCGAGGCGCTCTGACCACGATTCGTCAACGAAGGGAACCACCATGTCTACGTATTCAGCCCCCACCACCCGCCGGCCGAGCCGCCTCGCCGCGGCCCTCGACGGGAAGATCGTGCTCCCGCAGCACGTGCGCTACGACGAGGCCCGCCAAGCGTGGAACCTCGCCGTCGATCAGCGGCCCGCGGCGGTCGTCTTCCCGGACACCCCCGACGATGTCGCGACCGCGGTGCGGTTCGCCCGCGAGCAGGGCCTGCGCATCGCCGCCCAGGGCACCGGACACAACGCGGCACCGTTCGCCTCGCTCGAGGACACGATCCTCGTGCGGACCGACCGGATGCAGGGTGTGCAGATCGACCCCGGCCGCCGCATCGCCAGGGTGGCGGCGGGCGTCCTCTGGATGGACGTCGTCGCGGCCGCCGCGCAACACGGCCTGGCCGCGCTCCAGGGCTCCTCGCCGGACGTCGGCGTGGTCGGCTACACGCTCGGAGGGGGTGTGAGCCTGCTCGGGCGCCGGTACGGGCTCGCGGCGAACCACGTGCAGGCGATCGAGCTCGTCACCGCCGACGGGCGCCAGCTCCGGGTCGACCGGGAGTCCGAACCGGACCTGTTCTGGGCCCTGCGGGGCGGCGGCGGCAGCTTCGGCGTCGTGACCGCGATCGAGCTCGAGCTGTTCCCGCTCGAGTCCGTGTACGCCGGCGTGCTCTGGTACCCGATCGAGCGCGGCTCCGAGGTCCTGCACGCCTGGCGGTCGCTGACCGTCTCGGACATCCCCGATGCGCTCACCACGGTCGGCCGGTTCGTCAACCTGCCGCCGATCCCGGAAATCCCCGAGCCGATTCGCGGCCAGTCGTTTGTGATCGTCGAGGCGATCCACGCCGGCGACCCGCGGGAGGCGGACGCGCTGCTCGCGCCGCTGCGGGCCCTCGGTCCGGTCAACGACACGATCGCCTCGATCTCGCTGCCGGAGCTGAGCCACGTGCACATGGATCCCGAGCACCCGGTGCCCGGCGTCGGCGACGGCCTGATGCTCGGCGCGCTCGATGCCGCGGGCGTTGATCAGCTGATTCGCGTGGCGGGCGCCGGGGCGGCCTTCCCGCTGCTGTCGGTCGAGCTTCGGCACCTCGAAGGTGAACTTGGCCACGCACGGCCCGCGAACGGGGCGCTCGCCTCACTCGAGGCCAGCTACGCGATGTACGCGGTCGGGATGACCCCGGTGCCCGAGCTCAAGGCCCCGGCCCTCGCCCAGGTCGAGGCGGTCAAGTCCGCCCTCGCCCCCTGGGCCGCCCGGCACATGTACCTCAACTTCGCCGACACGGCCCGCCGGCCGGCGGAGCTCTGGAGCGAGCAGGCCTTCCACCGCCTGCGCCGCATCAAGGCGGCCGTCGATCCGGCGGACGTGATCCGGTCGAATCATCCCGTCCCGCCGGCGTACTGAGTGGCGCGTTTTTCGCGGCGCTCGTGGCGGGGGCGGCCGTGCCCGGCTTTCGAGTCGGGCGCGGCCGCGTTCGCGCGCAGCCTCCAGCTATCCGGTCCTCACGAGTCGCTCAGGGTGCTGGCGGGCTGCGGCTGCCCGAACAGGAATCCCTGGCCCAAATCGCATCCGAGATCCGCCAGGCGCTCCAACTGGACCGGATGCTCGATCCCCTCGGCGGTCACCGACAGTCCCAGCGCGTGCGCGAAGCTAATCACCGCCGCAACGATCGGGGAGTCGCCGTTCTGGCCGAGCGTGGCGACGAGCGAGCGGTCGATCTTCAGCTGTGTGAGCGGCAGTCGTCGCAGGTGCCCGAGCGACGCGTACCCGGCGCCGAAGTCATCGAGCGCCACTCCGACGCCGGCGGCCGCGATCTCCGAGAGCATCCCGAAAGCGTCCGGTTCATCGTCAAAGAGGGTACGTTCGCTCAGTTCGAGCGTCAGGCGCCCCGGGTCAAGTTCAGACTGACCGAGGATGCGGGCGGTGTCTTGACGAAGGTCGCCCGCCCGCAGCCGTCCGGGGGAAACGTTGACTGAGACCGCGAGCGAGGAGTGCCAGCTGCGGGCCTGGCGGCAGGCTTCGTCGAGCACCCAGCGGTCGATCGCTTCAATCAGGCCGGCGTCCTCGGCGAGCTCGAGAAAGCTCGCGGGCGCAAGCAGGCCGCTGCGCGGATGCTTCCAGCGGACGAGAGCTTCGTAGCCGACCATCGCCCCCGAGGCCAGCTCGTGGTAGGGCTGGAAGGCCAGCTGCATCTGCCCGGTGCGCAGACCACGCCGTAGCTCGACTTCGAGCTGCTGGCGGCGCGTGTTGCGCTCCCCAAGATCAGGCGTGAACACTGCTGCTCGTCCCCGCCCGTGCGCCTTGGCGCTGTACATTGCCGCATCCGCCGAGCGAAGCAGCGACTGCACATCGCTTCCGTTCTCTGGAAACAAGGCGATACCGATGCTCGCGCCCACGGTCAACTCATGACCATTGATGAGCTGGGGAGCGGCCAGGGCTCTGAGCAGTTTGTCGGCCACCAACAACGAGCCGCGAGTGCCGGACAGCTCCGGCAGCAGGACCGCGAACTCGTCCCCACCGAGCCTGGCGAGCGTGTCTTCGTCGCGTAGGCATGCCCCCAGCCGCCGGGCGACCGAGATCAATACGCGGTCGCCGACGTCATGCCCGAGGCTGTCGTTGATGACTTTGAAGCGATCCAGGTCAAGGAAGAGGACCGCCAACGGACTGTCCCGCCGCAAAGCGATCGCCAGCCCCTGTTTGAGCCGGTCGTGAAACAGCGTTCGGTTGGGCAGGCCGGTCAGCGCGTCGGTGTAGGCCAAGTGCCGCAGGTTGCGCTCGAGCTCCTTGCGTTCTGAGACATCGCGGAACACGAGCACACGGCCAGCCGTCGCCCCGCGGGGGTCGATCAACGGCGTCACGACGAGTTCCAGTTCTCCTGCGCGGTCCCGGGCCTCTCGCAGCAGTTCGTGGGGTGGCGTCGGGCGGTGCCCGTCCAGAGTCTCGTGGTCGGCAAACAGTGTGTCGGCCGGGCATCCGATCAGCGCCGCGGCGGGGATACCAAGCAGCCGCTGCGCCGCGGGGTTGACGTCGACCACGTGCCCGTGCGCGTTGGTCACGACGACGGCGTCGCGCATCGTCTCGACGACCAGTGTCCGGGCGACGGGACGCAGATCGAGCAGCTGGTAGCGAAGCACTCCGAGAACCAGCGTCCATGCCGACAACGAGACCGCGACCGGCGCGGCGTTGAGCTGCGCAAACGGCGCGACGTCCAAGCTCGACATCACGTTTGCGATCAGCGGCAGGCAGATCGCCACGCCCAGCACGATGCTCTGGCGCCAGTACAGGCGCGAGATCCGCATCAGCGTGAGCAGCAGAACTGCGCTTCCGGCGAGGACGAGCGCGTTGGTGTAGGCAAAGTGGACCCAGTAGACAACCCCGAGGTGGACGGTGGGCAGCCTCGCCCGCAGCTGCCCCGCCGGGTAGGAGCGGATCAGCGAGCGCGTCGGCGAATAGGCGAGCAGCAAGAGGACGAGCGCCGGTTCGACCGCGAGCGCGGCGAGCAGCCGCCTTCCCGGCCGGGCCAGCCTCCCCGTGTACTGCAGGGCGAAGATCAGCCACGCCGGCGGCAGCAGCGTCGTGCCGATGAACTTCAGTGCCCCCCACAGCACACGGCTATCGCCCGTCGTCGCCAACTCCAGCGCGTAAGCCACGCACCAGACCGCGGCGGCGAGCAGCACGGCGCACAGGCTGGCGCGCCCGATCCGCCCCCGCCGGCGCCACACGCTGATAGCCGCGACGATGTCCGCAACGCCGATCGCCACCAGCACAACGACGTACGCGGATAAGTGATCAAGCCCCATCAGTCCCCTTCAGACCAGCATAACTCGCGTAGCCGACACCGCGCCCCGCACGCAGTGCCGGTTCCGCATGCCCGGCGCAAAGTATGGGTCGTGCCGGATCGATCGGGCCAGCCCTGATCGGCGAACCTCTCAGGCTCGGCGGCCGGTCCGATCTAACCGCATCCAAAACGCCCTGTAGATCTGGTCGGGGGACTCCGAGACCGACCGCGCTCAACCGTCGGGCCGCCACGGGTCCAGCGACCAGTCATGACTGCCGGCCGGACATCTCGACCGCCAGCCTGAGGTGCTCGAGCACCCGCTCGGTCGCGATCCCGATGAGCTCCGTCGCGCGTTCGACATCGTTCGGCTCGACATCGGCCAGCGCAGTCCAAATGCTCCCGACGATCATCTCGATGACGACCGCTGCGGGCTGTTCGTCCGGGTACGCGTCGGGAGGGATGATCTCGACCAGATCACTCGCTCCGCGGGGCGCGGCGCCGGGATAGAGTGCGGGGCAGCCGGGCAGCCGGGCGGCCGAACGGCCGCGAGTCGTGGGCGAACAGGAGTGCCGTGTCTGAGTACGTCCTGGGTCATCAGCAGGCGGGAGAGAGCGAGCGGCTGGCGCTCATGTCGCGACTGCTTGACCCGATGCATCGCCGCCACATCGAGGCATTGGACATCGCCGCCGGGGCGCGGACGCTCGAGGTCGGATGCGGCAACGGCTCCATCTCCGCCTGGCTCGCGGAGCGGGTCTCCCCCGGAGGCCGGGCGGTGGCGGTGGATCTCGACCTGTCGCTGGTCGACGCGACGCGGCCGAACCTCGAGCTCCGCCAGGCGGACATCGTCGCCGGTCCGATCGAACCTGGCGACTTTGATCTCGTGACCGCGCGGGCCGTGCTTCACCACGTCGCCGACGCTCCGAAGGCGATCGGCAACCTCGTGGCCAGCGTGCGGCCCGGAGGGGCGATCCTGCTGATCGAGCCGGATTTCCTGCCGGTGAGCGTGGCCGAGCCAGAGGCGATCAGGGCGTTCTGGGCCGGGTGGCTGGCCTGGTCGCGCGAGCAGGGAATCGACTACCTGATCGGTCGTCGGCTTCCGGCGAGCCTCGCGGCTCTGGGCGTCGAGAACGTCGAGGCGAGTGCCGAGACTGCGCTCTACAAAGGCGGTTCGGCCTGGGCGTCGTACTGGCAGCAGACGATCGTCGAGTTGCGAGACCGTCTCGTGGACTCCGGCACGCTCGACCAGCGATCGATCGACACCTTCCTCGCCCAATGTGACGATCCCGCGTGGTGGACGCAGACCATCGCGTTCACGTCCGTCCAGGGGCGGACGCCCGCCCGCTGAACCCGACCGACCGGCAGGCAGCGCGCCTGCCGGTCTCGGATCGACATTCCGTCACTTCGCGGGTGCGAGTGCGGGCCGGGTGTCACGGATCGTGGCCCTGCTCGCCGCCGGTGGGCGTGCGTTGCCGCGGACGAGCGCGAAGATCGCCGGCAGCGCGAGCAGCGCGATCACACCGAGCGCCCAGAACGCCTGATGGAAACCGCCGGTCAGCGCCGCGGGTGCGGTGTCGCCGGCACGGAGCAGGGTGTGGGTATGCGTGGCGGCGACGCTCGACGCGATCGCGATGCCGATCGCGCCGCCGATCTGTGTCGAGGTGTTCAGCAGCCCGGACGCGAGCCCGGCCTGATCCTCGGCCACGCCGGTCAGCGCCGCGACCGATATCGGGATGAACGAGAACGCCGTCCCGGCGCCGGCGACCACGAACGGGCCGACCAGGTCCCCCAGGAAGCGCCCATGCTCGGGCGCCCGGGTGGCCCAGATGATCCCGGTGCCGATCAGGGTCATGCCGATCGTCATGACGATCTTCGGCCCGATCTTGGTGACCAGCCACTGCGACAGACCGGCCATCGCCATCGACGTCACGGAGGCCGCCAGCCAGGCCAACCCCGTCTGCAGCGCGCTGTAGTGGAGGACCTCCTGCATGTACAGCGTGCCGGCGAAGACGAACGCGAAGAAGCTGCCGCCGAGCAGCAGCGCGGCGACATTCGCGCCGGCCAGCGTGCGCCGCTGGAAGATCCGCAGCGGCAGCAGCGGATCCTTGACCCGGCTCTCGATCACGAGGAACGACACGAGCAGGGACACGGAGGCGCCGAGAACGCCGATCGTCCGGAGGGCACCCCAGCCGTACTGCGGGGCTTGGGAGATCGCGTCAACCAGCAGCACCAGGCCGCCGGTGCCGGCCACCGCACCCGCAACGTCGAACCGCCGGCGCGCGGAGACGATCCGGCTGGCGGGCACCATGCGCGGTGCGAGCGCCACGATGGCCACGCCGATGGGCACGTTGAGATAGAAGACGTACCGCCAGCCGACGTACCGGGTGAGCAGTCCGCCCATGATCAGCCCGAACGTACCGCCGCCCGCCCCCAGGCCGCCCCAGATCCCCAGCGCCTTGTTGCGCTCGGCGCCCTCCTTGAACATGTTCATCACGATCGAGAGGGCGGCCGGCAGCATGACTGCCGCGCCCAGGCCCTGGATCCCCCGGGCCGCGATCAGCGACGCGTCCCCGGAGGAGAGCGCCGCGCCCAGCGACGCCGCGGTGAACACGCCCAGCCCAGCCATCAGCACGCGGCGGCGGCCGAGCAGATCCGCGGCTCTACCGCCGAGCAGCAGAAACCCCCCGAACGTGAGCGCGTACGCAGTGGCGACCCACTGCAGGCTCGTCGGGGAGAAATGCAGGTCTCGGCCGATCGTCGGGAGCGAGACGTTGACGATCGTCAGATCGACCGTCGTCATGAAGTACGACACCGCCAGCAGCGCGAACGCCCGCCAGCGATTGATGTTTCCCTGCGCAGATGTCATTTGCCCTTCTCCAAGAGGCGTTTTGCAGTTCCGCTCGTTGAGACACCGCCGTCGCGATGAACGGAACGGTCGATCGGATGCAGGGGTGACCGTTCCGATTCGCCGCGGTCTGGTGTCGTTAGAGGTGATGCGATCGAGATCTGAGTGCCAGAGCGAGGCGCGCGCGTGACCGAGGCCCTGCTCAGCCGGGCCCGCGCGGGCGACGAGACCGCCTTCCGGGAGCTGGTCGATCCCTACCGGCGAGAGCTCCAGCTGCACTGCTACCGGATGCTCGGCTCGATCCTGGACGCCGAGGACCTGCTGCAGGAGACGCTGCTGGCGGCGTGGCGGGGGCTTGACCGCTTCGAGGGCCGGGCGTCGCTGCGCGCCTGGCTCTACCGGATCGCGACCAATCGCTGTCTCAACGCGCTTCGCGACCACAAGCGCCGCCCCCAGGAGGTGTCCTCGATGGTCGAGCCGCCCGAGCCCACCCGCATGGCCGAGCCGATGTGGCTCGAGCCCTACCCCGATGCGCTGCTCGCGGGAGTCGCGGACACGGCCGCGGGGCCCGAGGCACGCTACGAGACCAGGGAATCGGTCGGGCTCGCGTTCGTGGCGGCGCTGCAGCACCTGCCGCCGCGCCAGCGCGCCGCGCTCGTGCTCCGCGACGCGCTCGGCTTCGACACCACCGAGGCGGCGGAGATGCTCGACAGCAGCGAGGGCTCGGTCAAAGGCGCGCTCCAGCGGGCTCGCGCGACCCTCGACGAGCGCGTGCCGCCCGGCGGTCTCGACCATGTCCCCCTGCCGAACTCGGGACGCGAGCGGGAGCTCGTCGGGCACTTCGCCACCGCCGTCGAGCGCGGCGACTCCTCGGCCATCGTCTCCCTGCTCACCGACGACGCCTGGCTCACCATGCCCCCCGAGCCCTACGAGTACCAGGGCGGGGAGGCCATCGCCAGATTCCTCGACGATCGCGCGAGGCGGCGGGGCGCGAACTACCGCCTGGTGCCGACTCGCGCCAACGGCCAGCCGGCCTTCGGCTGCTACCTCCCCGACCCCCACGCCCCGATCGCGCGCGCCTACGGGGTGATGGTGCTCACGCTGGGCGAGGCCCAGGTCTCGGCGATCACGTGGTTCGGCGAGCGGAGTCTGTTCGCGCACTTCGGGCTGCCGCGGACGCTTGGTGGGTAGGCGTCGGGCCGGCGAGCATCGCTACTCGGTCCGGAAGCCGTTGGAGGGGTCATGCGGTGCGTCATTGGCAGCGGGTCCCGCCCACACGTCCAGAAAGGAAGGCCCGCCTCTCCGGGTTTCTTCACATAGCGGGGGCGGATTCGAACCCGCGACCTTCGGGGTTATGAGCGGCGGCCCCGAGGTTCCGGGAAGGCGAGGTCGCGGGTATTAGAGCGGGTTGGCGCGTGCTAATGACGATGAGCGGCAACGTCCCGAAGAGGTCTGACCGGAAGGAGTGCAGCCGGCGGTGCACGTCGTGAGCGGCGCCGTTCAGGGCTTAGCCGAGGGCTTCGTCGCGCCGATAAGGGCCGCGGCGGCATCAGGGGAAACCTCGGTGTCGCCTGTTTCCTCACGTCTGGGGCGGCACCGCATGGGGCTGGTGCCGCCCCCGGCTCGAGGTCGGGCTCGCACTCAGCCTCGATCACCACTCGGTAGTTCTCGCGGATAGCGGCATGAGCCGAATCGTGCGAGTGTCGCCAGAGCCGACCAAACCACTGAGGGGAGAGGACCGTGATCTTCATCACGACCTACAGGATCAAGCAGCTCAGCAGAGACCAGACGAAGACGCTGATGGGCGTCTTCGCGGAAAAGGGTGTGCCGTCGACCGTGAAAGCGCACTACGTGGCCGCCGACGGCAGCCAAGGCCTGGTGATTGCGGAAGCCGATGATCTCCAGGAGGCCTATCGCAACATCCTGAACTACTCGGAGTGGATCGAGTACGAGACCAAGCCGTTCCTGACGATCGAGCAAGCCCTACCCCACATCCAGGACTACGTCACATGATCTACGGCCGTGCTGGCGCGGTCTGAGTCGGACCGGGTTTGCAAGAGCTGGTGTGTTGGTTTCAGTTCGGAGCCACGCCTGCCGTCACGACCGGACCGGACCTGGTGCGGTCTGCGGTGACGGGCCGCGACGCGCGTCGTGAGCGGCGCTCGAGCGGCGTCAGACGGCTGTCAGTTCGCGCTCCGCGCGAAGCCAGTTCTCGAGAACATCCCCGCCACCGTCTTCAAGGTGGATGAAGTACGCGCGCTCGGAGATCTCAGCATGGTCGGGCCCGCGCCGCCTCGTCCTAGGCTTGGGCGAGCGGACGCGCTTACTGGCAGGCTTAGCGGGCTTACTGGCAGGCTTGGCAGGCTTCTCGGTCATGGTCATCCCCTTGGTGCGCGTGATCAGGTTCTTCCACCTGATGCCTTGCGGCATCACGCGCTCGTTCGACGCGCGCACGAGCAGTCCTGCCGGCGGAACTTCCAAGACTCTCCTGCGCCAAGCCTGGGGTGCTCGAGGCCTGTGGGGCATGCGGTGATCGTTCCGGTTCATCGACGCGGTCGCTCTCAAGGACGAGCGGCTTGTGTCGAGCCCGGCCGGGCCTCCTCCTCCGCCGCGCTCCCCGCAAGGACCGTTCACCCGGTGAACGAAGACTGGACCCCATGCCACCTTGACGCGCCCGCGCCCGCGCGGTCTCATAGCTGACAGTTGGGGCCAATTGAAGAGGGGGATACCGATGGGGCAACCACTCTCCGTCGTTCGGCACAGCAGTTCGCCGGCATGCACGCACGGAAAGCAATCGGCGCAGCTCAGATTCGACCCGCGTGGGCTTCTCACCGCCGTGCTCGTCTGCGATGACTGCGGCCTCACGATGCGCCACCTGCAGCATCAGTCGACCGACGCGCAACAGCAACGACTGCAATCCCAAGGGTCGGCGGACGCTGCCTAGCTGGTCCGGACACGCTTCGCGAAATCCTCCCGCCCGCCGGGGCGGGCACGCACCGATCAATCAACGACTGGCGCGCGCCAGGCCCGGAGGGCAAGCCCGTCGCACGCTCGTTGGGTCCCAAGTGCACTGTTTGCAGCGGCTACGTGCTCGCGTCCGCTTAGGACGGCCGGGGCGTCTTACAGGATCCGGCGGTCAGTCGGGTTCTTCTTGACGAACTCCTCGAGCGCCTCGCGCGCGATCTCGCTAGCGGTCTTTCCTTCATGGGCAGAAGCAGTCACAGCGCCGACAGCTGCGGCTATCCGCCCTGTGCTGCCCGCGTCACGCGCCAACGACGCGAACGTCGGCCGCGGTCGACTCGCGCAGCGCGGCCGCGAGCGGGTGCGCTCCCCGCGAGAACAGCCGCCGACGTGCCGGTAGCAAAATGATGTCGAACAAGCCGTCCGCCGCCCGGCCGGCCAGCGACGAATTACCGCCTTCGACGACGACCTCGAACACGATCCGTTCGGCCAGCGGACCCAGCAGTCGCTGGGCCTCGTCCAGTTCCCGCTGCGCGCTGTCGCGGACGGCGTCGTTGTAGTCGCGAGCGCTGATGCCGGTGCCACGCACGCGCGTGTCCCTGGGCGCAACGGTTACGACAGTCAGCCGTCCATCCTGAGCCTGGATCAGTTCGCGGGCGTGGTCTAACGTCCGGGAGCCGGACGCTCCCCGCTCGTAGAGCACCAGCACACGCGGCCCGTCGTTTGCCAACTCCGCAGCCGCCGCATCAGGTTGGCGCGCGCCCGCGAGATCCTTGGCGACCGTCGACACTGCGCGCGAGCTGAGGGTGCTGCCAGATATCTCGGTGCATCGCCTTGCAGATCTTCTCACGGCCTACGGGGCTCGCAAGCTGGCGCGCGGCCGGCTCCGGGGCGAGCCGTCGGCGGCCGGCGAGCTGACCGGAGCCGGCCCAGCATCCATCCCCGTTGCGCCCGTGGTCGAGCTCGCCGGACGCGTGCGGGCCTGGAACGGGGCTCGGGCGAGAGATAATCGCGGCGTGTCGATCTTCCTCGCCTGCCCGGAGCGACCCGCTGACGGGATCCCGCTGGCCGTCAAGGACCTGTTCGACACCGCGGGGCTCGTGACGACGTACGGCTCGATCGTGTTCGCCGAGCACGTGCCTGTGCGCACCGCGGAGGCGGTCGTCCGGCTCGAAGCGGCGGGGTACGCGACCGTCGGCAAGACGAATCTCCACGAGTTCGCCTACGGCATCTCGTCCCAGAACCCGCATTTCGGCACGGTGCCAAATCCGATTGCACCGGGCCGCTTAGCGGGCGGTTCGAGCGGCGGCTCCGCGGCTGCGCTCGCGGCCGGGCTTGCTGAGGTTGCGCTGGGGACCGATTCGGGCGGTTCTATCCGGATCCCCGCCGCGTGGTGTGGCGTCGTGGGCTTCAAGCCAAGTCACGGCCTCGTGCCGCTGGACGGTTGCTTCCCGCTCGCCCCGAGCTTCGACCACGCGGGCCCGATGGCCCGCTCCGTCTCGGAGTGCACGTCAATGCTCACGACCCTCGTGCCGCATTTCCGAACGGTCTCTCCCACACCGCTCGACGAAGTGAGGCTTGGCATAGCGTGGAGCGAGCTCGCCGCCCCGCTCGTCCGCGCGCGCGTCGAGGAGGCCGGCCAACACTTTCCGCGCGCCCGGCAGGTCGACCTTCCCCTGCCGGAGCGGGTCGGGAGCGTGTTCATGCGCGAGGTGGCCGAGGTCCACCGCGACCTGTTCTGCGAGCACGCCGCTCGCTATGGCGAGAACGTGCGCGTCAAGATCGAGCGCTGCCTCGCGGTCAGCGATGAAGAGCTCGAGGAGGGGCTACGCGCCCGCGAGGTCTACCGCGAGCGATGCCTCGAACGGCTCGAGGAGGTCGATCTGCTGTTGACCCCGACGACCCCGTTCGTGGCTCCTCCTGCCGACACCGACGAACTGACGATCCGGGATGCCGCGATCCGCTTCACGTACCCCTTCAACGTGCTCGGCTGGCCGGCACTGGCGATCCCGTGCGGACCGGCAGAGAACGGCCTCCCCGCGTCCGTCCAGCTCGCAGGGCGACCGGGGGACGACGCGCTCGTGCTCGCCGCCGGCGAGCAGCTCGAGCGCGCCGCGTCTCGCCGAACCAGCTAGAGCTAGGCGCCTCGATTCGCACGGGCTCGAGTTCGCGCCGGTCACGCCACCGCAATCCCCGCCGAGGGAGAGCCCCTCAGACCCCTGGCGCTCGAACCGAGCTCGAGGCGCAGATCGACCGCACGATGGGGCGCAAATCGCTAAGCGCGAAAGCGTGTTCGGAGCGCAGTGCAGCGTCCAGCGTCGGGCGGCACTCGTGCCGCGCCGTCGTCGAGAAACATCACGGCGCCGAGTGGATGTCGTCGACCCAGTGCACCTGCTGCGGGTTGGGCTCGACGTCGGCGAGGTCGAGATTCACGACGACCGGCTCTTGACCAGAGCGCACCAGGACGCACGACAGCGGCTCCGCCGACTCGGCGTTGATCTCCTGGTGGGGAACATAGGGCGGGACGTAAATGAAGTCGCCCGGCCCGGCCTCGGCGACGTATTCCAAGCGCTCTCCCCAGCGCATCCTGGCGCGGCCGGACACGACATAGATGACGCTTTCGACCGGACCGTGGTGGTGCGCGCCGGTCTTGGCGGCGGGCTCGATGATCACCGTGCCCGCCCACAGCTTCTCAGCGCCGGTGCGGGCAGTCGTAATGGCCGCCGCGCGCGTCATCCCGGGCGTCTGTGGCGTGTTGATATCGAGCTCGTCACCGCGAACGACCCGGACACCGTTGGTACGCCAGTCGGCCGGCACGCTCTGAGTATTTCACGGCCTGGACGAAGGCGCCGGCGAAGAAACGACGCTCAGAACCCATCTCGAGGTGATTTCGCGGTCAGCGCGCCGGGTACGCCATGGGTACGAGGCTCACTGAGAGGAATCCCATGGCTTATCGATTTGAATCCGACGAGGATGTGCGGCAGGCGATCTCCCGGTGCGCCCGCGAGCAGCTCGACCACGCCGTTGGCGAGCTGAGCGAGGGCATCGGCCGCGATCCCGTCGCGGCGGCGCATTCGGCGCGCAAGGCGGTCAAGAAGGAACGCTCGCTGCTTCGTCTGGCGCGGGGTGCGATGTCGCCCGAGCAGCGCCAACGCGAGAACCGCGCACTGCGAGACGCGGCTCGGGGGCTGTCAGGCGTGCGGGATGCAGACGTGATGGTCGAGACGATTGACCAGCTGGCTGAGCGCTTCGCCGGCCAATTGCCGCAGCGGACGTTCGGGGAGATTTCCGAGCAGTTGGAGCGCGCGCGCGACGCGCGGGGCGAGCAACCCACCGGTTCGGCACTGGACAGTCGTGCGGTTCAGGAGCTGGGCGCATTACGACTGCGCGTCGACGACTGGCAGCTGACCCGGGGCGGGTGGAGCGCGATCGAGACCGGCCTGCTGCGCTGCTACCGCCAGGGGCGTAAGGCTCTGGGCCGGGCCCAGCGCCAACCGTCGCTGGAGAATCTGCACGCCTGGCGGAAGCGCGTCAAGGATCTGTGGCATCAGGAGCGGCTACTGGCACCGGTCTCCGGTCCGGCGGTGCGCGGCCACGGCAAGGACGCACACCGCCTGGCGGACCTCCTTGGTGACGACCACGATCTTGGCGTGCTCCGCCGCGCCCTGACCAGCGGCCGCATCAGTGCCGCCGTTGATCTGGACGCCGTCGTCCGATTGATCGACCATCGCCGCGCGGAACTGCAGAGCGAGTCGGTGCAACTCGGAAGACGCGTCTATGCCGAGAAGCCCAAGGCGTTTCGGCGGCGGATGAAGCGCTCGTGGAACGCCGGACGAGCAGCAGCCGACCTACCGCTTGAACAGAACCCCGCCGAGCTGGCGCACGCCACACGGTCAGTCCAGGCTCATTGACGCTGCGGGGAGACCCAGATCGGCCGGCAGTTGTTATCGATGATGATGTCCCCTGATTGCTTGATGTGATGACAACGCGCCGGAAGTCGCCGAGCTGAGTCAAGTCGGATGTGGTGGTGTAACGGGGTTGAGCTCGTCGGCGAGGTAGCGGGCGGGCTATCGTTCGCCGGCGTGCGCCGACCCAGACTCGCAGTTGAGCGCGGGGTGCCGTGAGCGGCGCGGCGGATGTCGGTGCCCGGCGCCTGCGTGTGGTCACGTGGAACGTGGCGCGACGCCGATCAGCGCTCGTCGCGCAGGCCTCGGCGTTGGCCGGGCGAGCGCGTTTCCGTGGACCTGCGAGAGAGCGCTAGTCGGCGAGGCACGGCGTACTCGGCGTCATCCTGACCAGGTGCCGCTCGGCTGGAAACCCTCTGGCCGGCTTGTCAGCCCGGCCTCGGCGAACCTTGGGGAGGTCTGGTCGGCGGACCGAGCGCGTGGACCGCGTCGAGCACATCTCTGATACCGCCGGCGGTGTTGACGTCGAGGCGGTCAAGGATCGTCTCGGTGTCGGCGAATTCCTTCGCGGCCCGCGCGTCCGATGCGGCGGCCTGCACCGACTGGCCGACCATGATGATCGACAGCAGCACCAACTGCAGGAATGTCTGCGCCACCCACGCAACGATGATGATCACCTGCCCGGAACTGATCGCGGCGGGCAGACTGACGAGCGCGATCGCCGCGAAGAGGTACGCACAGGCCATCGTACCGACGCTCCGGGTGATCACCAGTGCGAGCTTCGCGTTGAACCCCTCGACCTCCCGGACGGCCTCACTGATCGCCCTCGGATCGAATCGTACGACGCGGGGCAGTTCTTCACGGGCTTTGACGGGCCTATCCACGTGAGAGCCTCCTATCGGCGTAGTTGACCAGCGTGATGCGAAGGCTACGGGGATGATCCGCGGGACCCACCAGGTCACCAGCGCCGGCGCGCCGGCCAGGGCAACCGCGGCGCCTATGCAGATCCGCCCCTGCGCAAATCGAAGGTTCGCTGTCGGGTCTAGCCCGTTGCAGCAGTCTCCGGCGTCGCCGACCAGGGCGCTGCTATGGCGCTCATTGCAGACGCCGGGCGCTGGGGTCGAGCGGGGGGACGCGAGGTACGCGGGGGCTCCACGAGTGCTGACGTGTGTCTTGCAGCCTGTGCTCGTGGGTGCACGGCTTGCGCAAGTGCTCGGCAAACACTTAGCTGGTGCTCGCCGCGAACAGCTGCCAGGGGTCGGGCACGCCTTTGAGCTCGGCGAAGCCGCGATCTTCGAACTCGATACCCGAGCCGAAGACTAGGTCTGTGACGGTTCGAGACACGAGCACCTCATCAGGACCAGCGAGCGCCGAGATACGTGCGGCGATGTTGACGGCGACCCCGGCGATGTCGTCGCCGATCATCTCGCACTCTCCCGTGTGTACGCCGGCGCGCACGGTGATACCAAGGCGGTGCGCGCGGTCTCGAATCGCACCCGCACAGGTGACCGCGCGCGCGGGGCCGTCGAAGGTCGCCAAGAACCCGTCCCCGATCGTCTTCAGCTCACGACCACGAAATCGCTCCAGCTCATGGCGCACGAGCGCGTCGTGCTCAGTGATCAGCTCTCGCCAATGGTGATCTCCTAGCGCCGCGAGCTTGCGGGTGGAATCGACGATGTCGGTGAACAAAATCGTCGCGAGCATGCGGTCCTGGACCACGTTGCGGCGCACGCCGGTAAGAAACTCCTCGACCTCGTCGAAGATCGCGTCGACGTCGCCGACGAACCAGAGGTGATCCTCGCCCGCGAGCTCGACGTACTTCGCGTTCGGTATGTGTTCGGACATGAACCGGGAACTCTTCGCGGGAACGGCGCGGTCCCCGGCCCGATGGAGCAGCAGCGTCGGCACCCGGACACTCGGCAGAATGTCTCTGACATCGATCTCCAACATCGCCTGGAGCGTGGCCACGCCCATCGACGGGCTCGCGCCGACCCGCTGAAACGTCCCCCACACCTCCCGCATCCGCTCATCGTCGGCGCATGACGGCGCGAAGAGTTCAAGCAACACGCCGTCACCCCACCCCTCGAGCACGGCTTCCTTCACCGCGTCGGTGTACAGCTCAGGCGGCATACCCCAGGTGTAGTCCGGCGCCCACGCCATGCGCGCGGCAGCGCCGTAGGTGACCAGGGCCGAGACCCGCTGGGAGTGCGTTGCCGCGAACAGGATGCTGAGCGGCCCGCCCTCAGACACGCCAAACAAAGCCGCCTGCGCGGATCCAGCGGCATCGAGGACCGCCAGCATGTCGTCCATACGCTCTTCAAGCGGGGGCAAGCACAAGAGCGGGTCCGACAACCCAGTGCCGCGCTTGTCCCACATGATCAACCGCGCATAGGAGGCGAAACGCTCAATAATCGCCGGCACCCCCGGAATCTCCCAGAGATACTCCACATTGGAGACAAATCCCGGCACCGCAATGAGATCGAACGGTCCGTCACCGATCACCTGGTAAGCGATGCGCGCGTCGCCGTTACGCGCATAGCGCGTCCTGTGCGCCGACGGTCTCATCTTGTCTCAACGGTACCGCCCTTCACACATCGCGAAGCGAGGATCGTGGGACGTGCGAAACCATCCGCAACATTCTCCGCACTCCCCGCGCCTCTCCCGATCCGGCAGCCAATCCAGCACGTAGCGCGCTCATTGCCCTCTGCTCGCAACCGAACTCAGCACTCCCCCGCCCGCC
>CAVWAC010000004.1:0-173583 GCA_963752905.1 uncultured Solirubrobacterales bacterium
GCGCCACGTCGACCTCAGCCGCCCCCGCCTCCGACCGCATCGACGCCTACGTCTGGCGCATCAGCGCCGTCGTGATCGTCGGCTCGATCATGTCGATCCTCGACACGACGATCGTCAACGTCGCGCTGGCCACGCTCGGCCACGAGCTGCACTCGACGATCGCCCAGATCCAGTGGGTGGTGACCGGTTACATGCTCGCGCTCGCCGCGGTCATCCCGGTGAGCGGCTGGGCGGCGCGCCGCTTCGGCGCCAAGCGCGTCTACATCGTCTCGGTGATCCTGTTCACCGCCGGCTCGGCGCTGTGCGGCCTTGCCACCTCGACGACCGAGCTGATCCTCTTCCGCGTCCTCCAGGGCATCGGCGGCGGCATGATCCTCCCGATCGGCCAGCTGATGATGGCCGAGGCCGCCGGCCCCAAGCGGATGGGCCGGGTGATGGGAATCATCGCCGTGCCGGCCATGCTCGCGCCGATCCTCGGGCCGACCCTCGGCGGCGTCATCATCCAGAACGCGAGCTGGCGCTGGATCTTCTACGTCAACCTGCCGATCGGGATCGCCGCCGTTGTCGCCGCGGTGCGGATCCTCCCCAAGACGAAGACCATCGTCCGCGACAGCCTCGACTACATCGGCTTCGCGCTCATGGTCGCCGGGCTGCCGCTGATCACCTACGGTCTGGCCGAGATCGGCGTCACCGGAAGCTTCACCGCGACCAAGGTGCTCGTCCCGCTCGTCCTCGGCCTGGTTCTCATCGGCGTGTTCGTCTGGCATGCGTTGCGCGTGCCGCGTCCGCTGCTCGACATCCGTCTCTACCGCCGGCCGACGTTCTCCTCGGCCTCGCTGGCCATGTTCTGCCTCGCCGCGGCGCTGTTCGGCGGCATGGTGCTGCTGCCGATCTACTGGCAGGAGATTCGCCACGAGAGCGTCATCCACACCGGGCTGCTCACCGCCCCGCAGGGCCTCGGCGCCGCGCTCATCATGCCGATCGCCGGCCGCCTCACCGACCGGGTGGGCGGCGGCCCGCTCGCACTGTTCGGCGTCACCCTGACGACGGTCGCCACGATCCCGTTCGCCCTGATGGGGGCCCACACGTCGATCGCCGGGCTCGAGCTCGCCATGTTCGTGCGCGGCATCGGCATCGGCTTCGGCTTCATGCCGGCGATGACCGCGGCGTTCGCCTCCCTCAAGCGCTCCGAGCTGTCCGACGCCACCCCTCAGCTCAACGTCCTGCAGCGGGTCGGCGGGTCGATCGGCACCGCATTGCTCGCCGTGGTGCTCCAGCGGGCGCTCGTCGGCGCCCACACTCCCGCCGACGCCGCCGCCGCGTACGGCACCGCGTTCTGGGCGTCGACCGCGCTCACCACGCTGGCCATCGTGCCCTGCATCGTCCTGCTGCGCGCCGAGCGGGCGGCCCGGGGGGCCGCGGCGGAGGCGGAGGCCGCCCTCGGCGAGCCCGGGAGCGGCGACGCGGTCACGGAGCCGGTGGCGGCATGAGTGTCGAGCCGGCGACCCCGGCCGCCCCCGTCACGCCGACCGCCGGCGCCACACGCGCCGCACCGGCCACCCCGGAAACGGCCGGTGCCGACGCCGCCGGCGAGCTCGGCCGCTCGTTCAAGGCCGCCAACGCCGCCCTGCGCCGCCTGCGCGGTCGCGAGCGTCGTCGTCCCGACGAGCTCTCCGACGCCCAGTACAGCCTCCTCTTCAGCCTCCGCGAGCACGAGGCGCTGCCCTCGAGCGAGCTCGCCCACGCCGCCGATCTCGCGCCGGCCACCGCGACTGAGATGCTCGACGCCCTCGCCGAGCACGGCCTCGTGCAGCGCGCGCGCTCCGAGCGCGACCGCCGCGTCGTGCTTGTCTCGCTCACCGACCGCGGTCACGCCCTCGTCGAGGACCGCCACGCCCGCTTCGAGCCGCGCTGGCGGGCCGCCCTCGGCGAGTTCTCCGACGCCGAGCTGCGCACGGCGGCCACGGTGCTCGAGCGCCTGCGCGCGCTGTTCGACGAGATCGCCGAGGACTAGGAACCCCGCTCAGACCCCGGCCGTCAGCTCGCCGTCAAGGTGGGCGGTCGGCTTGCGCGTGCCGCAGACGCCGAAGCGCATCCCCGCCTTCGTCGTCGCCTGCACGAAGTCGACCCGGGCCGGGAGCAGGATCGGCTTGCGGAACGCGACCTCGACCGCGAACGCCTCGGGCAGCCGCGGCTGGAGCGCGGCGAGGCAGCGGGCGGCCGTCCACATGCCGTGGGCGATCGCCGACGGGAAGCCGAACAGCCGCGCGCTCAGGGGATGGACATGGATCGGGTTGAGGTCGCCGGACACCGAGCCGTAGCGACGGCCGAGATCACCGGGCAGCGACCATGTCGCGGTCACCGGCAGCGCCTCGGCCGAGGGCACCTCAGGTGCGAGCGCGTCCTCGGCGGCCCCGCGCGAGCCCCGGCGCAGGTTGGTCGAGACCTCCTCCCACACGAGCTCATCCGCCACCCGGGCCTCGCTGTGGATCGAGAACTGCGTGCCCCGGGGATGGGACTGCAGCGGCGAGGACCAGACCCGCAGCGAGATCGGCTCGCTGCTGCGCAGCGGGCGGTGCTGGACGATGCGGTTGTAGATGTGGACGAGGCCGATGGCCGGGAACGGGAAGCGCCCGTCGGTCATCAGCGCGAGGTGCAGCGGGAAGGCGAGCATGTGCGGGTAGGTCGCCGGCAGCGTGTCGCCGAAGTCGAAGCCGCACACGCGGTCATAGGCGGCGAGCCGGTCCCGATCGACGGCGACGTCGTCGAGCACGAGGGTCAGCTCGGGCACCTCGGAGGCGCCGCCGCCGACCCAGGGCAGATGCGACGCGCCGGGGATCATCGCCGCCCCGGCGCGCGCGAACAGGGGCAGCATGCCCGGGGAGGAGCGCAGCTCACGAACCTCCACGGCTAGGCCCCCAGCAGGCTCTGGCCGCACACGCGCACGACGTTGCCGAGCACGCCCGAGGAACCCGGATGGGCGTACCAGGCGATCGTCTCGGCGACGTCGATCGGCAGGCCGCCCTGGGCCATGCTGTTCATCCGCCGGCCGGCCTCGCGCGTGGCGATCGGCATCGCCGCGGTCATCTGCGTCTCGATGAAGCCGGGCGCGACGGCGTTGATCGTCACGCCCTGCTTGGCGACCGGACCGGCCCACGCCTCGATCACGCCGATCACACCGGCCTTCGAGGTCGCGTAGTTCGTCTGACCGGCGTTGCCGGCGATGCCGCTGATCGACGAGACGCAGACGATCCGGCCGTTCTTGCGGAAGACCTTGCGCTCGAACAGCTCGCGGTCGATGCGCTGGGGCGCGATCAGGTTGACGCCGAGCACGGCGTCCCACTGCTCCTCGCGCATCCGTCCGAGCGTCTTGTCCCGGGTGATGCCGGCGTTGTGCACGACGATGTCGACGCCGCCGTGGGCCTCCGTGAGGTGGGCAGCGATCTCGGCCGGCGCGGCCTCCTCGGTGATGTCGACGACGAGCGCCGAGCCGCCAATGTGTCCCGTCACGTCGTCGAGATCGGCCGCGAGCGCGGGCACGTCGAGCCCGACGACGTGGGCGCCGTCGCGGGCGAGCGTCTCGGCGATCGCGCGACCGATGCCACGCGAGGCGCCGGTGACGAGCGCGACTTTGTCCGCGAGCGGGCGATCGGGATCGACGTCCTCGACATCCGGGCCGGTGTGCGCGATCCGCACCACCTGGCCGGAGACGTAGGCCGAGCGCGGCGAGAGGAAGAAGCGCAACGTCGACTCGATCCGCGTCTCCGCGCCGGGCCCGACGTACACGAGCTGGGCGGTGGCGCCGCGGCGGACCTCCTTGCCGATCGAGCGCACGAGGCCCTCGAGGGCCCGCTGGGCGATCGCCGCCGGGGGCGCCTCGCAATCCTCGGGCGGGGTGGCGAGCACGATCACCCGGCCGCTGCGGCTCACGCGGCGGATCGTCGGGTGGAAGAACTCATACGCCTCGCGCAGCTCGTCGCTGGAGGCGATGCCGGTGGCGTCGAAGACAAGGGCCTTGAAGCGGTCCTCGGCGGGCGCCGCGTCGGGATTGAACACTCGGGCCTCGAGACCCACGTCGGCCGCGGCCGTGCGGATGTCCGCCTGCATCGGGGTGTGGACCTCGGCGCCGATCGCCGCGAGCACGCGCGTCACCTCTGGCGCGAGCCGGCCGCCGGGGGCGGCGCCGAACAGCACCGGGCCGAAGATGACCGGCCGCCCGGGCGCGTAGCGCTCGAGCGTGACCGGCTGGGGCAGGCCGACCTGCTTGGAGACGATCTGCCCGATCGGGGTGTTGATCAGCTGCTGGTATCTGTCGGTCATCAGGCTGCCTCCATGATCGCGGTGACACCGAGTCCGCCCGCGGCGCAGATCGAGATGAGCCCGCGACCGTGGCCGCGCTGGGCGAGCATCTTGGCCAGGCCGGCGACGATCCGTCCGCCGGTGGCGCCGAAGGGATGGCCGGCCCCGAGCGAGCCGCCGTGGACGTTGAGCCGGTCCCGGTCGATGTGGCCGAGCGGCGCCTCGAGCCCGAGCCGCTCACGGCAGAACACCGGGTCCTCCCACGCCTTGAGCGTGCACAGGACCTGCGCGGCGAACGCCTCGTGGATCTCGTAGAAGTCGAAGTCTCCGAGGCCGAGCTCGGCGCGCCCGAGCATCGTCGGCATCGCGTAGGCCGGGGCCATCAGCAGCCCCTCGCGCTTGTGGACGTGGTCGACGGCGGCGGTCTGGGCCTCGGTGATGTACGCCTGCACTGGGATGCCGCGGGCAGCCGCCCACTCCTCGCTGGCCAGGAGCACGGTCGAGGCGCCGTCGCTGAGCGGCGTCGAGTTGCCGGCGGTCATCGTGCCCTCGGGTCCGCCGAACACGGGCTTTAGCTTGGCGAGCTTCTCGACGCTCGAGTCCGAGCGGAGGTTTTGGTCGCGCTCAAGGCCGAGGAACGGGAGCACGAGGTCGTCGAGGAAGCTCGTGTCGTAGGCGGCGGCGAGGTTGCGGTGGCTGTGGACGGCGAGCTCGTCCTGCTCCTCGCGCCCGATCCCCCACTCGCGGGCCATCATCGCCGCGTGCTCGCCCATCGACAGGCCGGTGCGCGGCTCGGCGTTGCGCGGGATCGCCGGGACGATCTGCTGGGGGCGGATCTTGGCCAGCGCGCGCAGCCGCCCGGTCGCGCTCTTCGCGCGGTTGGCCTCGAGCAGCGTCTGACGGAGGTCCTCGTTGAGCGCGAGCGGCGCGTCGGACGTGGTGTCGACGCCGCCAGCGATGCCGGCCTCGATCTGGCCGAGGGCGATCTTGTTGGCCACGAGCACGGTCGCCTCGAGGCCAGTGCCGCACGCCTGCTGGACGTCGTAGGCCGGCGTCTCGGGGGCCAGCTGGGACCCGAGCACGGATTCCCGCGTGAGGTTGAAGTCGCGGCTGTGCTTGAGCACGGCGCCCGCGGCGACCTCGCCGAGCGTCTCGCCCTGGAGCGAGAACTTATCGACGAGCGCATCGAGCGTGGCGGTGAGCATGTCCTGGTTCGACGCCCGCGCGTAGGGCCCGTTCTGCCGCGCGAAGGGAATCCGGACGCCGCCGAGCACGGCGACCCGGCGGCTGCTCGAGTTCATCTGAAGTTCTCCTGGATTCGGGTTACTACAGCGCCGTAGGTTACTCAGCGGACCCGGTTCCGGTCGCGGTCGTGAAGGCCCCGCCCGCGGTGGCCCGGCGCACGAGCGCCGGCGCGAGGATCCGCAGTGCGGCCGGGATCCAGTAGCCGCGCGGCACGTAGCGCTCGGCCTTCCCGCCCGGTCCGGCCTCGACGATCGCCTCGGCAACGGCCTCGGGCTCGGAGACCAGCCAGCGGGTCGCCGCCCTGGCGGTCAGCTCGGCGGCCGGGAAGCCCGGGGTCTTGATGAACCCGGGGATGACGAGCCCGACGTGGATGCCGCGCGGGCGCTCCTCGCCGTACAGCGCGTCGCTCCAGCCGATGAGCGCGAACTTGCTCGCCGAGTAGGCCCCCGATTTCGGACGCGACACCCGGCCGGCGGTGCTCGCGACGTTGACGATCGATACAGGGCGGCTCACGCCGCCCCGTGTTGTTGCTGTCTCTCTCAACAGCGGCAGCAGGGCCTCGGTGAGGCGGACCGGCGCCTCGAAGTTGAGCGTCATGTGCCGCTCGACGTTCGCCCAACCGGTATCGCCGAACTCGCCGCGCCACGCCGCCCCGGCGTTGTTGACGAGCAGGTGGAGCGCGCCGTGCTCGGCGGTGACGACGTCGCGGACCCGCGCGGGGGCGCCGGGCTCGGTGAGGTCGGCAGCGATCACGGTCGCGCCGCCGAGCTCGGTGGCGAGGGCGTTGAGACGGTCCTCGCGCCGGGCGACGAGGATCAGCTCGGCGCCGGGCTCGCGGGCGAGGCGGCGGGCGGCGGCCGCGCCGATGCCGGATGAGGCACCGGTGACGACGGCGACAAGACGAGGGGTGCTCACGCGGTGGTGAGACTACCTGGGATAGCGTTGGCCGACCGTGAGCAACAGCCTGTTGGCTCTGATCACCGTCCCGTTGTTCACCGGCGCGATCGGCTACGTGACGAACTGGACGGGCGTGCTCATGCTCTTCTACCCCGTCCACTTCCGCGGCTGGCGGGCGCCGTGGCTGCGGTCGCTCGCCGGGGTGCTCCCCCACCGCCTCCAGCAGATCCCGGGAATCATGGTCGGCGGCATCGGCTGGCAGGGCATCGTTCCCTCGCGGGCGGCGAAGATGGGCAGCCTTGCGGTCGACGTCGGGATCGCCAAGCTCGGAACCCCACGCGAGTTCTTCCAGCAGATGGATCCCGAGCGGATCGCCGAGCAGATCCTCGAGCGCACCCAGGGCGACATCGGGGCGATCGTCACCCGCGTCATGGAACGCGAGCACCCGCGGCTGTGGGCCGAGCTGCCCCAGGCCGTCCGCGATCTCATGATCGGGCGGGTCCGCCAGCAGCTGCCGGACATCGTCCACCAGCTCACCGCGGAGATCGCCGAGAACATCGATCAGCTCATCGACGTCAAGCTGATGGTCATCCGGCGCTTCGACCCCGGGCTCGCCAACCGCGTGTTCCTCGACATCGGCCGGCGCGAGCTGAGGTTCATCCGGAACTTCGGCTTCGTCTTCGGCTTCGTGCTCGGGATCCCCGTCGCTGTGCTCACGCACTTCGTCAGCGCCTGGTGGCTGCTGCCGGTGCTCGGCGTCGTCGTCGGCTACGTGACCAACTGGGTGGCGCTGTGGATGATCTACGAGCCGCCCGAGCCCCGGCGCTGGGGCCCGTTGCGCATCCAGGGCCTGTTCATCCGCCGCCAGCCCGAGGTCGCCGACGTGTACGCCGAGATCGTCGCCGACGAGATCGTCACGGTGAGCAACTTCGGCGAGGAGCTCCTGCACGGCCCGCAGTCCGATCGCACGCGGGCGCTGGTCGAGGCGGCGATGCGTCCGGCCATCGACCGCGCGACCGGACGCGCGCGGCGCGCGGTGCGAGTGGCGATCGGGACGCGGGAGTACGAGTCGCTGCGCCGTTCGTTCGCGAGCGAGCCGGTCGAGTCGCTGATCGCGCCGCTGTCCGACCCCGAGTTCTCACGCAACCAGAGCCGCGCGATGCGTAAGCTGATCGCCGAGCGGATGAGAGAGATGGCACCTGCCGACTTCGCCGAGATGCTGCGCACGGCCACGCGCGAGGACGAGTGGCTGCTGCTCGCCCACGGGGCGGTGCTCGGGTTCGCCGGCGGGCTGCTCCACCTGGCCGTGTTCTCCGGGCTGTGAGCGACGAGCAACGCACCGACCCGGCCGATGGCAGCCGCGAGCTCACGGTCGTCATCCAGGCGCTGCCCGCCGCGGCGCGGTTCGCAGCGGTCACCTGGGTGCGCAGCGCGGTGTGGACGCTCGAGACCTCGGTCCGTGTCGGGCGCGGCCTCGCCCGCGCCGCCGGCGACCCCGACGCGGCCGCCGCCCTCGTCGGCGAGGTGTCGAGCAGCGTGCGCAGCTACGCCCGGGAGTTCCTCGGCATCACCGAGCTCGACGCGCAGGTCCTGTCGCTCGCGCCGCCGGTGGGGACGTTGTCGCGGCGCGGTCGCCGCAACGGCTCGGAGCTGCCCGCGGCGGCGCTGCGCGCCCAGGGTGCCGAGCTCCTGCGCCAGGCGGCCGACGTGAACGCCGACGATGACACCCATCCCGCCTACGCGCGCATCCTCACCGAGCTCGCTCCCGACGAGGCCCGGATCCTCCGGCTGCTCGCCGTCGACGGCCCGCAGCCGTCGGTCGACCTCCGCGCGAGCAACCTCATCGGCGTCGGCTCCCAGCTCGTCGCCCCCGGCCTGAACATGATCGGCGCCCAGGCCGGCCTGCGGCGCCGCGAGCGCACCCCGGCCTACCTCAACAACCTCGACCGCCTCGGGCTCGTGTGGTTCTCGCCCGAGCCGGTGTCCGATCCGGTCGCCTACCAGGTGCTCGAGGCCCAGCCTGAGGTGCTCGACCTGCTCAAGGCGACCGCACGGGCCCGGACGAGCCACGGCAGCCTCCAGCTCACCCCGTTCGGCCAGGATTTCTGCCTCACCTGCCTGCCGACCGAGCCGGCCGAGATCGAGGCGCTGACGAGCGGCTCACCGGTCTGACCCGCGGCGCGGGCGGACCTCTTGCTCGACGGCCCTCCGGCTCATGGCGCGCCGATGAGGCGCCGCGCCCGGAGCGCGAGCTCGAGCTCGAAGCGACCGTCGCGATCCTCGAGGCGCGCCCCGAGCAGCTCGCGCAGCTTGGCGATCCGGTAGCGCACGGTCTGGGGATGGACGTGGAGCTCGGCGGCCACCGCCGGGGTGTGGCGCTGGTGGGCGAACCACGCCTCGAGCGTGCGCAGCAGGCGCTCGCGCTCGGCCCCGGCGATCCCGTCGAGCGGTGCGAGTGCCCGCTCGAGCAGGACACCGGCCAGGTCCCCGTCGGCGAGCAGGATCACCGCCGGAAGGTGCTCGTCGACCCGGATCACGTTCTCGCCCGGGAGCGCGCCGCGGGCGCTGAGCGCGAGCGCGGTGCGCGCCCAGCGCAGGGAGCGCTCGGCGTCGACGGGCGCGACGGCCGGACCGAGCGCGGCGGTGAGACCTTCGGCGGCACGGCGCAGCGCGGGCATCCGGCCGGGACCGGCCGGGTCGGGGATGAGCAACCACGCCCCGTCGGCGTCGACGCCGGCGAGCGTGTCGACGTCGAGCCTCCGCGTCACGGGCGCCGCGCTGTCACCCGCGAGGGCGAGCGCCGCCATCGTCCGCGGCAGCGGCCACGACGCGAGCTCCGCCGCCCGCTCGACGACGTCGGGGTCGTGGTCGGCGGGGTCGAGCAGCAGCGTCCCGAGCCGCCGGCGCCGCCGCTCGCGCTCCCCGGCCTCGTCGGACTGGGCGCGGACGTACCCCTCGACGACGTCGCCGGCGAGGGCGTCGCTGTAGATGAAGATGCCTTCGGCGAGCGTGATGACCGCCTGCGTCGGCAGCCCGAGCCCCGCCGCGACGTCGGCCGCCGCCCGCCAGGCCGCGCGCGTGCCGGTGCGAAACGCCGCCCGCAGGGCATCGAGGTCGCGACCGGCCTGGAACTCGGCCTCGCCGAGCCGGCGCCACACCTCGTCGGTCTCCCGCGCGGGCGGCGCCCCGCGCTCGACCGCGTCGAGGAAGGCGGTCAGCGCCTGCTCGATGCCGAGCCGGATGCCCAGCCCGGCCGGATCGGCGAGCACCTCGGCGTAGACCGGGTTCTCGGCCCGGATCGCCGCGATGATGCGATCGACGAGCGAGGACAGCGCGGCGCGGACGACGGCCACCGTCTTCGGCGGTAACCGCTCACCGACCCAGGGATCCCCGCCCATTGTCATATCGTGACAAAACCCGGCGACGAATACGTTGCCGAAGCGTGGAGATATGGACTGCGACGCAGCGTAGGTTCCGCAGCCATGAGCGCCACCGCCCCTCGCCGCCGCAGCATCACCCAGACGCACGAGCGGATCGCTCAGCTCGGCTGGGAGCCCGACTACCACCAGCCGGCCGTCCGCTACCCCACCCGCTACCGCTTCCCGGGCAAGGCCAAGGACCCGATGAAGCACATCATACGCGAGTACCTGCCGATGGAGCTCGAGAAGGACGAGCGCGTCTACGGCGGCCTCGACGCCGCCGTCCGCGCCGACATGCCGAGCAAGGCCCACGAGCGCTGGCTGGAGATCCTCAAGCCGTTCATCGTCATCACCAACTTCGCCGAGATCGGCGCCGGGCGCTGCATGTCGATGCTGATGAGCGCGGTGCCCAACGACGAACTGCGCAACGGCTACCACGTCCAGTTCGTCGACGAGATCCGGCACACCGGCATGCAGATGTCGCTCGCCCGGTGGTACGCCAAACACGTCCCCGACCCGGCGGGGTGGAACCTCGGGCCGAAAGGCTTCACCGGCTCGGTGCTCACCAATCCCGGGCTCAACATGCTCTCCCATTTCATGGTCGGCGACCCGATCCAGTGCGCCTTCATCCTCCAGGTCGTCGCCGAGACCGCGTTCACCAACATCGTCTTCGTCGCCCTCCCCGACGTCGCCGCGCGCAACGGCGACTTCACCCTGCCGACGACGTATCTGTCGGTCCAGTCCGACGAGGCGCGCCACATCTCCAACGGCTACGCGACGCTGCTCACCGTCCTCCAGGACGACGACAACGCGCCGCTCATCGAGCGCGACCTCCAGCAGGCGTTCTGGATCAACCACGCCTTCATCGACATCTTCTCCGCCGTCGTCATGGAGTACTTCTCCCGTGACCGCTCTGACCCCGAGTCCTACCTCGACAAATGGGACCGCTGGGTGCGCGACGACTGGCATCGCGCCTACGTGCTCAAGCTCGGCAAGCTCGGGCTGAACATCCCGGCTGACATCTTCGAGCGGGCCCGCGAGCGCCTCGTCGCCGGCGTCCACCACCGTCACGCCGTCCTCGCGTTCGCCGCCTGGCCACTGTCGTTCTGGCGCTTTGACCCGCTCGACGAGCGCGACTTCGAGTGGTTCGAGCGCAAGTACCCGGGCTGGTACGCCCAGTACGGCGCCTTCTGGGAGGGCTTCCGCCATGGCGCCGACCCGCGCCGCGGATTCCTCCCGCTCGACCTCATCAACCTCGCCCCGCCGTTCTGCTGGACGTGCCAGGGCCTGTGCGTGTCCGAGCCCGACCGGCGCCACCGGGTCGTCGGCGACGGCGCCGGCACCCCGCGCACGCGCTTCTACTGCTCGCCGGAGTGCCTGTGGATGGACGAGTCCAACCCCGGCCGCTATACCGGCGATCGCAACTACCTCGATCGCTACCACGGCGTCGAGGCCTCCGAGGTGATCCTCGATCTCGGCTTCGTGCGCACCGACGGCGAGACGCTCATCGGCCAGCCCCATCTCGGCGCCGAGCACCGCTGGACGCTCAGCGACATCCGCAGGCACAACCTCGCGCTCATCTCGCCGAACATCCGCGTCGCCCGCGAGCTCGGCCTGCCGAGCGGCGACTGGAGCAACGCGGTGAGCGTCGCCCCCGGGAGCGTCGCCGGGTGAAGGTCCGGCTCGAGCCGATCGGCGAGGAGATCGACTGCGGGCCCGAGGAGACGGTGCTCGACGCCGCCTTCCGCCAGGGCTACAACCTCGTCTACGGCTGCCGCGAGGGCCAGTGCTCGGCCTGCAAGTGCTTCCTGCTCGAGGGCGAGGTCGCATTGCGGCGCTACTCGAGCTTCGCCCTGTCCGACAGCGAGCGGAGCGCCGGCTACACGCTCATGTGCCGGGCGATGCCCGAGCAGGACCTCGTCGTCGAGCTCCTGCACTACGACCCCGGGAGCTACCGCCTCGCCCACGCGATCCGGGACGGCCGCGCGACCGTGGAGGCGGTGGAGCCGCTCACCCGCGACATCACCCGGCTCGTGCTCCGGGCGCCGGAGTTCAGCTTCACCCCGGGCCAGTACGTCGACCTGCACGTCCCGGGGGAGGGCGGCGCCCGGCGCTCGTTCTCGATGGCCAACCTCCCCGGCGAGGGACGGATCGAGCTGATGATCAAGCGCTACCCGGGCGGGCGCCTGTCGGGGATGCTCGACGGCGCGATCGCCTCCGGCGACGAGCTCGGCTTCACCGGCCCGTACGGCTCCTTCCGGCTCCGCGCCGGCGAGACCCCGATCGTGATGATCGCCGGGGGCTCGGGGATGGCGCCGGTCCTCTCGCTGCTGCGCGCGCTCGCGTCCGAGCGCTCGGGGCGCCCGGTGCGCTTCTTCTACGGCGCGCGCACGCGCGAGGACCTGTTCGAGGTCGAGACGATCGAGCGGCTCGGGGCCGCGCTGCGCGACTTCCGCTTCGTGCCCGTCGTCTCGGGGTTCGTCCACGAGGCGGTCGACGAGTTCCTCGCTGCCGAACCGGTGTTTGCGGGCGGCCACGTGTATATGTGCGGGCCGCCGCCGATGATCGAGGCCGCCACCGCGATGCTCACCGGGACGCACGGCGTCGACGAGCAGCGGATATTGCCGACCGCTTCACGACCTCGGCCGATGCCCCGAAACGCTTCGAGACCCCGGCGCGCCGCGGCGCCGACGATTCCGAGCGGCAGTTCGCCTGGTACGCGCCCCGACGGCGACGGGCGAGCGTGTACGAGGACGTCACCATCGACACCCAGCCCTCGGTTCATCGCCATCTCACCCGCGGCTGGCCGGTGTCATTCGCGGACGGCCGCGGGACCTGGCATGACCACTCGACGGCCCTGCGCTGCGATGACTGGTACGCCTTCCGCGATCCCGGCGAGCACTGGGAGCGCTCGTTCTACCAGCGCGAGAGCGCGATCGAGGCGGAGATCGACGGCGCGATGCGCTCGGCCGCGAGCGAGGGCCTGCTCGCCGACTTCCGTCCCGAGTGGATCGAGTTCCTGCGCGCCAACCTGCAGATCCCGGCCTACGTCGAGCACGGGCTGTGGTTCGCGCTGGCCACGATCGGCCGCGACTGCCTGTCCGATTCGGTCGCGACCTGCGTCTGCCTGCAGGCGGCGATGAAGCAGCGCTCGGCCCAGACCCTCGTGCTCTACGCGATGGACCTCGAGGAGCACCATGGCCCGTTCGCCATCGCCGACGCCCGGACGACGTTCCTCAGCACCGAGGCCTGGCAGCCGACCCGGCGCTACCTCGAGCGGCTCGCCGCCACGCCCGACTGGGGCGAGGTTGTGATCGCGGCCAACGTCTGCTTCGAGCCGCGCGTCGGGACGCTGTTGCGCCGTGAGCTCGGGATCCGGGCCGCGGCCGCGAGCGGGGACACGGTCACCCCGGTGCTCGCGCGGGCGGCCGGTCAGGAATGGGAGTGGGCGCGCGCGTGGACGACCGAGCTCGTCCGGATGCTGCTAGCCGAGGACCGTCACGGCGAGCACAACCGCGCCGTCATCGACGGCTGGCTCGCCGACTGGCAACCGCAGGCCGAGGCGGCCGCACAGGCGCTCGCCGCCCTTGCTCCGGTAGACCTCGAGCGTCTCGATGCGTATGCCGCCGGCACGCTCGAGGAGACCGGGATCACCGGAGACGCCGGCGCCGCCGTGGCCCGCCCCCAGACCCGCCGCCGCGTCCGCCCCGTGGCCGCACGGCCGGCCGCCGCGGGGGCGGCGATCGACGGCGACGCCGGCCACGACTTCGTCGGCATCGTCATGGCCAAGAGCGCCGAGGGCGACGCCGTCGCCGGCCTCCTCGTCCGCCGCGACGGGATCGAGGTGCTCGAGCAGCCGGCGTTCTGGGACATCCGCGCGCGCGAGCGGTTGTCGATCTCCTACGACGAGGTCTCCGACGAGCTCGGGTACGCAATCGATGCGTACTCGATCCAACACGAGATGTCGACCCACTACGGGCGGATGGTCGCCACCGATGATGCGCTGATGCTGTTCTCCGACCCGACCGAGGCGATGCAGTACCTGATGTCGTGAACGCGCTCGGCTGCGCGCTGCTGCGGCGGGGCGGCGCGAGCCTCGCGAGCCTCGACCGGCGGCCGTTGTCGCGTCGGCTGATCCTCGCTGGGCTCCCCCACGCCCTCCCGGCCGTCTTCGACCCCGCGAGCGCCGGCGACCTGACCGCCGTCTACGAGCTCCGTGTCCGCGAGCCCGGGCACACGTCGCCCGCTCGGTTCGCCATCTCGATCGCCGGGCGCCGCTGCCGGGTCGAGGTCGGGGACGCGCCGTCGCCCGGCGCCGCCGTCGAGCTCACCGTCGGCGACATCATCCGCCTCGCCTCCGGTGCCGCCGGCTGGCCCGAGATGCTCTCCTCGGGCCGGCTGCAGCTGTCCGGCGACCCGTTCCTCGCCCTGCGCTTCCCGAACCTGTTCCGGATGCCGGTCCGGTCAGGCTGACGCGGGCGCCGAGGGCCCCGGTCAGGCTGACACGGACGCCGAGGCCCGCGGGCCTGTCGGCTCGCGCTGCTGCGCGCCCGGCGCCGGCGCCAACGCCCCGCCCTCGCATTCGACCGACTGCACCCGGCGCTGCGGATTGCGGATGCCGATCAGCGCGATCACACCCCCGAGCGCCGCGAGCGCGGCTGCGATGATCATCCCCATCCGGAAGGCGTACACCGAGGAGTCGACGAGCGCGACCCTCACCTCGGCGCGCTGCCCGGCCGGGACCCCGCTCGCGTCGGTGACGAGCGGTCGAGCGCGCGCGCTCTGCACGGCCGACTGCGTCCGCGGCGTGAGCGTGCTGCGCGCGAGGTCGTGGTCGAGCCGGCTGACGAAGCTCGCCGACACCGCGGCGCCGAGCGCGGCGATGGCGAGCAGACCGGCCACTCGGGCGACCGCGTTGTTGACTCCGCTGGCCAGGCCGGAGTGCCCGGGCTCGACCGAGGACAACACGGTCGCGGTGAGCGGCGCGACCGTGGCCGCCAGCCCGAGGCCGAAGACGACGAGCGCGGGCAGGATCTGCGTCAGGTAATTGGCGCTGGCGTCGGTGCGGGCGAGCATCAGCAGCCCGAGCCCGGCGACGAGCGGGCCGAACCCCATGAACCGGTGCGGCCCGAGGCGGTCGGCGAGCGCGCCGAACCGCCGGGAGAGCGTGAACATGATCAGGGTGATCGGCAGCAGCGCCATGCCCGCCTCGATCGGGGTGTAGCCGCCGACCTGCTGGATGAACACGACGACGAAGAACGTGGCGACACCCAGGCCCGCGTAGAGCGTCAACGTCGTGAGGTTGCCGACCGCGAAGTTGCGCACCCCGAACAGGTGCAGGGGCATCATCGGCTCCGCGGTGCGGTGCTCCCAGACGACGAACGCGACGAGCAGACCGATCCCGATCAGGAGCGGCGCGGCCACCCGAGCGTCGCCCCAGCCGTAGCTCGGCTGCTCGATGAGCGCGAACACCGGGCCGGCGAGGCCGAATGCGCACAGCAGCGCGCCGACGACGTCGACGTGCCCGGGATTGCGGTGGTCGGCGGGCAGGCGTCGGAGCAGCTCGAGGGTGATCAGCACCGGGACGACGTTGATGGCGAAGATCCATCGCCACGAGGCCACCTGGATGAGGAAGCCGCCCCCGAGCGGCCCGATGACGGTGGCGATGCCCGTCCATGCCGTCCAGCTGCCGATCGCCGCCGCCCGCTCGTCCTGCGGGAAGGTGTCCATGATCAGGGCGAGCGTGCTCGGGACGAGCATCGCACCGGCCATGCCCTGCACGGCACGGGCGGCGATCAGCACCCCGCTCGACGGCGCGATCGCGCACAGCAGCGAGCACGCGCCGAAGCCGATCAGGCCACCGCTGAAGATCCGCCGGCGCCCGAACAGGTCGCCGAGCGAGCCGCCGACGAGCAGCAGCGAGGAGAGCGTCAAGAGGTAGGCCTCGACAACCCACTGCTGCTCGGAGAGGCCGCCGCCGAGGCTCGAGCGGATCGCGGGCAGGGCGACGTTGACGATCGTGCTGTCGAGAAAGACGATCCCCGAGCCGAGAATGCTCGCCGTGAGCGCGACCCGCTTGGTACTCACTCACCGCAGCCTAGAGGCTGCGTCGAGGGCGGCCGAGCTCTTCGTGACCGTCGTCTGGCCGTCGATCTTGTACGTCGATGACGCGTTGCGCACCGAGAACTTGCCGGTCCCCGCCACCTTGATCGCACCGAGCGTCTGGACCGCGTAGGGCCTGAGGTAGTAGTTGACTCCTGGCGTGAGGTGACCACCACCGGAGCCGAAGCAACCGAAGGTCGAGTACTTGAACTGGACGAGCTTCGATCCGCTCGCGGGCGTGAACGTCACGGGGGAACGGAAGCCGTTGACCTTCGGTGCCGAGTCGACGCCCGTGTAGTGGCCGCCGTCGATCAACCCGTGCCGGACGCGAACGCGGCGTTCGGCTCGTATCCGGCGAAGGTGACACTGCTGGCCAGCGGCATCCAGCGCCGGACGATCACGCAATAGGTCCGCTGTCGCACGGCGCTGTTGACACACACGCGGTACATGCTTCCCGGCTCGATGACCACGGTGTCGACCGTCGTGAGGTTGCGCCGGTACTCGTCGGGGGCGCGGTCACCGATGTAGGCCTGAGCGCGGACGATGGCGTCGTGCATTGCCTGCCGCTCGGCGATCATCGCGGGCCGGTGGGCGAGGCCGACGACGAGCAGCGCGAGCGAGATGGCCCCGATCGCGAACGTGCCGCCGTAGTCGCGGGCCACGACGCGGGGCAGATCCGGGCGGGCGCGGCGCAGCAGATAGCCGAGGGGGACGCTGAGTACGACGATCGCGGCGAGGTTGAGGAACGAGCCGAGCAAAACGGCGCCGGTCACGCTCTGCGCGTCGCCCGACGGCGGCAGCGCGTGACCGATCAGCCCGTCGAGCACGATCGCGGCTACGAACGCCGGCCACATCCAGGCACCGCGGCGACGCCAGCGCAGGCGAGCGAGCGAGGCTCGATCCATGGCCCTCAAGACTAGAGGCGGAGTACAGAGCGATCGGTGTTGACCTCCCCACCCTCGCCGCCGGGAGGAGTAAAGTCGGCCGACCCCCTGATCGAGGGGCCGCACCGGAGATCCCGGGCAGGCCTTGGAACACGTGGGCCGGGCGGAGATCCCGGACTGGCCCGAGGAGGAAAGGGAAAACATAGATGGCGACTGACACGGCCACACCGGCCGCGCGCACGGAAACACCTCCGGTTGCGCACCTCGAACTCGACGACCGCATCTGGCTGTTGCGAGCCATGCTCCTGATGCGGGGGCTCGAGGAACGGGCGATGAGCCTGTACCGCCAGGGCAAGGTCCCCGGCTCCTTCTACGACGGTTATGGCCAGGAGGCCGTGTCCGCCGGCGCCGCGTTCGCGATGGCGCCCGAGGACCGGCTGTGCATCCTGCACCGCGACCTCGCCGCTCACATCATCCGTGGCGTCACGCCGGCGCGGATCCTCGCCCAGTACCTGGGCCGCGATGCCGGCATCACGCGGGGACGGGACGGCAACGTCCACTTCGGCGACCGTGAGCTCGGCTGCGTCGGAATGGTCTCGATGCTGCCCGACATGATGCTCGTCGCCACCGGCATGGCAATGGCCTTCAAGCTGCGTGGCGAGCGCCGCTGCGCGATCACCTGGTTCGGGGACGGCTCGACCTCCCGCGGGGACTTCCACGAGGCGATGAACTGGGCCGGCGTCCAGCGCCTGCCGGTCATCTTCGTGCTCGAGAACAACCAGTACGCGTACTCGACCCCGCTCGACAAGCAGTTCGCCGTCGACCCCGTCGAACGCGCCGCGGCCTACGGCTTCGTCGGCGTCACCGTCGACGGCAACGACGCCGAGGCGATGTTCACCGCCACCGCCGCCGCCCGGGAACGGGCCCTCGCCGGCGAGGGCCCGACGCTGATCGAGGCCGTGACCATGCGCATGCACGGTCACGCCGCCCACGACGACATGAAGTACGTCCCGGCCAAGCTCGTCGAGGAGTGGAAGGCGCGCGACCCCGTCGAGCGCCAGGAGACGCGCCTGCGTGAGCTCCGCGTCGACGTCGACGCGCTGCGCGCGGAGATCGCGGCCGAGATCGACGCCGCGACCGAGGAGGCGCTCGCCGGGCCGATGCCCGATCCGGCCACCGCGGCCGACGGCGTCTTCTGCGAGGGCGAGGCCGAGCCGCTCGGCGACGGCGTTGCCCGCTGGAGCGGCTTCCGCCAGGGGGCCGGGCGATGAGCACGATGACCTACCTCCAGGCCATCTCGGCCGGGCTGCGCGACGAGCTGCGCGACGACGAGCGCGTGCTCGTCATGGGCGAGGACATCGGCGTGTTCGGCGGTGCCTTCAAGGTCACCGACGGGTTCGCCGAGGAGTTCGGCACCGACCGGGTGATGGACACCCCGCTCGCCGAGTCGGCGATCGTCGGCTGCGCCGTCGGCGCCGCCGTCGTCGGCATGCGCCCGGTGTGCGAGATGCAGTTCTCGGACTTCATCTCCTGCGGCTTCGACCAGCTCGTCAACGTCGCCGGCAAGATGCACTATCGCCAGGGCCTCGCCGTCCCGATCACCGTGCGGCTGCCCTCCGGCGGCGGCTTCTCAGGCGGGCCGTTCCACTCGCAGAACCCGGAGGCATGGTTCATGCACTCGCCGGGGATCAAGGTCGTCGCCCCCTCGACCGCCGAGGATGCCAAGGGGCTGCTGCACGCGGCCATCCGTGACCCCAACCCAGTCTGTTACATGGAGCACAAGCACCTGTACCGGCGGGTGAAGGGCGAGGTGCCCGATGGCATCTTCGAGACGCCGTTCAAGGCCCGCGTGGCCCGGGCGGGCAGCGACCTCGTCGTCATCGCCTACGGGGCGATTGTCCACACCGCGCTCGAGGCGACCGACGACCTCGACGGCGCCGCGGTCGAGGTGCTCGACCTGCGATCGCTCGTCCCCCTCGACGAGGAGGCGATCCTCGACTCGGTCGCGCGGTGCTCGAAGGTCATCATCCTCGACGAGGCCAACGCGACGTGCGCCGCCGGGGCGCAGGTGGCGGCGTTGATCGCCGAGCGTGGCTTCGAGGATCTCGACGGCCCGGTCGTGCGCGTCGCCACCCCGGACGTGCCGATCCCGTTCTCTCCGCCGCTCGAGCAGGCCGTCCTGCCCGGCGTCGACCGTGTGAAGGAGGCGTGCCGTGAGCTCCTCGCGTACTGACACGCTGATCGACGTCACCATGCCCCAGATGGGGGTGTCGGTGGTCGAGGGCACAATCGTCGAGTGGCGGGTCGAGGTCGGCGATCGCGTGAGCGCCGACCAGACGGTCTGCGACATCTCGACCGACAAGATCGACACCGAGGTCCCCTCCCCCGCCGCCGGCGTGATCGCCGAGATCCTCGTCCCGGTCGGGGAGACCGTGCCGGTGGGGACGGTGCTCGCGCGCATGGGCGGGGCCGAGGGTGCGCGGCCGGCGTCGAACGGCAACGGGGCGTCGCACGACGGCGCTGTGGCGGAGCCGCCGGCTGCGGCTGCTGAGCCCGCGAGCGCGGGCGTCGAGCCGGCGGCTGCGCGCGTCGAGCCGGCGACTGCGGGGGTCGAGCCCGCGACCAACGGGCGCGCCGAGCGTCCCGCGCGCCGGCGCCGCGGGCGCTACTCGCCGGTCGTGCAGCGGATCGCCGCCGAGCACGACATCGACCTGTCGCAGGTCACGGGCACCGGCCGCGACGGGCGCGTCCGCAAGCAGGACGTGCTCGCGTTCCTCGAGCAGGGCGGCGGCCGTGGGTCGGCCGAGGCGGCGCCCGAGCCGCCGCTCCACATCGAGAGCCCGTACCGGCCCGAGCCGGTTGCCCCTGCACCCCGGGCCCCGGCATCCGCTCCGGCCGCGGCGTCCACGTCGGCCCCGGCGGCGGGTGCGTCCGCGCCGGCCGCGGCCCTCGGCGGGGGCGGCGAGCTCTCCCGCATGCGACGGCAGATCGGCGAGCACATGAAGCGCTCGCTCGACACCGCCGCGACGTGCACGACCTGGATCGAGGTCGACATGAGCCGGGTCGAGCGCGAGCGCAAGCAGATCGGCGTCACCGCGCTGGCCTTCGTCGCCCGCGCCTGCGTCGCCGCCCTGCGCGAGTACCCCGCCCTCAACGCCTGGCTCGAGGGCGAGCGCTACACCCGGCATGAGGAGGTGAACCTCGGCATCGCGGTGTCGCTCGGCGAGGACGGACTGATCGTGCCGGTCGTCCATCGGGCGCACGAGCTCTCCGAGGAGGGCCTCGCGGCGCGGATCAGGGACCTCGCTCGGCGGGCCCGCAGCCGCGAGCTCATCCCCGACGAGGTCAACGGCGGCACGTTCACGATCACCAACCCGGGCCAGTACGGCTCGATCATGGCCACGCCGATCATCAACCAGCCGCAGGTGGCGATCCTCGACTTCGAGGCCGTCGTCAAGCGGCCGGTCGTGGTCACCGACGCCGCGGGCAACGACATGATCGCCATCCGGCCGATGACGATCCTCGGACTGAGCTGGGATCACCGGGCGCTCGACGGAGCGCTGTCGGCGCAGTTCCTGGCCGCGGTCAAGCGGCATCTGGAGGGGTCATGACGTTTCGTCGTCCCGCGGGCGCGCGAGGCGGCGCGCCCTAGGATGAAGTCATGAGCCAGCCCGAGCTCTGGGTGTGCCACCTCGGCACGGTCGACTATCGGGAGGCGCTGAGCCTCCAGGAGCGCGTGCGGGCAGCACGTCAGCGGGACCTCATCCCCGACGTGCTGCTCACCCTCCAGCACTGGCCCGTGTACACGCGCGGCCGGCGCTCGGCCGAGGGCGAGCTGCCGATGGGCGAGGACTGGTACCGGATGCAGGGCATCGACATCGTCGAGACCGACCGTGGCGGCAAGGTCACCTACCACGGACCCGGGCAGCTCGTCGGCTACCCGATTGTCGGGGTGAGCGACGTCGTCGGCTACGTCCGCACGCTCGAGCAGTCCGTCGTCGCCGCGCTCGCCGAGGAGGGCGTCGCGTCGCGGGCGCGGTTCGACGACGGGCCGGACTACACGGGCGTGTGGGTGGAGGAGCGCAAGATCGCGTCGATCGGCGTGCACGTCCAGCGCGGGGTCACGACGCACGGCTTCGCGGTCAACGTCGAGAACGACCTCCAGCCCTTCTCGTGGATCGTTCCCTGCGGCCTCGACGGCGTGCGGATGACCTCGCTCGTCGCGGAGACCGGCCGGCTCGCGCCCCTGCTGCCCTGCTTCCGCAAGCGCGCCGCCTGGCAGCTCGCGCAGGCCCTCGGCCGCCGTCAACGGCTCGTCAGCCTCACGCGCCTCGAGCAGGCGGCGGCTCAGGCCGAGAGCATCGAGCCGATCAGCGCCGCGATCCGCTCGCCCTCGGCCATCACCTGACGCCAGGTGATGCGCACGACGCGCCAGCCGGCGGCGGTCAGCCGCTGGTCGCGGTAGCGGTCGCGCTCGAACGCCCAGCGAGTCCCGTGCGTGCGGTGCCCGTCGACCTCGACGACGAGGCGCTCGGCGCGCCAGACGAAGTCGCCCTCGATCGCCGGGCCGTCGTCCGGCAGGACGATGAGGGCGTTGAGCTCGGGGGTCGGGAGGCCGGCGCGACGGACGAGGGCGAGGAAGCGCTCCTCGAGCTCGCTGCGGGTGACCGTGGTCGCCGGGTCGTGCTCGGCCAGAGGGCCTTGACCCTGGGGGCGCCCCGGGCGGTCCGATTGCGTTCGAGCTCGTCGTGGATGGCAGTGAGGTCGAACAGCTCGAGGATCTCGGCCTGGTCGAAGGCCTTCTCGAGGCCGCGGCGGTCGAGCCCGGCCGCGAGGTCGAGGAGCGCGCGGGCGGCCGTCGTGGTCGGGATGCCGTCGACGACCGTCGTGTCGGCGGCGGTGAGGGTGTTCGAGCGGTGGACGTTGACCCCGGCGATCGTGCGCCGCGAGCGGCTGGGGACGGTCACGTCGATCTTGGCCCGGGCGGACGGGCGGATGCCGAGCAGGGCGGCGGCGGAGTGGTGGGAGAGGACGGCGCCCTCGCCGGCGGCGAAGACGGCGGCCAGGAAGCGGGCGTGGCGGGTGAGGAGGTTGGGTGGGACGGTGGAGTAGACGGACACGTAGAGGCGGTGCAGTCGGCCCGAGGCCGCCAGCCGCTGGACGGTCCGAACCCCTAAACCGGCATCGAGCAGGTGCGTGAGCTTTGCCACGCCGTGGCGGCCCGCGGTCGCTCTCGCGATCGCCCCCTCCACGGCAGCCTGGGCAGCTGAGCGACGCGTGGAGTCGCTCAGCTGCCCACCCTCGCTCATCAGGGCGATCGTGACGGAGAAAGTGCAACGCGTGGGTTGCGAAAGTGTGCCAACTCTGTGGAACGCCGATCCGCCTGGACAGGCCGACTAGGCCCGGGCGCTAGCCTCTAGCTACGTATGAGCGCGACGCGGTCACGGTCCAATCCAGGCGGTATCGCCGATGTCCTCACCGTGCTTGGCGCGGACGAGGTCCAGCCGCACCGCGGGCGCAAACCGCCGTGGTTCAAGGTGCCCGCGCCCGGTGGCCCGAAATACCGCGAGCTGCAGAAGCTGATCGACTCCGAGCAGCTCCACACCGTCTGCCAGGAAGCCGCCTGTCCGAACATCGGCGAGTGCTGGCAGCGAGGCACGGCGACGTTCATGATTCTTGGCGATACGTGCACGCGGCGCTGCGGCTTCTGCAACGTCAAGACGGGCAAGCCGACGTGGAACGACCCGCTCGAGCCCGCCCGGGTCGCGCGGTCGGTCGCCCGGATGGGCCTGCGCCACGCGGTCATCACCAGCGTCGACCGCGACGACATGCCGGATCTCGGCGCGGGCGCGTTCGTGGGCGTCATCCGCCAGATCCGCAAGCAAGCCCCGCGCTGCAAGGTCGAGGTGCTCACCCCGGACTTCCGCGGCGAGGAGATGCCGCTGGCCAAGGTGATCGCCGAACGCCCGGATGTCTTCAACCACAACGTCGAGGTCGTCCCCCGTCTGTACCCCGTCGCCCGGCGGGGCTCGAAGTGGCTGCGGTCCTGCCGCGTGCTGCGCACCGCCAAGGAGATGGGCGGCGACGAGGTGACGACGAAGTCCGGCCTGATGGTCGGGCTCGGCGAGTCCTTCGAGGAGATGGTCGACGCGCTCGGCACGCTGCGCGAGCACGACGTCCAGGTCCTCACCGTCGGCCAGTACTTGCGACCGACCGAGCGGCACCTGCCGGTCGTCCGCTACTGGCACCCGGACGAGTTCAACGCGCTCGAGGACGCGGCCTACGGGCTCGGCTTCGAGCACGTGGCCGCCGGCCCGCTCGTGCGCAGCAGCTACCACGCCGACCAGCACGTACCCCAGCACGAGCCCGGCGAGGGCCCCCTCGCGGAGGTCGCGGCGGGATGACCGGAATCGGACTCCTCGCGGAGGTCGCAGCACTATGACCCGGCGCCGGCTCGCGCTTCTGCTCGCGCTCGCCGTCGCGCTCATCCTTGTGCTGGTCGCGGCGCCGGCGGCGTTCGCGGCGGCCGGCGGTGGCTCGGCCGGCTTCGGTGGCGGTGGCGGTGGCGGCGGTGGTGGCGGTGGCCGCGGAGCCGGCCTCTATATCGTCCTGCAGCTGCTGTTCCGTATCGCCCTGCTCGGCCACGGGATCGGGGCGCTCGTGCTCCTCGGGCTGGGCATCCTCTACGTGATCTTCACCCGCTTCTCTCCGATGGCCCAGGCCGCCTACAAGAGCCGGCGGGACAGCGGCCAGGCCGCCCGTCGCCAGGTGGCCAAGCGGCAGCGACGGGTCGAGCTCGCCGCCGCCGAGGCCGCGGAGGACGACCCGGCGTTCGGGCCCGACGCCGTGCGGAGCGCCGCCGGCCAGCTGTTCACCGACGTGCAGTCGGCGTGGGACGCCGACGACCGCATCCGCCTGCGCGCGCTCGTCGCCCCGAGCCTGCTCGCCGAGTGGGAGCGCCGCCTCGACGACTTCGAGCGCCGCGGCTGGCGCAACCACGTCCAGCCGCTCGAGCCGCCGAAGGTCGAGTACGTATCGCTCAGCCGCCGCGAGGACGGCGACGGCGGCCGCGTCGTCGTGCGAATCGAGGCCCGGATGCGCGACTTCGTCGAGGACCGCAACGGGCGCCGCATCAAGCGCGCCGGCCGCCTCAGCGAGACGACCCGCGTGCGCGAGTTCTGGACGCTCGCACGGCGCAACGGCCATTGGGTCCTGCAGTCGATCGAGCAGGGCGCCGAGGGCGCGCATGCGCTGAGCGAGCAACTGATCGCGACGCCGTGGTCCGACGAGAGCGGCATGCGCGACGCCGCGCTCGTCGAGGGAGCGGTGGCCGACGCCGTGCCGGAGGGCACGAGCGTCGCCGAGGTCGCCGACCTCAACTTCACCGGCACCGCGCGCGCGGCCGCGCTCGACCTCAGCCTCGCCGACGGCCGCTTCGCCCCCGACGTGCTCGAGGTCGCCGCCCGCCGCGCCATCGCCGCCTGGGCTGAGGCGATCGACGGGCCCGACGATGCGCTGCTCGCCATCGCCCGCCCGAGCGCCGCGCAGGAGATGCTCTATCCCGGCGACCCGTCCCGCAGCACGCGCCTCGTCGTCCGGGGTCCGAAGGTGCGCGAGATCCGGATCGTCGGCCTCGACGCTGCGGCCACGCCGCCGACGATGACGCTCGAGGTCGACCTCGAGGGGCGCCGCTACCTCGAGGACCGCGACACGACCGCCGTCGTCGCGGGAAATCCGGCCCGGACCTCGCGGTTCACCGAGAAGTGGACGCTGGCGCTGGAGGGCGACGCCGCCCAGCCGTGGCGAATCGCGGCCGCCGCCTCGCCGGTGCGCCAGCCCTGAGCTGAACCGGCGGCGGTCTCCGCGGCGCAGGCTAGCCTGACGCCCGCGTGATTCCGATCAAGGACAACATCCCGACCGACCGCTTCCCGGTGGTGACGGGGCTGCTGATCCTCGCCAACGTGGTTATCTACTTGCAGGCGATCAGCCACGGGGGCTCGCTGTGGAGCGGACCCGACACCGCGGTCGTCGTCAAGTACGGGGCGATCCCCTATGCCCTCACCCACCCGGGCAAGCACTGTGGCCTCGTCCCGTCCCTCGGCAGCGCGATCATCGCCTGTCAGGGACAGCCGGGGATCATCGGCACGCCGACGAACGTGATCCCGACCTGGGAGACGGTCTTCACCTCGATGTTCATGCACGCCTCGCTGCTGCACATCGGCGGGAACATGCTGTTCCTGTGGATCTTCGGCAACAACGTCGAGGGCTCGATGGGACCGTGGAAGTTCCTCGCGTTCTACCTTGTCAGCGGGATCTGCGCGCTCGCCCTGCAGGTGGCGATCAGCCCGAACTCGACCGTGCCGACGATCGGCGCCTCTGGCGCGATCGCGGGCGTGCTCGGCGGCTACATCGTCCTGTTCCCGCGGGCGCGGATCCTGACCTTCGTGATCCTCATCTTCTTCGTCACCGTGATCGAGCTGCCGGCGCTCGTGATGCTCCTCGTCTGGTTCGCCGCCCAGGCGGCGTTCGCCGCCGCCGACCTCACCCACCCGACCGGAGGAGCGGGCGGCGTCGCCTACTTCGCCCACGTCGGCGGCTTCATCTTCGGCGCGGCCACGATCAAGCTGCTGGCCCGCCGGCGGCACGCCGTACCGCCGCCCAGCCCGGTGTACTGAGCCCGTGCGGATCGTCGTCCTCGTCATCGCGCTTGCGTTCATCGCAGGCCTCGGGGCCCTGACCGTGCTCGATTTCATCCACTACGGGGTCACGGTGCTCGGTGTGCTCGCGGTGTTCGTCCTCCTCCTGTTCACGATTGGCATAGTGGGGGCCTTGCGGGAGCCTCCACAGCAGTGACCCCACGCAGCGTGCTCCAAGAGGGCCAGGCGCGTCGCGCCCGGCGCCAGGCCGAGCTGCGCCGACAGGCCCGGCGCCGGCGGCGACTCGGCCGCGTGGCCGTGGCCATCCTGGCCGGGCTGGCCGCCCTGCTCGTGTTCATGGCCTCGAGCTCGTCGGGGCCGGGTCGCGTCACGACGAACCCGGCGGTGCGAACCGCCGGCGTCGCGCACCACGCGGCACCCGATCCCGCAAGCCGCTACGGCCGCACCGCGGCCGCGGTCATGCTCCACCCGCGGCTGAAGCTGCCGCTCCGCAGCGGGATCCTCTTCGACGTCCACACGGGCAACGTGCTGTTTGCCAGGGACCCCGGGGCCCGCCTCCCGATCGCCAGCCTGACGAAGATGATGACCGCGCTCGTCGTCGTCGCCCACGAGCCGCCGCAGTCCCAGGTGCTCATCACTCGCGAGGCCCTCGACTTCTCCGGCTCAGGCGTGGGCGAGCTGCCGCTGCACAAGCGGGTTCCGGTCGAGACGCTGCTCTACGGGCTGATGCTGCCGTCGGGCAACGACGCCGCGATCGCCCTGTCGCTCAAGGTGGCCGGCAGCCAGGGCCGATTCGTGAGCCTGATGAACGCCCGCGCGGCGAGCATGGGGCTGAGCTGTACGCACTTCAGCTCGGTGTCGGGGATCGTCGACCAGGACAACTACTCGTGCACGTCGGACCTTGCCCAGATGGCCCACGCCGTGCTCGAGCAGCCGCGCCTGGCCAGGATCGTCGCGAGCTCGAGCGCGATCCTGCCGATGCCGATCAAGGGCGGCAAGGTCTACCTCTACAACAACAACCCCCTGTTGCGAATGGGCTATGCGGGGACCGACGGGGTCAAGACCGGGTACACGCTCGCCGCCGGACCGTGCCTCGTGGCCACGGCGAGGCGCGGTCGGCGCTGGCTCGGTGTCGTGCTGCTGCACTCGGCGGACACGCCCGACCAGGCCGAGCAGCTGCTCAACCTCGGCTTCCGCACACCGGGCGCGTAGCCGGCGGCCCGGACCCGGCGGTCAGGTCGCGGGCGCTCCCCCGCCCGGTGTCGCACCCAGGGCGGCGTTCGTGGCACGATCCCACCGTGGACCGTGACCTGGAGCGCCGCCTCGCCGGCAACGAGGACACCTTCCGCGACGTCAACGACGGGATCGCGCGGGGCCAGTGGCCCGGCGAGCCGGACGAGCCGATCACCTTCCGGTGCGAGTGCGCCCGCCTCGGCTGCAACACCCTGATCGCGCTGACGCTCCGCGAGTACGAGGCGGTCCGCGAGCACGGCCGCCGGTTCGTGCTCGTCCCGGGCCACGAGCTGCCCGAGGTCGAGACCGTGGTCGAGCGCGGCGAGGGCTACCTGGTGGTGGAGAAGCGCGACGAGGCCGGGCGGCTCGCCGAGCGACTCGACGACTCCGACGAGTGATCGCCGTCGGCGGGCTCGGCGACGCGGAGGTCGAAGCGCATCCGCACCTCGGTCCCGCCCGAGGAGCGCTTGACGATGGCCAGACCGTCGGTGACCTGCGCGATGAGCGCGAGCCCGACGCCGAGCCCGGGGCTGTCGGCGTTCGGCTGGAGGCCATTGCCGTCGTCCCCGATGAGGACCCAGAGCTCGCTGCCGGCCATCCAGGCGGCGACGTGAAGCTGCCCGGGATGACACCGGTACGCGTGCACGACGGCGTTGGTCAGCGCCTCTGAGGTGGCGAGACGCACCGCCTCGACCTGCCCGCGGTCCGCGCCCGCTCTCGCTGTCAACCAGGCTCATCACACCAGAGGCATACCCAGAACGAGGCGTCGATATTCCTCGGACCGGAAAGGCGCCGATCGTGGCCGGGCAAGGGCTGAGCGACGGGCGGGAGCGGAGCCGGGCGTCGGGCCGGAATCATGGCCGGCCGGGGCCTCGGCGCCCCGATCAGCTGCCCGTGGCGACGCCCGCCCCGAGCCGCTGCCCGAGCTGGCCGGGGAGCAGCCGGCGGCCGATCGCGAGGCCGACCGCGGCCATCACGAAGCAGGTGACCGCGCCCACGCCGAGCCCGGCCCGGGCACCGAAAACTTCCATCGTCGCGCCGATGATCGGGCCGCCGATCGGCGTTGAGCCCTGGAAGGCGACGAACCACAGCGACATGACGCGCCCGCGCATCGAGGGCGCCGCGCCTAGCTGGAGGGTCGAGTTGCCGGTCGACATGAAGGCGACGCTGGTGCCGCCGACGAAGCCGAGTGCGAGCATCTCGACCGGCAGGCTCGGGGCGAGGGTGGCCGCGGTCATCGTCAGGCCGAAGGCGAAGGCGGCGAGGACGAGCGGCGCGAGTCCGGTGCGTCCCTTGGAGGCGACCATGAGGCCGCCGATCACCGCGCCGACGCCCATCGCGGCGGTCATGAAGCCGAAGCCGCGCGCGCCGACCCCGAGGCCGCGGCTGGCCATCACCGGCAGTGAGACCTGGAACTCGTAGGTCAGACATCCGACCGCGGCCATCATCAGCAGGGGGACCGCGAGCTCCGGGGTGCGGCGCACGTAGCGCAGTCCCTCGCGGAGCTGGCCGCGGGCCCGCGGCGTCGGCGTCGTCGGGTTGAGCGCCGCGCGGTTCATCATGGTCAGCGAGGCGACGACGGCGACGAAGCTGCCGGCGTTGATGAGAAAGCAGATGCCGATCCCGACCGAGGCGATCAGCAGGCCGGCCACGGCCGGGCCGATCGTCCGGGCGACGTTGACGAGAACGGAATTGAGGCTGACCGCGTTGCGCAGGTGCTCGGGCCCGACCATCTCGAGCATGAACGACTGGCGCGAGGGGTTCTCGAAGGCGTTGTTGAGGCCGAGCACGACGGCGAGTACGCCGATCTCCCAGACCCGGACGGAGCCGGTGACGGTGAGCAGACCAAGGATCAGCGCCTGGACGCCCATCGCGCTCTGCAGGGCGATCATCACCCGCCGCTTGTCGACGCGGTCGGCGATGACGCCGCCGTACGGGGCGAGGAGCAGGACGGGGATGGTCTGCAGGGCGACGATCGCGCCGAGCGCCGCGGCCGAATGGGTGAGGGTGAGCACCAGCCACGACTGGGCGGTCATCTGCATCCAGGTACCGATCAGGGAGATCGACTGGCCGCTGTAGTAGAGCCGGTAGTTCGGCACCGAGAGGGCGGCGAAGGTCTCTCGGCCGAGCCGCTTGACGCGGGTCACGGCCGGGGCTCCCAGAGCTGGTCGGCGAGGGTCTCGAGCGCGGGCAGCGCCTCCTCGAGGCGCGCGAGGTCCTGGGCGGAGAGCTGCTCGAGCCCGAGGCTGACGGCGTCGGTACGCTCGCGGCGCATGCGCTCGGCCAGCCGCCGCCCGGCCGGGGTCGCCTTGACCCACGCCGAGCGGCGGTCGCCCTCGTCGCTGAGGCGCTCGAGCAGGCCGGCCTCGACGAGGTGGCCGACGATGCGCGAGAGCATGGTGGGGTTAATCCCCTCTCGGGCAGCGAGTTCGGAGAGCCGCTGTGAGCCGTCGCGGACGACGTGCAGCAGCACCGAGACGCGTGAGGGCGTGAGCCCGGCCGCGATTCCGGCCTCCGTCGGCCTCAGCCTCCGCGACAGACGTCCGATCACCGCGCGCAGCCGGGCTGCGGTGTCACGGTCGAGCGTCGGGGCGGGAGCGGTAGGCGTGATCGGGCTGCTTCGGTCGCGGAGTGGATACTTGCTTGCTGGCAAGCAATAGTATAGCGCTCGGTTGCATAGTCCTGGCGGTCAGTTACGATCTCTGGATGGACTCGACGCTGGCAGGGACAGCGCCACGGTTCGAGGATCTCGAGAGCCATCGGCGCGAGTTGACCGGTTACTGCTACCGGATGCTCGGCTCACCGTTCGAGGCCGAGGACGCCGTGCAGGACACGCTGCTACGCGCCTGGCGGGCGATCGACCGCTTCGAGGGGCGATCGGCGCTGCGCTCGTGGCTGTACCGGATTGCCACCAACGTCTGCATGGACATGCTCAGCGGCCGGCAGCGCCGCGCGCTGCCGATGGACTTCGGCCCCGCTTCGGCCCCGGATCCGACCAGCCTCAACATCCGGCCTGAGTCGACCTGGATCGAGCCGATGCCGCAGAGCATGCTCAGCGAGGCCGGTGATCCCGCCGAGGTGACCGAGGCCCGCGAGACGCTCAAGCTCGCGTTCCTCGCCGCGCTCCAGCATCTGCCGCCGCGTCAGCGCGCGGCGCTCATCCTCTGCGAGGTCCTGCGCTGGCAGGCGAGCGAGGTTGCCGAGCTGCTCGACACCACGACCGCGTCGATCAACAGCGCGCTGCAGCGCGCGCGGGCGACGCTCAGCGCGAGCGGCGCGAGCAGCGAAGGTTCGGCCCCACGCCTGGACCGGGAGCAGCAGGAGCTCGTCTCGCGCTACGTCGACGCCTTCGAGCGCTACGACATGGACGCGCTGACCGCGCTCATCCAGGAGGACGCAAGCCAGTCGATGCCGCCGTATGACATGTGGCTCGACGGGCGCGAGGACATCCTCACGTGGTGGGCGGGACCCGGGATCGAGTGCGCGGGCTCGCGGCTGTTGCCGGTCGCCGTGGCCAACGGCCCGGTCGCCTTCGGCCAGTACCGGGTGAGCCAGACCGGCGAGGGCCACGACCCGTGGGCGCTGCAGATCCTCGAGTTCGGACCGAAGGGCATCGCCAAGATGACCTTCTTCCTCGACACGGCACGGCTGTTCCCCCGCTTCGGGTTACCGCTCCACCTCGATCCGCAGAGCTAGGCGCCGAGGGCCTACGTCCCGTCGGTCAGCGCCTGCGGCGCGTCGGGCAGGACGTCGTCGAGGCCGACGAGCCGGAGCAGCCCGCGGAGCGCCGGTGGCGTGCCGATCAGCCAGATGCGAGCGCCGTGACGCGCGGCGACGAGCTGGAGCCGCGCGAGGGCCTCGACCGCGACGGCGTCGGGGGCAATCCCGGAGACATCGCAGAGGATGGTGGTCGGCTGGGTGGCGGCGAGGAGCGCTCCGACGCGGGCCCGCAGGCCGGGGATGTCGCTGCGCCGAAGCGGCGCGCGGACGGTGAAGCAGCAGGTACCCCCCGTGGGCACGGCCATGACTGTTGGACGCCGCCGGGGGCGGAAAGTCATCGGCCCCCGGGCGATGAGTTTGCCCGGGCGGCCCGGTCTGAGCTTCATATGAGCCAGAACCACCGTCCAAGGAGCCGCCCGTGAGACTCTCTCTGCAACCGCGCTGGATCGCGCTGATCGTCCTCTGCCTGGGGTCGCTGATGATCGTGCTCGACACGACGATCGTGAACGTCGCGCTGCCGTCGATCCGGGCCGACCTCGGGTTCTCCGCGACCTCGTTGGCCTGGGTGGTCAACGCCTACATGCTCACCTTCGGCGGCTTCCTGCTGCTCGCCGGCCGGCTCGGTGACCTGTTCGGCCACCGCCGGCTGTTCATCGGCGGCGTGATCCTGTTCACGACGGCCTCGCTCGTCTGCGGGCTGTCGGACTCGCCCGGAATGCTCGTCGCCGCGCGCGCCGTGCAGGGGCTCGGCGGCGCGGTCGTCTCCGCGGTTTCCCTGTCGCTGATGATGTCGCTGTTCGTCGAGCCCGGGGAGCGGGCGCGGGCGATGGGCGTGTTCGGCTTCGTCGCCGCCGGAGGCGGCAGCATCGGCGTGCTCCTCGGAGGCGTGCTCACCGGCCTGCTCGACTGGCATTGGATCTTCCTCGTCAACGTCCCCATCGGCGTCGTCGTGTGCCTGTCCGCGCGCCGGGTGCTGCCGGCGGGAACAGCGAGCGAGGAGCGGCGCCGCCTCGATGTCGGCGGCGCGGCGCTCATCACCACGGCGCTCGTGCTCGCGGTCTACGGCATCGTCGGCGGCAACCAGGCCGGCTGGACGTCGACCCGCACGCTCGGGCTGCTCGGCGCGGCGGCGGCGCTGTTGATCGCGTTCGTCGCGCTCGAAGCCCGGATCGACTCGCCGCTCGTCCCGCTCGGACTGCTCCGCCGGCGGCGGCTCGCGGGCGCGAACATCGTCGGGGTGCTGTGGGCGGCGGCGATGTTCGCCTGGTTCTTCCTCTCCGCGCTCTACCTCCAGCTCGTGCTCGGCTACTCACCGCTGCAGGTCGGGCTCGCGTTCCTGCCCTCGAACCTGATCATGGGCGCGTTCTCGCTCGGGCTGTCGGCCAAGCTGGTCATGCGCTTCGGCATCCGGCGGCCGCTGTCGGGCGGGCTCGCCCTCGCCGCAGTCGGACTCGCGCTGCTGGCCCGCGCCCCGGTGCACGGCAGCTTCGCCGCCGACGTGCTGCCGAGCATGATCCTGCTCGGCGTCGGCGCGGGGATGGCGCTCAACCCGACCCTGCTCGCCGCGATGAGCGACGTCGAGCCACAGGACGCCGGGTTGGCCAGCGGCATCGTCAACACCTCGTTCATGATGGGCGGCGGCCTCGGCCTCGCCGTGCTCGCCAGCCTCGCGGCCTCGCGCACGACGCATCTGCTCACGGCCGGTGCCAGCCACCTCGTGGCGCTCACCGGCGGCTATCACGTGGCCTTCCTGGCCGGGGCGGCGTTCGCCGCGCTCGCGTCGCTCGTGGGTGCCGTGCTGCTCGGCGGCAGCATCGCCGCCGCGCCGAAGGCCGTGCCCGCGGCGGATGCGCCCGAGTCCGGCCATGGGCACGTTCCCCGGCCGGAGCACGCGCACGGTCCGGCGGCGAGGCGTGAGCCGGCCATGGCCGACGCCTGCCAGTGACCCAGCGGCCGGAGCGGTCAGTCGGCGCTCGGGGCGGGCACCGGCTCGGCCGTGCCTGGCATCGGCGGCATGTCTGGGCCGCCGCCCGGCGGCAGGTCGGGGTCGCCATCGGCAGCGCCGAAGCCGGCGGCGCGGCGGCGCTCGCGGATCTGGTGATGGGCGGCCGAGTCGACGACGATGACGACCGCGCACAGGCCGACGAACAGCGCGGCAGACCCGTGGACGGCGACGCCGATGACGATCAGCGCGAGCACGGCCAGGCAGCGGGCGACGGTGTGCGGGCGGTTCCCGTGACTGAGCCCGAGCTGGATCCCGAGCATCCCGGCGAGGGTGAGCGCGGTCCCGCCGGCGAGGGCGACCCGGGCCGCCGCGATGACGTTCTCCTGGCCAGCGTGATTGACACACCACTGCACGCCCGCGGCCGACGCGGTGATGCCGACGACGAGCGGGAAGTGGCCGTAGCTGTAGAGGTCGCGGGCGAGACGTCCGTCGGCGCGGCTGCGCTCGAGCGAGCGCCGGCCGCCCCATTCGACGGCGTCGAAGTACGAGCTCCACAACGCGGCGGCGATGAGGAAGCCGGTGGCGAGGATCACCGCCTCGGTACCGGTGAGCACCATGCCCGCGGCGGCGGCGCCGACGCTCACGACGGCTTCGCCGAGGACGATGATCACGAAGGTGCCGATCCGCTCGGGCAGATGGGACGAGTCGACGGGGAAGCGCGCGAGCAGCGTGCGCGCCGCCGCCGGGGCGACGATCTCGACGGTGAATGCCGCGGCCCAGATCACGTAGCGCCAGGGCGGGGGCACGAACACCGACAGGGTCCAGGCGATCGCCCCGACCGAGAACCAGGCGGTGTAGAAGTAGCTGATCTCCCGACTCTCCGGCCACAGCACGGCCGAGCGCACGTACATGGCGACGAGCGCCGTCCGCACCGCCGCATACCCGAGGGCGAACTCGACCGAGGCGCCGCGGAACACCGCCGGCGCCCCGACGGCCATGACGAGGCTGCCGAACATCGCGGCGAGGATGAGGAAGCGCTGGAGCCCCTCCTCGCCGGGGAAACGGGTGAGATAGAACGTCACGCCGATCCACGCCCACCAGATCACCGCCATCAGGGCGACGAACACGGCGAGCCCCGAGGCGTTCAGATGGTGCAGGAGCCCGGTGTCGGCGTTGGCGACGGCGACGACGAAGACGAGGTCGAAGAACAGCTCGAGCCACGAGGCGTGGCGGACCTCGGCGGGCGGATCGGGAGCGGGGGCGGTCGCGGCGATCACACCGAGGCTAGCGGCCGCTCAGCGCACGGTGATGACGGCGTGCATCCCCCGAGCGCGATGGCCGGGCATCGAGCAGTACAGCTCGTAACGACCCGGTTGCAGGTGCCAGCTCGCCTGGGTGAGTCCGCCCGAGAGGGTGACCGCGACCCCCTGCGTGGCGCCGCTCATCCGCCCGCGACGGTCGACGTGGCGGATGCGCAGGTCGTGGGCGTCCTGACCGCGGTTCCACAGCTGCACGACGACCCGGCCGGCGGGCACCGAGGTGCGCGACGGCCACAGCGACCACTCCTGGGCGTAGACGAGCATGTGGGCGGGCGGACGACTCGCGACGCGGGCCGGCGCGAGACTCGCGGCGTAGGCCGGCGGGCGCCCGGCGCCGCGGGCGAGCGGCGGCAGCAGCGGCGTGACGACGGCGGCGATGACGAGCCCGATGAGAAGACGTCTCATTTGAGCAGCGCGTAGCGGGTGAAGCGGCCGGCCTGGGGGATGACCGCTGCGGCGTCATGATCGAACCACTGCTCGAGCAGCGAGCAGTACACCGCGCGGAAATCGACGTTCTCACGGAGGTTGCCGTTCTCGTCGAGGTTGGTGAGCCCCGGCCACTCGCCGATCATCCGCCCGCCGGCCCGCGTCCCGATCAGCATCGACACGCCTCCGGCCCCGTGGTCGGTCCCGGTCGATCCGTTCTCCTGCGCCCGGCGGCCGAACTCCGACCAGACGTGGACGAGCACGCGGTCGGCAAGCCCGCGGGCCTCGAGGTCGGCCTGGAAGGCGGCGAGACCGTCGGCGATGACCTTGAGACCCGAGTCGAAGGTGGTGGGCTGGGCGGAGTGGGTGTCGAACTGGGTGTCGGAGGTGAGCGCGACGCAGCGGATCGGCAGTCCGGCGGCGAGCATCGCCGCGAGGCCGGCGAGGCGCTGCGGGAAGTCGGTGTCCGGCGCCTTGGGATAAGCGACCGGGCTGCGGTAGGCCGCGTTGCCGTTCGGGTCGCGGAACGGCGCGAGCGCGCGCCGGACGACGCCCACCTCCGAAGCCGCCTCGGCGACCTGGGCGATGGCCGCATCGGCCGCCCGCCGCTGGGACTCGCCGAGCCCGGCGGCGGCGTCGAGCGTCCAGCTGAAGACGTCGCCCCAGACCCCGTCGAGCCACAGCGAGAAGTCCTCGGGCTTGTCGATCGCCGCGACCGGATTGGCGGCGGTGGCGAGGGTCGGGTTCATCTCGCCGTCCATCGAGAGGCCCTGGAGGGGGTTGGTCGGACTGCCGACGACGTCGAGGTAGCGGCCGAGCCAGCCGGTGACGACGGCAGTCTCGGTCGCGCCGACCTCCCAGTAGTGCCGGGAGGTGAAGTGCGACATGTCCGGGTCCGTGTAGCCGATGCCGGGGAGGACGGTCACCTTGCCGGCGTCGTGCAGCTGGGCGAGCGCCGTCGCCGAGGGATGCCAGCGCAGCCGCGGGTCCTCGGTGAACGCCGTGCCGGCCGTCGGGGGCACGGCGAGCGTCGGTCGCAGCTTGCGGTAGAGCGGGTCCCCGGTGGGGGCGAGCAGCGAGAGCCCGTCGATCCCGCCGGCGAGGAACACCGAGACGAGGACCGGGCCGGCGGGACCGCTCGCCGCCTGGGCGATGCCGTCGCCGAGCACGGCCGAGGTCAGGCCGAGGCGGTCGGCCCCGTACACCGACAGCAGGCCACCGGCCGCGCCGAGGAGGAAGCGGCGGCGGTCCATCCCGGTCCCGGCGGGCACGGGCATCCGCGGGTCCCACTCGCGGGCCGGCTGCCGGCCGCCGGCGGCGAGGGCGTGACGGATCGCCTCCGAGCGGGAGAAGCCCTCACAGCAGGTGCGCTCGGCGCCGGCCATCAGGAGGTCTGCCAATCCGGGGTGGTCGGGATCAGGGCGCGCAGGGCGTTCTGGCGCAGGATGCGATAGGTGACCTGCTCCCAGTCGGCGCTGATCCCGCGCTGGGCACGGCGGCTGAAGGCGAGCAGGTTGTCGCGCGTCTGGGCCGACAGCGACGGGTTGTGCCAGTAGCGCAGCGCCGTGGCCACTGCCTGCTCGGCGGTTTCGCGCGCGGGGTAGTTGGTCGCGTTGGTGTTGAGGACGTGTCCCTGGAGGGCGTAGGTGACCATCGTGAACCGGCCGGCCCAGCGCGAGGTGTCGAGCCAGTGCTTGTAGTCCCACCCGGCGACGTTCGGCGGGATGAAGAGACGCTGGCCGGCCTGCTGGCAGATCCACGTCCAGGCATCGGTGTCGATCGTCCGGCGCTGGGCCCGTAACAGTCCGGCGCAGTAGACGACCGGGGGTATCACCATGCGCGGGCCGTCGTAGAACAGCGGGTGGCGGAGGATCGCCTCGACGAGCGGCCGCACCTCGTGGCCGCTGTCGACGTAGGCCCGCGCGAGGTCCCGGAGCGTGCCGCCGGGGATCGGCTCGCCGACGAAGTAGTTCCACAGCTTGGTGATGAGGAACGACGGGTGCAGCGGGTGCTCGACGCACAGGCGGCACGTGTCGCGCCAGGCGAAGCGGCCGCGGTGCCCGAAGATCTGCTTGACCCCGGGATCGTGCAGCCTCGGGTCGAAGCGGAAGTTCGACGGCCCGGCGTCGTTCCAGCTGTTCGTCCAGCCGGTGAGCGCCCGGGCCTGCTCGTGGACGTCACGCTGAGCGTAGGCGCCGCGGTCGGCCCCGAGCGTGAACAGCTCCATCACCTCGCGCCCGTAGTTCTCGTTGGGGCTGTACTTCGTGTTCGACGTGCCCGACAACCAGAGGAGCATTGCCGGGTCCTTGGTCACGGCGAGCAGCAGATCGTGGAAGTTGCCGAGCGCGCGGGCGCGCATCATCTGGTTCTGGCCGATGATGAGCTGCGAGCTCGAGGCCTCAAGCGAGGTCGCGAACCAGCTGTGCCAGACGAGCGTCATCCGCTCGATGAGCTGCTGATCGGAGCGGATCATGCGGTCGAGCCACCAGAGATGGTCGTGACCCCAGACGTTGAACGGATCGAGCGGTTGGTTGCCCTCGACGTGCGGGGCGGCGCCATGGAGCACGGCTCGTCCCCGCGGGCGGGTGAGCGAGGCGACGGCGCCGTCGAGGCCGAGCGCCGCGAGCGCACGCGCCTGGCCGGGGGCGGGACCGAAGCCTGCGCGCCACAGGAGCCGCGTTGCGTGACGCTCGGTGAACCGGCCTCGGAGAGTGGGGGTCGGAGAACTCGGAAGGTGGGTCATGGGGGTGGACGGCGACGAGGACGGGCCCCCTGGACCCGCATTCCGGCTATCGACCGGCGGCGCTGCGATCATGAGGTCCGACGGCCTCGGACAGGCCGAGGACCGAGCCCGCGGGGCGGCCCGGTTTCGGAGTTCCGTGACCGGCGTCACCGGCAGCTCGGCGCCGCGACTTGAGCTCGCGGGGCAGAACTCGACAAATGTTCGACCCCGACGGCTCAAGTTCCTGGCCGGAGCGTCCGATGAGAATCTGATGGCGCAGTTCCCCCACCGCCTTCGGCGCGCGTCGGGCGAGGGCTCTGCCGCGCCGGCCGGGAGCGCACACACCCACCTCGTCGAGCAGGGCGAGAGCTTCGGCCGTGTCGCCGCGCCTGCGGCACTGTTCCTCCACGACGGGTTGACGCGGGGCGCAAACGCGATGGTCCTGGCCACACCGGACCATCAGCGGGAGCTGCTCGGCGCGCTGCTCGAGGCGGGAACCGACATCGAGGGGTCGCAGGGCGAGGGCCGGCTGACGCTGCACGACGCCGGCGAGGCCGTCGACCGCTTCATGGTCGCCGGGATGCCCGACGCGAGCCGGTTCCGCGCGGTCATGTCCGAGCTGCTCGCCGCGCTGCCTCCCTCACCGCTGCCGCCGCTGGTCTATGGCGAGCTCGTCTCGCTGCTCTGGCACCGGGGCGCGATCGCCGCAGCGATCGAGCTCGAGGATCTGTGGAACGGCCTCGCGGCCGAGCGCGAGGTCGCCGTGTTCTGCGCCTACCCCCTCAGCAGCATCGACCGCGCCGATCCGGCCGGGTGGGTTGGCCGCATCGGCGAGCTCATGCCCGTCGAGCCCCGGCCCAGTCGCCGCAGCCTCGACACGCTCGCGCGCCGGCTCACGGACCGGTTCACCGCGGCGCTGCGCGACAGCGACGCACCGCTCGCCGCCGACGTCCTCGAGGAGGGGACGGATGCCGGGATCGCGGCGGCGACGCTGCTCGCCCGGGTGGTGACGCCGGCGATGCACGAGATCGGCCGCCTCGGGCAGGCCGGCGAGTTGACCGTGGCCGATCAGCATCTCGCCACCGCGGTGTGCCATCGCGCGCTGGCCGTCTTCTACCCCCAGATCCTCACCGCCCGGCCGCGGAGCCGCGAGCGGATCGTCGTCGCGGCCGTCGAGGGTGAGCCCCACGGGCTCGCGCCCCGGATCATCGCCGACGTCCTCGAGGGCAACGGCTACGAGGTGATCCACCTCGGCAGCGACGTGCCCGTCGAGGCGCTCGCCCAGAGCGTCGAGCGCTACGACCCGGCGATCGTCGCGCTGTCGGTGACGATGCCCGACCGCGACGACGCGCTCGAGCGGACGATCCTCGCCATCGAGCAGGTGCGCCCGCAGACGCTGTTCATGCTCGGCGGCCAGGGCATCGGTGCCCGCTGGCGGCGCGCCGGGTTCCCGGTCGCGTACTCGGCCGAGGAGGCGGTCGGGACGGCCGAGCGGCTGGTCAACGAACGCCCGCGGATGCCGCAGCTCACCGTCGGCCGGCTGCCGCTCGACCGCGCCGACGAAGCGCCGACGGCCACCCCCGATCGCTACGGGGAGATGGCCAGTGAGCTCGCCGACCTCGCCCGCGCCCACGCCCTGCGCGCGCACGAGTACCACTACCTCGCGCTCGAGGATCCGCTCACCGGGCTGCCCAACCGCCGCGCGTTCGACGATCGCTTCGGCCAGATCGTCGCCCGCGCCGAGCGCACAATCCTGCTCGTCGTCGACATCGACGACTTCAAGACGATCAATGACGTCTACGGCCACGAAGCGGGCGACCGGCTGCTCGCCGAGGTCGGCCGCGCGATCATCGCCGCGCTGCGGCCCGGCGATCTCGTCGCCCGCCTGGGCGGTGACGAGTTCGGGGTGCTGCTCCGCGGCGACGGCCCCGAGGCCCCGGCCATCGCCGAGCGGGTCCGCGCCGGCGTGCGCGAGCGCTGCCGCAGGATGCGGGTTACGGTCAGCGTCGGCGGCGCCGCCTTCACCGGCGATGCCCGGCTCACGGCGCTCGAAGCCGATCGGGCGCTGTACATGGCCAAGTCGCAGGGCCGCAACGCGGTCGCGCTCAGCCTCGAGCCGGCCGCCGGGCGCTCAGAGCGCAGCTGAGCTCAGCAGCGCCTCGAGCGCGCGGAGATCCTCATCGCTGGGCGTCCAGTGGGCGGCGGCGGCATTGCCCTGCACCTGCTCGGGCCTGGTCGCGCCGGCGATCACCGAGCACACCGCCGGCTGGGCGAGCAGACCGCCGATCGCCACCTGCACCAGGGTGAGATCGCGCTCGTCGGCGTAGCGCTCGAGCCCTTCGATGAGGTCGAACTGTGCGTCGCTGGCCAGCTCGTCGCGCCCGGCGAGGCGGGTGCCCGTCGGCGGCGCCTCCCCGCGGCGGTACTTGCCGGTGAGCAGTCCCGAGGCGAGCGGGAAGTAGGGCACGAAGCTGATCCCGAGACGCTCGCAGGCGGGCAGGACCTCGCGCTCGGCCTCCCGGACGAGCAGGCTGTATTCGTTCTGCACGGCGACGAATCGGGCCCAGCCGTGCTCGCGGGCGACCGCGTCGGCCTGCTCGAGCTGTCCGGCGTCGAAGTTCGAGGCGCCGATGGCGCGGACGGTGCCGGCGTCGACGAGCTCGTCGAGCGTCTCGAGCGTCTCGGCGATCGGGGTCTCGCCGTCGGGTCGGTGGTACCAGTAGAGATCGATGACGTCGGTCCCGAGCCGGCGCAGCGAAGCCTCGACGGCCTGGCGGATGTAGGCCCGCGAGCCCCGCGGGCCCTTGCCGTCGCCCATGTCCATGCCGAACTTGGTGGCGAGCACGACCTGCTCGCGCCGTCCCTTAAGGACCTCGCCGAGGAACTCCTCGCTCTGGCCGCGGCCGTAGACGTCGGCGGTGTCGAAGAACGTCGCGCCCTGGTCGAGCGCCGCGTCGACGACCGCCCGGGTGGCCCGCACGTCGAGCCGGCGGCCGAAGTTGTTGCAGCCGAGACCGACGACGGATACCTGGATCGGGGAATCGCCCAGCGGGCGAGTGTCGAGTAGGGGCATACGCCTGTGATAGCAGCGGCGCCGCCGGACGCGCTCCGGCCGGCGCCCTACGCCCCGATGAACTCCGGCGGCCGCTTGGTGACGAACGCCGCTGCGCCCTCCATGAAGTCCTTGCTGCGCCCGAGCCGGTGCTGGAGCACGGCCTCGAGCTGCAGCTGGGCGTCGAGATCGCCGTAGATGAACTGGTTGAGCGCCTGCTTGGAGCTCGCGTAGGACTGCGTCGGGCCGCCGGCGAGCTTGCGGCACAGGCAGCCCGCCTCCTCGAGCAGCGTCGCATCCGGGTGCACGGCGTTGACCAGCCCCCACTCGAGCGCGGTCGCGGCGGGCACGCGCTCCCCGAGGAGCGCCATCTGGAAGGCGCGGGCCTTGCCGACGGCGGCCGGCACGAGAGCGGTCGAACCGCCGTCGGGCATCAGTCCGATGTTGACGAAGGCGAGGCCGAAGTAGGCCGACTCGGCGGCGAGGATGAGGTCACAGGCGAGAGCGAGCGAGGCGCCGATCCCGACCGCGGGGCCGTTGACGGCGGCGACGACGGGCTTGGGCAGCCGCCGGATGCCGAGGATCACCGGGTGGTAGATCTCGTTGAGCTCGGTCTCGATGTCAGGCATCCCGTCGGCGGCGGGCTCGAAGCCGGCCTTGAGATCGGCGCCTGAGGAGAAGCCGCGGCCGGCCCCGGTGATGAGCACCGACCGGACGGAGGGGTCGGAGGCCTCGCCGCGGATGACCTCGCGCAGCTCGCCGCCGAACTCGGCCGTCCACGCGTTGAGGGTTTCGGGACGGTTGAGCGTCAGCCGCCCGACTCCGCCCTCCTGCTCCCAGATGATCGTCTTGTGGCTCACCCGTCACGTCCTCTCGTTCTCTACGCGGTGTCAGGCCGCGGATCCTGACAGCCCGCGCTGCCCCACGTCCCCGCCGTCGTCGGCGAGCGCCTATGGTTGCGCGATGACCACCACCCGCGCCTACAACCTGGCCGCGCTCGCGGAGGAGTCCTTCGAGCGGCGCGGTGACTACCCCGCACTGCTGTTCGAGGGCCGCTGGCACAGCTCGGGTGAGCTGTTCGAGCGCGGGCGGAGGGTCGCGGGGGGCCTGATCGAGGCCGGCATCGCGCCCGGCGAGCGGATGGTCGTGACGATGGCCAACTCGCCCGAGGTCGGCATCACCTACAACGCCGTGTGGCGGGCGGGAGCGGTCGTCACCCCGGCGACGTTCCTGCTGCCGGCCGAGGAGCTCCGGCACGTGATCGCCAACGCCGAGGCGAGTGCCGTCGTCACCTCGCCGGAGTTCGTCGACAAGGTGCTCACGGCGACGAGCGGCCTGCCGAGCGTCCGCCACGTGATCTGCACCGGCGAGCCGCCCGAGGGCGTGCTCACCCTCTCCGAGCTCGAGCGCGCCGACCCGGTGGCGATCGTGCCCCGCGACGACGACGAGCTCGCCGCGCTGTTCTACACCGGCGGGACGACCGGCCGGGCGAAGGGCGTGATGCTCACCCACGCGAACCTCTACTTCTCCGGGCGCGCGGCCCACGAGGCGGCCTATGTCCCCGGCCTCACCCGCGCGCTGGCCACGTTGCCGCTCTCGCACTCCTACGGGATCCTCGTCACCACGGCCGGTCTGCACACCCCGGAGCCCGGCGTCTCCGTGCTGCTGCGCTGGTTTGACCCGATTGCGTTCCTCACGCTCGTCGAGGAGCACGCGCTGCAGCTGAGCGCGGTCGTGCCGACGATGCTGCAGATCCTCCTCTCCCAGCCGCTCGAGGACTACGACCTCGCCTCGCTCCGCTACGTCAGCTCAGGCGGGGCGCCGCTGCCGCCCGAGGTGGAGGCCGAGTTCACCCGCCGGGTGCCGAGCGCGGCCATCCGCCAGGGCTACGGTCTCACCGAGAGCGCCGCGCTCATCTCGACGAGCCCGACGGGGGCCGAGCGCAGCGGGTCGGTCGGGTTGCCGGTGCCCGGCACCGAGCTGCGGATCGAAGATCTCCACGGCGCGGAGCTGCCGGCCGGCGAGGTCGGCGAGGTGTGCTGCCGCTCACCCGGGGTGATGGCCGGGTACTGGCAGGCGCCGGAGGCGACGGCGGAGACGCTGCGCGACGGGTGGCTGCACACCGGCGATCTCGGCTACCGCGATGCGGACGGCTACCTGTACATCGTCGATCGCAAGAAGGACCTGATCATTCGCGGCGGGTTCAACGTCTATCCGCGTGACGTCGAGGACGCGATCGTCGAGCATCCGGCGGTCGTGCTCGCGGCCGTCGTCGGCCGGCCCGACCCGCGACACGGTGAGGAGGTCGTCGCCTTCGTGTCGTTGCGCGAGGGCGCCGAGCTCACCGACGCCGAGCTGATCGCTTGGGCCCGCGAGCACATCGGGGGCTACAAGTACCCGCGTGAGGTCCACATCGTCGACTCGGTGCCGCTCACCGCCGTCGGCAAGATCGACCGCAAGGCGCTCCGGGCCCGGATCCGGGGCGGCTGAGATCCGGGGGCGCGGCTACGAGTCCCGCAGGCGCCAGAGCCCGTCGAAGCCGACGTGCTCCTCCTCGGCGACGTGGCCGAGCTGCTCGCGCGCCTCGTCGAGCGAGACGTCGCAGACCATCGCCACCTCGGCGGTGGCGAGCGGCTCCCCGGCCCAGGCGAGCACCTCGGCGACGTCCTCGGGATCCTCACGCCGCTCGGCGCCCGGGCACAGATTGGCGATGATCACCTCGTAGGCGGCGAGCGGCTGGAAACCGGGCACGGCGAGGCGGATGCCGTCGGAGGCGCGCTCGATCTCGTAGGACGGGCATGTGTAGCGGCGGCCGTCGCCGGACGCCGCGAGCTTGTGGGAGAGCGCGAGCGCGCGCGGCGTGGGATGGCGGGCGCGCATCAGGTCCTCGTGGAGCAGCTCGTCGGTCTCGGGCTCGGCGAGCCAGCGCTCGAGCTCGCCGGGGTCGACGCCGGCGCGCTGCGCGGCGGCGGCGATCGTCGCGGGGTCGTCGAGCAGGTGACCGGCGAAATGCAGAACGCGGACGGCACGCAGCATCGCCCGCTCGCGCTCGGGAGCCCGGCGCCGGACGGCCACGACCGCCTTGCAGGCCGGCAGGGTGGCGGCCATCCGGGGTCGCACCCGGGTGTCCATCGGCATGTGATAGGCGTGCGCGAAGTGGCGGAAGGAGGCCGACTGGCGCTCCGGGGTGAAGCCCTTGTCCTCGTACTCGCGCGGGTCCTCGGCGAGGCCGACCATGCGCAGGCCCCAGCTGAGCTGCTCGCCGTAGAGCCAGGCGAGGCGGCGGCGGATCGGCTCAGCCGACCACGCGAACGGACAGCCGGGGTCGGTGAACTCGTCGACCTGGAGCGACGGGGGCATGCCGCGCAGCTTGGCAGATCACGACCGCGGCGCCTACGGGTGCAGCGCGAACGTGTACATCCGCTCGGCGTCGATCCGCGCATACACCGGACCGGAGTCGAGGAACTCCTCCCACTCCTCGCCGTAGCGCGGCACGTAGACCTCGAGCAGCGCCGCGCGCAGGCCCGGGCCCGTCGTGGCGCCGACGTCGACGGGCACGGCCCGGCCGTGCACGGTTACCGCGAGCTCCTCCCCGGGCAGATGGGTCGCGCTCACCTGCGCGCGGGCCCGGATGTGACGGAAGCGGACCGAGTCCGGCGAGGAGCCGAAGTGAAACGCCCCGCGGTAGAAGATGCCGTCGACCGGCCCGACGATCGGCCGCCCGTCGGCGGTGACCGTGGCCAGCGCGAGCAGGCACATGCCCTGCAGGCGCGCGACGACCTGCTCGGCGGTCAGCCGCCGCTCGGGGTTGTGGATGCTGAGCAGATGCGCGCCGGCCGCGGCGTAGCTGCGGTCGATCAGCTCCTGGAGGCGCGCGATCTCCGCCGGCGTCTCGTGCACGAGTCCACGGTACTCCTTGACCCCACTAGCCTGTGCTCCATGGCAGGGAGCGCGTGCTCGACCGATGATCTGCGGGCCCGGGCGCAGGCCTGGCTGCACGCGCTGACCGGGGCGGTGTGCGACGTGCACTGGCCATGGGCACACGGGACGGTGCTGCGGGCGACGCCGTATCCGACCATCTACGCCTACAACCTCGTCCGCGTCGAGGACGACCCCGGGATGACCGTCGACCAGCTCACCGCGTTCGCCGACGAGGCCCTCGCCGGGCTCGCCCACCGGCGGATCGACTTCGACTTCGCCGAGGCCGCCGAGCCGCTCCGCGCCGAGTTCACCGCGCGCGGGTGGCGCTCGATGCGCCTGGTGTGGATGCACCACAGCGGGGAGGTCCTCCCAGTGGACGGGGCCGAGCTGACGATCGAGGAGGTCCCCTACGACGCCGTGAACCATCTGCGCCGCGCCTGGCATGAGGAGGACAGCGACGGCGCTGAGAGCGACAGCTTCCACGCCGCGATCCGGGAGATCGGGCTGCGGCGCGGGGTGCGGGTGTTCACGGTGCTCGACGGTGGCCACCCGGTCGCGTTCACCCAGCTCGACCACGGTCCGCGCGGCGCCGAGATCGCCCTCGCCTACGTCGCCCAGGACCGCCGCGGGCGCGGGCTCGGCACGGCACTCACCCGGGCGACGATCCTCGCCGCCGGGGGCGGGCGCGGCCAGGATCTGTGGATCTGTGCCGACGATGAGGACCGGCCGAAGGAGCTCTACGCCCGGCTCGGCTTCCGCGCCGTCGGATGGTCGATGGAGTTCACCCTCGTGCCGTCGGCCTCGAGCAGCGCCTCGTAGTCCGCCCAGGTGTCGACATCGGCCGGGATCAGCCCGGGGACGGGCACGTCGATCACCTCGTCGGCGCGGCGGTCGAGCAGCTTCCACACCGCCTTGTCGCCGTGCAGCGTGGCGAGGTCGCCGAACATCGCGCGGGAGAACGCGAGCGGATGACCCCGGCCGTCGTCGTAGCCACACGCGGCGAGCGGCGCCGCCCCGCGGCCGGCGAGCAGCGCCTCGACGCTCGCGACGCTGACGCCGGGCTGATCGCCGAGCATCAGCACGAGCACGTCGCTGCGGGGATCGACCGCGGCGAGGGCGGCGGCGATCGACGACGAGCAGCCCTCGCCGAAGGCGCGGTTCTCGACGACCTCGACGCCGGTGAAGTCGACCCCGGCCCGCACGTCCGCGGCACCGCCGCCGATGACGCACAACCGCTGGTCAAACGGACAGTGGCGGGCGGTAGCGAGCACGTGCCCGAGCAACGTCGACGTGCCGTAGGGCAACAGCTGCTTGGGCCGGCCGAGACGCGAGGAGCCGCCGGCGCCGAGCACGAGTCCGGTGACGAACGCGCCCGTCACACCGGCCGGCGCCCGAAGCCCTTGCTGTAGTCGACGCCCTCCTCCTCGACGGCGACGTTGACTGTGCGGCACTGCGCGCAGCGCACGCGCACCTTGCGGTTCATCCACTCGGCGGGCATCGCTGCGGCGAGCACGTTGCCGCACTCGACGCACACATAGTCGTAGGGACCGTTGCCGCGGAACACGGGCTTGTCAGGGCGCTCCTGAATCGCGGTGCCGCCATCGCGCGGGATCTCCCCCTCTCGAGGGCGGCGCATCGTCTTCGTCACGAGCTCGCTCACAGCGCGGCGAGCTTCCCGGTGAAGTCGGTGATGAGCGCGTCGAGCACCGTCGCCATCACGCCCTCGCCCATCGACGCCGCTTTGCCGGTGATCTGAGCGTCGGTGTGGATCGTGCCGCCGCCGTCAGCGAGCGTGAACGCGACGTCGGCGTTGGCATAGCCCTGGCCGCCGGACTCGCGCGACTTCACCTTGAGCAGGGCTCGGTGGGTCTCGGCGTCCTGCTCGGCGACCTCGACCGTCCCCACGAAGGTCAGTGACATCGCCCCCATCTTGACCTTGATCTGGGCCTTGGCGGAGTCCGGTCCGGTCCGCTCGGTCACGCTGCCTCCCTCCACGCACGGGATCAGGCGGTCGAGATCGAGGATCGCCGCCCACATCTCGTCGAGCGACTTGGCGGTGGAGAACGAATGGTCTAGGTGCAACATGAATCTCGATGTCTCCTTGTCTGTGACACTGTGCCCAGATGGCACTCACGGCTGGCACATTCGAATTCGGTCCCGGCGCCGGCACGCTGTCCGTGCGCACGCGCAAGGGCGGCGCGGCGGCGAAGGCAGGCCACAACCTGCTGATCGAGGTGACCCGCTGGACGGCGACGCTCGAGGTCGGCGACGACGACGCGACGACCCGGATCGAGCTCACCGCCGACCCGAGCTCGCTGGAGGTACGCGAGGGCACCGGCGGGATCAGCTCGCTCGGCGACGACGACAAGACCGGGATCAACCAGACGATCGAGCAAGAGGTGCTCAAGGGGGGCGCGATCGTGTTTCGCTCGCGCGCCGTCGAGGGGGGCGCGGGCAGCGAACGGCTCGCGGTCACCGGCGAGGTCGCGGTCGCCGAGCGGCGCCAGCCGGTCGCGTTCGCGTTGTCGTGCGCCGACGGGCGGCTCACCGGCAGCGCGACCGTCACCCAGTCCGGCTTCGGCATGAAGCCCTACACGGCGCTGTTCGGCACGCTCAAGGTCCTCGACGAGCTCGAGGTCGCGGTCGACGTGGCGCTGCCCGCCGGCTGAGCCGGCCGCCCACATCGGGTGTCCTGAGCGTCCACCCACGGCACTAGTCGCGATACACGGTCTGGGCGTCGAGCCCACCCTCGACGCCCGGCGGCAGTGCGCCGGTCCCGTGGGCGTACAGGGCGAGGTCGGCGATCGTCCGCGACTGCGCCGGATCGTCGCCGAGGAAGGCGCCGTTGTCCCAGCGCAGCTGCTCGGGCGGCGTCTCCATCGCCATCCCGGCGAGCAGCTGGGCCTTGGCGCGGATCTTCGTCGTCGTGCTGGTGATCGCCGCCGTCGTGCCGCCCGACGGCGCCGTGTTGAATCCGTGACCGGTGCCGAAGCGGTTCTCGTCGGCGGGTACGACCTTGACGTCGAGTGCGGGAACGCCGAGCTCGTCGGCGACCTGCTCGGCGTATCGGGCCTCGTTGCCGTCGGACTCGATCGTCAGGCTCAGCACCATCTTGCCCGTCGGGTGGACGCGCAGGAACACGGCGCGGTAAGCCTCGTCAGCCATCGTCATCCTCCTGATCTGTGGCCCGCTCACGCGCGAGGCGCTGGCGTTCCTGGTGGGCGGTCAAGGCGTTGTGATCCTCGCGGTCGCAGAAGCTGGGCTGCGGACCGCCGAGCGGGTGGGGCGGGACGGCCGGACGGTCGCACCCCGGGTAGATGCAGCTCTTCCCGGACGCGGTCACGTCCCGCACCCCGGCGTCGCTCATGTTCCCCACCCCGGCGTCGTCCGGCCGCGGCTCGGCCCGTAGCCGCTCGGCATCGGCACCGAGCTCCCGGGCACGGGCGTCGCGCTCGCCCAGGGCTCCTCCTCGGACTCGGACTCGGATGCCGACTCCCAGCGTCCGGTGTCCGCCCCCCCGATCGCCGCGATCACCTTGTCGAGGGCGTCGAGGCTATGACCGCTGACGAGCGCGTCGCAGTGCGGCAGCGCCGCGGCCATCCCGCCCGTGCGGGGTGAGAAGCCGGGCGCCGCGGCCCGGGGGTTGACCCACACGATCCGGTGCGCGAGCCGGGCCAGCCGCGCCATCTCCCGGCCGACGAGCGCGGGGTCGCCCCGCTCCCAGCCGTCGGAGAGGATCACGACCACCGCTCCGCGCGCCATGCCCCGCCGCCCGTGGCGGTCGTTGAACTCCTTGAGCGCCGCGCCGATCCGCGTCCCGCTCGACCAGTCCGGCGCGGCCGCGGCCGCGCGCTGGATCGCCCGCTCCGGGTGGCGTGAGGAAAGCGCCCGCGTGAGCCGGGTGAGCCGGGTGGCGAACACGAACGCCTCGGCGCGCGGCCCGCTCCCGGCGGCGCAGGTGAGGAACTGCAGGTAGGCGCGGGCGTAGGGCTCCATCGACCCCGAGATGTCGCACAGCAGCACCATCCGGCGGCGGACGACGCGGCGCCGGCGACGGCGCACACGGACCGGATCGCCCGCCGTGCGCAGACTGGCCCGCAGCGTGCGGCGCAGATCGACGCGCTCGCCGTGACGGTCGGGGCGCGCGCGCCGCGTGCGCCGCGGCGGGGGCGCCACCTCGAGCTCGGACATGAGCCGATAGAGCGCGGCGAGCTCCGCGGGGGCGAGCGCGTCGAAGCGCTTGCCGCGCAACAGCTCCTCGTCGCTGGGGACGACGGGCACCGGGATCTCCTCGGCGTCGGCGGCGGCCGGGTCGCGGGCGGGCGTCGGGGCGACGCCGACGGCGAGGCGGTCCTCATCCGCGGCCGCGTCGGAACCCGCCGACGCTGCGTCGCGCTCCTGGACCGGGCGCTCGTCGGGCGGCGCCGGCTCGGTCTGCGCCGGGCCGGACTGCGGCTCCCCCAGCGCCCCCGGCGACCCGCCGAACACGGCCGCGAACACCTGGTCGAAGGCCGGGACCTGCCCGCGCTCGGAGACGAACACCGCCCGGGCCGTCCAATACAGCCGGCGCCGGCTGACCGGCGCGACGAGCCGCAGCGCATCGGCGAAGTTGACCGCCCGCTCGACCGAGGTCGGCAGGCCCGCCTCGCGCAGGCGCCGGCTGAAGGCGCCTGCGAGGGCGGGCGCGTCGAGCAGGACCGTCTCCACGCCGAAGGCGCGGGCCTCAGCCACCGCGTCCCACCAGTTGCTCGAGCCCAGCGGCCCGGATCACCTCCTGGTCCTCGCTGTACTTGAGCACCGCGCCGAGCGTGCGGTTGATCGCCGCGGGGTCAAGCCGCTCGATCCCGAGCACCTCGAGCGCCGCGAGCCAGTCGATCGCCTCGGCCACCCCGGGCGGCTTCTGCACGTCGCTGTCGCGCATCCGGGAGACGGCGTCGGCGACCGCGACGGCGAGCGTCGCCGACGCCCCCGGCACGCGGCGGCGGATGATCTCGACCTCACGCTGCGGGCTCGGATACTCGATCCACTGGTACAGGCAGCGGCGCTTGACGGCGTCGTGCAGGTCGCGGGTGCGGTTCGAGGTGAGCACGATCATCGGCGGGTGGGTCGCCCGGACCGGACCGAGCTCGGGGATCGTCACCGTCGCCTCGGCGAGCAGCTCGAGCAGGAAGGCCTCGAAGTCGTCGTCGGCGCGGTCGATCTCGTCGATGAGCAGGACGGCCGGACGGGGACCGGGATGCTCGAGCGCGCGCAGCAGCGGGCGGCGGATGAGGTACTCGCGTCCGAACAGCGTCTCCTCGCGGAGCTCGGCGCCGCTCGCCTCGGCGAGCCGGATGCTGAGCAGCTGGCGGGGGTAGTTCCACTCGTAGAGCGCCTCGGCGGCGTCGATGCCCTCGTAGCACTGAAGGCGGATGAGCGGCGTGTCGAGCACGGCCGCGAGCGCCTTCGCCGCCTCGGTCTTGCCGACGCCGGCCTCGCCCTCGAGCAGCAGCGGCTGCGGCAGGGTGACGGCGAGGAAGATCGAGGTGGCGAGCGCCTCGTCGACGAGATAGTCGGCGGCGGCCAGCCGCTGGGCGAGCGTCTCGACGTCGGGGACGAGGCGCCTCACCTCATCAGGAGACGGCGACATCCCCCTGCCGTTCCTCGAACTTGAGCTTGCAGCCGGTGCAGCAGAAGTAGACCGTGCCGCCCGGCCGCACGAGCGACGGCGTGTCGTCGTCGACGACGACGGTCATGCCGCAGATCGGGTCGACCGCGGTCAGCGGCCGCTCGGCCTCGGCGGCGCGCATCGGCACCGGTACGCGATGGCGAACCTCGACGATGCGGGCGAGGATCGAGACCGCGATCTCGGCGGCGCTCCGCGCCCCGATGTCGATCCCGGCCGGCGTCTCGACCGCGCTCAGGAGCTCCTCGGCGACCCCCTCGGCCCGCAGCTCGTCGAGCACCGCGGTGCCCCGCTTGTGGGAGGCGACGAGCCCGATGTAGGGGACGCCGGCCTCGAGCCCGGCGCGGAGGATCGGCAACTCGTCGCGCCCATGCGCGGCGACGACGAGGGCGAGGTCACCGCGCGCCGGCACGCCCTCGACCCCCTCTCCCGCGGCCACGAAGTCGAGCCCGAGCACCGGCGCGATCCGGGCCAGCGCCCCGACGATCGGCGAGTCGCCGGCCACGAGCACGCGCGGCGCGGGCAGGACGGGCTCGAGGAAGGCCTCGATCGCGCCACCGGACAAGCACGGGTTCTGGACGGTGACCGTGCCGTCCTCGTTGGCGAGCTCCTCGGTGAGCTCGGGATCCTCCTCGCGGGCGACGTGCTCCGATCCGTTCGCCTCGGCGTCGGGCAGGATGCGCAGCAGCAGCGGCTGTCCCGTCTCGAGCGTCTGGAGCGAGTAGAGGCGGACGCTGTGCTGGGCGCACACGCCGCCGACGAACCCCTCGATCGTGCCGTCGCGATGGACGAGGGCGACATCGCCGGGCTCGACGCTCGTCGGGCGCTCGACGCGCACGACCGTGGCGATCACGTACGCCGAGCCCTCGCTGGTGAGCTCCCGTGCTCGGTCCCTGAGGGCGGCCGACATCATTGTGGTGGCTCGGGCCTCCCCTGCATCGCCGCCCACACCCGCGCCGGCGAGCACGGCATGTCGATATGGGTGACCCCGTGGGTCTCGTGGAGGGCGTCGATCACCGCGTTGACGATCGCCGGCGGCGAGCCGACGTTCGGCGACTCGCCGACCCCCTTGGCCCCGAGCGGATGGTGGGGGCACGGGGTGACGGTCGCGCCGAGCTCGAAGTCCGGGCACTCGAGTGCGGTCGGGATCAGGTAGTCCATGAACGACCCGTTGAGGCAGTTGCCCTCCTCGTCGAAGGTGATCACCTCCATCAGCGCGATCCCGATCCCCTCGGCGAGCCCACCGTGGATCTGGCCGTCGACGATCATCGGATTGATGCGCACGCCGCAGTCATCGACGGCGATGAACCGCCGCACCGTCACGTACGCGGTGTCCGGGTCGATGTCGACGACCGCGATGTACGCGCCGTAGGGGTAGGTGAGGTTCGGCGGGTCGTAGATGACCTGCGCGTCGAGCCCGCCCTCCATGTCGGCCGGCATCGGCTCCCCGCTGTAGGCGCGCTGGGCGATCTCCTCGATCAGCGCCCCCTTCTCGGGGTCGCCCTTGACGTACCAGCGGCCCTTCTCCCAGGCGAGGTCCTCGGGCCGGGTCTCGAGCATCGTCGCAGCGATCTGGCGAGCCTTGTCGCGGACCTTGCGGGAGACGACGGCGACCGCGGCACCGCTCACCGGCGTCGAGCGTGAGCCGTACGTGCCAAGGCCGTAGGGCGACTTGTCGGTGTCGCCGTGGCGGACCTGGACGTCCTCGGGCGGGATGCCGAGCTCCTCGGCGACGATCTGCGCGAACGTCGTCTCGTGGCCCTGGCCCTGGGTCTGGGCGCTGATGCTCACCACCGCCTTGCCACTGGGATGCACACGGAGGTCGGCGCCGTCGTTCATCGACAGCCCGAGGATGTCCATGTGCTTGCGGGGACCGGCGCCGACCCCCTCGGTGAAGAACGAGACGCCGATGCCCATCAGCTCGCCGCGGGCGCGCTTCTCGGCCTGCTCGCGCCGGAGGTCCTCGTAGCCGGCCATCTCCATCGCCACCTGCATCGTGTTGGCGTAGTTGCCCGAGTCATACGTCCAGCCGGTCGTCGTCTCGTAGGGGAACTGCTCGGGGGCGATGAAGCTCCGCATCCGCAGCTCTGCCTGGTCGACGCCCATCTCGAGCGCGAGCGCGTTGACCATCCGTTCGACGAGGTAGACCGCCTCGGTGATCCGGAACGAGCAGCGGTAGGCGACGCCGCCCGGTGCCTTGTTCGTGTACACCGCGCGCACCTTCACGTGCGCCGCCTCGAGGTCATAGGACCCGCACACGATGTGGAAGAACCCGGCCGGGAACTTCGTCGGCTGCGCGGTCGAGTCAAACGCGCCGTGGTCGGCGATGACGTCGACCCGCAAGCCGGTGATGCGACCGTCCTTGGCGCACATCTCGGCCTTCATGATGTAGTCGCGAGCGAAGCCGGTCGACATCAGGTTCTCCGAGCGGTCCTCGACCCACTTGACCGGCACGCCGGCGACGATCGAGCCGGCGATCGCGCACACGTAGCCGGGATAGATCGGCACCTTGTTGCCAAAGCCGCCGCCGATGTCGTTGCAGCGAATGCGGATCATGTGCTCGGCGAGCCCGGCGACGTGCGCGTACACCGTGCGGTGGGCATGAGGCGCCTGGTTGCCGTTGTAGATGTCGAGCTGGCCGGTCTCCGGGTTGAAGTCGGCGATCATCCCGCACGTCTCGAGCGGGGCGGGGTGGCAGCGTGGGTAGATGATGTCCCGCTTGACGATCACGTCCGCCTCGGCGAAGGCACGGTCGGTGGCGTCCTCGTCGCCGGCCTCCCAGAGCGGGCTGGCAAGGTTGTCGGTCTGCCCCTCCTTGTCGTCGCGGATGATCGGCGCGTCGGCATCGAGCGCCTTGCGGGCGTTGACCACCGCGGGCAGCGGCTCGTACTCGACGTCGATCAGCGCGAGCGCGTCGCGGGCGATGTACTCGTCGGTGGCGATCACGAACGCCACCTCCTGGCCCTGGAAGCGGACCTTGTCGCCGGCGAGGACGGCCTGCGTGTCGTAGGAGATCGTCGGCATCCAGGCGAGCCCGAGCGTCTCGAGATCCTTGGCGGTGATGACGGCGGCCACGCCCGGAAGGGCGAGCGCCGCCGAGGTGTCGATGGAGACGATCTTGGCGTGCGCGTAGGGGCTGCGCAGGACGGCGCCATGGACCATGCCGGGCAGGCTGATGTCGTCAAGGTAGGTGCCCTGCCCGCGGATGAACCGCGCGTCCTCCTTGCGCTTGAGCCGGCCGAAGCCGATCGGGCGCTCGGTCGTCGGGCTGGGCAGGTTCTCGGCAATGGCCATGCTCACGCCTCCTGTCGGCTCGCGGCCTCGTGCTCGGCGGCCCACCGCACCGCGGCGACGATGTTCTTGTAACCCGTACAGCGACAGATCGAGCCGGAGATCGCGGTCCGGATCTCCGCCTCGGACGGGTCGGGGTTGTCGTTGAGCAGCGCCCGCGAGGTCATCAGCATCCCCGGCGTGCAGAAGCCGCAGTGGAGCGCGTGCATCTCGTGGAAGCCCTCCTGCACCGGATCGAGCCGGCCGTCCCGTTCCAGCGACTCGACGGTGCTGATCTCGTGGCCCTCGCACATCGCGGCCAGCGTCGTGCACGACTTGACCGGCCGGCCATCCATGAGCACGATGCACGCCCCGCAGTTCGAGGTGTCGCAGCCCCAGTGCGTGCCGGTCAGCCCCGGCGTCTCGCGGATGTAGTGGACGAGGAGCTTCCGGGGCTCGACGTCACGGGTCACCGGCTCGCCGTTGATGGTGATCGTGAGCTCCATCACACCTCCTGTTGCATGGCGCGAGCGCTCGCCCGGTGCAGAGCGCGGTTGGTGAGAACCCCGGCGAGGTGTCGCTTGTAGTCGACGGGACCGCGGCCGTCGGCCATCGGCATGCAGTCCTCGGCGGCGATCGCGCCGGCCTGGGCGAACAGCTCGGCGGACGGGCGCTGACCGCGCAGCACGTCCTCGGCGCGGGTGACGTCGATCGTCGTCGGCCCGACCGCGCTCAGGGCGATGCCGGCGTCGGCGATCGTGCCGCCGTCGAGCCAGAGCGCGGCCGAGGCCGCGGCGATGGCGAAGTCCCCGGCCCGCCGCTCGACCTTCTCGTGCGCGCTGCCCGCGCCCGCGCGGAGCGGGAGCCGGACCTCGGTGAGGAGCTCGGCGTCACCGACCGCGGTCATGAACGGGCCGACGTGGAAGTCGGCCATGTCGACGACCCGCTCGCTGCCGACGCTCCGGATCACCACCCGGGCCTTGACCGCCGAGCACACGGCGCTGAGGTCCTCGGCCGGGTCGGCCTGGCAGAGCGAGCCGCCGATGGTGCCGCGGTTGCGCACGACGGGGTCGGCGATCACCTGCTCGGCGTCTCCGAATACCGGAAAGCGCGTCGCGAGCAGCTCGGACTCGAGCAGGTCGACATGCCGGGTCAGCGCGCCGATCCTGATCTCGTTCCCGTGCTCGCGGATGTAGTCGAGCTCGCCGAGATCGTTGATGTCGATGAGGTGCTCGGGCGTGGCCAGCCGCAGCTTCATCATCGGGATGAGGCTGTGGCCGCCGGCGATGATCCGAGCTCCCGAGCCGAGCCGCTGCAGCGAGGCGATCGCGCCCTCGACGCTGGTCGCACGCTCGTAGTCACACGGTGCGGGCGTCTGCATCAGCTCGTTCCTCCTGGCTGGGCGGCGGGCAGCCGGCGACGGACGCCGGGCTCCTCGCTCGGCTCGTACTGGACGGGCGCGTCGGTGCCGATCACCGGCGAGCGGGCGAGCGAGCCGGGCCGGCTCTGACGCACCTCCGGGTAGAGGAGCCGAGCGGCGAGGCTTCCCCCTTCGACATCGCGGAGCGCCGGTCCGTTCGGACTCGCCGCGGCGATCGGCGCCTCACGCCCGAGCCGGGCGAGCGTGAGCGTGCCCTTCGTGTAGACCTCGGAGATCCGCGGCGCGCGGACCTGCGTGCTGTCCGGGAAGTTGCGCAGGCCGGACGCTGCCGCCCCCGGATACAACCCGTCGATGAGGCCGACGGCGTCTTCGAGACCCGCCTTCTGGACCAGCAGGCCCTCGAGCAGATCGACACCCGCGTCGAGGTTCGCGTTGATGTCACGCACGACGGCCTCGACCGGTGCGCTCTTCTCGATGATCCCCCCGACGGCCGCGATCGCGCGGTCGAGCCCCCGGGTGATCCTCTGCAGCGCGACGATCGTCGCGACGAGGTAGTAGACGATCGCCAGCACGATCAGGACGACCGCGATGATCATGACCACTCCGGCAGCCGGCATCACTCCACCTCCATCACGCGTCGTCGACGATGACGTCGAGCGAGCCCCCGTAGCGGGCGACCACCTCGACGGTCTGCTTGACCTGTTGCTGCGTGGTGAGCAGCAGCGCCGTGGCGTCGAGGTCCTTGGACCCCGCCTCGGCCGCGTCGGCGATCTGCTCGACGCTCGGCACGATCCGCCTCGCCGCCGTGAGCACCCCATGCAGCAGGTACACGACGACGGGGAGGACGACGAGCAGCAGGATGACGTCGCCGATCCACTCGAGGATCATCGCGGCCTCCTCTCCGCGACCACGGCCGCCTTGTCGGCGATGCCGGGCATCGCCCCGAGGATCACCTCGAACTGAGCGTTGATCGCGGTGGCCGCGGGCTCGAGCGGGCGCAGATGCTCGGATTCGACGGTCTGCAGTGCGCCGGCGAGGGTGGCGAGGTTGTCGGCCGCCGACTCGAGCCCGACGCGGATCCGGATGAGCGCCGCCGCGAGCACGGCCACGATGACGACGGCGAGCACGACGCTGAGGATGATCAGGGTGGTCTCGCTCATCGGCCACCGAACCCGTCGGTCAGCGCGTTCATGTACCCGTCCTGGACGACCGCCTCGTCGACGATCTTCCCGAGCACCGGCGCGGTCGCCTCGAGCTGCGGGATGTAGGCGGTGTTCGTGGCCACGTGGCCGGCGACGTCGAGCAGGGCGCCGGTCGTCTGGTCGATGTCGCTCACCGAGCGGATGAGCACGATCAACAGGGCGGCCACGATCAGCGCGGCGACGAGCCCGATCCCGAGGGCGATCCCCCAGGCGCCGTGATTGGTGAGGGCAAACGCCAGCGTCATTTCCCGACCGCCACCTTTCTCAGCGCGCGGGCGGAATGCAGGATCCGCACGCCGGAGTCGTTGATCCGCCCGACGCCGTCAAGCGCGTCGGTCTGCACCCGGACCCGCTCGACCCCGTCGAGCGCGGTGTGCGCCTGCTTGGCGATCCGTGCCGCGAGCGCCACGATCGTGATGACGATCGCCGCGGCCACGAGCACGACGATGACGCCGAGCACCAGCCCAATGCCCCAACCGGTGGATGCACCGATCCAGAAAGGCATGTCTCTAGACCCTCCTTCCTCGGCCTGCAGCCTGCACGAACTCTCTCCTCGTACTGCCTCCGCGCCACTCCGGCCTGAGGGCCGGCGTCCTCAACGCTAGCGCTGCGCCGTGACGGGCTGCAACTTTTGGCAGCGTTGTTGACAGATGACCACCGATGGCGACGGATGTGTGGATCGCCCCGGTCATCCCCCTGACCACCTCTTAGCTTTCTCCGACGCAGGCCCGACGGGCATCTTGCATGCGGGGTCGAGGATGAACGTGCAGCAAGCACCAACCGAGCAGAGGGAGATTCCAATGACCGCCATCGTGATCCTCAACATCGTCCTGTCCGCCTTCGTCATCATCGGCGTGCTGTCGCTGCTCGCCTGGGGCATCCTCGCCGACCGCAAGGATCGGACCGCCCGGGCCACCGTGCTCGCGAGGCCGCAGGCGCAGGCGCGCACGCCTGTCGCCCCGGGGACCGCGCGGCCGTCGCGCAGCCGCATCGGCGGCACCGTGCGCGGCAACGCCTGAGGACGCTTTCGGGCCCGTCGAGAACCCGGACCTGCGTCTTGCGACGGGCGCCTACGGGGCGGCGGGCCCGGACTCGCCGCCCCACTCTTCCGGGGCGACGTCACGCAGAGTCTGTGAGAACGTCCACCGGTGGCCGGCCGGATCCTCGGCCTCGTACTGACGCTCTCCATACGGGAAGTCGATCGGCTCCGTGAGAATCCGCGCCCCGTGGGCGCGCGCATGCTCGCAGTGTGCGACGGCGTCCTCGACGCGAACCATCACCGAGTGGGTCGCCTCGCCGGGACGGGGCGGCCTGCGGTCGTGGCGCACGTCGCCGACGATCACCGCGCCCTCGCCGTAGACGAGCTGCGAGCGGTGGTTCTCGCCGATGCGCACGCGCTCGACGAACCCGAACGCGTCGCCGAGCCAGCGCACGGCGTCGCGCACGTCGGGGTAGATGAGGACCGGGATGACCTGCGCGGGCGGGATCGAGCGATTAGGTTTCACGCGTGGACCGAGCCTACCTCCGCCCCGAGTCGGCGTGCGCAGCGTAAGGCACCGAGCGGGCGCGCTGGCTGCGGTACCGGTGCAGCGCTTCCGTGCCGGCGACGGTGCCGAGCTCGCCTACCGTGAACTGGGTGAGGGCCGCCCGCTCGTCCTGCTCCACGGCTTCATCAGCACCGCGATCGAGAGCTGGGGGCGACCCGGTCACGCCGCCGAGCTCGCCGCCCATGGCCACCGGGTGATCGCGCCCGACCTGCGCGGCCACGGGGACAGCACCGAGCCGCGCCCGCCGGAAGCCTATCCGGACGATGTCCTCGCCGATGACGGCTTCGCCCTGCTCGAGCACCTCGGCCTGCGCGACTACGACCTCGGCGGCTACTCGCTCGGCGGACGGATGACGCTGCGCATGCTCGCGCGCGGAGCCAGGCCGGCGCGCGTGATCATCGGCGGTCAGGGTCTCGACTCGCTGACCGCCCGCGCGCCGCGGCGGGCGGGGCTGTTCTTCCGCGACGTGCTCACCCAGCCGGGGGCGTTCCCGCGCGACTCCGCGGCAGGGAAGCTCGACGCCTGGGTCGATCAGCTCGGCGCCGACCGGACGAGCCTGCTACGCGTCATCAGCAGTGTGATCGACACCCCACCGGAGGCGATCGCGGCGATCACCGCGCCGACGCTCGTCGTCGCCGGCCACGAGGACGAGCGCTCGGCCGAGGCGCTCGCCGCGGCCGTCGCCGACGGCCGCTGCGTGCGCATCCCCGGCGACCACACGACGGCGCTGCTCGCGCCCCGCCGACTCGGGCAGGAGATCGCCGCGTTCCTGGACGGTGCGAGATGAGCGGAACGGTCATCCGGTTTGAGAACATGGCGGTGTGCTCTCCGCCTACCTCGCCGCGGCGGCCGTGCTCGCGCTGCTTGCCGCCGTCCCGGGCCCGGACGTCGCCGTCGTCAGCCGGTATGCGCTGAGCGGCGGCTGGGCGCCGGCGAGCCGCACCGCCGTCGGGGTGGTGATCGGGCTGGCCGCATGGGGCGCGGCGACGGCGATCGGCCTCGCGGCCCTGTTCGCCGCGTCGGCGACCGCGTTCACGCTCGTCCGGCTCGCGGGAGCCGCCTACCTGGTGACGCTCGGCGTGATCACGCTGCGACGCAGCGGGGCCGTGGCCGACGCTGCCGCGTCTCATCCGGCGCTCGCCGCTGGGCGCCCGCTCCGGGCCGGACTGTGCACCAACCTGCTCAACCCCAAGATCGCGGTCTTCTACACGACCGTGCTGCCGACGCTCGTTCCTCACGGCGCCGCCCCCGCCCTATGGCTCCCGGCGCTCGTGGCCACGCATGCCGCGCTGTCCCTCGGCTGGCTGAGCGGCTACGCCGCGGTGTTCTCCCGGTCGCGCAACCTGCTCGGACAGCCGCGGGTGCGCCGGCGGCTCGAGTGGGTGACCGGCGCGGTGCTCATCGGTCTCGGCGTGCGGGTCGCGCTCACGCGCTGAGCCGCCGTCCTCGGCCGCTCCCGGCCGCTGCGCCCCGCCGCGCTGACCTTAGAGCGCGCGCATCCGGTTGTTGCGCGCGTTGTGCTCGACCTCGGCCAGCCCGAGCCGCTCGAGCACCGGCGGGACGTAGTTGCCAAAGCGCCCGCGGAGCCCCTTCTTCAGCCCGTACCAGCCGCCGACCGGGTTGTCCTCCGAGCGCCCCCACGCCTCGATCGTGCCCTCGGCCGCCGGCTTCTGCTCGTCGGCGTTGCCGAGCGGCACCCAGCCGCCGCTGGCCTTGAGCATCGCGTGGAGGTCATCGATGCAGCTCAGGCGGTAGCGCAACTCGGTCGAGCTGACCTGGACGACGAGCGCCGGCGGATCGCCGCCCTCGTCGCGATACGCCGTGTAGGTGGACTTGCCCGGCGGGGTGGCAAGGACCCACGGATCCTCCCGGGTGCCGGAGCCCTCAGCTGTCGCCGCCATCGCCTCTCCTCTCGCCCGACTCTGTAACCGTAGCGTTACGGTAGCATGCCGGTTACACATGGCGGAATCCAGCCTGCACCGCGAGGCGCTCGACGCCCTCGGCGACGCCAACCGCCGCGCGATCGTGGAGATCCTGCGCCACGGCGGCCAGTCTGTCCAGCAGATCGCCGACCGTCTGCCGATCAGCCGCCCCGCCGTCTCCCGCCACCTGCGCCTGCTCAAGGGCGCCGGTCTCGTCAGCGACCGGGCCGACGGCACCCGGCACATCTACGAGCTCCGCGAGGAGGGCATCGAGGCGGTCCGCGCCTACTTCGCCGACGTGTGGGGCGAGGCGACGGCGCGCTATCGCCTCGTGGCCGAGAACACGGCGAGCGACGACGATGAGCGCTGAGCCGCTCGTTATTGAGTTCGAGGTCGGCGTGTCACCGGCGCGAGCCTTTTCGGTGTGGACTGAGCGCTGCGGCACGTGGTGGCCGCGGTCCCACACCGTCAGCGGCGATCCCGCGGCGATCACCTTCGAGCCCCGCGCCGGCGGGCGGATCTTCGAGCGCGCGGACGACGATCAGGAGCACGACTGGGGCCGGGTGCTCGACTGGGAGCCGCCCTCGCGACTGCGCTACCGGTGGCACCTCTTCTTTGACCCGAGCGAGGCCACCGAGGTCGAGGTGACCTTCACCGCGGTCGCTGGCGGCGCCCTGGCGGCGGCACCGGATGCGGACGACACGCGCGCGCATGCGGCGCGGCGGACCGCGGTGCGCCTCGAGCAGCGGGGCTGGGAGCGGCTCGGTGACGCGGGCGCCGAGCGGCGCGCGCGCACGCACGGGGCGTGGGCGCGAATCACCGCCGCGTTCATCGCGGCCGCGGAGGGCGGGGTCTAAGCTCATCGCCACCCCCGCGATGAGCGCGTCTCGCCCCCTGATCGACGGCCTTCCCGCCGGCCCGCGCGCACCGGTCGCGCTCCAGACGCTGGCCATGCGCACCCGCCAGCGCTCGTTCCTCGAGCGGTCCCGGCGCCGCTACGGGCCGCTCATGACCGTCCGGGTGCTCTCGCTCGGCCCAGCGGTGATCGTGTCCGATCCGGCGCTGATCAGACAGGCTTTCCGCGCCGACCCGACCGTGCTCCATGCCGGCACCGGCAGTCCGCTCGAGCAGCTGCTCGGCTCCCACTCCCTGCTCACCCTCGACGAGCAGCCGCACATGGAGCAGCGCAAGCTGCTGCTCCCGCCGTTCAAGGGCCAGCGGATGAAGGCCTACGAGCCGATGATCGCCGAGATCGCGGCCGAGGAGTTCGCCCGGTGGCCCGACGACGTCGAGTTTCCGGTGGCGCGGACGATGCAGCGGATCACGCTGCGGGCAATCCTCCGCGCCGTGTTCGGAGCCGAGGGCGCGAACCTCGGCGAGCTCGAGGGGATCATGCCGCAGTGGACCGCGCTCGGCGCGCGCCTGTCGCTCGCGCTCGAACTGCGGCGCAACTACGGCCCGTGGTCTCCGTGGCCCCGCTTCCAGCGTCTGCGCGCACGGATCGACGTCATCCTCGACCGCCTGATCGCGGCGGCGCGCAACGATCCCCAGCTCGCCGACCGTCCCGACGTGCTCGCGCTCATGGTCCAGGCCACGCACGAGGACGGGTCGCCGATGACCAATCCCGAGATCCGCGACGAGCTCGCCACGCTGCTTGTCGCCGGCCACGAGACGACGGCGAACACCCTGGCCTGGGCGGTCGAGCGACTGCGCCGGCACCCTGAGGTCGTCGCTCGGCTCGAGGCCGAGATCGCCGAGGGTGGCAAGGCCCTGCGCGAGGCGACGATCCGCGAGGTCCAGCGCATGCGCCCGGTCATCGCCTTCGCCGCCCGCCTCACGCGCGTGCCCTACGAGCACGGCGGCTACCGCCTCCCGGTCGACACGCGGCTGCTGCTCGCGGCCTGCCTCACCCACTACGACCCGACGCTGTTCCCCCACCCCGACCGCTTCGATCCCGACCGGTTCCTCGGGACGGTGCCCGACACCTACGCGTGGATCCCCTTCGGCGGTGGCATCCGCCGCTGCATCGGCGCGACCTTCGCCCACATGGAGATGGACGTCGTGCTCCGCGTCCTGCTCGAGCATGTCGAGCTGCTCCCGACCGATGATCCCCCCGAGCCGTGGGCGTTCCGAGGGATCGTGTGGGCGCCGGGTGGGGACGGGCGCGCCGTCGTGCGCGCGCGCTCCCGGCGCCGAGAGCCGGAGGCCACCGACGGCCCCCGGCTCTCGACTCTGCGTGCGTCCTAGTTGACGACGATCCCGAACGGCGTGGCATGGGCCGGCAGGGCCTGAGGCGAGGACGCCAGCTCGGCCAGGTCGCCACCGTGGACGCGGAAGCCACTCACCGCGCCGGCGCTGTCGACCACCCAGAGGGTGCGCCCGTCCGGACTCAGCCGGGCGTCGAACGGCCCGAGGTTGGACGGTCCCTGGAACGGGGTGTTGCCGAGCAGGGTGAGCGATCCGTCGCCCGCGATCGCGTAGCGCGAGATGCTCGGCGTGGCCGTGTTGACCGCGAACAGGTAACGGCCGTCATGACTGATCTCGACCCAGCACGTGCCGGTCTGCCCGTTGGTGAACGGCGAGGTGCCGATCGAGCTGAGCGTCCCGTCACCGGCGGCCGAGAACGCCGACACGCTGCCCGTCCCCGGGCCACCGTGCGCGTTGGTGACGAACAGCTGGCCCGGGTCGGTGGGCCGGAATTCGCTCCCGAACGGCCCGGCCGTCTGCGCGGCGTACGGCGAGCCAGGCGCTGCGGTGAGACGGCCGTCACGGCCGACGGCGAAGCTGTCGATCAGTGACGTCCCCACTCGCGTTCCGGCGAGGTTGGCCCCCGTCGCGTTGAAGAGGACATCCCCCGGCGACGAGCCGGGCGGGAGGACGATCGTCGAGCCGGCGATCGGCGAGAGCCCGCCGCCCCGCCCGAGGCGGAACCCGGTGTAGTCGGTTCCGGCCGCCCCGGCGTTGGCGACGTAGACGAGATGCCGGTGGACGGCGATGCTCACCGGCTCGACGCCGCCCGAGGGCACGGGACCCCGGCCGACGAGGCGCAGTCCGCCGTCACGCCGGATGCGCAGGACGGAGATCTGGTTGCTGCCGGGATCGACGGCAAGCAGATAGCGGCCGTGGTCGGCGACCTGCAGCGCGCCCTGGGAGCCGATCGTCGCCCCCGTGCCGGCGCCTCCGGTCGGGAACGGGGAGCCCGGCACGGGCGTGAGGCGGCCATCGGCGTGCCGGGCGAACGCCGCGATCGTGTTGACCCCGGCAGTGTTGTCGTTGACGTAGACGTGGCCCAGGACGGCACGCTCGTGGGCGCTGGCTGTCGCGGCCGCGACGCTCGCGAGTGCTCCTGCAAGCAGGGCAGCGCGGCGCAGCACTCCGGAAACGGAACGCATGTGGTTCTCCTTTTGGCTGTTGACGGGGGCGTGAGCCCGTGGATGCCGGTGGGGAGTGGCGCGCGCCGAAGGTCGCCCAACCGCACGGTCATTGGAGCAGAGGTGCCGCGGCTCATCAAGGGCCGCAGGGGGCGCCGATAGGGAACCGTAAGAACTCCCGCCGGCCCGGGCCCCGGGCGGGACGTTGACCGGACGCGCAGGCTCACGCCGCGGTGGGAACACTGAACCGCACGCAGGTGCCCGCGGCCGAGTCGGCCAGCCAGATGCGGCCACCGTGCGCCTCGACGATCGCGCGGGACACGGCGAGCCCGAGCCCCGCCCCGTTGGTCGTCCGGGACGCGTCGGCGCCGCCGCGGTAGAAGGGGCCGAAGATGAGCTCCCGCTCCTCGGCCGCGACCCCGTCGCCGGTGTCGGCCACCTCGACCTCGATGCGGTCGGGCAATGGCTGGGCGCGCACGACGACGCTGCCGTCCGCCGGGGTGTGGCGGATGGCGTTCTGGACGAGGTTGAAGAGGACGCGCTGCAGCTTTTCCGGGTTGGCCCGCGCGGGGCGCAGCGAGTCGGGGAGATCGGTATAGATGGCCACGCCCTTGCGCTCGGCGTGCACCCGCATCGCCGCCACCGTCTCCCGCACGAGCTCGCCGACCGCCACCCGCTCGACCGACCAGTTGATGTCTCCCGCCTCGAGCCGGGAGAGCTCGAACAGGTCGTCGATCAGCGCACTGAGCGCCATGAGATGCGTGCGCATGCGCGCGAGGTACTCCTGACGCGCCTCGCCGTCGACGATCTCATCCTCGACCGCCTCGGCGAGGAGCCGGAGCGAGGTGATCGGGGTGCGAAGGTCGTGCGAGACCGCGGCGATCAGGTGCCGACGCGCGGTCTCGGACTGATCGCGCGCGGCCTCCTCGGCGGCGAGGCGCGCGACCATCGCGTCCGCCGCGGCGGCGAGCTCGGCGAGCTCGTCGCGGCCCGAGGTGGCGATCGTGAGCTGACGATCGCCGTTGCCGACGGCGACGAGCCCGTCCCGGATCGCCTGCGTGTCGTCGATGATCGGCACGGCGAGACGCTGCCCGGCGACGATGCCGACGACCCCGGCAAAGGCGACGACGACGGCGACGATCGCGGCGTCATGACCGGAGACGAACATGAGCAGGCTGAGGATGATGAGCGCAAGCAGCAGCGGTCCGATGACGATCACGACCGCGGAGGCGAACTGGCGGCTCAGCGGGCCGGCGCGCCCCCGCGTGCGCGCCGCGACCGCGACGTGCACGGCGGCGAAGGTGAGCCCGCTGATCCCGGCGAGGATGAGCAGCGTGACCAGCGCGCCGCCGCCCCCGAGCGACGCCACGCCGATCACTGCCGCCGCGAGGGCGGCGGCGAGCACGACGGCCACTGAGCGCCGGCTCATGCCTGGAACCGATACCCGACGCCCCACACCGTCTGCAGCCAGCGTGGCTCGCCGGACTCGGGCTCGAGCTTGGCCCGCAGCCGGCGGATGTGCACGGTCACGGTCGAGCTGTCGGTGTAGAACGAGTATTGCCAGACGGCGTCCATCAGCTGCTCGCGTGAGAACACCTGTCCCGGGTGACGGGCGAGATAGACGAGCAGGTCGAACTCGCGCTGGGTGAGCTGAGCCTCGACCCCGCCCACCTCGACGCGCCGGGCGGCGGGGTCGATGCGCAGCCCGTCGAACTCGAGCGGGGCAGCCTGCTCGGGCGAGGTGTCGATCCGGCGCAGGACGGCCTCGACGCGGGCGGTGAGCTCCGCCGGAGAGAACGGCTTGACGACGTAATCGTCGGCGCCGAGGCGCAGTCCGATGATGCGATCCGACTCGTCGCCCTTGGCGGTGAGGAGGATGACGGCGATGCGGTCGTGCTCGCTCTCCCGGAGCCGGCGCATGACCTCGAGGCCGTCCATGTGCGGAAGCATGAGGTCGAGCACGACGAGATCGGGGCGCTCCTGTGCGGCCTTCTCGATCGCCTCCGGTCCGTCGAACGCAACGTGAGCGCGATAACCCGCCCGCTCGAGGTAGCGCGCGACGATCTCGGCGATCGTCGGCTCGTCGTCGACGACGAGGACAGTGGGGCGGCCGCTTTGCTGCATCGTGGGCGATTCTCCCACCGCCCGGGAGCCGCCCATCCGAGCCGGACGGTGATGTTCACCGAATGTTCAGAAGTGGCCGGTCGCCAGGCAGCTCAGTCGACCGCGAGCACGGTGGCGTGCGCGATCGCGCCGATCAGCGCGTCGACGCCGACCTCGAACACCGCGTGCGGCGTCCCCGCCGCGCACCACACCGTGGTGAAGCGCCGCAGCGATGTGTCGATCAGCGTGTCGAGCTCGGCGTCATGCCCGAGGGGCGGGATGCCGCCGATCGCGAAGCCGGTGGCCGCCCGAGCCTGCTCGGCGCTCGCTCGGCCGAGCCCGAGCCGCCGCGCGTCGACGCGGCGATCGCCGGCGCACAGGACCATGACCGGCTCCTCGTCACGCATGAACACGAGCGATTTGACGATCTGGCCGACCTCGCAGCCGACCGCGGCCGCGGCCTCCTCGGCCGTCCGCGCCGAGTCGCTCAGCATCCGCACCTCGATCTCGAGGCCGCGAGCATGGAGGCGATCACGGAGACGTTCGGCGGTCGGGTGCATGCGGAAATTCTCCCTATCTTGGACACAACCCTGGATCCCGGGAGCCACGAGGAGCACACTGTCGTCGTTGAGGGCGAGAACGGTGTTGTGCGTGGTGCTCGTCGGGGCGGTCTGTCTCGCATCCGCCGGATGCGGCAGCACGCGGCGTGGCGCCCGGACCGACGCGCAATCGCTCCTCATCCCGGCGACGCCGGCGCCGTCGCGGTGGCCGGCCGACGGCGACTACCAGGCGATCGCCATCGCCGCGCATGTCAGGCTCGACGCGCTGCGCCTCGGGTGGCGCCAGAAGCAGTACGCCGCCTACCTCGCACTGTTCACCCTCCAGACGCTTCACCCGATGCTGCCCGGTCCCTGTGCGACGTTCGCGGCCCACATCTATGCCGAGCTGCTCGATCTCCACGCCGCCTACGAGGGCGAGGACTGGCGGCCGATGGTCACGATCGTCCGGCACGACCCGTCGGTGGCCAGCGTGTGCAAGGCGCCGCCGCCGCCGCACATCGCGATCGGGGCGTGACCTCAGCGGGGCGCCGGACGGCCGAGCGCCGCGACCGGCCCGAGGTGGCCGAGCTTGTCCGGGTTGACCACCGACCGGATGCTCCGGACCCGGCCGTCGGCGATCTCGAGCCCCCAGACGCCGATGATCGCCTCGCTGTCGAGCAGCAGCGCCCCGGGCTGGCCGTTGACCTCGACGGGTCGCAGCGAGGCGTCGGGCAGGCGCGCGCCGAAGCGCATCCAGGCCCGCAGCGTGCGGGCGACGCGCGTACGGCCATGGAGCGAGCGGGCGAGGGCCGGCACCTTGCCCCCGCCGTCGCCGTGCAGCACGACGTCCTCGGCGAGCAGCGACTCGAGTGACCCGAGCTCGCCGTCGAGGGCGGCGGCGAAGAAGCGCCGTGCGAGCTCGTCGCGCTGCTCGGGCGAGGCCTCGAACCGGGGTCGGCGCTCGTCGACCTGCCGACGGGCGCGGGCGGCGATCTGGCGGACGTTGTCCTCGCGCTTGCCGACGATCTCGGCGATCTCGCCGTACTCGTAATCGAAGGCGTCCCGCAGCAGGAATACCGCCCGCTGCTCGGGGGAGAGGCTCTCGAGCAGGACGAGCATCGCGAGCGAGGCCGAGTCCGCCATCTCCGCCTCCCATTCGGGGTCGCCATGGGGATCGGTGAGCACCGGCTCGGGCAGCCACTCGCCGACGTAGAGCTCGCGGCGCGCGCGGGCGGAGCGCAGCTCGTCGATGGCCAGCCGCGTCGTCACCGTGGCCAGATACGCCCGCGGCGAGTCGATCCGCTCCCCGGCGGCGCGGGCGCCGTGGAGGCGCAGAAGCGCCTCCTGCACGACGTCCTCCGCCTCGGCCACGCTGCCGAGCATCCGGTAGGCGATGGCGAAGGCCATCGGCCGCAGCTCCTGTAGCGAGGTGCCACCGCCCTCGGCCATGCCGGATCGGTGCTCGCCCGCGCTCATGCCAGCTCGCTCACGAACCCCTCGCGCCAGCTCGGGAACTGCGGCCGCCAGCCGAGATCCCGCTTGGCCTTGTCGTTCCTCGCGCCGCGCACCTCGGTCATCATGACGACCGCCGCCTCTCCGGCGAGCAGCCTCCCGAGCCACCGGGGCACCCGCATCGGCGTCCGGGCGCCGACGGCCGACGCCGCGGCGGGCAGCCACTGCGCGACGGGAGCCGGGTCGTCGTCGACGATGTTGTAGATGCCGGCCTCCCCGCGCTCGACGGCGGCGACGGTCGCCGCAGCGGCGTCGGCGACATGGACGAAGGACCACACCCCGCGGCCGCCGCCGACGACGGGGAACTTGCCGCGCTTGATCATCGCGGTCTGGGCACCGTGACGGCCGAGCGAGGTCCCCGGCCCGTACAGCCCCCCGTAGCGCAGGACGATGCCCTCGGTCCAGTCCGCCCCCGCGACCGCGGACTCGAGATGGCGGATCGCCTCGTGGGTCTCCCGCATCGCCGCGGCGGGCGCGGGATCGAGCTCGGCGTCCTCGGGCTTGGCCGCTGGGCCGGTCCGCGCAAACGGCCAGCCCGCGTAGCTCTGGGCCACGAAGCGACGCACGCCGACCGCGCGACCGGCGGAGAGCAGGTGATCGGTGCCCTCGGTGCGCAGCCGGTTGGTGAGCGCAAAGTCGCGATCGAAGTGGCGCATGTCGAGCGCCGCCGGGATCGCGGTCAGCTCATGGACGATCACCTCGGGCTCGGTCCGAGCGACCGCCTCGGCCACCTGCTCGGGGACGAGCGCGTCGGCGACCACCGCCGTCGCGCCGAGCTCGCTCAGCATCGCCGTCCGCTCGGGACTGCGCGCCATCGCCGACACCTCGTGGCCGTCCGCGAGCAGTCGCGGGACGAGCTGGCGGCCGATCGCTCCGGTTGCTCCAGCCACAAATACCTTCATCGGGACCTCCGTTCTCACTGGCAATGTCAACAGAGAGACGAGACAGGGCGGGCGGTTGTGACAGCCTGAGACCGATGCAAATCATGCTCGTTTCCGGCAGTGCTCGGTCCGGCTCGACGAATACCGCCGCCCTGCGCACCGCCGCCGACGTCGCCCCCGACGGCGTCGCGACGGTGCTCTATGAGGGTCTTGCCGAACTCCCGCTGTTCAATCCCGACGACGACCTCGAGGGCGCGCCGGTGGCCGCCTCGGTCGCCGCCATGCGGGCGGCGATGGCCGAGGCCGACGCCGTGCTCATCTGCACGCCGGAGTACGCGGGGGCCCTCCCCGCCGCGCTCAAGAACCTGCTCGAGTGGACGATCGGCGCCGGCGGGACCTACGGCAAGCCCGTCGCATGGATCAACGTGTCCGGAGCCGCCGCCCCGACAGGCGGAGCCGATGCTCACGATTCGCTGCGCAAGGTCCTCACCTACGCCGGCTCGGACATCGTCGAGGACGCCTGCGCGCGGGTGCCGCTCAGCCGCTCGATGGTCGCAGGCAACGGGGTCGTCGAGGACGCGGCCGCGCGCGAGACGATCGCGCTCGCGGTCCGCCGACTCGTCGCCCATGCCCGCGCGCCCGGATGGCGTACGGTCGTAAGGTAAACTGGCGATCGCCATGAGCCCTCGCCACAGCGCCGCCGACGCCCTTCGTACGCGGGAGACGATCCTCGAGCACGCCGTGCGCCGGGCGTCGATCGAGGGCCTCGACGGGCTGACGATCGGGCGGCTGGCCGACGACGTCGGGCTGAGCAAGGCGGGGGTCGTCGGGCCGTTCCAATCCAAGGAGGGCCTCCAGCTCGCGGCCTTCGAGCGCGCGATGGATATGTTCCGGGAGAACGTGTGGGATCCGGCCGCCGAGCTCCCGGCCGGCCGCGCGCGGCTGCGCGCGGTGTGCGAGAACTGGATGTCCTACCTCGAGCGCCGCGCCCTGCCCGGCGGCTGTTTCATGACCACGGCGGCGACCGAGTGGGACGCCCGTCGCGGGACCGTGCACGACACCGTCGCGCGCACGCAGGCGCGGTGGCTGAAGGTGCTGGCGGCCGACGCGGAGGTCGCCGTCCGGGCCGGCGAGCTGCCCGCCGAGACCGATCCCGCACAGCTCGCCTTCGAGCTCAACGCCGTGTCCATGGGGCTCAACCAGGCGATCCAGCTTCTCGGCGACGAACAGGCCCCTGGCCGCGCGCGTCGAGCCGTCGCCCGTCTGCTGAACGCTCGTTCGTCATAAACCAGACGATCGTCTGGTAAGGTTCGGCTCCCGTCACAAGAGGAGCCGAAAATGCGATGCACATGGTTGGGTTGGGCCGGCGTCTCGCTCGAGACCGAGAGCGAGGCCGGGCGGCTGCTGATCGATCCGCTCGCCGATCCCGCCGCCCTCTACGCCGCGGTTGGGCCGGCCGCTGCCGGAGTCGCATATCCGGAGGTGACCGACCCGTCGGCGGGGCCGCCGGCGGTCGGCGCGCTCCTCTCCCACCTGCACCGTGACCACGCCGACGCCGGGGCGCTCGCCCGCTCCCTCGCCTCGGGCGCGCCGGTGCTGATCCCGGCGGCACCGGCCGCGGAGACGGGCAGCGACCTGGGAATCGCCCAGGCCCGGCGCGAGCTCGCCGCCGCCGGACTGCCGCTCGTCGAGGTCACGCCGTGGGAGCGCATCGCCGTCGGCCCGTTCACCGTCACCGCGTTGCCGGCCGCCGACGGCACCGGCGACCCGCAGGTGTCGTGGGCGGTCGCGGGCGACGACCAGCGCATCCTCCACTGCGGCGACACGCTGTTTCACGGCTGGTGGTGGCGCGCGGCCGAGTACGCGGGCCCGTTCGACGCCGCCTTCCTGCCGATCAACGGACCGGTGCTCAGCTTCCCCTGGCGGCGGCCGCCGAGCCCGCTGCCCGGCGCGATGACGCCGATGCAGGCCGTCGTCGCCGCCCGCTCGGCGGGGGCCCGGCAGGCCGTGCCGATCCACTACGCCGGCTTCGACCTCGATCCGTACTACCGCTCCGAGCCCGACGCCCTCGCGCTGTTCTGCGCGGCCGCCGCCGAGCTCGGGGTGAACGCCGCCCCGCTCGGGGTCGGGGACAGTCTCGACCTCAGCGCTCGGACGCCGGCCGTGGCGTGAGCCCGAGCCGTTCCGCGACGCCGGCGGCCATGACCCGATTGGCGACGCCGAGCTTGGCGAGGATGTGCGACACGTGCACGCCGGCGGTGTGCTGGGAGATGAACAGCGTCTGGGAGATCTCGCGGTTGGTGAGCCCGGCGCCGAGCAGCGCGAGCACCTCGAGCTCACGCCCGGTGAGTCCGTAGGGATTCTCCGGCTCGCCCGCGGCTGGTGCGGGTGCGGCGGCAGTGCCGGGCGCCGGGACGAGCGAGATGCGGGCGCGCCGGGCGAGCGCGTGGACGGCGGCTGACAGCGGCTCGGCCCCGAGCTCGCCGGCGAGGCTCGCCGCCCGCGCGAGCGCGGCCTGCGCCTCGGATCGCGAGCGCCGCGTGAGCACGAGCGCCTCGGCACACCGGTAGCTCGCGTAGGCGACCTGGTAGCCGTTGTCGTGTGCCTGCCAGCGGGCGACGGCGTCCTGCCAGCACGCCGGGTTGGGGTCGCGGCGCGCCCGCGTGACCTCGGCGACGGCGGAGGCGAGCTGGGCGGTCGCCTCGGGCACGGTCACGCCGGTGTCGTGCGCGCGGAGCAACCCGTCGAGCGCGGCGCGATGAGCGGCCGCCGCGTCGGCGGCCTGAACGGCGCCGTCCGGGTCGCGCCGCGCCCGGGCGAGCTCGGCCCGGTCGGCCTCGACCCGCGCCCCGGCCGCGTGCAGGGTCGGCATGTGGAGCAGGTTCTCGCCGGAGCCGAGGATGCCGAAGCCATCGGTGACGCGCTCGCGCGCCGCGTCGGGCCGCCCCCGCCACAGCTCGAGCTCGGCGAGGCCGCCGTACACCGCGGGCACGTACTCGAGGAGATCGAGCTCCCGGCACAGCTCCGCCGCGTCGCCGAGACAGGCGTCCGCGCGGTCGAAGTCGCCACGGGCGGTGTGCAGACGGCCGGCGACGCTCAGCATGAGCAATTCGGCGGGACGGTCGAGCTCCCGCCGCTCGAGCTCGGCGAGACGAAGCTCGAGCTCGGCCCAGCGGCCGAGCCGGAGCAGGTCGTCCGCGGCGTTCGCGGCCATGAAGTTGGCGAACGGGAGCGCGCCGAGCCCGTGGGCGGCGAGCTCGCCCTCGATCATCGTCTCGAGTGCCTGGTCGATCCGCCCCTCGAGGCGGAGGACCTCACCGAGGTCGAGGTAGATCTGTACGAGGTCCTCGGTGCTGTTCGCCCGCTGGGCGAGGGCGAGCGCCTCGCGCAGGGCGCGGCTGCCGGCCACGGGATCGCCGAGGAACGCGATCGCCGTGCCGAGCAGCGCACGCGCCGCGCTCTCGGGGGCGAGCGTCTTCTCCCCGAGGGCAAGGTCGATCGCCTCGGCGGCACGGTCGCGGGTGTCCTCCCAGCGGCCCTGGAACGAGAACTCAAGGGCCTCATCGACGAACAGGCGCATGCGCTCGGCGGTGCACTCCGGCGGCAGCAGTTCGAGACCGCGGCGGAAGGCCTCCAGCGCGGCCTCGACATCCCAGGGCTGGTAGCGGCCGAGCCGCTCGTAGAGGCGGGCGGCGCGCAGCGGATCGTCGGCATGATCGAACCCGGCGAGGGCGCGCCGGCACAGCTCGCGGGCGGTGTCGGACTCCCCCATCCAGCGCGCGGCCTGCGCGGCGTGGGCGAGGAGCGCGACGCGGTCGAGCGACGCGCCCGCGGCGCCGTCAGCCGGGGCGCCGTCGCTCGGAGCGCCATTGGCCGGGGCCCCGTCGGGGCCCTCGGGCCGCTCACCCCACAGCTCGACGGCGCGACTGAAGTGGGCGAGCGCCTCGCCGTAGCCGAACACGCGCTCCGCCGCTTCGCCGGCCTCAATCGAGGCAAGCAGCGCCTGGGATGTCTCGCCCGCCTGCTGCCAGTGATGGGCGCGCTCGCCGGCGTTCTCCGCGGTGGCGGACTCGCCGAGGGCAACGGCGATCCGCCGGTGCAGGGACGCGCGCTCGACCGGCAGGAGGTCGGCATAGACCGCCTCGCCGACGAGCGCGTGCCGAACGCTGTAGCGGCCAGTGCGCCGGTCACAGACGAGGATGTTCTGATCGACGCACTGGCGCAGCCCCGCCTCCACCTCACGACGGGGCAGGTCGGCCGCGCGCTCGATCAGCCGCTCGTCGATCGGCCGCCCGCCGGCCGCGGTGAGCCGGAGCAGCTCGCGCGCCGGGGCGTCGAGTCGATCGGCGCGGGCGAGCAGCGCGTCCTGGAGCGTGTCCGGTAGCAGCTCCCCGTCCCCGACGCCCGCCGCGAGCAGCTCCTCGGTGTAGAACGGGTTGCCCTGCGCCCGCCTGAACAGCCGCGCGACGAGTCCGGCGGGCGGAGGCTCGCCGATGATCCCCTCGACCTGGTGGCGGATGTCGGCCTCGCTCAGCGGCGTGAGCTCGATCCGCATGACGCGGTCGTGACGCAGCAGCTCGGTGAGGAGCGCCCGGGCGGGATGGTCGCGATGCAGCTCGTCGGAACGGGCGGTGACGACGGTCAGCAGGCGCTCGTCGCGCAAACTCTGGGCGAGGAAGCGCAGGAAGTCGCGCGAGGAGGTGTCAGCGAGATGGACGTCCTCGACGACGAGCACGACGGTCGAGGTCGTGGCCAGGTTCTGCAGCAGGGCGAGGATCCAGCCGAACAGGCGCGACTGACCAAAGCGATCGTCACGCGCGCCCTCGCCGGGCACGTCGGCGATGCTGTCCGGGAAGACGCGGGCCAGCTCCCGCCGGGCATCGTGGGGAAGCTCCGCCAGGCCGGCCGCGAGTACGGCGTCGTCGGCGCTGCGCAGCGCGGCGGCGATCGGCGCGTAGGGAAGCTCACCGACCGAGAGCTCGAGGCACTGGCCGCGGAGAGCCAGCGCGTCCTGCGACGCGGCACGCGACTCGAGCTCGCGGACGAGGCGGGTCTTGCCCATCCCGGCGTCACCGGTGAGCAGGATCAGCGCCGGGCCACCCTCCGCGGCCCGCTCGAGAGCAGCCTCGAGCTGCTCGACCTCCGGCCGCCGTCCGGCGAGCCGGGGACTCGAGACGTGTCCGGCGCTGACGCGTCCTGGTGACCCCATTGCTTCCCTTGCCTGGGAGGCTATCGCGGCACGCGCCCGCCCCGGGCCGGCGCGGGGAGCAAGTGTGTCGCAACCGCAGGCGTATCACGACGGGATCTGGTGACTCTTCCCTGTGACGCGTTTCCAGCGGTCAGACGGCGGCCCCGGAACGGCGCAGACTTCCTGAGCCGCTGAGCACCGCGAGGAACGTGAGGAACCCCCCAGGCAGGGGGCACCCGGCTCCGGGGGCATCGGGTGTGCCGGGGGATGTGGGGGAACAAGGGGAGCGCTGAGGGGCCGTCTTTGGGGGGCGGCCCTTCAGCCCCCGTTCCTCCCGCCGTTGCCGCGGCGGCGATGGTTGACGCCGCGGCCACCGAGCGCGAAGATCGGGGTCGGACGGTCGGCCGCGGGGCCCCGTCCGCGGGACGTCGATCGAAAGCGGGGACGGCACCATGGCAACGAGTCCAGCCGCAGACGTTGCGAGCCGCGGGCGAGCGAGCGGCAGAGGCGAGACCAGGAAGAACGTCGTGTTGGCCGCGATGGTGTTCGCGGTCGCGATGACCTTCATCGACCAGACGATCGTCGCCATCGCCATCCCCAACATCCAGCGTGAGCTGTCGCTGTCGGCGACCGGGGCGCAGTGGGTGATCAACGGCTATCTGCTCGCGCTCTCGGCGATGTTCGCCCTCGGCGGGAAGCTCGGTGACATGCTCGGCCGCCGGCGCATGGTCGTGATCGGCGTGACCGGCTTTGCCATCGCGTCGGCGTGCTGCGGGTTCACCCCCAAGGGCTCGATCGCGCAGGCCTGGATCATCACCTTCCGTGTCCTCCAGGGCGCGACCGCGGCGCTGCTGTTCCCGGCCGCCGTCGGGATCGTCGTGGACGCCTTCCCGGTCCGCGAGCGGGGCAAGGCGATGGCGATCTTCTTCGGGATCGCCGGCGGCCTCACGGCGATCGGCCCGATCGCGGGCGGCTACCTCACGCAGTGGACCTGGCGCTCGATCTTCTGGATCAACATCCCGGTCGCGATCATCGCGCTGGTGCTCATCCGGATCAGCTGTCCCGAGACCGAGACACGGCCCGCGCGGCTCGACCTGCGTGGCGGACTGCTCGTCACCGGGGCGATGGGACTGATCGTGCTCGGGTTCCAGCAGTCCGGCGTCTGGGGGTGGAGCAGCGTCGCCACCTGGGCCTGCGTGATCGCCGGGTTGCTGCTCATGGTCGCGTTCGTGCGGGCCGAGCTGCGCACCGCCGAGCCCTTGCTGCGCTTGCAGATCTTCCGCGACCGCGGCTTCGCCGCCGACAGCGCGGTGCTCGGGCTGATGTCGGTGGTGTTCGTCCCCTACTTCTTCTTCGCCAGCATCTACTCCCAGGTCGCGCTGGGCAAGAGCTCCTCGTCGTCCGGCCTGTACCTCATGTACTTCTTCCTCGGCTTCGTGATCATGTCCCAGCTCGGGGGCCGGATCCTCGACCGGCGCGGGGCTCGGCCGGCGATCGTGTGGGGCGGCGCGATCTCGGCGGTCGGGTTCTTCCTGCTCGCCGGGAAGCTCACCGACCTGTCCCTCAGCCGCCAGTGGGTGTACGTGATGATCGCCGGCGGCGGCCTCGGGCTGATGCTCACCCCGGCGAGTACCGATGCGGTCAACCGGGCGCCGCGCACGAGCTACAGCGAGGTCACCGGCATCACCCAGACCGCGCGGAACTTCGGCGCGAGCCTCGGCCTCGCTGTGCTCGGAGGGATCCTCATCACCCGGACCAGTACGACCGTCACCAACGCGCTGACGAAGGCCGGGGTGCCGCACGGCATCGCCCACCACGTGGCGGCGTCGTTCGGCACCGGCGCGGTCGGCGCCCGGTCCGCCGCCGGCCAGCCCCACGCCCTCGTCCACGACGTGCAGGCGGCGTTCGCCCACTCGAGCCAGACCATCTTCTACATCATGGCCGGGGTGATGGCGCTCACCTTCCTGGTCTCGGTGCGCTGGGTTCCCCGCGGCCAGGCCGAGCGCGACCCTGAGATCGAGGTCGCGGTTGAGCTCGCCGACTGAGGTCCGCGCCGCAGCGCGCGGCCTAGCATGTCGTCTCGATCCGCGATGGAGGCACGTGACCTGTACGGCCTGCCGCTCGACCGCTTCGTCCCTGAGCGGGGGACGCTGGCCAAGACGCTCCGCGGGCAGGATGAGCGCGACGAGGCAGCACGCGTGGCCAAGCTCCCCAAGCCGTCGGTCGCGGCCTGGACGGTCAACCAGCTCGTGCGCACGCAGAGCCGCGCCGTCGCCGCGCTGTTCGCGGCCGGCGACGCGCTGCAGCATGCCCAGCAGGACGTGCTCGACGGAAAGGCCAGCGGCCCCGCCCTGCGCGAGGCCGCCGAGCGCGAGCGGGCGGCCGTGGCAACACTGCTCGACGCGGCCCGCGGACTGCTCGACTCCGAGGGTCACTCCCTGACCGCGGCGACGCTCGACCGCGTGTCCGCCACGCTTCACGCTGCGGCCCTCGAGCCGGACGCCCGCAACGCTGTCGAGGCGGGCTGCCTGGCGCGGGAGCTCCAGCACGTGGGCCTGGGCGGCGGTGGTCTCGTGGCCGGCAGCGCGGATGAGCGAAATGCCGACCCCGGGCGCGACCGCAAGTCCGAACGGGTGCGCGAACGCGAGGCCAAGCGTGAGCGCGCGCAGCGCCTCAAAGCCGCCCGCAGCGAGGAGGCGAAGGCCAGCCGCGCCGCCGAATCCGCGGCGCGCGAGCTGCGCTCGGCCCGCGAGCGCCGCGACCGCGTCGTGACCGCACTCGAGGAGGCGCAGGCCGCGCTGACCGCCGCGGAGCTACGCGCAGCCGAGGCCGCCCGCGCCCATGAACGAGCGCGGAACGACCTCGAGCAGCTGTAGTCAGGCGCGCCGTCGCGCGGGCGACGGACCGCTCACCTCGTCCAGCGACACCGCCGGCGAGTCGCAGTGCGCGATGTCGCACACGAACGGGCGGCCGTCATGGCCGAGGTGGAAATGCATCGGTTCCCGCGGCGGGGACGTGGTCCACATGCGCCGTAATCTGGCGGCGATTCCCTGGTTCATGTCAGTCACTCCTTAGCTTCAGGGGGAGTCAGCGAAGCTGTGGCCTAGCTCCACCTGGATTGGAGGCATCGCATGGTCACCCCCGCCTGCAACTGCGGGAGACGACCTAGCGCTACCTCATAGAGAGTAGTCAGCCCCGACGGCCGGCCCTGGCCCAGGGTTCAGCCGTCTTCCAGCGCCGTGCCGACGACCCGCTCGAGCTCGGCCGCGACGTGCCGCACCGGTTCGGCGCTGCGTTGCGCCCGGGCGATGACGACCGCGCCCTCGATCGCGGCGACGATCAGCGTGGCCAGCGACGCGGCGCGCTCGCGGCCCGCGTGCCGTTCGAGCGCGGCGGCCAGCAGTTGCTCCCAGCGGCGGAAGGCCTCGGCGGCGGCGACGCGCGCGCCCGGTGAGCGATCGCCCTCGAGCGCGGCGGCGACGACGGGGCAGCCGGCGCCGAAATCGCTCTGCTCGAGGATCGTCGTCCACGTCTGCGCGAAGTTGTGCACGGCGACGGCCGGCTCATCGCTGTCGAGCGCCGCGACGAGGCCCGCGGCGGTGAACTCGCCCGCATAGCGCGTCGCCTCCTCGATCAGCTGCGCCTTGCCGCCGGGGAAGTGGTGGTAGATCGAGCCGCGCGGCCCCCGGGAACGCTCGATGATCTCGCTGAACGACGTCGCCTCGACGCCGCGCTCACGCATCACCAGGGCGGCGCTGACGATCATCCGCTCACGGGTGGTGACAGGAGCCATCGCTTGATTATGACGTACGTCATAGATACGATGCGTCCCTGCTATGACGCTCGTCATAGCAGCGACGAGCCAAGGAGCACGCCATGCCGATGATGGACCTCGCCTATCCCGCCGGCACGCTGAACGCGGAGACCGCGGCGTGAGCGCCGAGACCTGGCACCCGACGGCCTGCATCCTCTGCGAGTGCAACTGCGGGATCGAGGTTCAGCTCGACGGGCGCACGCTGAGCCGCATTCGCGGCGACCGCGCGCACCCGGGCTCGCAGGGCTACACGTGCAACAAGGCGATGCGTCTCGACCTCTACCAGAACGGTCCCCATCGCCTCACCTCTCCCCTGCGCCGCACCCCGGACGGCGACTACGAGGAGATCGACTGGGACACGGCGATCACCGAGATCGCCGCGGGCTTCAGGCGCCTCGCCGATGACCACGGCGGCGAGTCGATCTTCTACTACGGCGGCGGGGGCCAGGGCAACCATCTCGGCGGCGCTTACAGCGGCGCGTTTCTCCGCGCGCTCGGCGCGCGCCACCGCTCGAATGCGCTCGCCCAGGAGAAGACCGGAGAGGCCTGGGTCGACGCGCAGCTCTACGGCGGGCACACCCGCGGCGAGTTCGCCCACGCCGAGGTGTCGGTGTTCGTCGGCAAGAACCCATGGATGTCCCAGAGCTTTCCGCGAGCGCGGCTCGTGCTCAAGGAGATCGCCCGCGACCCCGGGCGCTCGATGATCGTCATCGACCCGGTGCTCACCGACACCGCCCGGATGGCCGATTTCCACCTGCGGGTCCGGCCCGGAGCCGACGCCTGGTGTCTGGCCGCACTCGCGGCCGTGCTCGTGCAGGAGGACCTCTGCGACGAGGCGTTCCTCGCCGCTCACGTGAGTGGCGTCGACGCCGTCCGCGAGGTGCTGCGCGCGGTCCCGATCGCCGACTACGCCGCGCGCTGCGGCGTCGAGGAGTCGCTCATCCGCCGCGCCGCCCGGCGGATCGCCCGGGCCGACAGCGTCGCCGTATTCGAGGACCTCGGCGTCCAGCAGGCGCCGAACAGCACGCTCTGCTCCTACCTCGACAAGCTCCTGTGGATCCTCACCGGGAGCTTCGGCAAGCCCGGTGGCCAGCACCTGCACTCGATGTTCGGGCCGCTGTTCGGATCCCGGCACGTCGGCCGCACGCCGGTCACCGGCGCTCCGATCATCGGCAGCCTGATGCCGTGCAACGTCATCCCCGACGAGATCCTCACCGACCACCCCAAGCGCTTCCGCGGCCTGATCGTCGAAAGCAGCAACCCCGCCCATTCGCTCGCCGACTCGCAGCGGATGCAGGAAGCGCTCGGCGCGCTCGAGCTGCTCGTCGTCGTCGACGTGGCGATGACCGAGACCGCGCGCCTCGCCGATTACGTGCTGCCGGCGGCGAGCCAGTTCGAGAAGCCCGAGGCGACGTTCTTCACGCTCGAGTTTCCCCACAACGACTTCCATCTCCGCCACCCGCTGATGGAGCCGCTGCCGGGGACGCTGCCCGAACCCGAGATCTGGGCGCGGCTCGTGCGCGCCCTCGGGGTGGTCGACGCGGCGGTGCTCGCGCCGTTGCATGCGGCTGCGCGCGACGGTCGCCAGGCCTACGCGCAGGCGGTCATCACGGCGACGGCGGCCGATCCGTCGCTCGTCGGCCTGCTGCCCTATCTGCTCTACGAAACACTCGGGCCGACCCTCCCGGATGGCCTCGCGGGCGCCGCCGTGCTCTGGGGTCTCGCCCAGCGCGTGGCCATGAGTTACGGCGACGCGATGCGACGGGCCGGACACGCCGACGCCGACGCGCTGTTCGACGCCGTCCTCGCCGGGCGCTCGGGCATCACCTTCACCGTCAACGAGTACGAGGACGACTTCGGCTTCATCAGCCACGCGGACGGCAGGATCGCGCTCGAGATCCCCGAGCTGATCACCGCGGCCGGCCGGCTGCGTGACGCGCAACCCGGGCACACGAGCCCTGAGTTCCCGCTCGTGCTGTCGGTCGGCGAGCGCCGGCCGTACACCGCCAACGACATCTTCCGCAACCCGGACTGGCGCAAGCGCGACCGCGACGGCGCGCTGCGGGTGAGCGCCGAGGACGCGGCCCGGTTCGGGCTCGCCGACGGCGGACGGGTACGGATCACGACCTCGCGCGGGAGCGCCGAGGCCCGGGTCGAGATCAGCGAGATGATGATGGGCGGCCATGCCTCGCTGCCCAACGGCTACGGGCTTGACTTCACCGATGCCAACGGCCGCACCGAGGTGTCGGGGGTGGCGCCCAACGCGCTCACCGCTTCGGCCTGGCGCGACGACATCGCCGGCACGCCGTGGCACAAGCACGTACCCGCGCGCGTCGAGGCGCTTGCCTGACCGCGGTCAGCCGTCGAGAAAGCCGGCGAGGGCCCGGCGAACGGCGGGATCGCCGCCGGCCTTCGTCTGCACCGAGTGCCCCGCACCCGGCACGATCACGAGCTGCCCGCGCGGCGCGTCGCGGGCCTCCGCCCGCGCCCAGACGAGCGGCGTCGAGAGGTCGTGCGTACCGGCGAGGATGAGCACGGGGACGTCTGGGAGCGGCCGTCCGGGGTTGCCGTCGGCCACGGCGGGCGCCGTTGTGGCCGGCCACTGCGCGCAGCCGCGGCCGATGCCGTTGTCCGCCGCGGTCGCCCGGTCGTAGGGATAGACGCTCGCGGCGGGGAGCCGAGCCGCCGCCGCCGCGAGCTGCCGCTCGCGTTGCTGCGGGGAGGCCTCCGGGTTCCATGGCGGCGCTAGCTCGACGCACAGCGTGCTCTCGTGCAGCCCCTGGCTGAGCGCCGCCGCCGGTATCTCCTCTCCGGCCCGCACGGCGGCGAGGAATCCGTTGATCGGGCCCATGTCACCGTGAGCCCCGGCGTGCAGAGCGGCGAGGACGTGGGGAAAGGCGGGCGCGACGATGCTCTCGGCGACGATCGCGTTGAGCAGCGCGGGGCCGTCGTGGTGCATTCGGACGACGGCGGCGAGGTCCTGCGCCGGGTCATAGCCGCAGCGGGCCTGTCCGCAGGCCGAGCGGAGCACGCGCGCCGTGGCGGCGATCGAGGCCAGGTACAGCGGATCGGCGCCCTGCTGGGGGACGATTGAATCGAGCACGAGCCGGGCGACGTGCTGGGGATGGGCGAGGGCGTAGCGCTCGGCGACGTAGCTGCCGTAGGAGACGCCGTCCACGGTCAGGCGCGGGACGCCGAGCGCGCTCCGCAGTCGCTCGATGTCCGCGACGGTCTCGGCGGTGGTGAAGTAGCGCCGGTCGGGCCCGAGCGCCCGCGCACAGGCGGCGACGACCCCGGGCCTGGTGACGACGAGGTCAGAGGAGCCGGCGGCCGCCTGGAGCGCCGGACAGCGGAGCGCACCCCCACCGGTGCCGCGCTCATCGAACATGACCAGCCGGTAGCCGTCGAGCAGCGCCCCGAGGTGCAGGCGGATCCGCGGGATGAAGGGAACGCCCGATTGACCCGGCCCACCGGTGAGGAACAGCAGCACGCCGCGCGGCGCGGCGGTCGCGTTCTGGACCCCGACGGCAAGGCGGAGCGTCCCGGTCGCCCCGCCGCCGTGGTCGAGCGGGACGGTGAGGACCTCGCACGTGAAGCCGGGGATGTCCCGGCATGGGCGGGCGCCGGTGAACCGGGCCGCGAGCGCGCCCGTCGGCAGGCCGCTCGTCGTCGCGCCAGACCCCCCGCAGCCGGCGGCGACGAGCGCCGCGAGGAGCGCCGCCCATCGCCGCCGCCGGCCTACGACTTGCACGTCGACGGCGGCAGCCCGGTCGCGTCCGTGGTCCCGTAACAAATGCTCGAGAAACTGTTGTTCGGTCCCATCGGGGCTTCGACCGGGCTGAACGGCGTGCTCTGGCTCGTGCACGGATTGAAGTAGAACCCGTTCCCGCCGTTCCCGATGCTGTATCCCGCGGCCGTGCTGGTCCCGTTGAACGTGTCGTCCGCGATCGTGTCGTTGTGGGTGCCGTTGACGAGCATCAGACCGCCGATGAGATCGGTGTGATATCCGGTGGGCACCTTCTGCCCGTTCAGCGAGATGCAGATCGGACCCCCGGCCTCAGCCGTGCTGCCCGTCAGCGCCACGTTGTAGGTGTTGCTGCCGTCGAGGACATAGCCTCCGGTGTCGTCGGCGTTGGCGCTGGCGTTGTTGATGGTCACGTCGTGGGTGTTCTGGAGGTACACGCCCCAGCCGCTGTCGTAATCGAAGGTGTTACAGGGCACGCTCGGCGGGCAATCGGGTGCCGATCCGCAGGCCGGAGGAGTTGACGGCGTAGAGGCCGTCCTCGTTGTGCGGCAGCTCGCCGTCGGCGGTCGCCTTCCACTTCCCGTTGCTCACCGAGACGTTCGAGGAGTGGTCGATGACCAGGCCGGCCCCAACCATCTTGTTGACGCTGATGTTGTCGAGCGCGATGTTCGATGAGCCGTCGAGCTCGATGCCGATCCCGTCGCCGTTGGCCGACACATTCGAGACCGTCGTCGCCGTGCCGATGTCAACGAGGTGGATGACCGGATCGCTCGGGCTGGGATCGTTGTAGTTGGCCGAGACACCGGTGATGGTGAAGTGAGCGGTGATCGTCCCTCCTGAGTTGTCGACGGAAACCGCGCTGCCCTGCGCCGGCGAGGTGATCGCCCATGGCCCGATCACATACGGGTTGGTCGCCGTCCCCGACCCGGAGGTCACGCATTTACACGACTGAAAGCTCGCGTCGGACGTGATCGCGATCCCGGCGTGTTGACCACCCCCGCCGCCGGCCCACGCCGGCGCCGCCGACCCGAGTGCGTACATCGCGACAACCCCGACCATGCTGAGAAACCCACGCCCGCTCATCACGCCTCCCCTGCCTCGGTTCTACCCGCCCGCCGACCCTGCGCCGGGCGCCCACTTCCGAGCCTACGCCCGGACGACCATCGGGGTCAACCCCGCGCTGACGCGCCACCCCGGGGCCGAGGTCATCTGAAATACACACAGCTCGGGTAGCGCTGACTATGCTGATCCGCAGCAGGGTGTTCCACCTGAGGAGATGGAGACCGAGCGAGCGACACACAGGCCCGTCCAGGGCATGACGGGCGCGCCGCAGCGTTGGGGCGGAGGGCACGGTGAGCGTCTTCGTGTGCCCGCGCCCGCTCCGGGCGACCGCCTCACGGGCGTCGCTGCCGCCGCCCGCCGCGTGCTCGATGAGACGACCGGCGAGCGGCTCGCGCGGCTGCCGTTTGCGGTCCGCTTCTGGGACGGCAGCGAGCTGCCATCCGACGGCGCCACCGCGGTCGTCGTCCGCGATCCCGCCGCCTTCGTGCACATGCTGCGGGCACCCGGTCAGCTCGGACTCGCGCGCGCCTGGGTCGGTGGCTCGCTCGACGTCGACGGCGACCTCGAGGATGTGCTGCGAGCGCGCCGGTTGTTCGCTGGGCTCGAGGTCCGGCCGCGGGACCGCGTGCGGCTCACCGCTGCCCTGCTCCGCATCGTCCACGCACGGTCGCTGTTCCGGGCCCGCGTGCCGGCGGTCGAGGCGCGCCTGCGCGGTCACCGGCGGTCGCTGAGCCGTGACCGCGACGCCGTCCGCCACCACTACGACGTCTCGAACCGCTTCTACCGCCTCGTGCTCGGCCCGACGATGGTCTATTCGTGCGCGTACTTCGCCAGTCCCGGCGACTCGCTCGAGGCCGCCCAGGAGCGCAAGCTCGACCTCGTGTGTCGCAAGCTCCGGCTCGAAGCCGGCGAGCGGCTGCTGGACATCGGATGCGGCTGGGGCTCCCTGGTCCTGAGCGCCGCGGAGCGTTACGGCGTGCGCGCGGTCGGCGTCACCCTGTCCGAGCGGCAGGCCGAGTTCGCCCGGGCACGGGCGGCCGAGCGCGGGCTCGAGGATCAGGTCGAGTTCCGGGTGCGGGACTACCGCGAGGTCGCGGACGGGCCGTTCGACAAGATCGCCAGCATCGGCATGTATGAGCACGTCGGACGCGACGAGCTCGGGCGTTACACGCGGTCGGTGGTCGAGCTGCTGCGGCCCGGGGGCCTGTTTCTCAACCATGGCATCACGCGCCTCGCCGCGCACGCACCCGCGCCTGACCAGTTCATCTCGCGCTACGTGTTCCCGGACGGGGAGCTGCACCCGGTCACCGATGTGATGGCGGCGATGCAGGCCGTCGGCCTCGAGGTGCGGGACGTCGAGTCGCTGCGCGAGCACTATCCGCTGACCCTGCGCCGATGGGTGACGAACCTCGAGCGCCACCGCAGCGCAGCGATCGCCGAGGCGGGATCCGAGCGCGAACGCGTCTGGAGGCTGTACATGCTCGGCTCCGCGCTCGGCTTCGCGGATGGGCAGATCAGCGTGCATCAGGTGCTCGCCGCCCGGGCCGGCGCGCCGCACGGGCTGCCACTCGTCCGCGGCCGGCTGCTCGGCGCCGAGGCCGGGTCCGGGCCGGCCGAGCGGCTCCACTAAGGTGGTCATCCGATGGAGCTCGAGATCTGGTCGGACATCGCCTGCCCCTGGTGCTACATCGGCAAGCGCCGACTCGAGTCGGCGCTGGGCCACTTCGAGCACGCCGATGAGGTGACGATCGTGTGGCGGAGCTTCGAGCTCGACCCGAGCGCGCCGCCCGAGCGCGAGGGTGAGCTGGCCGGCCACCTTGCCCGGAAGTACGGGATCCCGGTCGAGCAGGCACGCGAGGCCCAGCGCGGGCTGACCGCGACCGCGGCGGCGGAGGGCCTCGAGCTCCGGTTCGACCTCGCGCGCAGCGGCAACAGCTTCGACGGGCATCGGCTCGTGCATCTTGCTGCCGAGCACGGCCATCAGGGCGCGATGAAGGAGCGCCTGCTGCGCGCCTACTTCAGCGAGGGGCGCCTGATCAGCGATCCGGCGACCCTGCTCGACACCGGCGCCGAGGTCGGCCTCCCCGAGGCGGAGATCCGCACGATGCTCGCCGGCGATCGCTTCGCCGAGGCGGTCCGTGCCGACGAGCAGGCGGCGGTCACCCTCGGGATCAGCGGCGTCCCGACCTTCATCGTCGACCGCACCGTCGGGGTGACCGGCGCGCAGCCGCCGGAGCTGCTGCTCGAGATGCTCCGGCAGGGCTGGGCGCGGCGCGAGACCGCCGTCGCGACCTAAGCCTCGATCCACCGTTGTTCGGTGGGGAGTCGTCCGAGGCTGAGATTTAAATGACCTCCTGAGCGGGCAGAAAGCTGTCGTGTCGGGCGACGGCGGCCCTGCAACAGGAGGTCACCTGCATGGTGAAGGGTCTGCCGGACGCAACAAGGGTCGTGTTCGATGACGAGCGGGCGGTCGCGAACGCTGGGGTGTTGCTGCCGTCGGTGCTCGCTGAGCGACTGGGGATCGAGGCGCTGATCGATCGGACCGTTGATCTGGGCGATCGCCCGGGGGCGGCGAACCCGGGACGGAAAGTCATGACCCTGGTGTCCGCGATGGCGCTCGGCGCCGATTGCATCGATGACTGCGACGTGCTGCGGTCGGGTCAGACGCGCGCGGTGCTGGGGCATGGAGTGTCGGCACCGTCGACGTTGGGGACGTTTTTGCGGGCGTTCACTTTTGGGCATGTCCGCCAGCTCGACCGAGTGCTGGCTGACTGTCTGGAGCGCGCGTGGATCGCCGGTGCCGGGCCGGGCAGTGAGCGGCTGATCGTCGATGTCGACAGCTTCGTCGGCGAGGTCTATGGATATGACAAGCAGGGCGCCGGCTATGGGTACACCCACAAGCGCGGGTATCACCCGATCGTCGCGACCCGCGCGGGGACTGGCGAGGTGTTACACATCCGCGCTCGCAAAGGCCAGGCGCACACCGCGCGCGGGGTGCTGCGGTTCGTTGAGGAACTGATCCCCAGAGTCCAGCGGGCCGGTGCGACAGGGCCGAAGCTGTTGCGGGCCGACTCGGGGTTCTGGAACAACAAGCTGATGGCCCGCCTGCACACCGCAGGGTGGACGTACTCGATCGGGATCACCCAGCAAACGCCCGTCAGGAAGGCGATCGCAGTGATCCCCGACGAGGACTGGCAGCCCCTAGCCGACTATCCGGAGGGCGGCGAAGCGCAGATCGCGCAAACGCTGCTCGGGACCGTCCGGATGATCGTTCGTCGCACCCGTCTCGTTGGCGCGCAGGCCGATTTGTTCCCAGACTGGCGTCATCACGCGTTTTTGACCAACAGCACCGATCCGCTCGAGCAAGTAGAGGCTGAGCACCGCGGTCACGCCGTTGTGGAGCTCGCGATCCGTGATCTCAAAGACCAGGCACTCGCGCACTTCCCGTCCGGCCGCTTCCTCGCGAACGCAGCCTGGACAGTGATCGCCGCGCTCGCGCACAACCTCCTCAGATGGACGACTCTGATCGGACTGCCAGACACGATCATCCCCACCGCTCGGACACTGCGCCGCCAGCTCTTGACCGTCCCTGGCCGGGTCACCCGCACCGCCCGCACCGTGACACTCCGGATGCCCGCCCGGTGGCCATGGCAACTCCCATTCCTCACCGCCCTCGAGCAGCTCCGCGCACTGCCCGCACTCATCTGAGCGCCGACAATCGTTCACGAGGACGATCGCGGCCCGACCTCGGCCTCGGCATGCCCAAGCCGCACCAACCGCATCGCCGCGACGGCCTCAACTGGCCCCACCAGCCTCCGCGAACCCCGAGCGACGCCCACACCCTGCCGTCAGGCCGCCAGCCGAACCCCGACCAGCCCGGAACCCCCGCAACTCAAACCCCCCAGCGCTCAAACGGTGGATCGAGGCTAAGTACCCCGGCGCTCGGTGCGACCCGTCAATCCGGCGACGACGCACGTCGCCGGCGCCGCGCCCGCGCGACTAACCTGAGGGCATGGAGAGGGAGACGATCCTCGCCGGCCGCCGCACTCCGGCCGTCGACCGTGCGACGGTCGAGGCCTACGTTGACGGCACGCCCGGACCGTTCTACTACCAGCGCGCGGCCCATCCCGTCGGCGCCGAGGCCGAGCGGCTGCTCGGCGAGCTCGAGGGCGGCCCAGCGCTGCTGTTCCCCTCGGGCTCGGGCGCGACGACCGCGCTGCTGCTCGCGCTGCTCGAGCCGGGCGCGCGGGTTGCCGTCGCCGAGGGCGGCTACTACGGCACGGTCGCGCTGATCGGCGGCGAGCTGGCCCGCTGGGGCGTCGAGCTGATCGCCTTCGACCAGACCGGGCCGCCACCGCCGGCCGACCTCGTGTGGCTCGAGCCGTGCGCGAATCCGATGCTCACCTTCCCCGACCTCGACCGCTCGATCGCCGCGGCGCACGACGCCGGCGCCCGGGTGGTCGTCGACAACACCGTGCTCAGCCCACTGCTCCTGCGGCCGCTCGCGCACGGGGCCGACTTCGTCCTCCATAGCGCGTCGAAGATCCTCGCCGGCCACGCCGACGCGTTGCTCGGGGTCGTCAGCTGCGCTCGGGCCAAGGATGCCGACCGCCTCGCCGCCTTCCGGACGCGGTCGGGGATCGTCGCCGCGCCCGATCCGGCCTGGCTGCTGATGCGCGGGCTGAAGACGCTCGCGGTCCGGGTGCCCCATCAGTCGGCCAGCGCGCTCGAGCTCGCGCGACGCCTGGCCGCGCACCCCGCCGTCGCTCAAGTCCGTTATCCGGGCCTCGGTGATCCCGTCGCCGCGCGCTACCTCTCGGCCTTCGGCCCCCTGCTGTCGTTCGACGTCGCCGACGGCGAGCGCGCGGCCGCGGTCGAGCGCTCATTGCGCGTCATCGAGAACGCGACCAGTCTCGGCGGCACCGCCTCGACCCTCGAGTCGCGCACCCGCTGGGAGCCGGACCGGGTACCGCCCGGGCTGCTCCGGCTCAGCGTCGGGCTCGAGGCCGTCGAGGATCTCTGGGCCGACCTCGACCACGCACTGAGAGCGGCGCAGGCTCACCCCTTCCGTTTGGCGACGTAAGGGTCGGCGGCGGCGCCTTTGGGCGCCTCGGCCTCGAGTCGCCGGCGAGCGTCGATGAGCGCGGCGCGCTGCTCGTAGGTGACGGCGGGGAAGCGCGGATCGATGTCCATCAGGGTGTGGACGAGGACCGCGGCGGCGCCAAGCCGCGCGAACCATTTGCGGTCGGCGGGAATCACGTGCCACGGCGCCCATTCGGTGCTCGTGTGCGACAGCATCTCCGAGAACGCCGTCTGGTAGTCATCCCAGCGGTCCCGCTCGCGCAGGTCGGCGGCGGAGAACTTCCAGTTGTGGTCGGGGAGGTCAAGCCGCCGCAGAAAGCGAGTGCGCTGCTCCTCCCGGGAGAGGTTGAGGAACAGCTTGACGATCCGGAAGCCGTTGTCGGTCAGGTACCGCTCCCAGTTGTTGATCTCGCGGTAGCGCCGCTGCCAGATATCCCCTTGCTTGGAGCGCTCGGGGAGCTTCTGGCGGTCGAGGTTCTCCGGATGCACCCGGACGACGAGCACCTCCTCGTAGTGCGAGCGGTTGAAGATCCCGATCTCCCCCCGCTCGGGCAGCCGCTGCGCGTAGCGCCACAAGAAGTCGTGATCGAGCTCCTCCGCGGAGGGGACCTTGAAGCTGTGCACGGCCACTCCCTGCGGGTTAACGCCGCTCATCACGTGCCGGATCGTGCCGTCCTTGCCCGCCGCGTCGATCGCCTGGAGCACCACGATCACCCCCCAGGTGTCCTGCGCCGCCAACCGCGCCTGGTATTCGGAGAGCATCTCCACGCCCTCCTGCAGCAGCGCCACCCCCTGTTTCCTCTTCTTCACCCCGGCCTTGAACGCCGGATCGAAATCCCGCGCCAGACGGACCTTGGACGCCGGCGCGACCCGGAATGGAGCGATGAACTCGCCCAACCGCTGAAGACGCTTGTCCGCCATGACGTTCCTCCGAACAGAATAGGATGAGCCGAATCTCAGCAGTGGCCGACCAGCGCATTGGGGTAATCGGGGCGGGGATCATCGGGCTCGCCGTCGCCCGACAGATCACCCGTGCGCAGCCGCGCGCGGTGGTGACGGTGCTCGACAAGGAGCCCTCCGTCGCCGCCCACCAGACCGGTCACAACAGCGGGGTGGTCCACGCGGGCGTGTATTACGCGCCCGGCTCGCTCAAGGCCCGGCTCTGCCGCCGTGGAGTTGACCTGCTCCGCGACTACTGCGAGGAGCACGCGCTGCCCTACGACGAATGCGGCAAGCTCATCGTCGCGCGGACCGAGGACGAGGTGCGCGCCCTGGCCGAGATCCACCGGCGCGCGGAGACCAACGGGGTACCGGGTCTGCGCCGGCTCGCGGCGTCGGAGCTGCGCGACATCGAACCGAACGTGACCGGGCTCGCCGGCCTGCTCTCCCCCACCACCGCGATCACCGACTTCCGCGCCATCTCGGCGCAACTGGCCCGTGACGTCGTGGCGGCTGGGGGCGAGGTGCGGTTGGCAACCGAGGTCCTCGGACTGAGGATCGACAACGGGTCCGCCCGCATCGACACGGCCGTCTCCCGCGAGCGCTTCGACCGGGTGATCGTCTGCGCGGGCCTCCAGGCCGATCGCCTCGCTCGCGGCGCCGGTGATGCGCCCGAGCCGTTGATCATCCCGTTCCGTGGGGAGTACCTGCGACTCGCGCCCGGCCGCGAGGACCTCGTCCGCGGCCTCGTCTATCCGGTACCCGACCCGCGCTACCCGTTCCTCGGCGTGCACTTCACCCGGCGCGTGCACGGCGGCGTCGACATCGGGCCCAACGCCGTGCTCGCGCTCGCGCGGGAGGGCTACCGCTGGCGGGACGTCTCCGTGCACGACGCCTGGGAGACCGTCCGCTTCCCGGGGTTTCACCGGCTCGCGGCCCAGCACTGGCGGACGGGCGCGCGTGAGGTCGCGGGGTCGATCGTCCACCGCCTCTACCTCGCGCAGGCACGGTCGTTCATCCCCGCGCTGACCGCCGCCGACGTGATGCCGGCGCCGGCCGGGGTGCGCGCCCAGGCCGTCGACGCCGATGGATCGATGGTCGACGATTTCCGGATCTCGCACCTCGGCCCGGTCACGGCGATCCGCAACGCGCCCTCGCCGGGGGCGACGTCCTCGCTCGCCATCGCCGAGCACATCGTCGGCCGGCTGTCACTCGGCGCGTAGGCCGCCGATGCCGAGCGACCCGTCGCCCGGACCCGGCTCGGCAGGTGGCACGACGTCGCTCGGCGGGTTGGCGTCGCTGGCCTCGGCGGTGTCGCCGGCCTCGGCGACATCCGGAGGCATGAGGTCTTCCAGCATCTCGGCCGCGGGGACGAAGAACAGCCCGCCGGTGAGGGCGGTGGAGAAGTCGAGGATGCGGTCGGTGTTGCCCGGCGGATCGCCGATGAACATGTTGGTGAGCATCTGCTCGATCAGCTCCGACGTCCGCGCGTAGGCGATGTAATACGTCCCGAACTCCTGGGCGCCGACGCGCCCGAACGGCATGTTGAAGCGCATGATCTGGCGCTCCTCGCCGTCGGGGCCGGTGATCACGTTGAGCGCGAGGTGCGAGTTGGCCGGCTTGACGTCGTCGTCGAGCTCGATGTCGGCGAGCTTCGTGCGGCCGATGGCCAACTCCTGCTCCTCGGTGGAGAGGGCGTCCCAGGCGGCGAGGTCGTGGAGGTACTTCTGGACCAGGACGTAGCTGCCGCCGGCGAACTCGGGGTCCTCGTCGCCGATCAGCACCGCGTCCACGGCCGCTCGGCCCTCCGGGTTCTCGGTGCCGTCGACGAAGCCGAGCACGTCGCGTTCGTCGAAGGAGCGAAAGCCGTGGACCTCGTCGACCACCTCGGCCTGGCCCCGCAACCGCTCCGTCAGCCGCTGGGCGAGCTCGAAGCAGAGGTCGAACCGGTGGGCGCGGATGTGGAACAGGAGATCCCCGGCCGTCGCCGGCGCGCGGTGACGTTGACCGGTGAGTTCGCGGAATGGATGGAGCCCGGCGGGACGCGGGCCGCCGGCGAGTCGGTCCCACAGCTCGGCGCCGATCCCGACCACGCACGACAGCTCCCCCTCGGGGACCCGGAACCCGACCGAGCGTTTGACCCCGGCCACGTCGGCGAGGAACTCGCCCACGGCCGCCTCGGCGCCGGGGGCGACGGTGAGCACGAGGAAGATCGCCGCCTCGGTCGGAACGCTGAGGATGGGCTGGGACTCGGGCGCGGACATGCTCGAGCCAAAAATACGTGATCGCCGCTCAACCGAACGGCCGAGTACCTGCACAGCGGCTATGCGGTTACGGGCGAGTTCGCGTGTGAACGAGCTTGACTGCTGCGAGCGTCGCCCGTCGGGGCTTCACGACGACCGCAGATGAGCAGGTATCAGAGCCCGTAGACGTTTTCCTTCGCGCCGTTGGCGCACGACAATTGCCGTAGCGCCGGCGAGGAGCGCGCCGTTGACCAATCGCCTTGGGTTTCGCGCATTGGGCCTTTTCTGGAGCGAGAACGTGTCTGTAAGCAGCCGCGTGGTGGTCCGCCCCTGTTCGGGACTCCGGCGGAACACGACGCGGAGGTTGATGCCGTATTCGGGCAGTTCGATACGGAACACATACGGGTCACCGGGATCGTCGGGACGTAGCCGCATCCCGCGTCGGATCGCCGGGATCGGGTGCAGCGGCTTCAGCGTGAGGTGGCCGTGGCGGACCGTGACCTCGGCTCCGGCGCCCATGAGGGCGCGTGTGAACAGGTTGGTGACAGGGCCGGGATCGGGGCTGTACCAGCCGCAGATCTCGCTCCATGCCTCGGGGCGGGCGGGGATGTCGGTGCGGATCGCCTGATCTGGCAGGCCGAGCTGGCGACGGAGGAGTGCGCTGGCGAGCGGCGCGGTCGCATTCCGACCGTCGAGACCTCCGGTGTTGCTGAGAACGACGACTCCGATCCGGTCCCCGGGAGCCAGAACGATCGCGGAGTGAAAGCCGGACACGATGCCCGCCTTCGCGATGGTCTTGTGGCCGCTTTCCTCGCCGAGCTCGAACGCCAGGCCCATGCCCGGCAGCCGCGGGTCGAGCTGGAAGTGGGGCTCGAACATGGATGCCAGGGTCTCGACCTTGAGCACCAGGTCCTGCTGGCCTGCGTACATCTCCTGAAGCGAGGCGATGTAGCGGGCGAGGTCCGCTGCGGTTGAGTACATGCCCCCGCCGCCCGGGCTCGGGACGTCGCGGTCGGCGACCGCCTTCAGGCCACGGGAGCGGAGCACATATCCGGTGGCCAGGCGGGAGCGGACCCGCTCGGAGCGGACGAGGTCGGTGTGGTCCATCTCCAACGGTTCGAAGATGCGCTCGCGCAGGTAATCCTCGAGCGGCTGGCCGCTGACGTCCTCGACGATCTGTCCGAGCGCCGCGAACCCGTGGTTGCTATAGGCTCACTTCGTTCCGGGCTCGATCTCGACCGGCAGCCCTCGGCGGTAGTACTCGGCGAGCGGCGGGGCGCCGGATCGTCCGGCCCGGTCGCCCGCACCGACCGCCGGCTGCAGCAGGTCCGACAGCCGCCGCCAATAGCCGATCCCGGCGGTATGGGTGAGAAGCTGGCGCATCGTGGGCCGGAAACTCCGTCTGGCCGGGATCAATCGGAAGGTGCGAAGGTAATCGTTGGCGGGCGCGTCCAAGTCCACCAACCCCTGCTCCCACAGCTGCATCACCGCGATCGCGGTGAACGTCTTGGTGATCGACCCGATCCGGAACACCGTGTCCTCGGTGATCGGCTCCTTCGCGTCAACGTCCGCGACGCCAAGGCCAAGGAACCACTCGAGCGATCCGTCGCGCACGAGACCGACAGCGACGCCGGCAGAGGGCCAGCGGTCCAGCACCTCCGCCACCTTGAGCTTCAAATCGAGCACGTCGATCGGAGCCGATGCGTCATTCGGCTGTTGGCTCTGTCCTTGCGCCAGACCTTGGTCGATCTCCGTCACACCCGGACTCCGGCTCTACGCGACTTCCTCAGCGTGACGCGATGGCGGCCGCCTCTCATCGGTACTTCGAGGCAGGCCGAAGCGCAGTAAGTACCCCTTCGCTCATAAGCCGCTCGAGCTCACTAGAGAGCTGGTGGTGCCTCAGGCGCGGGTCGTTGCTGCTCGGACCGCTGCGGCGAGCTCGCGGATACCGGCGCGGATGGCGGACTCGTGCATCTGCGCGTAGCCGAGGAGCAGGACTGGCGGGCGCCCGCGGGCGTCGGATAGGTAGTCGGCCATCGTCTCGAGCTCGATGCGCCGGTCGTGGGCCTCCTCTCGGATCGCCTGCTCGTTGACGCCCTCGGGCAACTGCACGGTGACGTGGAGCCCGGCGGCAGCACCGCGGACAGCGGCGTCTGGGAGCGTCGCGGTGAGAGCATCGACGAGCGCGTCGCGGCGGCTGCGGTAGCGAGCTCGCATGCGGCGCAGGTGGCGGTCGAGCTCGCCGCGGGTCAGGAAGTCGGCGAACGCGTGCTGCTCGATGCGGGCGGTACCGCGGTCGGCGAGGAGCTTCTCGTGGCTGACGGCCTGCAGAAGCGACGGCGGCACAACCAGCCAGCCGATGCGGAGCGCGGGCGCGAGGGTCTTGCTCGCCGAGCCGGCGTAGATCACCCGGTCGGGGTCGAGGCCCTGGAGCGCTCCGACGGCCGCGCGGTCGTAGCGGTACTCCGCGTCGTAGTCGTCCTCGATCGCGAGCGTGTCCCTCGCGCGCAGCCAGGCCAGCAGGGCCATCCGCCGCTCGCCGGGGAGCACGACGCCCGTGGGGTGCTGATGGGCGGGCGTCAACACGACCGCATCGGCACCGACGTGCTCGAGCTCGTCGATGCGCGTCCCGGCTTCGTCGACCCCGATCGGGACCGGTTCCAGGCCCGCGTGTGCGGCGATCACGCCGTCCTCGGGGTTGCTCGGGTCCTCGAGCGCGATCCGTTTGGCGCCGATGGCCGCGAGGGCGTGGCACACCAAGCCGAGGCTCTGGGTGTAGCCGTTGGTAACGATGATGTGCTCAGGATCGGCCACGACACCGCGGACGCGGCCGAGGTAGTCCGCGAGAGCGGAGCGCAGCACCTCGACCCCACGGGGGTCGCCGTAACCAAGGTCGGCGTCGGTGACCGTCGCGAGCGCCTGGCGCAGCGACCGCAGCCACGCCGCGCGCGGGAAGGTTGAGACGTCAGGCATGCTCGGCCGGAAGTCGAACCGCGCGCGCGGCGCCGCCGGCGCCACCACCGCCCGCGCCTCACTCGCCAACGCCGCCGCGTCCGAGACGCGTGGGCGGGCGCCCTGGCGAAGGCTGAGATACCCCTCGGCAGCCAGCTGCGCATAGGCGTCCACCACGACCCGCCGCGACACGGCGAGCTGGCGCGCGAGATCACGTGTCGACGGCACCTGTACGCCCGATCGCAGGGCACCATCGCGGATCGCCCGCCGCAGCTGGTCCTCGATCTGTGCTCCGAGTGTGCGGGAGCCATCGCGGCGCACCGAGAGGAACAGCTCTAGGGGCTGACTGGTCTCGTCCACGGCGATGATTGTGGATCTTCCACCTGCACCAGTGGAAACCTAGCATCGGGGCATGCACTCGATCGCCGCGTCCGCCGGACTCCGCCGCCTATTCGCCACGTCGGTCCTCGCGCGGTTGCCGCAGGAGATGCTCGGCATCGGCCTGCTCGTCCATGCCCGGCACCTGACCGGCTCGTTCGCCGCAGCGGGCGTGGTCGCCGGCGCCTACGCGATCGCGGTCGGCATCGGCGGACCACTGCTCGGCCAGCTCGTCGACCGACGTGGACAGACCTCGGTGCTGCTGGCCAGCGCCACCGTCGCCGCTGCGCTGCTCGTCGCAATCGCGGTGCAGCCGGTCGGCGCTTCGCTCGCCGTCCTGCTCGCATTTGCGACCGGCATCGGGCTGGCCACCCCGCCGGTCGGCGCCTGCCTGCGAAGCCAGCTTCCCGCCCTTCTCTCCGATCCCGGCGCCGTCCGCGCCGCCTACGCCCTCGAGACGTCGGTCGTCGAGCTCACATACATCTTCGGGCCGCCGCTCGCGCTCTGCATCGGTGCGCTGTCGTCCACCGGCGCGCCCCTCGCGGCCGGCGGAATCCTGCTGCTGCTCGCGACCACGGCGTTCGCCGCGCAACCGGCGTCACGCAGCCGGCGACCAGCGCCGGCGCAACGGCGACGCCGTGGAGGCTCGCTGCGCACGCCGGCGATGCGCACTCTGGTGGTCGTTCTGGTCGCTGTGGGCGTGCTGCTCGGCGCCGATGAGGTCGCGGTCGTCGCGGCCGCCAAGACGCTCAACCGCACGGCGGCGGCCGCCCCGCTGCTCGCGCTCTGGGGCGTCGGGTCGTTCGCGGGCGGGCTGCTCGCCGCCCGCCTCGGCGGCGGAGCCCGCACCGCCGCCGGCCTCGCGCTCGTCCTCGGGGCGCTCACCGCCGGCCACTTGACGCTGATCCCAGCGGACGGCAACGTCGTGGCGCTCGGGGGTGTCCTGGTGCTCGCCGGGGCCACGATCGCGCCGACCGAAGCCACCGTCTACGCGATGGTCGACCATGCCGCCCCGGCCGCGGCGATGACCGAGGCGTTCGCGCGGCTCGCCACCGCGATGGCAGTCGGCGCTGCCGTCGGAACGGCGAGCGCCGGCCTGCTCGTGGACCGTGCCGGGCCCACGGTAGGATTCGTGCTCGCCGGCGGTGGCGGCGCACTCGCGGTACTCACCACACTGCTCCGGTCGCGCACCCTCGCGCCCCGCCGGGCGCCAGTGATCACCCGTATCGACACCGACACCGACACCGACACCGATGAACGGTTCGCCCATCAAGCTGCCGCCTGACCATCGTTCTGGCTGGCGAACCTCTTCGACAGTGCCAGCACACCCCTGCCGAACACCGCCTCCGGTTCAATGAGCGCCGTAGCCTCGGTCCGGACTCCGGTGACTATTCGCCGGGCGGGAAGTCCGTGGAGGCGGCGAGCTCGGTTTGGGTTTCGAAGTCGGCGACGCGCTTGCGGAGTGTGGCGAGGGTCGTGTCGAGCGCCTGGGATCCGAGCATCATGCGGAGCGGTGCCGGCTCTTGGTCGGCGCTCGCGATCATCGCGGCAGCCATGCGTGCGGGGTCGCCGGGCGCGAGCCCGTTGGCGGGGTCGAGCATCTGCAGGAAGCTGTGGGCTGGGGTCTGGTCGTACTCGGGCATGAGCTCGGCGACCTGGGCACTTCCGTAGCGGAACTCGGTCCGGGCGCCCCCGGGCTCGACGATCGTCACGCCGATGCCGAACGGGGCGACCTCTTGGGCGACCGCTTCGCAGAATCCCTCGATGCCCCACTTGGTGGCGTGGTAGAGCGAGTTGCCGGGGAACGCGACCTGCCCGCCGTAGGTGGAGAGCTGGATGATGCGTCCGCCGCCCTGGGCCCGGAGGTGCGGCAGCACAGACCGGATCAGGTTGATGGATCCAGCCAGGTTGGTGGCGATGATGCGCGCGACCTGTGCGTCGGTGAGCTCCTCGGCGGCGCCGAACAGCCCGTAGCCGGCGTTGCTGACGATCACGTCGATCCGTCCCAGGTCGGCAAAGCTGCGGTCGACGACGTCGTGGATCGCCGGGGTTTCAGTCACGTCGAGCCGCTCGGCTCGAAACGTGTCCGGATGGCGTCCGGCGAGGTCGGCAACCGCTTCTGGGCGCCGGACGGTCCCGACGACGCGGTCTCCCCGCTCGAGGAGCTGCGTGGTGAGCTCACGGCCGAAGCCGCTTGAGACGCCGGTGATGAGCCAGGTGCGCGCGGGCATTGTCTGTCCTTTCGGGTGTGGCCTCAGGCCGGGATGACCTCGTCGATCACCCGGAGAGCGTTGAGGGTGCGGGGGTAGCCGATGAACGGCAGCAGCTGCGTGACGACGCCCAGCAGCGCGCGGCGGTCGTTGCCGACGTTGAGGTTTGCGGAGACGTGGCCCGTTGCCTGGGGTTCGCAGCCGCCGAGCGAGATGAGCATCGCGAACGTGAGCAGCTCACGGGTCTGAACGTCGATGCCGGTGCGGGTGTAATGGTCGCCGAAGCAGTTGGCCGAGAGCAGCCGTTGGATGGGCAGCTCGTCCTCCGCCGCGGAGGCGTACATCTGCTCGACGAGCCCGGCGCCGACGATCTCCTCCTGGATGGCCAGGCCCTTCTCCAGCCGGGTCTCCGGGGTCGTCGTCGACTGCCCTTCGACCGGCAGTTCGATTCCCCGCTCGGTGAGGACCTCGTTGGTGGCGTGGAGGAAGTCGAATACCCTGCCCATGCCGACGTAGGGGACGGCCTGATTGACGATCTCCTTGGCCTCCACCGGGGTGATGCCGACGGTCAGCGCCGCGCCGAGCATGACCCGGTACTCGCTCCGGGCCTGGCAGGCGATCAGCGAGGCGAGCTGCACCATGAGCCGGGTGCGAGTGTCGAGGCTGGCGGAGCGGAGGACTTCGTCGAAGGCGAGTTGTCGAAATACTCAATCAGCTCGGGATCGGTGACTTTCAGCGTGGACACGTGGCCGGGGAACAGCTCGTCGTGGTTCCGCTGTGCTTCGGCGCTGGGCGGCATGTGGTTCTCCTGGATTGTCGGGTGGCGCGACGGCGAGGTGGGTTGGCGCTGAGATCTGCCTCTCAGCGGTCGATCATCCGCTGCGCCGCTTCCGTGTACCGAGCGCCCTGAGCCTCGATCTGCGCGGCGTCGATCTCGCGGAGGTCCTCCTCGGTGAGTGCGACGTCCGCGGCCGTGAGGTTCTCCTCGAGTCGATGGGGCTTCGTGGTGCCCGGAATCGGAACGATCCACGGCCGCTGCGCGAGGACCCAGGCGAGCGCGATCTGCGCTCGCGTCGCCCCCGTGCGCTCGGCGATCGTGGTGAGCAGCTCGACGAACGCCCGGTTCGCCCTGCGGGCCTCGGGATCGGAAAGGCGAGGGACCGCGTTGCGGAAGTCGCCGTCGGAGAACGTCGTGTCCTCGTCGATCGCGCCGGTGAGGAAGCCCTTGCCGAGCGGGCTGAAGGGGACAAAGCCAACGCCCAACTCCTGCAGCGTGGGCAGGATCGCGTCCTCCGGCTCGCGCCACCAGAGGGAGTACTCGCTCTGGAGCGCGGTCACGGGCTGGACGGCGTGGGCGCGGCGGATCGTGTCGACGCCGGCTTCGGAGAGACCGAAGTGTCGGACCGTGCCCTCCCCGATCAGCTCCTTGACCGTGCCCGCGACCTCCTCGATCGGGACGCTCGGGTCGACGCGATGCTGATAGAGCAGGTCGATCGCGTCGGTGCGCAGCCGCTTCAGCGAACCCTCGACGCTCCGCCGGATGGTCTCCGGGCGACTGTCGAGCGCGCCGGGACCAATCGCGCCCTCGAGGTCGAAGCCGAACTTCGTCGCGATCACGATCTGGTCGCGCACTGGTTCGAGCGCCTCCCCGACCAGTTCCTCGTTGGTGAACGGCCCGTAGACCTGGGCAGTGTCGAAGAACGTGACACCGCGGTCGACGGCGGAGCGGATCAGGGCGACCATCGCCTGCTTGTCCGCGGGCGGGCCGTAGCCGTGGCTCATGCCCATACAGCCGAGCCCGATCGCTGACACCTCGAGGCCGCTGCCGAGTGTGCGCTTGTCCATGTGTCTGTCGTCCTTTCCGGTGTCAAATCGTGGTCGGCTCGCCCCGCGTCCACTGACGCATGTCAGACCGTCCCGACCCGCAACAGCGACTTGATCGCCCGCCGCTCGTCCATCGCCGCATACGCCTCCGCGACCTCGTCGAGATCGGTCGCGTAGTCGAAGACGCGACCCGGATCGATCCGCTCCTCGAGCACGTCGGGCAGAAGGTCGGGGATGTAAGCGCGGACGGGTGCGGAGCCGCCCCGTATGCCGACATTGCGGAAGAACAAATCGCCGATCGGCAGCTCGACGCCGTGCGGGACGCCGACGTAGCCGACCATCGATCCGGGCCGGGCGATCGAGATCGCCGTCTCCATCGCCTGGGCGGTGCCGACGCACTCCAGGACCGCGTCGGCGCCGACTCCGTCGGTCAGCTCCTTGATCGCCTCGGTCGCCGCCCGGCCGCGCGCCTCGACGATCTCGGTGGCACCGAAGTCACGCGCGAGCTGCTGACGGGTCGGGTTGCGGCTGAGGGCGATGACGCGCTCGGCACCGAGTCGGCAGGCCGCGAGCACGCCAGACAGGCCGACCGCCCCGTCGCCGACCACGGCGACCACGCCACCTTCCTGCACCTCGGCGCAGACGGCTGCGTGGTGGCCGGTTGCCAGGACGTCAGAGAGCGTCAGTAGCGAGGCCATGGTCTGATCGGAATGCCCAGAGCCAGGCACGGCGACAAGCGTCCCGTCGGCGAGCGGAACGCGCACGCCCTCGCCCTGCCCGCCATCGCCGTTCATCGGGAAGAACCCACCGGCCGAGCATGCGCTCGTGATGCCATGCCGGCAGTGCGGGCAGGTGCCGTCACTGAACGCGAACGGCGAGATCACAAAATCACCCTTGGCGATCGTGCGGACCTCCGAGCCGACGTCCTCGACCACGCCGATGAACTCGTGGCCGATCGGGCCCGGCTGAAACGGCGACTCGCCACGGTAGTACCACAGGTCAGACCCGCACACGCAGGACAGGACGACGCGGACGATCGCGTCGGTCGGCTCCATGATCACCGGGTCAGGCCGCTCGGCAACAGTGATCGACCGAGGCTCGTTGAACACAGCAGCGCGCATCTAAAGCTCTCCTCGCTTGCGTCGAATCTCATTCATCGCCGTCCACGAAAGCACCGAATCGCCGAAAGTGAGAGTCCCTGGTGATCCAGGTACTGACAGGGCCTCCCACCCCCCGCGCAGCGCGGGTAGCCTGATTACAGGAGATGGACGCCAAGCGCGAGATCCGCGAGTTCCTCACCAGCCGCCGCGCGAAGATCACCCCGGATCAGGTCGGCCTTCCGATCTACGGTGACAATCGTCGCGTCCCTGGCCTGCGCCGCGAGGAGGTTGCGCTGCTCGCCGGGGTCAGCGTCGACTACTACACCCGCCTCGAGCGCGGGAACGCCGCGGGCGTCTCCGACACCGTGCTCGATGCCCTCGCCCGAGCGCTCCAGCTCGACGAAGCCGAACGCTCGCACCTGGTCGACCTCGCCCGCGCCACCCAACCCGCCACCGCCACGCGCAGGCGTCGTCCGAGCAAGCAGCAGATCCGCCCGGCGGTGCAGCGCATCCTCGACGCGATGACCCAGGCACCGGCGTTCATCCGCAATGGCCGCCTGGACATCCTTGCCGCCAACCAACTCGGCTATGCCCTCTATTCCGCCTACCTCGCCCCAGGCCGCCCCGCGAACACCGCCCGGTTCGCGTTTCTCGACCCCCGCTCAGAGGATTTCTACCACGACTGGGACCACGTCGCCAACGAGGTCGTCGCGATCCTCCGCTCCGAAGCCGGCCGCAACCCCTATGACCGCGACCTCACCAACCTCATCGGAGAGCTCTCCACCCAGAGCGAGCCGTTCCGCACCAAATGGGCCGCCCACAACGTCCGCTTCCACGACACCGGCACGAAACGACTCCACCACCCCGTCGTCGGCGACCTCGAGCTGACCTACGAGGCGATGGAGCTTTCCGCCGACTCCGGCCTGACGATGTTCGCCTACACGGCTGAGCCCGGCAGCAAATCGGAGCAGGCGCTCCAACTCCTCGGCAGCTGGGCCGCCACCCCCGTCGAGTCACACATCCGTCGCTGACCGGGTTGACCCAGACGACCGGCTAGTCGGACATACGCGCGTGACCAGCCCGACCGATCCAGGGGCGACCCGCACCTACCGACGCTGGTCACAGATCACTCACGAGGTCATCGACGCGCGAGTGTGGGAGGGGATTCACTTCCGCTTCTCGGACCTCGTCGGCACACGTGTGGGCGGCGAAGTCGCGCGCTATGACTTGCGCCACCTGCGCGCGATTGGTCTCTGAGCACGTCCACGTCCGGGGCCAGCCCGGACCGTCAGGTCGCCCGCCCGGGAAGCTCTCCGCGCCCGGGCGGGCACTTTGATCCGGACCTCGCCAGACGCTCGGCCGCTTCAGCGATCGTTGCCTGGCGCTTGCAGAAGGCGAAGCGCACCAACGTCGGTGCCACGGTCTTGTCGTCGTAGAACACGCCGGTCGGGATCGCGACGATGCCACAGCGCGCCGGCAGCGTTCGGCAGAAGCTGGCCGCGTCGCCCCCGACATCGGCGTTGACGAAGTAGGTGCCGGCGGAGTGCAGCGGCCGGAGACCGGCAGCGGCGAGACCGGCGCAGAGCTGGTCGCGCTTCCCGCGCAACTCATCCCGCAACGCAGCGAGATAGCCGCGCGCGCCACCCAGCGCCGCGGCTGCCCCATGCTGCAGCGGAGTGCCACCGGCGAAGCTCAGGTACTGCTTGACCGTGCGCGTCGCCGCGACGAGCTCCGCGGGCCCTGAGCACCAGCCGATCTTCCAGCCGGTGAGCGAGAACGATTTGCCGACGCTCGAGACCGTCAGCGTCCGCCCGGCCATCCCCGGCAATGTGGCCGGCGGGATGTGCTCCCCGTCGTAGACCAGGTGCTCATAGACCTCGTCGCTGATGCAGACGAGGTCATGCTCCACGCACGCCTGCGCGATCAAAGAGAGCTCGTCGCGGGAGAGCACGCGCCCCGTCGGGTTGTGCGGTGAGTTGAGCAGGAGGACGCGAGCGCGCGGCCCGATCGCGGCGCGGAGCGCCTCGCCGTCCAGGGCGAAGTCCGGCGGGCGCAGGGTGACGGGCCGCCGCCGCGCCCCGGCGAAGCTGATGCAGGCCGCGTAGGAGTCGTAGTAGGGCTCGAGCACGACAACCTCGTCCCCCGCCTCGCACAGGCCCAACAGCGCGGACGCGATGGCCTCGGTGGCGCCGAAGGTCACGAGCACATCCTCGGGCTCCAGCCGGTAGAAGTCGCGCTGATGGGCGAGGATGGCGTCGCGCAGCGCCGGCACTCCCGGAAGCGGGGCATATTGGTTTTCGCCGCCCCGCAAGGCGGAGACGGCCGCCTCGATGACCACAGCGGGACCGTCGGTGTCCGGGAAGCCCTGGCCGAGGTTGATCGCTCCGGTGCGCGTCGCCAGGGCGGTCATCTCGGTGAAGATCGTCGTCCCCAGACCGTCGAGGCGCGCCGCCGGTCTCATGCCGGGTCGGCCAGGCCCCACAGCCCCGGACCGCGACGGTGCTCGTAGATCAGCGACGTCTCGGCGTGGGCGACGGCGGAATGGGTGGCGAGGTGGCCGACGACGAACTCCCGCAGGTCCTGCGCGTCGCGTGCGGCGACCCAGACGAGGTAGTCGGTGGCTCCGGCCAGGTGAAAGACCATCAGGACGCCCGGCAGCTGGCGGACCGCCGAGGTGAAGGCATCGATCTGCTCCCGCGCATGGACGGCAAGGCGCACGGCGATCAGGGCCTGCAACGGCCGGCCGAGCGCGGCGAGATCGAGCTCGGCGTGAAAGCCGCGGATCACCCCGCGCTCGCGCAACCCGCGGAGCCGGTTCAGCGCGGTGGACGGCGCGACCCCGACGCGCGCCGCGAGCTGCTGGTTCGTGATCCGGGCGTCGGCCGCGAGCAGTTCCAAGATCGCGCGATCGGTGTCGTCCACGGCTGGCTGTTGATCATTCGTCATGAGCGGGCCCGATCGGTACGAAATCGAAGAATCTTCGGCGAGAAGCCTTAGTCTTACAGAATCTCCGGCGAATTGACTCCATATCGAACGATCATCACACTGTTGCGATGACCCATGTAGCCACCACCTCCGCCGTGAAGGACTCGATCCTCGACACGATCGGCGACACGCCGCTCGTCCGGCTGTCCCGGATCGGGGCCGGCCTGCGCCCCCAGCTGGTCGCCAAGCTCGAGACGTTCAACCCGGGCGGCTCGATCAAGGACCGGGTCGCCGTCGCGCTGATCGAGGCCGCCGAGCGGGACGGGCGGCTGTGTCCCGGCGGCACGATCGTGGAGCCGACGTCGGGCAACACCGGCACGGGACTGGCGATCGCGGCGCGCTTGAAGGGCTACCGGGTGATCGCGGTGATGCCGGATAAGATGTCGGCGGAGAAGATCGACCTCCTGCGCGCCTACGGGGCCGAGGTCGTGGTCGCGCCGACCGACGTGCCGCCGGACTCGCCGCAGTCCTACTACCGCGTCGCCGATCGGCTGACCGCGGAGATCCCTGACGCCTTTCAGCCAAACCAGTACTTCAACCAGGCCAACCCGCAGGCGCACTACGAGTCCACCGGACCGGAGCTGTGGGAGCAGACCTGGGGACGGATCACGCACCTCGTCGCCGGGGTGGGGACGGGCGGCACGGTCACCGGAACTGTCCGCTATCTGCGCGAGCGCCGTCCCGATCTCGTCGTGATCGGCGCCGACCCCGAGGGCTCGATCTACAGCGGCGGCGCGGAGGCCGTGCGCCCCTATCTCGTCGAGGGAGTCGGCGAGGACTTCTGGCCGGAGACGTTCGATCCGAGCGTGATCGACCGCTGGGTCACGGTCTCCGATCGCGACGCGTTTCTGACCACGCGGCGCCTCGCCCAGCTCGAGGGGATCCTGGCCGGCGGCTCGGGCGGCCTCGCGCTGCACGCCGCGGTCACGGCCGCGGCGGAGATCGACGACCCCGAGGCGATGATGGTGGTGATCCTGCCCGACGGCGGTCGCTCCTACCTGTCCAAGATCTACTCCGACACGTGGATGCGCCAGTACGGCTTCCTGGAGCGCGACACGGAGCTCCGGGTCGGCGACGTGCTCGCGCGCAAGCGGGAGGCCGGAGAGGTGCCGACGCTGGTGAGCGTGCGCACGAACTACCGGGTGCGGGACGCCGTCGCACTGCTGCACGAGCACCGCGTCTCGCAGCTTCCGGTGGTGAGCGCGCATGATCCCTCGGCGGTGGTCGGCGCGGTCGGCGAGCGCGGACTGCTCAAGCACGCCGCCCAGGATTCCTCGCTGCTGGAGGCGGAAATCGCCCAGGTGATGGAGCCGCCGTTCCCGGCCGTCTCGGTCGAGGATCCCGTGCGCGAGGCGGTCGAGCTGCTTGTCGGCGATCAGCAGGCCCTGATGGTCATGCGCGACGGTCATCCCGACGGGCTCGTCACCCGGACCGACCTGTTGGAGGCCCTCGTCTCATGAGTGAGCGCCGCGACGCATTCGCCACCCGCGCCGTGCACGCCGGGCTGAGCCCGGACCCAAGTTTCGGCTCGGTGATCCCCGCGATCCACCAGACCTCCACGTTCGCGCAGTCCCGCCCCGGGGAATTCGTCGAGGACTACGACTACGCGCGCTCCGCCAACCCTACGCGGGCGGCGCTGGAGCGGGCTCTCGGCGAGCTCGAGGGCGGCAGCGCGGTGAGCTTCTCCTCAGGGCTTGCGGCCGAGCACGCGCTGATCACGGTGGTCTGCCAGGCGGGCTCGCACATCGTGCTGCCGGCCGACCTGTATGGCGGGACCTTCCGGCTCGTCGACAAGGTGCTGGCCCGCTGGGGACTGACGTACGACCTCGTCGATCAGACCGACCCCGAGGCGCTCGAGCGGGTCGTCCGCGACGACACGAGGCTGATCTGGATCGAGACCCCGACCAATCCGCGACTGGACGTGATCGACATCGACGCGGTGATCGCCCGCCGCCGCAACGCGCTGGTCGCGGTCGACAACACGTTCGCGACGCCCGTCAACCAGCGTCCGCTCGAGCGCGGAGTCGACTTCGTCGTGCATTCGACGACGAAGTACCTGGGCGGCCATTCCGACGTCGTCGGCGGGGCGGTGGTCACGAGCGACCCGGCATGGTCCGAGCGCCTGCGCTTTGTGCAGAACTCGGTCGGCGCGGTCCCCGGGCCGTTCGACTGCTTCCTCGTCCACCGCGGCCTGCGTACCCTGCATCTGCGGATGAAGGCCCACGCGAGCAGCGCCCAGGCCGTCGTCGAGGTGCTCCGAGCCGACCCGACGGTCGAGGACGTGCGCTGGCCCGGGTTCAGCGGCATGGTCAGCTTCCGCCACCCACGCGCCGCGGAGATCGCAAGCACCACGCGGCTGTTCACCCTCGCGGAATCGCTCGGCGGCGTCGAATCGCTGATCGAGGTGCCGCAACTGATGACCCACCAGTCGGTCGAGGGGTCAAGCGCCGCCGTGCCGCCCGATCTCCTGCGACTCAGCTGTGGGGTGGAGGATCCGACCGATCTCGCCGCCGACCTCCGGGACGTGCTGGCCGCCGTGCCCGTGGCGGCCTGAGGAAGCGCTACACATTTGGATGCCGGCCTTGTGCGGCTGCCGCATCCGGCGGCGCATGCCGATAACCATATTGGCCTAATGAGCGCGAATGACATGACAGCCAAGATGTGGGCGTCGACATTGGACGCGTTGATGGACGCCGCGGCCGCGGTGCTGACGGCGGACTCCCTTCAGCAGACGCTGGGCCGCGTCGCCGAGCGCCTCGCCGCGCTGGTGCCGTACCACGATTTCACGCTGTATGAGATCGATCGCGCGGCCGGGACTTTCGTGCCGATGTTCGCGCACGGCAGCTACGCGGCAGAGGTGATGGCGGACAGCTTCCCGCTCACGCAGGGCATCACTGGGGCGACGCTCCGCGACGGTCGTGCCCGCAACATCCCGCGCACCGACCGCGATCCGGATGCCGTCACGATCGCCGGCACGCCCGACGATCCCGAGGCCATGATGTGCGTCCCACTCCAGGTCGCCGACCGGACGATCGCGATGCTCAACGTCTACAGGTACGGCGAGGACGTTGGCTTCTCCGAGTATGAGGCGCTGATCATCGAGCGCTTCGGCATCATCGTCGCACTTGCGCTTGACTCCGCCCGCCAGCGGGAACTGCTCCGCACACAGGCCGATACCGACGACCTGACCGGGCTGCTCAACCGCCGCGCGTTCAACCAACGGCTGGACGAGATGTTCCATCGAGCACGTCTGGCGACGACGCCGCTCAGCCTCGTGGAAGTGGACGTCGATGAGTTCAAACGGATCAATGACCGCCACGGCCACGCCGCCGGCGATGCCGCTCTGGTTGCCGTTGCTGACGCCTTGATGCGGTCAGTTCGTGAGGGCGAGCTCGTCGCTCGGATCGGCGGGGAAGAGTTCGCGATCATCCTCCCGAACACCGACGCGGAAACGAGTCTGACCATTGCCGATCGATGCCGTCGCAGCCTTACGGCCGAGGGTTACACCGGGCCTGAACTGACACTCTCAGCGGGTGTCGCCACCTACCCGATGCATGCGACCGACGCCGAGGGGCTCCTACGCGCCGCCGACGCCGCCCTGTACGCAGCCAAGACCGCCGGCCGCAATCAGACAACGGGCGCGCCGATTCCCGCCAGCTGACGGTCATCCCGTCGTCTGCGCGCCACCGATCCCGATCTGGGAAACGCGGGGCGCACGGGACGACCCCTATTCGCGGCGCAGCGGTTCAGCGGAGCTGCAGCTGATTGCTCGAGGCAGTCGTCGCACCGGCGGCGTTGGACGCGGTCACGGTGCAGCTGGCACGGCGAGCCGTACGAGCGTTTCCGATCGTCAGCGTGAGCGTGGCGTCTTTCTTTGCCGTTCCGTTCACCCGCCATCCGTACGAGAACCTGGCCGCGCCGTGCCAGCTCCCACGTGCGCAGGTCACAGTGCTGCCGGTGCGGGTGAGCGTTGACCGACTCAGGTTGCGCGGCAGGGCAGTGGGACTGGCGCCCCGCCAGAGCGTTCGGCCCGAGACGATCATGTAGAGCGCGCCAGAGGTCAGTGCCGTGAGGCCCAGTCCGTTCTCCTGTGAGGAGACAATCGCGGCGGGCAGCGGGATCGTGAACGTCTGGAGACTGGGAAGAAACAGCCCGTTCAGCCGGTTGGGCGCCGTCTGCCACACGATCGTACCGGCGTTCGAAACCAGGTCGGGCTCCGCGAACAGCACCTCGGGGTCTCCGGATGCGAGCAGTCGTCGCGTCCGTGTCCCGCACCGCTCGAGAAAGGCCCCGATGCCGGTGCCCTCCGTGCCGATTACGACCGCGAACTGACCGAACAACCTCAGTGCACCCCAGCCCGTCGAGTAGCCCACCCATTCGCGCATGAGCCGCACACCCGCGCACGTTCGCTGAGTCAGCGTGGGCGAGTTCAGATCCGCGAACGTCGTTGCGTTGGTCGGGTCATCGCGGACCTCGCCCGTCTGGATATTCTGAAAGAAGGAGCCCGTATAGGCGCTTGTGCAGTGGTAGCAGCCCGCGTCCCACCTGATCCAGTGCGCCCCGACGGCGTCCGGGGAGCAGGAGATTGCCTGGCCGTCGGGCGGACGAGGAGGCGTCTGGCACTGCGGTAGCTGGGGGCTGGCCGTAACGATCTGACGGCTCCCATCGGCGAGCGAATAGAGCACCGTGTCGTCGTACGGGCCCGAACTCTGCGGGCAACTCATCAACACCCACGGAGGACCGATTGCATCGCCCTCGCACCCGGGTCGAGGGCGATCGTGCTGCCCATCCGGTCGTTGATCACCACCGGAGCGTCCGGGCGGTAGAAGCCGTTCTGGAGGTCGCTGAGCAGGTAATCGCCGCTGGCGAAGGCTCCGGCAACCCCGGCTCTGATCGGCCGGAACGAGCTGCGCAAGACAACGTCACTCGCAGGCGGCGGCCCAGCGGCCCGATGCGACCTCGCCGCAGCCGGCGCCACGCAAACAGCACAACACACCAACGCCGAGAACGTGGCTACTGCGCACAGAACCAGTTTCGAATCGCGCGCAAACCCGGTCACCCTCAAACAGCTCATGCCCATCGTCCCCGGTCGTGTTAGCTCACCTCTCGGCCGCCTCGTGTCGAACACGAGGCTACCGGCCCCAACCGGTGGCGGGCAACAACCCGCGTCGCAGGCATTTCGATGGAGGCATGCGCCCGTTGACGCTTGTCTTGACAGCGCTGCAGACGAGTGATGCGTCCGAGGGAGGGTCATGGACAGCACCAAGATGTTCCCGATTAGTTTCGATCGGCCCAGCCGCACGCCTATGACGGTGTTCGGCGCCGGTCCGAACGTCTCGCTCGTGAAGGTGAGTTCTTCAACGGTCGGCATTCGTATGGGGTGGGCATTTCGAGCAACGATCCCTCGCGAGGCCATTGCGTCGGCCCGGCCACCGAACGGAGGCCTGAGCGAACTGAGTGGTCCTTTCAGACTCAGCGTTCTCCGCGGAGTCAACTACTGGCGAGGCACCGCTCTTGTCAACGGCGCTGGTACCGGGCTGGTCGAGATCACGAGAGGAGCATGGAAATGAACAGGTCTCCGGTGTCACCAGCTTCGTCCACATCGGTCTAGTCGTTGAGGACCTCGACGAGACAGTCCGGTTTCTTGCGCTGCTCGGCTTCGACTGCGACGAGCCCGGGGTGCTCAGCGGCGAGTGGATCGATCGGATCATCGGTCTGGAGAACGTGACGGTCGAGGTCGTGATGGCTCGCGCCCCCGACGGCAACGACGTGTTCGAGGTGGTGCGCTTCCACTCGCCTTCCGCCGGCGGCGGCGAGCCGGCGCCGGCGGCGAACCGTCCAGGGCTGCGGCACATCGCTTTCACCGTCGAGGACGTGCGTGGCGTCGTCGACCGCGTCCGTGAGGCCGGCTGGAACACGGTCGGGGAGATCGTCGACTACGAGAACATATATCTCCTCTGCTACGTCCGCGGACCCGAAGGTCTGATTGTCGAACTCGCCGAGCGGCTCGACGGTACGCGTCGTTACCAGTCGGGCGAGCTCTCGGCCGCTTGAGCGGCATCACGGTAGGGGGCCTGCTCCCGGCGGATGAGATCGGGGTTGGTGTGGCGCGCGTGTGCGAGCGCAAGTGTGAGCTGCTGCAGCGCGCCCGCCCCGGCCAGCAGCCCGGCCAACCGGCGGTCGAGCTCGTCGCGGTCGGCGAGCTTGGTGACGAGCCGACCGGCCGGCGTGAGGTCGGCGGCCAGCGCCTGGTCGTACGCGTCGGAGAGCAACCCGGCGACGGGCAGGCCGATGGTGGCGGCGGCGCGAGCGACGTGGGCAGCGCGCCGGGCGATGCGTGCGCGTTCAGGGTGGTCGGTGATCGCCACGAGGATGAGTGCGTCGGTGGGCTCGTGGGCGGCGAGCTGTCCGTGCAGGACGGTCTCGAGCTCGAGCGCGAGCGTGGGCAGGCGGGCGCCTTCGGCGATCTTGAGGGCGAGCTCGCGAGCGGTCGTCTGGTCGGCTTGGGCTCCGACGCACAGCACGATGCGGCGCTCGGCGAGGTGGTCGGCGACCGGCACGGCGTTGGTGAAGCTCGTGGCGTGCTCGAGGACCTCGCGGGCCGCGGCCGGGCTCGCGGCGAGTGCGCCGAGGTGGCTGGCGAGTGCGGCACCGACCGCCAGCGCCGAGGTGTAGGCCACCGTGTGGCACCACGAGTCGTCGTGGCGCGGGGTGACGAGCGCGTGGTCGGCCTCACGGGCGACGCCGGCATTCGGCTGATGAGTGATCGCGATGGTGTGTGCGCCGGCTGCGCGCGCCGCGTGGAGGGCCAGGGTGCTCGCACGCGTCCCGCCGTCGTGCGAGACCGCCAGGCACACGCCGGGCAAAGGGTCCAACGCGGTGCCCAGCGCGGGCCGTGCCCGCACGAGGGCCGACTGCTGGGGGGCGACGGCGGCCGACAGCAGCGCGGCGATTCCGCCGGCGGCGTGCTCGGACGTCCCGCATCCGCACACGACGACCGGGCGGTTGTGTGTCAGCGCGGCGGCGATCGCCTCGGCAGCCTGAACGGTGCCCGCCGGCGGACTGCTCAGCAGCGCCTCGACCAGCGCGGGCTGGGCGGCGATCATCTCTTCCATCACCCACGGCGGGCCCGCCCGCAGCTCGGGGAAGGCGTCGGTGTGCCAGTCGGGGTTACTCATGGTCGGCGGAGATCACGGTAGCCGCTCCGACAACCGCGTCGACCCGATCCCGGCCAGCAGCAGCAAGGCCAGCGCGCCGATGGCAAAGTCCGCCGACACCTCCCGCTTGCGGGTCACCGTGCCGAGCTTCTTGCCCAGCGACCGGTAGATCGAGCTGAGCTCGTTCGCGCTCTGGGCGTTGAAGCTGCGACCGCCTGAGAGCTCGGCGATCTGGGCCATCAACTGGGGGTCGGGCGGCACGGCGACCGGCGCCGCGAGCGGGTCCGCAGGGTTGGGCAGCGTCCCGTTCGGGGTGCCGAGCGCGACGGTGTAGATCGGGATCTTCTCCCGCGCGGCCGTGCGCGCCACTGTCGTCGGATCCTGGCCTTGGTTGGCATCGCCGTCCGAGAGGAGCACGATCGCCGCGGGCGCGTGGTTGCGCCGATCGCCGTGCAGAAGCGCCAGCGCCTGCATGAGCGCGTCGCCCGTCGCGGTTCCGCCGCCGGCCGTCTGCGCGTTGATCACGTTGCGGGCCTGGCTGTGGTTTGCGACCGGCGCCTGAACCGAGTTGGGCGCGCTGGAGAAGGCGAGCGCCCCGACCCGCACCGGCGCCGGCAGCTGATCGATGAACGTGTTCGCGGCGCTCTCGGCGGCGGCCAGCCGGCTCGGCTGCACGTCGTTGGCGGCCATCGAGCCGGACTCGTCGCTGACCAGCATCACGGACGCCTCGTTGACCGGGGCGCTGTAGCTGACGTGCGGGCGGGCCAGGGTGAGCGCGAGTGCCGCCAGCGCGGCGAGCGCGAACGCCGCCGGAAGCCGGCGCCGCCACGCGCTCGACGGCCCGGCGGCCAGCGCCAGCGTCGAGACGGCGGGGAACCGGACCACGTAGCGCCGGGCGCGCCGGCGTGCATAGATCGATGCCGCGATCGCCGCCGGGATGAGGGCGAGCGCGGCCAGCCAGATCGGGGCGGAGAAGCTCATCGCAGATGCCGTCCGAGTGCCAGCAACCAGTCCTCGCCGGTCGAGAGCGCGACGTGGTCGACCCGTAGCCTGCGCAACTCGCGAGCCACCGTCTCGCGGCGCTCCTGCTCGAGCTCGGCGAAGCGCCGGCGCAGACGACGCGAGGACGTGTCGACCGCCACCCGCGCGCCGGTCTCGGGATCGATCAGTGTCAGGTGCCCGACGGCCGGAAGCTCGAGTTCGCGCGGATCGACGACCTCGACCGCGAGCACCGAGTGACGGACCCGAAGCGAGCCGAGTGCCCGCTCCCACGTTCGCTGGTCACGGAAGTCCGAGATCACCACGACCAGGCTGGGCAGTCGCGCCAGCCGCGCCACCCGGCGCACCGCGTCGGCCAGCCCATCCGGGTCGTGCCGGCCGTCGGCGGCGATGCCCTCGGCCAGCAGGCGGCGGAGGGCGACCATTCCGGGCTTGGACCCGCGCGGCGGGAGCACGTGGGGCGCTCCGGCGCCGAACGCGACCAGTCCGACGCTGCCCGCCCGCCTCAGGCCCAGGCGCCCAAACACCATCGCGACGCCCTCGGCGACATCCGCCTTGAGCCGGTGCGCCGTGCCGAAGGCCATCGAGGGCGAGACGTCGAGGACGATCCAGGTGGTCAACGCGCGTTCTGGCACGTGGAGGCGGACGTGGGTCTGGCCCGTGCGAGCCGTCGCCGCGGCGTCGATGTGGCGCACGTCGTCGCCGGTCTCGTATGGGCGCAGCTGCGCAAGCTCGGTGCCCGCCCCGACGCCGGCGGCCCGCCGCTCCCCGGGAAGCCGGCGCGTCACCAGTCGGTTGACCGAGAGGTCGAGCGCCTCGATCAGCGGCTGAGCGATCGGCCCGGGGCCCTGCCGGGCCGCGGGCGGCTCGAGTACGGCCCGGTTCACCGCGCCCTCACGGGTACCGGCATCGCCTGCTCGACGGTCTCGTCGCGCAGGAGACGCTCGTCGTCGGGCGCCGGGACGGTGCCGAGCACCTGCTCGAGCAGGTCGTCGGCGGTAACACCCTCGCTCAGCGCGTCATAGGAGAGCACGATTCGATGGCGGAGAACGTCGCGAGCGAGATCGCGGATGTCATCGCAGCCCACATGGCCCCGACCTCGCAGCAGCGCCAACGCACGGGCGGCTTGGATGAGCCCGATCGGCCCGCGCGGGCTGGCGCCGAACTCGATCATGGGGGCCAGCTCCTCCAAGCCGTGTTCGGCCGGATGCCGGGTGGCGTCGGCCAAGTCGACGGCATAGGCGATCGCCGCGCGATCGACGAGCACGGTCTGCGCCGCCTGCGCGTGCCGGCGCAGATCCTCGAGTGACAGGCGCTCGCCGACGGCCGCGGGCTCGCCGAGGCTACGACCGACGACCGCCGCCTCCTCGCCCAGACTCGGGTAGTCGACGAGGATCTTCATCAGGAAGCGGTCGACCTGGGCCTCGGGCAGCGGGTAGGTGCCCTCGGACTCGATCGGGTTCTGGGTCGCCATCACGATGAACGGCAGCGGCACCCGGAAAGTCGTTCCGCCAATCGTCACCTGCTGCTCCTGCATGACCTCGAGCAGCGCCGACTGGACCTTGGCCGGGGCACGGTTGATCTCGTCCGCGAGCAGGAAGTTGCAGTGCACCGGCCCGAGCTCGGTGTCGAAAGAGCCGGTGTCAGGCCGGTACACGCGCGTGCCGACGAGGTCCGCGGGAACCAGGTCAGGGGTGAACTGGATCCGGTTGTAGGAGCCGCCGAGCACAGCGGCCAGTGTCTTGACGGTCAGTGTCTTGGCCAGCCCGGGCACGCCCTCGAGCAGGACATGGCCACCGGCCAGCAGGCTGACGAGCAGCCGCTCGAGCATGCCGTCCTGGCCGACGATCACGCGTTTGATCTCGTACAGCGCCTCCTGGAGGGCAGCTCTGGCCTCCGCGCGCATGTCCTGGACCTGTTCGATTTCGTTCATCTGTCCTCCATGGTGTGTTTCAGCTAGACGAGGCGACCGAACCAGCGCAGCGTGAGGACGCTCCCGAGCACCAGCAGAGCCAGCGCGAGACCGGCGAAGCTCGTGGTGATCTCCTCCTTGACGTGCTTCGTGCCCAATCGTGCGGCGAGCCGCTGATAGGCGACGCGGACGCCGGCGGTGTCCGAGGCGGTGAAGGCCTGCCCGCCTGAGAGACTCGCGATCTGGACGAGCTGCGCGCGGCTGACCGGCACCGGCACCGTCGAGGTCCGCGAGCCGCGGGTGATCGCGATCGTCCCGCTCGGCGTGCCCACCGAGATCGTGTAGACGGGGATGTGCCGCGCACGTGCCTGGCGGGCCACATCGAGCGGCGAGACGCCGACGTTCGAGGCGCCGTCGGAGATCAGCACGATCGAGCCGGGCGGGAGCTTCCCGCCCACCTTCGGGAGACTCTGGAGCTCGTGGATCGCCGTTGTCAGGGCGACGCCCACGGCGGTGCCCCCGCTCGTCCGCGGTACGCGTTGAAGCGCGGTCTGCGTCGCCGCGTGATTCGTGGTCGGAGACTGGAGCACGGTGGGTGTTCGCGCGAACTCGAGCAGGCCAACCTGGACCGTGCTGGGCACCTCGCTCACGAACCGCCTGGCCGCCCGGAGCCCCGCGCGCAGCCGCGACGGGGCGACGTCGGTGGCCTGCATCGAGCCGCTGGTGTCGTCCATGAGCATCACCGCGCCGTTGGTGACGGGCTTGGCGACCCCACGCTGCGGGCGGGCGGCCGCGATGATCAGCGCGCACAGCGCAAGTGCGAACACGAGCATCGGCACGTGACGCCGCCCGCGCGGGCGGCGCGGCGCAACCGACGCGGTCAGCTTCGGCGCGACAAAGGCCGACGCTGCCGCGGCGCGCTGGCGCTGCTGTCCGGCGTACCACCAGGCAAGCACCGGGATCGCCAGCAACCCGAGCAGAACCAATGGGCTGGCGAAGCTCATGGGGTAGCCGGGCGCGTCGCGAGGGTCGCCTCGGCGGTGAGCGACATCGGCCCGCGGTCGTAGCCGATCTGCACCTGCTGGCCGGCGTGCAGACCGGCCAGCGCCGACTCGAGATCCGCCGGCGTCTGAACCGCCTGGTTGGCGACCTCGGTGATGATGTCGCCGGGCTCGAGGCCGGCCGCATCAGCAGGACTTCCCGGGGCGACGTTCACGATCATCGCCCCGCCCGCCAGCGGGAAGTTCGTTGTGTCGACGCCGAGCCACGCTGCCCCGGTCCGGGAGGTCGAGGCCTGCTGGCCGTGAGGCGGGCTCTGCGCCGGGCTCTGCGAGCTCGGCGATACGAGCGCGGACACGGCGGCATAGGCGATGACGGCGCTGACGACGGTGGCGATCGCGATAAGCACCGCGCCGCGCACTCGAGGGAGGCGGGCGCTGCGCACGGCGGCAGCGAGGCGGGCGAGCGACTCGCGGAACGGGCGTGAGGCCGGCGCCTCCACGGGCGGAGGCTCGGCGGTGGCGTCGGTCCGTCCGCGGCGTTGGGCCAGCTCCTCAGCGGCCGCCGCCGACTCCCGCCGCCAATCTCCCGACCAGAGATTCTTCGGAGCGGTCATCCCGAGCCAAGGTAGGAGCGGTTGGTGAGAGTTGCTTAAGACTCTGCGAGGAGCGCGCCCTGTCTTAGAGCCGGTGCGCGACCGCGCGAAGCCGCGTCCGCAGCCAGCGGTGCGCGGGCTCGTTGTCGGAGCGTGGATGCCAGGCCATCGTCTCGACAAGCACCGGGCTTTCGAAGGGCGGCGTCAGCAGTCGCAGCTCGGCGCTCGCCGCCAGGCGGCGCGCGAGGCGCTCTTGGATGAAGGTGATCTGTCGAGTGCCGCGGAGCAGGAGCGGGCCGAGGACGAAGCTCTCCACGAGCGTGCCGGGCGCGCGGGGGTGACCCAGGTCGCGGAGCAGTGCGTCGATCGGCCCGACAGCGTCCGTCCGGCTATCCGCGTGGTTCAGTCGTAGCGCAGCGCCGGGAAGCCCGATGTATTGCCGCGGCCGCCCGGCGTCACGTCGAGCACATTCCAGATCGGCCAGATGGAGTCGACGTGGCGGGCCTCCATCCCGTCATCTCGCGGCGCGTAGATCAGCTCCGACGCCCACGCGTGGCGGAACCGATCGCCGTCGCGGACGAACACATTCAGCACCGGCATCTGCTCGCCGTCCGGGGTCTCCGCCTGGTAATCACGGTTATAGGCGCTACCGCGCGAGGACAGAAGCCGCAGATGACGCCAGCCACGCTCGCGCGCGAAGTTGCGAATCCGATCGGGATCGGACTTTGCCACCACGACAAGGTTCAGCAGCCGGCCCAGGTGAACAGCGGCGCCGTCGAGCGAGTCGAGAATCGAGGTGCATGACGCACACGGGGTCTCAGCCAGCGGAAGCCCCGCCGTCTCGCCCTCCCCGGGTCCCGGCCGGTCATCCCCCGAATACCGCGGGAACATGAAGCTGTAGACGACAAGCGTGTCCTTGCCCGGCGCGAACAGCTCGCTGAACCGCACCTCGCCACCGTCGGACGCCGCCTCGAAGCGATAGTCATCGGGAACGACGCCGCCCGGCGGCAGCGCGCGCCGCTGCGCCGCGACCGCCTCGATCGCCCGCCGCAACCCGGCCTCGGCAGCCAGCAGCCGATTGCGCTCGCGACGGTACTCCTCAGACTCGCCAGGAAACCGAATGCCAGGATCAATGTGGGTCATCAACCTGCCTCCTCGTGTGTGGTGCTGAACGGTGTCGATCCAGTCCCGCGGGCCATCGACGCAACGCTAGACGACTCCTTCCGGGCCGCGTCGCCGACGTCGGAGGCCGCAGCCGGGGTGTCGGTTCAGGCGGCGACCGGCATCTCGGCGGCCTCGGCGCCCCCGCCGCCCCCGGCGGCCCCGACGGCCTCGGCGGCCTCGGCGGCCTCGATCGCTCCTGTGCGCCGGGGGCTCATGCAGATCGCGCTCACCGCCGCCAGGACGGCAAAGCCGGCGCAGGCCCACAGAGCGGGCTTGAAGCCGGCGGTGACACCTGCCGGGCTGCCGAAGTGTCCGTGGGCGGAGAAGACGGCGCTGCCGATCGCAATCGCGAAGACCGCGCCGAAGCGCTGCGCCATGTAGTTGATCCCGGACGCCTTGCCCATCTCGTGCGGCGCGACAGCGCTCAATACCGCCGTTGGCACCGTCGGGAGGGCGATCGAGATCCCCACGCCGGCGATCAGGAGCGCGACCACGAGCTCGATCCAGCTCGTGGCCAGGGAGCCGCGCCAGGCGACCCAGACGAACCCGGCCGTCAGCATGCTCAGCCCGGCGACCATGATCGGCCGGCGGCCGATCCGATCGGAGAGAGCGCCGGCGATGGGTGAGACAAACATCGGCGTCGCAAAGAACGGAAGCAGGCGCGCCCCGGCGCCAACCGGCGAGTAGTGGCGCGCGAGCTGGAACTCCTCGGTGACCAAGAGCCCGGCGGCGAAGATTGCTCCCGACATGAGGAATGTCGTCAGGTTGCCGATCGCGAAGTCGCGGACCGCGAACAGGCGCAGCGGCACCATCGGCTCGGAGACCGCGCTCTCCCACCCGACGAAGGCGACAAGCAGCACCGCCCCCGCGACCAGCGTGCCGAAGACCTCGGCGCTCGACCAGCCAACAGCGCTGGCGCGGCTGAGCGCCCAGACGAGGGAGACAACGCCGGCGGTCACGAGCCCGACTCCCATGAGGTCGAGTCGCTCGGGCGCGCCGTAGCTCTCCGGCAGCAGCCGCAGACCGAGCAGCACGGCGCTGGCGCCGATCGGGACGTTGATCCAGAAGATCCAGTGCCAGTCGATGCCCTGGGTGACGGCGCCGCCGACGATCGGCCCCAACGCGACCGCGAGACCGGCGAGGCCCCCGTAGATCCCGACGATCATCCCGCGCCGCTCAGGCGGGAAAGCGGTCGTCAGGATGGTCAGGCTGAGCGGCAGGACGATCGCGCCGCCGAGCCCTTGCACGGTCCGGGCGGCGATCAGCGCGGTGGCGCTCGGCGCCACGGCGCAGGCGACGGAGGCGACGGTGAACAGGGCCAGCCCGCTGGCGAAGACCTTCCGCCGTCCAAGCCGGTCGCCGAGCGCGGCGGCGGTGATGATGCCGGCGGCGAAGGCGATGCCGTAGGCGTTCAACGTCCACTGCAGGGAAGCGAGGCTGACATGCAGGTCGCGTTGCATGCGCGGCAGCGCCGTGATCACGACGACCGAGTCGAGAACGACCATGAAGTAGCCGGTCGAGGTCAGGCCGAGAACCCAGCCGAGTCGGCGCTTCGTTGCCGGTGTGTCTGTCATCTGTCCTCCTTTGGTCGTGGCCGGCTCGCGGCCGGTTCTGTCTCAGTGACGAACGGACGGGCGCCAGACGGACAGCAGGGCCGCCCGGCGCCCGTGCCTCCGCTACATCGCGATCGCTTCGTAGACGTCGACCGCGCCGCCGATCTCGAGGACCGGGCAGCCCTTCGCGAGCTCGACCGCCGAATCGAGGCTGTCGGCCGACACGATCGAGTAGCCGGTCAGAGAACGCGAGCCACCGTCGCTGACCGAGCCGCCTGGGCCGACCGTCTTCGCCGTCCCCATCGCGGCCCCGCCCTCGACGACGGCCGAGCCGAGCTCTTCGAACCACCGGCCCCACTTGGCATACTGCGCGTTGCGCTCGTCCTCGTCCGCGGCCACACCCTTGCCGCCGCTGTACGCGAACACGTAATTCGCCATCTCTGCACCCTTTCGGTCGCGGCGCGGCGCCGATGCCGGGCCTTTGATCTGATGACGAACAGCCGACGTCACGACGGACACGGCGATCGAAAGAAAACGGCGTGGCGTCCGTCCGGGCGACCGCCGTTCGTCTAAGAGAGAAACGGGCAGCTCGAGAAGGGAGCGCAGATGAAGTACGCCCTGCTGAACTACACGAAGGCGGAGTCGGCCGGTGTACGCCTGTCACGCGAGATACCGCCCGCTGTCGCCGCGGTCCTCGAGCGGCCCGATGTGAGTGGCTGGGTCCGTCTTCAGCCGGCCGAATCGGCAACGACCGTCAGCCTCGAGTCGCGAAAGGTGCTCCTGACCGACGGCCCGTTCGTCGACAGCAAGGAGTTCCTCGCCGGCCTGATCCTGATCGAGGCGGAGAACCTCGACGGCGCGCTCGCCGTCGCCGCCGAACTGCAGGAACTCAACATCACCGCGGCGATCGAGGTCCGTCCAGTGCTCGAGCAGGAGTTCGGGGGTGCTTGAAGACGTCTTCCGCGATCAGTGGGGACGCGTGCTCGCCACGCTTGTCGGCGTTCTCGGCGACATCGAGCTCGCCGAGGACGCGGCACAGGAAGCCTTTGCGTTGGCCGCCGAACGGTGGCCGCGCGACGGTCAGCCGGTGAACCCGACCGGCTGGCTGATCGCGACCGCTCGCAACCGCGCGATTGACCGCATCCGGCGCGAGCGGACACTCGCGGTCAAGACCGAGCAGCTCAAGCGGGATCTGCGCGACGGACCGGAGGAGATGATGGACGAGACGGCGACCTTTGCCGACGAGCGGCTCGAGCTGATCTTCACCTGCTGCCACCCAGCGCTCGCCCTCGAGGCACAGGTCGGACTCACCCTACGTACGCTCGGCGGCCTCTCGACCGAGGAGATCGCGCGTGCCTTCCTCGTCCCGTTCGAGACGATGAGCAAGCGTCTGACGCGCGCGAAGCACAAGATCCGCGACGCCGCCATACCGTTTGCCGTCCCGCCCGACCACCTGTTGCCCGAGCGGCTCGACGCCGTGCTCGCGGTCATCTACCTGATCTTCAACGAGGGCTGGGGCGGCGGCCGCATCGACCTGTCCGCCGACGCGATCCGCCTCGGCCGCTCCCTGGTCGAGCTCATGCCCGACGAAGCCGAAGCGTATGCCCTGCTCGCGCTCATGCTCATCAACCATGCGCGCACCACCGCCCGGTTCCTGGGCGGCGACCTCGTCCTACTCGACGACCAGGACCGCACCCTCTGGGATCAGAACCAGATCGACGACGGCCGGCACCAGCTCGCACGCGCGCTCGCCTTGCACGGGGGCCGAGCGGATGGGTCCTATCTCATTCAGGCAGCGATCACCGACCTCCATCTCCAGCATCCACGCGACTGGGAGCAGATCGCGCTCCTCTACGAGCGGCTGGAACACGTCACCGGCTCGCCGGTCGTGGCGATGAACCGCGCGATCGCCGTCGCCGAGCTCGAAGGACCGGACGCAGCACTCGCCCTACTCGACCGCCTCGAGCTTGACGACTACCGCTATTACCACTCGACGCGCGCCGACATGTTGCGACGTCTCCGCCGAAACGACGAAGCGCGCGCCGCCTACTCACGCGCGCTGGAGCAAACCCAGCCCGGGCCGGAGCGACGGTTCCTCGAGAGCCGCCTCGCCGACCTCGCGGAAAGGCCCGGACAACAACCGAACCGCCAAGGCCCAGCCCGATAGGCCCCTCCGCGTGCCCGCGAAGCCGGTTAGCGGTCCAGGCTCTCGTACGGGTCAGCGCTGGCATTGTGGATGCATGGTGATTGCTCTACCGTGAGAGCGCAGGGGCAACCGACGCAGGTCAGGAATGGAGAAGGCATGGACGAGATCGGACCCGTGGACTACGCGGTGATCGCTTTTCCGGGCAATGAGTTCAAAGGCGATATCGCGCCGGCGCTTGCTGACCTCGTGAGGGCGGGCACGATCCGCCTGATCGACGCGGCGTTCGTGGGCAAGGACCAGAACGGGGACATCTTCATGCTCGAGACCACCGACCTCGCCCCGGACGTGCAGGAGAAGCTCAGCTCGCTGAACATCGAGGTCCAGGGGCTGTTGAACGATGAAGAGCTGCTGGCCATCGGCGAGCAGCTCGAGCTCGATTCCTCGGCGGCGCTCCTCGTCTGGGAGAACGTCTGGGCCCGCACAGTCGCCCAGGCGATGCGCGACGCGGGTGGCCTTCTCGTCGCGTTTGATCGCGTCCCGCACCATGCCGTCCAGGCAGCGCGCGAATGGGCGCTGCAGGACGACAACGCCTAACACCTAAGGAGAACTCACATGAGAGGACGCAGAGGACTCGGACGCCGCGGTCCGGGACTGCTGGGGACAGCGGTCGTGGCGGGCGGCGCGGCTCACATGGGCGCCAAGAGCGCCCAGCGCAGTCAAGCCGCAGCCCAGCAGGAGGCCGACCAGAACGCGCAGATTGCGGATCTCCAGGCTCAGCAGGCAGCCCCCGCCCCACAACAGGCAGCCCCTGCCGCCCCGGCCCAGCCAGACGACATCGCGGAGCTCCAGAAGTACGCGGCGTTGAAGGACCAAGGCATCATCACCGAAGACGAGTTCGCGGCCAAGAAGAAGCAGATCCTCGGCATCTAGCCACTCGGACCTCGCAACGACGACGCGCGCCCGTGGCCCACAGCGGAGCCAAGCAACAACCGCTGCCTGCCACACCACACCACCAGAAAGAGAGGCAGCATGCCTCGGAGCTCCAGAATCCTAGGGGGCGCCGGCGCGCTCGCCGCGCTGTTCGGCTTGACCGCTGCCGTCGGTACTGCAGGTAGCAGCGCAGCGGGCGGGAGGATCCCCCAGTCGAGCTGCTTCTGGACGAGCGAGATCGCGTCCAAGTTCTTCACCGATCCCGCGCACAACTATGCCTTCCCCGATTCAGGAGCGGTGTACTGGACGGCGCAGATCACAATGCCTGCCGGCTCGCGCGTCATCGTCAAGGGAAGGTTCCCGCATGGACGCTACGAGTCGCTCAACAGCTACAACGCGGCGACACACGCTCCGACGGACGCGATCCACGACATCAGCACCAACCCCGACCTCGGGTCCACGAACCCGTTCCGGGCGGGCGCCAACCGCAACACGCCCCAGCGCTCCTACGCGATCACGATCGTCAACCGGCCCCCTTCTGCCACTCAGACCCGAAACACCCTTTACGCCGGCGTCGCCGGGCAAAGCTCGCAGATCCTCATGTACCGCGTCTACGAGCCCGACTCATTCACCTCGCCCGCCGAGCTCACCGGAGGCGTCGGCCTCCCAGCGATCTCGCTCCGGCTCGCCAACGGAACCGTCCAAACCGGCGCCGCCGCCTGCGCGACGCTTCACGCCAAGACCGGTCCGCTGCCGCTCACCACACTCACCAAAGCCCAATACCAGTCCTATCGCGACCAGCCCAGCAAGCCCGCCACATTCCCGGCGGCACCAAAGCCGCTGTTCCGAACCTTCTACAACATCCAATACGCGCTCTCATGTTGGTACGACAATGTCTGCCCCAGCAACCCGGCCCGTACAGGCGGCCAGTACAGCAAACATCGACAACCAGTACATCGCCGCCTTCGTGAACAACAGCTTCCCGGCCAGACCGGTGCTCGTGCTCAGAGGCAAGCTGCCGACCACACCCAACACCGGGAAGCGCGTCAAACGGATGGGCACCGGGCAGATGCGCTACTGGTCGATGTGCCAGAACGAGTCGATCTACACCACTAAGGGCGCCGGCTGCGTCTACGACGCGCAGATACCCGTCGACAAACAGGGTTACTACACGATCGTGACCAGCACGGCTGCCGACCGCCCCAGCAACGCAACCGCCAAATGCGGCGTCGCGTACATCCCCTGGCCCAAGCGCGGGGACGGAGCCGGACACGTCCACGACGGCTTCCTGCTCGTCCGCAACATGCTCCCCGCCGCCAGTTTCCACCACGCCATCCAAGACACGACCACCCCGGGAGATGAGCAGGCCGTCCTCGGCGCCTACTACCCCAGAGGTACATACACCACCAAGCGCGCCTTCCAGAAGAAGGGCTGCTGAACCGCACTGTGCCAAGAAGAGCGTGAGCGTCTCCAGCGGGCGCAAGCCAACTGACCGGAGCTGGCCTGGACCGGGCATCTTTCACGGCTGCGTGACCGCCCAGACCGGCGCGCCACGCATGGTCAAGAGCGCCGGCCAGAGCAGCCGCAGCCGGATTGTTCGGAGCGGCCACCGGCAGATCCGTGTCGCCGGCGAACTCGCGGTCTCCTGACCGTGACCGCCGTCCGGGTGGCGACGCTGCACGGGTAGGTCCAGCTTCGGGGCGATCCGGCGAAGCAAGCGGATGGTGAGCGAGGCCCTCGCCTGGTTATTACCATGGTCTCCGTGAGCGGCCAGACAGTCCCCGGTGGGGTGGTGCATGAACTGCCCGCGGACCTGCGCCAGGCGCTGGTGGCCAACACCACGGCACTCGTCGCCTGGAAGGACATCACGCCCCTGGCCCGCAACGAGTTCATCTGCTGGGTCGAGGACGCCAAGCAGGAGGTCACCCGACAGCGCCGCATTCGCCGGACCCAGGAGGAGCTGGAGGAAGGCCAGCGCCGGCCCTGCTGCTGGCCGGGGTGCCAGCACCGCGACCGCACCGGCAGGTAACGGCCCGCGTAGGACCATTGATTCTCTCCCCGCGGCCGGGCTGTCTCGCGGGTCGGTGCGAGGTGTGCGATAGAACCAAGGTCGATGCCGGACGAGATTGACGAGCGCGGGCGTGCGCCGAGATCCGACCGCAGACCCCGCAAGCCGGGGGCGGGAACAGTGGCGGCATTGCTGCTGTCGATCCTCGCGGTGGCCGGCTGCGGCGGGTCGACCACGACCGTGACGCGGACGGTTGACTCGTCGCCCGCAACCTCCTCCGCCAAGGCCACCTCGTTGCCGCGCGCGTTCGTCGGCACGACGAGCCAAGGCCTACCGATTTCCTTCACTGTGACGTCCTCGTCGGTCGAGTCGATCCAATTCGCGTGGCGGGCCGTCTGCTCCGACAAACAGACGCACTCGAACACGATCGTTCTCGGGAGCGTGCCGCTCACGTCCGGGAGCTTCTCTGCGTCGGGCAAGCTCAACACCGGGGCGTTCTCCGCCATGTCCGGGCATGTCAGCGGGCGCACAGCCACGGGCGAGCTGTCGAGGAGCGGGCCGAGCGCGTTCGGCACCGACTGCGTTGCCGCGCACGTGAGATGGCGTGCGCAGGCGCTCGGCTAGCCGTTCAGGTCGCGGAGGACGCGTTCGAGATGAACTCGCCCTTCGACGGCGGCCACTTAGAGACGATCGCGCGGGGCGGCAAATCCGCCGCCAGCGCTTCCCTGCGCGAGTAGGTGCAGAAACGCTGCGCCGGCCGGCGACGGCTCGCGGTCGAGTGGGGTGACGAGGACCAGTTCGCGTGGGACCGGTGGGTCGGTGGCGACGCCGACCGCGCGACCGCCTGCCATCCGGATCGCGGCGGGCGGCAACAGTGACACGCCGACGCCGAGCGCGACCAGCTCGACGAGGTCGGGAAGGGCGTCGACTTCGCACGCGATGTGACGCTCCAGCCCGGCCGTGCGGCAGGCGCGATCGATGCTCGCCCGCAGCGCCGAGTCCGGGCGGTACTCGATGAACTCACGGTCGGCGAGGTCGGTGAGCTGAACGCGGCTACGGTGAGCGACCGGATCGTCAGCGGCGACGGCGAGCTGCAGCGATTCCGTCGCAATTGGCTGCGCCCGAACCCGGTTGCCCTGCGGCCCGAGCGGCAGGTCGACGATCGCGAGATCGATCTCTCCGTCGGCGGTGTGGCGCACGAGCTCCGGCGCGCCAACGTGATGGACCCTCAGCGTCACGGCCGGATGTCTGCGGTGAAAGCGGGCGAGCCGCTCGAGGAGGTTGACCTGGCCAAGCGCCTGGACGGCGCCGATCGCAAGGTGTCCGCGCACCACGCCGCGGACCGCGTCAACAGCATCCCGGCCGTCCTCGGCCGCGGAGAGGGTACGCATCGCGGCCGGAAGCAAAGCCCGTCCTGCTTCGGTCAGCTCGACCTGGCGAGTGCTACGGACGAAGAGGTCGCTGCCAAGTTCGCGCTCGAGCGCGCGGACCGAACTCGACAGGCTCGATTGCGTGAGATGCACCCGTGCCGCCGCCCGCGTGAAGTGACGCTCCTCGGCGACGGCCAGAAAGTGTGAGAGCTGCCGCAGCTCCATTCATCGAGTCTACCGCTCAGTCTCATCGTTGATATCGGTTGGACAAATGTGACTTCAGGGCGAAGACTCGAGTCATGCCCAACACCAACCGCCCCCACAATCGCGCGCCCGGGCCGACCTCGACTCCAGGCGAACCCACGTCGTTACTCATCCGACGCAGCGATCTGCCCGGATCGCCACAGGCCCCTCGGTTCATCGGCGCAGAGCACGGTGGCCTGCCGATCTCATTGTTCCTCGTCGCCGATCGGCCCGGTGCGGGCCCTCGGCTGCATCGCCACCCCTATCCCGAGCTGTTCATCGTCCACGCTGGCCAGGCCGACTTCGAGATCGACAGCGCCCGGCTCATCGCGACAGCCGGAGACATTCTCATCGCGCCCGCACAGACCCCTCATCGCTTCACCAACACCGGCGACGAGCAACTCCGCGTCACCGCGATCCACACCGCTCCGACCATGGACACCGAATGGCTGGAACCGGCACAACGCACGAACGAAACACGATGCTGAGCGACCTGGGATCCATACTCGCCGGGCTGATCGCCCTCGCCACCATCCTGATGGGCTCGCGGTACCTCCTCGACCCCACGCCGGCCGCCGCCGGGTTCGGGATCCCTGGCGCCCGCCGCGACGCTGCGTCCGATCGCGCATGGCTAGCCGTCAAAGGCGCCCGCGACATCGCCATCGGCATCGCCATCGCCGCGCTTCTCTCCAGCGGCGCGCACAGACAGCTCGGCTACCTGATGCTCGCCACCGCAACGATCCCAATCGCCGATGGCACGATCGTCTTGCGGGCCGGCGGCGGGAAGGCCATCGCCTATGGCGTCCACTGGACGACCGCCGCGGTGATGCTCACCACGGCCGCGCTCCTCATCGCCTGATCGCGCCGAGACGCGTAACCCGCCCCGAACACAGGATCCTCGGCGGTCGCTCCATATCCCGAGGGGGTCGCGCACTGGATCGCCAGCGAACTCATCAGCGCATCGACCTGACGGTCTCGGTCCTCGGCGATGCCCGTGACCGAAGGATGTCATGTGCCTCAGTCGGCCGTGGCCGGTGCGTACTGCGGCCGCCCGGTGGGTCGGTAGACCTGAATCAACACTCCCTTCGGCGTGGCCCGCGAGTCGACCAGCTCAAGTGCCATGTCCGGGCCGGTGGCGGGGAACAGCCGCCTGCCCTGACCGACGACCACGGGATAGGTGACCAGCGTGATCTCGTCGACCAGGTGCTGGTCGAGGAGCCAGCGCACCAGGTTGCCGCTGCCGTGCACTTGCAGCTCGCCTCCCGGCTTGGCTTTCAGCCCGCCGACAGCGGCTGCGACGTCTCCGGAGAGGACGGTCGTGTCCGCCCACTGCGGGTCGGTGAGCGTGGTCGACGCCACGTACTTGGGTCGCGTGTTCAACGCCGCTGCGATCGGGTGGCCCGAATCCGCCATCACTCCCCAGTAGCCGGCAAAGAGCTCATAGGTCCACCGGCCGAACAGGAACGCGTCGGCGCGCTGGTAGACCTCGTAGACGAACGTCGCGCCCTCCTCGTCGAGGAGCGGCAAGGCCCATCCGCCGCGCTCGAATCCGCCCCTGCGGTCCTCATCCGGCCCGCCGAGGCCCTGCATCACGCCGTCGAGAGAGACGTTTGTGGTGGTCGTCAGCTTCATGGTCGCAGGGCCCTTCTCGTTGGTTTGGTCATCATGCACGAGACCGAACGGCGGCACCGATCTCATCGGTCATGGCGCGGTCCGTGCGCGGCTCGGAAGTCCTCAGGCCAGCGATTTCCATATGGATCGGTGAAGCCTCCATGCCGGTGAATCCCCCAGGCGCGTCATGATCGTGCGAGGGCAGGACCGTGCGCTCCCGCCGAGACAGCGCTTTCGGGCGGGCCGCCCGTCGGTAGCGACGGCCCAGCTCAGTCGATGTTGTCGACGATCTCGCTGGCCCGCGACCACTGATCCGGCGGCACCACGAGGTAGATATCTCCCCGCCCGAAGCGATCGAGTGGGTGGTCCGCCACGCACGCCGCATCGACCCCCATCGTCCGCAGCTGGTCACGCCAGGCCACTGCGGTCCGCTCATCCTCGAAGCTGCTCACCGTCTCCCACCCCTCGAGGCGCGGGTCACCGACCGACACTGCCGGCTCGCTCGCGGCGCGACGCCTCCTGAAGGGCGGGATCGGCACCCCCGGAGCCTACGCGTGGGGGCAAGTCCCGCGTCCGCGCGGCTTCCGGCTCGCCTTCCAGGGGGGCTCGTGACTACCGTTGTCGGATCAGACTTCGACTTGTGGCGACGACGATGGCGGTGGCGGCGGCGGGGTGCGGGTCCGCCACCCAACCACACACGGCCACGCAGAAGCCCGTCGTGGCCTCGGTCGCGCTCCCCCAGGCGCACCCGCAGGCGATCAACCCCGTGGCCGGCGACGCCGGCTTACCGACAACCCCCTCCACCCCGCTGGAGAAACCGGCCATTACGACCCCGGACCCCCGTCCAACCGGCCCGGCTACAGAGACCGTGGCGCCGGCCAAGGGGGCGCCCACCGACGCCGAGGTGCGGGCCGCGATCGCTCGCTTCCAGCTCGCCGTGGCACGCTACCGGCTGGATCGCCTCAACTTCGCCGGTGTGCTGCTCAATCCTGCCCAACTCCCACCGGGCCAATACAACGTGAGCATCGCCTCGGTGTACACCGACTACGGCCGCCCGATCGCCTGTGGCGGCGTCCTCAAGGTCCCGGAGCTGGGGGTCGCCAACAAGACACTGCCGTGCGGCACAGAGGTCACCTTTGTGTACGGCGGCCGGGCGGTCCGGGTTCCGGTGATCGACCGCGGGCCGTACATCGCGGGACGAGAATGGGACCTCACCGGCGCGACCGCCGAAGCGCTCCGCTTTCCGGGACTCGGCCCGATCCAGTGGCGGATCGGCTGAGGCACGCGGCGGAAACGCCACGCGCTCGCGGGACTGGCGAAGCCCGCCCCGCCAGGGCGTCACAATTAGCGCTGTCGATGGCTCGGGATCGCTGATCGTGCTGGCGGGGAACCTCGGTGAGACGCTCGCGGCCGGAAGGGAGTGGCTGCGCGCGCACGACCCCGACTACGGGGCGCTGCGCCGGGCGGCCCGGACGGCGCTGATCATGCCGGCCCTGTTCGCCCTCGGCGACAAGGCGATCGGGAACCCGGTCCTGGCCACCTTTGCGGCGTTCGGTTCGTTCGCGATGCTGCTGCTGGTCGACTTCACCGGCTCGATCAAGGACCGGCTGTTCGCCCAGGCGGTGCTCGGCGTCGCCTGTGCGGTGCTGATCTGTCTCGGGACGCTGGCCTCGCACACCGCCTGGCTCGCCGCGGTCGCCATGGCGCTGGTCGCCTTTGCCGTGCTGTTCGCCGGCGTCGTCAGCTCGGTTCTCGCCAGTGCCACCACGACGCTGCTGCTCGCCTTCATCCTGCCGGTGTCGCTCCCCGGCCCGGCCTCCTCGATTCCCGATCGGGTGGCCGGGTGGGGGCTCGCGGCGGCAGCCTCGCTGCTGGCGATCTCACTGCTGTGGCCGGCCCCGGCCCGCAACCCGATGCGCACGGCGGTGATCGCGGCCTGCCGGGCGATGGCCGATCGGCTGCGCGCCGAGGTCGCGTACGTGATGAGCAGCGGCGCGGTCGACGCCGAACAGGCTCACCGCGAGGCGGTGGCGCGGGGCGACGATGCGATCCGCAGGATGCAGCGCGTCTTCCTGGCCACGCCCTATCGACCGACGGGACTGGCCACCGACGCGCGCGCGGTGATCCGCCTGGTGGACGAGCTCCGATGGCTGAGCAGCCTGGTTCTCCGCTCGGCCCCTGCCCATCATCCGCCGCGCCGAAGTCCTCACGTCTGCGCGGTGAAGGTGGCTGCCGCCGATGTGCTCGAGGGTGCGGCCGAGTTGCTGCAAACGCCACGGCGGGCCGGGCACGGACTGAGCGCGGCGCTGGATGAGATGCGGTCCGCGCTCGCCGATCTGGAGCAAGCGGCGATCACGCTCCTCCCGGCACGGACCGCGGCGAGCCATGACGGCAAGGAGCACGCCCAGGAGGTCGTCTCCTCCCTGGACCCGAGCTTCCGGGCCCAGGAGCTGAGCTTCGTGGTCGCGCAGATCGCGACGAACACCGAGTTCGCCGCGGCCGCGGCGCGGCGAAGTTGGCAGGACCGCGTGCTGGGACGCCAGCCCGAGGGCTTCGATGGGCCGTTCGCGTCGGCCCGGACCCGGGCCGCGGCGCACCTCGAGCGCACGTCGCTGTGGCTGCACAACAGCCTGCGGGGCGCGGTGGCGCTCGGGCTCGCCGTGCTCGTCGCCGACCTGAGCAGCGTCCAGCACGGGTTCTGGGTGGCATTCGGGACGCTGTCGGTGCTCCGCTCCAACGCTCTCAGCACCGGGCAGAGCGTCCTGCGAGCGCTGGCCGGCACCGCGGTGGGGTTCGTGGTCGGCGGGGCGCTCGTGTACCTGATCGGAACCAACACCGCGGTGCTCTGGGTGCTGCTGCCGTTCGCGATCCTTTTCGCCGGCCTCGCGCCGGCGACGATCTCCTTCGCCGCGGGGCAGGCCGCGTTCACGCTCACGCTGCTGATCCTGTTCAACCTCATCGTCCCCGCCGGCTGGAGGATCGGGCTGGTGCGAGCCGAGGACGTGGCGATCGGGGGCGCGGTCAGCCTGGCGGTCGGCCTGCTGTTCTGGCCCCGGGGCGCGGTGGCCGCGCTAGGTCGCGCGCTGGCCGCCGCGTATGTCGACAGTGCCCGCTACCTCGCCGACGCGGTGGCCTACGGAGTCGGGCGCTGTGATCCCACCGGACCGCAGGCCGCCGCCCCTCGGGAGCAGGCGGGGCGGGCGGCCGCCGCGGCGCGCCGGCTCGACGACACCTTCCGGGGCTACCTCTCCGAGCGCGGCGCCAAGCCGGCCCCGCTGGCCGAGGTGACGGGCCTGGTCACCGGTGTCGTCGGCGTCCGCCTGGCCGCCGACGCGGTCCTCGACCTGTGGGATCGGGACGGTGCCGCCCAGGGCGACCGTTCCGCCGCACGCCAACAGCTGATGGTCGCAGCGGCGAACCTGACCGGGTGGTACAACCACTTCGCCGCCGGCCTCACCGGCAACGAGGAGATTCCCGAGCCTCTCGCGCCGGACCAGGTCACGGACGGGCAGCTCGTCACCGCGGTCGGCCACGACCTGCAGGATTCAGACGGACAGGCCACGCTGACCGGGGTGCGGGTGATCTGGACTGGCGATCATCTTGACGCGGCTCGCCGGTTGCAGGCGGCGCTGGTCGAGCCGGCGCGCACCGCCGTCTCTGAACCGGGGGGCAGACTGCGCGACGAGCTCCTGCCCTGGCATCGGGAGCAGTCCTCCCGCCACTGAGCAGTCCGTTCGGCCCCGCGTGAGCCTACGACGAGCAACAGCCTGCCGATGTCTGTCGGGCCATTCGGGCCGACAGGGTGGCATCAGACCGAGCATTGACCGGTGAGCCCGAAAGCTCAATCTGCCGCGGGTGGACCTACAGACCGTCGAAGACCGCGAACGCGGCGTCGATCCTTGAATGGTCGCCGGTTGCGTTGTCGTCGAGCATGAGGCCGCGGATGACGGCGAGGGCCAGGGTGGCTTGCGCTTGGGCGGTGCCGTCGTCGGGGCTGGACGGTCTCAGCAGCTCGGTGAATTGGGGGAGCCAGTCGTGGACGCTGGCACGGCCGAAACCCGGGAACCGGCTGGGCTGGGTTTGAGCAAGAGCGTTGACCTCGTCAAAGAGCTGAAAGAAGGGACGGTTGACGGGGTCGGTGATGATTGCGCGGAGAGCGCTGACGAGCCCGCGGAGATCCCGCGGGCTCTGCTCGGCAAGCTGCGCGCGGCAGGTGTCGAGGAGTTGGCTGCGCGCGTGTCCGAGCGCGGCGGCGATGAGCGCGTCGCGGGATCCGAAGTGGTGGACAAGCATGCGGGAGCTGGTCTTGAGGGCGTCCGCGAGATCTCTCAGGGAGACCTCACAGCTTTGGCGGGCGACGAGCAGTTCGGCCGCTTGAGCTTGCAGACGTCGCCGCTGGCGCTCGTCACGAGGTCGACCAGATGCTGTAACGTCGTTACGGGAATTAGCGGCTGACTCCGGAGGACTCACGATGCACACCGTGCCAGAAGACTGCCAGCACCGTCCTTTGCGACAGGATCTGTCGCGCAGCGCCCCGGCCGGCGAGACGGCTCTGTCTCCTGACATCGTGCGCGCTCTCCCAACGAGCGGCGGTCTCTCCCAGAGTCCGCGGACGATCCCGGCGCCGTGATGACGACTCTGATCTTCGTTCATGGCGCATGCGTCCGCGACGCCGATTGGTGGTGGAGCCAGATGACGCAGCCGCTCGCCAAACTCGGCGTCGCAACCGTCGCGGTGGCGCTCCCGAGCTGCGGCGAGACCGGCGGCACGCTCGGGGACCTCTACGACGACGTGAAGGCGTGCCGTCACGCGATCGCAGAGGTTGACGGCCCTGTCGTTCTCTGTGGCCACTCCTACGGCGGGATGATCATCACCGAGGCCGGTGCTGATGACCGCGTCACCCAGCTGCTGTACGTGACCTCGGTGATGCCCGACGCCGGACAGTCGCAGGCCGATCTCATCGGCGCAGCGCCGGCGCCGTGGCTGCAACCGAGCAACGACGGCACCGTCGGCGTCGATCCCGACATGATCCGAGAGCTCTTCCTCCAAGACTGCGACGAGACCACGACCGAGCAAGCGGTCAGCCGTCTCACCCGTCAATCCCTCACGCCGTTCACCCAGCCAGCCCACCAGATCGCCTGGCAACACAAGCCCGCCACGTACTTCGTCTGCACCGAGGATCTCGCCACCCCGCCCGAGGCGCAGCGCCAACGCGTCAGAGCGGGCACGCGACTCGTCGAGTTCAGCGCCGGGCATCACCCGTTTCTTTCGCGTCCCGACGCGTTCGCCGAGAGCATCGTCGCCACGATCGACCGCAGTTGAGCAAGCCCAAGCGGCTTCTTGCGCGTGCCGGGCCCCCTCACGGTGCGGCAGAGCGGTGAGCTAATGCGCGACCGCGGTGTCGGTCAGCGTGCCCGCCTGCCGGGCGATGATCTTGGCGTGGTCGAAGCTCATGAGCGAACCGACACCGGGAGCGCCGGGGCCTCCGAGTCCGTTCTGCTGGCAGCTGAGAACGATCGTGCCGGTCCGGAGGAACGCGTGCCCAACCTCGAGCGCGAGCGTCTCTTGCCCGATCCCGACCGTGCTCGTGTTCTGCAAGTCGGCCGTGGACACGTCGACGTTATCTGCCGTACCACCGGAGTGAGCTCGCAGCTCGCACAGAGCACGCGCGAATCCGGACCCACCGAACGTGAACGCCCGCAGCTTCGCCGTCGCGGTGTACCTGCCGGCTGGAATGACGGCGGTGGCCACGCGGTGAAACGACGTGTCGCTCGGTGATGAGTTCTCGACCCCGGCGTCGTTGTGGACGGCGATGGCACGCCCCATCAGCGCGCTCTGCACGCCGGGGCTGATCTGGCTGGTTGAGGTGATGATCACCATCGCCGCGGCACTCCCGCTCATGGCGAGCACGAGGGCCAGCGTGGCGATCACGTTGGCGTAGCTGAAGCGTCGCCGCCAGCTTGAAGACCTGCGCATACGACTCCCCCTCCTGTCGGTGTGTGCGCGTCCGGCCCGGGCGTGGGGCGCCGGGTCACAGATGCGCTCTTGCGTGTGAGCATGAGCGGGTGGGCGGCCGGCGTGATACCGCTCCCAGACGACTGGTGCTCCATGCAACGTGGGCGAACTCGGCGATCGAGTGGCGACATCTTAATCCCTCCCGGTCTGACGGGGTCGCGGAAGCGACGCTCTGTGGGCGTCGGGACGGTTCAAGTCCGGTTGCTGACCCGATACCGTCGTCGCGTGGAGATACGCCGCACGATCACGACAGAGGCCGAGCTGCGGAAGATCATCGGCGAGCCGACCGCAGTCGTCCAGGCGAAGCTCGCCGACCGGCTGAACCCGCTGACCCGCCCATTCGTCGAGCGCTCGCCGTTCGTGTGTGTCGCCACCGCGAGCCCCGGTGGCGGGATTGACGTATCGCCGCGTGGCGACCCAGCCGGGTTCGTTCGGGTGCTCGACGATCACACGGTGCTGATCCCGGAGCGCCCCGGCAACAGGCTCGCCGACACGCTCGTCAACCTGGTTGGCGACTCGCGGATCGGCCTGTTGTTCCTGATCCCAGGCGTCGGTGACACGTTCCGGATCAACGGGACCGCGGTGATCACCGACGATGCCGACTTGCTAGCGCCGAGCGCCGTCGACGGCAAGGCGCCGCGGCTCGGGCTGGTCGTCACCGTTCGCGAGGCGTACACGCAGTGCGCGAAGGCGCTGATCCGCTCAGACCTTTGGAATCCGGCGCACCACATCGCACGCACCGACCTACCGAGCCACGGAGAGATCCTCCGCGTGATCAGCCTCCCCGATCTCGATGTCGAGGCTCATGAACGCGAGCGAGCGGCCCGATACGCACGCCGCGAAGGCCTCTACTGAACGAACACGTCGGCAACCGTCCCATACGGCGCGTGTGGCTCACTCGCGCAAGATCCTGCACGGCGGCAGCGGCTCTGACGCCGGGGGCGGCTGCGACGCCGGGACGAAATCCGGGTCGAGTGGCGTTGCGCATGTGGCTGGCCACCAGCGCCGCGTGGGCGTAGCCGGGGTCGTCAGGTCACGGCTCACAGCCGGGATCCGCGCGAGGGTCCGTAGTCCCGCGGCCGGGCACCGCGGTTTGCTCGGATACGCGAGCCGGCTGCGCGGAGGATGATCGAGGGCGCCAGCAAAGGAGGACGCGATGCCACACTCATCATCTGGCGCTGTGGTCGAGCAAGACGCACAGGGCTTCCTGCTGCACCCCGAGCAGTGGACCGCCACCTGGGCACAGGAAGCCGCTCGCGGGAGCGGCATCGGCGAGTTGACGGACCGCCATTGGCAGGTGGTCAACTCAATGCGCAACGCCTACCTCGACCACGGGTCGTTGCCGTGGGTCCACATGATCGCCAAGGTCTCTGAGGTCCCGATCGAGGAGCTCTACGAACTGTTCCCCACTAGCCCGTCGCGGCTTGTCACCAAGATCGCCGGAATCCCCAAGAATCGGGCCTGTATTTGAAGGTCAGGCGCCCCCACCCCCACCCAGCGGGTCGACGCGACCAGCACGCGTCCCAGCGATCGGGATGACGCCAGCGCGACAGGAAGTACCCGAGCACCGCCCCGATGCCGAGCCTCAGCCTGACGAGACGGAGCGTCGCGCGCTACTGCACGTGCGCTGCTGGGCGCTCGAACACAAACTGCTCGTCGAACGCGAACCCAGCCTCCAGAGCTCTCCGAGCGGGGCAGGTTTCGGCGACCCGACGAAGTCGCCGGACCTGGTCCGGCGTGAGCCCTTCGGGCAGATGGACGGTCACCTGAACGTCCCTCGGCGTCGACTCGGGGTCGTATGCGACATCGACGCGTAACTCGCCCAACTGCCAATCGATCGGTGTATCCGCGGTTGGCCGCAGGTCGCAGCCGGTCAGCTACCCACGCCGGCGACGACGGATCGGGCATTCGTGATGCGGCGGCGCATTCGGATTTCGGCCGCGGCTTATTGGGTCTTTCATAAGCGCTGCTTTGATCGCCGCTACCTCGACCTGCCGGACATGGAGCAGATGACGTGATCGAAGTGACGGATGTGACCAAGCGCTACGGCGCGACGGTCGCCGTGCGCGATCTCACGTTCACGGTTCAGCCCGGGGTCGTGACCGGTTTCCTGGGGCCAAACGGGGCGGGCAAGTCGACGACGATGCGCTTGATCCTGGGCCTCGATGCCCCGGATTCGGGGCATGCGCTGGTCAACGGCAAGCCGTATCGGGATCACGTCGCTCCCTTGCGCGAGGCCGGCGCACTGCTGGAGGCGCGCTCGATCCATCCTGGACGGTCGGCATACAACCACCTGCTGGCGCTGGCTCAGACGCACGGGATCGGCCGTAGCCGCGTCGATGAGCTGATCGAGATGGTGGGCCTCGCCAAGGTCGCGCGCAAGCGGGCCGGCACGTTCTCGCTCGGCATGGGACAGCGGCTCGGGATGGCATCCGCCCTGCTCGGGGATCCGCGGACCGTCATGTTCGATGAGCCTGTGAACGGCCTTGACGTCGAGGGCATTCAGTGGGTGCGCAACCTGCTCAAGCAGCTGGCGGCCGAGGGGCGCACGGTGTTCGTCTCCTCGCACCTGATGAGTGAGATGGCCCAGACCGCTGAGCACCTGATCGTGATCGGGCGCGGCCAGCTGCTGGCCGACACCAGTGTCGAGGAGTTCGTACGCGGCGCCTCGAAGAAATCCGTGCGTGTCCGCTCGCCGCAGCTCAGCACCCTGATGGAGGTGATCGCCGGACCGGACGTGACCACCACCCCGGTTTCGCCGTCGGTCGCCGAGATCACCGGGCTGAACTCCGAACAGATCGGCCACGCCGCGGCGGAGAACGGAATCACGCTCTACGAGTTGACTCCACAGCAGGCGACGCTCGAGGAGGCGTTCGTCGAGCTGACCCGCGATGAGGTCGAATTTCATGGGGACGCCCGCGTCGGCGCCGTGCAGACGGAAGGGGCGCCGACATGAGCGCGGTGACGGCCGCGCAACTGCCCGCCGGGGCGGTCACGCAGCGTCACGTGACGGTGTCGGAGTGGACCAAGCTCCGGTCAGTCCGCTCGACGCGTTGGTCGCTGCTCGTCAGCCTGCTCTTGATCATCGGCATCGGGATCCTCGTCTGCGTGATCTTCGAGTCTCGCTGGCCTCATCTGAGTCCCGTCGAGAGGGCTCGCTTCCATCCGCTTCGCGCCAACCTCGCCGGTGTCAACTTCGCCCAGCTCGCGGTAGGCGTCCTCGGCGTGCTCACGATCACCGCGGAGTACACGACCGGGATGATCCGCGCGAGCTTCTCAGCGGTCCCCAAGCGCCTGCCGGTCCTCTGGGCCAAGGCCCTGGTCTTCGGCGCGGTGGCATTTGCCATCAGCCTGCCCGCCGTGTTCATCGTGTTCTTCGCCGGTCAGTCGATCCTCTCCGGCCAGCACATCAACATCGCACTGTCGCACCCGGGCGTCGTCCGAGCGCTGTTCGGAGCTCCTCTCTATCTGACGGTGATGGGTCTCTTCGGGCTCGGTCTCGGGGCGATCCTCCGCAGCACCGCGGGTGGGATCTCGGCTCTGGCGGCGGTCGTGTTCGTCCTGCCCCCGATCATCGGCCTGCTTCCGACGAGCCTGGCGAATTCAGTCGACCCGTACTTGCCGAGCAACGCCGGCGGTGCGATCTGGACGATCAATCCTGACCCGAACACGCTCGCGCCGTGGGCCGGTTTTGCGGTCTTCTGCGCCTACGCCGCCGTAGCGCTCGCCGTCGCCGCGATCCTGATGCTCCGGCGCGACACGTGAGCTCGGCTCGGCGAACGCTGCTGCGATTCGATAATCCGACACTCTGCGATTGCTGCGCGGTAAGGTTGTCCCGCTGATGTTTGGCGGCCGGGAGGGCCACTTACTGTGAACCGGGGTGAGGGCGATGGTCTCCGATGGACTTCGGCGAGCTGGATTGGTGTGGGGAAGAGCAGCCGGTGCGGCTGCTTCCGTGTCCAGCGGGACGGTCGGCGTCGCGGTGTCGGGGGCGATTGCGCTGGCGCTCTTCACTGCGCCCGCGGTTGGTAAGAGCCCGCCTGGAAGCCTCAACTTCACCACGGGATCCTTTGCCGTGTACTGCACCAGCAGCGGGGAGCTGTGTACCCCCGCAGAAAAGCTGACCTTCAAGCTGCCGCGTCCCGGCACGCTCTCTGCGATCGCCTACACCACCCCTGCCACGCACTGCTCGGCGGTGCTACTGCACGTGCTGCGCAATGGCCACCAAATTGCCAAGACGGGGCGACTCGCGGCCGGCCAGCAGACAGAGCGTTTGACCACGCACATCGCCCTGCCAAGAGGCTCGACCACCCTCCGATTCCAGGCCCAAGGGTTCGTCGGTGGGTGCAATGTGGGCCGCGTCTTCTCGTGGGGCGGGAGGATCACGGTCACGGTCAAACTCCCACTCCACCACTGACACGGCCGGCACCTCGCCCTACGGAGTGATCCCCGGGCGTTGAACGCCTCGTAGATAGCTCGCGGCCCGGTCTCGCGCTTCACGGAGCTCGTGTGACTCAGCTCGGCGGGGCGTCGGCGATTGTTTGTGCGCCGAGTCGGTCGAGGACGGTCGGGTCGCCTTGGTAGTCGATTCCGTTTGCCTTCGCGTCGGCGGGTTGGAGCAGTCCGAGGAGGAGTCCCATGATCGGTGCGGGCGGTCCGCTGAGCGTCGCGTCAGGGCTTTCGGCTCGTCCGAGCCGGATGTGGATCGCGCCGTCAAGGGTCTGGATCACGATCGGCTGATCGCCGGTCTGAAGCTCGACGGTCACGGGGGACGCGTCCGGCTGGCGGTCGGTGAGCATCGACTCGAGCGCCCCCGCGAGCCAGTGGCTGCGGACAGCATCGTCGGGCTTCTGCTCGGTCATCAGCGGGAGCCCCCACCGGAACAGGTCATCGAGCAGCGGCCGGAGCTGCTCGCCGCGCGACGTGAGGCGAAAGAGGGTGGTGGCGATCGGTGGCGGCGCGTCCTCGCGCGCGATCACGTCGGCGTGCTCGAGCTCGCGCAACCGCTCGGCGAGCAGGTTGCTGGCGATCCCGGGCAGCCCGTTGCGCAGGTCGGTGTACCGGCTCGCGCCACGTAGTGCGAGCTCACGGACGATCAACAGCGTCCACCGGTCTCCCACTACGTCGAGCGATTTCGCGATCGCGCAGTACTCGTCATAGGACCTCATTGCGCGACTTACTCTAGCAGGAAGTAGAAAAGTACGTTCAGTAGCTTGATTTATTTGTCGAGATGGTTTAGAACTACGTTTCGCCCTTGTCCCAACGGCGTCCCTGGAGGAGTCATGAAGTCCAAGCCGCTGACCCTGATCTCGCTGCTGTTGGCCGCGTTTGTGATCAATCTCGATACGACGATCGTCAATGTCGCGCTGCCGACACTCGTCCGCCAGCTGCATGCGTCCAACTCGCAGCTGCAGTGGGTCGTGGACGCGTTCAATCTGCTGTTCGCCGGATCGGTGCTGGCCGCGGGCAGCCTGTCTGACCGGTTCGGGCGCAAGGGGATGCTGCTCGCCGGGCTGTCGGTCTTCGGTCTTGCCAGCCTGGCCGGCGGGTTGACGAATAGCGCCGGCGCGCTGATCGCAACGCGCGCGGTGATGGGCGTGGGTGCGGCGATGGTGTTCCCGTCAACGCTCTCGCTCCTGACGAACGTGTTCACCGAGCGACGCGAGCGCGCGATGGCGATCGGGTTGTGGGGGGCGGTCACGGGCGCGGCGATCGCGCTCGGGCCGATCGTCGGCGGCTGGCTGCTCCAGCTGTCCGACTGGCGCAGCATCTTCTTCGCGATGGCGCCGATCGCCGCGATCGCGGGCATTCTGGTCGGGTGGTACGTCCCGACCTCGCGCGACCCACACGCGCCCCGGACCGACCGCGCCGGGTTCGCGCTGTCGACAGCGATGATCTCGCTGCTCGTCTACACGATCATCGAGGCCCCGGACCACGGCTGGGGAAGCACGCGGACGCTCGGCAGCATCGCGCTGACAGCAGCACTCGCGGCGGCGTTCGTGGCATGGGAGCGGCTCACCGCGGAGCCGATGATCGACCTCAGCCTGTTCGCCAACCCGCGGTTCACCGCCGCCAGCGCCGCGGTCGCGATCTCGTTCTTCTCCCTGTCCGGGTTCATCTTCCTCGTCACCCAGTACTTCCAGTTCCTGAAGGGCTACGGCCCACTGTCAACGGGTGTGCGGCTGCTTCCGGTCGCCTCGTTCGTGGCGATCTCGTCGATCCTCGGGACCAAGCTAGCCGTGCGTGTTGGGACGAAGCTGATCGTCGCCTCCGGGCTGTTCTCGATGGCTGCGTTCTACCTCTGGGTCACGACCACGACCGTCAACACCAGCTACGGAACCATCGCCGCCCAGATGGTCGTCCTCGGAACCGGGATGGGCCTCACCAGCGCGCCCGCGACCGAGGCGATCATGGGTGTCGTGCCGAAGGCCAAGGCCGGGGTCGGGTCGGCGGTCAACGACGCCACCAGGCTGCTCGGCGGCACGCTCGGCGTCGCCGTGATCGGCAGCGTGTACGCCTCGCTATACGCCAGCCGGCTGACAAGCGCGCTCGGATTCGGCGTACCGGCGACCGTCGCGCGGACCGCGCACACGTCCCTCGGTGCCGCGCTCACCGCGGCAGGCACGCTGGCCCACTCGGGCCGTCCGGCGCTCGCGTCGGCCGTTCACGACGCCGCCAGCGCGGCCTTCTTCCACGGCTTCCACACGGCCAACTACCTCGCCGCAGGCATCGCGGCCGCAGGAGCCGTGATGGCTCTGACGCTGCTGCCCGCCCACCCCACGGCAAGCAGCACCGACCCCGCCAAGGTGCCGCCGCTCGGACCGGCCGCAGCCGAGGCCGCGCGCGGCTGACCCACGTCCCAAAGCCAACGGAGACTCGACACATGACCAACGAGCAACCCACACCACTCGTGCGCAGCGCCGGCTCCCGGGTCGGCGGTGCGACCGGGTTCGAGATCGCCGCCGCCGACCCGCAGGGCACCGCGAACATCCAATCCGCGCTCGCGCGCAACCGCGCGTTCGCCGCCGCCGTCGGCCACGAAGGCGCGGTTGTCTTTCCAACTCTGCGCCTGTACGTGATCACGTGCCTGGACCCGCGCACCGACCCGGCGCACTTCCTCGGCCTCGATCTCAGCGACGCGATCGTCGCCCGCAACGTCGGCGGACGCGTCACCCCCGAAATCATCAACGACGTCGCATTCATCGCCCAGATCGCCGAGAACGTCCTGCCAGATGGTCCGCTGTTCGAGGTCGCCGTGATCCACCACACCCAGTGCGGTACCGGCGCGCTCGCCGACGACGCCTTCCGCCACGACTACGCGCAGCGGATCGGCGCCGACGAATCAACCCTGCGCGAGCACGCCGTGCTCGACCCGCCGGCGACCGTTAGCCGCGACGTCGACCGCATCCACTCCGCCCCCGCGATCTCCCCACGCGTGACCGTCTCCGGCCACGTTACGACGTCGTCACCGGCCTGGTGGAGACCATCATCCCCGGCGATCAAGTCGGCAAGTGATTCCAGAATCGAGCCAACCAACGACCGACCACCTGACCACCCAGGTCACACTGCATCACGTGCCCTCTTGAGGATCACGAGCGGGGCGCTCATCGCGCTGCCAGCCACTGCTCGAACTCGGCGGCGACGATCCGCTCGCCGTGGACCCCCGACGCCGCCGGCGAGGCGAGCCAGACAATCGGCGGCCCCATGATCGCGGGATCCAGCAACCGCTCGCGGGCCTCGGCGGGCGTGTCGTCGGGGATCATCCCGGTGTCGGTGGCGCCGCCGGGGAGCAGCACGTTGACCGCGACCGGACTGTCGGCCAGGTCGGCAGCCATCACGCACGACAGCGCCTCCACCGCCGCACCGGACGGGCCGTAGGGCACAAAGCCCCGCCGCACCATCGTGGCCTCGTTCATCGAGATCGTGACGACGCGGCCACCGCCCCGCTCGAGCATCAGCGGCACGACCGCGCGTGCCATCAAGAAGCAGCCCGTCACCTTGGTCGCGAGCACATCGCGGAAGCCGGCCGGTGGCACCTCCCAGAACGGCTGCGGATCCGACAGGAAGCGGGGGTTGACGGTGCGCATCCCGATGCCCGCGTTGTTGACGAGCAGGTCGATGCCCCCAAGGCGCTCCCACACCTCCGCCACCCCGGCAGCCACGGCACCCTCGTCGCGGGCGTCAAGCGCCAGTCCGAGGGCGCCCGGGCCCAAGTCGGCGGCAGCGTGCCCCGCTCGCTCCGCGTGACGGCTCGTGATGGCCACGCGCGCGCCCGCGTCCACGAGCGCCCGGGCCATTGCCAGGCCGAGGCCGCTGGTGGCGCCGGTGACCAGCGCGCTCGTGCCGCCCAACTCCGTCATGCGCTCCGCAGACTATTAGCTCGCTGGCGCGAGGCTGCCCGTGTCCGCGCCAAGGAGGGCGCTTGTTCAGTCTGTCGAAGTTCGCGGCGCGGCGCGAAAGGAGGGGCGGGCGTACTAGGAGGAACATCAGGAGTGCGGCCACAATCCGCCGGAGGCACCCGATGAACGCACCCAGCAACAGCACGGGTCCGAAAGGACTGCACGCGTGGTGGCTAACTCCCACGCGACCCGGCATGCAACGCCTGATCATCCCATGGGAGTACCGGCACCTCCGCGTCTTTGGGGTCACGCGTATTGCCGGTGGCAGTGTCGCGGCCGCCGCGGGCGTCGTGTGCCTCTCGTACGGCGTCTACGGATGGGCAGCCTTCTTCCTGGTTCTTGGGGCGCTGAATCTCGCGGGTGGCTACTGGTACCTCGCGATCGCTCGCTCCGCATCTCGCCGAAACTGAGCCTGGTCAGGCCGTCTGGGCGACGATGCGCGTACTCGCGGATCTTCCGGTAGACGACGACGTCCACCTCACATCTCGCCAAACGCAAGACTCGCGGATCCCCATTCGTCGGCCCACCGGGAGAGCGGTTCCAGCGCCTGGAGCAGCGCGCGACCGTGGGACGAGAGGCCGTAGCGTCCGGCGCTGTCGGTTTCAAGCAGGCCGGCGCCGGTCAGCTCTGCCAGCCGGTCGCGTAGCACGCTCGAGGACATGTCCTCGCAGCGCTGCTGTAGGGCGCGGAAGCCGACGCTGTCCTCGCGCAGCTCCCACAGCACCCGCAGTGCCCACCGCCGCCCGAGCAGATCGAACGCGACGAGCAGCGGCCTCCCCGTCCGGGTGCCACGCGCGGGCCGGCCCGGCCGCGGCCCTTGCGCTTCGGTTCTCGAAGCACTATTGTCCTGCTTCGACATTCGAAGCATCCTATCGAGAGGAGCAGCCATGCCGAGCACTGCCCGCCACCTGGTTGATGCCTTCCTCAGCGGCGACGCACCGTCAGCCGCTGCCCTGCTCGCCCCCGACGCGAGATTCCACAGCCCGATCCGCGACTACGCCGGCGCCGAAGAGATCGGCGCAGTCTGGCGCGCGGTCGCCGGTGTGGTCGCCGACGCACGGCCGACATCGGTCCATGAGCACGACGGCGAGACGATCGCGTTCTTCGTCGGCGCGATCAAGAGCCGGCCCGTCGACGGCGTGCTGCACACGCTCACGGACAACGACGGCCGTGTCAACGACATCACCCTGATGCTGCGCCCGTGGGCCGCGCTCAAGGCCGGCCTCGCAGACATCAAGACCTGAGTCTCATCGCCTGGGACCGCTCGGTCGCGGTTGGACACAGGTGGCCAGTCCAAGCCCCGCGCTAGGCACACGTCAGGCTACGAGAACCTTCCCTCTTGCAGCGGCGTCCCCCGGTTATCACGTCCACGCTCGGACGATTCGGGTCGCTCGCGCCTTTGCGCGTCGAGCAGGGCTGGTTACCGGCGGAGGCTCAGTATCTCGCCGGCGCGGAAGCCGGTCTCGCTTGTGGCAGTTGCTGAGAAGGCGACGGCGCCGCGCGGCTGCGAGCGCTCATCCGTCTCGGGCGCGAGGGGATTGGCTCCGGCGCAGCCGAGTTCGTTCACCTCGAGTATCGGCGACCGCGCGAGATGCTCATGGTCGCCGCTCGCCGACTCCCGGCTCGTGCGCGATGCGCTGATCCTCGTAGGATCTTGGGTTATGCCTCCCGCCCCCGCCTTCGCGGCCAAGCTCAACGAGCAGATCGCCAACGAGTTCGCCGCCCATCAGCAGTACGTCGCCTGCGCTGTCTACTACGACGCCGAGGCGCTGCCGCAGCTGGCGGGCTTCTTCTACCGTCAGGCGCTGGAGGAGCGCGACCACGCGATGATGATGGTTCAGTTCCTGCTCGATACCGACGGCGAGGTCACGATCCCGGGTGTTGACGCGCCACGTGCGCGGTTCGAGGATGTGGTTGGGCCAATCGCGCTGGCGCTCGAGCAGGAGCGACGTGTGTCTGAACAGATCAACGCTCTCGCGGCCACTGCCCGCGAGCTCGGCGACTACACCTCCGAGCAGTTCGTGCAGTGGTTCATCCGCGAGCAGATCGAGGAGGTCGCAACGATGAGCAACCTGCTCCGGGTCGCCGAGCGAGCGCGCACGGACCAAGCCGCTATCGAGGACTTCATCGCCCGTGAGCACCAGGACCCGGCCGGGCAAGATCCCACCGCTCCACGCGCCGCCGGGTCACGGTGACGCCCGCCGCCAAACGGACGCTTCCGCGCTGAGCCGGGACCTCGCTCCGCACGGCGAGAGGCTTGTCGCGACGCGATAGCCGAGAGCGCTCTCGACTGCGATGGCTATTCGGCTAGCGTCTCGCCGGAGCCGCCCAGTTCCGCGGGGAAGTCCTTGAGCTTGGGCAGGCCATCTTTGATTGGCAGCACCGTCGACTCGTAGTTGACGTGCACTCCTGGCGCGAATGGAAACGAGGGAATCGTCGCCGCGTAGACATCGACCAAATCCCACTGGGGGTGCCGGGTGAGCAAATGCCCGCCGCAGACCTTGCACCATTGGCGATAGCTGCGCTCGTTCTTGTGGTACTCGCCGATTTGGTCTTCTCCCTGCGTGACCTTGACCGCATCGGGCTGCCAGAGCGTGAATGCGTTCACCGGGCCGGCGGACCAGCTCCGGCAGGCGGCGCAGTGGCAGTAGCCGGCGCCCACCGGATCGCCTGTGACGGCAATCCTGACGGCGCCGCAGTAGCACTGCCCTTCGAAGGTCTTCTCATCCTGGCTCATGAGGCTCCGTCTCTTGTGGGCGACGTTTGCTAGCTCGCGATCTCGGCATGCGCGACCCTACACCCGCGACGAGCGCGAGTGGGAATCTCGCCGCGTGCCGTCCAGGATCGCCATCCCCGATAGTCGGTCGGTGAAGTTACGATCTACGAGATCCGGCCGCCGGGCGGCGTTTGGATCTGGGACCGTGGTCTTCCAGGGCTTCCCGCGTCGCTACGCGCCCTGCAGCCCGTCGGCGCGCATCAGCCTCGGGACCTGATCGCGACCGGCGGTCTCCTCGGCGCGCCTGAGCGCCTTGTGCACGCGCCGCTACCCGTAGCACTCGAAGTTCTCGCGGTGCACCTGGCGGATCCGGCCGAGCAGCCGCTCACCCTCCAGCGAGCGGCGGGAGCGCACGCCGGTGGCGCGCTGGTCCGGCTTGTCACCAAGATCGGAGGAATCCATCCTTCAGCACCCGTCGCTCGATGTCCACGCCGCTACCTCATCGTTCCTCGTCGTACTCAAGGATCGCATCACTTCCCGATGGCCACCCTCGCCCGCGTCCAAGCTCTGCCCCGGACAGCCCCGCCGCGCCCTCACCGGAAGCCACGGCCAGAGAACCCAGGCGCGGCGGGGCCTTCCGGGGGCTCAGGTGTGGAATCGGATTCCACACTTTCGTACACACTTTTGTCCACACCTTATGCGGTCCGCCGGAGCGCTACGGACAATCCGAGCGTGCCTCGCATCTCCGCGTTCTACGGCATCGTGATCACGATGTACTTCCGCGACCACCCGCCGCCGCACTTTCACGCGCGCTACGGCGAGCACGTCGCCGAGATCGCGATCGGCGCGCTCGAGCTGATCGACGGCTGGCTCCCGCCGAGAGCGCTTCGGCTCGTCCTCGAATGGGCTCGCGAGCACTAGGACGAGCTGCAGGCCAACTGGGACCGCGCCCGCGCCCACGAGCAGCTGGTAGGGATCGATCCGCTGCCGTAGCATCTGTCTCATGGTCGCTGTCACCGCTGTCGAGCCGCTCACCGACTACACGCTGCGCGTGACCTTCGACGACGGCAGCGAGCGCGTGGTCGACCTCACTGACGACCTCTGGGGTCCGATGGGCGAGCCCCTCCGGGATCTGGCCTACTTCCGCCAGGTCCGGGTCGACCCGGACCTGCGGACGATCGTCTGGCCGAACGGATTCGACCTCGACCCCGACGTCCTCCACGGCCGCCGTCCGCAGGACGCGCCTCCCGCGGCGACGCACCAGTCGGTCGCGTAGCCATCTCGCGCGATTCGGTCGCTCCCTGCGCGGTTCGTTCTCGGCGCTGTCGCGGGTGCCGGTGGCTGCTCAACGCCTGTTGCAGCAGGCGCGAGACGCGTCGAATCCTCCGGGGAGCGTCCTAGAGAAGGAGTGCCCGCGGGGGGGATTGGCCGCTCGGGCAGATTGCTCTCCCTCTAGGCCCGGTCGTTCGTCGCGGTGACGATCGTGGAGAGCTGCGTGAGTAGGCGGCGTAGCTGGCCGAACTTTCGGGGTCCCAGTTGTTGTTCCCATTCCGTTTCGACCTCTTGGACGATTTCGTAGATTGCTCTGGTTGCAGCATGGCCTCTGGGGGTGAGGCGGACGCGCTTGGAGCGTTGGTCGTTGCGGTCGGTTTCGCGGGTCAGGTATCCGAGCTGCTCGAGCTGGCCGAGCAGGTAGTTGAGCGCCTGCTTGGTCATGCGCGTCTGGGCCGCGAGTTGCGAGGGGCGCTGGTTCTCGGGGCCGGGGTACCGCCACACATCCACGTGCGCTGCGACGAGGTCGGTGAAGCCGCGCTCGTGCAGGCCGACGAGCATTCGCTCGCGCACCGTCTCCCATGGGACTCGCAACAGCGCCCCGATCAGCGGCGGGGGCGGTAAAGGCCCAACATCCGGCTGAGTAAAGCCACTTGACAGATTCATGCGCCAAGTATACACTGGTCAAGTCGCTTTACTCAATGGCTTTGCCCGAGAGGCGCCACATGTACAAGACCACCGGAAGGAGCCAGCATGTACAAGACCATGGACAACGACACGATCACGGTCGGTGAGCTCGGCGTGCGCTTCCTGGTCGAGGCCGCCGACTCGAACGGGAGCGCGTCGGTGTTCGAGTGCTATGTCCCAGCCGACTCGCGGATGCCGGCGCCCCACAGCCATGACGGCTTCGAGGAGACGATCTACGGGCTCAGGGGCACGACTACCTGGACGATCGATGGCGAGACGGTCGATGTCGGGCCCGGCGAGGCGGTGTGCGTGCGGCGCGGGCAGATCCACGGGTTTCAGAACCGCGGCGACATTGACGCGACGTTCCTGGCGATCGCGACCCCGGCCGTGTTCGGGTCAGCCTATTTCCGCGAGATCGCCGAGGTCCTCGCCGCCAGCGCCGGCGGCCCCCCGAATCTGGCCGCTCTCGGTGAGGTAATGCGCCGCCACGGCCTCACCCCGGCCCCACCCAGCTAGTCATCTCGACCCGACAGGAGCAACCCAGATGAACATCGTCGTGTTCGGAGCCACCGGCACGATCGGCACTCGCATAACGGCCGAGCTCGAGCAGCGCGGCCACGCCGTGACGGCCGCGACCCGTGCGACCAGCGCAGATGTCACTGATCCGCAGTCGGTCGCCAGCGTTGCCGCCGGCGCCGACGCGGTGGTCAGTGCGGTCTCGGCGCGGGGCGTGAGCTACACGCTCGCGGACGTCGCACCGCCGCTGGTCGAGGGGCTGCGTGAAGCAGGTGTGCGCAGGTTCCTGGTTGTCGGCGGAGCCGGCAGCCTGGAGGTCGCGCCCGACAAGCGGCTACTGGACACCCCCGACTTTCCCGAGGAGTGGAAGCCTGAAGCGATCGCCCAATCCGAGGCGCTCGGCTACTACCGCGGCGTCGAGGACTTGGACTGGACCTTTGTCAGCCCGGCGGCCTTCATCCATCCCGGCGAGTGCACCGGTCGCTACCGGCTCGGCGGCGATCAGCTTCTCGTCGACGACAACGGCAACAGCGAGGTCAGCGCCGAGGACTACGCGATCGCGATCGCCGACCTGCTCGAACAGGGCGGCCACGAGCGCGAACGGATCACCGTCGCCTGGTAACCCACCCAACTCGCCCCACGAGCTGGCTAGCGGGCGTCTCGACGTGGACCATCGACCGCAACACAAGGGAGATCGGACCGGGCGATGCCGTCTGCGTCCCGCGGGAGCGATCCATGGGTTCGCCAACCACGGCGCCGCGGACGCGAAGCTCCTCGCGATCGCGACTCCCGGTGTGAGCAGTTTCCTCGCGATAGCGCTGGCAGCTCTGCTGTCGGAGCGCTGGCCGCCGGAGCAGGTAGTGGTGAAAGCCGGTCCACGGCTCGATGCGAACCACGAGCGACGCGCCGTAGCGGTGGGCCTTAGCCGTAAAGCCCGGCCGAGTGACCGAGCAGCTCGCTACGTCGACAACCTCACGTCGAAGTTGCTGTTGAAAACGTAGACGCCGCCCCTTGACCCGGCCGGACCGCGACCGCGCTGCCGCAGCGGCGGGCGCAGCCACGCAGCCAACCAAGCCGGCAGCGCAGACACCGACAAGGACCAACCGCGTCGAAGCATCACGACCGGATCGCAATCGTGCTGCGGACCGTGCGCGTGCCTTGGGCGGTTCGGTAGGTGACGGTCAGCCGGTAACGTCCGGGAGGCACCGTCCGCCGATCGCTCAATGCGATCCGGTGGACGCCGCGCGTGGCGGTAAGTCTTCCTGTTGCGTAGACCACACCGGCGCGGGACAGCGTCGCTTGCACGAGCGCGTGCCTCGTGAACTTGACAACGACCGTGATTGCGTCGGTCACGCACCTCTGTTGAGTGACTTTGACTGTCGTGTCCACGATCTTCGTAGCGGTCTGGCAGGACGTGGGCTTGGGCTGGCCCGTGACACCTGTGGTGTTGGGCACAGTTGCGTAGGGCGTGATTGCCACGGACGGGGGAACGCCGGGCGCGGCGGAGCCGAACACGGCTCCCAGTGGCGCGAAGCTCGAACCACCGCCGCCACCAGCTCCATAGGCACCGCCGCCGGCGCCGCCGCCCCCCCCGAGGTATCCCCCGCCGCCTCCGCCACCACCGCCGCCTGTACCGTCGCCCCCAGCCCCTCCGGTGCCTGCTGACCCACCGCCTCCGTCAGTCCCGAACATGCTGAAGCCACCTTTACCGGTCTGCGACTGGCTCGCACCTCCCCCACCGGCGGTGAGCCCCATGGCGATGCTCTCACCGGAGGCGCCGTCATAGCTCGCCGACCCGCCGCTGCCGCTGTGGGCGCCGGGGCCCCCTCCGCCGCCGCCACCACCGCCACCGCCACCGCCGGCAACAACCAGCCGCGGATCCGACGCGTTACCCGTCAGGACACACCCCGACGACCCCGAAGAACACGTACGCACGTCCGACGCCCCACCGTCGCCGCCATCCCCAAAATCCTCGTTCACGGCGCCTGCCGAACCACCGCCGTTGAAACCACCCTTGGGTCCCGATGCGTTGCCGCCAACCTCCACGTAGAGCACCTCGCCTGGGCTGACCCGCGCGTCGGCGATCACGGTGGCGCCGGCGCCACCCGCTCCTCCGGCATCGCTGCTCGCGCCGCTCGCGCCGGTAGCGACCACGTGAATCTCACCCACCGCCGACGGAACCCTGTAGCACTGCTCGGCACCTTTGAACGCGAACGCACTCGTGAAACCGGCGACGCCCCGCACACACCCAGCCGCCTGCGCGCCAGCCACGATCCCGAAACCGGGCACCAACAGTCCGACCACTCCCACCACACCAACCAACGCCCAGCGCCGATCCTCGAACGCTGCCGGCCCCACACGACTCCACATCACGACCCTCCTAAGCTCGGTCCTCGCACCCCCCTGATGAACCGCTGCCCGCGAGTCCGATACTACCGGCCACCTCCCGCGCGCCGTCCAAACCAAACCCAGTCCCTCCGGGTCCCCAGTCTCTCCCGGTCCGCGAAGTCGTCGGTCTCGGTAGGGAGCCGCACGACCCCGGGGCGACCGCTTTGCTGCGCCCGACGTCGCCGAGCTCATGATTGCTTTGGCGACGTTTGGATCACGCCGGTTGCCGGCGTCGGACGAGCGCTTGCCAGGTGAGCGATCGTCCGCCTCCGGACCCGCTGTGATGTCCGGACGCGCCCATCGGCGTCGCGTCGGGCGGCCCTTCGCGCGGATCTCGAGCAAGTGCCCCGTCCGGGTCCCGGCCGCGATGTTGGGCCCGGCCCAAGAGGCGCCCTTTCCGCGTATATCAGGGCCTCGTGGAAGGCGAGGCAAACGCCGGTGCGACGATGAAGGCACGTGTGACGCATCGACGGCCATCGGCATCCCTGTGTGCACTCCGACTACCCGGCCGGGCGACGCCGGCTCCTGTCCAGCGGCGCGTGGTGGGTGACGATGAACTCCCCGGCCGAAGCGCTCCCGGAGCATTCACTCAGCCCGTCTCGCTCGTCCCGCAGCGAGGGGGCCTCCTAACGTCGCCTCGGGATGGCGATCACGTTGTGCGTCGTCTGACCGCAACCTCGAGGTTGCCGAGCTCGTTGTCGCGATGGGAGCGATACTCCTGCGTCCAGGTTTCGTCGTGGAGGGGATCGACCGTCATGACCACGTTCGTGCGGTCACCGGCAGGCTCGATGTCAACGACCGTCAGGTGCTCATACGGCTCGCAATTGGGCACGAAGTCGATCAGTGAGAGGTAGGCGAGGCGGGTCGGCGGTGCGACCTCCGTGAACGTCCTACGAAACTCGCTCGCGAATGGCATGCCGAGGCTCCGCACGAACTCGACCTGTTCCGGTCCGGTCGCCGTCATGGTGTACCTCACCCAACCGCCAGACCGGAGCTCGAGCTCGCTCACCCGGGTTTCGAAGCCTTCGGCGCCCCACCACTCCTCAAGGCTGGCGGCGGTGGTCCAAAGCTCCCAGATGAGCTCCGCCGGAGCCTCGTACGTGCGCTGGAGCCGCGCGGCATTCGGCGCGGGCGTTGGTGTGCTGGTCATCGATCCTCCCTGGTTGTGGCCGACTCTCAGCCGGTTCTGCCTCAGTGACGAACGGACAGGCGCCAGACGGACACGTAGCCGCGAGCGCACCGCAGGTGTCCGGGCACGGTCACTGGCGCAATCGGCGACGGAGCGGCGCCGAAGCGCACGACTGTCGACGCGTCGTCTGCGTCGCTGGGTGCCGCGCTGACAACGAAGCAGGTCTCGCTCCCGCGGTACCCGAGCCACCTGCGTTTCGGCGAGGAGCGCGTCTCACAGTGCGGCGACCGAGACACCTGAGTTCGTCCGTGGGCGCGCATCTGTCTTTGGCGGCCCGATGCCCGCTTGCGCGGAGAGGGGATCAGTGTCCGGCGCCCGCCAGGCCAGCCTGGAGGTCGCGGATGATCGTGCCAAGGAGACCCGATGCGAGAAGGCCTGGGCCCAGCGGACCGGACCGATTCTCACCGACTGGCGGAAGCTGCCGTAGAGCAGTCCTGGCGTCCGAGGACGTGCTGCTGAGCTGCCAGTGGATCTCCTCGCTAACAGCCTCTGGACGGTCCGGCGCCGCCAGTCCCATGGCCTTGGCGGCGTACGCCGCGGCGCCCAGGGCATGCGCACCCATGTGAGGGATTGCTGCGGCCTGCCCTGCCGCTCGGGCGGCAGCGGCCGCTGCAGGGCTGCTCACCTCACGTGCAGCGGCGCCGCCGGCGAACCGGCGGCGGATCTCTTCTGCGACGTCAAGCTCGCCACGGCCGAACGCCCGTGTTCGCGCGATGGCATCGCGTGGGCTGGTATCGCCTGGAGCTTCCGCCTCGAACAGTCCGACCACTCGCTCCGCGCAGTCAGCCGCCCACACCGCAACGATCCGTCGTTCGGCTTCACTCAGCGTCTGCGGTGAACCCACACCCAGATTCTCGCAGGCGTCTCCGACCTCAGCGCGCCCACCGGCTTTCAGTCCGCTGCGGGCATTCAAACGGCGCCGTCAGACGAGCAATGCGCGGACTGGAGGGCGCGCGGTCCGGTCCATGCCCCCGGCGCGCGGGCGATCGCAACCGCGGCCGAGCGCTCGTCCGACGCCGGCAACCGGCGTGATCCAAACGTCGCCAACTCGATCGTGAGCTCGCCGACAGCGTGGCGAGCAAGGCGGTCCTGCGCCTCGGCGCCGACGGGCTCCTGCAGACGGACCGTTGCGGCGCCGACGCGGGGCAGGGCAACAACGGTGCCTATGCAGATGCGCCCTTGCGCTCCTTCAGGGCGCGCTGTAAGAAATAGCCCAACGCAGAAGCGAGCGCCAGCCGAGCGGGCGAGCGCAACGGAGCCATCTCTGGCCCTGCTCAACTGCGTGGAGGCCTATCGCAATTCCCAGTAGCCAGTGCGGTCGGCGAACCATGGCTGAAGGGAATCGACACGCCGGAGCGGCTCTGCGGCTTTGCGGATCTCGTAACGGAAGAAGAGCGCCATGAGATCATCGATGGCATCCTCGTCGAGTCGTTCCGGCTTCAATGAGACGTGGAGGTCGATACCTACTCCCCTGTAGGAATCAACGCATCCGAGCGCATCGAGGCGGCCAAAGAATGCGTGCTCGTCGGCTTGTGACCAGTAGGTCACGGCACGCAGTACAAGGGTCCGTGCGCTACGGCGCTTGTTGACGGACTGTGCCGGTGCTCGTTTCCGGGACTTGTCATCCGGCGACGCGAGCGCGCGCCACAGCGACTCCCGATCATGCTCCCAGCCCAACTCCCTAGCCTCGCCTTCAGGGACGATGCGGGCGATAGGTCGACCGTGGCTCGTGACGGTAACTGGCTCGCCGCGCTCAACGCGGTGCATGACCGTCGCGAACTCTTTGTGCAGCTTGCGTCTACCGATCCGCCTCGTCCACACCTCCGCACTTTACGTTGTGATCGACCGGCACCAAGCGCCCGGCAACGCGAGACGCTTGAACCTCAACGATGTCAGCGTGTTGCCTTGATCGAGTGGCGACAGCGCTCCTGCTAGCCCTTCGCAACAGTCAGAGCCTCGACCCGAAGAGGCCGACCCTGCGGGTTATCCGCCGCAATCGTGGGAAGAGCTCCGGATGTCGAGCGCCCGGTCGTAGGGGACGATTACGGCTGACCTCGCAAAAGGAGGTAAGACCATGTCTTTCGAGCCGGCGCCTTCACTTGACCCCGCGCGGCCCCATCCTTCGTCTCGTCCCTGGTTTCATGTCCCGGCTTTGTGGGCCGGCCTCTCGATTGTGACGATGTGGCTCGCCGTCCTGTTCGTCGGCATTTTTGGCGGGAACATCGTCAGCAGCACTCCTGGCGGCACGTCCACATCGGTCCCCGTCGTCGTCGCACTGATCCCGTTCGTTCTGGCCGCTACGGTCGTTGTCGCCCGCCGGGGGTTCAGAGAGCTCGCAGACGAGCAGCACGGCACGCCCGACGAGCTGAAACAGGCAGCTACGCAGACCACCGCAGAGCGTTCCGAGCTGCGCACGAAGCTCGCCTGATCGCTCGCGTACGCTGACCCCTGCTTCGAAGCTGGAATTCGGTGGCTGTCCCGTTGCCTCGATTTGCAGCAGTCTCGAGCGCGACCAGCCCGAGCACACTCATGGCCGGCGCGATCCCGCTGTGGCTTGTAGCCGGAAGCAGCCGGGTGGATCCTCATGGTTCAAGGGCTCCTCTTGCTCACGATCTGCAGCGGCGCCGACGTCGACGAAGGCTCCCGCTTCGAGCGTCGCTGAGACCTTCGGTCGAGCGACGCGCCGGTCGCACATGAACCCGTCGCTTCTGCCCCGGAATCAGCCGCGTCTGACTCGCACCTGGTTACGAGAGTCGTTGAGGGTCACGAGCCAGCACTGTTGGGATCGAAACCGTTTCCTCGGGCTCAGGACAGTTACCGAGCAGACCGTGACAGCTTCACCGAGCCTGAGTATGGGTAGCGTTCTGCGACAGTCGCCGCCGTTCTCTTGCGCGATATGTTCGGCCGTTTCATCGATCGTGAGCTGAAGAGCGTCTCGCCGTCGCATGAGCGCCTCGCGCTCAGCGGCCAATCTCTCCCGCTCTTGGCGCGTTGCGGCTTCCTGTCGCGCGAGTTCTTTGAGCCCGTCTTCAAACGCTGTCCGCCAGGTCTCCGCATCGGTCCGCAGGGTCTTGGCAAACGACAACAGTGTCGCCAATTCTGCGCGCAACGCCAGCTGATCTCGACTCCGAGATCGCGCCCGAGCCACGTGTTCATGTAGAGCGGCGAGCTGCCGACTCAGCTCCGTGTGCTCCGCCCATCCCCATCGTGGATAGGCATCCTCAGACGTGGCCGGATGGTCCTTCAGCGTCTTGTCGACCGCCGCGGCCTCGCGATCGATCGAGACCCGCAACCGGGCGATCTCAGAGACAACGTGGGTTTGAGCGTCGACCCGCAAAGCCAAATCGTGTCGCCGTACCGGACACGCGTCAAGGTCGGTCGCCGCAGAGTGTCGCAATGATCGACCGGAGCAGTCTCACAGCGCAGCCTTGGCGCGTGGCTAGCGTGAGCGCCGCCCAATAGGTACGAGCCGGGACTGGGCTTGCCTTTCTTCTTTTGGCCCAGAGTTACGACAGCCGCCGGTCATCACGATCCTGCGGTGGATTAGGAGGCGAAGCGCTTTCGCATCTGAATTGACGCCACCTGATAGCCCGAAGACTCGTACATGCCCGCGATCACGGTTTTCTCCGCGGATCTGATCACCGAAATTCCCCACCCCGGCAGGGTGTGAGCTGACGCGCCGGGGTGCGGCAGTGGGTGAAGGCCCGTAGGGCCGAGCCCGCTGTCGTGCCCTGGCGCGTGCGCGCCGTTCTGTCGGGGGTCCCCCTCACTGTCCGCGGTTCTCTAGGCCAAGGACAAGTGAGGAGGACCGTGGGGGATGTTGACCCAGGAGGACGACGTGGAGATACACGCATTGGTTGCGCGCGGCTGGACGAAGGCCGCGATCGCGCGGCACACCGGTCGGGACCGCAAGACGGTCGCGAAGTACTTGGCCCGCCCGGCGGGCGAGCGCAGGGAGCCGGCGGCGAGCTGTCTTGAGCCGTTCCGTGGCTATCTGGAGGCGAGGTTCGAGGACGACCCGCACGTCGACGCTACGGTGCTTCACCGTGAGCTGGTCGACGCCGGGTTCGATCGGTCCTATCCGACGCTGGTGCGCGAGCTGCGTCGGCTGCAGCTGCGGCCGGTGTGCCTGGTCTGCCAGCACCGGGCCGGGAAGGCGCCGACCGTTGAGATCGAGCACTCGGCGGGCGAGGAGATCCAGTGGGACTGGCTCGAGCTGCACGACACGCCGTGGGACGAGCCGGCGTTCGTGCTGGTCGGTGCGTTGTCGCACTCGGGCCGGTTTCGGGCGGTGTTCTGCGAGCAGATGACCTTCGGCCATCTCGCCGAGGCGATCCACACGATCCTCGTCGGGCTGGGCGGCACCGCTCGGGTGTGGCGGACCGACAGGATGGCCACGATCGTGATCCCGGGCACCGACCGGCTGACGGTCGACGCGGCGAATCTCGCCAAGCACTACGGCGTCGAGATCGCCGTCTGCCCGCCCCGGCGGGCGCAGCGCAAGGGCGTGGTCGAGAAGGCCATCCAGTACCTGACCCGCTCGTGGTGGCGCACCGCCCGGGTTTGCTCGCCGGCCGAGGCGCAGACTTGGCATTCACGAGGACCTCGATCCAGGTTCGGAGCAGTGTGGAGGGATGATCTCCTGCCGAGAGGCTTTCGGCAACTCGACCGTAGGGGGCCACGGCGCGACCAAAAGCGAACAGCGGTCCCCGGACCTGCTGTCACGCTCGCTCCGAACCAGCCTGGCGGTGATCCTTTGCCGTGCGGTCCGATTCGCGCTGTCCAGCACCGGCCGCTTGATCGTGAACGCGCCGGCGGATCAGCAGGCGTGAGTCGGCGTACGCGAGTCGCGGCCGAACCCGCCTCCGAACGATGACGAGTAGCCGACGATCCCCCTGTGCACCGGACGACAAGCAGCCCTCCGTGCGCCCACGCCAGACTGCCCTCCGGGCTTACTGGTCAAGCTTCCGTGTTGTCGGCGGATGTCGGGAGAGCGCCTCTTTGGGCTTGCCCGTGCAGAGGGCCGCTTTTAGTCCAGCGCCTCCCGACGTTCCGTCGAGGTGCAGAGCATCCCCGCGCCGCCTCGCCACTTTCTAGCCACACCGTCCCGCAGCCGTTGTGGCGTCCCGCGAGGCCGGTCACTCTTGACCGCATGACCGACCCGCGCACCAACTCGGGCGCCGTAACAGCTGAGCCCGGCAGGAGCCCGCGAGCCCCGCCCATCCGCCGGCGAGAGCGCGCGCGGACCGCAAGAACGCAACTGGTCACAGATTGACCAGTACCGACCCCGGCGCAAGCCGCCAACCGGAACCAAAACCTACTCGTTTCCAGGGCTTTCGCCTATGGAGCCAGCCGGGATCGAACCGGCGACCTCTTGCTTGCAAAGCGCAACGCCACTCCAATCGAATCCCGCCCAGATGCAGGACCTTCCCGGCTCGCCCACCGCGACACTTGTGACCAATTACCGACAGATACCCTGGCGATTCCGGTCGATCCGGTCACAGAATCCGCGTCCTGTGACCAGATCCGATCGAGGCGAGTCACGACGCCGTTGCTGCTGTAGTCACAATGATTGAGGTGTCATCGCCCGAGGCTGCGTCTGGTCCCGACAGCGGGCCGCATTATCTGCGGCAGGCGGCGGAATCGTTTGGGTCGGATCCCGAGCGTTATGACCGGGCCCGGCCGCGCTATCCCACCGTCCTGATCGAGCGCATCGTTGCTGCGGCCCCTGGAGGGCTCGTTCTCGACGTCGGCGTGGGCACGGGTATCGTGGCGCGGCAGTTTCAGGCGGCCGGTTGCCGGGTGCTTGGCGTCGACCCGGACGCGCGGCTGGTCGAGTTCGCGCGGCGCAGCGGTGTGGAGGTCGAGATATCGACCTTCGAAGATTGGGAGGCCGCGGGCCGGAAGTTCGACGCGCTCGTCTCGGGGGAGAGTTGGCATTGGGTGGATCCGGTGGCGGGGGCAGCGAAGGCGGCTGAGGTGCTGCGGCCTGGAGGTCGGCTGGCCGTGTTCTGGAACACTGGCCAGCCGCCAGGGGGACTCGAGGAGGCCTTCGCCGAGGTCTATCGCCGCGTCTTGCCGGAGTCGCTCGTCGCGCGGCTGGAGAGAAGATCGATTGAAGAGACGCATTCAGCGATGTGCGCCAAGGCAGCTGACGGGTTGCGGGCCACTGGCGCATTCGCGGAGCCCGAGCAGTGGCGGTTCGAGTGGGCCCAGTCCTACACGCGGGACGAGTGGCTGGATGCGCTGCAGACAACCGGCGGCGCGATTGCGGAGAGCCAGTTGGCCGATCTGCTGCAAGGCGTCGGCGACGCGATCGACGCCGACGGCGGGAGCTTCACGATGAACTACGTGACGTTCGTGGTCAGCGCGGTGCGGCGCGCGTAGGAGCGCCTGCTGGCGGAGCGTGTTTGAGGCGGCGGTGCCATCGCCTGGCGTCACGGCCGGAACGTCTACCCTGCTGGCCGCGCAAGGGAGGTCAGGTCCGGCGCCAGCGGGATAACCTGCGCCGAGCAGGAGCGGGTGTGCAGGCGTCGTCCGCTTCAGCGCCTGTCCGGGTCGGAAATGACGAGCGGGCCGGTGGTACGCGAGCCGCTGCAGCGCGAGTCGACGACTTATAGTACGGGTGGCTGGTCAGGCGGTCGCGAGGGATCGGATGGCTGCATATCTCGTTCTGATGCAACAGGTCGATGACGTTGGCCGGTATCGCGGCGAGTACCTGCCTGGGTTGAGGCCGTTGCTGGCGAGGCACGGCGCTGAGGTCCTGGTGGCAGGTTTTGATGCGGAGCCGGCGGAGGGTGAGCCGCCGAACAGCACGGTCGTGATCCGCTTTGCGGACACCGAGGCAGCCTGGGACTTGCTTAACGACCCGGACTACCAGCCGGTCAAGGACATCCGGTTCAGCGTCACATCGCGAGGACAGATGGTGGTCGCGCCCGAGTTCAAGCCGGCGCGGTAGCGGTGGCGATGCTCAGGGCCCAGTACGAACGGCGCGGTCCGGTGCCGCAGGAGGTAATTGACGCCGTCGCGTTCGATGCGCCCCCGTTGCAGGCCGGGCAGGCTCTATTGGAGGTCGTCGCGGCGCCGATCAACCCCTCGGACCTGCTCACGCTGACCGGCGAGTACGGCGATCTTCCGCCGTTGCCTGCGATCGGAGGCCGCGAAGGAGTGGGGCGGATCGCCGAGCTCGGCCCGGATGCCGGTGAGCTCGCGGTCGGCCAGTTGGTCCTGCTGCCGCGCGGCTCTGGGACGTGGTCCACTCACGTCGTGGCCGTCGCAGCACTGCTACAGCCGCTCCCGAACGAGGCGGACCCACTGCAGCTGTCGATGATGACGATCAACCCGCCGACGGCCGCGCTGCTGCTGAGCGAATTCGTGAGCCTCCAGCCGGGAGAGTGGGTGATCCAGAATGCGGCCAACTCGGCGGTGGGCCTCTACCTGGTGCAGCTGGCCCGCTACCGCGGCTACCGGACCGTCAACGTCGTTCGGCGCGAGGACGCGGCTGAGGTCGTACGACAGACCGGCGGCGACGTCGTGCTCCTCGACCGCGAGGATCTGGCGGGGCGCGTCGCCGCGGCGACCGATGGAGCCCAGATCCGCCTCGGCATTGATGCCGTGGCTGGGGCTGGCACCGGACACCTCGCCGACTGCCTGTGCGAGAGCGCGACGCTGGTCAGCTACGGACGCATGAGCGGCGAGCCGTGTGCGGTGCAACCGGACGCTCTTGTCTTCCGCGACCTGACCCTGCGCGGCTTCTGGCTCGCGAGATGGTTTCAGCGCGCGCCCGAGGAGCGACGCCGCGCGATCGTCGGGGAGATCGCCGGGCTGATCGCCACGGGCAAGCTGCACGCACCGATCCAAGCCACCTACGACGTCAGCGAGATCAAAGACGCGGTCGCGGCCGCAGCGAGCGACGGGCGATCGGGCAAGATCCTCATCGTCCCGCGACGCTGAGCTCTGGCGCGACAGCACGTCGTCTCAGCTCAGAGCCCGCGCGGCTGCCGTTCCACCTCGACCGCTCACCCGTGATCGATCTACACGATCGGTGCTGCGGCCCGACGATAGAAGGCGCGCCGGTGCCGGCTATCACCCGTCCCCCGCAAGCACGAACGCAGGTCTCGACGCTCGCGGCACCGGGAGTGCCGCTCGTCGGCCAATGTCGAGACTGCGACTGCCGATGCACGCCTATGCAATCGCCCGGTTCTGCACGCAGTCGCGTGCGCCCTGCTCCCAGGTGACTGCTCGCCGGACGGGTACCCAATCTAGTTGGGGGTGGTCCAGGAGCGCTGGGGTAGGGGTCGGGGTCGCTGCGCAGCGAGTCTGGTGAGGGCGCTGAGCAGCCGGCCCACCGAGTCTTCTACGTGGTGGTGTGCAGCGAGCGCCCAGAGGGCGGGTTCGTTGGTCGGATAGGCGTCTCGTTGACCCGGTGGGAGCGCCACGGGGAGATCGTCGACCGGCCGCACGACGGCGATCGCAGCCTGGAGGTACTCCCGATCTGCCGGGCGCAGCGGGCGGTCACGCAGCACGCCCGCGATGTCTCCGTGGCGGCGGATCATCGCCGCCGCGGTCACGGCGCCGACCCCCTTGAGCCCGGGAAGTCCGTCGGACGGGTCCCCGCGCAGGATCGCGAAGTCGGCGTATCGACGGCCTGGGATCGAGTAGCGGCGTGTGATCTCGGTTTCGTCGATCACCGCCAGCCCTGACCGTTCCGGATACAAGACGCGCACGCGCGGATCCTCCACCAGCGCGAACAGATCTCGGTCACCGCTGGCGATCTCGACGGTCCCGGAGGCGAGTCTGGTCAGAGTGGCGATCACGTCCTCGGCCTCGTAATCGGCGACACCAACGACGTCGATCCCGACGTGTTCAAGCAGCTGGGTGATCACCGGAAGGTGGGGCACCAGCCCGGGTGGAACCGGCTCAGCGACCCGGTGGGCCTTATAGCCCGCAATCAGGTCCACTCGCCACTGGGGCCGCCATGCCCAGTCCTCGGCGATCACCAGCCGGCGGGGCCGGCGATCGGCGACCAGCCGCGCCAGCCTGTCCAGGAAACCCGCGATCGCGTTCCCATCGGTCCCCGCGGCGCGCGCGCTGGCCAGCGCGCCGTAGTAGGCGCGGAAGATCAGGCTCGCTCCATCGATCAGCAACCACTCGCAGGCCATCCCCGCGCCATTGTGCCGCGCCCGTCACGCTCGCCCGTGCGCGCGCCAGTCAAATGGCAGACCGCGTGGTCCCGGACCCTGACCACCGCCGAGCGCGAGCGGCACGCAGCGATTGCGGACATTACGCGAGTGGTCCACCCTCCTCTGCGCCGAAAACACAGCAGACAGCACCAGCCACGCCGCCACCGAAGGGACGGACTGATCCTCCGCCGCAAGACAGATCCGGACGAGCCGGACGATGGCTTGGTCGCCCGAGTGCTCGTCCGAAGCGAGGCGGCTCAGGGATGAATGCGCTCGTGCGGGCTGGCCTGCCGGTCAGCAGCTGCCAGCCGGGTCACGGAGTGGCGACGGTGTGTTCGGATCCTCGGCCCGGGCAAGGACCGTCACACCGAGCAGCGCCGCGGCGAGTGCCACGAACGCCCCGGCGGCCTGCAGACCGCTGGCATGAAGGTGCTCATCGAACAGGGCGAGCCCGAGCGCCACACTGATGATGGGGTCGAGCGCGGTGCTGCTGGCGATGGTCGCGGCAAGGGCGCGGGTGTTCAGCGCCAGCTGGTTGAGCGTCATCGAGACGTATCCCACGCCGCACAGCGCGTAGGGCTCCCAGCTCGCGATCACATGCACCACGCCGCGGTGCAGCTCGTCGACCACGGATTTCGTCAGCGCCGCGCACAACGCGAACAGGATGCCGGCGGCCGCCCCCAACAGAGCAGCGCGGCGCGGCGCTGGGCCGTGTCGGCCCAGCAGCGCTAACGGCGCGCAGACCGCTGCACACGCAATGCCGGCCACAACCCACTCACTGAGCGACGCCTCGCTGCGTCCGCCCGAGGGATCCGCGAGCGCGAGAAAGCCGGCCAGCGCCGCCACAACGAGCGCTGCCGCCGCCGCCTCACGGCGCCCGACACGCTGGTCGCTGAGCCGAGCGCCAAGCGGCAGAGCGAACACCACGCTCAAAACGAGTAGCGGTTGCACGACAGCCAGCTGGCCGCGCCAAAGCGCCGCAGCTTGCGCGATGAACCCGCCGATGTCGCAGGCGATCCCACCCAGCCACAACCGATGGCGTGCCATCCGCACCAGGAGTCCCGAGCTGGTCCCAGACCGCAGGCCGTCCATGCCTGCCTTCTGCTGCAGCACGGTCCCGAGCGCGAACAGAAACGCGGAGATCAGAGCGAGGAGAACTTGCACCGTGCGCCAGCCAGGTTACGCGCGCGACTCAGCAGCACTGGTGGCGCGACGCAGATACGGGCACTGATCCCGCTACGGCTGTTGATGCCAAGCAGACGCTCACGTTGCTCTACCACTAACCAGGCCACGTCGACACGGCCCCGGCCATGCTCCTCGGCGCGAAATGGAGCCACACGATCCTGACACCGCGTGGCTCCATCTCGCCCGGACGCGCCACGATGTCGTCGCCGATCCTCGCAGCGAGCGGTCTCCCAACAAGACAAGGAGCGCACACGGCGACGACGCTCGGGGCGAGCCCTCCATAGTGTCTAACGCGATCGTGAGCTCGCTGCCGCCCCGCGTGAGGGAAGCGATAGTCCGGCGCTGGACGTACTCGCCTTCTTCATGAACATCCAGAACGGCCGCGAGCAGGTCCCCGTGCGCGTCACCAAGCGCGGTGCCTCGCCTTCGCGCGCAAGCACTGACCAGCTACCGCGAACAGGCTCGGATGGCCGTAGGCGCAGGTCGCTGTGCGTGCGTTGGAAGGAAACGCGCACGAGCTGCGTCCTACACCCCAAATGGACGCAAATCATCAGATGTATGGCGACTGCGGCCTCCGCACAGCCAGCTGGCCGGCGTTCACCGAATGGATCGCCGAGACAACCGACACGCTCGTTCTCGACGACGGAACGCCGCTGCGGATCCGGCCACTGGAACGGAGCGACCGTGCCGGCCTGCTCGGCCTCTTCGCCCGCTTGAGCCCCGAGTCGCGCCAGCGCCGGTTCCTCGGGCTGAAGCCGCGGCTCAGCGAGCGCGAGCTCGACTACCTCAGCGATATTGACCACGTCAGCCACGAGGCCCTCGTGGCGATCCACCCGCGCGAGGACGCAATCGTCGGCGTCGCTCGCTACGCCCAATTCCACGATGAGGACCGCGTCGCCGATGTGGCCGTCGCGGTCGCCGACGACGTCCAGCGGATGGGGATCGGAACCGCCCTCACCATACGAATGGTGCAGCGCGCGCGATCCAATCGCTTCAACGCGTTGCGCGCTACGACGGTGTGGGAGAACCGGCCAGCCCGCGCGCTCATGCGGCGGCTTGGTTTCCGCGCCCGCGCCAGCGAGCGCGGAGAACTCGAGTACGAGCTGGCGCTGCCATGAAACCGCCCTAAGCCCACTGTCGCCGTACGCCGCACGGACCGGAGTGTCGCTCCGCAACGTGAAACAGCAGCGCCACCAGACAGTCCGACGTGTTTGCCGAGATGCTCACCGCCGTGACTCAGCAACGGGACGGCCTGTCGCCCCGGCTCACCGAAGCAACCGCCAGCCGACTGGTGCCGGGCTGCTGCTCCCGCCCACAAGCGAGCGTGTGTGTGGGCGCGGCCTGGGCTCGGCGCGACTGCTGTTTGTTGTGCGCCGGCGCGGGCCGGCCATCGCAGTGGCGACGAGTGGATCGCTAGACGGAGTAGTGTCGCGGGATGGATCCCGAGCTGCTTCGTCGTACTGCTGAGATCGCGGCCGAGTATCTGGCGTCGCTGCCGGAGCGCCCCGTGCGCGCGGGTGCGTCGCTCGACGAGCTGCGCTCCGCGCTGGGGGTTGCTCTCGAGGACAGGTCGCACCCAGCGCTGCAGGTGATCGAGGAGTTGGTGGGGGCGGCGGATCCCGGCCTCGTCGGGACGCAGAGTCCCCGCTACTTCGGGTTCGTCATCGGCGGCGCTCTCGACGCGGCGATCGCGGCCGACTGGCTGACGTCGGTCTGGGACCAGAACGCAGCCGGCTACCCGGGTGGCCCCTCGGCCGCCGTGGCGGAGGAGGTCGCCTGCGAATGGCTTCTGGACATTCTCGGGCTGCCCGATGATGCAGGGGTGGGGCTGACGACGGGTTGTCAGATGGCCCACTTCACATGTCTGGCCGCGGCACGTCATCGCGCGCTCGCCGATGCGGGCTGGGATGTCGAGGCCGACGGCCTGTTCGGTGCCCCGCCGATTCGTGTGTTGGTCGGCGCCAAGGCGCACACGACGGTCTTTGCAGCGCTGCGGATGCTCGGGCTGGGTAGCCGTCGGGTGGAGCTCGTGGCGGCCGACGACCAGGGTCGCATGCGCGTGTCCGAGTTCGCGCGCCTGTTGTCTTGCGGCGAGGGGCCGGCCATCGTCGTCGCCCAAGTCGGCGAGGTCAACACTGGCGCGATCGACGCAGTGCCTGCGATCGCGCGGCTCGCGCGCGAGCACAATGCGTGGTGTCACGTGGACGGCGCGTTTGGGCTGTGGGCGGCGGCGAGCCCGAGGTTGCGTGGGCTCGTCGAGGGCGTTGGCGACGCCGACTCCTGGGCCACCGACGCGCACAAGTGGCTCAATGTGCCCTACGACTGCGGCGTCGCGATCGTCCGCGACCGGACAGCTCACGCCGCCGCGATGAACTCGTTCGTCGGCGCGGAGTACATACCGCAGGCGCTGCACGACGAGCGCTACGAGGCCGAATGGGTGCCTGAGTTCTCGCGTCGAGCCCGCGGCTTCGCGGTGTACGCCGCGCTGCGCGAGCTGGGGCGCGGCGGGGTTGCCGCGCTGGTCGAGCGCTGCTGTGGCTGCGCGCGGCTCATGGCAGAGAAGCTGGCGCGCGATCCCCGGGTCACGGTCCTCAACAACGTAGTCCTCAACCAGGTGCTGGTCCGCTTCGCTTGCGATGGCGCGAACGTCACCGACGAGGTCATCGATGGCGTCCAGCGCGAGGGGACGTGCTGGATGAGCGGCACGGAATGGGAGGGGGAGCCTGCGATGCGGATTTCGGTGTGCAACTGGCGCACGACCGAGGAGGACATCCACCGCTCCGCAAGGGCGATCCTGGCGCAGGTAGGAATCGCGGCGGGGGCCTCCGCGTAGGATCCGCGGACTACCGCGGCCCGACCTAGCTGTCGAGCCGCCGGCCGCGACCGACCGCGCGATTGCTTTGCTCACGTGGCGGTCTCGGCTGCGGACGATTGAGTTGGCGACGACTCGTTCGTCAGAGCCGGCAGCGGATTAGGGGTCAAGCTCGCCGGCCAGAAGCGAGAAAGCCGCGCCCTGGGGGTCGAGCACGGCGACGAAGGCGCCGCTCGGCACCGGTGTGGGCTCGATGAGGACGCGCCCGCCGAGCTCGCGCACCTTCGCCTGAGCAGCCTCCAACGACTCGACCGCGAAATAGGGCTGCCAGAAGGACGGAATGCCCTCCGTAGGCAGCGGCATCATCCCGCCGTTAGAGCCATCGGGTCCCCTGATGACCCAATAGCGGCCGCTGCTCTCGGCGACAGGATCGACCTCCCAGCCAAAGAGGGCCGCGTAGAAACGGCATGCAGCCTCGACGTCACTCGTCAGGAGGTCATTCCACGTCATCGCGCCCGGTTCGTTGACCATCTCGGCCCCCACTAACGCTGCCGGCTTCCAAGCGATCACCATCGCCCCCTGAGGATCAGAGATCGCCGCCATGCGACCGGCTGAGAGAACATCGAGGGGGCCAGCAAGGACGCTGCCCCCGAGCTCTTGCGCCCGCTGGGCGACTAAGTCGACGTCCTCGACGGTGACGTAGTTGTTCCAGTGCGGAGGCTGATTGGTGGCCTGGTGAAGCGCGGCCACCCGCACCCCTTCGCGGTGGGCGACGACGTAGTCCAACGGATCGCCCGAATCCATATGCTCGAACTCCCAGCCGAGCACCCCGCCGTAAAAGGCCTTCCCACTCTCGATGTCCGGCGTGGCAAGATCGGCCCAGCAGAAGGTCCCCGGCGAATAGCTCGTGCGTGCACCCACAGCACGTACCGTAGCCCAGCTGTCATCGAGCTGACCCGAGAGCAGGGACCCGGATGACGCCGTACTGGAAGTATTACGCGGCAGCACGCCGGGGCGCTGCGTGCCCATGCCGAGAGCCCGAGTCCTACTGACGGCGGCTCGCTTGAGGATCTACCGCACGAGCCGAGCCTTGCCCCGCGCGGACAGCTCAGTTCACCGCCGATCACTTCTCTCTCCCCCCGCGGCAGGATCGGACTCCGCGAGGGGGATCGGCGACAGTCCGCCGGCGGAGGCCTGTCTAGATGGCTGCGACGTCCGTGACCGCTTTCACCCGTGGCCACCGTTCAGGGAGCGGCCCGACGATGCTCCGTCTGGCTTCAGCTGCGACCCGGATGCACCGCCGCCGGAGAATGAACAGCCGCGGGGTCGCGTCGTGACGCCGCGCTGGACGAAGCGTCCGGCAAGCGTCCCGCTGGGGCGGTTGTGACGTCCCGCGACGCACGCCAAGCTGCACCGCATGACTCATCGACCAAGCGACGCGACCGCGCCGACGCCGAAGGTCGGCCGCGCCCCGCGAGCGCCGCCCGCCCATCCGCCGGCGAGCACGCGCGAGGAGCGCCGGAACGCAATTGGTCACAGAGTGCCAGCTCCGACACCCCACGCAAGCCGCCAACCAGAACGAAAGACCGCCTCGTTTGCAGGAACTTTCGTCCATGGAGCCAGCCGGGATCGAACCGGCGACCTCCTGCTTGCAAGCACACCCGAGCTGTCGCGGGGTGCTGCCGCCCGGCCAAAACCCCCCTAGCCACGGGGGCTGGGGACGGTAGGACGACGCGTTTGCTGCGATCTGCTGCCACCTTTCGCAGCCAAGAATGCAGCCCAGACCGCCGCGGCCTGGGAGCGCGGCGCGGCCCGCGAGGCTGAACGCCCTCGAGCTGTGGGCTCCGCCGGCATCCCTCCAATTCCTAGTGGTCTTCCACATCGCTTCCGGCAGCCTCGAGCGCGTCCAGCGCAACCAACTTCGCGCCCAGGCGCAGCAGGCGGCTGCACAACGCGCGGATCCCAGTCTCGTTGTGCCGGTAGCGGCGGCCCTCGACGATCCGGCCGTGCTCATCGACCACGCACACGGCGTGCTCCTCGCTGGCCCAGTCCACACCCGCGAACCGCAGCTCACTCATCACCCACTCCTTGCTCCGACTACTGGTTGACACGGGTCGGCGCGAGGTACCCTGGCGGTTGCTTACTGATGGCGCTCTGGGCGCGACCTCCTGTTGCCGCTCTTGGGGCACCTCGACGGAACGTCGGGAGGCGCTGGTCTAAAAGGGGCCCTCTGCACGGGCAAGCCCAAAACAGGCGCTCTCCCGACATCCGCCGACCACAAAAGCTTGACCACTAAGCCCGAAGCAGCGGCGTCACGCCTCAGCGCCCGCTCAGGTCGGCAACTGGAGGCGCCAGGACGCTGATACTCCGGCTTCGGTCTCGGCACGTCGGCGAGCGCCAGGACGCGACTGCATCGAGGCCCGAACCGGCCAAGCCGCCCCACTGTGGTTTCCTACGGATCTAGAAGATTCTACGGATGCAGAAGCTCGGCTCGCGGCGTACCGTATTGTGCGGCGTTGCGTCACGTGCTTCAGACGTGCCGGCGCTTGGAGTAATGAGGCACTCGCCAAGGGTGTCGGATACTAAAGGGACGGGATCCCATGGCCACCGGAAGGCGTTTCTGCTGTCGCGCCGTCGTATCTCTGGCGGCGACATTCGCTGCCTTGCTCATGTTCGCCGCAACGGCTGGAGCGCAAAGCATGGCCGTACCGGCTTATTTCTATCCGAGTGCCTACTGGACTCAGATGGACCAGTCCAGCTCGCGCCTCAAGATCGCGGTCATGAACCCGAATAGCGGGCCGGGATCCTCCCTGGACCCGAACTACGCAAGTGCTGTTCGCGCCGCCCAAGCTGCTGGAATCACCGTTGTCGGTTACGTCTATACGAACTACGGGAATCGGAGCTTGTCCGCGGTCGAATCGGACGTTACCAGCTACTACAATTGGTACGGGGTGAACGGCATTTTCTTCGATCAAGCCAGCACCAGCTGCACTTACTCGTCGTACTACGCTGCACTCAACTCCTTTGTAAAGGCGAAGGGCGGCACGGCACGAACGATCCTTAATCCGGGAACGCAAACCAGCCAGTGTTATGTCTCCGATGCCGACATCCTCCTCACATTCGAGGGTTCAGACCAGACCTACGTCAATTCGTACTCGGCGCCGTCGTGGGTCACCCAGTATTCGGCCAGCCACTTCTGGCACATCGTCTACGCCACGCCGAGCTCCTCCGCCATGACTCACGCCGTCTCGCTGAGCAAGCGCCGGAATGCCGGATACGTCTACGTAACGCCGGACACGCTACCTAACCCTTACGACACATTGCCGACTGGGTTGTACTGGAGCAGCGAGCTGTCCGCCATTGGATCGTGAGTTCGGGCTGAGGCGGCCCGCCGAACCCGGAGACGGGTTCCCAAGTGAGAATGCGCGATGGTGAGTGGCCGACTGCGGACTTACGCGCAGGGATACGAGGCGGCATCCGAGGACGCTTAAGCTTAGGGAGACTGGCCGAGCGTCGAACAGAGCGCTCGGGACGACTGTCGCGGTTAGCCCGATGCAGCAGCGATGAGTCGTTCGGAATCGGACGTTCCTCAGAACGCACGGCTGCATCCGACACACCACACGCGCCCGACCAGACCCGCTTTGTCACGAGCTATTCTCAAGCCTTGGTGAGGATTTGCGGACAACCTAACGAGCGCGCGATCATGAGGCGTGCAGGGACAGACGGACGTACGGCGGGGAGGACACCGGAGCAACGCGAGTCGACCTGTTGGTTCTCCGGGCGCCCGCATTCATTCGGGCCGGCCGAGGACCGCACGGAGCGTGACCCCGGCGGGCCAACCACTGCGGCCCGTCGATGCGCCGCTTGCCTCTGCTGATCGCGACCGACCCGACGTCATGCCGGAGCGACACGACCATTGGACAGATCTTTTTGTCAGCATGGAAGAGGCCACGGACGAGAGGTTGCGGGTTGTCGGGGTCGATCTGGAGCTGTCCGCAGAGGAGCGGCGTGCGCTAGGCGCCGGTTTTGGCGGGGGGGCGATCGCGATGTCATACGTAGCTCACCACAGCTACGACATAGTGGCCGCCTCTGGACGGGTTGGGTCGCTTGATTTCGGTGGTCAGGCAGAGCTTGCGTGGATGGCCTCCGCGGAGGGTGCCTGGGGTCTGAAGAAGCGCCAGCCGCTTGGCTGGGAGCTGATCATCGAATCCGCGGACGGGGGACATATCGGCTGGTACTCCGGTCGGCATTGGCTGCCCGGCGGAACGATTTCCCTAGTCGATGGCGCGCAGGTCGAGATGCGGCGCTCGCTCAAAGGACGCTGGAAGTTGCAGACCACGGATAACCGGCAGGCGTTGGTGGAAATCTGGAGAGATCGGGCAGCCCGCCAAATGGCGCTTACGATCCGGTCGTTCCCAGTAGGGATCACTCAGGCATCCGTCGTAATACTCACCGCGTGCGCTGTGCTGATGCTGGAGTCGATGATGCCCCGCCCGTCCAGCGTTAGCGCTGGTGCCTAAGCGCGTCGAAGGGTCCGCAGGCCCGCGATTGTCACCTCGACTGTCGCTGGTGCTTCCACGCGGAAGCGCAGGCGCGGCAAGTGGTCCCCTTAGAAAGCGTAGATAATTAACGTGCTGAATTCAGGGATGGCGCGATCGTGTAGTTCCACTCGGGGTGGAACGGATCTGCGGTGAGGTTGACGGCGGCGAGTTGGGCGTCGGTGACCTCGACCTTTTTGGGGTAGTCGCGCTCGTCGAGTCGTGCGTAGACCGTCAGGCCGGCGCTGGTCGTGGTCGCGGCGATTGAGTTGATGATCACCTGGTAGCTGATCAGCGGCCGGCCACGCCAGTTCTGGCTGATGTGACAGAACAGTCGGTGCTCGATTTTGTTCCATTTCGACGTGCCGGGCGGGAAGTGGCAGACGCGGATCTCGAGGCCGGTGTCATCAGCGAGCTTCTGCAACTCGGTCTTCCAGAGGCGGATGCGGTTCCCGTTCCCGCCGCCGCAATCGGCGGTGATCTGCAGCGCGCCGGCGGCGGGGTAGCGCTCTGAGCCGAGGTCCTGCCACCACGCGCGAATCGACGCGACCGCGAGCTGCGCGGTCTCAGAGGTGATCCCGACGTTGACGAACCCCTCGTCCGAAGCGATGTCATAGACGCCGTAGGGGATCGCCTTGCCGATCGCCTGGCTGGGGAAGTCGTGGGTCGAGACCCTGATCGGCTCTCCGGCCGCCCGCCACTCGCGCCCAGCGTTCTTGAACTTGCCGACGAGCTCCTTCTTCTTGGTATCGATCGAGATTGCCGGCTCGCCCGCGGCGATCGCCGCGCCGACCCGTTCATTGATCAGACGAAACTGCTGATCACGGTCGGGATGCTGCGCTCCTTCCAGAGTCTTGCGATTGGACTGCAGGCTGTACCCCATCGAGCGCAACAGGTGAGCCACGGTCGTGAAGTGAACCTCGTGGCCCCGCTCACGCAACTCAACAGCGAGCCGGCGCACGCTCTTAGACGTCCACAACAGCACCTGCATCGGGTCGCCGCGACAGTCCTCCGCGACCAGGCGCTCCAACACCACGACCAGCTCCGGATCAGTCTCACCGATCGGCTTGCGTCCACCGCCACGCCGACGCACCCGACCACCCTCAAGCCGCTCACCAGCATCGATCTCGCGCATGCCCTTGCGGATCGTGTTCTCAGAGATCCCGCTCGCCCTCGCCACCGCTGCGATCCCACCACGACCGAGCACCCGCGCCTCCGACGCCGCCCAGATCCGCCGCCCCCGCTCGCTCAACTCCGGCGCCAACGCCCGAAACCGCTCGCCGATCAACCGCTCATCGATCACGCCCCCGAAGTTCTACGCCCCCGGCCGAGATCCTTCACATTATTTATCTACGACTCCTTAGGCGCGATCATTGCTCCGTGAGTAATCCGAGGAGGGGCCCTGGTCGCCGGCTCGATCGCCGTACGCGATAGCCGTGTCACAGTCGTGGTGGCCGTTTCAGGCGGCCTCCTCTTTGCGAGCGACGCGAGGAATAGCAGCGGCCCCGCGCAACAGATCTACGCCCGGCAGATCTTTGGCCACCTACGCGCCCTGCGCCGGTGCGCCGAGATGCAGGCGAGAGAGCTTGAACGCCTTGGTGTCGATGAAGTTCACCGCGATCGCCTCGATTGGGAGATCGAATTGTTCGAATGAGGCAGTGCCCGGCGCTAAACCCGGCCGCGACATCCTCGAGCACTTCGATGAGTACGCCCGTGGCGAGGGCAGACTCCAGCTGGATGCTTTCCGGGATCTCGGCGTCGACGTGTTCGAAGCAGCAGACACGTATTGGGGCCGTGGTTACGATCCCGCCACCGAGGAGCTCGCCCAAGGCCGCTTCACCGTCGTTATTCCCCGTGCTCTGAAAGCCGCTGGGCGGCTGCACCAGGCCATCTCTGCCGCCGGTCCTCGCTCGCCCCAGCGCCGTCTGAGACGCAATAGCGATCGCCAGCGTCGTTCTCGCTATCCGCGCCGAGCAGGGACCGTGGAGTCGCCGACGACATGCCCGTACGACAACGAAGGCAGATCTGCCTCGGGCGTCGCGAGGCGGCCCGGGCGTAGCTCCTCCACGCCTGGAGCAGTCATCTTGGCCTGGTGACCGCTTCAGGCAGTGAGCGCTCTCGTCGGTCGCGGCAAGCGGCTCAGCGAAATATGATCGACCACGGCATCCCCCGGAATACCACCACTTGGTCGCTGTCGAGCCCGAAAGCGAGGTGCGCGTCGATGAACGAGAGCCCAGTCCTCATCCATGTGTGGGAGGTGGATCCAGCAGAAGAGGCCGCCGCTGTTCGGCGTCTAGATGAGATGTTCGGCGGGATTGTCGAGGATCCGGCGTTCGTGTCGGCAAGGGTTCTCCAGAGCGCCGACCGAACCTCGATCGCGGCCATCGTTGAGATGCGAAGCGTCGAAGACCGCCAGCGTCTTGAGGGGCTGCCCGATGTTCGCGAAACCCTTCACCACTTGCACGGCACGGCGAATATGGTCATCAGGCTCTACCACGAGGTTGGGGCCTATGGCACATAGACAGCTAGCAGGGTGCGGAAATTCGGCGTCTGATCTGACTCGTGGTTCGCCGTGTTGGCGGACCCGGCGCTGGCTGGTCGGGTGGGTCGGCGGCGGTTGTGTTGGGTCGGGGTGCTCGTCGGCGGGTGCGGCTGGATGCCCCGCGCTGGGTGGTCAGGCTGGTGTGGCGTCGAGGGCGGTGATGCGGATGAGGTTGTAGACAGCGGCGGTGATCTTGAACCAGGCCCGGTTGCGTTGTCGGCCGATGTAGCGGAGCTTGCGGCCTCCGCCGATGGTCTTGATCCAGCCGAAGGGTTCTTCGATCCGTTTCCGGATCCGCATGCTCACCTCGTGCCCGGCGTGTCGGGTGGTGCGACCGTCGATCGCTGATCGCCGGTTCCCGCTCACGTTCTGGGCGACGTGTGGGGTGAACCCGAGGTTGCGGGTGTCGGCCACGAAGCCTTTGGTGTCGTAGTTCTTGTCGCCCGCAACGGTGCGCCGCCGAGCCGACGCGGGCAGCCGAGCGAGCATGTCGAGCGCTGTTGCCCGCTCGGCGTAGCCGCCGGCGGCGGTGAGCTCAGCGTCCACGATCAACGCGCTCCGGTGCTCCATCAGCAGATGGCCGGCGTAGCAGAGGGTGGCGGCGGTGTTGTTGCTCTTGCGATAGAGGCGGGCCTCGGGGTCGGTCGTCGAGGCGTGCGTGTCGTTCGAGCGCTTCTCGCCATGCCAGGCCACTTCGACGTTGCGCCCGGCCGGCGGCTCCGACGGCGGCGCGTCATTCGGTTTGAAACTCTTGTGCGACGCCCACGCGTTCAACAGGGTCCCGGATCCGGGCTCCCACGCATCCCCACAGTCTCTTCCATCCAGCCGCCGAACGCGAGCACCCCGCCCGGATCTTGTCGGTGGCCATCGCCATCTGCCCAGCAGCGGCCACCTGGTTCCCGGTGGCGGCCCTCGCTTGTGGCGATCGCCGTGGTTGGCTACCGTCGTCCGCGACCCGGCGTTCTGGGGCAGTGCGCGAGGGTACGATTCCCTGCGTCGTTACTGAAGGCGGTAGCGGAGGTGGACGACGCCGCTGCTGAATCGGTGCTCGTCGATGAGCTCGAGATCGGCGCGGGTGTCGGTTGGCAGTGCGGGGTTGCGCCCACCGAGGATGACTGGCCAGACGAACAGGGCGAGCTCGTCGACCAGCCCGGCGACGAGAGCCTGTGCTGCGAGGTTCGGGCCACCGACCAACAGATCCCTACTGGCGGCGGCCTTCAGGTCGAGTACCGCGCTGGGGTCGAAGCGGCGTTCGAGCCGAGTGTTCGCAGTGGGCGGCGCGGCCAGGGTCGAGGAGTAGACGACCTTGTCCGCCGCCTGCCATGCGCTGGCGTAGTCGGCCGTGAGGTCTGACTGCGCGGCCAGGGTGGAGTCGGTCTCCCACACGGCCAGCGTCTCGTACATGCGCCGCCCGTAGAGATACGTGCCTGCGGACCGCATGAGCTTGGTCATGAACGCGAAGACGTCGTCGTCCGGCGGAGCCCAGTCGAAGGCGCCGCGTTCGTCCTCGGTGCAGCCGTCGAGGGACATGTTCGACGCGTAGATCAGCTTCGCCATGACCGCTCCTTCATCACCGTCACAATCTCGATGTCCTCGCCGTCCAACCTTAGGGCTCGGCGGAGCCACTCGATGATCGTCCCAGACGTGCCGGTCGAGGACGCGGCCGCCAGCTCCAACGATCGCTACGAGCGATCGCTTCGCAACGACGGTGACCGCCAACGGGCAGTTCGTACTGGCCGCCAGTGGGCATATTGCGATGGCCGCCAACAAATTTCAGCACCCTGCTAGCGCTCACGTCCTTGCAGCGACGAGTTCAAGAGCAACGTTCCGCGCAGCCAGTGCCGGCCCGCTGGTCTCCGGAGGTCGTGATCGGGTAGTTCACGACCAGATCTGGCCCGGCCTAGAAGCGCCTCCCGGTGTGGACGCCGGCTCTTCCAATCGCGTGAAAGTCGGGCGTCCGCCGTTGGCGTCAAGACTGCTGCATCAGTCGCAGAGCGGCCACGACGTCGGGGCAAGATTGCCGTCGCGCGTCGCTGGTCGCGGGACAGAGGGAGTCATGACGACCGCGATGGCTCCCCTACACGCGCCTACACGAGTGCAGGTCTCGACACCGTGGACGACATCCGTCCCGCATCTCGCCACTTGCGCAACTGGCCCCGCCGGCGGCGCCGATTGGCGTGAGTGGTCGCTCCGAGAGCCTGGTCTTCCACGGAAGGAGGAGCCGGTGCTTGCTCGATTCTGGCGAACGCCGACCTCCGCCTTGGACAAGAAGCAGGCGTGTCGCCGGCGGCGTCAGACTGACGCTCGCGTCCGAGAACGCGGAACTCTGGCGCGCTCGGACGACTGCGCGGTCGCCCATATGGAGCAGTAGCGCGCAGCAAGGAGGTCGAGGGACGAATGCGACCGGCCCAGCGGCGACGCAAGCCTGTGGGCGGTCGGCCGCTCTGACCCTGGGCACGTGCGCTTGGCGCTGAAGGCGATGCAGTCTTTGTGCCCCCGGCATCTCGATACGATCGTTCGAGGGTGCAGAGTGGACGCTCCAGCGTAATGGTGCTGCGTCGTACTGCGGTGATCGCGGTGGCACTCGGCGTGGTTCGTGCAGTCCTGGGGTGCGCGGCCAGCCCGCGCCACCTGAGCTCAGCGGTGCACGTCCCGGTCGCAGCGGACCGGCTGGCCGCACACGTACCGCACGCCGCATCGCTGTCCTCGGGGGCGACGCGCCACTACGAGTACGTCTTCCCGGATGGAGCGATGTATGTGTATGACATCGATCATGGTCATCGGCTTGTGCAGCGGGTTCGCTTGCCCGGAGTCAAAGGCGTTCGCGGGGTGGCGGCGAGTCCGCGCACGCACATGCTGTACATCAGCTATGGCGCGTTCGGCGGGCCGAGCACCGCTGGTCGGTTGCCGGCGTACAACCTCTGGCTGGCCGGCGGTGTACAACCGATTTACCCGCAGGGCATCGACAGCATGGCCATAGATCCAGCCGGGCTCGAATGACATGCCTGATGGTGAGGATCACGCGACGGTGTCTGGAGCGTGATCGCAGCGCGATCAGGGAACGTAATCGGATCGATCAACGGAGGCATGTCGCCTCATGAGACGATCGTCGGGCTGAGTGGCAAGCGTGTGACGCACGGGGTCGGAACTGGCCCTACCTTGAGGTGGCTAGTACCGCGACGGATCGCGTGTTCAAGTGTATCGGGCGGCTCAGGGCGGAAAGAAGGCCACTCACTATCAACGGGCGCGAAACGATCGCCTATACGACCGCCACTGGCTTGCTCGGCTTCCAGGTGAGCAGCATCAGAACCGCCCGTTCCTCTTCACCATCACATCGGACCCCGGTTCCCGCGAAGTTGGCAACCTTCCCGTTCTCGGCACCGAGCACGGATCTACGACTCTGAACGAATGGCAGCTGTGGGTGCTCGAGACCCGAAGGACGATGTGCACGTCTTCGACATAAGCCGAGGGCCGCTGCGCAGGCCGAGGCGAATCGCGGACATCAGGCTCGCCCACTGATGACCGGATGGTCGGGTTCAGGTCAGCCGCAGCGGATGTTTCGTCGACGTCGGGATTCGGGAGACGTGCTCAGCGCGCAGAGCTTCCGGCCCGTCGCTTACCTGCCCGCGCTCAGCACCACCAAGCAGTCTCGAGATCGACTGGCGCAATGGGCCGCCGGTGGCCACGAGCACGCGCACCGGGCTCGGGTACGTGACGCGAGGGCCTGACCCCCCGCCTCCGACATGCAAGTGAGCCCGCACGGCGCAGCATCGAGCCCCCCAGGCCGAGCCGTCCCCGAGGGCTTACCCGTGACCAATAGCTAGTGCAAGGGGGCAAGCCTCGACTCCACGGCGGCGGGACTTCTTTTGCCGACGCGCATGCGTCGCCAGCCGGGGCATCGGACGATTGTCAATCGTCCTCCGGACGGTCTGAAGCGCGTGATGCCTTCGGCGACCAGGCACTGGTGCGTCGGCCGGGATTGGTGCGGTCGCCACAAGCGCCTTGGCCCGGCCTGGTCGCCGAACCTGACTTCCCTGCTGGTGGCGATCAGCGACGCGACCCCTGTCAAGGGTCGGGACCTGCTTTGGCTTTGCGGCGGTCCTGGCTCGTGCGGCCGCAGCGCGGTCTTGCCTGCGGAGGTCGTCGTGCTGACGAACACGCGTCGTCGGCACGCGTTGCGGATCCGAGTCGGTCGTTGAACTCGTTGAGGTCGGATTCGCTGAGACTGTCGGGGCGCGTCCTGAAGGCGACGATGTTGAGCTGGCACGTCCGCGAGTCGCTGGCGCTCGGATGCGCTGTCGATCCGGCTCGATGTGTTGTGCGAGCGCGGAGGTGTCGGCTCGACCATTCTCCGCCGGTAGCCGGTGTCGTATTTCGCACGGTTCGGCCACGCAGGCGATCGGGTCGAAGTTGCCCGCATCGGCCTCAGCGGCGTTCGCGGCCACGACCGGCGATCAGTTCAGGAGCGCCCGGAGCTCGCGGACGGCACCAACGGCAGCGTGGTGATCCGCTGCACAAGGGATCACGTTGAAGACCGTGCAGCCGGCGTCGACGTATTCGTGCAGGAACGCCGCAACGTCCTCGGGTGATCCGTATGGCGAGTACCGCTCGAAGGGCTCAAACGGCATTTGGTAGAAGGTCTGCATCCCGGCAGCGAGCGGCTCGCGCGCCTCCTCGCGGCTGGCGCCGAAGCCACACCAGACGTTGAGCGCGTGCTCGAAGCCGTCGGGGTCTCTGCCAGCGTGACCGGCGTGCTCGGCGATCTCTTGCGCCACGGTGGCAAATCGCCGCGGAGACACCCAGATCCCGAGCCAGCCATCGCCGAACCGTGCGGCCCGTCGCACCGCCGCGTCCGAACGTCCACCGATCACAAGTGGTATCGGTGGCGAGGGCGCCGGCAGGATCAGCGCATCCACGAGGGAGAAGAACTCGCCCTCAAAGCTCGCCGGCGCACCGCTCCCGAGCGCGCGGAGGATCTGCAGGCACTCGTCCATGCGACGGCCGCGGCTGCTCGGGTCGACCCCGCAGATTCTCTTCAGCTCGCGCCCGTCCTCGCCACCGATCCCGACCCCGAGCGTCAGCCGGCCGGGGGCAAGCTCGGCGATGCTCGCGAGCTGCCGCGCGACGGGCACCGGGTGACGCAGCGGGAGCAGATACAGCGCGACGTAGCACGGAAGCTCCGGGCAGTGCGTCAGCAGGGCCGTCGCGTCGATCAGTGCGTCTGCCCCGGCGCCGACGAAGAAGAAAACGCGACGCCGACGAAGCGGCTATCGATCCCGGCGTCGGCGATCTGCGCCAATATCGCTGTGCGCTGTCTTGCGTCGCCGGCGAATGGACCCACAGGGGCGAAGATGCCTACCCGAACTGCGGCCATGCCGCGATCCTCTCACGCTGGCGTGACGGGCGTGAGACTTAGGCCCGGAGCCTGAGAGCGGATAGCAGCAACACCACGCACGTATCGCCGTGGCCCCGGAGCTCCGCGTTCAACATACGTCGGGCAAGCCCGCGGGCCCCCTTTACGCGGTGGCTGTCGGACAAGCAGAGGCGTTGTGCAGGCATCCATGTGAGACCCTCGCGCCGAAATGGTGAGCGCGTAGGACGCCGTCTGCCGGTATCCGAACCGTCCGCGCAACTGATTTGACCTGGTGGTGGATCACGTGGTTGGACTACCGCACAAACAATTTCCGGAGCACCGGGTTTGTCCGACAGCCACCGATCACAGCAGCAGCTCGCTCTCTCCGTCGCCGAGACGCTCGCGTTCGTGTTAGATCACGACGAAGCCGGACGCGCGAGTGCCTTCTCATCAAGATCGTACGACGTGCCCGGCAGACCCCGGGTTCTGGGCTCACTGACATGCGCTGGCATTGCAGAATTGGTAGATGTGCTTGGGAGTGATGATTCTCGTGATGGCCTTTGCCAGCGGTAGCAGCGGCGCACTCGTTGTGCCTGCGTTGATGAGCACGACAACCGTGGCTTGTTGCGAGGGCAGGTATACGCTCAAGGTTTCGTAGCCGGGCCAGTCTCCGTTGTGACCAATCCAGCCGTTGAGGTTGTTGAGCGCAAGCCCATACCCATAGTTCTTTAGGCCGGCTACGGGGATGAACCGGAGACGCTGTTTCTGGGTGGCTCGGGTGAGCAGCGTGCCGGTCGCCACGTCGCGGGCCCAGCGACGAAGATCGCCGAGGGTGGAGACCATCGCTCCGGCCGCCCAGGCCGGGGACAGGTTCCAATTGGTGGCGTTGACGGTCCTGCCGCACGCGTGCGAAAAGACGCATTCGACCGTATAGTCGGTGTAGCCCTGCGCGTGCGGGGTCGGGAACGCGGCGCCCGTCGGGACACTGGTGTGCGTCAGGTGCTCGGGCTTCAGGATGTGCTGCGTGATATAGGTGGCCAGTGGTCGGTGGGACACCGTCTGGATCACCAGACCGAGCAGTACGAAGTTCGGGTTCGAGTAGTGGTAGCTGGTGCCCGGCGCAAACAGCAATGGTTTGCTGAAGCTGTACGCGAGCAGCTGCCGGGGGCTTGATCCGCGCCGCGGATCGGTCAACCACGTACGGAGCCAGGCGTCGTCTTCGAAATAGTCGGGCAGTCCGCTGCGCATCTCGGCGAGCTCGCGGATGGTGATCTCATTCCCGTGCGGGACACCCGCGACGTACTTGCTAATCGGGACTATCCAGACTCACCTTTCCCTGATCGACG